>NZ_DATGWT010000005.1:0-189993 GCF_035299325.1 Lacibacter sp. | reverse complement strand
AAACCGATTAGTTCTTTTACTTTTACCTCTTAATTGAACTATTAGTTCGCTTTAGTCATCAACCCTTTTTACGTATCCAATGAAAAATCTTTTAGTCGTAATCCTTTGTATAATTGCTATACGTGGAACTGCCCAAATTGGAATAGGAACCACGACACCAACTTCTACCTTGGATGTGCGGGGATCGCTTTCACTCAATTACAGAGCGTTCACCAGTTCAACAACGGCAGCCTCAACCGACAATACTCTTTTATTTACCGGAACCTCTGCTGCAACTGTTACGTTGCCTGATGCCACTGGTTGTGCAGGAAGGGTCTACTCAGTTAAAAATGCAAGCACAACAAGCCCTATCCCGGTGTTAACTGTTGCAACTACTTCTTCACAAACGATTGATGGAAGTTCCGCTTTATTACTTTCCTCTAATAAGTCAATTGTAACAGTAGTGAGCGATGGAACCAATTGGAATATTATGAGCTCAGGCATTGTAAAAGCAAGAAATAATTTTGTGATGGTGCAATCTGCATCTGATTTACCTGCACCTGTATCGGGAGTAATTACATTGGTTTCGGGTACTACCTATGAAGTAAATGGAACGATCGTATTAACGAGCAAGATCAACTTGAATGGTTGCTACCTGATAGGAAAAGATGCCAATAATGATAAATTGATCTATACACCGGCCAGCGGCGAATTGTTTACAGGAACAAAAGGCGGCACAATCAAAACACTTACGCTTGCTGCAATTACGACGGGAGCAAAACTCTTCAATCTTGATTTGGGAGCTTCCGAAAATCTGATCATGCGTGATAATGTTGTTGCCAATTGTAAAGATGTAGGCGTAATAAAGGGAGGATATATTGTTTTCTTCAGTGTTATCAATTACTCCGGCAATACAAATGGCATTACGTACCAAAGTGTAAACCATCTGCTATTGGATAACACTGCCTGGTTTTCATCCAACTATAACACATTCGAAAAATTTGTTGGTACATTTTCAATGATTGAGAAACTCGGTGGTTTCATTCATGGTTTAAGTGGTAATTCAGCCGTAGGAGTTGATGTGTCTGGTATTGCAGATATTACAGATGCTGCAACGTTTAAGAATACTGCAATGATCGGAACGGGTACAAGAGTTAGCGGCACATTTTCGGGTAAATGGGAAGTGGATTGTCCAGGTATTGACACAGAAATGGATGATGTGGCCACAGGCAATATTTATCTTACATCGTCTATGGCAACAAGTTTCTCAGCTGCTAATACGCCAACCAAAGTTTTATGCACAACAACAGGTGTTGGTCTTTTCAGGGTTAGTTCATCAGCAAGCAATCGTTTGGTATATAATGGTATCAAAACACGAAGGTTTTCAGTGATGGCATCAGTGAGTGTAACGGCTCAGTCTGCAAATAAAAATTTCTCATTCTTTATTTACAAGAATGGTGTTAAGTTGCCCGAATCAGAACAGGCTATGCGTTTATCAACCGGCGTTGATAAAGCATCGATTACAATTTCTTGTACAGTGCAACTTTCAACCAATGATTATATAGAAATATGGGCCGCCAACACATCTGATGCAAGCAGTATGACCGTTGAAACAATGAACCTTACAATTAAATAAGCAGAAATCACTATTCAAATGTTATGAAGAAAATAATCTGCTTTCTGGTTTTTTGTTCAACCGTGCTTTTAATAAGTGCGCAGGTTGATGTTACAAACAACGGCATACTTTATATTTCCGGCAATACAGATACTGTTACTGTTACAGGTAATTTTACAAATGCCTCTTCTGCATCGCTCACCAATAACGGCCGGTTTTATGCAAAGCAGAATTATACAAACAACCAGGCTTCAACACCCGTAGGTACGGGAGAGTTGACACTGAACGGAACAGGTGCACAATACATCAGTACAACAAGTACTTCACCTTTTTATAAACTCACGGTTAATAAAGCATCAGGGCTTGCAACACTTGCTTCTGCTGTTACGATCAACAATACATTAACGTTTACTGCAGGGAAATTATCACTTGATAATTACGATATGACAATTGCAAACAGTGCTGCCATCAGTGGTGCTGGAACAAACACTTACATAGTTGCAGTTGGAAGTGGTGTTTTGAAACAGCAGATAGCGGCATTAGGGTCTAAAGCGTTTCCTGTTGGCACTTCAGCTGCATACACACCCATCACTATTTCGTTGGCAATGCTTTCCACAACCGATGTGTTTAATGTAAGAATGTTGCCAGCGGTATATGCAAATGGAACTACCGGCAATACGATGAACTCGAACTCAGTGAATGCCACATGGCTGGTTTCTGAAACAGTGAACGGAGGGTCAAATGCATCGCTTACTGTTCAATGGCCTTTATCACTGGAGCTCACAGGTTTTAACAGG
The DNA here is from genome assembly GCF_035299325.1 of Lacibacter sp. Lineage (GTDB taxonomy): Bacteria > Bacteroidota > Bacteroidia > Chitinophagales > Chitinophagaceae > Lacibacter. The sequence continues at coordinate 187,602 of NZ_DATGWT010000005.1, read as the reverse complement.
TTATTCAGCCGCCTTGCACATTACACTTCTGCGGCATGGGACTATGGATTAATGAATATTATGGCAACAGGATCGAACCCTTACACTGTAACACGTTCGGGCTTTACCAGTTTCTCGCCGTTTGCGGTAACCATGTTGATGGCTATTTTACCGGCAAGTGCACTTGACGTAGTTGGCAGGAATAATGGAAATGAAAACCTGATCAATTGGTCAACTACATCAGAGCAAAACACCGCTTACTATGCCATTGAAGCATCGTTGAATGGAATTGAATTTAAAGAAGCAGGAAGAGTGTTGGCGGCAGGAAACAGTAACAGTTTGAATAACTATAATTTTGTTCATCGTGAGATCAATCAGCAGTCGTATTACTATCGTATAAAGCAGGTTGATGCTGATGGAAAGATCGCTTATTCAAAAACGATACGAATAAATGTTGTAAGGTTTAAAACAGCCACGCTTTATCCTAACCCGGTAAAAGATAAAACAACCATCAGCTTTTCATTGCAACAGAGTTCTTCCATTACGGCAAATATTACCAATGCTTCCGGCTTGTTGATCAGAACAACCAGCCAGCGTTATACAAAAGGAGAACACAAAATGCATCTTGATTTGAGTATGCTGCCAACAGGATTTTACAATCTTCAACTGAAAGATGATATGGGGAATGTGCAAACGTTCCACTTTATAAAAGCGAATTAGAATTTGCTTCCGAAACCACCTGCCCGGCCTGTTGCATTTTTTGTAACGGGCCTTTTATTTTCCTTTGAAATTTGCTGATCTTTTTTCGAGAAATGCATTGATGCCTTCCTGGTAATCTTCTGTTAATGCAGCTTTCTGTTGAAACTGATCTTCCAGCTGCAATTGTTCTTCCCAGGAATTGTTGAATGAATAATTCAATACATGTTTGGTGTACGCTAAACCTTTCGTTGGCATATTCGCTAATGTTTGAGCGATCTTTTTACTTTCTTCTTCAAACAGATCAGCTGCAAATACTTTATAGATCATACCAAAACGTTCTGCTTCGCTTGCCGAAACTTTATCTCCGGTCATCATCAAAGCACTTGCTTTTTGCCAACCGATCAAACGTGGTAGTGTAAAGGTTCCTCCACTATCAGGGATCAAACCGATTTTTGAAAATGCCTGTATAAATGTTGCAGACTCTGCAGCAACAACAATATCGCAACACAAAGCGATGTTAGCACCTGCACCTGCGGCAACTCCGTTTACTGCAGCAATAACCGGCTTGGGTAAGTTGCGTATACGTTTAACGATTGGATTGTAATGCTCTGATAGAATTTGTGCTAGCTCAATTTTGTCTTCACCTACCAGCTCACCAATATCCTGACCTGCACAAAAGGCTTTTCCTGCGCCAGTGATGTAAACGCAACGTATTTCGTGGAGCGATGCACATTCATCGAGCCTGTTTTGCAGCAGCAGGGCCATTTCCCGATTGAAGGAATTGAATTTATCAGGACGGTTTAGTGTGATGTAAGCAATGGAGTTTTTTATTTCAAACAGAATGGATGACATATACGGCAATGTTATGATTAAAAGTAGAAGTTATATATCAAAGCTTTTTACGCCTTTATGTTTCAACAAAAATTCATTTACGATATCATAATCATGTTTGGGTGCACCAATGCGATACAGGTAAATGGCATCATTATTTTCCTTGTTCATTTTCATGCAACGGAAATTAATGTCGTGTGATGCAAAAAATTGTTCCATCTCTTTTTTAAATTCATCACTTGTATCATCGGTCCTGATCTTGTAATCTTTTACCTTATGCAAGCGGTTGATGAAACGTTGAACCGGTTCCAGTACAAACAATGCAATTACCACCATGCTGCTCACCACAAATGCCAGCGGATAATTATGATAACCGATGGCCATACCCAATGCCGCCGTGATCCAGATGAGAGCTGCGGTAGTCAATCCATTTACGGAAATACCTTCTTTAAAAATTACTCCGGCACCAATAAAACCAATACCGGTTACGATATTACTGGCAATACGATCAGGGCTAACGGTGTTACTTTCTTTTGAAAGAATGGTGTACAAACAAGACCCCACACAAATAAAGATCATGGTACGAAAGCCGGCAGGTTTACTTCTGAACTCACGTTCAAGCCCAATGACTGCGCCAATGATAAATGCAATCGAAACCTGTGCAGCTTCTTCTAAGTAAATGGTAATATCCATAAGATGTATCCTTTAAACGAAAGACAAGGTAGTAAAATGTAAGAACAACAAAAAAGGCCATCAACCGATGGCCTTTGTATATGCAATTAGAAATGATTAAACATATTTCGTTACACCAGGTACTGCTACCGGATAATAACCATCATCGTTCGGAAGAATAGGGGGTGCTGCGTCCCAATCATATTTCTTTGGTTGAAGATTTAGATTCGATGCTAGGATTTTATCCCACTCCAGCATTTGGCCGGAATATGTTGCCATACGACCCATGATAGCAGTCAATGTACTTTTTGCGCCAATCTCTGCATCAGCAAATTTGTATTCACCTTTTGCAATGGCTGCAAACAGTTCATCATGTTCATTCTGGTAAGGATTATTTTCTCCTTTTTTATCAAACTGGAAAATGGGTTTTCCTTTTGAGTCAAGAATGGTTGCTGCATCACCTTTAATACTTCCTTTGGTACCAACGATCAATTCATCCACACGACTCATCGTCCCGGGAATATGACGACACTGACTGTTGAGTACCGAACCATCTGCATAGGTAAACTCAACAAAGTGATGATCGAAAATTTCACCATGATCTTTTCCTTTACGCACTTGTCTTCCTCCCATACCCTGTGCTTTTACAGGATAAGCATCTTTGAACCAATTCACCACATCTATATTGTGAATGTGTTGCTCAACAATATGATCGCCGCAAAGCCAGTTGAAGTAATACCAGTTACGCATCTGGTATTCCATTTCTGTTTGTCCGTATTTCCGCTTGTTCACCCACACACCATCATTGTTCCACCAAGCTTGTGCTGATGTGATATCGCCAATTAAATTTTTGCGTTTGAATAATTCACGGTAAGAGTTTTGATAGCGACGTTGCAAACCAACCACCACATTCAGCTTTTGCTGTTTTGCTTTTTCAGCAGCTTCCAACACTCTGCGGATACCAACAGGATCAGTTGCTACCGGTTTCTCCATAAACACGTGCTTGCCTTTATTAATGGCTTCTTCAAAATGAATGGGGCGGAAACCCGGAGGAGTGGTTAAGATCACCACATCAGCGAATGCAATTGCTTTTGCATATGCATCAAAGCCAACAAACTTCCGTTCTTCAGGAACATCCACTCTTCCTTTTACAGAACCGCCTGAACCATCATCTCTCGTTAAGGTTTTATAACAATTGTCAATGCGGTCACGGAACGCATCAGCCATTGCAACAAGCTTTACATTTTGTTTCGTCAGCAATGCCTGCATAGCAGCACCGGTACCACGACCGCCACAACCAACCAATGCAACCTTAATAGTTTCATCGGCACCTGAAAAGAAATTAGCATTTGAAAACAGCGGACTCATCATAAGTCCCCCGGCAAGCAACGAAGAGTTTTTTACAAACTCCCTGCGTGATTTGTTATCGTTGTTCATGAAGATGGTTTAGATATTTACAGTTTATTTTTCTTACTCATTATTCATCACTCATTCATCAGTCTTCTCCCAAATACTTTTGAAAAAACGCTTCTGCTTCTTCAGCAGTTGGTTGTTTCACCGGACGGATGATGCGGAAACCAATAAACGGTGCATCAGCATTCCACCATTTACTTCTTGGTATCTGCGGATCACGACGGTTCCATACAGGATCAGATTTAATGCGATTAGCACTACGTAATTCTTTTGCTTCATCCTGGTAAGTTCCGCCTTTTACTGTTCTTGGATAACGTGCTGTTGGTTCGATCAATGGGTTTGTTGCATTCTCACCAATCGTTGTAAAATACGTTTCACTGTATTGATCCAACACCCACTCACCAACATTACCTAACATATCATACAAACCCCAGGCATTCGGCTGCTTCTCTCCAACTTTATGATAACGGTTATCGCTGTTGCTTTTAAACCAGGCAAACTTTTCTAATTGCTTTACATCCGTTCCAAATGGATAAACAGTTGTTGCACCTGCACGACAGGCATACTCCCATTCAGCTTCTGTTGGTAAACGAAAAAAGGTTCCTGTTTTTTTATACAACCATTTGCAATACATGAGTGCACCATATTGCTGCATACTATTGGCTGGGAAACCACCTTCTTTACCCATGCCCAATGTCATATCAATATAGGGAGAGCTTGGTCTTGTTACTGCATCAACTGCTGTGTTCTGACTGATTGATTCATCGAGGAAGAAAGCATTGAACTCATCATACGTAACTTCATAAGCACCCATCCAGAATGCATCTACTTTAACCTGGCGCTGCGGCGTTTCATCTGCTTCTTTCAGTTTGTCGGCATCACTGCTTCCCATCATAAATGATCCTGCAGGGATGGCGATCATTTTGCTTTGTAAACTGCCGGAAGGAATAGCTTGCAGATAGGTACGGAATGATGTATCGGCCGTTTGACTCTTACCAAGTAAAACCGTTGCAAAAAACGGAATAGATAATAATAACTTCTTCATGATTGAAATAGGAACATGGAAATTACTGAATCTAATGGTTACGAGTGTTAGTGAAATGTGAATGACAATATTTCTTATCTGTGAAACCGTTTGCGCAAAGAGATAAATGGGATTCGTAATTCTTGCACATAGTCGCTAAATTGAGAACCCAAACAATCAACTATGCAACGCAGACAATTTCTTCAACAATCGGTATTGGCAGGAGCTGCCGCTGTAACAGGTACCAGTGCTTTAGCCGGATCGGGCAAACTTCAGGAAGCAGAAAAACCTTTTCAATTAGATTATGCTTTTCATGCAGGCATGTTTAAAAATCATGGCGGTGAAAGTTTTCTCGATCAGATTCGCTGGGCATACGATCAGGGTTTTCGCAGCATTGAAGACAATGGCATGATGAGCCGCTCTGCAGATGAACAAAAGAAAATCGGTGATCTGCTGGCAAAGCTGGGGATGCGGATGGGTGTGTTTGTGATCACTTCCGATAACTGGCATTGGATCACATCACTTACCAGTGGTAAACAGGAGTGGATCGATAAGATGATGAAAGATTGTAAAACAGCAGTGGAAGTTGCCAAACGTTGCAATGCGAAATGGTTAACCGTTGTGCCGGGAAATTATGATCGTCGGTTATCACTCGATCTGCAAACGGCAAATGTGATCACTGCTTTGCGTAAAGGTGCTGAAATATTAGAACCACATGGCTTGATCATGGTACTGGAAGCATTGAGCGATAACAATGACCTGTTCTTACGTGGCACCGATCAAACCTATATGATCTGTAAAGCAGTGAACAGTCCGTCGTGCAAGTTTTTGTTTGATATGTATCACATGCAACGCAATGAAGGAAACATCATTGCATCCATTGATCGGGTGTGGGAAGAAACCGGTTATTTCCAGATTGGCGATAATCCCGGCCGTAAAGAACCCGGCACCGGTGAAATGAATTATAAGAACATCTTCAAACATATTCACAAGAAAGGCTTCAAAGGAATTATGGGAATGGAGCATGGTAATGCAGCTCCGGGTAAAGAAGGTGAACTGGCGTTGATCAAAGCTTACCGTGAAGCAGACAGCTTCTGATGATTTTAGATTGCCGAATTACGATTTCAGATTTGGTAATGAAGCATCGTATCAATCTGCAATCGCCAATCTAAAATCTACAATCCTCAATGGCATTTGAAGTAGTCGAACGGCTCTTTGCATTCATCGCATTGGTAGAGTGCTTTGCAGGCAGTTGATCCAAACTCGCTGATGCGATGTGTGTGATGTGAATTGCAATTCGGACATTGAACCGCTTCATTTGCTGCAAACAGTTGATCGTTGCACACCTGTTGTTTTGGATTAGGAGGAGCGATGCCGTATTGCTTCAGTTTTTCTTTTCCAGCTTCCGTCATCCAATCTGTCGTCCATGCAGGAGAAAGTATAGACGTAACTTTTACTTGTTTATATCCTTGCTCGGCTAATGCAAGACGGATATTCATGGCAATCATATCCATGGCCGGACAGCCTGTGTAAGTGGGAGTGATGATCACTTCCACCTCGCTTCCATTTATTTGTACTTCACGAACAATTCCTAAATCAAGTACCGTTAACACAGGAACTTCCGGATCAACTACTGTACTCAGTATCGACCAGATTTTTTGTTCTGCTGTTGATGCGTTGATATGTAGTTGTTCATTATTCATACTGCTGAATGGCTCCTCCTTTAAGAGGCGGGGAGATGTTGTTCACCACTTCGCTCCAGGATAAGTACGTTGCAGGTATTGTAATTCTGTTAAGATATAACCGAGTTGTTCTGTATGAACTCCTTTCTTTCCACCCGATTGCATAAACACATTTTCAGGAACGGGAAGTTTTGCTTCATCAAATACTGCTGTTACTTTTTCTGTCCATGTTTGTTTGATGGAAGCAAGATCAATGCCCATTGCTGTTTCATAGTCTGCAGCTTCAAATAGTTCGCCGGTGTAACGCCACAGTTCATCAATGGCATGTAGCATGCGTTTATGACTTTCTTCCGTTCCATCACCCAAACGAATCACCCATTCACTGCTCCAACGAAGATGATAGGTTGTTTCTTTAATAGCTTTTGTAGCAATAGCTGCTAACTGTGCATCGTTACTTTGTTGCAGTTGCTGAAACAATAAATGTTGAAACTGACTGAACAGAAATTGACGTAAGATGCTTTGTCCCCAATCGCCGCTCTCCAGTTCAACAAGCAATACATTTTTAAACTCCCTTTCGGTTCGTAAGTAAGCCAATGAATCTTCCGTTGAACCATCGTTCTTTAACGCAGCAGCATACTGATAAAAATTTCTTGCTTGCCCCAATAAGTCTAATGAAATATTGGTGATGGCAATATCCTGTTCCAGTATTGGTCCGTGTCCACACCATTCACTATTCCTTTGCGAAAGGATCAGTGTTGTATCTGCTAAGTGTAATGTATAATCTATCAGTGAAGCACTCATCAATAAAATCGTTTAATCAGTTTTCATCAGCGGTTACATATGCTTCACCTCATCAGGCAAATCATAAAAAGTAGGATGACGGTATACCTTATCATTGGCAGGATCGTATAAACTTTCTGCTTCATCAGGGTTACTGGCATGAATATATTTGCTTTCTACCACCCAAATACTTACACCTTCCATTCGTCTTGTGTAAACATCACGTGCATTTTCAATGGCCATTTGTGCATCAGCAGCTTTTAAGCTACCCACGTGTTTATGATCAAGGCCTTGCTTGCTGCGGATGAATACTTCCCACAGTGGCCAAGCCGTTGCATCGGCTTGTGTTTGATAATTACTGCCTCCTCCTTTTTCTTCAGGAATATCGCCGTAATAAAATTTTCTTATCTGAAAGTTCATAGTTGCTGTTGTTGAGTTTACTTAAGCTGCTGCTAAAGCCCCTTTAGGGGTTTGGGGTTGGTGTTTTCTTTTTTCCGCATGCGCTGCCGCTGCTTCACGCACCCATCTTCCTTCTTCGTGTGCTTTGCGGCGTGCTTCTAAACGTTGTTTGTTACAAGGACCATTTCCTTTCACCACACTCCAGAATTCGTTCCAATCAATTTCACCAAAATCGTAATGACCACGTTCTTCATTCCATTTTAAATGCGGATCGGGCAAGGTCATGCCTAATAATTTCACCTGCTCCACACACATATCTACAAACTGCTGACGCAACTCATCATTTGTTTTGCGTTTGATTTTCCACTTCATGCTTTGATCGCTGTTGGTGCTTTCACTATCCTTCGGTCCAAACATCATCAAACTCGGCCACCACCATCTGTTGATGGCATCCTGGCACATTGCTTTTTGTTCGTCGGTTCCTTTTGATAAAACCAACAACGATTCAAATCCCTGGCGTTGATGAAAACTTTCTTCTTTACAAATCCGCACCATCGCTCTGGCATAAGGTCCGTAACTGGTACGACACAACATCACTTGATTGAGAATAGCAGCTCCATCAACCAACCAACCAACAGCACCCATATCAGCCCACGTTAATGTGGGATAATTAAAAATAGAAGAGTATTTGGCTTTGCCGCTGTGCAGGTCGTCAATCATTTGTTCACGACTCATGCCCAATGTTTCAGCAGCACAGTAGAGGTATAAACCATGACCTGCTTCGTCCTGCACTTTGGCAATGAGTATTGCTTTGCGTTTAAGCGATGGAGCACGGCTGATCCAATTTCCCTCGGGCAGCATCCCTACAATTTCACTGTGGGCATGCTGACTGATCTGCCGGATATTCGTTTTACGGTAGGCATCAGGCATCCATTCTTTTGGCTCGATCTTAATTTCCTCATCGATCTTCGATTGAAATACCTGTTCAAAATCGTGTAATGACATAACAATGCAATTGATTAGCAAATTTAATCAAAACTAACACCTGTTTGGCGAGTTTGTTTAGCCTTTATTTGTACAGATAATTCTCATGCAGGACGTGAATGCTTATTTCACATCGAAATCAACCGTTACGTTTGCGGTTGTGGGATGGGCCTGACAGGTAAGGATAAAACCCTGCTCAATTTCTTCCTGCTCCAATCCCCAATGAACATCCATTTTTACTTCACCTTCCAGTAGCTTGGCTTTGCAGGTGCAGCACACACCGCCTTTGCAGGCATAAGGTACATCTGCACCTTGTTGCATGGCAGCATCAAGAATGGTTGTATCGCTGTTGAGCGGAATCGAAAAATCAAAACTCCGTCCATCTAACTTAACTGTGATATTACTTTTAGGTCCTGTTGTTGTTACTAACGACTCACGACTCACGGCTGCCGACTTGTTCTGCCCCGGTGTGGTAAATAATTCAAAATGAATTTTCTTTTCAGCTACGCCATTGTTTTCTAAAAATTCTTTTACAGAAAAGATCATGTCTTCCGGTCCGCAAATGAAAAACTCATCGGCCGTTTTTACATCCAGCAGTTTGTCGAAGAGATCGCTGCATTTGTCTTTGGTAATTCTGCCGAAATTCAGATCGGCATCTGTTTTTTCCCTGCTTAAAATATGAATGAGGTTAAACCGGTTGATGTATTTATTCTTCAAACCTTCCAGCTCTTCAAAGAAGATGATGGATGAACGGGTTTTGTTTCCATATACCAATGTGAATGTGCTATCGGGCTCAGTTGCCAAGGTTGTTTTGATAATGGAAAGTAGCGGAGTGATGCCGCTGCCTGCCGCAAAAGCCACATAATTTTTTCTGTTGGCTGCATCAAGTGTTGTGTAGAAGCGACCGATGGGCGTCATTACTTCCAGCACATCATTCATCTTGAGTTGTTCGTTGGCAAAGTTGGAAAACAACCCACCTTCTACTTTTTTGATAGCTACTTTCAGTTGATGTTCTAAAGGACTGCTGCAGATAGAATAAGTGCGCCTTACTTCTTCACCATTAATAGTAGCACGCATGGTAAGGCTTTGTCCTTGTGTAAAGTTGAATTCTTCTTTCAGGTTTTCAGGTACATCAAACAACACAGAAACACAATCGCTGGTTTCTTTCTTTACCTCTTTCACTTTCAACGCATGGAAATGGATAGACATATGGCAATCAAAAAATTAATTCTTTTTATTCTCGTTAACGACTTTTGGTTTGTCAGTTGAATAAACGGGCTTGTAAGATTTCAATAACTCTTCCAACCTAACGCCTACGGCAGTTTTATTGATTGGGGCTTGCAATTCCGGCGAAAGATCTTTAAATAGTTGTTTCATCTTCTCTTCATTACCATTTGAGAGGCGGATGAATTTCCAGCTTTTCCCATTATCAAACGACACACCGATATTTGAGCTTACACTGCTTACAATGGTTGACTCAACAGTCATTTCCAGATAGCTTTCAACAATGCATTGCCATTGATTCTTATAAAACAGCAATTGTAAAATATTTCCGGAAGCGCTTCTGTCTATAGTAGCATCTTCCATACTCTTCATCTGCTGTTCTATAAAACCGGCAAACTGTTTTTCGCCTCCCAGCATCTTAACAAGCTCGGGGTGCATATAGTTTGTAAAGGCGCTCCAGTCTTTTCGTTGAAAAGTTGCAGACACGCTATCCATGCCGGCCTTAATGTTTTGTTTCAGCAAAAGACTATCTGTTTGCGCCTTAGGTTGTAAACTTAAAAGGCACAGCGCAACTAAAAACAGGTATTTCATTGGAAAAGCAAGCTGTTTGATGTGAAGTAAATGCAGAGGTGCAATCTTATTTTCTTAACCCATCAATCATGATCAACACCATATTGTCTTCCAGTTCAGTACCACTGATCTTTGCAGTGGAACGGTGCCAGCTTTCAATACCGCTTACTGAATGAAGCAGAATTACAACTGCAGTGGGCGCATCGATCTTTTTGATCTCGCCTTTTTTCATTCCTTCTTCAATGATCAATGCAAGTCGTTTTCTGTAGTTACGACGCTGCGTGTGGAAGTTAGAACGGTAAGGCTCATCAAGATGTTTCCACTCTCTGTCGCTCACCATTACTTCTTCGTAGTTGTCGATCATCTGCTGAATATGAAAGCGAAGCAGGGTTTCGATCTTTTTGATCGGCGTAAGACTGCCACTTTCAATTTCATCCAAATGCAGGTTAAAACGATTGGCTACATTAAAACATACCGATTCCAATATCTCATTTTTGGAACGTATGTGATTGTACAAGCTTGCGGCTTCAATACCAAGGTTCTCAGCCAGGTCTCTCATACTGGCTGCACCAAAACCTTTTTCCCTGAAGAGGGCGGCGCCGGCTTTTACAATGAGGTCTTTGCGGTTGCCATTCTTTGGCACTTTCAGTTTTCCCATGCCCAAATGTACTTTGTTTTAAGTAAAATACCGTGTTGCGGGTATTGAAATGAACAGCTCTGTTTGATAGTTTTGAAATGTAAAGTTTACAACTTGTGATATCTGCATAATGCTGCAAAAAAAAAGATTATCCTGCATTGTTAGTTGCATGTATTGCGGTTACCCAAAACAATTAAACATCATTCAATGAAACAGAAACTCCTTTTCCTCGCCCTTATTTGTGGAGCATTCTTAACACTGGCTCCAACATCTGCGAAAGCTCAAAGTGATTATTATTATTATGAGAGCATTTCAAACCCAAGTAAAACCATCAACTTCCTGATTGGGGTGTATGTAACCAAGAACGAATTTATTACACGTGATGACGGAACCGGGTATACCAAGATCCGCATGGCCGTTATTAACCAGGAAGGTGCCGAGCCATTCAAGTGGACGGATTACAAGATCTACATCAAGCTCAAGAACAACGATATGTTCTATAATTATACCACCCAGGCAAAAGAGGGTGATCTGTCCTGTAACTGGACAGTTCAGCCAGGCCAAAATCACATTCAATATGTGTGTTTCGATAAAGCCTTCGACATTAACCAGATCGATATGATCTGGCTGGGTATGAGCGATAACAAGTTTTTTGACCTCGTACGGAGCGATAAAAAGTAAAACGGGTTTCGTTTCTGTGAAGCACTGCCGGCAACGGTGGTGCTTTTTTTATATCCTTTTTCGGCAATAGGTCTTCAGCCATTACCTTTGTCGGCATCCGTAAATGCGGTAAACAAAAAACAAACTCCCTTATGTCTTTAATAGTTGTGGGCTCTATGGCCTTTGATGCAATTGAAACTCCCTTTGGTAAAAGCGATCGAATTATTGGTGGCGCTGCCACGTATATTGCCTGGAGCGCTTCAAATTTTACCCAGCCCATTAAACAGGTGAGCGTGGTAGGCGGCGATTTTCCGAAAGAAGAACTTCAAATGCTTGAGGCCCGTGGTGTGGTAACAGAAGGGGTGGAGATCAAAGAAAATGAGAAATCATTTTTCTGGAGCGGTCGCTACCATTTAGACATGAACACACGTGACACCCTTGATACACAACTGAACGTGCTGGCAAACTTTAACCCGGTTGTGCCCGACAGTTACCAGGATTGCGAATTCCTGATGCTGGGTAACCTGGTGCCTGCTGTACAGAATGCAGTGATCGATCAAATGAAGAAAAAACCCAAACTGGTGGTGCTCGATACCATGAATTTCTGGATGGAAATTGCCATGCCTGACCTGGAGAACGTTTTGAAGAAAGTAGATGTATTGATGGTGAACGATAGTGAAGCACGCCAGTTGAGCGGACAATATTCGCTGGTAAAAGCAGCGAAGGTGATCATGAACATGGGGCCGAAGTACCTCATCATCAAAAAAGGTGAACATGGTGCATTACTCTTCCACGAAGAGCAGGTGTTTTTCGCTCCTGCCTTGCCGTTAGAAGATGTGTTTGACCCAACCGGTGCAGGTGATACATTTGCCGGTGGCTTTATTGGTCATATCGCCAAAACGAAAGACATCAGTTTTGAAAATATGAAGACGGCGATCATTGTAGGAAGTGCAATGGCCAGCTTCTGTGTGGAAAAATTTGGAACAACACGTTTGAAAGAAATTTCGAAAGAAGATATTGAAGCACGCATTCAGCAGTTTGTACAACTGGTGAATTTTGATATTGAATTGGTGTGAGGAAGTATTTACAATAAATGACAAAGCCCTGCAATTGCAGGGCTTTGTCATTTATGAATGGTACTGTTTGGTGCAAACGAGACGCTTCAGCTATTGATAGATAAATTTTGTGCTTAATATTTCATGTCAAATCTTCCTTGGGTTATTCTCACTTCCTGACAACCTTGTTTTACTTGTGCAAACTCAAAGATGCCTGATACAATACGAGTTGTTTTATCAAGTTTTGTAATTGTTAAATATGCATTGTGATTTGCGATCGTATCTTCCCAATAATAGACACAATAATTTTGAGTGTTGTCAATACTGAAATAGGTTCTATGACTAGAAGTTAAATTCAATTTGTAAGTCCCAGGTGAAGTAATATTCCTTCCAGAAACTGAAAATGCAGATCGACTCTGTGTATCATATCTATAACCTCCTATATTAAAGGAACCTCCATTGTAAGTTTCATCATAATCACAAATTAAATTAGGATATCCGTTATCGCCTTTTGGAAGCCATACCTCACCATTTAATAAAAAGCCGCAAGTATTTTTTCCTTCCTGTGTGGCGGGTGGTAGCCTATCCCCAAGCAAACCGCCTTTTTTGCAATTGCTGCTGCTGGTAAGAATGAGTAGTAAAATTGTAATGAGGTAAGTATGTTTCATGGTTATCCGATTTTAATTCCTTTCGTATGAGTTCTGATCAGCACCCGTTTTAAACTACGGTCAATGATTTCGCCCATGCTTTTACAACGTGCAAAAACAGGATCATCGTAATGCAGCGCAAGTTCATGGCCAAGCTGCTGAATTTTTTCCGGCGTAGAGATTTTGTCTTTCACCAACACATCACGCAGGTCCCGTAAACGGTAACGTTCCTCACGAATGCGCCGTGCGATCACAGCCCTTTCTTCCTGTTGATACTGCTGCACTACTTCAGGGTTCAGATGTTTTTGCACCAGTTCAACAAACGGATAATTCTCTTTAAAGAACTGCGGTAAATAAATATTCTTACTGCCTTCGTAAAACTGCTGGTCGAAATCAATGGCACGGATGAAGAATTTATAATCATCAAAATCCGGCGTAATGATGAACACAAAATTGTAGGCACGCATATCGCCCAGCAAACGCAGGAAACAACGTTCATTAAATTTCACAAACTCTTTTGCAATACGTTTCAGGTTGTATTCGGGGCGGCGTGGGATGAGTTTGAGAAACTGATCACCTGGAATGCCTGCAATATGTTCTTCCACCAATGTATTTCCATCACATAAATAGTGTACAGGATTGGGCGATAGCAATTGCTCCAGCTCCAATCCATAAACACGTGATGCATCGGCTGTTTTTATATAGAAATAGTCGTACACATCGTTATACTTGTTTACGATCTTGATACGGTAAGGATGGGAGTTGCCAAACGTACAGTAATCGATGCGCTCAATATAGAGATGGTTCAATGCTTTGAGATCACCCGCTGCTTTCAATTTTGCATAGATCACTTTTATATGATCGTGTACTCTTGTTATTTCCGATTGCGGATAGATAACCGTTTCCCAAAGTGTGTCTTTCCCAAACTTATCAAGCAATGGAATTGATTCTGCATAATACTTCAGATCATCGTAAGATACAGGCAACGTCAACTCCTGGTGATACAACCGCAGGTACTGGTGCAAGGGTTCGCTGATGGGATAAAATATTTTTTTGCGGCTGATCATGGTACTTCAGTTCAGGCTTCAAGTTAACCAAAGTTTTGTTGTTGCTGATTGCTGCTGTATCTGATTTCGGTCATTAAAACCTTCTTGCCAACACCACCTGGTTTTTGAAACGTTTTACTTTGCCTTGCAGGTTAAATACTTCTGTAAAGATCACGTAAGGACCAAGTGGTAGTTGTTGCAGTTTGTCATTCAAGCCATCCCAGCGGAAATTTCCCTGCTGGCTGCAAATTGCATTTCGTTGTAATGCTTTTACAGGACGGCCACCAGCATCAAACACAGTAATATTCATCACATAGCCTTTTTCAGGAAATCGATATGTGATGCTGAGAAAATCATCCGTGCCATCATTGTCGGGAGAAAATACTTCAGGTGTTACAGTTACATCACCCTGCACCTGCAGATCTAAACGGAATTGTGAGTTTTGATAAGTAGGCGTACCATAACCCACATCTTTTGCAGCACTATACCAGTTGTCTTTGTTTTGTGTAGCAGCATTTGGATCGATACGTTCTAAAGCTACGCCTTCACTATTGTTGATCAAGGCGAAATGCCATTTGTCATCGTAAGCAACTTCATCGATAATAGTTCCGCCGTTATCACTCAACACTACATTGCCTTTATCATCAGCATAAGAAGGCATGGTAGAGAGGTTGAGAAACGCTGAAATATTTTTTGCAGTGAATTGTCGTTTTACCATTGCTTCGTCTTCGCTCAGCACAAGATATTCACCGGGAAACATCGCTCTGTCGGTTGCAGTTAAAGCTCGCATATTTGCAATAGTCCCTGCGCTGCTTCTGTTTGCAATCAATAATGTTTTCAAATTGATGATCTTGTTACTGCGGTTATAGATCTCCACGTAATCGGTGCCGTCACTTGTTGGGTTAAACAGAATTTCATTGATGATAATATCATTTGCAACAGCAGCCGAACTAAGTCCAAGCTTTGTATTATTAAACGCAGCAATGCTGTTGCCGCTGCAATCTTTCACATTAGCAGCAGTAACGGTATAAACTGTTCCCGCTTGTAATTGATTACTTACTGTAAGTTGTACGGTATTGAAAAGCGGCGCAAGACAAACTGCCGAAGCAGCTGTACCAATGCCATTACTCAACTGGTAATTAGCAGCAGCAGCGGCCGATAAACTGTCTAACGATTCATCAAAAGTTAACAGTAAGGTTGTATTGTCAACTGCAAATGCTCTAAGTAATGCAGGAGCAGTTTGGTCGCTGTTAGTTCCATCAACAGAATTCTTTATTCCGGGCGTGCCGCCTCTTGTATCGACACTTGCACGCCAGTTGCCGGCGCCGCTGCACGGATTTTTTATATCAACCATTTCCAATGTCCATCCGCCATCGCTTTTAACTGCGTTGTTGAACCAACTGAGATTATATTCTACTGCATGAATAATTGCACCGGTGTTACTGCGGATGAAAATCGTTTCACCACTATTATCTAAAGAAGGAAAACTTGTAACACCGAATGTGCGGCCATACTGTTGCATGGTTGCAGCTGCAGTAGTGCCACAAATGATTGCACTGCTATCCGGTTGTAATAAAAAATTAGGCAATGCACCACTCACACCACCTGCATCGCCCACCCGCCAGTTTTGTAAGTTGATGGCTGCTGTAGTTGTGTTACGTATCTCGATCCATTCAACATTCGGCAACCCGATTAGTGGTGTGGGATCGCTCATGATTTCACTGATGACGACGCTGTATCTGGTTTGAGTGAAAGCGTTTGCTTGCAGCATCAACAAACAAACAATTGTTATAAGGAGTTTAGGTAGCAGCATGTACTTAAAAATAACATTAATCAAACGATTGCGTAAATACCTCGGTGAAAATTCTAAAAACAATTTGGTGAAACGCTCATTCGGCTTTACTTTTGCGCCTCATGATGACAATGAAACATACAAAACGCACAAAGAAACAGTTCCGCAAGGGAAGGTAACATTGTACGTTGTGTTGTAAACATAATAACAGGCCTTCCCGAAACGGAAGGCCTTATTTTTTACTCCCCGTCTGACGCCCCCGTCTGACGGCTCAATTAAAAAACCATAAAATCAATCTGTCAGACGGGGGCGTCAGACAGGAAACAAACAAAATGAAAGTTGCAGTAGTTGGCGCTACAGGTCTTGTAGGAACCAAAATGTTACAGGTATTAGCAGAAAGAAATTTCCCGGTTACTGAATTAGTTCCGGTTGCAAGTGAGCGTTCCGTTGGTAAAGAAGTTGAGTTTAAGGGAAAGAAATACAAAGTGGTAAGCATGACCGATGCAATAGCTGCCAAACCTGCTGTGGCTTTATTTAGTGCCGGTGGTGGTACTTCAACAGAATGGGCACCAAAATTTGCAGAAGCCGGTATTACTGTGATCGATAACTCCAGTGCATGGCGCATGGACCCAACCAAAAAATTAGTGGTGCCGGAAGTAAATGCAGATGTGTTAACAGCAGCAGATAAAGTAATTGCCAATCCTAACTGTTCTACTATTCAAATGGTGGTGGCATTGCAACCACTGCATAAGAAATACCAGATCAAGCGTGTGGTTGTATCAACTTACCAAAGTGTAACTGGTACAGGTGTAAAAGCAGTTGATCAATTGTTGAATGAACGCAAAGGTATTGTTGGTGAGATGGCTTATAAATATCCGATCGATCTTAACGTGATTCCACAAATCGATGTGTTCCTTGAAAACGGTTACACCAAAGAAGAAATGAAAATGGTGAAAGAAACCTGTAAGATCATGGGTGATGATTCCATTCGTGTAACGGCAACTACTGTACGTATTCCGGTTATGGGTGGTCATAGTGAAAGTGTGAACGTTGAGTTTGCAAATGATTTCGACTTAAATGAAGTAAAAGCATTGCTCAGCTCTGCTCCTGGTATTGTGGTAGTAGATGATCCTGCTACACAGCAATACCCAATGCCGATGGATGCGCATGAAAAAGATGATGTGTTTGTTGGTCGTTTACGCAGAGATGAAACACAGCCTAACACGTTAAACATGTGGATCGTTAGTGACAACCTTCGCAAAGGTGCAGCAACAAATGCTGTGCAGATCGCAGAATACCTGCAGGGTAAAGGTTTGTTGTAATGGTCGGCAGGGCCAGCGGCCGTAAGACAATGGAAAAACTTAACAAAAAAGAGAGCGCTTCAATTGAAGCGCTCTCTTTTTAATAGAGTTATTATTTCATTCACCCGCATGCAATCCTTCATTCAAAAACAACAGCAGTGGTTGCAGCGTTTCAAAATTGGTACAAACTTTTTTTACAAGGTCTTTTGAAGTAAGATCGGCATCTGAAAATTTTTGCATAGCGATCCAGCTTTTCAGTTTCAAATATTCAATAGCCGGGTTCTCCACTTCGTATCCTTTTGGTGGTCTTGCCAATTTCATATCACCTTCAGTTGACAGATCGCCAAACACAGCTTTAAATTTTTTATTGTTGATGATCTTCTGAAATTCTTTCCAGTTGTAATCTATTTCCTGCCGAACATTTTTTAAGAATTCAGGTGGCGGCACATATAAACCACCGCCTCCAAATGCAGCACCCGGTTCACAATGAAAATAGTAGCCGGCGGTCATCCCTTTTTTCCCATCCTTATTGATGTATGCACCCATATTGGTTTTGTAAGGACTTTTGTCTTTACTGAAACGAACATCACGGTTAATACGGAAGATGCAATCTTTTGCAGCAAGATGTGCAATGGAAGGATCTTTCTTCCCGTGCTTTTCTATTACTGCATCAATAAACCCAACAAAATCTGCTTTGGCAGCATCGTAAGCTTTGCGATTCGCATCGAACCAGGGCTTGTTGTTGTTCTTCTTTAAGTCTTTTAAAAATTTGAGTGTGGAAGTTTGCAGCATAAAATAAGGTTGTAGTGAAGATGCAAATTTGCATAACCAAACAATACTATGCTAAAATAGTTCTGTGAAGATGTGAGCAAGTAATCAGAAATCAAATATCTGCAATCTTAAACTGCTCCCCAGTTTTCACCGCTTCTTATTCTGTACAAGGTCATTTCACTAACGCTGTACTTTTTCGCCAGTTGTTTGTACGTAACATTTCGGTTGGGATCCTGAATGATCTTTTTGATTGTTTTTACCTGCAGCGGAGAAAGCTTCAATCCTTTTTGTGTGCTGCTGCGTTCTTTCTGTAATTTTTTATAGGCGATCTTTTGCGGGCTCTTTTGCTGATGAGCAGACATTTGCTCCAATGTTGCCCATTTAAGATTAGCAGCACGGTTATCTTTTTTATTGTGATTCAGGTGAATCACAAACTTATTTTTAGCTGATTGCTTCGCACAAAAAAGTTTTGCTACTTCACGGTGCAGGTAGATGGTTCCTTTATTGTCTGCACGGTGCAGGTTTAATGTACGGTAGCCGGTTGTAATGGAACCGTTGAGTAGTTTTCCATCTTCTGAAACATCAGAAGTAAAACTGGCGCAACGGCCAAGATTTGAAACTGCATATTTGCGACGTAATTGTTTCCAACCGGCAAACTGCAATTGTTTCCATTTTTCTCCGGGAAGTTTCTTGATCATACAAAAAGATTGGAGATATTAAATATACAACAGCAAACCCTGTACCTGCAAGTGAAATCCTATATTAATTTTTTAACAGTTCCAGGAATTCTTCTTCGGTTATAATTTTTATTGTGCTGATCTTCTTTGCTTTTTCCAACTTGCTGCCTGCATCTTCTCCTACAACAAGGTAGTTTAATTTTGCACTCACACCACTAAGTATACTTCCGCCATGTTCTTCGGCCATCTGTTCTGCAGCACTTCTTTTCAAGGTAGGCAATGTTCCTGTAAATAAAAAAGTAACACCCGTTAAATTACCTTCATGTTTACTTTCTTTCTGCTCATTCTTTAATTGCAAACCCAGTTCTTCCAGTTCTTTCAATAATTGCAGGTTCTGTTGGTTGCTGAAAAAATCATGAATACTTCCTGCAACTCTCGGACCAATATCTTCCAGTTGTTGTAATTCTTCCAATGTTTTTCCGGCAATATCCAATAGATGTTTGGTTGAATTAGCTAATGTCTTTGCAGTTGCTTCACCAACAAAACGAATACCTAACGCATAGATCAACCGGAATAAAGGTTGCTTCTTTGAGTTTTCAATAGCCGTTTGCAGATTTTCAACACTCTTTGCGCCGTAACCCTCTAAGGCTTTTATCTTATCGTATGGTAAACGATATAACGATGGAATATCTTTCAAAAAGCCCAGCTCATAAAACTTCCGCACATTCGCATCGCCCATTCCACGAATATCCATGGCATCTTTACTGTTGAAATGAATGATACGTTCAACCACCTGTGCTTCACACTGGTAATTATTGCAACGCCACACAGCTTCTTCTTCCGGTTTTACCAACACACTGTTACAAACCGGGCAATGGGTAGGGAAGATGATCTTTTCCTCTTTGCCTGTACGCAGCTCAGCCATTGATTTAACGATATAAGGAATTACATCACCTGCACGTTCTACCAAAACTGTATCGCCCAGCATCAGGTCTTTCTCTGCAATAAAATCCTGGTTATGTAAAGAGATACTCGTGACCGTTACTCCGCCAATAGCTACCGGATCGATCTTGGCAACGGGAGTAACTGCACCTGTGCGGCCAACCTGGTATTCAACTGCACGGAGTTTACTGGTTCCCTGTCTTGCTTTGAATTTATAAGCAATGGCCCAGCGTGGGTGATGACTGGTCATCCCCATTTGATCCTGCAACTGCAGATCATTTACTTTGATCACCATGCCATCAATTTCATACGGCAGTGTATCACGCTTCTGCTCAAACTCGTTACAGTAGTCAATTACTTCCTGTATGCCTTTACAGATCTTTTTTTCTTTTTCAGGACTACGGAAGCCAAGCTCCCACATCATTTTCAATGCACCGCTGTGCGTGTGTAATACATCATATGTTGATTGCTTCCGATCAACCATTGCCACATAACCAACATGGTATAAAAATGCCTCAAGATTTCTGCGGGCAACTTCTTTTGCATCTTTTATACGTAAGCTGCCGCTGGCTGCATTACGTGGATTGGCAAGCGGTGGCAAATTATCTTCGGCCAGTTGATCATTATAGGCTTTGAAGTTTTTCTTACTCATCAATATCTCACCACGTATTTCAATTTGTTTGATGGCAAACTTCGAAAAGTCTGCCGACAAGGGAATAGAACGAATCTGCCGAACATTGGTCGTGATCTCTTCTCCTTCTGTTCCATCGCCACGTGTTGCAGCCCGAACCAGTTTATCATCTTCATAAATAAGTGAAATGCTGGCACCATCAAATTTTGGCTCAACACAGTATTCAATATGATCGAGTCCGCTTGCTTCTTTTGCTTTGCGATCCCAGTCAATCAGATCGTCAGCATCATAAGAATTTTCAAGACTCAGCATGGGAACAAGGTGCTGTACTTTTTTAAAATCATTACCCAAACCTTTTGCCACACGTTGTGTAGGAGAGTCGCTTGTTATAAGCGAAGGATTGGCAGCTTCGATCTTTTCCAATGTTTTGTATAACTGATCATATTCAAAATCGCTGATGAGCGGATCGTTCTGAATATAATAACGATATTCATGGAAACGGAGAGCATTTCTCAGTTCTTCGATTTGTTCTTCATTGATAGATGAACTTTTTAGTTGATGCAGCAAGCTTGTGGTGCTTTGCTGCAATTGCTTGGTATTATCGGCTGAATACATAAGAAATAAAATCAGAAGGTAAAAATACAAGGATGAAGGACAAAACAAATTAAATTCACGTGCTCATTTTAGAGCTTCCATTTGTCCGGAAGAATAACCACAAAAAATATTCATTCATACAGGTATAAACAATCTTTGTTCTTTTGGGTTATACCAGCACAACCATTTATTATGATCCGATTGTCTCTTCTTTTTGCCGTAGCGATTGTGTTTTCACAATGTAATTCCAAAACCGAAGTTGATACACTGCTTATCAACGGAACGGTGTACACCATTGATTCTGCTTTTTCCAAAACTGAAGCAGTAGCTGTAAAGGATGGAAAGATCATTGCTACAGGTACAACTGCCGATCTGCAAAAAATATTCAACGCCAAAGAAGTGATCGATCTGCAAGGGAAATTTTTATATCCGGGCTTTATTGATGCACATGCGCATTTCTATCGCTATGGTTTGGGCTTGCGCACAGCCGATCTTACCGGCACAACAAGCTGGAGTGAATGTTTGAGCCGATTAAAAAAACATGCTGCTGAACACAGCTTGCAAAAAGGCGAATGGATCATTGGCCGGGGTTGGGATCAGAATGACTGGGAGGTGAAAGAATTTCCCGTGAATGATTCGTTGAATCAATTATTTCCTGACAACCCGGTTATATTGACAAGAGTTGATGGGCACGCTGCTGTTGTAAATGATCTTGCGATGCAGCAGGCCGGCATTAATGCTCAAACAAAATTAACTGGTGGTGATGTGTTTGTGGCAAGCGGAAAACCAACAGGCGTGTTGATTGATAATGCGATCGATCTTGTATCAGCAAAAATTCCGGCGGCAACAGCAGAACAAATTACAGAAGGGCTATTGGCGGCACAGAAGAATTGTTTTGCTGCAGGCTTAACTTCTGTTGTTGATTGCGGATTAGATTATACTGATGTATTGAATATTGAAAAAGCAAACCAGAGCGGAGCATTGAAGATGCGCATGTATGTGATGTTAAGTGATGCAAAGAAAAATTATGACGCCATTTTTGAACGTGGTAAAATAAAAACCGATCGGTTAAATGTAAGAAGCTTCAAAGTGTATGGCGATGGTGCTCTTGGTTCAAGAGGCGCCTGTTTGCTCGAGCCATATGCTGATAAGCCCGGGCATACCGGTTTCTTATTAAGCAATCCAGAACATTTTGATTCGGTTGCAGCATTATTGTATGCAAAAGGATTTCAGATGTGTACACATGCCATTGGCGATAGTGGAAACAGAACTATTTTAAATATCTATGGTAAATATTTAAAAGAAACCAACGATCTGCGTTGGCGTATTGAACATGCACAGGTAGTGAATGAAAATGATTTCAACCTTTTTGGCAAATACAGTATAGTGCCGAGTGTGCAGCCAACACATGCAACCAGTGATATGTATTGGGCAGAGCAACGTCTAGGATCCAAACGTGTAAAAGGTGCTTATGCATTTAATGACCTGTTGAAACAAAATGGCTGGATACCACTGGGAACAGATTTTCCCGTTGAGGATATTGATCCACTCAAAACATTTTATGCAGCAGTGTTCCGTAAAGATGCAAAAGGATGGCCCGAGCAAGGTTATCAAACAGAAAATGCATTAACAAGAGAAGCAACAATACGTGGCATGACCATTTGGGCAGCACGTTCTAATTTTGAAGAAACGGAAAAGGGAAGTATTGAAAAAGGAAAGTTTGCCGATTTTGTTTTACTTGATACTGATCTCATGACTGCAACATTCGAGCAGGTGTTGAAAACAACCGTGCTCAAAACTATTAGCGGAGGCGAAACGGTATTCAGCAAAAATTAATAAACAGCTTCGTTCCTGAATTCTCTTGGTGTGCTGTGTTTCTTTCGTGCAAACACACGGTTGAAATAAGTGAGCGATTCGAAACCCGCACTGCGTGCAATGGTCGAGATCTGTTTATCCGTTTCAATCAATTGATAACAGGCATAACCAACACGCAGATCGTTTACATAATCGGAAAATGTTTTGCCCGTTGCCCGTTTAAAGAATTTACAAAAGGCACTGGGTGAAATATTGATGATGGATGCTGCATCATTAATGCTGATGGGCTTCGCAAAATTCTGTTCAACATAAGTACATACCTTATTAATACGTGGTTCACTGTTTTTGGCCTGGGAGATATCATACTCGGCTGATGCCAGTTTTCTTCCTTTTTGTTGTGACAATTGATTCAGGAGATCGATCAGCCCGGTTATTTTTTCAACACCTGATTTGCCGGGCAGCGACAGGATCAACTCTTTAAAAGGCTTACTGTTTTTAAAATGTAGTCCATGCCGACAGCTTTGCAGCAGCCGCTTAATATTCTCGAACTCCGGTAAACCGGTGAAGCTGTTGAACAGGGAGCCGGAGAACTGGATGACCACAAAATCGCAGGATTTGTCCTTCACTTTTTTATCCGATACCCAGGTATGTGGCAGATCGGGGCCAATCAGCACCAAATCGCCAGGTTCAAATTCTTCATAACTGTCGCCAACGATCCGTTTACCCGACACATTGATCTTAAACGTGAGCTCATATTCAGGATGATGGTGCCAGTAAAACTCAAGGTAGGGCAGGCTCATGGGGTAAGCAACCAATACGGGCTTATCGTTACCGGGAACAATTTTTTCGAGTTCGGCCTTCATAATTGTGAATCGGGTTAGAAAGTAAAAATAGGATAAGTTGGCAATATAGTGCCAGAAATTGGAATTTTAGTTCAATTTGAGGCCCCTGCCATAGTCTAGTTTTGCATAAGTTTTGATTGCGGAACTGAAGAGGGTATTGATTTAGCGACCGGCTGTTGTATAAAAAACTGAGAATCTTTCTTACTGATTGCAATCACAACGAAATCCAACAAACTTCATTGATCATTGTTTTACTTGGTTTGATGTAAAAGGATTGCGTTATGAGAAAAATTTTGCTTGCGTTGGTTCTATTCTGCTTTGCAGTTCATGCAAGTAATGCCCAATTATTGTCTACTGATATCGCTTTCCCTGCTGATGCAAGTACTATCGTTATTACAATGGATGCCAGTAAAGGCAACAAAGGGTTACAAGGTTTTACTGGCTCGGTTTATTTACATACAGGTTTAATAACATCGGCCAGCACTTCAGCTACAGATTGGAAATACACAAAAGGTTCCTGGGGTACTTCAAACGCACCTGTTGCCACACGTCCCGATCCGGTAAACAAGCCAAATACATGGCAATTCACCATTACTAATATCCGCAACTATTATGGCGTAGCTGCAGGGGAGCAAATCTTTTACATTACCATTCTGTTCCGCAACGAAGCAGGCACATTAGTGCAACGTAATATCGATGGCAGTGATATGTATATTAAAGTGTACCCTGCCAATGAATTTGCTGTGAAGTTTACTTCACCTGCAATGCAGCCAACTTACGTTCCCACTCCTGAACCGCTTACATCAGGAACGCCGCCATTTACTGTTCCGGTAACAGCTGCGTCATCTAAAAATGCAAATCTTACGTTGCGTTTTAATGGAGCACAAATTGCAACTGCAGCAGCTGCACAAATCATTAATGGCTCGGCTAATGTAACTACTACCTGCGAACAGCAGATCATTGTTGATGCTGATGACAATGGAACAATCAAGCGTGATACATTCAACTTTTTTGTACCACAGGCAAATAACCCAACAGGTGCAAGACCTGCAGGACGCAAAGACGGTATTACGTTCGAAGACAATAATACCAAAGCAGTTTTCATTTTATATGCTCCATTAAAAACCAAAGTTTCTCTCATTGGTGATTTTAGTAACTGGACACAAACCTGCGCCGGTCAGATGAAAAAAGACGGCGATTATTTCTGGACAGAAGTAACAGGTCTTACTGCCGGAGCTCAATACCGTTTCCAATATATTGTTGATGATGCTATACGCATTGCAGATCCTTACAGCGAACTGGTGCTCGATCCAAATAACGATCAGTACATTCAATCATCTACTTATCCGAACATGCCCGTTTATCCCTCTGGAAAAACAACAGGTGGAATTGTAGGTGTCATTACTCCGGGTGAAACAGCTTATAACTGGACGAGTAACAACTATGTTCGTCCTGATAAGCGTGATTTGATGATTTACGAGTTGTTGTTGCGTGATTTCGTTTCTGCTCAAAGCTGGCAAACGCTGAAGGACACATTGAATTATATCAAAAATCTTGGCTTCAATGCAGTTCAGTTAATGCCATTCAATGAATTTGATGGAAATAATAGTTGGGGCTATAATCCAATGTATTATTTCGCTCCTGATAAAGCGTACGGAAGTAAACAGGCTTTGAAGGCTTTTATCGATCAGGCACATAGTTTGGGAATAGCCGTAATACAGGATATTGCTCTCAATCATGCAACAGGCCAATCACCTTTAGCAGCTATGTGGTGGAATGCGGCCGCAAACCAAACTGCTGCTAACAATCCTTATTTCTACGAAACAGCGCAACATCCGTTCAATGTATTTCACGATCTCAATCACAATGCAGCTCCAACGAAATATCATGTTGAGCGCTTTATCCAACATTGGTTAACAGAGTATCGGATCGATGGTTTCCGTTGGGATTTGAGTAAAGGGTTTACTAATCAGAATTGTATGGCGTTGCCAGACATTAACAATCAAAGACAAATTTGTTGGGATGCTTTTAACCAGGATCGCATCAACATCTGGCAGAATTATTATAATGTGATGCAAACAGCATCAGCCGGTTCATATTGTATCCTTGAACATTTTGCAGCAACAGCAGAAGATGCAGAATTGGCAAAAAGAGGAATGTTGCTTTGGGGTAATTCAAATGCTGCGTTTTATAATTTGAATAAAGGATATAATTCAAACCTGAGCAGTTCTTTTTGGATAGATCGTTGGGGTTCGACAGATCTTACAGATAAGCCGGGCTTAATTACTTATGCAGAAAGCCACGACGAGGAACGGATAATCTATAAAACTCTTACGGAAGGAAACACTACAAACTCACTTACCCATAATCCAAAAGATACAACTACGGCTATAAGAAGAGCGGAAGCCGTAGCTGCTTTTTTGATGGCGATACCTGGTCCGAAAATGATCTGGCAGTTTGGCGAATTGGGTTACGACTATTCAATTAATTCAAACGGCGGGCGTGTTGATCCTAAACCGGTAAGATGGGATTATTTCCAGGAGATACGTCGTCGCAGATTGTATGAGGTATATGCGGCAATGGCAAAATTGCGTCAGCAAAAACTTGTAACATTCCGTACACCAACACTTGCAAATGGAACCAACCTTGGTTCAAGCACCGTTAAAACAATTGTTATTGACCATGCGGATCTAAAGATGGTGGTTGTGGCAAACTTCGATGTTATTACACAATTGCCAAACGTTACATTCCCTGCAACAGGAACCTGGTATAACTATACGCAAGGCGGTTCTATTAATGTTACCGGTGCAACATACGGCTTTACACTTTTGCCGGGGGAGTACCGGGTATTCCTCAATCAAAATGTATCAGGTGGTGTGGTGACAAACGTCAGAGATATTATAGCTTCTAATACAGATTTTCGTCTGAGCATTTATCCCAACCCGGTTCAGCAATCGGCAATTGTAAAATATGAGTTGCCAAAAAGCGGGAAGGTGAGTGTTCAGTTGATCAATATACAGGGACAGGTTATCGCTTCAAAGAACATGGGTTTCCAGTTGAAAGGTTACCAGGTGTTTGAAATGGATCGTAACAGTTTTGCAGGCATGCCCTTAACAGCAGGCCAGTATGTGTTACAGGTGCGGGTTGATAATCTTGTGCGGTATGAAAAAGTGATGGTGCAGCAGTAGTGACATGAGAGTTGTCTTAAAAGGCTGCTTTAAATTTTGGATTGAAAAACAGGACTGATGTTTTTTGTTGAAAGTTGATTTATCGGATGCAAATAAATATCAACAAAAAGCAAAACGTTGCTGTGATAGATATAAATTGTAAATCTCAAAACCCCAACTATTGATTATGACCCTTCATCGTCTGCTTGCCAGAGCAGGGGCCTTGGCTCTGCTGCTTATGGTTTTTGCAATGAATGTGTTTGCGCAAGGTAAAACCGTTACCGGGAAAGTGACCGACAGTAAAGACGGCACCCCGGTTGCTAATGCCTCCGTAACAATTAAAGGTACCAACCGTGGTACAACCACCGATGCTGGTGGTAATTTCAGAATTGCTGTTGACAACAACAACGCTGTGCTTGTTATTTCATCTGTAGGTTTTACAGAGTATGAATTAACAGTAGGAGCACAAACCGATTTTTCCATTTCGCTTGCTGCGGCACAGGGAACACTTAACGAAGTTGTTGTTGTTGGTTATGGTACACAACGTAAGAGAGATCTTACAGGTGCTGTTGCAACAGTTTCTTCTAAGGATTTTGTAAAAGGTGCAATACAAACACCTGAGCAGTTGATCTCCGGTAAGGTAGCCGGTGTGCAAATCACTTCTAATAATGGTGCTGCGGGCGCAGGCAGCCGCATCCGTATTCGTGGTGGTGCATCACTTAATGCAAGTAACGATCCATTAGTTGTTATTGACGGGCTTCCTGTTGATAATGGAAACGCATTAAGCCTTATTAACCCAAATGATATTGAATCATTCACTTTATTAAAAGATCCTTCTGCTGCTGCCATTTATGGTTCAAGGGCATCAAATGGTGTAATTATTATTACAACCAAAAAAGGAAGAAAAGGAAAAGTGAAATTTAATTTCGGGGCACAGGGCTTTTTGCAAACAGCTGTGAAGAATGTGGATGTATTAACTGCTTCTGAATTTGAAAGTGTAATTAAATCACGTCCTGAACTTTCCTCTGTTGCGAATCTGTTAGGCAAGAGCTCTACCGATTGGCAGAACGAAATTTACAGACCTGCTTTTGGTCAGGATTATAACCTGAGTGCAAGCGGAACTGTTATTGACGGAAAGTTACCTTTCCGTATTTCCGGAGGATTTCTTAACCAGGATGGGATTTTAAAGACAGATAATTTTAAACGCTACTCCGGAGGATTGAACTTAAGTCCTAAATTTTTCAAGGATAATTTAAAAGTTGACCTGAATCTCAAAATTGCAAGAACAGTTAATGCTGATGCTGATTTTGGGGCAATAGGAAGTGCAGTATCATTTGATCCTACACAAGCAACAACAACAAACAGTAATCGCTTTGATGGTTACTATGAGTGGCTACAAGGCGGACGACCAGCTGCCAACGCTAATCGTAATCCTTTGGGCTTATTATATTCAAGAGATCATAGCCGTGAGCTTACACGTTTTATCGGTAACATTCAATTAGACTATTCAATTCCTTTTGTAAAAGGATTGAGGGCGAATCTGAATTTAGGAAATGAATATTCAAACGAGCGAGGTTCATTTGTAAAATCAGATAGTGCTGCTTCTGCTTACCCTGCCATTGGGGGCAAGGGTGGCTACAGAAACCGTTCTTACCTTGAACGCAGAAATAAGTTATTCGATTTTTACCTGAACTATGTCAAGGATGTAAAATCTATCAACAGCCGCATTGATTTAACAGCGGGTACCGGTTACCAGGACTATCGTTATTTCAATTTCAATTATCAAAGCTGGTATTATGACGGTTCGCCAAACGGGCCTTATCCAATTCGTTTATCAGATAATTCTGATGATGCAAATGGTGATAACGGGTACACCATCATTTCTTACTACAGCCGTCTTACATACAACTTAGCCAGCAAGTATATTCTTACACTTAACGGAAGAGCTGATGGTTCATCAAGATTTGCGAAAGAAAACCGTTGGGGCTTTTTCCCTTCAGCTGCTGTAGCTTGGAGAGTGAGTGAAGAAAACTTCCTGAAAAATTCTAAGGTAATATCTGATCTAAAATTCAGAGTTGGGTATGGTGTTACAGGGCAACAGGATATACCAGGCTTGTATCCTTACCTCGCTGTTTATAATCAGTCAAATAATAATGGACTGTATCAATTAGGAAATACGTATTATAACAGGTTAGGCCCTGTTGAGTATGATCCGAATATTAAATGGGAAACAACAGAGAACATTAATGCTGCTGTTGAGTATGGTTTATTTAATGATCGTGTAACCGGTATTTTAGAAGTGTTTTCCCGCAAAACAAAAGATCTTGTAAGTGTGGTGCCAATTGCACTCGGAGCGAATTTTGCCAACAGCCTTTTAACGAATGTTGGTAATATAGAAAGTAAAGGTTTTGAAGTAACCATGAATTTTATTCCGGTTAAGAATCAAAACACACAATGGGATATTGGTTTTAACGTAACCTACGCCAACCCAAAAATTACCAAATTGCTGATCAACGAGGATCCGAATTTTGCCGGTAACAATGTTACCGTTATTGGAGGAAGTATTGGTACAACTGCACAAATTGATGCGGTAGGTTACAGACCAAGATCGTTTTACATGTACCAGCAGGTTTACGATCAAAATAACAAACCAATTGAAGGATTGTATGAAGATCAGAACAGAGATGGTATCATCAACGAAAAAGACTTAAGAGTTTTCAAACCTTCTGATGCGCCGGTATATCTGGGTATTAATTCATCTGTTACTTACAAGCGTTTCAATGCAGGTTTTGTAATGCGTGGAAGCATTGGTAATTATGTTTACAATAATGTGTTCATGCAGTATGGTGTAATTAACCAGGCCAAACTTGGTGCTGTTCCACAAAACATTCACAACAGTTATCTGCAAACAGGGTTTTTAAATAAGCAAGAGCTTTCAGACTATTATATTCAAAACGGATCTTTCCTTCGTTTGGACAATATCAACTTTGGATACGATGCCGGCGCTATTGCAAAGAATGTGAATCTGCGTATTACTGCTAACGTGCAGAATGTATTTCTCATTACAAAGTATAAAGGTCTTGATCCTGAGTTAACAAATGGAATGGATAATAATATCTACCCCAGACCAAGAACTTTTGTACTGGGGGTAAATCTTGATTTTTAAGTTTAAAAAAATTATCAAATGAAATATTTTATCACTCGGATTTCGGCAATTTTTATGGCTGCAATGGTGCTTACAGCCTGCCACAAAAAGCTTGACCAATTTCCGGCTAATACACTTACGTCAGAAGATGCGTATAAAAATCTCGACGGCTACAAAAGAGTATTGGCAAGGGTTTATGGCAGTATGGTACTTACCTCTCAAAACGCACCGGCAACAGGTTGTTTTGGATGTGGTGATGTGAAAGGTGTGGATGAAGGGTTTTCTGATTTCTTCCGTAACTACTGGACTGTGCAGGACATGAGTACTGATATGGCCAAATGGAAGTATGCAGATGATGGACTGTATGATATGCAATTCAATCGTTGGAACGCCGGCAACCCGTTAGTTGAAGGATTGTATGGTCGTTGCATGTTAGTGATCACTTTTGCTAATGAGTTTTTAAGAGAAAGTACTCCTGAAAAGTTAAGTGCAAGAGGTATTAATGCAGAAACCATTAAACCAATGCGTGCAGAGGTAAGGTTTATCAGGGCGTACATGTATTGGGTTTTGATGGATATTTATGGTAATCCTGGATTTGTAACAGAAACTGATCCGTTCGGTACATTTACCCCACCTCAGATCACCCGTGCTGAGTTATTTACTTATATCGAAAATGAATTAAAGGGTATTGATGCAGATTTATTAGCACCACGTACAAACGAGTATGGCAGAGCAGACAAAGCTGCAGCATGGGCCATTCTTGCAAGGATGTATCTTAATGCACAGGTATATATTAACCAGCCAAAGTTTACTGAAGCCATTACTTATTCTAAAAAAGTAATTGATGCCGGGTATTCTCTCATGAGTAACTATCAATGGCTGTTTATGGCCGATAACCATATTGGAAATACGGAAGCAATCTGGACATTGAATTACGATGGCGTTAAATCTCAAAGTTATGGCGGTGCCACGTTTATTATCAATGGTACAGGTTCAGGCGAACGTCAACCATTGGTACAGCTAAATGGTTTAGGAGGCTGGGGTGCTATGCGTGCAACCGAAAAGATACCTCAATTATTTCCTGATGTAACAGGAACTGCAGACAAGAGATCTCTCTGGTATACTGATCAGCAATCATTGAACATGGATGATTATTTTGAATATCAGTTTGGATTACCTACTACTAAATTCAGGAACAGAACAAGATCCGGCGGTTATGGAAATGATCCTAACAGAACATTTTCTGATATTGATATTGCTGTATCACGTTTGGCAGAAATGTATCTCACATATGCAGAAGCGGTGAAACGTGGCGGAGCTGGTGGTTCTGAAGCTCAGGCCGTTATTTACCTGAATCTTCTACGCCAAAGAGCATATGGAAATGCAAGCGGGAATATCACAACTTATGATCTTGATTTTATTCTTGACGAGCGTGCAAGAGAATTGTATTGGGAGGGTTTCAGGAGAATTGATTTGATCCGCTATAACCGTTATTCTGAAGGCACATACCTGTGGCCATGGAAGGGAGGCTTGCGTAATGGTACTGCATTTGATGCTACCAAGAAATTACTGCCAATCCCTTCAAAACAATTGGCGGTAAATCCCAACTTGAAACAAAATTTAGGTTACTAATCTTAAAAATGATATTGATATGAAAATCGTTTATCAAATACTTTCCATGCTTGCACTCGTTACGTTTGCGGCATGCGAAAAAGTGGAAAATAAAGTTGTTTTGCAGGGTAGTACAAAGCCTGATCTTACAGCAAGTACAACTACAGTAAGATTAGAGCCGGGTGAAGAGAATAATACAGCATTACGTCTTAGTTGGACAAATCCGGATTATGAATTTACTACTGGGATAAGTTCACATGATGTAAAATACAAGCTTGAAATAGATACCCTTGGCGGAAATTTTAACAGCACAAACAGGTATATCAATGTTTTTTCAAAGGAGCTAGATAAAACATATACAGTTGGTGAATTGAATAATATTTTAGGTAATACAATGCTTCTTCAGTTAGACCCAAGAAGGAGTTATACGTTTCAGGCAAGAATTACAGCAAGTTTAGGAACGAACAGTGATATACGACCCGTAGTGTCGGACACTGTTACGTTTACAGCTCGTCCTTTTCCACCGCCACCTAAAGTAACACTGCCATTCAATAATGAATTGTTTATTGTTGGAGGTGCAACACCCGGAGGATGGAATAACCCCGTTCCTGAACCGGCACAGAAATTCACTAGACTATCATCAACTAAGTATGAAATAACTATTGACCTAACCGCAGATTATTACTTGTTACTGCCACAAAACGGCAGCTGGAGCAATAAATATTCAGTGAAGGATAAAAATTTAGCAGGCTTAGGAAATGGTGGTGATTTTGGTTATAATCTCAGTGATGATATACCTGCGCCGTCTGTTCCGGGAAAATATAAAATTACTGTTGATTTTCAGATTGGGAAATTTACGGCCGTAAAACAATAAACTTCTTTATATGAAACTATTTAATAAACATATAACCATCTCGCTTTTGTTGGCTGCTGTGGTTTTTACAGCATGTGAAAAAGCAGACAAACTACCTTTTTTTGAAACAGGCTCTGCTCCTGTATTAGCTGCATCAAAAACAACAGTTGCATCAACTGCTGCAGATTCAAATCTTGTCGCAATTGTTTTCAATTGGTCAAATCCAAAATTTGCACAAGATCCGTCATTGTACAAATTTGTAATTGAACTTGATTCAACTAACCGCAATTTTCAAAAAGCTGCATCATTTACCGTTACAGCCAAGGATACCTTTAAGATTACGGGAAAAGAACTCAATAGTATTTTGCTTGGCTGGGGGTTTGAGTTTAATAAAGCATATGACGTAGATGTGCGAGTAATAGCTTCATACGGTAACAATAATGATCGCAAGTTTTCAAATACCCTCAAGATCAGAATGACCCCTTATAAAATTCCTCCAAAAGTGGCTTTACCTGGTTCGGGAAGATTATTTATTGTGGGTGGTGCAACTACTGGCGGATGGACAAACCCCGTTCCGGTTCCTTCGCAGGAATTTGCAAGGTTGAATGAAACAACATTTGGTGGTGTATTTCAGTTAACAGCAGGTGAAAAATATTTGCTTCTGCCCGAAAACGGAGCATGGGGTAAATATGGCGTTGATGTTGCAGCTGGCGATAATCTCTCAGGTAGCTTTAAGGCAGAGGGAGGCGATATTCCGGCCCCCGCTGCAAACGGATATTATAAAATGACAATTGATTTCCAAAAAGGTGTTTACAATTTAGAGGCAATTACCCTGCAACATGGGCTGCCCACTGATTTGTTTATTGTTGGTGGTGCCACACCTGGAGGATGGAATAATCCCGTTCCGTTGCCATCGCAGCAATTAACAAGGAGGAATTCAGTTTGGTTTGATGTAACACTCAACTTTACGACAGGCGAAAAATTTTTAATTCTGCCAACTAACGGTTCTTGGGATAAAAAATTCGGGGCCGATGTGGCTGCGCCTGATGGCAAGTCGGGCACATTTAAAGCAGAAGGGGCTGATATTCCTACACCTGCTGCCAGCGGATCTTATAAGTTTACCATTGATTTTTATTCAGGAAAGTATACGTTACAATAAATAACGAATTTGTAATTCATAAAAGCCGGCAGTTATAACTGTCGGCTTTTTCTATTAATTCCCGAATCAAAATCAGCCCCAGCCCTTATTTTCATTACCTTCGTGCCCTTAATTTTCAAAGGTTATGTCATCCTTGCGTGATCAATTGGATATGGAGCGGCTGCCGCAGCACATTGCCATCATTATGGATGGTAACGGTCGTTGGGCCAAGGAGCAAGGGCAGGATCGTCTGTTTGGTCACTTTCATGGGGTTGAAAGCGTACGTGATATTGTTGAAGGATGCGCCGAGTTGGGTGTGAAATACCTTACGCTTTACGCCTTCAGCACTGAAAACTGGGACCGACCAATTGAAGAAGTAACAGGCTTGATGGAGTTGTTGGTAGACACCATCCGCAAGGAAACAGCTACACTTAATAAGAACAGGATCAAACTGCACGTAATTGGCGATACGAATATGTTGCCCGATTATGCAAGAAAGGAATTACAGGAAAGTCTGGATGAATTAAAGGATAATACCGGTCTTAATCTTATTATGGCACTCAGTTACAGCAGCCGCTGGGAAATTGTAAATGCTATTAAGAATATTGCAGCCGATGTGAAGACGGGGAAACTCCAGCCTTTTGAAATTGACCAGGATACCATCAAGGATTATTTAACTACCCGTGAGTTTCCTGATCCTGAATTGATGATACGCACAAGTGGTGAATACCGCATCAGTAACTTTCTTTTATATCAATTGGCCTATGCAGAATTGTATTTTACCAATGTACGCTGGCCCGATTTCAGAAAAGAGAATTTATATGAAGCTATTCTCGATTTCCAGGGCAGGGAGAGGCGTTTTGGGAAAACAGGTGAGCAAGTAAAAACAAGCCTACCTATAACACAATCCTAAGAAGCTGTGAAGATGGCCATTTTAACAAAGAGTTTCAGCAAAACCAACTATTTTGCCGCCCGGCCGATGACGTAATAAGTCACGGTCAGACTTGCAACGCAACGTCCGACTGTAACAGGCATGAGCGGCATTTTTATAACCCGATATACAACATAACCGTAACTGAATTTTGATGCGTTTGAATAGAAAATTATTACTGCTTATTCTGATTTGCTCCGGCGTTTACCTGCCTGCTATGGCACAGCAAACCGACACCACAAAACCTGTTTCAGTTGATCCTGAACTGGAAGCGATCATGAACTCAAAAGTGCCGAGAGAATATATCATTGCCGGCATTACTGTTAGTGGCTCCAAAACATTTGATTCAGCATTACTGGTTTCTGTTTCCGGTATTTCTGTTGGTGATAAAGTTTATTTGCCCGGTGGCGATTTGTTCAGCAAAGCGATTGCAGCCATCTGGCGTCAGCAATATTTTGATGATGCAACTATTTTCATTACAAGAGTTGACGGGAAAGATATTTACATCGAGATAAATGTAACAGAGCGTGCAAGGTTAGGTAACTTCTTTTTCAGAGGTATTAAAAAAGGTGAAGAGGATGAACTGAAAGAAAAAGTAGGACTTACGCCAAACAAAGTAATTACAGAAAATCTTCGCCGCACAAGTATTGAGCGGATTGAAAAGTTTTATTCAGATAAAGGGTTCAGGCAAATTGATGTCAAAATCTCTGAAGCAAAGAATGCGGTAAATCCAAACTTTATTGATCTTACGTTTAACGTAAACAAAGGCAGGAAAGTAAAGATCGAAGAGATATTTATTACAGGCAACGAAGTTGTAACCGATCTTAAAATCAAAAAGCAGCTGAAGGGAACAAAAGAGCGCATGCGTTTTACATTGTATCCTGAAAAAAATGCTTCCGTTTATGGCGGTAAAGATTCAGTTACATTCAAAGAGTTTATGAAAGACCGTGGATTTTTATCACTTTCCAAAGTGAGAGATTTTCTTGATCCATGGTTCCGCATTAAATTCTCTGCTGCTAAATTCAACCAGAATAAATACATCGAAGACAAAGAGAAGATACTTACGTACTACAATTCACTTGGTTATCGTGATGCCGTTATTGAAAAAGATACCACTTACTACAACAGCAAAGGAAACCTGATTGTAGATGTGAAAGTTGATGAAGGCAGGCAGTATTATTTCGGAAACATTACCTGGAGAGGAAATACAAAGTACAGCGATTCCGTACTCAACAATATTCTCGGCATACAGCGTGGCGACATTTATAATCTTGAAACACTGAATTCCAAATTAGGAAAGCAACTTTCAGCTGAAGGTGGCGATATCAGTGGTCTTTATATGGATGATGGTTATTTGTTCTTCCGTGTAGAACCAATTGAAACAAAAGTTTACAACGATACAATTGACTACGAGATCCGTTTATCTGAAGGTCCGCAGGCAACTATCCGTTCTATTAATATTTACGGTAACGATAAAACAAAAGAGTATGTAATCCGTCGTGAGTTGCGTACAATTCCGGGTGAAAAATTCAGCCGTAGTGATATGATCCGTTCAATTCGTGAATTATCTGCATTGAACTATTTCAATCCGGAGAAGATCAATCCAAACCCGGTTCCGAATCCTGATGATGGTACCGTAGATATCAACTACACACTTGAAGAAAAATCAAGTGATCAGTTGGAATTGAGTGCAGGTTGGGGTGGTTTAATTGGTTTAACGGGTACATTGGGCGTTACATTCAATAACTTTTCTACCAAAAATATTTTCAAGAAATCTGCATGGCAGCCGTTACCAAGTGGTGATGGACAGCGTTTATCTATTCGTGTTCAATCAAACGGTCCGTCTTTCAGTTCACAAAACTTTTCTTTCACGGAACCGTGGTTAGGTGGTAAGAAAAGAAATAACCTGACGTTGAGTTTGTTCCGCACGAAACTTGCGAATGCATTCGATCCGTTAACAGGCTTGCCGTTGCGTCGTAAATCAGAAGACGCACAGTTCCTGCGTACGTTTGGTGCAAGTGTATCGTTAGGTAAACAATTGAAATGGCCTGATGACTTTTTCAACCTGATTACATCAGTTAACTATACTCAGTATAAATTAAAAGATTACCCGATCTTCCCTGAACTCGATAGTGGTGTATCGAATAATATCAACCTTCGTTTTCAACTTATCCGCTCAAGCGTTGATCAGCCAACGTTCCCTCGTTCAGGTTCAACATTCTCCTTAACGGCAACATTTACGCCACCATGGAGTTTGTTCCGTGATGCAAGTAAGTATAGTGATCCGGCTGAGAAATACCGTTTGGTGGAGTATCACAAATGGCGTTTAAATTACGAGTGGTTCATCCCGATCGGAAAACCTGCAGGTGCTGAAAAGAACCGCCAGTTTGTATTGAAGGCCGCAGCGAAATTTGGTTTCCTTGGTCGTTATAACAAAGATCTGCCGATTTCACCATTTGAACGTTTCCAGGTGGGTGATGCCGGTTTACAAAATAACTTTGGTATCATTGGTTTCGACATCATTGCACACAGAGGTTACCCCGTGTACGATAATTCAAACCCTCGGATCAACAATGCCAACCAAACATCAGCCACACAGTTCTTTACTATCTTCAATAAGTATAGTATGGAATTACGCTACCCATTAAGCACCAACCCAAGCAGTACTATTTTTGGCTTAGCGTTCTTTGAAGCTGCCAACGGTTGGTATGATGTGAAGGATTACAATCCATTCAAACTGCGCCGCAGTGCCGGTTTAGGTATGCGTTTCTTCCTGCCAATGTTTGGTTTGCTCGGGTTCGATTACGGTGTTGGTTTGGATAGAACATTTCCCGGTGCAAGATTCAGAGATATTACCAAGTTCACATTCATGCTTGGCTTTGAACCGGAGTAAACAACTTTTTTGTTGCATCATCCATCATGTATAAAACAAGTTATATGAAAACATTCCTGATTGCAGCTTTCAGCTTAATGCTTACAGCATTTAGTGCTAACGCACAACGTTATGCGATTATCGATACCAAGTATATACTGGATAAAATTCCGGAGTATAAGGATGCCAATAAAAAACTGGAGGAAATGGCTGATGCATGGCAAAAAGAGATCGATCTGTTGCAGGCCGATCTGGATAAAATGTACCGCCAGCTTGAAACTGAGAAGGCAATGCTTACACCTGAACTTTTGAAAAAAAGGGAAGATGAGATTTTTAATAAAGAGAAGCAGGTGCGTGATTTGCAACGCCGTCGTTTTGGGTTTGAAGGCGACTACTTCCGCAAAAAACAGGAATTGGTGAAACCCATACAGGATAAGGTTTACAACGCCGTTCAGCGTCTTGCAACCGAAAGATTATACGATTTTATTTTGGACAAAAGTGAAGGAATTACCGTTATATTTGCCGACCCTAAACTGGACAAAAGCGATGATGTGCTGAAGATCCTGGGTGTTAAACTTTAATCAAAACCCGGCCTGCGCACAACTAAAAGGGATCGTAAGTACACTTTATTTAAAACAAACAACAAAAATGAAAAAGATTATTGTTCTGGTGGTTGCAGTAATTATGGGAACAGCTGCAACAGTGAATGCTCAAAAAATTGGTCACATCAACACAAACGATCTGTTGGTGGCTATGCCCGAAACAAAAAAGGCACAAGATAGATTAAAAGCCTCACAGGATTCACTCAACGTTGTATACGCACAGTTGATCAAGGAATACCAGGAAAAGGACAGCATTATCCGTGTTGATTCAGTTAAATGGAGCCCGGCAATCAAACAAATCCGTTTCAAAGAATTCCAGGATTTAGCTGATGCAGTACAACAATATTCAACTTCAGCACAACAGTTTTTGCAACAGAAAGAACAAGAGTTTTTTGCTCCTGTACAGAAAATTGCATTGGATGCAATTCAAGCGGTAGCTAAAACAAATGGTTATGCATATGTTGTTTCAAGAGATGCATTATTAGTGGTACCAACAACAGATGATCTGTTACCATTGGTAAAGAAGTATTTGAAAATACCTGAAACCCCGGCTAAATAATTAAGCTTTGTAATTACAATATTGATCCCGCTTTATGGCGGGATTTTTTTTGTGCTTACATTAGCAGCATGCAGAAAGGACCAATCGGCATATTTGATTCTGGCTATGGCGGGTTAACTGTTATGAAAGAAATTGTGCAGCAGTTACCACAGTATGACTATATCTATCTGGGTGATAATGCCCGTGCTCCTTATGGCACACGCAGCTTTGAAACAGTTTATCGTTACACCTTAGAATGTGTGGAATGGTTTTTTAAAAAAGGTTGCCCGTTAGTGATTCTTGCATGTAATACAGCTTCTGCAAAAGCATTGCGCACCATTCAGCAAAACGATCTGCAACAGCTCAACCCAAATAACAGAGTGTTGGGCGTAATTCGTCCCACTGCTGAAGTGATCGGGCAGTTCAGTAAAACAAAAAATGTGGGTGTACTTGCAACAGCAGGTACTGTACAATCTGAATCGTATGAAATTGAGATCACAAAATTTTATCCTGAAGCAAAAGTCTATCAACAGGCTTGCCCCATGTGGGTACCGTTGATCGAGAACAATGAACATACAAATGCAGGCGCCGACTATTTTGTAAAAGAATATGTGGATGAACTGATGCAACAATCAGCGGATATTGATACTGTGTTACTCGGTTGTACACATTATCCTTTGTTGAGTGAAAAGATCAAACAACAATTGCCGGAGAATGTGCAATTACTGTCGCAGGGAAAAATAATTGCAGAAAGCCTGGCTGATTATCTTCAGCGACATCCGGAAATGGAAGAACGTCTGACAAAAGGAGGAATGAAGCAGTTCTTTACAACAGATTCTGTAGCTGATTTTGACCGGCATGCCCGGTTATTTTATGGGTCGGAAGTACGATCAGCTCATGTTGAGCTTGCAGGCTGATTATCCCCTCCTGGGAGGGTGAATCGAACTGTTACACAGAAAACTGATTATCAGGGGTGGGTAGAAGAGTAGGATTCCTGAACGTACAAGGGCTTGCGACGCAACAGACGCAGAACAGGGCGCTGGTGCCGGTATCAGCAGAATTTTCTTGGCTCAAACACTGTGTTTTCGGGCAGTTTCCCCTACCTTTGCCGTCCTTTCACAAACAGCGGGAAGTGGTGTTCTCACTGCGTGATATGAAATTTCCGGTTTCTCCCCGGTATTTTTTAAAGAAGTAAAACAGCAAACAATGCCAGGAAAAAAACGCACATACCAGCCTTCGAAGCGTCGCAGAAAAACCACACACGGTTTTCGCAAGCGTATGCAAGATGCTAATGGCCGCAAAGTATTAAACAGCCGCCGTGCAAAGGGTCGTCATAAGCTCACTATTTCTGATGAGCGTGGCGCTAAGAAATAATATTCTTACGAACAGAAGATATTCTTAAGTCTCCCGTTGATCGGGAGACTTTTTATTTTACGCCTTGCCTGCAAACGGTGTTATTTTTACATTCTCATTTCAGAAAAGCTTTTTGGAAACAGTACAACGATATACACTTGGTAAAAATGAACGGATGAAAAGCCGAAAGCAGATCGAACTGCTTTTTAAAGAAGGCAAATCATTTTCTATTTCACCCTTACGGGTCTATTATACAGTTCAAGCTTTGCCCATTGCTCATTGCTCATTGCTGTTTGGTGTTGCCGTTGGCACACGAAATTTTAAAAAAGCTGTTGACCGAAATCGTATTAAACGATTGATACGTGAAGCATGGCGATTGCAAAAAAATGAACTGCAACAAAAGCTAAAACAGCAGAACAAACAGCTGCACGTGTTTTTTATTTTCACCGGTAAAGAAGTGCCCGACTATAAATTGATAGCAGAAAAGACGGGAGTAGCTTTACAAAAACTGGAACAACTCAGTGTGCAGCCAACCTAATAAAAAAGAAACATCAACATCATACAGCAGGATCAAAACGATCCTGAGTTTTCCGTTTATTTTATTGATTCGTTTTTATCAATATGTTATCAGTCCGGCTATTGGTCCCAAATGCAGGTATACACCAACATGCAGTCAGTACGGAATTGAAGCATTGAAAAAACACGGACCGATCAAAGGTTTGTGGTTAACCATTAAGCGAATAGGCAGATGTCATCCCTGGGGTGGAAGTGGTTACGATCCTGTTCCCTGATCAGAATAAATAAGCCATCACAGCTTCATCAACATACTGATCTTTACTTTTTAGATACGTGTATTTCTTCAACACACCTTCGTGGTGAAATCCTGCTTTGAGATAAAGTTGAATTGCTTTTTCATTTGCAGTAGAAACAGTTAATTCAATGCGAAGGAAGCCTTGCTGTTTTGCATATTCTTTAATTTCTTCCATCATCTGCAAGCCGTAACCTTTACCTGCTTCTTCCGGATCAATGGCCAAACCGCCAAGATATACGATATGTGTATTCCGGTAATGCTGCGGTACCAGTTTGAACATGCCGATGGATTCGCCGGCATCTTCAAAAATATACAGCACACCTTTGTTTTGTAATTCGTTGAACACACTGCGAAAATCTTCAGGATGCATAAACTCATACAACAGGAATGGATTTACATGCGGGTGCATGTACAAATAGTAAAGGAATCCAAAATCCTGGCTGGTTGCTTTGCGTATCATTTGTGCTGTTAGGGACTGTGAAATTAATTACTTTGCAAGAGTACAAAGCAAAAATCATGGCAAAAGAAAAGGTACGCTGCAGCTGGTGTTTAAAAGATGATCTGTATAAAGCATATCATGACGAGGAATGGGGAACGCCCTTGCACGACGATGATAAATTATTTGAATTGCTTTGCCTCGAAGGGGCACAGGCGGGTTTAAGCTGGTACACCATTCTCAACAAACGTGAAAACTACCGCAAAGCATTTGACGGGTTTGATGCAAAGAAGATGGCAAAATACGGCGACAAAAAAATTGCGGCATTGTTGCAGGATGCAGGCATTGTACGCAACCGTTTAAAAGTGAATGCCTTTGTACAGAATGCCAAAACATATCTCGCCATACAAAAAGAGTTTGGCAGTTTTGACAACTACATCTGGCAGTTTGTTGGTGGCAAACCAATTGTAAATAAAGTGAGAGGCATGGGCGATGTGCCGGCAAAGACCGCAATCTCAGATGCAATGAGCAAAGACTTACTGAAACGTGGATTTAAATTTGTCGGCTCAACAATTTGTTATGCCTTTATGCAGGCGAGCGGCATGGTGAATGATCATGCAGATGATTGCTGGAAGAAAAACCGCAGATGATGGGATGAAATGATGCGAATGATCTGATTGATAACAGAAAGGCTCGCCATGATTGGCGAGCCTTTCTGTTATTACAAAGTAAATTCTTACTTATTTACCGAAGCGTTCTGCTATTTTGCTCCAGTTTACTACATTCCAGAATGCGGCTAAATAATCTGCACGACGGTTCTGATACTTTAAGTAGTAAGCATGTTCCCAAACATCCACTCCAAGAATTGGTGTGCCTTTTACTTCAGCAACATCCATCAATGGATTATCCTGGTTAGGAGTAGAAGTAACTTCAAGCTTGCCGTCTTTTACGATCAACCATGCCCAGCCACTGCCGAAACGTGTCATACCGGCTGCTGCAAATTTTTCTTTGAATGCATCAAATGAACCAAAGGCTGCATTGATCGCATCAGCCAATGCACCTGTTGGAGTGCCGCCGGCGTTTGCTGCTAAAGATTCCCAGAAGAAAGTGTGGTTCCAA
Source organism: Lacibacter sp. (assembly GCF_035299325.1). Classification (GTDB taxonomy): domain Bacteria; phylum Bacteroidota; class Bacteroidia; order Chitinophagales; family Chitinophagaceae; genus Lacibacter. The sequence goes on along the minus strand of NZ_DATGWT010000005.1, from coordinate 145,359 downwards.
TGACCACCACCGTTATTACGCACAGCAGGAGAAATACTTCCTGCAACGGCTACTAACTGCTCAATAGTTTTGCTTTCGTGCTCAGTACCGGCAATTGCTTTGTTGAGATTGTCAACATAAGCCTGGTGGTGTTTACCGTGATGTATCTGCATGGTGGTTGTGTCGATATGAGGCTCCAGTGCATCATGTGCATATGGAAGAGGTGCTAATGTAAATGCCATGTTCTGTAAGTTTTAAATTTTACGAAATTGTTTAACGGAGAACAAATGTACAAACAGATAATTTAAAATGCAGATCGATTAAACTTACAGCAATTAGCATACCGGCAGAAAAAAAGAAAGGAATGCACTATTGCATTCCCTGTCTCCATTGGGCTTTGGGTTTTTTATTGGGAACAGTACCAGTTAATTTGATCTTGTGCCTGGTAATAACTTAACCAGATATCACGAATGTTTATGGACATAAGGTTGCCACGGCTGCGGTTATAGATACTTCTCAAACCATAGTAACTGAAGTCGCCATAAAGCACCTCGCCAACGGTTGGACGGAACGACCAGTTTTCAGCTACAGTGTAACCGTTAGCTGTTTCAATAACGATGTAATCGCAATTGAAATCGGAAAATACAACCACACCCCGCTCTTTCCGCAACCATTGAGATTCATCAATAGGAGCAGGTTGTAAATCGGTCTTTCGGCAAGCTGAAAGAAAGACCAGGCTGAGTATAGCAAAACCAATGATCTTTTTCATGTGTAGATATTTATTACACAGATTAGATGTGTACAGCTGCACGAAGTTGTAAGTAACTGTAAGAAGATTTTGTTAAAGCAATTGACTGCTTTTAATTCAGCTTATTTCACCAGGCGATTCAGCTTTTTGCCTTTCTCAACAAAGGTTTCAACGATGCCTTTTGTTTCAAGATCGAGACGTATGGAGATGGTATACCAGGGAATGGAACCTTTAAATTCAGGCATTTGTTTGCGGATGATCTTCACCACATCATCGGTAAGTTCGGTGAAGGTTTTTCCTTTGCTGCCTTTCAGACTTTGAAGTATAGCGGCTTTAACCGGTTCATAAATAGCAACATCAAACTTCCGTTCTGTTCCTGTTACCGGATGTGTAACAATAATCTTTTTTGAAGTTGCTTTTGCCATATACTATCGTTTATCCTTGAAAAAATCTTTCATAAGCCTGGCACAGTCTTCTTTCAGAACACCTTTCAGAATTTCGGCTTTCTGATGAAAAGGCCACTCATCTTTGGTAATTCGTTTATGTCCATTCTTTTCATCGTCAGCACCCCAAACGATACGGGTTACTTTGCTCCAGTACAATGCACCTGCACACATCAAACAGGGTTCAACCGTTACATACAATGTGGCATCGGGCAAATATTTTGCACCGATTTGGCTGAAGGCAGAAGTTAATGCAATCATCTCAGCATGAGCAGTTGGATCATTGAGTCGCTCTGTCATATTATGCCCACGGGCAATAATCTTATTGTTTACCACCACCACGGCACCAATGGGAATTTCACCTTCTTCAAACGCCAGCTCTGCTTCCTTTAATGCCTGTTTCATGAAATGTTCGTCCGTCATTCAACGAAGGTACTTATTCAATCACTTAAGAGAAAGAGCAGAAAAGAAGAATAAAGCTTTGTTACATTTGTACAACTACATGTTACTAACCGATTGCCTCAAAAGTTTAAATACGAAAGCCATTCATGAATCCATATCAAACGTTATACGATAGCCAGGTTGCTTATTATAAATCGGGTGCCACAAGAACACTTGCTTTTCGTAAAGAGCAATTAAAGAAACTGGAATCATTGCTTCGTAACAACGAACAATTGATTGAAGAGGCTTTGTATAAAGACCTGCGTAAGCATAAGCAGGAAGTGTACATGACTGAACTTGGTCCGACGTATGAAGAAATAAGGGTACAGTTAAGGGGCGTTCGACAATGGATGCAACCACAAACAGTAGAAACGCCATTATACCTGTTGCCTTCAGTTACCAAACTTTATCCCGAGCCTGTAGGCAATGTGATCGTTATCTCTCCCTGGAATTACCCGGTATTGTTAACCTATCGTGCAGTTGCAGGTGCAATAGCGGCTGGCAATACAGTGATCATTAAACATTCTGAATTGAGTCATCATACATCTACGTTGATGGAACAACTCATCAATGAACATTTCCCTGCTGAGTATATACATGTAGTAAGTGGCGATGGTGTAACCGTAGTGCCGCAATTACTGGAGCATTTTCACTTCGGGCACGTGTTCTTTACAGGTGGTACAGAAATCGGGAAGAAGATCATGGGTATGGCTGCAAAACAATTATCACCGGTATCATTAGAGTTGGGAGGGAAGAGCCCGTGCATTGTCGATGGAAGTGCAGATCTTAAAATGGCTGCCAAAAGAATTGTGTGGGGCAAATTGCTCAACTGCGGACAATCATGCGTTGCGCCTGATTATCTTGTGGTGCATGAAAGTGTTAAAGACAAACTTATTCAAACAATTATCAAAATAATTGAAGAGTGCTACGGAACAGACAGAGAAGCAAATGATAATTACGGATGCATTATCAATAACCGTAGGTTTCAATCGATCGTAAAGTATTTGCAGGATGGAAACGTCCTTTATGGTGGCGATGTGAATGAAGAAAGCAGGCATATTGGCCCAACGATCATTGACAAAGTAAAACCTGATGCAGCTGTTATGCGTGAAGAGATCTTTGGCCCGGTATTGCCTGTATTTACTTACAAAGAGAAAGAAGAAGTGTTGAAACTGGTTGATCTGAATCCCAATCCATTGGCGGTTTATATCTTCAGCACATCAACAGCAACACAGGATTTTTTTATTGAGAAGATGAGTTTTGGTGCAGGTTGTATTAATGAAACTATTTACCAGCTTGGAAGCAGCAGTATTCCGTTTGGTGGTATCGGTACAAGTGGACATGGTGGGCATTTAGGTAAATTTTCGTTCGATACATTTACACACTACAAGGGTATCGTAAAAAAAGTGAATTGGTTCGAACCTTTTTTCCGATATCCCCCATTCAGTAAAGCAAAGCTTCGCCTTTGGCGTTTGGCTTTGGGAAGAAAATAAAGCTGATGCGTAAACATAAACGATTTGCCGTTGTTTTAGTGATGATTGCTCTTGTGGCAATCAGTTATTTATTTTATGTAAATCGAAACAGTGCAGACATGACAACAAGACAAAAACTATTGAAAGCGGTTTATCCGGCGTGGATCGCCTTTACGAAGCTGATCGGCAAGAACAATGATGTATTGGCGAATAAACATCAGAAACCTTCTGTGGCATTTCATTCATTGAAAGCAGTATTGAACAATGGATCAACGTATGATTTTTCACAACTAAAAGGAATGAAGGTGTTGCTGGTCAATACCGCAAGCGATTGTGGTTATACCGGTCAGTACGATGATCTGCAGAAGCTGCATGAAAAATTTCAAAATGAACTTGTAATACTTGGCTTTCCGGCTAATGATTTTAAAGAACAGGAGAAAGGAAGCGATGAAGATATTGCAGCGTTTTGCAAAATAAACTTTGGCGTCACTTTTCCTTTGATGAAAAAAAGCAGTGTTGTTAAGAACAGTAACCAGAATGAAATATTTCAATGGCTGACCGATTCAACAAAGAATGGATGGAACAGCAAGGTACCCACCTGGAATTTTTCGAAATACCTCGTAAATGAAGAAGGTGTACTTACCCACTACTTTGATCCTTCTGTTTCACCAATGAGCGAGCAGGTATTGAAGGAAGTAGAAAAATAGAAACATGACAGACCCGCAAACCAATCTTCGTCTTGAAATTGCCAATAGTATCACCCATGGTATCGGGATCATTTTTGGCATTGCGGCATTGCCGGTATTAAGTGCATTGGCGGCCACAAAAGATCATGCAAACGCTGTAATTGGTGCGGCTGTTTATGGGTTTTGTTTTTTATTATTATTCAGCTTCTCTACGCTTTACCATGCATTTCAGCATCCGAAAGTAAAAAGGGTGTTGCATGTATTTGATCATATCAGTATTTATTTTCTTATAGCCGGAACGTACACACCTTTCCTGTTAAACTATATGATGAACACAACCGGCATTGTAATGTTGAGTGTGTTATGGGGCCTTACATTGATCGGCATCTTTTTTAAAATATTTTTTACCGGCCGGCTTAATTATGTATCAACAGTTATTTACCTGGGTATGGGCTGGATACTGCTGTTCAGCGGCAGACAATTTTTTGATGCCATCCCTCTTGATGTAATGATCATGATCATTATTGGCGGCGTGCTGTACAGCATTGGTGTAATTTTTTATCTGTGGGAAAAATTCCTTTATCATCATCTCATTTGGCACCTCTTTGTATTGGCAGCAGCAATTTGTCATTACGTGGCTGTATTATTAATGGTTTAATCATGGCACAATTACCTACACATAATTCTTCACTTCCATTTATTAAAGAGAACTGGAATGGTAACCTGCTGAATAAAAAACAGCAGTACATCAATCTCGATGGGCCTTCTGAACGCTCTTTTGCTGAGTTGCTGAAGTGGCAAACAGAAAGGAATCCGTTTAAACCTTTGAAACGAAATCAGCAAACGAACATCGACATTTCAATGAATAAACATATCACGGGCAACAGGGAAGATGGCATTGTTTGGCTGGGGCATGCAAGCTTTCTGTTTACATTGGGAGGAAAGCATTTTATTGTTGACCCGGTGTTGTACAATGTAGGCCCTTTGAAACGATTTACTCCGCTGCCTTGCGATGTAGCAGCATTGAAACAGATCGATTTTATTTTGCTGTCACACAATCATCGTGATCATGCAGATAAAAGAAGTATGATTGAACTGTGTACATTAAATCCATCCGCTGTTATTCTAACGGGATTAAATATTGCCCCTCTGTTGCGAAGTTGGAGAATAAAGAACCCCATCATTGAAGCAGGCTGGTATCAGCAGTATCAATTGGAAACAGATGTACAGGTAAGTTATTTGCCTGCCAAACATTGGAACCGTCGTGGTCTGCATGATATGAACGATATGCTTTGGGGTAGTTTTATGTTACAGTCACCAACACAAACAATTTACTTTGGTGCAGACAGCGGTTTGGGAATTCATTACCCGGAAATAGCTCAGCTCTTCCCAAATATTGATGTAGCGATTCTGGGTATTGGTGCCTACAAACCTGAATGGTTTATGAATACGGCGCATACAAGCCCTGCAGATGCATTGGTAGCGTTTGAACAACTGAATGCAAAGCAACTCATCCCCATGCACCATGGAACATTCGATTTAAGTGATGAGCCGGTCTTTTATCCCAAACAGGACTTGATGCTTTTGCAGGAGCAACACAATATCACTGCTGTACAGCATCTTTCTATCGGAAACAAAATGCAGTTTTAGTATCTTACTGCAAATCATTCATCATGTTCAGCAAAACGGATATTGAGCAATACTTCTCGGCAGAGAAACAAGGCAGTCTCTTTTTTCTTTCTGTTGGCATAGTTGCTGTTATTGCAGCACTCATTTTATTCTTTGTTTTGAAAACTCCTTTTTACAAAGGCGCTGCTATTCCTATGATCATTGTAGGATTGATCGCCGGCGGCATTGGATTTACAATTTATAATCGTAGTGATGATGACAGGATCAGAAATGTGTATGCTTATGATCTGAATCCTGATGAGCTGAAACAAAAAGAATATCCACGCATGCAGAAAGTAATGAAAAGCTTCAAAGCAATTATTATTGCTGAACTGGTATTTTTAGTTGCAGCAATTTTTATTTTCTTTTATTTCAGAACGAATACTGAACAACAATTTTGGAGTGGAGTTGGTGCCGGACTTTTTATTATGGCTGTTGCTGCGTTGTTTCTTGATGTTGCAGCGCAACGAAGAGCGGCTGTTTATACAAAAGGGCTGGAAACGTTTGTAAACAAATGATTTCTTAATGCGCCGATACTGCTTTCAACCCAACTATAGAAGCAATTAGTGTGGTAATAAAAAACAGTCGCCAGAAATCAGCAGGTTCTTTAAAGAAAATAATTCCCATGATGACTGTCCCAACAGCACCGATACCCGTCCACACGGCATAAGCTGTACCGATAGGTAATGTTTGCGTGGCTTTGTACAATAAGAGCATGCTAATACTGAGACAAACGAAGAAGCCGATCATCCAGTAAACAGATGTATTGCCGCTTGTTGTTCTTGCTTTACCCAAACAGGTAGCAAAGCCCACTTCAAATAAACCTGCAATGATGAGGATGATCCAGTTCATAGAAAAAATATCAAGATTGAAACAAAGATATTTTTCCTTACGGATTTCCGTCTGTTTATATCTCGTGTTAAGCGAAACTTGAAAATTTAAAACAGCAGCGATGTAAGCATTCCATATTTCGGAACGAGTATCTGGTGATCGCTTACCCTGTTTAGCGTTTTGTTATCGGCACAAAAAGCAACACCCGTACCTGCATTCTTCACCATACAGATATCATTCTTACTGTTGCCCATGGCGAGAATATGTTGTTTGTCGATACCGTAACGATCAGCAATTTCAATTACAGCATTTGATTTGCAGAAGTCATGGTTGCAAACGCTTTTCTTATTTTTTAAAAAGAAAGAGGGGATCTTTACTTCGCCTGTAGCAACGCTTCTGTTAAACTCAAGGTCACTTGCCAGCGAAAAATGCATACCCAGCTTGTTAGCGATGTGAGTGGTCACCACACTAAAACTTTCGCTGATGATACCGCATACATAACCATTCTCTTTTAATGATTCAATGGTTTCTTTTGCATCTTCAATCAACGGTATTTCATCAGCGGTCTTTAAAATATCGGCAACACTCATTCCTTTCAGCAACTTAGCTACATGTTTAATACGGATATAGGTTGGATGAGAAGACAGGATGATCTCATTCAACTCATCTGCAAACTTATACTTCACGGCCATGCTGCGGATAAAGCTGCTATGGAGGATGGTTTTATCCATATCAAAAATGGCCATCCTGTGAAAACCTTTCACTGATTCTTTAACTGCAAACTCAAGTTGAGGTTCTTTTGCATGAAAATATTCTCCGGTAAACAGATCGATCGTAGTGTCAATTACTTGCCCGGAGCGTTTCAAAATGGCAGCGGTTACTTCTTTGCTCATTTTCCCTAACTGGAAAATGCTCTGCATGCGGTTTTCAATATAACCGAGACTTACTTCTGTAATTCGTGCACCTTTCTGATGCATATCAATGAGGATACCAATATCAACTCCATAATCATCTTCAATGGTAACTTTTTGCAGCAATTCTTTTTTACCGGCGATCATACCGCTGAGTGGTTGCTGGTAATGACTGAGCGATGGAAATAAAAAAGACAGGAGTGGTTTCGCTACCAATTCGGTAACACGCCCTGCCTGTCTGTCGAAATATGATTTTACAAAATCTGCTTCGTTATCAATGATCGGTTTTGCAAGACGGTCGATCACATCATCAGGATAAGTGGTGATGTCTGCATCAACAAATGCAATGATGTCGTTTTCTGCCAGCAATATTCCTTCACGCATCGAAGTACCTTTGCCACGCACCATGCTGGTAAAAATTTTTACCCCTTCCAGTTCGGCTTCTTCCCTCGTACGGTCGGTCGATTTATCATCGATCACAATGATTTCACTTACGCATGCAGATCTTTTTACGATCTGGATCACTTTACGGATCGTTGCTTCTTCATTATAGGCTGGTATAATTACTGAAACCATAAGCACTCGTTTTTTTGTGAATCAATGTAATGGCACAAAACGAATGCAAGCATCTTGCCAATAAAGGCCGGCAGCGATTAATAAATTGAGAATGAGGATAAAATTAGTTTGGGGGTTGTGCCTGTAAAAGCCAACTGAGTCTAGTTGATCGGGCACTTCTCGTGGTAATTGATCAATTCAATTTTTGAAGAAGCAAATTCAAATCCACTGAACTTCACAACGATCTCATCGAGTACCGCATCAATTTCTTCAACGGTATTAAGCGTAACTAGTTTGCCACGGTATTCTTTAATGTTTGGAAGACCTTTCAGGTAGTTGGCGTAATGACGGCGCATTTCAAAAATGCCCACCTTCGGTCCTTTCCACTCAAAAGATTTATGCAAGTGTTTGCGACAAACTTCTACCCGTTGCTCTATTGTTGGTGGAGGAAGATGTTCACCTGTTTTTACAAAATGTTTAATCTCGTTAAAGATCCACGGATAACCAATGGCTGCACGACCGATCATTACACCATCAACACCATAACGGTTTTTGTATTCCACTGCTTTTTCAGCACTGTCGATATCGCCATTGCCAAAAATCGGGATATGAATACGTGGATTGTTTTTCACTTTAGCGATCAATGTCCAGTCAGCTTCACCTTTATACATCTGGCTACGTGTACGTCCGTGAATGCTCAATGCTTTGATACCCACATCCTGCAAACGTTCAGCCACTTCTTCAATGTTCTTGGTATTGTCATCCCAGCCCAATCTTGTTTTTACAGTAACGGGCAATGAAGTGGAGTTAACAACGGAGGCGGTTAACCGCACCATCAGGTCAACATCTTTCAACACACCTGCACCTGCACCTTTCATCGCTACTTTTTTCACCGGGCAACCAAAGTTGATGTCGACTAAATCAGGATTTACGGTTTCGCAAATGCGGGCACTCATGCCGAGTGCTTCTTCATCACCACCAAAGATCTGGATACCGAAAGGGCGTTCTTCTTCTTCAAAATCGAGTTTCTGGCGGCTTTTGATCGCATCACGTATCAAGCCTTCACTACTAATGAACTCACTGAACATCATATCTGCACCATTATCCTTGCAAACTGCACGGAATGGGGGATCGCTCACATCCTCCATGGGTGCAAGGAGGAGCGGGAATTCAGGAAGCGATATGTTACCTATCTTTACCACGTTCAAAAAGAGCTGCAAATTTAATCAGTTTTCACCAGTAGTTATGTACGAAAATCAGTATCAGCGCAAATTAGAGCCGCCGGTTGAGTTTTTGATCCTCATCGGCATTTGGGTAGGATGTTTTGTGATAGGCAGTGTGGCAGCCATCCCCATCTGGATCGGGATGACAGGAAAATCCCTTTTCGACATGCAAAAGGAGATGTTTAACCCGGCAAATGTTGATGCGGTGAAGATGATGCAGGTAGTATCAACCATCATCATCTTTTTTGTGCCGGCTTTTATCACGGCAAGAATTGCATCAAAACAACCATTTGAACGCCTGGGTTTCCATAAAGAATTGCATTTGAACAGGGCTGTTGTAGGCATACTGATCATGTTATGTGCGTTGCCCTTTGTTGGTTTTTTAGCTGAAATAAATAAAGCCATTCCTATAACAGCTTCGGCAAAAAAGATGTTTGATGGCTTTGAATCTCAGTATGCCGATCAAGTAAAGCTGATGGCCACTTTTAAAACTCCCTTTGATTATGTAATTGCATTATTTATTATAGCATTAATGCCAGCGATAGTCGAAGAAGTGTTTTTTCGGGGAGGGTTGCAGACTGTACTAATGAAATGGAAAAATAATTCAGCACTTTACACAGTATGTTTTTTCGTCTTGATAGGCTTTGCTTACTATATTTCTGTAGAGCAAAAAGGGTTAAGCTGGATTTTCTACATAATCTTACTAATCTCTTTAATTATATGTTTAGTTGTTTCTAAGATCCAAAATTTCATAAACAAGTGGACTAACTATCCTGTAGCCGCAATAATTCTTACAGGATTTATTTTCAGCGCCATTCACTTTTCATGGTATGGGTTTATTCCACGTGTTGTATTGGGAATGGTACTTGGTTATATTTTCTATTACACAGGCAACCTTTGGTACAGCATTATTGCGCACTTCTTTAATAATGCATTGATGGTAACTATTCTTTACTGGCAATACACAAAGGACAAAAAAATTGATATGGAAGTGGGTGACAGTGCTCCCTGGTGGGCCGGCTTGATCAGTGCGGCGGTGTTAGTGGGGCTGTTTATTCTGCTGAAAAAATTGATGGCAACGAAAGTATACCCCGATAGTATTGCTGATGTACAAAACAACTCATCGCAAAACCAATATCTTAAATAACAAACTCTTTCATGGCTTTTAACTGGCAAACATTCCGCACACGTGCACTCACAGCAATTTTATTTGTGGTGGTGATGCTTGTTGGTTTGTTGTGGAATAAATGGAGTTTCCTTTTTCTCTTCAGCATTATACATTTTGGTTGCTGGTTCGAATATCAGAAACTGGTTGGCTTGATCGATAAAGGATATCAAACGATCAATCCGTTTCATAAATACGGTGTTATGATTGGCGGTTATGGGCTGATGTTATTCTTTACCGCTGATTGGTATATCAGTGGAAATGTGTCGCTGCATTCTATTGGATGGATGTTGATGCTTGCAGGTTTTATAATGGTACCCATAAGTGAATTGCTGTTCTCCAAACAGTTCAACTTTAAATACATTGCCCATTCCGTTTTTGGGTTGATTTATATTTCACTAAGCTGGGCCTTGCTTATGCATTTACGCAGCGGTGCTATGTGGATGCCACACAATGGAGAAGATACCTTTACCAATATTTCTACGTTATTGGCAAGGATCAGCGGTTATGCTGTACCGCTGATCATTATTGGTTCTATCTGGATCAACGATACAATGGCTTATATTGTTGGTTCACTCATTGGTAAAACGCCACTCAGCAGCATCTCTCCCAAAAAAACATGGGAAGGAACTATTGGAGGTATTATTTTAGCAGTTGTGGTGATGTGGGTATTGGGTTATTTGAGCCAATCATCTGCCGCATGGTTATGGGCTGTTATTGCAGCAGTTGCTGCGGTTGCCGGTACATTCGGTGATTTACTTGAAAGTAAACTGAAACGATTGGCCAATGTAAAAGACAGTGGTAGTTTTATGCCGGGCCATGGTGGTTTCCTTGATCGTTTCGATTCTTTATTACTGGCAACACCGTTTGTGTGGTTGCTGTTAAAACTGATAAACTGATGATGCGTTGTTGTGTGTTGTTGTTTCTGTTCTCTCTGATGCTTTCCTGTAAAAACAAAAAACAGGATAGCAACACAACCGCTGTTGTGCAGGAAGAAAAAGTTGTATCGGAAGTGGAAGAAGTAACAGCTGCAGTAAGTGCATTGTTACCATTACCCAGTTCTTATCAATTAAAACGTGCAAAGAAATGGCATGATGTATCGGGTGAAAACTGGCTGGTGTTATATGAAACAGGAGCTTATATTGAAAAAGGACAAACCAATGCTTCCGCAAAACTCTCCGCCGTATTATTTCAAAAAACTGATAGTGGATTTGTGACGAAGTGGAAGATGATGGATCAGATCAATAATTGTGAGTTAGATATTGTTTGCTCTTTTTATGATGATCATTTAACCATTACTGATCTCGACAGCAATGGTCTTGCTGAAATAACAATGCTGTATGCACTAAGTTGCAAAGGCGATGTAAGTCCAAATGAAAAGAAACTCATCATGTATGAAGGCACACAGAAATATGCTATTCGTGGTGAAGAACTGATGCTCCTGCAAAAAGATACCATTGGCGGAAGCTGGAAAGCCGATACTGCATTCAGCAAAGCACCCAAGGCTTTTCTTTCATACGCTGTTGAGCGTTGGGAGAAGTTTGGTAAACAGGAATATCAATAGGCCGAATCTTTGTACTTTCGCTGTTCAAATTTGTTACATGACTATTCACAGAGAAGGATTTAAGAGTATTTCAATTGCAGCCGTATTGTTTGTGATCATTAACCTGCTGGCATTTAATTTTATCAGCTCTACGTTGCCGGTACTTTCCTGGCTCATTTTTGCAGTAACCTTATTCTTCTTTCTTTTTATCGTTTCTTTCTTTCGTATTCCAAGACGTGTTACACCCAAAAATGAACATGCTATTTACAGTCCTTGTGATGGTAAAGTGGTAGTAATTGAAGAAATAACCGATGTTGAATATTTCAAAGACAAACGAATTCAGTTGAGTGTGTTCATGAGCCCGGCGAATGTGCATGTGAATGTGAATCCTATTGCAGGCGAAGTGAATTACTCGCAATACCATAAAGGCAAATACCTTGTTGCCTGGAATCCGAAATCATCTACTGAAAACGAACGCCATAGTGTGGTGTTGAGTAATGATCGTATTGTGATCCTTGTAAAACAAATTGCAGGTGCTGTTGCAAAACGCATCGTCAATTATTTGCAACCCGGACAAAAAGTAGAACAAGGCGGTGAACTCGGTTTCATAAAATTCGGTTCACGTGTTGATCTGTTGTTACCCCCAGGCACAAAGATCAATGTAAAGCTCAATGAAAAAGTGCAGGCGGGGGTTACGGTGCTGGCGGAATATTGATCAATAGACAATTTGCAATAGCCAATCGGCAAGCAAAAAGCCTGACTACTTGAGTCAGGCTTTTTGTTTATTGTCTGTTGCAAATTGACAATTAGAAAATATCTTCCAGTTCTTTCAAATGATGAATTACATACGTCGGTTGAATTCCTTTCAAATCGCTCTTAATATGATTCACAAAAATTGCATGCATACCGGCGTTCAATGCTCCTTTAATATCTGCATCTAAATTATCACCGATCATAATGCTGTGTGTTAACTCAGCACCGGTAATGCGAAGTGCGTATTCAAAAATTTCTTTGTTTGGTTTTACACTGTTGCTTCTTTCGCTGGTGATCACTTCTTCAAAATAGTGCCCGAGTTTGCTGTTATCCAGTTTGCGCCATTGTGTTTTTTCAAAACCATTGGTGATCAGGTGAAGCTTGTATTCTTTCTCTTTTAAATGACGTAGAATTTCATGCGTGTATGGAAACAGGTTTTGCTTGGTAGGTAATACTTCCAGGAAATGGCCACTCATTTTACGGGCCAGTTCTTCGCTGCCGTTTTTAAATTCAAGCAATGTGCGCCACATCCGTTTCCATTTAAGATCATCGGCTGAAATGTAACCATGATGATAGCGGTCCCATAGAATAGCGTTGTGATGCAGGTAGTGTTTACAGAACAAGTCAAAATCATTGATGCCAGCTGCCTGCAAATCAAGTTCTTTATACACATCGGCCAAGGTTTCCATGGCATTGGCATCAAAATCCCAAAGGGTATGGTCGAGATCGAAAAACAAGTGACGATATTTCATTTCAGATTTCAGAATTACGATTTTAGATTTGTAAGAACGTATCTTGTAAACAAACCAACTATTTGAATGTTGATTAAAACCTGCAATCTACACAGTAAAATCTGAATTTATGAACGTTGTCATCACTGGTGCATCAAGAGGAATTGGCAAAGCCGTTGCAGAAATTTTTGCGGCAAACGGGCATGCTTTGTATCTCAGTTCAAAAAGTGAAGTGGCGATCTATAAGACCATGGCAGAGATGCAGGACAAATATCCCCGTGTAAAAATCAAAGCCAAAGCAAGGGATCTCAGTAAACGTGAAGAAGTGGATAGTTTCGGAAAGTGGGTGCTCGATAACAGCTTTAATATTGATGTATTGGTGAATAACGCCGGCAATTTTTTACCCGGCAGTGTTTATAATGAAGAAGATGGTTTCCTGGAAGAAATGATCGCTACAAATCTTTACAGTGCCTATCATTTAACCCGTAAACTGTTGCCGCAAATGATGAAGCAAAGTCCGGTAACTGGTTCACGTGGACATATTTTCAACATGTGCTCTATTGCTTCACTTCATGCTTACAAAAACGGCGGTGCATACAGCATCAGCAAATATGCCATGCATGGATTCAGTAAAAACCTGCGGGAAGAAATGAAACCACATCTGATCAAGGTAACTTCTGTTTTCCCCGGCGCAGTCATGACCGATTCATGGGGTGATTATGATAATTCCGCCAAACGAATTATGGAAGCGGAGGATATAGCCAAACTGGTATATGCCAGTTCACAACTTTCGCCACAGGCTTGTGTGGAAGATATTATCATCAGGCCGCAGTTGGGAGATCTCTGACCGGCGATGAAATAATGGTTTGATGATTCGAATGAGGAACCACGAATTACACGAATCTACACGAACAGAGCAATTGGCCACAGATGAACGCAAATGAACACAGATTTGTCTCTTACTCGTAAGTAATTGCCCATTGAATACATCATTCGCATCAATTCAATCAAAAATTCAGCGGTTGTTTTAACATCAACTTACATCAGCGGCACCTGTTCAACGCCTCACTTGTTTTAATTTTGTCTGCTCATGTTGAAGCGCCGACTATATGGCTTTTGGATGATCAGTTTCCTGCTGTTTTCTTTTTGTACAACAGCGCAGGTGAAAATGTCTGTCATCCCCAGCAAAACAGTGGTGCAGCAAAACGAAAGCTTTCAACTGCAGTTTATGGTTGAAGGCGCAAGCCAGATCGATGATTTTACGCCACCATCCTTCCGCAATTTTGAACAGTTAAGTGGCTTTGATCAAACCAATGGATGGACATGGGTGAATGGCTCCCTTTCTGAATACATTACCTACACCATCACACTTCGACCAAAAATCAAAGGACGTTTACCTATTGCATCAGCCATTGTAAAAGCAAAAGGAAGAATTGCAACATCATCACCCATTGTCATTTTTGTAAAGGAAGCTGGTGCCACAAAACAAATAGAAGAGGAGCGACCTGATTATTACCTGATGCCGAATGAAAATCTGAAAGATAAAGTTGCAAAGAACCTGTTTATTAAAGCTACGATCGATAAAAACAGTTGCTACGTTGGTGAACCTGTGCTCGCCACGTTCAAATTATTTACAAGGCTCGATAGTGAATCGAAGATTGTTAAGCGACCATCGCTCAACGGTTTTTCTGTTGTGGATATGGAACAACCGGAAACAGGCATTTTTTCGAAAGAAATGTACAATGGGAAAATGTATAACTGTTATCTCATTCGTAAAGTGCAGCTGTTTCCATTGCAATCGGGATTGCTCACTATTGAACCCGTAGAAGTGGAGAATCTTGTACGAATGATCAGGGCAAGGGCACGCAGCAAAAAAGAAACAAATACCTGGCTTGATGCGGTGATGGAAAAAGTAAAAGAATCGGAATACAGCAATGGTGATGTTGTTCAGGAAACGATCATTTTAAAAAGCGATTCACTAAAAGTGAATGTGCTTGATCTGCCCGAGAAAAACAAACCTGAAAGCTTTGATGGAGCCGTTGGTAATTTCAGCATGGAAGCATCGTTGTTGAATAAAACGATTGCAGCAAACGATTATGCAACATTACGTGTGGTCATTAAAGGAAAAGGAAATCTGCCAATGATCACAGCACCAACTGTTCATTGGCCAAGCGGTGTTGATTCGTTTGATGCAAAGCTGAGCGAAGTGATCGATAAACATAATGCACCTATCAGTGGAGTCAAAACGTTTGATATTCCGTTTGCTGTTTCAAAAACCGGATTGTTCACTATCCCCAAGATCAACTTCACGTATTTTGATGAACAGTCGAAAACCTATCATACACTTTCAAGCGACAGTCTGCAGTTGAATGTAACCGCAGCAGTGAAACGAAAAACACCTGTGTTTAACGATGAGCCGATTGTAAAAGAAGGTTTGCCTCGATGGGTGTGGGTAGCAGGTGTTGGCAGTGGTTTGCTGGTATTGATCGCAGGTATATTTTTCGTTCAACACAAAAGAGAAAAGAAAGCACAGCAAAAAATGATTGTACCGCAACAGGTGGAAGAAGAACTCGAGCCGCAAAAAACAATGGATGCTTATTTGCAACCGGCAACTTTTGTATTACAAGGGCTTCATCCCAAACAATTCTACACATTGCTGTTGCAAGGACTGCAGGATTTTTTAATTGAACGATTAAACCTGCAAACAAAAACTGTGAGCAATGCACAAATTGTGCGTGAACTGCAACAAAAAAATTGGCCTGACCTGGCAACACAATTTCAACAACTGTCGCAAGCTTGTGAACTGGCTATTTTTAGTCCGATGGAAATTACAGATGACAGGGAACAGCTCATGCAGCAATCAAAAGAATTGATGCAGGAAGTTGATCAGCGTATTTAATTTCTTACATCGCTACTTTTAATCCAGGATCTGCAGGTATTGCATCTCCTTCCAATGCATGTGGTTTAAAGAAAAAGCCCATCCACAAAACAGATGCTCCAACAAATAACAAACCAGCGATCATTTGCCAACCGATCCAATTTGCCATGCCATGTGCATTAAGGATAGCAATGAGTGTAACGAGCATATAAATTAAGCGGAATAGCTCTAATGCAACTGCCCATTTTTTTGCACGAAGAATACCACCCCAGCCGATCGTCATCATAAAAATTCCTACAGTCATGATCAACCGTTCAGCAATGGTCAAAGGCATAGTGAGGTTAATGGCGATGAACATATAAACCAACCCTGCTGCAATTTGTGCAATGATGTAAGGCTTTGTATTGCGGAATTGTTTGCTGGAGAATTTCACCTGGTTATCTCTTGTGTACCCAACTCTTGGAAAAGCCTGTCCCACATTTTTTGGCCGCCAGCCCAATGGCATAAACCAGATGCGGATCTTATCCCACCAGCTATCGGCAGCTACTGCATCATCCCATAATTGTTTCCAGTATTGGATGTTAATGTAAATAGGGTCCCAGGTGCGTGGCGGATGTGTAACACCATAACACACTTCTTCTTTTTCTTCTTCAAACGAGCCAAACAGTTTATCCCAGATGATGAGGAACTCCGAAAAATTCTTGTCAAGATATTGTGTGTTTACACCATGATGTACACGATGGTGCGATGGTGTAACAAACACTTTTTCAAGGATGCCCATTTTTTTGATGATGCGTGTATGATGCCAGTAAGCGAGAAACAAATGCACGGCTGCCATGGAGTAGATCATCTCCGGTGAGTAACCGATCACTGCCAATATCCAATCGAAGAATAAGAACTGAAACATGCGTTGAGTGAAACTTGCACGAAGCCCAACTGACAAATTCATTTCTTCCGATGAATGATGTGGCATATGTGCTGCCCAGAAAATATTAATGGTATGACCCACACGGTGGAACCAATAGAAAATAAAATCCTGCAGTAGTAATAAGATCAGCAAACTGTACCAGGTAGCAGGAATTTTCCACGGTGCTACATTGTTGTAAAGCCATCCGTAAAAGTGATACACAAAAAAGAGGACAGCAAGATTAATACATTGGTTGCCGATGCCTGTTGCCAGATTCGCAACAGTATCCTGGAAACTGTAGTAACCATTTTTCTTTTTCACACAATACACAATTTCCAATAACAGCAACAGGATTGCCAGCGGTGATAAAAGTGCATACACATTCATAACAAAAGGTTTATCTAAAATTAGACAGCTTCTGTTTCTAATGCAATACCACGTAACGGTTGATATTTGCAGGCTTTGCCAAACATTTTATTGCTGTTGGCATAAACTGCGGTACTGGAAAAAATAATCCCGTTTGTTTTGCTTATCCTGCAATTGACACGCCGATCAACTTACCAATGCCGAAGGTGATGGCTGCAGCAATTAAACCAAACAACACCTGCCTGAAACCGGAGAACCAAACATTTCGTCCGGTGAATAAGGTAATAGCGGCGCCGATGAGGAATAAACCCAATGCACTCACCGCAACACTGATGCCAATGGCAGCAGCGCCTGTGGCAAACATAAACGGTGCAACAGGTATAACGGCACCAATGGCAAATAAGATGAAGGAATAAACAGCTGCTTCAACAGCCGAACCTTTTAATTCATCTGCATCAATTCCTAATTCTTCTTTCACCAACAGATCGTATGCCTTTGTTTTATCTTTCATTAATTCATCTGCCAGCACATATGCCTGCTGTTCATCAATTCCCTTTGCCATATAAATCAAGGCGATTTCTTTTTTTTCTCCTTCAGGATTAACTTCCAGCTCTTCCATTTCCAGTTGCATCTGGTTTTCATACAACTCCTGCGAACTTTTAACAGAGATCCATTCGCCCAATGCCATGGATAACGCACCGGCTAACAATCCTGCAAGACCTGCCAGTAAAACTCCCTCCTGACCATGTGTGGCACCTGCAATGCCCATTACCAGACTGAAGTTGGAAACCAATCCATCATTACCACCCAACACTGCAGCACGAATGGCGTTGCCACCAACAGAACGATGTCGCTTTTCAAAGCGTGAAATTTGTTTGCCGGATACTTCCACTTCTTTTTCTAAAATGGAACGAAGGATTTTTACATGCGTTGTTTCAGTACCTGTAATTTGCTCTTTGTTTTTCTTTTTGGTTTGAACGATTGCGTTGGAAATACTTTTCTCCGTATCCATCAATGCACCCAATACATAATCGTAACCAAACACTTTACCAATGAAGTTTAAGGTTTTTGCCCGCCACGATGGTTTGGGAAGAAGTGATGCATCGATCTTTTCTTTTGCAGCAAATGCAACGGCATGACTGTTTTCAATTTCACTCATTTGCCTGAAAACATTGGCAATTACCGGATCATCTTCATGCGTTGCCAGTTTATTGTAGAGAAAAGCAGCATCGATTTCGGTTTGAATATTTTTCAGGTTCATAGCTTAAGTTGAAGGATTAAGATAAGCAGAAGCGATCCAACCTGCGATGATGTTGATTGGCTGACGAACTGATTTTGAAAAGTCCTTACTCTGATAGCAGGGAACGACCGTAAGTGCTGAAGTGCTTTTTCCAGTTGGCAAGCGAAAAGCCGTATTCAAAATCACCCAGTTCATCCACATTCCGGTTAACATGTGCGGAACACCGATCGGTAAACACCACCAATGTTTTTTCCTGCAGGCTGAATTGTGTGGATTCAAGAGAAGTGTATAATTGACTTTCGAGGCAGTTGCTGTAAACCTCGATCATCTCTTCATAGTATTCCTTATCGTCCTTGCTGACAGTCGACCCCTTTTTATGTAACAGCTCTTTTGCTGATGTTATTTTCTGTTGCAGCAGTTCCTTTTTTTGTTTGTTCATTGCTTCAAGCAATAGCAATTTACCGGCAGGAGTGAATAAGTCTTCCAGTGTAAATTGCTTGCCCGTTTGCAAATCGAAATTGTAATACCGGGTGAAAGGTTCGCAATAAGCACCGCAACCTTCTGCAGAAACGCTGATGCTGAAAATGCGTTTGCTGTTATGCAATACGTCGTAAGAAATATCTGAAAGCCGGCCATAATTATTTTCTCCTCCCGGCCAGATATTTTCAAAAATGCTTTTTTTGATCTTGTTCCTGTCAACATCCAGGAAATCGCTGCACAATGTATTGTTGATGCGGGTAGAGATGCTGCTGTTTTTTGCTTTAATGAACGGAAACACATATTCCTCGGTTGTTCTAACCGGGTGCATTTCTTTGATCTCTTTCACAAGCACCTGACCAGTTGCCAGAAACGGAAGCAACAGGATTAAAAACGAAAACATTTTTCTCATGTATATGGCGGTTATATGTACACGTTGCTCAATTTAAGGAATATTAAGCTGTGATGCGCAAGTGCCGCCACCTGTCAATTTCATCAAAAAGCAAGCAAACGGTTTGTTACATTGCAGGAACGTTCATTCCAAAACTCAGTTACATGTTAAGTCGCATTACTCTTTTTCTTTTCATGCTTATAATAGCCAGCTCGCTTACTGCACAAAATGGCGATGCAGGTAAACTATATACCTTCATCAATCAATACAATGCTGATGCGCAAATGCTGCAACGGAAATATGTGATCAAACATTCGCCGGAGTATTTCAACCGTATGAAGCGGTTTTACACCGATTGGGTGGAGCGGTTAAAGAAACAACCCTTTTCTACTTATACAACAAGCGATAAGGTTGATTATTTGCTGTTGAAACGGAATATTCAAAAAGATCAGTCGCAATTGTTAGCCGATGAACAGCAATACACATCGCTGCTGCCGGCTATTCCATTTACCAAACACATCACTTCGTTTGAAGCAAAACGCAGAGTAGGTCAGCAGCAACCCGGTAAAGAAGTGGCGCAATCTTTTGTGCAACTGAAAGAGGAAGTGTTGCAAACCATGAAACAACTTGAAACAGGTGCTGCGTTATCTGCTCAACAGTTTCAACAGGCTTCTGTAACAGTAAGCGACCTGCGCAGGGCATTTAATGAAGCATTTAAATTTTATGATGGATACGATCCTCAGTTTACGAGCAATGCAAAACCATCTTATCTCGAAGCGGATACTACACTCGGCACTTACGTTGCGTGGTTAAAGAAAAAAGCAACGGCGGTACAACAGAAAGATGATGGCACTGGCATCATTGGAAATCCCATTGGCCGGGAAGCACTCATCCGTGATCTGCAATATGAAATGATCCCGTACACACCCGAACAAATACAGGCCATTGCCATGCAGGAGTTTGCCTGGTGCGATAAAGAAATGTTGAAGGCATCGCAGCAAATGGGTTTTGGAACCAACTGGAAAGCAGCATTGGAAAAAGTAAAAACAAATTATGTGGAGATCGGTAAGCAACCGGAGCTGGCGAAATTTCTGGCTGATGAAGCGATTCAGTTTATTGAACAACGTCAATTGGTAACCATTCCGGAAATGGCGAAAGAAGGATGGAGCATGCGGATGCTTACACCTGCTGAACAAAAATTTGCACCGTTCTTTTTAGGTGGCGCACAGATATTGATCGCATACCCCACAGAAGATATGAATGAAGCCGATCGTATGATGACGATGCGTGGCAACAACCGTCATTTCTCAAGAGCAGTGGTGCATCATGAATTGATTCCCGGTCATAACCTGCAGTACTATATGAACAGCCGATACAAACCGTATCGTAATCCCTTCCGCACTTCTTTCTGGGGCGAAGGTTGGGCGCTTTGGTGGGAGATGCTGTTGTGGGATAACAATTTTGCAACCACACCTGAAGATAAGATCGGTATGTTGTTCTGGCGCATGCACCGTTGTGCACGCATTATTTTTTCCATCAACTATCATACAAATAAATGGACGCCGAAACAGTGTATTGATTTTTTAGTAGATCGTGTTGGGCATGAACCTGCCAATGCAGAAGCAGAGGTGCGTCGTTCCTTTGCAAGCACTTATGGACCGTTGTACCAGGTAAGCTATATGCTGGGCGGACTGCAGTTTAAAGCATTGCACAAAGAACTGGTGGGCAGTGGTAAAATGACGAACAAAGTTTTTCACGATCGTATTTTGCAGGAGAACAGTATGCCTATTGAAATGGTACGTGCTGTGTTGATCAATCAACCATTAAAAGAAAATCATGTAACGGGTTGGAAGTTTGCAGGGGAGATGAAGTAGAAGCAACTTGTGAAATTTAACACGATCATCACGCCGAGGTTGGTGTCCTCACCAACCGTAAGATAGAAGTCGCAAGTGTGTCCTGCTTCCGCTAAGCAGCGCTCAAAAATGAGAGTTCAACCACATTGTATCGTTTGCTTTGGTTGTGTAATTCCAGAGTGTTTCATCGTCAATCTTTCCTTTGTAAAATATGCGGTTATTCTCTTTTTTAAAGCTAATGTTATAGTGCGAAAACACTTTCTCTATATTTTCTTGATGTTTTTTAGTAAGAGAGCTTGGGCATTTCACAAAGCTGCTGCCATTAAAACAGGTAGGAACATATTCCGTAAAGTCACTGCCAATACAGGAATGGAATAATATGATGAATGCAATAAGCGTAGAAGTATAGTTTTTCATTGATTTAAACTGCAAGACTCTTTGCCCTTATGTGTGTTCTTAATTTATTTAAAGATAAGAAATGTAAATAAGCTGCCATCGTTTGATGCTCAAGATAGCTCAAGCGTCAAAATGATTTTATATTCCCATAGTAAGTTCTATAAATAATGCAGTCAAATTGACTTGTAGTTAAGGGTAGCATAACGGGGTGTGCTGTTTGTTGCTCTGGAATAATTTTTACACGCTGATTGACTTTAAAGTCTATTTCGGTATTGCATCTCCATAGAATCCGGATTGTATCTTTTTCAGTTGTTTTTATTATTGTAAGAGATGCGGAGGTTAAAACTCCACAGCCAAAACTTGCTTTTGCATGATACAATACTTCACCACTAACTGTGTCTTGCAGGTTTATATATTGCCAATTATCTCTGCATTTGTTAGCAGCTGCAATTTCCTTCTTAGTTAGCTTCCTGTTTGTGCAACTAACAACCAAGATGCTGAATAGTAATATGGTGAATAGTCGAATCATCATTATCTCACCGCCACCGCAATCTTTGAATCAGCCGTTCCGTAATACAAAAACCATTTGTTCTTAAAATAAACCAGCCCTTCTACAAAACACACTTCGTTTACTTCGCCTACTCGTTCATAATCTTTATCGGGGCGAATGAAATTTGAATCAGTTCTGCTGATGAGTTTCCATGGTTCCTCTTTATCAAACAACGCTTGGCCCGCAGCGTAGGTAAACTTCGGTATACTGCTGTCACTGAAGTTGGCGGCATTGCTGCCGTTATAAATCAACAGAATGCCATCGTTTTGCAACAATGCATACGGACCGGGTTCTACCAACCTGCTGTCGAAATAACCCATTCGTGGATGCAGCACCGTGATCATCTTTTTGCTTTCTTCATTTTCAGCAACGGTCCAGTGAATGAGATCATCGGACGATGCCATGAACAGATCTGTATCGCCGAAATACATCCAGTACTTTCCATTGATCTTGGTGGCAACGATCTTCTCTCCGTTTTGTTTGGCAACAATGGCTCCCGATTTCGACCATACATCTTTGTACTTCTCATTATTCAATACCAAACCATGTTTGGTCCAGTTGCGCAGATCTCTTGATGTAGCCAAACAAAGCCTGGCCGTTTTTCCATCGTAGGATGTATAAGTAAGAATATAGGTTCCGTCTTCACTTTCCACCACACGTGGATCTTCCACACCCCCTTTCCATTCATAAATGTTCATGCTGTCGTTATCGGGAAAGAAAACCGGTTGCGGCAGTTTGGTAAAATGCAAACCATCATCACTTACTGCAAGACCAAGGCGTGAAGTCATATGTCTGTCCTGTGCACGATAGAGCAAATAAACCTTGCCATCTTTTACGACGGCTGATGGATTGAGCACATTCCGTTCTTCCCAGTTGACGGTTTGTTTGCTCACGGGGCAATTGAATTGTTGTGTTGAATCGGGCTGCAGTATAGGGTTGAGGCTATCCACTTTTACAAAGTTGAGCATGGCCCAACTGTTGGTTGCTGCTGCTTGCTTTGTTTGTTCAGTACAGCTATGGATAAGAATGCTGAAAAGGAAAATAAGAACCTTTTTCATGCCGGCAAGTTTACTGGAAGATAGGAAAAATGGGGATAGGGATTTGGAAGGCATTAATTATCGCAAACATTAAAAGCGTTAGTCCCCCTTTAAACTTTTTAAAAACTCCGATGAGCTTCCGTTCCAATAACACTTTTCACATCGATCGTTTTTAAATTGATGTTCGCAGTTTTGATACCCATACAAAATGTGCGAACACTCGGGGCAAAGATTATTCATTTTCGAGGTAGTTGAATAATATTCGCTGCGACATTCATCACAGATTGCTATTTTGTTTTTGTCCATCGTCATTCTAAAGATAGTAAATGTACACAGCCCGTCGTCGTTGGGTGTTATCACCAACGACACATGCATATGGCTGGGTTTAATTTGTTGTAATTTTTGCGGTTGGTCGGGAGACACAACCTCGGCGTGTTTTTTTAGATGATATTTAAACAGTGGCTGATGGGTCTTAATTGATTTTGTAATACTTAATCGATTGTGTTCGAGGTATAAAAACGGCTATTAATTTTTGTTTTATTGACAATGGCTCTAGGTTGCCATTTAGATATTTTAGACGGAACAGCATCATGCCAATTGTTTTCTGGAAGATTATAATGCAAATGAACCTGTATAGGAAAAGTATAAAAAAGATTAAAAAGTAACTAGTGTAAGCAGTAGAACCTATTAACCGTAAGATGATTTCTTTTGGTATAGTTATATAAACTAAAAAAACTATAAAAATTTCAACAGCAAAGTCAATTAAACTAGCCAGTAATCTTTGAAAATAAGAAGCCTCTATTTCAGAATTTTGTATATCAGATAATATTGAATCGGTATTTTCCATTTTGGCTTAGTTTGTGATTTTAATCTATTTAAAGATAAGAAATCTTCATAGTCAAGTATCGTTCGGTGTTCTTACCAACGACACATGTATATAGCTGGGTTTGATTTGTTATAATTTATGCGGTTGGTCGGGAGACGCAACCTCGGCTTGTTTTTTTACTCTGATACTTCAACAGCGGCTTAAGTATTCGCAATTAACTAAATGAGAGGAGGTCGCCCAAAAATGATAGTTCTGATTTTGTCTGCTATGGATAGTTTACTTCCGTCAGGAAGGAGGTTTTCAAACCCAAGCGACTTAAAGCTGACATATCTTACTTTCCAATTCTTATCATGTAGTTTCTGTTGCAGAGATTCAAGGATTAATGAGCGGTTCTTTATGGAAGTGTTCTTTAAATAGGGAGGTAAGGTTGATACTGCAGCTAGCTTTATAAAAAGATTCTCCGAATCGGTTTCTTTGTAAATCCGGTCAACAATCTTTTGTACAAATGGCCGTTGGTCATTTTCAATATATGTAAACTCTATCAGGTTGAATAACACACCGCTTGGATCATTGTAATTCTGAGCCTCTTCAAATATTTTATGTAAGATGTCAACATAAAATTGTCCCCATGTGTCAGTGTCTTTTGAAAGGGCCTCTAAAATAATTGGCATCGGCTCTAACTCTTCATCAAACAAGACAGGTTCAATGTCATGCCTGAATTTTTGCGGATTGGCATTCGCATGGTTAAGAATATCTTTGAGTAAAGCATCGGTTCCGGCTTCACCTAAATCCCAAAAGCCTTTAATTCTTTCGCCAAATAATTCTAAAAAATGGTTGGTCATTCATAAATATACTCAACCAATCTAATTTACAATATGAGGCTGTTGATATTCTTTATTCCCCCTCCACAAACCGATACCCAACCCCTCTTGCTGAGTGGAAATAAACAGGGTTACGACTGTCTTCTTCAAAATACTTGCGGAAGTTGAGGATGAAGTTGTCGATAGTACGAGTAGTAGGATATACGTTGTAACCCCAAACCACCTGCAGAATTTTTTCACGGGTTACTACTTCGTTCTTGTTTTCAATGAGCAGGTGAAGCAGCATGCTTTCCTTTTTGCTCAACTGTATTTTTTCGCTTTTAAAATTGATCGCTTCCTGTGCTTTAAAATCGATATGGTTATTACCGAAGCTGTAGCTTTCGCCAATGCTGTCTTTGTCCTGAATCTTTTTATTTTTCTCGATCAGCTTTTCAACACGGAGCAACAACTCTTCAAGATTGAATGGTTTGGTGAGATAATCATCTGCACCTTTCTTCAAACCAAGCACACGGTCGTGTGAAGTATTCTTGGCGCTAAGCATCAAAATCGGCACATCGTTCTTGCGTATACGGATACTTTCTGTTGCACTGATGCCATCCATCTCCGGCATCATCACATCCATAATGATTAAATCGAAATATTCATTCTCCACCGCTTTGAGAGCAGCCACACCATCACCGGCCGTCGTTACTTCATAACCTTCCAGCTCCAGATTTAATTTCAACGCATCCAGCAAATGCTCTTCATCTTCCACCAGTAAAATAGATGCTTTGTTTGTGGCCGACATATGTGTAGTGTTTAAAACTGAATTACAAAAATACTTCCACGTGGGGTATTGTTCATCACAAATATGTCACCATTGTGATCGGTAATGATCTTGCGGGTAAGGTATAAGCCAAGCCCGGTACCTTTTGCTTTACGTGTGTTTTCGCTTCCGGTACGGTAGAATTTTTCAAAAATTTTCTGTTTCTCTTCGTCAGGCACACCAGGTCCTTCGTCGCTTACTTTGATCTGTGTTGTTTCGTTATCATCCATCAGGTCGATATACACCGGGCTTTCCTTGGGTGCATATTTGAGTGCATTGTCGATGAGGTTGCTCAAAGCGATCTGGATCAACAGTTCATCACCTTCAATATACAGGTCTTTATCAGCACTGGCCTCAATGCGCCGGTTAGGGTAGCGGTTTTTATAATCGCTCACTACCGTTTCCACCACATCGGCCAGGTTTACTTCTTCGTGCTCACGCTGGAAATTCTTTTCTTCCATTTGCGAAGCAAGCAGAATATTGTTAGTGAGAATATTTAATCGATTGGTTTCGCTTAAGGCGCTCAACAAGAGTTTTTGTTGCTGCACTTCATCGAGCTTACGACGTAATACGGTTTCAATACTAAGACGGGTTGTGGCGATGGGTGTTTTTAACTCATGCGTAATGGCCATCATAAAATTCTGCTGCAGGGCCGATACTTCAATTTGTTTGCGAATGGAACGATACACAAACACGGCGCCTGCAAGGATCAATGCGAGAAAGGTAATGCCTTCGCCAATGTATTTTGCAGATTGTCGTTTCTGAAATAGCAGCGTTTCATCACGCAACACATCATATTGCGGATCGTCGAGTTTTAATTGGGCCAGTTTCAGGGCAGTCATGTCAGCACTCTGGCGTTCCAGTGAAATAAACCACCACACCAGTGCAGCAACTACATAAATTAAAAGGATCCAGAACCAGAACGAGAAATTGCGGAAACTATATACTTTGTTGGTATAAGCCATTATGATTTTGCTTTTTCAATACGTACACCGGCATTCATAACATGTAACAGCGGATTATCACGCATTGTTTGCTGTAACCTGATGGTATAAGTGCCCTGCCTCGTAAACCTGATATTATTGAACAGGGGATAACGCACTTCCCAGATATCGCTCATGCCCGTACCGATCCATTTACCTTCCTGGTCTTGCAGGGTTAATTCAAAACGTTCTTTTTGAAACGTACTATCGCCGGGTTGACGGGTAGAAAGAAAGAGCCAGATGTTTTTATAGGCATAAGCATCTGTATGACGCAACGTAACAAGTACATTATAAGTTGATACGGTATCGGTAATGTTGAATTCTACCTCGGGTTGAAAATCATAAGTCCATTGGTGCTTAGGGATCTCCGCATTTTTTTCAAATGCATCGATGGAACTGCAACTGCCCAGTAAAACGGAGAAAATAATAAGTGAACCGAAGAGGAATGAATGTGCAAGATTATGTAAGCGCTGCAATGGTTTCAAGCGAAATGTTTTTACAAATGTCAAATTCCAAATCCCAAATTCCAAATCCCCAATTTAAGCTACCGGTAATGTCTTATTGGCTAAAGTATATTTAATACCTGTTCTTTGGCTTTTTCCAGTTCATCTTTCATGAGCACCACCAGTTTCTGGATGCCGGAATCGTAGGCTTTGGCGCCTGTGGTATTAATTTCACGACCAATTTCCTGTAACACAAAACCTAGCTTCTTTCCTTTTGATTCTTCACCTTCTTTCAGGATGTTGAGGAAATAGTCGCAATGGTTGCGCAAACGCACCTGCTCTTCACTGATGTCGATCTTTTCAATGTAGTAGATCATTTCCTGCTCAAGCCTGTTCACGTCATAGTTCTCTTTACCCACCTGCTCTTCCATTTTGCGGCGCAGCTCTTCTTTCATTTTATGTTGACGAAGCGGTTCGAGTTCAGAAATTTTTTCCTGGTAGGCAAGTATATTATTAATACGTTCAATGAGATCTTTTTCTAAAGCCGCACCTTCCAGCAGGCGATGTTTGTTAATAGCATCAATTGCATTTTGCAGCGTTTGTTTAAACTGTCCGTATTGCTCTTCACTTAAAATATCGGTGTTGGGAACAACTACATCAGGCAAACGTAACATGGCAGCCAGCACATATTCACTTAGCCCGATATTTAAATCATCGGCCACTTCTTTCAACGGTTGAAAATAAGCCTTCGCCATTTCTTTATTAATAGTAATGGCGCCGTTGCCTCCGTTTTGCTTTAAGAGAATATTGCAATCAATCGTGCCACGCATCAGTTGCTCCGATAACATTGTACGGATCGCAAACTCATACGGCTTTAATAATGGAGTGATTTTTAAATTGAGTTCAAACTGTTTTCCGTTGAGAGATTTTATTTCAACCAGGAATGTTTTATCGCCGGCGGCCTCTTCGGTTCTTCCAAAACCGGTCATTGATTTAAGCATAGCTTATTTTTAAGCAATGTAAAGAATTTCGTTTGTTCGGGGTGATTTAATTAAAACAAGTACATGTAGTAGTATAACGACAATAATAACCTTTTGTAGTTTCTGGCAGTATTAAAAAATGAAAGTGAGTGAAAAATAAAAAGCCCGGAAGACACCGAGCTTTTATGATGGATGGGTTAGTAAGTACCAGGAAATTTCTTTCCCTGCACAATATTAAAAATAATTTCTCCGATATAAAAAATTTTTCAAAAAAATTTTATTCACATTTTAAGTTTGCGTGTGGAAAAGGGTTATGCATTTTTGAAGCAGTCAAAGATAAAAATGAATGCATGATTGAGCCTTCAATTTTATGCGATCAACAAACAATACTTACTTCCTGAAAAAACAATTCTTCTGAAATGCTGTGTTGGCAATAGTTTCAGCAGGTTGAAAAATCAATCATTTTGTTTTTGCAATAATTACTGATGTAAGAGTTTATGTTTTGCAGATGATAAACCAGCTTGTTTGCAGGTCTGAAAAAACAGCAAAAAATGCCAAAAAAATTTTTCAAAAAAAGTTTTCCCGAAGGGTTGTTTTTCCGGTTTAGAAGTTCTTTTTTGCTTCTTTCATGAGTTTTCTATTATTGTTTTTTAATTGTTCCCGATAACTATCGGGATTATTCGCCAGTGAACATCCCGGTTGGTTTCAACATTTGTTGTGACTCTTTCATGGTTTGTTGCTGCAAACTGAAACATATTACCTTTGGCAAAAATCAATGTATGAAGTTTCCTTCTCCGGTTCCTGTACAATGGATTGCTGAACTGATTGGTGCAGTTGTTACTGGCAACAAAAATGGATTAGCAACAGGTATTAATGAAATACACAAAGTGGAAGAAGGCGATCTGGTGTTTGTTGATCATCCAAAATATTATGATAAGTGTATTCAATCGGCTGCAAGTTTTATTATCATCAATAAAGAAACGGCAGTACCCGATGGAAAAGCATTATTGGTTTGTGAACAACCGTTTGAAGCATATCTGAAAATTGTTCGTCACTTTCGTCCGTTTACTCCATCTGATAAATTAATCAGCGATTCAGCTGTTATTGGCGAAGGAACAGTTGTTATGCCGGGTGCGTTTGTTGGCAATCATGTAACGATCGGTACAAACTGTGTTATTCATCCCAATGTTTCTATTTATGATCATACAGTAATTGGTAACAACGTAATTCTGCATGCAGGAACCGTGATTGGCAGCGATGCATTTTATTTCAACACAAAAAAGAACCGTGATGTGTGGTATAAAAAAATGGAAAGCTGCGGCAGAGTGATTATTGAAGATGATGTGGAAATGGGATCGGGCTGTACCATTGATAAAGGTGTAACCCATGATACTGTGATTGGCCGTGGTACCAAGTTCGACAACCAGGTGCATATTGGTCATGATACCGTTATCGGTAAGAATTGTTTGTTTGCAGCGCAGGTGGGTGTGGCCGGTGCAGTGGAAATTAAAGACGGTGTAGTGTTATGGGGACAGGCCGGTGTAAGCAAAACATTAACCATTGGAGAGAATGCAGTTGTGTTTGCACAAAGCGGCGTGCCATCATCATTGGAGGGAAATAAATCGTATTTCGGCACACCGGTAGATGATGCTTTGCAAAAACGCAAAGAGTTGGTATGGGTAAAACGTATTCCGGAATTATGGGAAAAAGTAAAGCGCCTTGAAGAGAAGGGATAGAAACACGGATGACAGGATTATTGCAGATACAAACGGATTTTTTATCTGCCATAAATGTGAAGCCTAACTTAGAACTTAGAGCCGGCTGTTACTCCTCCGGCCAATAATCATACGGCAATTGATCAGCTAAATTTTTCCAGGCCCAGTAACCACTGTTGATCACTTCGTGTTGTTCATAAAAGAAACCATTTTCAGTAATTACAAATCCATTGAGCAGTTCCAGGGTTGAGAGTTGCTCTTTTGCACTAAGCGGATATTTGTTGGCAACCAGGTATTCTTTTTCCATCGGTTGCAAAGTGTACACGATCCGGTATTTACCAAACAAGTTGATCTCTTTATCTACACTATCAACCAAAACATACACCGCAGAGTCGTATGGATTTTCTACTGAACGGATCTTTGGTTTTGCGTTTATGGTGTCATTATAAATATGTTCGATCACAAAACCATTTTCGGCTAAGGTGCTGTCGAAATAGCAACGCATAAAATGTAAGCGTGAACCTAAGTATGCTTTCTCCCTGTTCTTTAGCCAAACAGTTTTTTGTTCAGCTGTTGAATCGAGCTCAGCATAAAACGCAACCCCTGCATAAGCACTGAATTTTGTATTGTAATCATAAATAAATGAATCGAGCTGGTAACTGATGCGGTAACCCAAAGCATAATTCATTACAACAACCGGTTCCTCCGCTTTTACTTTTAATACATTCCGTTTGCGGGAAAAATAGAATTTGAGTACATCCGGATTTTCAATGCTGCATTGCTTGGCAAAGGGTGTGCTGCCAATAAAATAATCAGAGAGTTGTTTTCCATATTTCGTCCAGCCATCTTTTACTTCAGTGCTGGCCTGTATCACCACTTCTTCCAGTTTCTTTTCTTTTTTCTTTAAGATGATATTCAGTTCGTTGCTGTTATCCTGCGACGAACTGATACGGACACTCTCACTTTCATAACCGGTGTAAGTAATAACTAGGTTATGTCCACCTGCAGGTAACTCCATTCTGAATTCGCCTTCTTTATTGGTGATCGTTCCTTTGGTGGTGTTTTGACAAAGCACCGATGCGCCTTCAAGCGGAAGCCGGGTGCTGTCATCCACTACTTTTCCTTTAATGTAGAAATAAGATTGTGCTGAAACGGTACTTGTGAGTATGACAAGGAGAAACGAAAGGATTGTTTTCATATGTGATTTTTCATTGAGATGGATAAAAATAAACAATTTTCAGGCCGTAAAGAAAGAACACCGAAAATCACTAGCTGATTGCGAGGAGAAGTATGGCAGATAAGATTAGTGCCAGTTCAACCAGTAGCTGTACACGTATCTTATTACCAATGATCTTTTTGAATAAAAAGTGAACTATGATGCCGGTTGCTCCGATGAATAATAACGGCATGGCAAATAACTCATCCCAATAACGGGGATTTACGAACTTACTTTCAATGAACAGGTAAAGACCAAACAAAAGCAAAAGAGAGGAAACAATGAATAAAGGTGAAAAGTAAAATTTCATTTGATCTTATTAATGTATCATCCTTGAAAAAATCAACCTACTTCAATCACTGTTTTATTGGCGATGATATGGTAAAGCTTAATGGTGAGGGCCATGAACAGCATTTTAGCATTGGCATTGCGTTCAATATGATAAGCTGCTTCATCAAGTTGTTGGGTGATGGCCTGTTGCTGACTGATATCGCAAAGTTTGTTTAAACGGATCGCAAAATCTTTTTCAGCACCTGTAAGCGGTAAATGCTCTTCGCCCATAGTACGGAGACGGATGCTTTGCTCAAGTAAATGCGTGAAGTAACGCAGAAATTGTTTTTGTTTTTCACGACCAACTCCGCTGATCACATCAACCCATTTTACCTGTGCAATAGGGCCACTCTTTAACACAGCATTCAGCCATTCTCTTAACAAAGATTGCCAGTCTTCTTCTGCATGTTGAATAAGTTGTAGTGCTTCACGATAATTGCCTTCGCTTACGCCGGCAATTTGCATGGCTTGTTCTTCGCTGAGTTTGCTGCGTTGAACCAATGCTGTTGCCGTATCTCTTAAATCAATTGGTGGAATGCGAACCGTTTGGCAACGACTGATGATCGTAGGTAATACCAAGCTTTCATTTTCTGCAACTAATATAAATAAGGTATTAGCAGGCGGCTCTTCGATCAGCTTCAATAATTTATTTCCTTCGTTGCCGAGGTATTCAGGCATCCAGAGCAAGAGTATTTTGTATTCGCTTTCAAAACTTTTAAGGTTGAGTTTGCGGATGATATCGGCACATTCAGCCGCAGTGATATTTCCCTGTTTGTTTTCTGCTCCGATGAACTGCAGCCAATCATACACATTACCGTAAGGGTATAGTTTGATGAACTCACGCCATTCGGTAATGTAATCGGTACTCACAGGTTTATCGCCACTCTTTCTTGGAATAACTGGGTAGCTGTAATGTATATCAGGATGAATATATTGTTCTGCCAGTTCAGCACCATGCGATGAACTTGAAGCTACAGGTTCATCACCAAACAAACCGGCAGTTGTTGCAACGGGTTTGTTCTTTTCGCTCTGCGTAACCACATACGAACTGAAGGCAAGTGCCAGTGGTAAAGCGCCACTTCCTTCTTTACCAATGAACAGCAATGCATGACTGAGGCGGTTATGATCCACCATTTCCTGTAGTTGCTGAATCACGTGCTGCTGTCCAATAATGTGGGAGAATTGCATGGAGCGAAGATAGGATTTGCAGAAAATAAAAAAGCAGAAGTAATTTACTTCTGCTTTCTAAGTGATGCTAAAAACTATTTATAACTTACTTGTGATCTCTTCGCTCAATGGTGTAACCTTACTTGGAAAATAGGCAATGAGTTCTCCTTTTTCGTTCAGTAAAAATTTATTGAAGTTCCATTTCACCTCAGCATCCAGCACGCCATTTTTTTCTTTACTGGTGAGCCATTGGTAAAGCGGATGTATGTCATCACCCTTTACACTGATCTTTGCTGCCATTGGGAAAGTAACATTGTAAGTGCCGGTACAGAATTCCTTGATCTCTGCATTAGTACCTGGTTCCTGTCCGCCAAAGTTGTTTGCAGGGAAACCAATTACCACTAATTTATCCTGGTACTTTTTATACAATTGCTCTAACTCGGTGTATTGTTTTGTATAACCGCATTTTGAAGCGGTGTTAACGATCAGGATCTTTTTTCCTTTATATTTTGAAAAATCGATCGTACCGCCTTCCAGACCTTCCACTTTAAAATTGTAAACGGTTGGAGGGGCGCTAACTGTTTTTTTCTCACTAATCGTAAAAGCAAACGAAACAAATACCACAAGGGCAAGAAGTAAACGTATCATAAAAATTCAATTGTTTTAATGAATAACAAGAAACCGGTAATTCTGTTCAAAGATCATGCGAATTAGGGGATTTTGATCTTCCTCTCATCAAATTTGTGAAAGGTTATTGTTTTTCGTAACAACCA
The DNA here is from genome assembly GCF_035299325.1 of Lacibacter sp. GTDB lineage: Bacteria > Bacteroidota > Bacteroidia > Chitinophagales > Chitinophagaceae > Lacibacter. The sequence continues at coordinate 112,056 of NZ_DATGWT010000005.1, read as the reverse complement.
ATGTCGGGCAAACCAACTCTTGCCAACCCGTTAAAGTCAGTAGCAAGTGGGGTAATCATTCCTTTATTAATAGCGGGAGAGCCGTCTTTCAGCCTGAAATCGTATATACGGCGAACCACATCCACACTGTCGAACTGCGGGTTCATATTCCGCAACACATTATTGAAAGCTGTATTTGATGGATCTGTTTTTGCTCTGAACAAAACATTATTCAACGTAACATTCGCTGCAGCTGAGCCTTCTTTCTGCACCACAATTTCATTATCAACAAAACCTTCATCGCCCCAAACAATACTATTTGTAAATACAGCCGTTAATGGTGATGTGTAAATAGTATTGTTTTGTTTAACAAAATTTGTGGCTGTGAGTGCCGGATTTTTGTGTTGCACAAATGAATTGGAAGCAGATACAACCGTGCAATGATTAAACTGGTAATTGCCGCCATAGATCAATGCAACGTTGGCTCCGCAATTGCTGATGAGACAGTTGTTGGCAACGACACTGCTGTTAACAGCAAAAAGTCCGATGTCATAAATATTATCAAGCACACAATTGTTCAGGGTAAGTTTAGGATTTGCATTTGAAGAAGGTTGCTCTACCACAATTCCCTGGTATGCGTTTTTAATATAAGTATAGGTTAATTGATTATTGATACTGCTTCCACGGAAATATATACCGGGCCATGCTCCTGGATAATCACGGTAAGGGTCATCTAAACGGTTGCTGCGAAAAACAACACTGTCGCTTTTTGTACCGTTGATGATGAGCGTACCATCTACAATAAAAGGTGCATCTGCATTTAAATGAATTCTTGTCCCTTGTTGAATAGTGAGGACAGCATTTGTATCAACGATCATTCCGCCGAGGATCACATAGGGCTTATCTTTTGTCCAGTTGATGTTCCCTTGCAAAATGGTACTACGGATGTAGTTGGCATTTTGCCCCCACGCTTCTAACTGTTTAAAAGTTGTGTTGCCATTCCATTGCAGCTTAATACTGTCACGGATAATAAAAGGTTGATTATCGGCATTGGGGTTCACGTTCACCCGCACAAACACATACATGCTATCGTTGCCGGCAATTTCAATATTGGTAAACTGTGTTCCCTGACTTCCATCAACATTCATTTTAAAAGCAGAGGCAGTGCCGCCCATTAACTGCACATTACTGATGTTGATTTTTTGCTTGTTTTCATTTTTGATGAGGAAATATTGAGTAACAGATCCTGCGGTTGTAAATACGGTATCGAAATGCAAACTGTCATTACCAATGATGAGTTTTGCCTCGGAGCTGTTGGTAAATGATTCCTTTTTACAGCCAATAGCCATTGCAAGGGAAAGGATAAGTAGTATGGGTAAGTAGTTTCTCACAGTTGTAAAAATAAGCATCCGTATTGGAAAGATGGTATTGTGTGGTTGTTAAACTTGTTTTTTGTTTAATCGTCACTAGACCAGGCAAGAGTTGCAATGCTGAGTTTTACATTATCTGTTTCTTTTATTGCAAGGCCGCAGGCTTCAAGCGTTGCGCCGGTGGTAATAACATCGTCAACCAACAGCACATGTTTTTGTTGCAGCGCAGCGGCATCGGCTACTTCAAAGCTGCCATCAACATTTAGCAATCGTTCAGTACGTCCTTTTTTAGTTTGAGTGTCGGTGTAGCGTTTACGTAATACAATATTGTTCAGAATGGGAATGTTCATTACTTCAGCAATCCCTTCGCATAAAACAGTTGCCTGGTTGTAACCACGTTTCTTTTCTTTTAATGGATAAAGTGGCAGAGGGATCAATCCATCTACAGTAAAACGGTTGCTTTTCTGAATTTGCAACCCCAGCCATTGGCCGAGCTGACGCCCCACTTCTATATTGCCATTGTATTTGAGTTGATGGATCAATCGCTGCAATACGGAGCTTTTGCTGAAGTAATAACCGGCAGTTGCCTGCTCAACATCGAGTCGGCCATAAAATATCTTTTCGATCGGATTGCCGGGTAGTGCTGCATAATTTGTTTCAGGTAAATTGGTATAACAACGAATGCAGATTGATTGATCGTTTTCCAGCAGATCACTTCCACAACCGGCGCAGTTATGTGGATAGAGCAGATGAATAAAATCGTTGAATAATTTGTGGGTGTTGATCATGACAGAAAGATAAACAACAGCCGGAAAATTTGCAAGTGTGTGATTTGCTTGTAGCTAATGGCTATCAGCTACAAGCATTTTACTGAAACAGATACTGGTATAGTTCTTCCACCTTGCTCATAGTGATCACTTCAATATTGTATTTCTGCAACAACTTTTTTTCATTCTCCTTCCGTTGACCAAGATTGTATTTGCTGATGATGATTTTTTCGAAGCCAAGTTTCTCAGCTTCAGCAATGCGTTGGTCGATTCTGTTAACGGCCCTGATCTCTCCACTTAAACCTACTTCACCTGCAAAACAAATATGTGGGTTCAGCGGCACATCTTCATAGCTCGACAGTAGCGAACATAAAACTGCAAGATCGATCGAAGGATCTTCTACTTTCAACCCTCCGGCAATATTTAAAAACACATCCTTCATACCGAAATGAAATCCACCACGCTTTTCAAGAACAGCCAATAGTAATTGCAAACGCCTTAAATCAAAACCACTTACTGTTCGTTGCGGAGTACCATATACACTTTGTGTTACCAATGCCTGCACTTCTATTAACAATGGTCGCATACCTTCCATTGTTGCAGCAATAGCAATACCGCTTAACTGATCTTCTTTTTGTGTGATGAGAATTTCACTGGGGTTAATAACGGGCCGCATACCTGTTTCAGTCATTTCATAGATACCAAGTTCCGATGTAGAACCGAAGCGGTTTTTCATTGTACGCAGAATACGATATGCATAATGACGATCACCTTCAAACTGCAATACCGTATCAACCATATGTTCCAATATTTTTGGTCCGGCAATGTTGCCATCTTTGGTAATATGCCCAATGAGAAATACTGGAGTGTTGGTTTCTTTTGCAAAGCGTTGCAACTCCGCAGCCGTTTCACGGATCTGCGAAATACTGCCGGGTCCACTTTCAATATAAGGTGTTTGTAATGTTTGAATGGAGTCAATAATAACTACCTGCGGTTTCAGTTTTTTTATTTCCTGGAAGATGGTATTAGTTGATGTTTCGGTAAGCAAATAAAAATCTTCGTTGCTCATTTGCAAACGATCAGCACGCATTTTAATTTGCTGTTCGCTCTCTTCACCACTCACATATAAGGTTACAGTATTTTTTAAATGCAAACCTATTTGTAAGAACAATGTTGATTTTCCAATACCCGGTTCACCAGCAATTAAAACAATACTTCCCGGTACAATACCACCACCAAGTACACGGTTTAATTCTGCATCGTCTGTTACAATTCTTTTTTCTTCACTGCTTTTTACTTCGCTCAAGGAAATAGTTTTCATTTCTCCGTTACCGGTGCTTTCTTTCCAACTTTGTTTTTGCGGGTTGTTTTTATCTTTTGTAATTAATTCTTCGACAAATGTGTTCCATTCATTACATGATGGGCATTTCCCGATCCACTTTGCTGATTCATATCCACAATTCTGACAGAAAAAAGATGTTTTGATTTTACTCATGTGTTCAAATATCGATCGTATAAAAGTGCATTAAAAAAAATGATCAGTAAGAAATTATTTTTTTGAAAATGCGTGAGCAAAAAAGAATGATGAAAAAAGAAAAATTCAGCGGAAATAAAATGTAGAAAAGTGAGAAGTTGCTACAAAGTAAAAGGGCTGGAATTTCTTCCAACCCTTTGTACTTACTAACCCATTAAATTCTGTTGCTAAATTACAAATTGCCGCCACATTACAAAATTATTTTTGGCCGATGTGCATAAATTCTAAGCAACTGTGTTACCAAAATAGCACGACTGACAATATGCATAAACGCTACTTAACGTATTAATAATCAATTTTTTATATTAATCTATTTTGAAATAACGTACTTCTCTTTTGCTTACGGCAACATGTAAACGTAACTCCCTCTGTCAAAACGACTTAGCCCGAACTTTTCAATGTAAAAATTTGGCAAAAAAATATTTTGGAAACTAATTTGATGCATGCTTGTTATTAAATTTTAAACAGACTATGACACCAGGAATTTTATTGATCTCTCTTCTTTTTATGGGGATAGGTTTTTTAGTGCAAATGAGGTTAAAATCCAAGTTTAAGCACTACAGCCAACAACCCCTCATGAGCGGTTTAAGTGGGAAAGAAGTGGCCGAAAAAATGTTGAAGGAAAATGGCATTTATGATGTGCAGGTGGTTTCTGTCGATGGCTTCCTGAGCGACCACTATAACCCCATGAATAAAACAGTAAACCTGAGCCCGGACGTATACAATGGACGGTCGATTGCCTCAGCAGCCGTTTCAGCCCATGAAGTAGGCCATGCAGTGCAACATGCCACTGCCTATCAATGGCTTATGTTGCGTTCAAGGCTGGTGCCGGTAGTGCAGGTAAGCACCACGCTTTCCCAATGGATCTTAGCGATTGGTGTGGGTATTCTGGGTTTTGGGGGCGGTAACCCTACCATATTATTGGTTGGTATTCTTTTATTTGCTGCTACCACCGTCTTCTCATTAATTACTCTTCCGGTAGAATTTGATGCCAGTAACAGGGCACTTGCCTGGTTGGAGCGAACCAATGCCACTACACCCCAGGAACACCCGGGTGCTAAAGATGCACTGAAATGGGCGGCTACTACATATGTTGTTGCCGCCATAGCATCCATTGTAACATTGGTGCAGTACATCTTGATTTACATGAGCAGAAGAGATTAAAAAAAGCGACAACTCAGGTGTCGCTTTTTTCTTAATACATTCATTTTAATACTATTATTAACTTGAATGCAGCAGTTGGTGTTTTTGCACTGTCTGTTAAACGAGAAAATTCTGTTAAAAGTTTTTTCCATATTTTCGAAACCAAAATAACTATCACATGAGAAAATTGTTAGGACTAACACTTAGCTTCTTGTTGTTGGTGAGCCAGATGTGGGCGCAGACAAAAGAAGTATCAGGGAAAGTGACAGATGCAAAAGATGGTTCGCCATTAGTTGGTGCGACCATTAAGGTAAAAGGATCTTCCCGTGCAACTACTACTGCTACAGATGGTAGTTTTAAAATTTCATTTACAGGCAATAGCGCAATTCTACAAGTGTCTTCTGTCGGATTCGAGCAAAAGGAAATTGCAGTAACAGGTGGTGAAATTTCTGTGAGTTTGGAAGTTAGCACAACCAGCCTAAACGAGGTTTTCGTCGTGGGGTATGGTACAAAAATTAAACGAGACATTACGGGGTCTGTTACTAAAGTTGGAGCCAAAGAATTGAATAACACACCGGTAACAAGCTTTGAAAGCGCCTTACAAGGTCGTGCAGCAGGTGTACAAATCACGCAACAAAATGGCAAACTCGGTCAGGGGATTAACATTCGCATTCGTGGTTCCGCTTCAGTATCTGCAGGGAATGAACCATTATATGTAGTTGATGGGATTCCATTAATTACAACGAATTTGTCAAGTAATGGCGCACAGACAAACCCTTTAACCGATATAAATACTAATGATATCGAGTCTATTGAAATTCTGAAAGATGCATCTGCAGCAGCAATTTATGGTTCAAGAGCTTCAAATGGGGTTGTACTGATTACTACCAAAAGAGGGAAGGCAGGAAAATCTAAAATCGAATTTGGGTATATGACCGGGTTACAAACTCCAACTAATAAAATGGAGTTTATGAATGCGCAGGAATATGTAGAATATACAAGATTAGCTGCTGCTGCGGCTAAAAGAATCGATCCTAGTTTCGATTATGTGGCATTCAATGAGGGGAGATTGCAACGCTATTCAGCTGGCAATACAGATTATCAAACCTATAAAGTAAATACCGATTGGCAGGAGGAAGCATTTCAGCGCGCCCCAATTTCACAATACGATTTAAATTTCTCCGGCGGGAATGATAGAACTACTTTTTATATGGGTGGTCAATTTTTAGATCAGACAGGGATAATAGTGAGAAACTCATTCAAACGATACAATGGCAGGATTAATGTTGATCAAAAACTTAATAGCTGGCTTAATGTTGGTATGAATATGAGTTTTGCACGTTCACAAAACAATCGTGTATCAAACGATAATGCATTTTCTACTCCACTACAGATTGTAGCGCTTTCTCCAATTACTCCTTTGATTGATCCGAGAACAGGTTTAACCAGCGGCGCACTTGATCTTGCAACTGGTCGTCCAAATACAAATTTTCCTGTTTATTATAACCCGATCTTAAGTGTTGAAAATGCAAAATATACGACACTTACAAACAGAACTTTGGGTAATTTTTATGGTAATGTAACAATAGCTAAAGGATTAGTGTTCAGAAGCGAATTCGGTATAGATCAGTTAAATCAGAATGAAGAAAGTTATAATGGTAAATTAACTGCACGTAATCTTGGTGTTCCAAGTGGTGCAGGATTTAACTCAACAGACCAAATTCTGAACTATAACACCAATAACTTTTTAAGATATTTCAACACATTCAATGAAAAACATGATGTTGATGTAGTTGCCGGTATGAGTTTTCAGGAGTATAAATTAACCAGCAATAGTGCAAGTGGCGAACAATTCCCGAGTGATGCCTTCAAGAAAATTGCAAGTGCTGCGTCAAAAACTGATGCCCAATCTTCAGAAACTCAATTTGCCTTCCTGTCATATTTTGCAAGGGCAAACTACAAGTTTAATGATAGATATTTGCTTGCATTGAGTGGCCGTTACGACGGTTCTTCAAGATTTGGTGCAAATAACAGATATGGATTTTTCCCTGCAGCATCAGTGGGCTGGATACTTTCTGAAGAAAACTTCATGCAAAGTATTAAATGGGTAAGTTTTTTAAAATTGAAAGCAAGCTATGGTTTAACAGGAAATGCTGAAATTGGGAACTTTGCCTCAAGAGGCTTGTTTTCAGGAGATGCCGGATATGGAGCAATTCCAGGAACAAGACCGACACAACTTGCAAATCCAAATCTTAAATGGGAAACAACAGCAAGTACTGATATAGGTATTGAAACAGGATTATTTAATAACAGGTTAGTCATTGAGGCTGATGTTTATCTACGTAACACAAAAGATTTGTTGTTAAGTGTTGAGGTTCCGGGTACATCAGGATTTGCTTCACAAATCCAAAATAAAGGTAAACTGGAGAATAAAGGAATTGAGTTTACTATTACTTCGGAGAACTTTGTAACGAAAAACTTCAAATGGAGCACAAGCGTAAATTTTGGACTTAACAGAAACAAAATTACGGATTTGGCAGGGCAGGAATTAGGCACTGGGCAAAACAGAGCAAGAGAAGGGCAGCCCTTAGGCGTGTTTGTTGCGAGAGAATTTGCTGGTGCTGACCCCGCTACTGGTGATGCGATTTATTACGTGAACACTTTAAAGGCTGACGGTACAAGAGATCGTACCACTACTAACGATTATAATGCAGCAGAGGAAGTAGTAATTGGCAACCCTAATCCTAAGTTTATTTATGGTATGCGAAACACTTTATCCTACAAAGGGCTTGATTTAGAAGTTTTGCTTCAAGGCGTTTATGGTAATAATTTATATTACGGCGGTGGACAATATATGTCAGCTAGTGGAAGTAATGGTTACGATAATCAAACACGGGATCAATTAAATTCATGGAAAAAAGCTGGTGATATTACAAATGTTCCTGAAGCAAGATTGTTCCTTGCAAATGGAGTTGATCCATCGAGCAGATACATAGCAGATGGTTCTTTTTTACGTGTAAAGTCTGTAACGTTAGGTTATAATTTGCCACAATCAATTACGAGTAAGATTAAAATTGAAAGAGCAAGAGTTTATTTCAGAGCTCAGAACCTGTTTACATTTACCAAGTATGGCGGTTGGGATCCCGAGGTTAACGCCGATTATCAAGTTAGCAATATTAACCAAGGCGTCGATTTCTATTCAGCTCCGCAGATAAAGGCTATTGTGTTTGGAATAAACATTGGTTTGTAATTATTAATCTTACAATTTTAAATTATGAAGAAGAGTATATATAAATTATTATTTTTTACACTGGTTGTTTCAACAGTCGGTTGTAATAAAAGATTGGATGTAACTCCTGCTCAAAGCATTGACCAGGCCGATGCTCTGAAAACAAGTGCGGACGTCCAGGTGGCGTTAGTTGGATCCTACACCCAATTAGGAGCGCTTAACTTTTATGGTGGTCGTATGTTTGTTATGTCTGAACTTTTAGCCGATCATAATGAATTGATTTGGTCTGGTACTTTTCAGCAGTTAACTCAGATGTATAATAAGGCTGTTCCTGTTAATAGCACGTTTGTTTCAAATACATGGCTTGCTGGGTACACGGCAATTAATACAGCTAACAATGTTTTAAGTGCAATAGGAGTTGTTGACGCAGCTAACAAAAACAAATATGAAGGTGAAGCAAAATTCTTACGAGCGGCTGCTTATTTTGAATTGGTGAAGTTATATGCTAAGGACTGGAGTAATGGTAACCCCGCCAATAATGATGGTGTCCCTTTGGTATTAACTCCTACAAGGGAGATCACCGAAGCTGATAAGGTTCCACGTGCAAAAGTTTCTGCTGTTTATACTCAAATAATTGCAGATTTAGTGGATGCCGAGGCAAAATTACCGAGCGCCAATGGCTTTTTTGCAACAAAAAATGCAGCAGCTGCTCTTTTGGCCCGTGTATATCTTCAAAAGCGGGATTACGCCAATGCACGTGATGCTGCCAATAGAGTAATTACATCTAATCGCTATACACTTGCCGGCACATATGCCGAAGCCTTTCCTTATAATGGAGGAAATCCTTTTGGCAATACTAGTGAGGATATTTTTGCTATGCAGGTAACAACCAATTCTGGTGTCAATGATTTTCAGACTTTTTTCTCAGCTGATGGACGTGGAGATATTACTATTGCAAACGAGCACCTTAGTTTGTATGAAGCAAATGATGAACGTTTGGACATGTTTTATGTGAGTGGCGGTTCGGTGTACAATGGTAAGAATGATAATGTTTACGGTAATGTTCATACAATTCGTCTTGCTGAAATGTATCTAATACGTGCTGAAGCTAATTTTCGATTAGTTACAGTTGTAGGAGCAACACCTCTTAGCGACATCAATAGAATACGTAATAGGGCAGGCTTAGGGAGCAAATTAACCCTCACATTAGATGAAATTCTTTTAGAACGTAAACTTGAATTGGCATTTGAAGGATTTAATCTGTCAGATATTAAGCGATTAGGAATAGTTACAGGTTATTTCACAGGTGGCGGCGGATTAGCTGCGACTTCAACAAAATTAGTTTTGCCTATTCCTGAAAGAGAGCGTCGGGTAAATCCAAATCTTACTCAGAACGACGGATACTAAATAAAATCTATCTTGAATATTAACCCGGCTATAACTGCCGGGTTTTTTATGCATCCTAACAGCAGTTAGTGTAAATCTGAATGTATTAACTTTGCCCTCCACGAATGAACGACATATGAATTATTCCCCCTCCAATAAAGTCCGCATCGTTACAGCAGCCAGTTTATTCGATGGGCATGATGCAGCCATCAACATCATGCGCCGCATCATGCAAAGCAAAGGCGCTGAAATTATTCATCTCGGTCATAACCGGAGTGTGCATGAAATTGTAGAAGCAGCGATTGAAGAAGATGCTCAGGGTATTGCCATTACATCTTATCAAGGCGGTCATGTGGAGTTTTTCAAATACATGAAAGATCTGCTGGAAGAAAACGGTTGCGGCCATATTAAAATTTTCGGAGGTGGTGGCGGAACAATTCTTCCAACAGAAATTGAAGAGCTGCACCAATACGGCATTACCAGAATTTATTCGCCCGACGATGGAAGACATATGGGTCTTGAAGGGATGATTGAAGATGTCATCAAGCAATGTGATGTTTCATTGAACGGAAGTGGTGATTATAAAAACCCGATGACGCTTGGCGAATTGAAAGATGTAAGAACGGTTGCCAGAAAGATCACCAATGCGGAAAATGGTAACGGGAATTCCAAATTCCAAATTCCAGTATCCAATATCCCGGTGCTTGGAATTACGGGTACGGGTGGTGCAGGTAAATCATCTGTAACAGATGAAATTGTTCGTCGTTATTTGAATGCATTTACTGATAAAACCATTGCTGTAATATCGGTTGATCCGTCGAAGAAAAAAACAGGCGGTGCATTGCTGGGCGATCGTATTCGTATGAACTCTATCTCCAGTCCACGTGCTTACATGCGCAGCCTTGCCACAAGAGAAAGCGATAAAGCCTTGAGTGCACATGTGCAGGAAGCAATCGACATTTGTAAAGAAGCAGGCTTTGATTTTATTATTTTGGAAAGTGCAGGTGTTGGACAAAGTGATGCATCAATTCTTGACTATTGTAATGTGAGTTTGTATGTGATGACTCCGGAATATGGTGCAGCATCACAATTAGAAAAGATCAACATGCTCGATTATGCCGATGTAATTGCCATCAATAAATTTGATAAAGCAGGCGCATTGGATGCATTGGCCGATGTACGCAAACAATACAAACGCAACCATCAACTGTTTATGGCAAAGGATGAAACGTTGCCGATTGTTGGTACGATTGCCTCACAATTCAATGATGCAGGTGTAAATGAATTGTTTGAAAAAATCATTCATGCTGTAGAAGCAAAAACCAATACAAAGTTTAGCGGCGTTGAACATGTAACACACAGAGACACGGTAAGCAAATCATTGATCATTCCGCCGGCACGTGTGCGTTATCTCAGTGAAATTGCTGACGCCATTAAAGATTATAATCAACTGGTGGAAGAGCAGGCAGCAATTGCTTCAAAAATTTACCAGTTGCAGGGAGCTAAGCAAACATTGACGTCCGCAAATGCACCGGCAACTGTTATTGATGAAATTGAAAAGCAAATTCATCAACTCACCGAACTGCAAACACCGGTTGCAAAAAAACTGATTGCACATTGGCCGGAGAAAGTACAAGCATATCAGAAAGATCACTATGAATACAAGGTGCGTGATAAAATTATCAAACAACCTTTATTCAGCACAAGCTTAAGTGGTACACGTATTCCGAAAGTGGTGTTGCCGAAGTACAAAGACTGGGGCGATTTATTAAAATGGCAGGCACAGGAAAATGTGCCCGGCAGTTTTCCATTTACATCAGGTGTGTTTCCATTAAAGCGTGAAGGCGAAGATCCAACGAGAATGTTTGCTGGCGAAGGTGGTCCCGAACGTACCAATAAACGTTTTCACTACGTTTCACTTGATCAACCAGCCAAACGTTTATCAACTGCATTCGACAGTGTAACATTATATGGTGAAGATCCTGCTCATCGTCCCGACATTTATGGTAAAGTAGGAAACAGCGGTGTAAGTATTGCAACGGTGGATGATGCAAAAAAACTCTACAGCGGTTTCGATCTCTGTGATCCAAAGACATCGGTAAGTATGACCATCAACGGTCCGGCTCCGATGTTGCTGGCGTTTTTTATGAACACCGCTATTGATCAACAATGTGAGAAATGGATCGAGACGAATGGGCAGCAGCACTTAGTTGATGCAGCATTTGAAAAGAAATTTGGCAAAGGATTAAAACCTGTTTACAACAATACATCTTCACCAAATGAACTGCCATCAGGCAATAACGGACTTGGTTTACGATTACTCGGCTTAAGTGGCGATGAAGTATTACCTACCGATGCCTATGAACAATGCAGGCAAACTGCATTGCAACAGGTGAGAGGAACAGTGCAAGCTGATATTTTGAAAGAAGACCAGGCACAAAACACCTGCATCTTCTCAACAGAGTTTGCATTGAAGCTGATGGGTGATGTGCAGGAATATTTTATTCTGCAGAATGTTCGCAATTTTTATAGTGTCAGCATCAGCGGTTATCATATTGCAGAAGCAGGTGCAAATCCCATCACACAATTAGCATTCACGTTGGCAAATGGATTCACGTATGTTGAATACTATTTGAGTCGGGGAATGAGCATCGATGATTTCGCACCCAACCTTTCCTTTTTCTTCAGCAATGGAATGGATCCTGAGTATAGCGTGATTGGCAGAGTAGCACGAAAGATATGGGCAAAGGCCATGAAGTATAAATACAAAGCCAATAAACGCAGCCAGATGTTGAAGTATCATATTCAAACAAGTGGCCGCAGTTTGCATGCGCAGGAAATTGATTTCAACGACATACGCACAACGTTACAGGCTTTGTATGCTATTTATGATAACTGTAATTCATTGCACACAAATGCATACGACGAAGCCATTACCACACCAACGGAAGAAAGTGTACGCAGGGCAATGGCTATTCAGTTGATCATTAACAGAGAACTCGGTACGGCGAAGAACGAAAACCCGAATCAGGGTGCATTTTTAATTGAAGAGTTGACTGATTTAGTTGAAGACGCAGTAATGACCGAATTCAACCGTATAACTGAACGTGGCGGCGTGTTGGGTTCAATGGAGCGGATGTACCAACGTAATAAAATACAGGAAGAAAGTTTGTTTTACGAACATCAGAAACACACAGGTGAATTGCCGATTGTTGGCGTAAATACATTCCTTAATAAAAAAGGGAGCCCAACAATTGTTCCCGGTGAAGTGATCCGCAGTACAACAGAAGAAAAAGAACAACAGATCAACAACCTGCATGCTTTCTGGAAACGAAATGAGCAACGAAGTGCATCAGAGTTAAAAAAGTTGAAAGAAGTGGCAGTAAGTAACGGTAATATTTTCGCCCAGCTCATGGAAACAGCGAAGTATTGTTCATTAGGACAAATCACCCATGCACTCTACGAAGTAGGCGGACAGTACCGCAGAAATATGTAATAAAAAATGCCGCTCATTTGAGCGGCATTTTTCCGAATACAAACCTTCATCATTCGTTCTCTTTTACTTCTTTTCCTTTCTTATCGATCATGATGAGGTTCCCGTTTTTCATTACACGAGCCTGTCCATCAACAAAGAAATCAGCAAAGTTGTATTGATATTCAAACACCAGGTTTCCTTTCTTATTGATATAGCCCCATAAGCCCTTACTGTTTGAAACAGGAGCTAAGCTTTCTGCAAAACCTCTTGCGTTTTCAAACTGATAAGGAATTACCACGGCGAAATTATGGTCAACAAAACCATACTTGCCATGCATGCGCACCACAGCCAATCCTTCACGGAAACAGCCGGCATCTTCATACTTGAATTCTTCAACCTCCTTACCGGTTGAATCAATATAGCCCCATTTGTTATCCTTACGTACAGTTGCTTTGCCTTCACGAAGCGTCATTGCTTCATCATAGATCAATGGCACCACCAATTCTCCTTTCGTGTTAACATATCCATACTTGTTTTCTTTTGAAACTTTTGCAAGACCAAACGCAAACTCATCTACATAGTCGTATAGTTTCACCCAGCTTTGTGCAGTTGAATCTAAAGCAATGAACAGCATGATCAGAATGAGATACTTTTTCATTGTTCATATTTTTAGTGTGTTAAAAATCATATGTTAAGTTAGAAACTGATCTCATCTGATTCAATGATGACAGGCATAAGAAGGAATGACGATGAGCAGAAAACGGGCTTTTCTTCTAAATACGTAACTTGCTGCCATGAGGAAACTGTGCTTACTACTACCCCTTTTGGCGTTGTTGATCAGCAGTTGTTCAACCAATCCATACAGGGTTACCAACAAATCGTACAAAAAACAAACGAAGGCGTTTGCGAAATTATTGAGTCAGTATCCATTAAAAGACTCTGTAAATAATGCGCCTTATTTTGTTGGCACGACTAATCTGTCGATGCGCCGACCGAATTTTGTCATCATTCATCATACTGCACAAAACAGTTGCGAACAAACATTAAAAACGTTTACGCTGCCACGCACACAGGTGAGTGCACATTATGTGATCTGTAAAGATGGAACCGTGCATCATATGCTCAACGATTATTTGCGTGCCCATCATGCAGGTGTGAGCAGATGGGGTAACTCAACCGATATTAATTCAAACAGCATTGGCATCGAGTTAGACAATAATGGCTTTGAATCATTTGATGAACGACAATTGAACAGTTTGAATTTATTACTGGAGCGATTAAAAAGATCTTTCAATATACCTGCAGCTAATTTTATCGGTCATGGTGATATTGCACCTACCCGTAAAAATGATCCTAACTGGCGTTTCCCATGGCAAACCTTGAGTGAAAAAGGATTTGGTTTATGGTGGAGCGATACCAGCAATGTGCAGGTGCCTGAAAATTTTGATTACCTTACAGCTATCCGTATTGTTGGTTACGATGTAAAAGACACATCGGCAGCAATTGTTGGATTTAAACGGCATTTCCTGATGGATACAACAAAAGGAATGACTCCCGAGGCCAAAAAAGTGCTGTTTCAGCTACATAAAAAATACCTGTAACTTTAATCAACTTCGATTGTTCTTAACAGAATCATCTGTTCTGTGATTGCTCCATATTAAAAAGATTGCAACAGGAAACGATTGCGATATTGTATCGTAAGGGTGAACGTGTCTAAAAAACGATATATTGCCTGTTCATGAATCCGCTACCTTTTGAAGAATCGGTTAAATAAAAAAGTATGACAGCAGAGCAACAACGATTATCAGAAAATGCAAATAAAACTGTTCCGCTCGAACGTTGGGGACCTTACCTCAGTGAACGGCAATGGGGAACGGTACGTGAAGATTATGGTGAACATGGAGATGCGTGGGGTTATTTTCCTTTTGAACATTCTCACTTTCGTTCCTATTTATGGGGCGAAGATGGATTGGCCGGCATCTCCGATTATTTCCAGAATCTTTGTTTTTGTGTGGCGTTATGGAACGGAAAGGATCCGATCTTAAAAGAACGCTTATTCGGCGTTGGCAACTATAGTGGCAACCATGGTGAAGATGTAAAAGAATTGTACTACTACCTTGATAATGTTCCGTCGCACTATTACATGGAATATTTATACAAGTATCCGCAAAGTGCATTTCCTTATAAAAAACTCTACGAAGAAAATAAAAAACGTAATAGGCTTGAGCCTGAGTATGAAATTTTAGATACACCTGCTTTTCGTAACAATCATTACTTTGATGTAAAGGTGACCTATGCGAAACAAAGCAGTAACGATGTATTCATTAAGATTGATATTACCAATCTGTATCATCGTTCAGCCGATCTTACGGTATTACCTACACTCTGGTTTTCGAACAAGTGGAGTAATGATGAGAAGCAGATGAAGCCATTGCTGGAATATGTAAACAAGAACAGTGTGCATGCATGGCATAACCGTCTTGGTGATTATTATTTTTATTTTTCAGATGCGGATGATCTTTGGTTTACAGAAAACGAAACCAATAAAGAGAAATTCAATGGCACATCAAACAAATCCATTTTTGTAAAGGATGCGTTTCATGATGCAGTGATCAGTAACAAGAATAAAAAGAAGCTGCGTGAGAAAAGGGAAGGAACGAAATGTGCGCCCGTTTATAACCTCCACTTAAAAGCACATGAAACAAAAACACTTTACTGCAGGCTCGTAGATGGTTATATGGATCAACCTTTCTATGATGGCTTTGAACATTTGTTTCAGCAACGAAAACAGGAGGCTGATGATTTTTATGCATCGGTTATTTCCCCTGCTTTAACTGAAGATCAGAAACGTATTTCACGTCAGGCTTATGCAGGTTTGTTGTGGAGCAAGCAATTTTATTCGTTTGATGTTGAGCAATGGATCAATGAGGGTGATGGTATTACCTCTCCGAATAACGGAAAGAAGTTTGGACGAAATAGTGACTGGACGCATCTGAAAAACGCAGATGTTATTTCCATGCCCGATAAATGGGAATATCCCTGGTATGCAGCATGGGATCTGGCTTTTCAATGTATTGCAATGGCGGCAGTTGATCCGGTGTTTGCAAAACATCAACTGCTGCTCATCATGCGTGAGTGGTATATGAAGCCGGATGGACAGTTACCTGCATACGAATGGAATTTTGGTGATGTAAACCCACCGGTGCATGCAACAGCGGCCTGGTATGTTTACAATATTGAAAAGCGACGCACAGGAAAAGGTGATGTTCAATTTTTGAAACGCATCTTTCAAAAACTCATTATCAATTTTACCTGGTGGATCAACCGGAAAGATGAAAACGGAAATAATTTATTTCAAGGCGGCTTCTTGGGTCTTGATAATATTGGAGTATTCAATCGCTCTCATCATATTCCCGGCAATCATCAACTGGAGCAGGCCGATGGTACTGCATGGATGGGGATGTATGCATTGAACATGATGGACATTGCATTGGAGATCGCCATGTATGATGATGCGTTTGAAGATACAGCTACACGTTTCTTCGAACATTTTGTATTGATCGCTGAAGCATTGAATGAACAACATACCTGGAACGAAGAAGATAAATTCTATTACGATGTATTGGTGCTGCACGATGGAAGTCATTTACCGTTACGTATAAAATCTGCGGTAGGGTTAACAAGTCTGTTTGCAGTATCAACTATACACAGAGGAAGTTTGGCAAGGCTGCGTGATTTCAGAAAACGTATTTCATGGTTTGAGAATTACCGAAAATCAAAAGGACGTTTTTGGCCGAACGAAGAAAAGAGTGATAGCGAAGAGATCCTTATTTCTCTTGTGCCTAGAGAACGGTTACTGGCAATACTTACACGTTTGTTAGATGAGTCAGAATTTTTATCAGTAGGAGGCATCAGGGCTTTGTCAAAAGATCATGAAGCAAACCCTTATTCAGTGGAAATCGATGGACAGATATATTCTATCAAATACGATCCGGGTGACAGCACCAGTGATATGTTTGGTGGTAACAGTAACTGGCGTGGACCTGTGTGGTTACCATTGAATTTTCTTACCATTCAGGCAATCAAAAGTTTTGGTGATTTTTATGGTGATAGCGTGAAAGTGGAATATCCAACCGATTCAGGAAACTACCTGAACCTGAGAGATGTGGCAAAAGAATTATCAAATCGTATTATAAACATGTTCAGCATAAACGAAAAAGGGGAACGCCGTTGTTACGAAGATTACAATTGGTTTTACAAACAACCGGGCAATGAACATTTGATACTCTTTTACGAATATTTCAATGGTGATAGCGGCAAAGGATTAGGCGCAAACCATCAAACAGGATGGACGGCTCTTGTTGCTGAATTACTGCACGAGTTCCAGTAATACCATCTTGATTTACGAAGTAGCTCAAAGAGCAACATGGAAATCTTTGATAGTATTATACCGCAGTAAAAAATTAGCCTTATAATCTGTATGGCGGCATAAATTGCATATATGGAATTTGGAAGAGTTGATGAACAGCTATTAGACAGCATTGATTTTTCATTGCCTGCTGAACCTCTGTTTAATAAAACAGTGCTCAGCGGAAAAGCTGTAAAAGATGCAAAGGTTTATTTGGGCTGTGCCAAATGGGGACGAACAGAATGGGTGGGCAAGATCTATCCGCCCAAAACAAAAGAGAAAGATTTTTTGAAACACTATGTTGAACATTACAATAGTATTGAACTCAACGCCACGCATTATAAAGTATATGGTGAAGCGGGTACACGTAAATGGGCAGAGGCGGCAAAAGGAAAAGACTTTAAGTTTTGTCCCAAGATGTATCAAGGCGTAACGCATCGTGGAAGTTTGAAAGGGAAAGATTTTATTACCAATGAATTCTTCCGTGGTATTGTAGGGTTTGAAGAACATCTCGGTCCCATCTTCGTGCAGGTGAGCGATACTTTTTCTCCAAAACGTAAGCAGGAATTGTTTGATTACATGGCATCGCTGCCAAAAGACCTGCAGTTCTTTTTAGAAGTTCGTCATCCTGATTGGTTTGGGAAAGAAGAAATACGAAACGAATTCTTTACTACTTTAAAACAACTGAACATTGGTGCAGTCATCACCGATACTGCAGGCCGTAGAGATTGTGCACACATGCATCTAACTGTTCCAAAAGTATTCATCCGTTATGTAGGCAACAGTTTACACAAATCTGATTACACCCGTTGCGATGTATGGGTGGATCGTATGAAGCATTGGATGCAACAAGGCATGGAAGAAACTTATTTTTTTATGCATATGCATGATGAAGCAACATCACCGGAGCTGACTGTTTATTTGGTTGACAAGATGAATAAGGAGATGGGATTGAATTTGATCAAGCCAAAGTTTATTGAAGGCGGTGTGAGTGAAAAACCAAAGCCAAAGCAACGAGGATTGTTTGATTAATGCACTTCATACAATTCTTCCCATCGTGTTGTATACCGTGGACTGCGTAACTCCTGCCGCATCTTCCAGTCTCTGGTAGTGCCGCTGGCTGCAAACTTCAACACATCATCCCGTTGACTGAAATTGATATTGTCGATCATGTCCATCAGCAACCGACCATTATTTTTTGTTTCGGGCAAAAATAAATTTCCCTGGATTGATGCATCGGGTACAAGTCCACTTAACATCACACCTGCTTTTTTGTACAACGTTCCTTCTTTGAATAAACGATCAACCATTGCAACAGCAGGCTTAATTAATTCATTGGTAAACGAAGTAGCAGTGGGCAAAGTGGTGTATCTGCTATGTGTAATGCCCCGGTTAAATGTTGCGTTGTGATTTTCTTCTTTCGACACCACAAATATGCTGATGATATTGGCAGCACTGTGTTGCCTTCTTAATTTTTCGGCAGCCCTTGATGTATAGGTAGCAACGGCCTCTTTAATATCATTGATATCGCCAACCGGGCTGCCGAACATGCGTGTGGTAGCGATCATTTTTTTATTCAGCAGTTCGTCCTGCATATCTTTTGATGCAATGCCATTAAGTTCACGGATCAAACGCACACCCACCACGCCACCTAAATGTAGCCTGCCAAACTCTTCACTCATTTTACTCAGCTGCAATGCATCATCAATAAACCATTGTTCTTTTAATTTCTTAGCATATTGTCCACCTACTCCCCAGATATCACCCACCGGAGTGATGGCTAATGCCTTTTTTATTTTTTCGATTGTATCCAGTACAATCACACCACCTGATTTTTCTTTATTCTTTTTCGATAAGCGATTCGCCAGCTTGGATAATACTTTGGTTGGTGCAACGCCGATGGATACTTTAATGCCCGTCCATTGTTCTACCGTTGCTTTCATATCACGTGCAATACGATCGAGTTCTTCTGTGGGGAACAGACTCAGATTTACAAATGCTTCATCTACAGAGTAGACTTCAACATTTTGATCACCCATGATGGCCCGCAGTGTATCCATCACCCGCATACTCAAATCGCCATACAAGTTGTAGTTGCTACTGAACACAGCTACATCATGTTTTTTAATCAATGGCTTCGCCATGAAATAAGGTCCGGCCATATCTACACCCAACAACTTTGCTTCATCGCTGCGGCTGATAATACAGCCATCGTTATTGCTGAGTACAACAACAGGTTTGTTATCCAGGTGCGGTTTGAATAAACGCTCGCAGGAGCAATAGAAATTATTACAATCAACAATGGCATACATACTACGGTAGTTTCCATTCACAGTGTGTTGTGCGAACAGGTCGGTTTGTATGGATTGTATTGTTGTTGCCATAATTTTTTCAGTTCATTGTTCATCGAACCGCCGTCAGGGTTTCACTGATTTTTCAAACGAATGAATACTATGAATTACCACTCCCCATATCTTAAAATCACTAAACTCTGCGAGGTTCACAGGTTTGTATCTTGTATTCTCCGGTATTAAAAACGCCGATGAAAAATTTTTATGAAACCGCCGCACCAGTAATTCACCATTCAGCACCGCAACAATAATTTTTCCATTTACTAATTTCAACGAGCGATCAACAATTAAGATATCGTCATCAAAAATCCCTGCCTGCTGCATGGCATCACCTTTCATTTTAAAAAAGAATGTAGCAGGTTTGTTTTTAATGAGCTGTTCATTTAAATCAATACCACGTTCAGCATAATCATCAGCGGCAGCACCAAAGCCGGTGGCGTTGGCTGTTTTCACCTGCTGTTGTGTAAACTGTTTGCTGCCTTTATAAGCGGCGCCAAAAAAATCTTCCCCATCCATAAAAAATAATTTAACTCCCGCAGTGCAAAGAGTGGTGATAAAAAAATATGTCTGGGTTCGTAAGAAAGTTTGGTAAAGCTAAAACTTTTAGTAATTTAGTAGTGCGGTTTCAGGAAATATTTTTTTGAAATTGCTACTTCAGCAAACCCCATCCTGCTGTCAATTATCTCTCAGCAAAAAGATGATTGTGCAATCAGCAGAAGTGTACAACAGTATTTCAATTAATAACTACTTGCCTGGCCTCCCTCTCTATTGGAGAGGGAACGAGGGTGAGGCTTAAACGATGGGTCATGCAATTACAATCAATCACAACAACAACCATTCCCGGCTATCGTATTTACGAGTACCTGCTTGTATTAAACCCGCATGAAGAATTAAGGAACAGGATCAAGAAAGTGAAACAGGAGTTTTATGATGTGTACAAAGCATCATCGGCCATTGGAGGTAAGCCACACATTACACTCGCCAATTTTCTGCAATACGGATTAATGGAAGAACGATTGGTGAATCGGCTCAATATGATTGCAATGGGCTTTCATCCTGTTAAAGTAGAGCTGCGTGATTATGGAGGTTTTCCAAGTCATACTATTTACATCAACGTAGTGAGCAAGTTGCCGATACAATCATTAGTAAAAACAATTCGTACAGAAGCGCAACGACTCATGAAACTCAATGACGATAATAAACCGCATTTCATTCTCGAACCACATCTCACCATTGCACGCAAACTGCAACCCTGGCAATACGAGAAAGGCTGGCTTGAGTACAGTCATAAACATTTCACCGGTCGCTTCATTGCCGATGGTATGTTGTTATTGAAACGTCCGGTAGGTGAGTTGAGTTACCAGATCGTAAAACGGTTCGAGTTTCAAAACCTCGCCATTACTACAAAGCAGGGGGAATTATTTGGATAGTCATCAATTGTACATCTATTAAACTTTCGTTGCAGTTTATCCTGAGCTTGTCGAAGGACACTATTGTGCTGCTACAATTCTATTCATCTTTTATTAACCACAGAGACACAGGGTACACAGAGAGTGTATTTTAATTAGAGCAACTCTGTGTCTTTGTGTCTCCGTGGTTCAAAACAAAATATCATGTCAGAGAAACTACAACAGGATCATTATAAAGTGAAACCGAAAGATGCCGACGAAACACAGCCTTATCATGCCGGCCGTGGCGCACAGTTCAACACTAAGAACCGCTTTTTAAAAAACGAAGTCACCAAAGAACATATCGAAGGCATTGATGAGTGGGAAGAAACCAACCTGAAAACACAATACATCGAAGTGCATCCTAAAACAATCGTGAACAAAGTGGAAAGTCCTGATGTAGGGATGAGTTATAGTATGAATCCATACGCAGGTTGTGAGCACGGATGTATTTACTGTTATGCACGCAATGTGCATGAGTACTGGGGTTACAGTGCAGGAATGGATTTTGAACAAAAGATCCTCATTAAAAAAAATGCACCGGAGTTGCTGCGTAAATTTTTAATGCACCCCAAGTGGGATGCTACACCCATCATGCTCAGCGGTAATACCGATTGTTATCAACCCGCCGAACAAACCTATCGGTTGACAAGAGGATTGCTGGAAGTATGTAATGAGTTTAATCAACCTGTAGGCATACTCACCAAAAATGCATGGATACTCAAAGACAAAGATGTGTTGCAGGAAATGGGCAAGAAGAATATTGTATCGGCCATGGTATCTATCACATCGTTCAATGAAGATTTAAGAAGAGTGATGGAGCCACGTACCGTAACAGCCAAAGCAAAACTGAAAGTGATTAACGAACTCAGCAGTGCGGGTGTGCGTATGGGTATTATGATGGGGCCGATGATACCCGGGCTGAACGAACACGAAATGCAACGCATTATGAAAGCTGCACGAGATAACGGTGCAACGTTTACTGCTTATACATTTATTCGATTGAATGGCGCCATCAAATTTTTATTTCACGACTGGTTGTATAAAAACTTTCCTGATCGTGCCGATAAAGTATGGCACTACATTGAACACAGTCATGATGGAAAAGTGAACGACACCCGTTTTGGTGTGCGCATGCGTGGCGAAGGAGCTATTGCTCAACTGGTAGCACAGCAATACAAAAAGTACGGTAAGTTGTATGGTATGAATGCAGAGGAATGGAGTTTGGACAGAACAAAGTTTCGGAGGCCGGGGATGCAGACGAGTTTGTTTTAGAATTGTAATGTAACTTAACGCATCAAACAATCGTTATGCAACAAACCCGCAAATCATTCATCGCAAAACTTTCTGCAGCCACGGCTGCTATTGCCGGCTTATCTTCGTTCAAACAAAAACCAATGGACAAAGAATTAAAGAACATCTTCATTCACCATGTGTATTTCTGGCTGAAGAATGCAGACAGTAAAGCCGACAGGGATAAGCTCGTGGAAGGTCTAACCAAACTGTCGAAAGTAAAAACTATTCAAAACTTTCACATCGGCAAACCGGCCGATACCAACCGTGAAGTAATTGAAACGGGCTATGCCGTTTCATGGTTTGTTCAGTTTGCTAACGGTGCCGATCAGGCCAGCTATCAAACCGATCCAATCCACTTAAAATTTATTGAAGAGTGTTCGCATGTTTGGAGCAAAGTGATCGTGTATGATTCTGTTGATGTTTGACGTTCAAAAAAATATTTTTAAAATTTCTTTTGAAAAAGTTGGCAACATCAAAAAAATAAATTCATCTTTGCACTCACAAAAATTATAAACAACAAAAAATGCTACGCATACAGTTACATATCGAACAAGTGAATTGTTTTAGTCCCAAGGGAGACTATACTGTTTGCGGGGCACGTGCTGCTGTTGAATAAAGTTGAAGAAACGAATTCGCTATAACACAAACCCCGCAAGAGATTGCGGGGTTTTTTGTTTTAAAGGTTTAACGTAACAAAGGCCGTTGCTATGAAATGAAAAACACTATTTAAAAAAATGAATAAATGATCAGAACAAAACGAGAAGACATACGATTGAGTTTAACACATGCAATGAAATCATCAATGCATAGTTGGTTACTGCAATCAAACAGGAATGGTATGCCCAATAGTTATGTACTTGATTTTATTCATAAGCGACCGGATTGTATCCATACATAAATACTTATGTAGCGGAAGAGCAAAGCCCGGTCGTAAATTGACCGGGCTTTTTTGTTCGATGAAAAAAAGGAGGATGAAATGCAACTGATTGTAATTGTGTTGATCGTTCGTTTGGTTTTACAAATGATCAGCAACAAAAATGATGAAGAGGATAACAACAATGATGTGAATGTGCAGGAGAATGTATTACACCCTGCAGCACATCAGTTGCGGTGATATTATAGTGCAGAGGAGGGAAATAAGCGTACCCCGTGAGATGCAACGGGGCGCTTTTCCAAAACTGTTTTGCATAAAACAAATAGCAGCATTCTCCCGAAAGCTTTCGGGATTGGATACTCCCCCTGGAACGGAGAGGCTACAGGTTCGAGTCCTGTCTGCTATACAGAAATGAATGACCCTGTAGCTTAAAAGGAAAAGCTGCGGAAAAAGTATTGACTAAGCCGTGTAGTGTATGGAAGATGTCGTCATTACTAATCGTTTTGATGAATAGAATTTGCAGTTGCACCGAAATGTAGATACAAAGTAGGGAAGCGCATTTACAGCCATACTGTTCTTGCAAAAGAAAATGTCGGTTCGAATCCGGCCTGGGTTACAAATTATTGAGTGGTGCAATGGTTTAGCATATCAGTCTTTGACACTGATGATGATAGTTCGAATCTATCCTCAATAGCAATTGTTGGCTTTCGTTTATCTGGTAAAGCATCACACTGTGAATGTGAAGAACAGGGTTCGAGTCCCGGAGTCAACCAATACGGTTTGGTGTAATGGTAACATGATCATCTCCCTCGCTTTCTGAGAGGTAAGTAGCAGATGATTGTATTCGGTTCGAATCTGAAAGCCGTACAAATTTGACTTATAGTTCAATGGATGAGAATACTGCGCTACGAACGCAGAGATACAAGTTCGACTCTTGTTAAGTCAACAACAGATTGTGGTTTAGAGTAACGGTTAACTCGAAGGTCTCATAAGCCTTAGTTGCAGGTTCGAATCCTGTAGCCGCAACAATCATTGACCCATAGCTCAATGGTGAGAGCAGGAACCTTATACGTTCAAGGTTATCAGTTCAAATCTGATTGGGTCAACAAAAAAAGATGACTTAGCTCAATTGGTTGAGAGCATTACCCTGATACGGTAAAGGTTGAAAGTTCGAGTCTTTCAGTCATCACAACAGTGCGACTTAATTCAATGGTAGAAAACTATCGTTACAAGATAGTGGTAGTTGGTTCGATTCCAACAGTCGCAACAAATAGTCTCGTAGCTCAATTGGTAGATGTATCCGGCTTTTAACCGGAGGGTTCTGGGTTCGAGTCCCAGCGGGACTACAATGGATGAATAGCTCAACGGCAGAGCGGCGGTTTGTTAGACCGTTGGTTGAAAGTTCGAATCTTTCTTCATCCTCATAATTGGAGAGTTGACAGAGTGGTAATGTGCCAGCCTGCTAAGCTTGGGCTGTCGTTTATTCGATACAAAGGTTCGATTCCTTTACTCTCCGCAATTGTTTGGAACAGTTTAGTTCGATGATGAGGAAATAAGATATCAGTCAGTAACTGTAACAAACAAATGGTGCTTTGGCAGAATGGATATATGCACCGGAGTGAAATCCCGGACATCGTGGTTCAATTCCACGGGGCACCACTTTAAATGAGAAATGAAGAATGAAAAATTAAAAATGTAAAACAATGGTACAGCGGCAATGGAGAAAATTGAACGGAGAAAAAATTCGGCGGCCTATTGAGGACGAAGTAAGAGCTGTATTGGTACGTGAAAAAGAAATGGGACACGAACTGAAAGTGTGCATTGGTACCGATAGCCAGGTGAAAAGCAGGGAAACTGAATTTGCAACCGTGATCGTTTTCATCCGGAAAGGAAAAGGTGGTTTCATGTACATCCACAATGAAACAACAAAACAAAAAATGAGCATCAAGCAACGGATGTTAACAGAAGTTGCCATGAGCATTGATGTGGCTTATGGATTGTGCATGTTGTTCACCTTGTATGATGTGGATATGGAAGTGCATGCTGATATTAACACCAACCCTTCTTTTAAAAGTAATGATGCGTTGAAAGAAGCAATGGGTTATATCATGGGGATGGGCTTTGCGTTCAAAGCAAAACCGGAAGCCTTCGCCAGTTCCAGTTGCGCAAATAAAGTGGTACAATAAATCAGAACCGGGATATATGAGATGATTGGGACAATTAGGAAATATATGTAATCCTGTAAATCCCAATCATCCTAAAAATCAAGGTTCAGACAATTAAAAATTTAAAACAATGGACAGTTTATTTAATCAAAAAGTGATCAGTGCGAACAATGTGTTTTCTGATAATTTTTTGGATACGAAAATTTTATACCTGTATTGTTTCAACAGCTTGCCGAGTATTCATTTCATGAATTATATCGATGGTGAAAAAGCATTTGGAGTATTTAAGGAGCGTTATGCTGAAATGATAAAGGATATTCATCAGACACGCTGGTACAAGCAAAAGAAAAAGAAATTCCAGTTCGATAAGACAGTGGTGATCTTAACCAATAATTGCATACTTGAATTTGATGATGACTATTGCGAAGTATTACACGACGGAACAAATGAATCGTTTGTGCAGGAACTCACCATAATGGTGAATCAGTTTAAGGAACGACAACGTCGGCAACCTTTGGAGATCAACCTGATCGTGCAGAACAGGAGTCATCTCGGTTTAAAAGCAATGGAGATCAAACGTACCAAGCTTGATTTGAATCTTTTTTATGAAGATGATTTTAAGGAAGTAGATGAAGTGATCAGAAAAAGATTGAGTCAAAAGAACGACAAAGGAATTGTATTGCTGCATGGGTTACCCGGCACGGGCAAAACAACCTACCTGCGTTACCTGGTTGGAAAAATCAAGAAACGTGTGTTGTTCCTGTCGCCTTCGGTTGCCGGTAATTTGATGAACCCTGATTTTATTGAACTGCTCATTGATAACCCCAACACGGTATTGATCATTGAGGATGCAGAGAATATTATCATGGACAGAAAGTACAGCAGCAGCTCATCTGTATCGAACCTGTTGAATATTTCGGATGGGTTACTGGCTGATTTTCTGAATGTGCAATTGATCTGCACCTTCAACAGTTCGCTAACCATGGTTGATAGTGCGTTGATGCGCAAAGGAAGACTGATCGCAAAGTATGAGTTTGGAAAATTGGGTGTGGAGAAAGCCAATCGTTTATCAAATCATTTTGGTTTCGATAAGCTGATTGATCAACCGATGACCATTGCAGAGATTGCCAACCCGCATGAAAAAACACAACAGGTTGAAAAAGTTGAAGTGATTGGTTTTCGCAGACAGGTGGAATTAATGAATTAAAATGTCTGAACCGGGATTTGGGTGGATTTAATGGATTATGAAGAGAATAATCTTATGAATCTGTTTCATCTCCCCAAATCATGGTTCAGACAATAAAGAGCTTGCTTCACGGCAAGACAGGTATATGCAGATTGACAGCAAACCGGATCTGTGTTTCAAAGAAGCACGATAGTGCAACGGTAGTAACCTGTTGTATGCTGTTGTTGCAGTTGTGCTATGCCTGCCAATACGCTGAAGGACGAAGGTTCGAATCCTTCTCCCGTAAAAACGGGGTAACTCAAGTGGCTAGAGTGTCAGCTCCCAAGTACAGGTTCGAATCCTGTTTCATCTCAAGGGTGAATAGTTCAATGGTAGAACACTACACTGATAATGTAGCAGACGAAGTACAGCGCTTCTCAAATGCTGACCAACAAATAAAGCCGGGTGATTGACCGGCAGTGCGAATGAATAAATCGTTATCGATAAATCCATACAAACTGCAATCAGGTAATTACCCGAAAGCGAACATAGAAGTATTGTAACAGCAGTTGCTTCATCATTCAGAATTGATGATACAAACATCATCAACAGGTGTTTGATGAACCGGTTGCAACAGCAGTACAGAAATTCCGCTTCCGTAATAACAGGATGATCATACAGCCGGCTTTATTATTTTTTAAAAAGCAGTGGGTGTAATAACCCGCTAACAAAGCAATAAACAATGAAACGTGTAAAAGTAAATGCCTACCAGGTGGCATTGGTATTTAAAGATGGCGTGTATAAATACATGCTGAAAGAAGGTAAGTATTGGTTGTGGAACAAGGAAGCGTATGTGTACGATCTTACCAAACCATTTGTGGCACCAATTGAATTGAACATTCTTTTGAAAGATGCTGAACTGGCCGAAGCATTGCAGGTGGTTGAGGTAAAAGACAATGAGATCGTATTGCAATACGAGAACGGTTTGCTGAAACAGGTATTGACTGCAGGTCGTTATACTTACTGGAAAGGAGTGATCGATTATACTTTTGTTCGTGCCGATATCGGCAGCATCGAAATTGAAAAAGAAATTGATCGTGTGGTATTGCAAAATCGTTTGCTGGCAAGCTATGTGCGTAGCTACTCTGTTGAGAGCTATGAAAAAGCGGTACTGTTTGTAGATGGTAAATAT
This sequence comes from Lacibacter sp., assembly GCF_035299325.1. Taxonomy (GTDB): domain Bacteria; phylum Bacteroidota; class Bacteroidia; order Chitinophagales; family Chitinophagaceae; genus Lacibacter. Next base: position 84,274 of record NZ_DATGWT010000005.1, on the reverse strand, counting down.
GTAGAAACTCTGAACAGCGGTGTGTACTATTGGTGGAAGAATAACATTGCAGTGCATGTAGGTAAAGTAGATATGCGTAAGCAGCAACTGGAGATCAACGGCCAGGAAATTCTAACCAAAGACAAAGCGGCTTTGCGTTTGAATGCATGGGCACAATACCAGGTGGCCGATATTGAAAAAGCGTTGTTGCAAAACAAAGCCTACGATCAACAATTGTATGTGGCTTTTCAACTGGCCTTGCGTGAGTACATTGCCGGTTATGGTTTCGATGAATTGCTGGAGAAAAAAGAAGCGGTAGCTCCTTTTGTGCTGGCACAGGTAAAAGAGAAAGCGGAAGCGTTGGGTATTGAAGTGATGGGCTTCGGCATCCGTGATATTGTTTTGCCAGGCGATGTAAAAGAGATCATGAACCAGGTGTTGATTGCCGAAAAGAAAGCACAGACCAACAGCATCATGCGTCGTGAAGAAACTGCCAGCACCCGTAGCTTGCTCAACACTGCCAAGCTGATGGAAGAAAATGCGATGTTGTGGAAACTGAAGGAAATGGAATATGTAGAAAAGATCGCCGACAAGATCAGCAACATCAGTGTAAGTGGTAACGGTGTGTTGATCGAGCAATTGAAGCAGATTTTCGTACCGCAGAAATAAAATGGTAAGTAGTGGTGAGTGATGATTATTTTGTTGCCGCCACTGCTACTATTGAGTTTTTGTTGCGTCGCACAATTGTGCGGTTGGGAATTCTATTGAATAAACCTATTTAGCTTTAATCAAATTATGATACAAAATGTAATTACTAGGATTAGGGAAGATCTATCAAAAGCATTTGCTGATTTGTTTTTGTGTTTTGAAGCGAATGATGAACTATTAGATTATCGACCTGCTAAAGGTGGATGGACAATCAGAGAAGTATTGGAACATGTTTCTATCACCAATCATTTCTTACTAATTCTTATCAGAAAAGGAACAGCAAAAGCTGTTGAAATAGCAAAAGATAAAAACTATGATGATTTGCTTCTTAACTATGATTTGGATTGGGATAAATTGAAAATGATTGGCGAACACAATTCTTTTAAATGGAACAGGCCTGAGCATATGGAACCAAAAGGGACATTGTCATTAAACGAAATCAAGTCAACTTTGAAAGAACAAATGCTGGAATGTCTGTCATTTCTTGATCAAATGCCTAAGGGAGAAGGAGTGCTTTACAAAACAATGATGAGTGTTAATGATCTCGGAAAGATTGATGTGTATCACTATATCCATTTTTTGGTGCAGCACGTAAACAGGCACTTAACCCAAATGGAAAAAGTGCGTGAAGAATTTAAAAAGTAAGAACAATGAGCAAGTTAAAAATATCAGGAAAAGAATTAAGAGCGATTGGCTACCCGGAAGGACCGGTGATCAGCGTCGCTATGAATGTGATGCAGAAAAATTACAAGCATCACACAAAGGAGGAAGTTATGGAACTGTTGAAAGCAGTGTTGGCATCACCTGCAAATTATTTAGATGATGCCGTGCTGGCATTGATCGCAAAACAATTGATGCCGGACGAAAAAGAAAGTGAAGGAGAGTTGTCGTTGAATCAAAACGGAATTCAATTTAGTGTTTTCGGAAGTGAGCATATTGAACAAAGTGCCATGCACCAGATGTACACCGCAGCAAAATTACCTGTGGCAGTTGCCGGTGCCTTAATGCCCGATGCACATCACGGATATGGTTTACCGATCGGTGGCGTGTTAGCTACAGAGAATGCAGTGATACCTTATGGTGTTGGTGTAGATATTGGTTGCAGAATGTGTTTGAGCATTTTTGATATCGATCCGAAAGAGTTGGTACAACGTGAAGCTTTTTTTGCAAGAGAAATTGGCGAAGCTACTTTATTCGGTAGCGGTGCACAGTTCAAGCAAAGCGAAGATCATGAAGTGATGGATAACGAATTGTTCTTTGAATTACCGTTGCTGAAAAATCTGCATGGTCGTGCATGGAAACAATTAGGTAGCAGCGGAAGCGGTAATCACTTTGTTGAATTTGGTATCGTTGAAATTGCAGAGAAAGATGAAAAGCTGGGTGTGGAAGCTGGTAAGTATGTCGGGCTGTTAAGTCACTCCGGTTCAAGAGCGTTAGGTGCAAATATTGCCAACCATTATACCAAGATCGCTATCAGCAAACGACGTTTACCGCAAGATGCAAAAAATCTTGCCTGGTTAAATCTTGATGAAGAAGCAGGAATGGAATATTGGTTAGCGATGAATTTAGCCGGTGATTATGCAAGTGCCTGTCATCATGTGATTCATCAAAAGATCGCCAAACAACTTGGACGAAGACCCATGAAGATGGTGGAGAATCATCACAATTTTGCGTGGAAAGAAAAGTGGGAAGGAAGAGATGTGATCGTTCATCGTAAGGGTGCAACACCAGCAGGTAAAGATGTACTGGGTATTATTCCGGGAAGCATGACAGCCGCAGGCTTTATTGTAAAAGGTAAAGGTGAAATGGCATCGGTGAATTCTGCTTCACATGGAGCAGGACGTTTAATGAGTCGTTCAAAAGCTATGCAAAGTATTACGCACAATGCATTGAAAGATGAATTGAAAAAGCATGGCGTGAAATTAATGGGAGGCGGATTAGATGAAGCTCCATTTGCTTACAAGGATATTGAATTGGTGATGCAGAGCCAGCAATCGTTGGTTGATGTTGTTGGAAAGTTTACACCCAAGATCGTGAAGATGGATGGGCCGAGTATCAAGCCTTGGCAGAAGACGAGAGAAGTGGAAGGAGAGTAAGGGCAATCAGCAATAGGCAATTGTCAATAGGCAAAAGCTAGCATTCAAATTAAACTCCTGCTGCAGAAATGTAGCAGGAGTTTTTTGTTTTATGTCCCCTAGGGACAATCTGTTGGTAGAAAAATGTTGATTTGTTTTCCGCTCCATAGGAGCGGGCTATTAAAAACATGATTTTTTCTGAAATTGACAGCAGGGATTATCTTTATGAATATGGATGATGCCTTTGAAAAAAGAAAGATTGAATTAGTACGCTTGATAAATGAGTTGTACAAAGAAAAGCCAGCTGGCTGGTTCAAAGAAAAGGGAGATGTTTACATAAGCACGTGGGACGTTGGTAATGAAGTAGATGATATTCCACCGGAAAAGGAAGAAATAATTGTGCGGAGAAGTAAGAAAGCTTATATCATAATTTCAACTGCTTTGTTAGTATTTATTCTTACCCTTCTCTACGAGTATTTTAATTCACCAAGTATTTTTTTTATGCTAGTGATTATTCCTTTTGCCTGCTTATTCATATATACATTTGTTCTCTCCTATGATAGAAAGCCTAAAATTATTATTAATAAGAAAGGCATCTGGCTTAAAGAGACGGATTGTTATTATGAATGGCATATTATAGGTGCCACTTATATTAAGGATGAGGATAGAGGGGAAGATACTATTAGAAGCCTGGTGATCTATTACTATGAGCCGGCTGAACATAATTTCATTAAAGCAGAGTATAAATTTCCAAGACTCTTAGATCTATCTATCCCTAAAATTGCTTACTACATTGAATACTGGAAGATCAAAACGGGGTATCGAACTCCCAAGGCTTAATCATTCCGCCTTCAACTGCTCTTCAATCAACTTCAACTCATCCATAATTCCTTTTAAGCGCTTTTCTTCTTTTTCTAAAATGCGTTTACCGAGAATGAAATACGCATACAGCATCCAGCCGCAGTACACCGCAATCAGCAGGATAATATAACCGATTGGGCGGCCATGCACCACTTCTAAAAAATACAAACCCATACCTAAATTCAGAAACAAAAAGTAGAGGGGTTTATTCCATTGAATTTGTTTTTTACGGAATGCATAATAATCTTCCCATTGCTGCAGGTGTTGTGCAGGCGGCAATGTATCATCTACTAAGCTTACTTTGTAAGCGGTGAAAAGTGTAAGGGCAGATTGTAACAGAACGGTTGTGTTAATGATCCATACGGCAATATGTGTAACGAACCAAGTGAGTTTCATCGTACTGAAATACATCATCCAGGTGATGAACACAACGGTAAAGAATAAGGTGATACCACCAAACAGCAACTGCCGGAATAGCTTCGTCCTCGTATCTTTCGATTGACGGGTGATGGCCTGCAGGTCCACTGTTTTTTGTTCAGCCGGTTTCGACTGTTGCCACAAATCTTTTATTGCATCAAAGTCTTTCATAACTGTTGTAAATTTCGCTGAGCTGTTTTTTAATACGGTGAATTTTTACACGCAGGTTATTTTCAGTAATGCCGGTGATCTCGGCAATTTCTTCATAAGGTTTGTCTTCGAGTACCAGTGTAATGATCAGTCTGTCTGTTTCTGCCAGTTTGCTGATGCATTTGTACAGCAACTGTACTTCCTGTTCCTTGTTGCGCTCATCATCCGGTATCATCGCCAATCGTTCTTCATCAGCATCTACAAACTGTTCGTTCTTTTTTCGCAGGTGTGTTAAACAGGTGTTGGCGGCAATCCGATAGATCCATGTACTCCAAGCGGCATCACCTCTGAACTTTTCCATATTCTTCCACACTTTCACAAAGCTCTCCTGCAACAGATCTTCGGCCAGCATTGCATCGCCGGTATAACCCAAACAGAGCTTGCGAATACCTGGAGCGTATTGCTTGTATAATGCTGTAAACTGTTCTTCCTGTCTCATTGCAGCGGTAAGATAATGTTGAATTTGGTTTTGCAAAATTTATTGTAAGAATGCATCCACTTTTGCATAGAACCACTCAGGCACATCATACATAATAAAATGTTTGCTGTTGGCTACTTCAATGGTTTTGTTGGGTACGTTTCTGAACTGGTGATTCAACATTACATGGCTGTTTGCTTCTGTACCATAAATACTCCCGAGTACTAATACCGGTTGTTTGATCTTTGCAATGTCTTCACGCAGATCGGTAGTTGATATTTCAACAATGGTATAACCCAATGTGCGGCGATCACACTGCGAACTCCAGGTAGCAATTTGAACTGCACGTGCTGTATCCTTCACCTGGTACAACATCGCACCCGTCATATTCTTTACATAATTTTCGTTGGGGATCATTTCAAAATTCTTTGCTACAGCTTCCGGGTTGAACTGTGGATTCTTTTTCAACACTTCTGCATTGGCAGTGGTATCTGAAACGGCCGATACAAAAGGTAACCCATCTACGCAAATGATCTTTCCAAACAGATCTGGCTCCACACTGCTCACCCACAAACTCATAAAGGCACCCAAACTATGACCGATCAACATTGGCTTGTTCAGCTTTTTTGTTTTTACATAGTTGATGAGTTCGTTACGCACGGTTTTAAGAATAGGTGTGTCCAGTTTAGGCACACCTGCATAACCTGCAATGGTGATCACATGACATTCGTAGCGGTCTTTCAGATGAGCAACCGTTTCGTTCCAAACCTCACCGCTGCAACTATAGCCGGGAATAAGGATAATGGGCTGACCTTTGCCAGTTACTTCTACTTTAAACGCATTGGTTTGAGCATTTGCCTGAACGATGATAAGGCTGATGGTTAAGAGGGCGATGATTTTCTTCATGATGATGTATTTTATAATTACTTGTTTTTTTTCGTTTACAGCTATTTGATGCAGGGCCTGAACGATTATTACAGAAAAAGAAAAATATTTTTTTTGGGAAGGGTAATCGACTTGCCAACCCGGGCGTTTGAAATGTACAAAGTCATACTGGGCTTACCTTTTAACAAAATATTCTTTCCCATATAGGCAAAGCTTCGTTTCTTTAGCGCTACTATTAATCACAACTATGAAGAGATTATTTTTCCTGGCAGTGAGTGTGTGTGTTGCCACTGTATTGCTTGCACAGAGTAAGTACGATCATCGTGAAGCGTTTCATCCGTTCTTCTATCCAAACTTTGGTAATGAATACAGGAGTGCCAGCGGTCAGCCCGGGCCAAAGTATTGGCAGAACCAGGCCAATTATACTATACAGGCAACCATCGATCCGGATAAACATACAGTAGGCGGCACCGTTGCGTTACAGTATGTCAACAACAGTCCTGATGCGTTAAGTTTTCTATGGTTACAGCTCGATCAGAATATTTATCGTAAAGATTCACGTGGCTCGGCTACTACCACAACGCTGGGCGGACGTTGGGCCAACGGTGAGTTCACTGATGGTCATATGATCCAATCAGTAAAAATTGAACAGAACGGAAAACTGGTTGATACAAAATACCAGGTAACAGATACACGCATGCAGGTATGGTTACCCGAAGTATTAAAGAATGCAGGTGCATCTGCAAAAATTGTGATTGAATACAAGTTTACGGTTCCTGAATATGGAACCGATCGTATGGGTCGTTTGAAACAAAAAGATGGCTGGGTGTACGAAGTGGCACAATGGTTTCCACGTGCATGTGTGTATGATGATATTAATGGATGGAACGTAAATCCTTATCTGGGTGCAGGTGAGTTTTACCTGGAATATGGGACAATTGAATACAGCATTACCGCACCATCGAATATGATCGTTGTAGGAAGTGGGGGTTTAATGAATGCGGAAGAATGTTTTACTGCAGAGCAGATCAAACGTTGGGGCGATGCAATGAAGAGTGATAAAACAGTAGTGATCCGTTCGGCTGATGAAGTGAATAAAGCTTCCTCTCGCCCCGGTAATCCATTCACTACCTGGAAATTCAAATGTGAAAATACAAGAGATGTGGCATGGGCCGCCAGTACTGCCTTCATCATGGATGCAGCACGTATGAATTTGCCGAGTGGAAAAACGGCAATGGCAGTAAGTGTGTATCCAAAAGAAAGTGCATCGAAAAAAGATGGAAACGATTGGCGTCGTTCAACTGAATATACAAAAGCAAGTATTGAGTTTTACAGCAAGTACTTATATGAGTTTCCTTATCCTGTTGCAACAAATGTGGCTGGTATTGTAGGTGGAATGGAATATCCCGGTATTGTGTTTTGCAGTGCAGCCGCAACAGAAGCAGGGTTGTTTGGTGTAACAGATCATGAATTTGGACACACCTGGTTTCCCATGATCGTTGGAAGCAACGAACGCAAATTTGCATGGATGGATGAAGGGTTCAATACATTCATCAACATACTTTCAGGTGAAGCTTTTAATAATGGGGAGTATAAAGAAGTGCCAAGTGCAAGCGGTATGGCCAATTATATGTTTGGCGATAAAATGGATGGTATGCTGAATGGTGCTGATGTTTTGCAGCAACAAAACCTTGGAGTAGCTGCTTATTTTAAACCGGGAATGATGTTGTATGTATTACGGAATGAAGTATTGGGTGCAGAACGTTTTGACCGTGCATTGAAAGAGTATGTTCATCGTTGGGCATTTAAACATCCAACTCCCTGGGATTTCTTTCACACCATTGAAAATGTTGCCGGTGAAGATCTCAATTGGTTCTGGCGCAGCTGGGTATTGAACACATGGAAGTTTGATGTGGCAGTGAATGAAGTAAAACCATTGAATGAAGGCGGCATCAGCGGTGTTACCATTAAATTGCAGCTGCTTGAAAAAATGCCCATGCCTGTAACTGTAAAAGTGGTTGATGTAAATGGAGTTGAGCAACTCATTAAACTGCCCGTTGAAGTTTGGCAACGTGGCGATACGTGGACTTTCCCTGTTGCAACAAAAGCTGCAGTGAAAGAAGTAATTGTTGATCCTGAAATGCGGTTGCCTGATATGAACCCGGCTAATAATAAATGGGAGAAATAAAATATGATAAAAAGAATCCCCGATCATTGATCGGGGATTCTTTTTATAAACAACACTCATTAAAAATTGATATTGAAAAAGCTGTTGAGGATAAAACCATTGTTGTGTTGAAATACATTTCTTCCGCTGATCTCTCTTGCTAGTTGTACAATCTGACTGATGTATCCTGCTTCCAGTCTGAACTTTGGTGAGAAACGGTAACCAAGCAACAAACCGAAACGATTCTGATCGAAAATATTTTCATTTACATTTTTACCAAAGCCAACAAGTATTTCATCATACGCAGCAACATATGGTTCTTTATCTTCCAGCGTTTTTCCTTTTAAAGATTGTTGTAAACGCAACATGTAACGGGCCCGGTTCATAAACAACCAGTCATCAGGTTTTGCCGATGCAGCAGAGTTGTAGCGTGGCAGCCAACGTTGCTCCAGCATGATTCTGTGGCTTAGGTCGAGAGAACCTGTTCGTTGCGTAAGTGTGGCTACTTCATAAATACGATGTTCAGTAAATGTTTTTCCAAATGCATTGAGAGGATAATCACCATAAGCATAGGTTTCGGCCCATGCATAACCCATCCGCAACGTAGTGTTACTGTTTGCGTGGTAGTTAATACCTGTACGTAGCAAACTTTGTTGCCAGGTTGTAATATAATTTTCTCTTCGCCATTGGTATTCTAAATGGCCACTCCACTTTTTATTAAAAGAAAATGTACCGGTGCCGGAGTACCAGCCGATGCTGTTGTTGTCTCTTAGTCTTGTGTTTTGTGCTGAGCCTGTTATTGCTGTAAATAAAAGGAATACTGCTGCAAGAAGATTGATGAATTGTTTCATGGCCCGCAAAGGTAAAGGCAAATGATCAAATGAGCAGATCGCTCAGTTTCATTTCTTCCAACACTTCACGAATGGAGTTGTTCTCTTTCTTTTTCCATTTGATAAGGCGGATCATACCATCAGCTATTTCAATACCGGTAATATCGCCATCACTGTAACAACAACATCCTGTATTAAAATAAAACGGTTTCATTTTAATGTAATTCTTGTTTACATAATCGTATTCTTCCTGGCGGAAGCGGATCTCTTTATTGAGTTTCTCCGTTGTAGCTTCATCAGCTTTTTCTCTTGCATGAATGAGTTGTTTGTACAAACGCTCAAGATGTGTGAGTGATGCAAATACCGGTTGATGTGTGTGCCCTGTTATAAGAACGGGATTTTTTTCCTGTTTGCTCCAATCATACATAAAACGGTTGTGTACACTTTTTAATGCGTTGTTAGTGGCAGGTGTATTAGGGTTTAAGTTGAGATAGCTTTGCAAAGGCCCCCATATTCTTGAAACAAACCATGCACTGAATGCATTGCCATCACTTTGCCCATCGCCCTGGTGACCGTGTGTGAGAAGGAAATCAAGTTTTGTATTGCTGATGGTTGTTTGCAACACAACTCCTTCATAGATCTTAACGGGTTCTTTATACATACTCAACAGGTGCAGCGGCGCAAACGGATCATTGTTCCAGAATACATCATGGTTACCGTATACTTTAATAAAACGTTTTTCAGTAAGAAATTTTTTTTCTGCAGCCGTTGTGAGTTTGTTCTTTGATTTCACTGGCCATACGGTATTTTCCCAAAGCTCTTCACTATCACCCAATGAAATAAAATGAAAACCAGCCAGGTAATAATGATCTAATGCTGCAAGGTAGTTTGGCTCGGCCATCATAAAATCATCGCTGCCATTCTTTGCGCCTTTGTGCTGGTCACTAAAAATGATGAACTTGTCTGTATCTGCATTCACCGGCAATAACAATCCTTTCTTTCCCGGATGCTCAAGCGTGTGTGCATACAATTTTGTTAACGCTTCGTGCACCCGTTGAAGATTGGGCTTACTTGAAAAGCGGTCAGCAAGCCGGGCAACGGGTTTGGTGAAAACAGATTGTATGAAACGACGCATGATTAAAATTAGCGATTCAACATGTACAAATAAAAAAAGGCTGATGCAATATGCATCAGCCTTTACGTGTTCATGAATTTAATCAGAGTTGTAAACCGAGACGTAAGAAGAATCGCATACCGTTACCACCCATTTGTACAGCATCCCAAGGTCCACCGGTTTCATTATTGAACGCCCAGCCTTTTGCACCGGGTGCAACACCAAGATCAGGATGTACATTCAATAAATTATCAATTCCACCAAACAAAGAAATCTTGCTGTTGATCTTATAACCGAGATAAAGATCGGTTACCAGTTTGCCATTGTAGATATAAAGGTCATCTACGTATTTGCTGGGATCAGCATCAAGTGGTACCTGCGGATTAATGCCTAAGCCATCTTCACCATATCCAAGCAATTCAACTTTGCCGAAGTAAGTCAATCTTGTTCCAACAGTTAAACTTTTGCAACCATATTCAAAGTTGAAACCAAATTTTGTTTTTGGTGCCGATGCAAGAATGAATTTTTGTTCACGGTCATTTAAGAATGTTGATTTCAGAAAATCAGAGCCACTCAGTTTAGCAGGAACATTGATCTTGTCAATGTTCATTTCCTGGAAGTTACCTGTGAACAATGCACGAAAGCTTTGTGAGCCCCAGCGTTTGTTATAATCCATTACTACATCAATTCCTTTATTGGTTGTATTTACTGCATTGGCAAAGAATTGTGCATAGCTAACATTCAAAGCCTGCAGGCGTGATGCTAATGTTGGATCAAGATTCGAATCAAATGCATCAAACTGTCCGCTTAATACCACACGGTCTTTTACTTTTACCATGTAACCATCAATGGTAATACTGAAGTCACTCACCGGTTTCCAGGTAAAACCTAAACTTACATTGGTGCTCTTTTCCTGTGTAAGATCAGGAATACCAGCCAGCTTTGCCAGCTCACTGTAGTTCGGTGCAATTTTTACTTCTGCAATATTACCACCCTGTACTGTTGTGAATGTTGAACTGAAATTGATCTGTTGCAAAGAAGGAGCACGGAAACCTGTACTGAATGATCCACGCAAATTAAATGTTGGAGCCAGCTTTAAACGTGTTGCTACTTTGTAGTTATGGGTAAATCCAAAGTCGCTGTAGTTTTCGAAACGTGCTGCAACAGTTACTAAGAAATTATTTGTTATGTCAAATTCCATATCACCATAAGCACCAATCACAGAACGGTTGGCTGTTACTTCATCCGCAGGTTGGTAGCCGGGGAAACCTTGTGCGCCACCGGCAACATACACATCATAACCTGCATCATATTTGTTAGGATTGAAATTTTTGTAAGATGCTTCTTCGCCTGCATATAAACTGTAACGCTCATAACGATACTCAGCACCAAAGGCAAGATTGATCTTTGTATTTAACTCTTTACTGAAATTAGCATTCACCGTGTTTTGTAAGAAGTTGAAACCACCATCATCAAAATGCGTTTGATTGGGCCCTAAAGAAGCATTGAATGTTTTATCGCCAAAGAAATGAAAATTGTTTCGGCCAATGGTGTTACTGATATCCCAGTTCAATCCACCGGTTGAAATTCCTCTCACACCTGTTGCCATTGAGAAATCACTTACATTGGTTTGAATGTGTGGACTGAAAGTTGTGTCATCGGCTGTTACTTTCATTACTGATGGAACAAAGATCAGGTTCCAGTTATTGTCTGTGGGGAAACGTTCCGGCCTTGCACTCCAGTTACGGGTAAACGCATATGCATCTGATTTCTTTCCGTTATATCCACCAAATGCATAGAAACTTGTTTTGCCTTTGATCGGAATTTCTGCATTCAGAAATGCACCACCTGCCGTGAGCGATCCGTCACCATGTCCACGACGATAAATGTTGGTGTACATAAAGTCGGCACTATTTTCATTTGTCTCCAATGCCTGACGATATGTTTTTCCCTGGCTTAAGAAATTACCGGTAAGATTGATGAAACCTTTTTCACCAACTTTAAATCCATAGTTGGCATTCACTGAAAACGTATTTCCGTCAACAGCACCATCATGTACATAGAGGTTTTGTTCTTTCTTGAAATGCGGGTTGTATTTTTTATCGTAGTAACCACTGTAGCCAATGTTTGCATTGAATTTGTTGACTGTTTCTTTCAATACAATATTGATGACACCTGCAATGGCATCAGAACCGTATTGTGCAGAAGCACCATCACGCAACACTTCCACACGATCAATGGCGCCCACAGGAATTGCACTGAGATCAGTTCCTGAATTACCACGACCTCTTGTACCAAACACGGCAATGAATGCTGTTTGATGACGACGCTTGCCATTGATGAGTACCAATGTTTGATCGGGACCAAGTCCACGCAATGTTGCCAGATCAATATGATCGGCACCATCACTGCCGCTTTGTTTATTATAGTTGAAAGAAGGAGCTGCATAATTCAGTATAGATGTTACATCCATTCTTGCAGTTGGTAATGCAGCCTGCCCGATGTTCACCACATCAACAGGTACAGGCGTTTCTGTTTTTACTCTTCCTAAGCGACGTGTACCTACCAACACCACTTCGCCCAGATCAGTTGAGCCTGATTCAAGAATGATGTTCATAGATGTGTTTGTTCCAACAAGTTCCTCAACTGTTTTGTATCCTACAATACTGAACACGAGCACATCGGTTGATGCTGCTTCAATACTGAAATTGCCATCTTTATCGGTGGCGGTTCCTGTTCTTGTTGATTTGATGAGTACCGATACATCTTCAAGCGGGTTGCCGCTTTTATCGGTTATTTTACCACGAACTGTTTGTTTTTGTGCAAATACCGGGATGAACAGCAACAGGAGGGCTGCTGTTAAAAAATGTTTCAGCTTGATCATTAGTAGTTAGTTTGATTGTGTAAACTGAAATTAAAAAATATATAGCAAGGCCGAAAACTTATTCTTCTAAATGTAGAAAAGCTCAATTAAACTATAGTGTATTTCAATTGAGACGTTTGCTGTCTTTTCATTTTCATTTACTTTTACCGCAATCAATTTATATGCAAGAAACAATGGAACAGGTTGCTGCTTTATATACTGCCACGTTCGGGGCTCCGCCTGAAAGCATCGACAAAGTGCCGCAGAGCGGAAGTGACCGTGTTTATTATCGTGTTAAAGGAACTGTTGTATGTATTGCAACAACCAGCAAAAACATCAAGGAAAATCAAACTTTTCTTCAGTTCAGTAAACATTTTCAGCAGCGGGGTTGCCCGGTGCCTGCTATTTATGCGGTGAATGAAGAAGAGACCATTTACCTGCAGGAAGATTTTGGTGATATTTCATTGCTGAATGAACTGGAGCAACATGGTTATAATGAGCATGTGTATAGTTTATTTAAACAAAGTCTGCAGCAACTGGCACACCTGCAGATCAAAGGGCATAAAGATTTTAATTACGATTGGTGTATCACCTCAAGAGAGTTTGGACGGCAGGCCATTGTTTCTGATTTGCTTTATTTCCGCTATTACTTTTTTGATACGTTGAAAATTCCTTATGATAAAGAAAAGCTTATTGAAGATTTTGAAGACCTGAGTATTTATCTCACACGTGTGGATCATAAATATTTTATGTTCCGTGATTTTCAAAGCAGAAATGTAATGGTAAAAGAAGGGAAGGTTCATTTCATCGATTACCAGGGTGGTATGAAAGGAGCTGTGCAGTACGATGTGGCTTCCTTGCTTTGGCAGGCAAAAGCAGAGTTGCCTGATGAATGGAAGAATAATCTGCTGGAGTATTATATGGATTGCCTGGAGAATGTGTTGCAGAAAGAAATAGACCGCACAAGGTTTGTAAGTCAGTACAATGGTTATGTGCTGATCCGTTTGTTGCAGGTGTTGGGTGCATATGGTTTCCGTGGATTGTTTGAACGCAAGGCACATTTCTTAACAAGCATACCATTGGCCTTACGAAATCTCAAATGGTTTTTAAGTAACCGGAATGTTGGTATTAAGTTACCTGAATTTGAACGTATACTTGGGTTGATGGTGGAGGATGAAATTATCCACCGGTTTGAACCTCCGAAAGCAACGGAAGAAACGCCGCTTGTTGTGCGAATCAACAGCTTCTCTTATAAATCAACCGGTATTCCTGTGGATGAAACAGATAATGGCGGTGGATTTGTGTTTGATTGCAGAGGTATTTTAAACCCTGGCCGAATCGAAGAATTTAAAACACAAACAGGAAGGGATAAAGGCGTGAAAGATTTCCTGGAGCAACAAACAAAGATGCCGCAGTTTTTAAACAGTGTTTATAATATCATTGATATTGCTGTGGAAGATTATATGCAACGCAACTTTGCCAACCTGCAAATCAGTTTTGGATGCACAGGAGGGCAACACCGCAGTGTGTATGCTGCTGATGCGTTGGCCCGTCATTTAAAAAACAAGTACGGGGTGAAGATTGAATTGAAACATGTGGTGCAGGATGCGAAGAATTGGATTAATAAAACGTATTAAAAGGTGAGTGGTAAGTGGTGAATGGTGAGTGGAAGGTTGCAAGTTACAGGTTACGGTTTGCAGGTTGTGAGGTGTTTCTTCCTTGGGCGCAGAGAAGGGAGAACAAGAGTTTAACGCAGAGAGGAAGTATTTCTACGAGGCGTCATTGCGAGCCTTGTTTTTTGGCGAAGCAATCTATACAGAAGTTTGTTCTGTTTACAAGGAGACTGCTTCGTTCCTCGCAGTGACGTTAAAGAAGAGATACAAAACACAAAGTAATTTTAGATCGATATGAAAGCAATGATTTTTGCAGCAGGTTTGGGTTCACGTTTTAAACCATGGACGGATCATCATCCTAAAGCATTGGCTATGGTAAACGGCAAGAGTTTATTGCAACGTACTATTGAATACCTGCAGCAATTTGGTATTACGGATGTAGTGGTGAATGTGCATCACTTCGCTGATCAGATCATTGAAGCTGTTGAAAAAAATAATGGCTGGGGTAGCAATGTTGTCATCAGTGATGAACGGGATGAAGTATTGGAAACCGGTGGTGGTTTATTGAAAGCCAGACCTTTTCTGGAAGGTGATGAACCATTTGTTACAATCAATGTAGATATTCTTACCAATTTAAATCTACATGCGCTGCTGGCGTATCATCAACAACACAAACCACTTATTTCGTTTGCTGTTACCAACCGGAAGACAGCCCGTAATTTTTTGTTTGATGATGCAGATAAATTATGCGGTTGGCGTAATGTAACAACGGGTGAAGAGAAGGGGCCGGTACTTAGTTATAGTGAAGAAGAAAAAAAGAGACTGATTGAGAAAGCATACAGTTGTGTGGTTGTGTTTGAACAACGCTTTTTTTCATTGGTGAAACAAAAAGGTAAGTTCTCTTTAACTGAGCCTTATCTTGATCTTGCTGCTGAGCATACGATTCTTGGTTATGATCATAGTGGTGATAAGCTGGTTGATGTGGGGAAGCCGGAGAGTGTGGCTGTGGCGGAGGCTGCGTTTCAATAGATTTTCTTTTCTGTAAACTTTTTTATATTGATATAACGAAAGTTTGCTTGCGAACTCTTTTATTACTTTTGTCAAGTATATTAGTTGGGCTTGCTTCGCAAGCTGGTTTATTTGTCACTTTTGCTTGTCCAAAAGTAACCAAAAGACAGCCGAAACATATTACCCCCATGTTTCGGCAACAGCCCTGATTGAACTGTTGTACTACTGTGGTGAAAAGCAGTTGAGGTTGCACGATCACCCCATGTGAAGCGGTTTGATTGAATATTAATAGTCTAACTGGGATAAAAGACTATTATATACGCAAAGTAATTCTATGTTTATCAGTTTGTCTTTTTATGTTTTTTGTTTAAACTATACTTTAATATAAATCTTCTTCTTATCTAACCAATAGCAAATTGCCCAGTACATGATGATCATGGAGATGGCATAAACGAGTGAGCCGTTTTCGGGAATGCCGGGAACTTGTTTGCAGATCTTTTCATAGAACCATCCGAATGGAGAAAGGTATTTGGGTAAGCCTTCATCGTTGATGCCATTGGGAATACGGATCAATCCCAGTGCTCTGGGTAAGAAGCCACTCAATACAAAAATGAACAACGGATTTTTGCCAAACACATCAAAAAATCTGGTGAGCCAGTTTTTAGCCTGTTTGATTTCAATGAACCAGATCATGGTTGCAATTGTGTAGATGGCAAGACCTGTTGTGTAAATGGTATAAGAGCTGGTCCATATTTTTTTGTTGATAGGGAAGACCATACCCCAGGCAAGCCCTGTAACAGTAAGAATGGTTGCTGTAACAAACAGCGAAGCAATCATTTGGTAAGATCCATTTGTCTTGTTTTCATTTACATTACCCTGCCCGACTTCGTTATTCAGGCGGGTCATCTTTTGCATGTAGTCACCAACCAGGTAGCCAAAGATCACCTGTACAATAGCAGCGAACGTACTCATCAATCCTTCGGGATCAAAGGGCACTCCTTCACCTGTATACAAATGAGCTTCGCCCAATATACTTTTATCAATGCTGTTGCCAAACCATCCATTAAGACTAAACAAATCACCGGGTGTACCCAGTACTAAACAAAGCATCCAATACAGTAATAATAAAACAGCAGCTGTTACAAATGCCCCACGTTGTTTGAAATAATAAACGATGACTGATGCAAAAAAGTAACAGAGTGCGATTCGCTGCAATACACCCATGATGCGGAGATTATCGAGCGGCTTTACTTGTAAGAGATCTCCATTCCATTTTACAAACGGGCTCCAGTTCAATAACAAACCGATCAGGAAAATGAGCAGCGTTCGTTTGATCACTTTTTTCCAGAAGGTGCCGTCGCCTGCCTGTTGCAGTTTGGGCATTACAAAAGCCATGGCATTGCCCACGGCAAAAAGGAAAAACGGGAACACCAGATCAGTGGGTGTAACGCCATGCCAGGGCGCATGTTTTAAGGGGCCATAAATGTGAGACCACGAGCCGGGGTTGTTTACCAGGATCATGAGGGCCACGGTGGCACCACGGAATACATCGAGGGAGTAGTAGCGCTGGTTCAAAGCAGATGGTTTTGTGATGATGAAAATAGGAAGGATTTGGGAGTTAGATGTAGGATTTATGATGTCTGATGGATGATGTCTGATGTATGATGTCTGATGTATGATGTCTGATGGATGATGTCTGATGTATGATTTGTGATGGAAGCGGTGGAGCGGGGGGAGTGTCGGATTTATACGACTTGAACGCTTTAAATAGGCTTTATCATGGGAGTTGAGTGGGAGTATCCTGCCTTTTGAAGCGAAGGATGAGCGAAGGATGATGGCAATAGGCAAGGGGCAATGGGCAATAGGCAATGGGCAATGGGCAATGGAATTGGGAATTAGGGGTTGGGAAGGCGGGAAGACGGGGAGAGTGTTGCTGGCAGATTGCACTGATGGGCACTAATGAAAACAGGATTGAACAGATTTCTCCTATCGTCGAAATGACAAGAGGGGTGGGCGGGTTGCTTACAGATTGTACAGATAGGCACTGATGAACATAGGGTTGCCAACCTTTCAAAGGTTGGCAACCCTGGTTATGGCAAACCGGGGAAGGCGGTGATGATGTTGCCGGCGGGGCAGGTGATGACGGTGATGTGGGTGGTGGGGGTGCCGGTGCGCTCGTGGCCGATGATGGTGCCTGTGTTTTTGGTGCGGGCAAGGTTTAAGGTGCCATGGACGGGCTGTGGTGCTTCGTCTTTTGCTTCTTTGATGTGCTGCAAAATGTCGTGAATGGGGATACAGAATTTCCCGGTGCCGGGGTGGCGTTCGATACGATAGTAATGACGCTCGATGATGTGGGCGAATGCAGTGATACTGAGATAATAGGTTTTCTGTTTTAGCCGGCTGCTGTTGGGTAACTGTGCGAGCAGATCATGACTCATTTGGGTGAGCCATTGTTGGGTATCGGAGAGGAGGAAGAGGAGTTTGATGAATTCGTGTTCGTTAAGGTAATTCATATTGAAGGTTTTAAGAAGTTTACTTTAAGTGTTACCTCAAGAGTTTTGGACGCCCACTTTTTTTCTTTTCTTTTTGCTGTCGCTAAGGCGGGAAAGGTGTGGTGAATGGCATTTGAATTTGCACAATCATATTGCCTGCAGCAGTTTGATTGTTTTTTACATGTTTAAATGTTGTGCACGCACAACTATTCTTTCTTTTGTGTTCCGCTATGGCGGGAAGGATGTGATGAATTGAATTTGAAGTTGCATAGTTATCTTGTTTGCGGCGCTGCGCTTGCAACATTTTTCTGTCACTTTTTGCTCCCGAAGATGCTTCGCTCATCGGGACAGGTTGTCCAAAAAGTAACTCCCGCTGTTACGGGACAGGCAAAAAGGACCCCGAAAACCAATGTATCCCGACGCTGCGGCCGGGATCTTCGACAGCCTGGTTTTCGGATTACGCCTTGATTTGGCTTTTGCAGTACTGTAGTTAATTGCATTTGTGCATTTCCGATCACCTTCTGTGCGGCATGTTGATTTTTTGCAGACTATTATTATTAAAGGCTATCGTAGTTTATTTTTTGATTGGTGAGTTGCATATCGATGATTTGATGGTTAGAGTTTGCGGTTGTTTTTGCGGAACCATTTTTTGAATAAGTAGTGTGTGTAGTGATCACGCCAGCGGCAATAGCGTTTTATCATTTTCTTACTATCGTGTCCGTAGCCGGGCCATTGTGCGCCGAGTGCATCGAGTTCGGAAAGTTGGGTACGGATTTCGTCCTGGCGGTAGAACCCCTGACCGTAGTGCATTGCAATGATGTAATTCTGCAGGTGTTGTTTTGCTTCTTCTCTTCCTTCACGTTTCCATGAACCGGCATTGAGGTTATCGATAAAATCGGACAAGAGCTGATTGGGTGTGCAATCCCAACATTTGCAGAGCATGAGGATGCCTTGCGGGATGTGAAAACGAAACTCCTGTGTTGAGGCATGGTCTTCTGTTTGCCATTTGAGGATAGGTTTAGGGAGTTTTTTGGGAAGGGGTTTGGTGTCGTTGGTTATGCGCATTGGTTGATAGTTGATGGTTAATGGTTCATGGTTAATAGTTCATGGTTCATGGTAAGCCGATAGTTGATAGCCGATAGTTGGAAGCCGATAGTCGAAAGCCGATAGTGGTGAGACGTGAGTTCCTCCTACGCTCAAAGCTCCAACTACGTCATGACTACGTTGGATAAATTCGGAGGATAAGGCCGAGCTGATGGATGTGTATTGACTGTACAAAGTTGTGATGCGGCTGGTGGATATACCATTCTGTGAAGGGATATCTTATACTTTAAAAAGGATATTTTATGCGGTGAGTTATTGGGTTTATTGACGGTGTTTTCTATTTTTATGAAAGCTTATATTTGTGTTATATGAGTACTGCTACAAAGAACATTCATGAAGGACGCAACGTAAAACGTTTCAGGGAAATGCTTGGGATGAAACAGGAAGCGCTTGCTGATGCAATGGGTGAAGACTGGAACCAGAAAAAGATTTCGTTGCTGGAAGCAAAGGAGAGCATTGAAGCAGCCATCCTGGATGATGTTGCAAAAGCTTTGAAAGTACCGGTTGATGCAATTAAGAATTTTGATGAAGAAGCTGCTATAAACATTATTGGAAATACAGTCACTAATCATGACAACGCATCTGTTTTTAATTATTATCCTACATTCAATCCGTTTGAAAAAATGGTTGAATTATATGAACGTCTTCTCACAGTTGAAAGAGAAAAAAATGCATTACTTGAAAAATTATTAGAGAAGAAATAAGTGTCAGGGGAGATCCTGAAAAAGCCATTGCCTGCGGGCAGTGGCTTTTTTTTGTTCGTGTGAGTTGTATATGCTGCGGCCGGCACTACTACAGCGGTGCAGGCTTTTTCAATAGGCGTGTTCATTTTTACACTAAGTGTAAAATATTATTTTTTACGATTGGGCTTCAAACGTTAACTTGCAGCCGTATCAACAGGCGGGAAGTTTTCAGAAGAACAGAATGGAGCGTGAGGCCGTAACTGTCTACAGGACATATATTTGCAACTATGGAAACGGTGCCGGAGCACCTGTGAACTGTATTTTGAAACCTAATAACCAACAAAAGTCTGCTGGTAAGCAGTGTATATAAATTATTGATGGAGGGTAAATGAGCCTGTTTGGCTTGTTTGCCCTTTTATCGTTATACGTCTTTGATTTATCGTAGTACTCAGTCTTTTTTTCGAATGATGTGACTGAGGTGGCGAAGCTTTGTAGTAAATTAGCTCAAAGCTGAGGGTTGATGGTTTATAGTTGTAAGCCGATAGCCGATAGCCTGTAGTCTTTAGCCGATAGTTTTTGAAGTTCTAAGTTGAAAAGGTCAGGAGTTAAAGATTTATGAGATGTGGCAGCCGGGAAGTATAGAAGACGGGAAGGATTATGCGCTGCGCTTATAATGGTATCACACAGAGGAGCGGAGACGCAGAGGGTCGTTCACTGTGTTCACGATGTGGCTCACGGATAACTCAGATTACGCAGATTTGGATCATTCACTTTGTTCATGATTGACAGCACGCTTCAATCAGCTCATTTCAGAGAGGTTCCAGGTTAAGAAGTGAATGGTGAAAGAGTTGGTACGATATTCCATAGACAGATGGGATTAAACTATGACGGACATGAAAAACTGGTATGCTGTTTATACAAAGCCCAGGTGGGAGAAGAAGATCTGTGCCCAACTTGAGCGGAAGGGGCTTGTTTATTATTGCCCGATGAATAAGGTGCGCAAGAAATGGAGCGACCGGTACAAAGTGATCGAGGAACCATTGTTTAAATCGTATGTATTTGTGTGTGTGAATGAAGAAGAAAAAGCAAGGGTGCGTTTAACAGATGGGGTGGTGAATTTTCTTTACTGGAACGGCAAGCCGGCCATCATCAAGGAACAGGAGATTGACGTGATCAGAAAGTTTCTGAATGAGTATACTGGTGTGCAGGCAAGACCTGTGCAACTGGAAAGTGGCCAAAAGGTGCGTGTGAAAACTGGGCTGATGATGGATACGGAAGGAGTTGTGATCAAGGTTTTGCATAACAGGGCTTATGTGCTGTTGGAGAGTCTTGGTTATGAATTAACGGCACAGTTTGAGAAGAGTAATTTGGAGCCGGTTGGAGGAGCCGGTAGTCTTTAGCCGGTAGTGGATAGCCGATCGTTTTTAGTTCTGAAGTTCTGAGTTTTGAAGTTTTATCAATCATTCAATAAATCAATCGTTGCGGCGTTAGTGCCGCAGCCGGATTAACTGACCAAATAAATTACATGAACCGTTTACTTTCATTTTCAACAGCCGTGTTTTTGTTGTTTCTATCTTCCTGTGTATCGCCTGCCAAACTTCGGAAGGAGGTTGTTTATTTTAATGAGGGGCTAGATACGGCCAAACTGAACAACTACCAGCTGGTGGAACCTATTATACAAAAGGGAGACCTGTTGCAGGTGAATATTTCTTCGAGAAGTTCTTCTTTAAATCAATTATTCAGTCAAAACTATTCTCAGGGAACAGTTGGTGCCGGAAGCGGGGGAAGTTCGGCAGCCGGAAATGGAGGAACGGGTGGTGCATCGAATAGCTACCTGGTTGATATTGTGAGCGGAGAAATTAAACTGCCTTTGCTTGGTATTATTCGTGCCGATGGTATGACCAAACTGGAACTTGAAAAAGAGATCGTGAAACGGGCCGGTGAATATCTGAAAGAAGACCCGATCGTAAATGTGCGTTACCAAAATTTCCGCGTGACATTTCATGGACAGGTAGGTGCGCCAGGGGAAGTGACGTCAACCTCAGAACGATTAACATTTCTGGATGCGCTTGCTTTAGCAGGGGGTGTGACCCAAGGTGGTAGTTTAAAAAATATCCTGATCATCCGTGAGCAGAACGGGAAGCGTACCATGCATACTGTTGACTTGACGAGGGGAGATTTTTTTCAATCGCCCAATTATTACCTGAAGCAAAATGATATTGTGTATGTAGCTCCAACAGACCGCATGTTAAAAGCATCTGACCAAACTATGCAGCGTACTTTTCAATATGTTTCTTTTGGGTTGAGTCTTATCAACGTAATTGTTGTTCTAACTACTATTTTCCGATAATAATTAATAAATGGCCAACGAATTTGATCATCTGCCACAGGCAGAAACTGATAGCAAGCTTTTAACCTTTAAGGAAATCCTGTTCAAGTATATTTCGAACCTGCCTTTGTTTTTCTTTTCCTTAGGCATTGCATTGATTGTGGCTTGGGCGTACCTGCGCTGGTCGACGCCGTTGTTTACAGTTAACAGCAGTATGATCGTGAAAGTGGAGAATGCCACCAATATCAAGGGCTCAGATAAGTTCAGCAGTATTTTTAACCCTACTGATAAGATCAATACCGAGGATGAGATCGATTTGATGCGATCAAAGGAATTCCTGAAACGGGTTGTGGATTCGTTGCATCTGAACAGTATTTATGTGGAACATGGTAAGGTGCGGAGCAGTGAGATCTACAAGCAAACACCGTTTATTGTTGAACCTGTGAATATTGCTGACAGCAATAGTGGCTATTCGTTTAATATTCAGCTGGCGGGCCAGAACAGTTTTGTGATGAATAAGGAAACGAAGCCACGTCCGTTTTACAGCAATATTGAAATGGGAGGTTCGACCTTCAGGATTATTCCCAACCCCGGAATTGCGGATGCCGTTGGCAGGAAGTATACGTACTACTGGAGCCCATCAAAATCTGTGGCAGGGGCAATAGCCGGAAAACTTGGCATTGCTCAAAAAAGCCGAAACTCGAGTGTGTTAAACTTGAGCTTAACCACCGAGAACGTAGATAAAGGGATTGATATCCTGAACCAGGTGATGAAGGAATATGGCAGTTACAATGTGGAAGACAAGAGCCGTATTTCTGAAAATTCACTCCGGTTTATTTCCGAACGATTGGGCGAGCTTGAAAATGACTTGGGTATTGTTGAAACCAACCTGCAAGATTTTAAGAAGCGTAACCAGTTTCTTGACCTGGAGAATCAATCGCAGATGTATCTTGATAATATTAATGAATCTGAATCTGAATTGCGAACCCAGGAAATGCAGATCATGGTGCTTGATCTCCTTGACAATTATATCAAGGATAAAAAAAATGCTTACAATCTTACTCCGACTACGTTGGGTATTGCTGATCCTACTTTATCTGCCTTAGTAGCTGAGTATAATCAACTGATCCTGAAAAGGGAAAATGAACTGAGAGTGAGCAGAGAGAGTAGTTTAGTGATCAAGGAGATCGAGCAAAGTATTGAAAAGACCAGAACCTCCATGATCGAGAACCTGAAAAATATACGGCAGTCTTATGTATTGTCGAGGAACGAGTTAGAAAAAAGAACCCGAACAGTACGTACTGAAATGTTTTCCTTGCCTGAAAAGGAGAGCCAGATCCGGGAGATTAAACGACAGCAACTGATCAAGAACGAACTCTATACTTTTCTTTTGCAAAAGCGTGAGGAAACCGGTATTCAACTGGCATCCACTGTTTCCAATTCCAAAATATTTTCTGAAGCAGAAGGTGGGTGGATGCCCATCTTCCCTAAAAAGCGAAGTGCCTATATGCTGGCTGTGTTTTTTGGATTATTGATCCCCGTGATCATTGTGTTGATCCGTGACCTGATGAACGACCGGGTTACCACGAAGGCAGACATTGTGAAATATACCAAAATGCCAGTGATTGGGGAGCTTGGCCACAATGATAAAGGACAGACACTGGTCGTGATCAAGAACAGCCGTACCATTCTTGCCGAACAATTCAGGATCATCCGCAGTAACCTGCAACCGGTGTTGAAAAAAGACCGGACGCCTGTGATCCTTGTTACTTCTTCTTTCAGTGGTGAGGGTAAATCATTTGCGGCTACCAACCTGGCCGCTTCCATCGCTTTAACGGGTAAGCGTACCGTGATCTTGGAGTTTGACTTACGTAAACCAAAAGTTGTGAGCGGACTTGGTTTGCAACGGGCTTTTGGTATTACGCATTATGTTATTGGCAAGATCAGCTTAGAAGAATTACCGATAAAGGTTCCTGATACTGATAACCTGTTTGTAATCGCCTGCGGACCCACACCGCCCAATCCCTCGGAGATGTTGCTTGAACCCAAAGTGAAAGAACTTTTTGAGTTCTGCAGGGATAATTTTGATGCAGTCATCATCGATACTGCCCCGGTTGGACTGGTAAGTGATGCCATGACGCTTTCGCAATTTGCAGACTGCACTTTATTTGTGATCCGTCAGCGATACACGTTTAAAAAGCAATTGCAGATGCTGGAAGATCTCTATCAGCAAAAGAAATTCCCGACTGTAAGCATGCTGGTGAACGATATTAAAGTGGAAGGTTATAACAGTTACTATGGTTATGGTGGTTATGGTTATGGCTATGGCTACGGCTATGGTTATGGTTATGGCTATTATGATAATGATCCGTCGAAGAACAAGTGGTATAATAAGGTGTTGCAGTTTATCGGGATTAAGTAAAGAAGGATGTAGGATGTAGGAATTGGGAATTAGGAATTGGGATTTGGGATTTGGAGATTGGGAATTTGGAAGTAGTAAAAAAGGGGCTGTTGGTTTTGCCCTGACGCTGCGGTGGGGACGTTCGACCCCATGTTTCGGCGGCAGCCTTGATTTAGCTGAGTGCTACTGTGGTTAATAGCATTTGTGCTTTCACAACCATCCTATGTTGATCATGCTGACTATACCAGCCATCTTAGTAGGATAAATTGAGAATTGTTTTGTGTTTAATTGCATCAGGTCCTTATTCAATAAGCTTCGAAAAGGCTATAACAAATAGTCGGGATCTTGTTTTATCAAGTTGGCATGTTATTTTTTGGGAAAATATTGATTATATCTGCCGGTTTTAACAGGTGAATAGATAGAAAACGGTCAAGTGATTTGGTTTACGATTTTTTTAAAGTGATTTCCTTACTCTATGTGCCGCATTGCCGGAATTTTTGATCCATCGTTGAAGAACCTGCAGGAGCAGGTGGTGAGTATGCGTGATGCGATGCATCGTGGCGGGCCTGATGATGCGGGTTTGTTTGTGCATCCATCTTTGCCGTTGGCGTTAGGTCATCGGCGTTTGTCGCTTATTGACTTGAGTGAGGCCGGTCATCAACCGATGATCGATGCTGAGCTAACCATTGTGTTCAATGGTGAGATCTATAATTATTTAGAGCTGCGTTCTACACTTCAGCACTACGGCCACCAGTTCAACACAGAAAGTGATACAGAAGTTATTCTGAAAGCTTACCGCCAATGGGGAGTGGATGCTTTCGAATATTTTAATGGCATGTTTGCGCTTGCACTGCTTGATGAAAAAAAGCAGCAACTGGTATTGGCCAGAGATCATGCGGGCATCAAGCCGTTGTATTATTATATTGATGCGCATTGTCTTTATTTTGCCTCAGAGATCAGGGCCTTTGCAAAGGCGGAGAAGGTATTTGAAGAAAACGAAAGATGGCGTTCGGCGTTTTTAACCTTTGGTCATTTACCTGAACCTATTACCACACTCAAAAATGTTGTGCCACTTACAAAAGGAACGGCATTGGTTATGGAACTGCCATCGCTGAAAAAGAAAGTGCATCGTTTCTTTAAATGGACTTTTACCGGTCAACTGAAAAACGAGGATGAAGCATTACAATTAATGCGTGAAACGCTGGAGCAGGCAACAGAACGTCATCTTATTGCAGATGCACCCATCGGATTGTTCCTGAGTGGCGGTATTGATTCGAGCCTGCTTACTTTAATTGCCAGTCATACACGAAAAGATAACCTTCATACGCTATCGATCGTTTTCAATGAAAAAGCATTTTCAGAGGAGAAATATCAACAGCTGATTATTGATAAGACAGGGGCAAAGCATCAATCATTTTTAGTAACGAAAGATATTTTCAATACACAACTTGAAGATGCCATGGAGGCCATGGATCAACCAACGTTAGATGGTATCAATACATACTTTATTTCGATGTATGCAAAGGCATACGGATTGAAGGCTGTGCTCTCAGGACTTGGTGCCGATGAATTATTCGGCGGCTACCCTTCTTTTCAGCAACAGAAAAAGATGAAGTATGTGCAGAAAATGCCTGCGGGTTTATTACGGGGAATGCAACGTTTCCCTGATCACCGTATCCGCAAACTCAGCTATGCCGGTATGCAAAATACTGCTGCGGAGTATTTAAGTTACAGGGGCATTTTTACACCTGTGTCTGTTGCGTCGTTACTTGATACCACTGAAAAAGAAATTGAGAACGATCTTATTGCACTGAGCGAATATTATCCTGTGAGCACATTGAGTAATGGCAACAGGGTGAGCTGGCTTGAAACAAATTTTTATATGCAGAATCAGTTGTTGAAAGATTCTGATTTTATGAGTATGTGGCATGGACTTGAAATACGGGTGCCTTTTTTAGATAAGGAAGTGATGTTGATGGCGGGTGCCATTGATGCGGCCATTAAGTTTAAAACAACCCCACCAAAATATGTGTTGGTGAAAGCGTTTGAAAACGAACTGCCGGAGGCTATCTGGAAACGAAAGAAACAAGGGTTTACGTTTCCCTTTGAAGGATGGTTAAAAGAAAATGAATTTATTAAGCCTTCGAATACGGATGAAGAGCAATTGTATAAGAAGTTTCAGCAAAAGAAATTATCGTGGGGAAGGTATTGGTGTGCGTTGTTGATGAACAGGTTTCAGCGGAATGGATAGGAGACCCACCCCTACACTCCCGCTTAGTGCGGGACAGGCCCTCCCCAGGAGGGGATACATTCTAAGAAGCTTTCGAAAAACGAGGAAGATCAATTGTTTAAACACTTTGAGCAGGGAAATTATCGTGGGAAGGTATTGGTGTGCGTTGTTGATGAACAGGTTTCAGCGGAATGGATAGGAGACCCACCCCTACTCCCGCTTATTGCGGGACAGGACGTCCGGGAGGACCCACCCCTACCCCTCCCAGGAGGGGATGCATTCTAAGAAACTTTCAACTTATGATTCAACTAAAGAATTTTAAGGTAGCTGGGAATCGTTAAGATGAAGAAGAAAAAAATTGCCTTTTTTGTGTTGACGGCTTTCTCGCATATGGGCGGTATTGAAAAGTTTAACCGTGCTTTTATTAAAGCATTGGCTGAACTTTCAACTAAGCTTCAGCTGAAGACAACTCTTGGGGGAATGTACGATCAGTCGTTTGATAAACAGTACACAGAACAACAAGCTTATCATGCATTCAACGGAAAGAAATTACAGTTTGTGTTATGGGCTGTAAAGCAATCGTTGCAGCAGGATCTGATCATCCTGGGGCATTTGAATCTTGCACCCATTGCCGTTTTATTGAAATTGATCGCTCCGAAAAAAAAACTGATCATTGTTTGTCATGGTATTGAAGTGTTTGAACCGGCAGGCGGACTAAAGAAAAAAGCGTTGCAACAAGCCGATCAGCTTTTAGCGGTGAGCAGATTTACCAAGGAGCAATTAATTACCAAGCAAGGGTTACGTGCTGAAAAGATCACGGTGTTTCCTAATACGATCGATCCCTTTTTTACATTTCCTGCAGACTTTACAAAACCGGTTTACTTACAGGAACGCTATGGCATTGCAGCCGATGAAAAAGTGATCCTCACGTTAACACGTTTGAACAGCAACGAGGGCTACAAAGGATATGATACATTGGTAAGCATATTGCCGGAGCTCTTGAAAAAAAACATCCCCTTCAACTATATTCTTGCAGGGAAAGCTGATGCAGGAGAACTGCAACGGATGAATGCATTGATCAAATCACTCGGCTTAGAACAACAGGTGATGATGCCGGGTTTTATTGCGGATGAAGAAATAACTGATCATTATTTATTGGCCGATGTGTTTGTGATGCCGAGTAAAGGCGAAGGATTTGGTATTGTGTACACAGAAGCAATGGCTTGCGGTTTGCCTGTGATTGCGGGGAATAAAGACGGGAGTACGGAGGCGTTGCAGTTTGGG
This sequence comes from Lacibacter sp., assembly GCF_035299325.1. Lineage (GTDB taxonomy): Bacteria > Bacteroidota > Bacteroidia > Chitinophagales > Chitinophagaceae > Lacibacter. The sequence continues at coordinate 56,603 of NZ_DATGWT010000005.1, read as the reverse complement.
GAGTTGGGGACGTTGGTTGATCCGGATAGTTCCGATGAATTAACTGAAGCATTAGTAAAAGCTTTAACGACAGAACATAATTCAAGAGAAGTACAACAAAACATGTTGAAGTATTTTTCTTTTGAACGATTTAAGGAAAGGTTGCAATCCGTAATCACGGCAGTTTAGGCTTGCTGCGCAAGTGATTTTTTCTGTCACTTTTTGCTCCCGAAGATGCTTCGCTCATCGGGACAGGTTGCCCAAAAGTAACCAAAAGACAGCCGAAACATATTATCCCGACGCTGCGGCCGGGATCTTCGACCCCCATGTTTCGGCGGCAGCCCTGATTAAGCAGTTGTACTACTGTGGTGAAATGCGGTGGCAAGCGCATGTACATCCCAGGTGTAGCATAATGACTAAACAAATCCAGAGCTACAATACGATTTAATAGAATGAAACCAACACGTTTTTTATTAGCAGGATGCGGAACAATTGGTGAGCGGCATGCAAGGCTTGCTGCAGAAAAGGGCGTGCTGGTTGCGGTGTGTGATATTGATGAAAAAAAGGCGAAGGCATTTTCAGCGAAGTATGATTGTTATCGTTACTCATCACTCAATGATATGCTGATTATTAAAGGAGTTGATGTATTGATGAGCGTATGCAGATAATCCAGCAATGCGAATGACCAAAGTGAAAGCCGATTGCCCGAAGTGGATGATCGATATTTGCCAGCCAAAAAGACAATAAGAAATTATGAATCATTTGAACGATACAACTGAGCAATGGGATTTAGAAATCAAACCCAAGGCCTCTTTGTTTGATCTCAATTTAAAAGAAGTTTGGAAATACCGTGATCTGATGTTATTGTTTGTACGCAGAGATTTTGTGGCGCAGTATAAGCAAACCATTTTAGGGCCATTGTGGCATGTCATTCAACCTGTGCTGACTACTATTATGTTCATGATGGTGTTTGGAAAGATTGCCAATATCCCAACTGATGGAATAGAACCCATCCTGTTCTATATGAGCGGCATTACCATCTGGAATTATTTCTCTACCTGTTTAACCGCTACGTCGAATACTTTTGTGGCCAATGCGCATATTTTCGGGAAGGTATATTTTCCCCGGCTGGTATTACCTTTGTCGGTTGTGATGAGTAATATTGTGAAACTGGGAATCCAGTTCGGTATCCTGTTTCTGATAATGATCTGGTTTGCTGTTTTCAGAGACGTACCTATTCTGTTTGGTGTTAACTGGTTATTGATTCCCTTACTTGTAGTGATTATGGCCGGCATTGGCTTAGGCCTGGGAATTATCATCTCTTCACTTACCACCAAGTATCGTGACTTTACTGTTCTCATTGGGTTTGCCGTACAGTTATTGATGTATGCAACCCCGGTTGCTTATCCATTATCCTTTTTAAAAGACAAATCGTTTGCACCCATTATCGAATGGAATCCCCTCAGCCCAATCGTTGAAGGTTTCCGTTTTGCATTATTTCAAACCGGGAATTTTGAATTGCTGTCGTTGGGTTACAGTGTATTGTTTATGCTGGTCGTTTTAGTTATTGGTGCTGTGTTTTTCAGCAAAGTAGAACGCACATTTATGGATACAGTGTAAGATGTAATCGTGTATTCAGAAAGTACGCTTTGTAAACGTTTCGTTTGAACTATTTGATTCTATAATATCGGAAATTTTTTGAATTATGTGTGGAATTGCAGGAATTATCAGGTTTAAAGATCAGCCGGTTGATGCTTCAGAAATCCGTTCGTTAACGGATGTGATCGCACATCGAGGACCCGATGGTGAGGGTTGCTGGATCAGCAGCAGTCAAACTGTTGGACTTGGACACCGAAGGCTGTCGATCCTTGATTTGAGTGATTCCGGATCGCAGCCAATGCATTATGCGGATGGGGGGCTAACGGTTGTGTTCAACGGGGAAATTTTCAATTTTGCCGAACTAAGGGAGGAGCTAAAACAAAAAGGCTATCAATTCCGATCTGACTCTGATACCGAGGTTTTACTTGCTGCTTACCATGCGTGGGGGAAAGCCTGTTTAGACCGTTTCAATGGTTTCTGGGCTTTTGCGCTGTGGGATGAACAGAAACAGGAATTGTGGCTGGCCAGAGATCGTTTTGGCATCAAACCATTATACTACCTGATGCAGCCGGGGAAACAATTGGTGTTTGGTTCTGAAACCATTCAGTTCAACTATATCAGGGACTTTCAGCGTGAAGCAGATGCCGGCTTGGTGAGTTATACCATAGGGAATTGCTGGGGCCTGGAAGGATTAGGCAAAACGATTTTTCGAGGCATTGAACAAGTGCGACCGGGACATTACCTTACCATTACTACAAAGGGTGAGATAAATGTAAGGCATTGGTGGGCTACAGCGGATCATCTGGTTTCTGTTCCTGATTCGTATGACCAACAGGTAGAACAATTTCGGGAGATTTTTGAGGATGCGGTAAAACTCCGGTTGCGTAGCGATGTTAATATAGCTTCTGCCTTGAGTGGCGGACTGGATTCTTCTTCTGTATTTGCCGGCATCCATCACCTGGTTACGGGTCAAAAAGATCTATACCGTTTACCAAAAGAATGGCAGCGAGCTTTTGTGGCAGTTTTTCCGGGCACGGAGCAAGATGAACGGGTGTATGCAGAAGCAGTGCTAGCGCATACAGGCGGGCAGGCTGTTTTTGTAGATACCAATACCGGTAATGATTTGCCGGAAAGGGTCATTAGCAGTATCCGATCGTATGATACCATTTATTCAACTCCTCTTTTTATTCTTGATGGCGTGTATGGTGCTATGAAAAAACATGGCATCACTGTATCAATGGATGGACATGGGGTAGATGAAATGATGTATGGATACGCACACAATGTATCACATGCTTTGCAGATTGAACAAAGCAAACAATATACGGAATATGCGAATGATATCCGCCAAACCTGGCTGAATATGTTGCAACCGGCTGAACGAAAACGACAATTAAACGCCCTACGATTCTCAAACAGGTTGTCAGGATTTATGAAACGCAAACTGAATGGGATCTTGCCCGGCTCCAGTCAAAGCCAGTCTGCTTCGAATTGGTTCAACCAAGAGTTACTCTCCGGAATCAACCTCCTGGAACCCGCAGCACCCCTCTCTTTCAGCGGAGCAGAAGCAGACCTTTACAGGACATTTCATTACAGTACATTGCCTACCATACTACGCAATTTTGACCGTGGTGCGATGCGTAACAGTATTGAGATCAGGATGCCTTTTCTTGATTACAGGCTGGTTAGCTATGTGTTCTCTTTGCCTATGCAAAGCAAATTAGGCGGAGGTTTTACGAAGCGCATCCTGCGAGATTCGATGAGGGGTATTCTGCCGGAATCAGTGCGAACCCGAAAACTTAAGATCGGGTTTAATGCGCCTCTTGAAAGCTGGTATGAAAAAGAGTTAAAAGAACTTATCCGGGATGAGGTTTCTTCTCAGCGTTTCAGGCAAAGTGATTACTGGAACGGAGAAGTGATCTCTGATTTTGTGCTGGACAAAACGAAGAATAACAGCTGGACAACTTCCGATTGTTTTCGTTTCTGGCCTGTTCTTAATGCACATATATTATTAAAAAAATAAACAACGATAGATGAGTGAATCCTGTTTGAATTTTGCGATCATTGGCTGTGGCCGTATTGCCCAGCGACACGCTGAACATATTCATAATAAGGCAGTGTTGAGCGCTGTATGTGATATTGTGCCTGAGAAAGCTGAAGCAATGGCTCAGAAATTTCACGCCAAGGCTTTTTATAGTGTTGAGGAAATGCTGCAATCTGATACTTCCATTGACATTGTTTCTGTTTGCTCCCCAAACGGATTGCATGCGGAACACAGTATTCAGGCATTGAACGCAGTAAAACACGTATTGTGCGAAAAGCCGATGGCCTTATCAGCAGAGGATTGCGGCCGGATGATACAGGCGGCGGAGAAGCATAATCGTCGGTTATTTGCGATTAAGCAAAACCGTTATAACCCTCCTGTTGCAGCTGTTAAGCAGATGATTGATGAAGGAAGACTGGGAAAGATCTATAGTATACAGCTCAATTGTTTCTGGAACCGTAATGAAGATTACTACAAGAATTCGTGGAAGGGAACCAAAGAATTAGACGGAGGTACTTTGTACACGCAGTTCAGTCATTTTATTGACCTTTTGTACTGGATGATCGGAGATATCAGTGAAGTAAAAGCAATGATGGATAATTATCATCACAACGGTATTATTGAATTTGAAGATACAGGGGTTGTGATCTTACGGTTTGTAAATGGAGCAATCGGCACTGTCAATTATACGGTTAACAGTTTTCAAAAAAACATGGAAGGATCACTAACGATTTTTGGTGAAAAGGGCACTGTGAAGATCGGTGGGCAATATCTCAACGAACTTGAATACCAACAGATCGATGGTTACAGAATTGACAATCTTCCTGAAGGGAATAAACCGAATAATTACGGCAATTATGTTGGTTCCATGAGTAATCACAACCTGGTGTATGACAATGTGATCAATGTGTTGGAGAAAGGCGGCAGCATTACAACGAGTGCGTTTGAAGGATTGAAAACAGTTGAGATCATCCAGAAAATTTATGCATCTGCACATGGAAAATAATCAACCGAATCTTAAACAGGCCGGTATTGTTGATGTGGTATTCGGTGAAAAAGTAACGGTGGTTCAGCCGGTTAATCTTTATGGTTGCGGCATCGGGAGCAATAGTTTTATCGGACCTTTTGTGGAAATACAAAAGAACGTAACCATTGGAAGTTTCTGCAAAGTGCAGTCGCATAGTTTTATCTGTGAGCTGGTGACCATCGGCGATCATTGTTTTATTGGACATGGTGTGATGTTTATCAACGACCTGTTCAGTACCGGTGGCCCTGCAGGTGGCGACAGTTCCCAATGGAAAGCGACCGAGATCGGCAACCATGTTTCCATCGGAAGCAATGCAACGATCTTACCGGTCCGTATCTGTGATGATGTTGTGATTGGTGCGGGTGCTGTTGTAACAAAAGACATTACTGAACCTGGTATTTATATTGGTAACCCGGCAAGAAAAAAGCGATCCCTTTAATATGATGAAACAAACAATCCCATTTGTTGACCTTAAAGCACAGTATCTATCGATCAAAGAAGAAATCGATGATTCGATCAAACATGTTCTTACTGAAACAGCGTTTATTGGTGGAAAATATGTGAAAGCGTTCGAACAGGCTTTTGCGGAAACCTATGGTGTAGGCCATGTGGTTTCCTGTGCAAACGGAACAGACTCCCTCTATATTCTCATGAAGATGCTGGGCATTGGTGCCGGAGATGAAGTGATTACGGTGGCTAACAGCTGGATCTCCAGTTCTGAAACAATAACCCAAACAGGTGCCAAGCCTGTTTTTATTGACATTGATCCTGTTTATTACAGTATGGATGAGCAATTGCTGGAAGCGACTATTACACCCCGTACCAAAGCAGTAATTGCTGTACATCTGCAAGGACAGATGTGTGCAATTGATGAAATCAAAGCTATTTGTGATAAGCACCATATTGTGCTGATCGAAGATTGTGCACAGTCGCATTTGTCTGAATATAAAGGAATCCGGGCGGGCTTAACAGGAATTGCCGGGTCGTTCAGTTTCTATCCCGGTAAAAATCTTGGTGCCTATGGAGATGCAGGTTGTATGATTACGAACGATGCTGAACTTGCTCAGAAATGCCGGATGTTTGCGAATCATGGTGCGTTGGTAAAACATCAGCACCAGATCGAAGGTATTAACAGCAGGCTTGATGGATTGCAGGCAGCCATTTTAGAAACGAAATTGCCCCACTTAAACGAGTGGACCGAAAAGCGTGGCCGGGTTGCAGGTTGGTACCAGGCAGCATTGAACGGAATACCGGAAGTAGTTACACCCGTTACACGTATGGACAGTAAACATAGTTTTCATTTGTATGTAATACGGGCCAAAAAGCGTGATGCGTTGATGAGTTATTTAAAAGAACATGGCGTTGAATGTGCCATTCATTACCCCACCATCCTTCCGTTGTTGCCGGCCTATGCATATCTTGGCTACAGTGCTGCAGACTTTCCACATGCTTACGCATGCCAGCAGGAAATTATCAGCTTGCCGATCTATCCTGAATTAGCGCAAACACAAGTGATGTATGTAGCTGACCTTATCCGCTCATTTTACAACGATTGATTTTCCGTTTATGCGTATTCTGTACCTGACGTTCAATGCACCTCCGGTTAAAAATGTGGCCAGTTTCCGAACAGAAGCCTACCTCAACTATTTGCCAAAGGAAGGGATTGAAGTAGATGTACTTACCCGACATTACGGCGACGGGGATAGTATCGGAAGCGATTTTGAGCTGATGAAATCGGATGCACCCGAACGGTTGCCCGCAAACACAGAGGGGCCTGTTTATTACACCGGTTTCTATAATTATGTAAACCATTCCCGTTTTTACAGAGCAACGAGGAGTTTATTGAGGGTGATTACCAACCTCTACCTTGTTGATGCTTATTATTACGGCTGGAAGAAATTCGCCATTGAATATTTTGATCAACACCTGCGTCATAAGAAATACGATTTGATTATTGCTACGTTCAATCCGCTCATGACGTTTGTAGTGGCACAGGAACTGTCAAAAAAATACGGGATTCCATGGTTTGCTGAATACAGGGACTCGTTTGTTGTTGAAAGCGACAAGAATAAAACACTGCTCTATAAAAAGCTGGTGCAGGCAAGAGCGCTGAAAGGCGCAAGTAAAATCCTTGTTGTATCGGAGGGTATTACCGACCAGCTGCAACGTTCTTTACTAAAAAAACAACAGCACAAAGAAATTGTGATTATCCGCAACGGATACGATGAATTGATACAACCCGGACTACATCCTGACGATGGGGCTGTTTGGGGTCAGTTCCAGGAACTACGCAAACATTATGCCTCTGTTTTGGTGCATACGGGCACAGTCTATCAACATCAGAATTACGGCTTTTTTCTTGATTGTTTGAAACGGTACAATGCCGGAAACGAATCGAAAATTGCGATTGTACTTGCGGGGCTAAATAAAGACGGCATGGTGTTTAACCCTTTGCTGCAAAAGGATGTTTATCTTTTTCCAAAAGTAAATACATCCACAGCCTTGTTGATGCAGGCAGAAGCAGATGTACTCATCTTGCCGGCGTGGTACAGCAACCGTTATACCGGGTTTATTGCAAAAGTATTCGAGTTTTTGTGGTTTGGTAAACATGTATGGAGCAGCCCGGCGCCTCCGAAAGATTTCGCTCAATTTATTTCGACATTTCCGCACGTTCAGATACTCAGTGATTATGCATCGTTTGAAACAAACATGCAACAGCTGCAGGCTCATCAAAACAAGCTTCAAAATACTGGTGCTTTTGATAAGCAGGTATTAACTAGAAAATTCTGGATGCAAGAGCTGGCAAACCATATCCGCTCTGCTGTTAAACAGTAGGCCAAAGAAAGAAATGCGATTATTAAAACTGGATTCGATTCATCCGCTGGATTACCTGCTGCATAAGCAACAGGAATGGAAACCTGACATAGCAGACCTAACGAGGAAAGCTTACTATGACCGCATCATCGCTTTACGTTGTAATTTTTCTGATTTTTACACCTACAATCTTAACCGGTTAGGATGGCAATCGGAGGAGTTTTTTATTAATGACTGGATGTATGTGTACAAACTTGCAAAAGAGTTATATGGCAGCACGTACAAATTCAAGCGGCTGGTTCATCAACTCAGGAACAGAGCAGGGTTAATTGAGCCGGAATGGCGATTGAAAGTGTTGAAGGATTACATTGATGCCTATAAGCCCGATGTTATTTTTTGTAGGGAGCATACGAATATACCGGGTAGTTTCTGGAAACAATACCGAAAAAAAATATTTCTTGTGTCCAGACTATCGGCGCACTTACCTGCAGAATGGAGTCCACTCGATTTTGATCTGATTTATACGGACGTACCGTACTACCGGACATTTTTTGAATTCAACAAGATCGAAACATTGCATAACTACAACGGGTTTGATGAGCGTATCCTAAACGAATTAACGAAGAACAAAGAACCTTATGATGTGGTGTTCATCGGCGGATTGGGGAACGAACTGTTTCAACAACGCACCCGTTTTTTTACCGATCTGGCAGCAGATGATCAATTCGGGTTTAAGTGGTGGGGTTATTCAACCGGAACGATTGAGCAACCATTGACGGATGCTTACCAAGGACTGGCAGCCGGTCTGGCTATGTTCAACATTTATTACAATAGCAAAATTGTGGTGAATGATTACATTGACATTGCGGGCGGAACTGCTGTTAACCAGCGATTGTTTGAAGTAATGGGTGCAGGCTCATTATTGCTTACCAGGGAATCTCCTTCATTGGTTGAGCATTTCCCGCCCGGGTCCTATGTAACCTATAAGAACCTTGAAGAATGTAAGGGAAAGATCAGTTATTATCTGCGTAACGAAGATGAACGAAAGCAGATCGCAGCTTTGGGCCAAGCGGCTGTGCTGGCAAAATACAGTTATGCAAAATTGATGCAGTTGATCAGTGAGGATCTGACGACACGAGTGACCAAGTTTAAACAACTCAAAAAAAATTGAATTCATGATACCTGTTACAAGACCCTTCTTGCCGGCTATTGAGGTATATGAAAATTATATCAAGGGCATCTGGCAACGCAACTGGATCACCAATCATGGTCCCTTGGCCAATGAACTGGAATTGCGTTTGAAAGAATTTTTGGGAGCACCGCATTTATTGTTTCTCAACAATGGAACTGTTGCATTGCAAATTGCCATTAAAGCATTGGAATTAAAAGGCGAGGTATTGACCACACCTTTTTCATACGTGGCCACCACTTCTTCCATTGTATGGGAAGGATGTAAGCCGGTGTTTGCAGATATTGATCCCGACAGTTTTAATCTTGACCCTTCAAAAATTGAAGCCGCTATTACACCCAACACATCGGCTATATTAGCTACGCATGTGTTTGGGAATCCCTGCGATATTGCGGCCATCAGCGCCATCGCCAAAAAACACAAGCTGCCTGTTATTTACGATGCGGCACATTGTTTTGGTACAACATACAAAGGACAATCAGTTTTTAATTTTGGTGACATCAGCACTGCCAGTTTTCATGCCACTAAATTATTTCATACAGGCGAGGGTGGTGCCGTGTTTACGCAGCAACCTGAGCTGTTAAAAAAACTAGCGTACCTCCGCAACTTCGGTCATGAAACACCGGTTGAATTTGCAATGGTGGGTATCAACGGAAAAAACAGTGAGCTGCATGCGGCTATGGGCTTGAGTGTGTTGCCGCATATGCCGTCCATTCTCAGCAAGCGGAAAGAACTGAGTATGCACTACGATGCCGTGTTAAAAAACCTGCGCATCAAAAAACAAAAGATCCAGAAAGAAGCAGGTTATAATTACAGTTATTATCCCGTTGTGTTTGAAACAGAAGAGCTGTTACACAAGAGCATGGAAGAATTAAATAAATACCAGGTGTTTCCACGGCGTTATTTTTATCCGTCTTTGGACACATTGAATTATGTGGATGAGCAGTTGTGTCCTGTTTCAAGAGATATTGCCGGACGGATTCTTTGCCTGCCGTTGTATTTCGATCTTTCATTGGAAGAAGTTGATATGATCGCCCGATTATTATTGCGTGTTCAAAATAACCAGCCATGATCATTGCCGGAGCCGGAGGACATGCCAGAGAAATTCTTGACCTGCTTATCAAAAAAGCGGGGGAAGAAATTTTCCTCTTTGATAATGTAAATGCTGCTGCAGCTGATTCGATCAACGGCTACGCATTGATCCGAACTGCGGAAGAAGTAAAGGCGCAGTTACAAAACGATCCTCGCTTTATTGTCGGTACCGGCAACCCTGCCGTGCGACAAAAAATGTATGAGTTGTTTCTTGCATGGGGCGGACAGCCTTTCACATTCATTGCAGCAACAGCATTGGTGAGTGAGCAGCAAACAACTATTGATGAAGCAGCCAATATTATGCACGATGCATTTATCAGTAACCATGTTCAAATCGGCAAAGGCAGTTTGATCAATACAAGAGCGCATCTTCATCACAATGTGGTAACAGGAAATTTTTGTGAGATCGGTCCGGCCGCACTGCTGTTAGGAAATGTTCATATCGGGCACCGTGTATTTATTGGTGCCGGTGCAATTCTGTTGCCGGGTATTGACGTGGGCGATGATGCCATTATCGGAGCAGGTGCCGTGGTTACCAAACCGGTAGCAGCAAAGCAAACCGTAAAAGGAAACCCTGCTGTTTAATTTTTTAAGACATAATAAACATGAGTAATACAGTTATAAAAGTTGAAAATATTTCCAAGCAATACCGTTTGGGTACCGTGAGTACGGGAACGCTGAGCCACGATCTGAACCGTTGGTGGCATACCGTACGTGGCAAAGAAGATCCGTATTTAATGATTGGTGACACCAACGACCGTACAAAAAAGGGCAGCAGCGAATATGTTTGGGCATTGAAGGATATCAGTTTTGATGTAAAGCAGGGCGATGTGCTGGGTATCATCGGGCGCAATGGTGCCGGCAAGAGTACACTTTTGAAAATATTGAGCCGCACCACTACGCCTTCAACAGGCAGCATTAAAATTAAAGGACGTGTTGCCAGTTTGCTGGAAGTAGGCACAGGCTTTCATCCGGAGCTTAGCGGTCGTGATAATATTTTCCTGAACGGTGCCATATTAGGAATGACAAAGGATGAAATTAAACGCAAGTTTGATGAGATTGTTGATTTTGCAGGTGTTGAACGCTATATTGATACACCGGTAAAACGTTACAGCAGCGGGATGTATGTGCGGCTTGCCTTTGCTGTGGCGGCCTATCTTGAACCTGAAATTTTAATTGTAGATGAGGTATTGGCTGTGGGCGATGCAGAGTTTCAAAAAAAGGCATTAGGGAAAATGAAGGATGTGAGCAATACGCAGGGGAGAACTGTTTTGTTTGTAAGCCATAACATGGCTGCTGTACAATCTTTGTGTACAACAGGCATTTTACTTGAAAACGGAACTGTAACGGTAAATGGTCCTATTGAACACGTAATTGATAAGTATCATTTATCGAACAGAGGTGAAACCGAAAAGTATAAAATATGGAACGAGGCGGACAGGCCGGCAAATCCATGGTGTAAAATTTTATCTGTTGAACTAGTAAATCTCGCAGACGAGAAAAGTGAGAACATAAGTACGGATGACAATTTTGTTGTAAATATTCAATACCAAACTCTAAAATCGGATTCGAGAGTAGGATTGACAATAATGATAAGCGACATTAATGATGTCATTGTTTTTTCAAGTATTAACAATCATGAAAAAAATTATTATTCAAAATTGATGCCGAATGGTGAGTATAAAACTACCTGCAAAATACCTTCAAACTTTTTGAACAATGGGAATTATAATCTCAGCTTGATCGTATTTGGACCCAATTTCACCGACCCGCTTCATCTAAAAAATGTTTTAACTTTTGAAATATTGGATGGGTTTATAGTACGAGGCGATTTTCACGGAACGTATGGTGGATTGACACGGCCAATGCTGCAATGGGAAACAATTAAAAATACAAAGCAATAAAGATATGAGTAAACGTATTACATACACAGAACCGAATCAATTAGAAGCACAGGCAGCAAAAAAAATTAATAATGTCAATATGGTACTTGATGTTGGATGTGGAATTCGACCTCAGACTTTTATTAACCCGTTTGTTCATATTTGTTACGATGCTCACCAACAATACTTGGATGTTCTTCAAACGAAGCTTACAAGAAGAAAAACTTTAACGGGAAAATTGCAATACATTTTTGTAAATAAGACAGTAGATGAGCTAATCTCGAACTTCCCTAGAAAATCTGTTGACACGATTTTTTTGCTTGATGTTATTGAGCATCTTGACAAAAACCAAGGGCTCGAATTGATGAAAGCCTTTAATGAAATCGCACGACATCAAATTGTGATTTTTACTCCGTTGGGGTTTGTTCCTCAGGAACATCCAGATGGAAAAGATGCATGGGGTTTAGATGGAGGAAAGTGGCAACAGCATAAATCAGGATGGACTCCTGATGATTTTGATAACTCTTGGGAGTTCTTAGTATGCAAGAATTTTCATTCTTCAGATAATTTAGGTAATAAGCATGAAAATGAAGTAGGAGCTTTTTTTGCAATCAAGACCGTTGGCAACCCACCAGACACTATAGCGAAGAAGAATTTATTAGATCGAGCACTTTTCTGGATTAATACTTTCCTGTTATCCCAAAAAATCAAATAGTAGGAATTTTTAGTAAATAAAAAGCGAAACGAATGAATTCATTAATAAAAAACAAGTCTCTTCTCATTACTGGTGGAACCGGATCGTTTGGAAACGCCGTATTAAAGAAGTTCCTGCATGGCGATGAATTCTCCGAGATCAGGATTTTCAGCAGAGATGAAAAGAAGCAGGACGATTTGCGTAAAAAACTGAACTCTGCCAAAGTAAAATTTTATATTGGTGACGTGCGGGATGCAGGCAGCGTAGAGAATGTGGTAAAAGGAGTTGATTATATTTTTCATGCAGCAGCATTAAAGCAAGTACCCTCATGCGAATTTTTTCCATTAGAAGCTGTAAAAACCAACGTGCTTGGTGCAGAGAATGTACTGAGCGCTGCGGAAAAGTATGAAGTAAAAAAAGTGGTTGTGCTCAGTACAGATAAAGCTGCGTATCCAATTAATGCAATGGGTATGTCGAAAGCATTGATGGAAAAAGTAATGGTGGCTAAATCAAGAAATCTGGACGATCAGAAAACAATTTTTTGTGGTACACGCTATGGCAATGTAATGGCTTCACGTGGCTCTGTAATTCCGTTGTTTATAGAACAAATCAAATCGGGGCAGCCAATTACAATTACAGATCCGGAAATGACCCGTTTTATGATGACTCTGGATGATGCGGTAAACCTCGTTTTATATGCATTTCACAATGCGAAGCAAGGCGATCTGTTTGTTCAAAAGTCGCCGGCAGCAACAATTGATGTATTAGTAAAGGCGTTGATTGAATTGTATGATGCAAAAAATGAAGTGAAAATTATTGGTACCCGCCACGGTGAAAAATTATATGAAACACTCGTGAATAAAGAAGATATGGTTAAAGCAGAGGATTTAAGCGAATACTATCGCATACCTGCCGATAACAGGGATTTGAATTATGGAAAGTATTTTTCCGAAGGAATTGAAAACTTAAACGCAGTTACAGAATATAATTCGCACAATACTGAACGGTTAAATGTTGAGCAAACAAAAGCGTTGTTGCTTACATTGCCGGAAGTTCGTAACAGCCTGAACGGATAATGGAGAACATGCCTGCACAATTAATAAAAGGAGGCGCTTACAGCGACGAAAGAGGCGGACTACGGTATTTTAATGCGTTCGATATGCAGCCTGTTAAACGGGTTTATATTATTACTCATCCGGATGAAACAATCGTAAGAGCATGGCAGGGGCATCAGAAAGAAACCAAATGGTTCCTGGTTACAAAAGGATGTTTTCAGTTTGTGTTATTACAACCGGATAATTGGGTAAATCCATCCCCTCAGCAGAACCTCGAACACTTTACGATCCATGCAAATGACAATGCCGTTTTGCAAGTGCCTGCCGGTTATGTCAATGGGTTTAAAGCAAATGAACCTGATTCTGAATTAATGGTTTTTTCTGATTTCGGATTAGAAGATTCGAAGCAGGATGATTTTCGGTTCGACAGTTCATTGTGGTATAAATGGCAATGATACTTCAGTTACTAAAAAAGGAAATATGAAACTACTGATACTCGGTGCAACTGGAATGTTGGGGTCGCAATTATTGCGAAGCTGTTTAAACAGAGGAATTGATGTAAGTGTGCTTGTGCGAAATAAAAAGCTACTTCATGAAAACTTTCCTGAATTAAAGGAAGAGTCAATTTACTTGCTGGACGATATCAAAGATTTCGAAAAGCTGGAAAAGCAAATCGCAGCTATTGGGCCGCAGGTTGTTGTAAACTGTATTGGTATCGTTAAGCAATCGCAGCTTGCGAATAATGCGTTTGAATCGATCTCTATCAATACCTATCTGCCGCATCTGTTATCGCAATATGCAGGCAAGTATCAATTTCAATTAATTCATATCAGCACCGACTGTGTTTTTGATGGCGCAAAAGGAAATTATTCAGAAACAGACAATTCAAATGCAACAGACCTTTATGGCAAATCGAAGTATTTGGGTGAAGTATACACGGACCATGCTGTAACGCTTCGTACGTCTATTATCGGGCATGAACTTACGGCAACTACATTTGGTTTATTGGAGTGGTTTTTAAGTCAGCAACATAAAACCAATGGATATAGCAAGGCAATCTTTTCCGGCTTTACTACAAATGAGCTGAGTAAAATTATTTTAGATGTTGTTATTCCGCAGAAACTTACCGGTAGTGTTTATAATGTGGCAGCGGCGCCGATTTCGAAATACGATCTGCTGAAAATAATGGCTGTTGTTTACAAGAAAGATATCGAAATTGTTCCGTCGGAAGCGTTGGTCATTGACCGGTCATTAAACGGAAGTAAGTTTAAAAGTGTAACCGGTTATAGCGTTCCATCATGGCCGGCTATGATCAGCGAAATGTATTCAGATTATTCAGCAAGCTCTAACAGAAAAAAATGAAAGTTATAACAGTAGTAGGTACGAGGCCTGAAATAATCAGGCTTTCCCGGGTAATCGATAAGTTAGATCGATCTACAAACCATGTATTGGTGCATACGGGTCAGAATTATGATTATGAGCTAAACCAGATATTCTTTGATGAATTAGAAATACGAAAGCCGGATTTCTTTTTAAATGCTGCTTCGGGAACGGCTGCAGCAACCATTGGCAATGTAATTATTAAGTTTGATGAATTGTTGGAACAGGAAAAACCCGATGCGCTTTTAGTATTAGGGGATACCAACAGCAGCTTATGTGTGATACCGGCCAAGCGCAGAAAAATTCCCATCTTTCACATGGAGGCGGGAAATCGTTGCTATGATGAAAGAGTGCCTGAAGAGATCAATCGTAAAATTGTTGATCATACATCCGACATCAATATGCCGTATAGTTCAATTGCAAGGGAGTACCTTTTGAAAGAAGGTTTTCCGGGAGATCAGATCATTAAAACCGGAAGCCCGATGTATGAAGTATTGGACTATTATAAAACAAAAATCGATGCTTCAGAAGTGGTATCCAGATTAGACTTAGAAAAGGAAAAATATTTTGTGATCAGTTCACACCGGGAAGAAAATGTTGATCAGGAAAAAACCTTACGAAAGATCGCAAACATCCTGGAAAAAATTTGCGAGGCATATAATTTCCCGGTCATATTCTCCACGCATCCCCGCACGCAAAAGCGACTTGAGATGTATAATATTCAACTTCATCCATTGGTGCAGATTTTAAAGCCATTGGGTTTTTTGGATTATATAAAGCTTCAGCAAAATGCTTTTTGTGTTATATCCGACAGCGGTACAATCACGGAAGAAGCATCGATCGTTAATTTCCCGGCAATTAATTTGAGAGAATCACATGAGCGGCCGGAGGGAATGGAAGAGGCAGTAGTTATTATGACAGGATTGGATGTTGATACTGTAATAGATGCTATACCGGTGGCTGCAAATATAAAACGTGGGGAGGCTGAGCGATCCATTAAATTAGTGGAAGATTATTATGCACCTAATGTTTCAGATAAAGTATTAAAGATCATCATGAGCTATACTGGTTTTGTTAAGCGAAAAGTCTGGAAAATATATGAATAGGTTTTCGCCACTGGTTTCAATCGTTATTCCTGTATACAATGGTGTGAATTATTTGGCTGAAGCAATTGATTCTGCTCTTAGCCAAACCTATTCCAATATTGAAATAGTAGTTGTTAATGACGGATCAACTGACGACGGTAAAACAAGAGAGGTTGCGTTAAGCTATGCTGACAAGATCCGTTATTTTGAAAAGGAAAACGGCGGCGTTGCTACTGCATTAAATTATGGAATTGAGCAAATGAAGGGAGACTATTTCTCCTGGCTCAGTCATGATGATTTGTATTATCCTGCAAAGGTGGAACAACAGGTTCGTTTTTTAGAAACCTGCAATGAACGGGATAGAACCATCGTTTATTCAAATTTCAATTTCATTGATGAAAATGGAAATTATCTGCGGGATTTTGAAATTAAACATGTAGAGCCTGATTGTTTCAGAACCTATTTTGTAATGGGCGATCTTGTACATGGTTGTACACTCTTAATTCCAAAAACATGCTTTACGGAATCAGGTGTTTTTAACAGCAGCCTTCGAACTACGCAGGATTATGATTTGTGGTTTCGGTTTGCTGCCAAATACAGGTTCGTTCATATCCATGATATTCTTGTGCAATCAAGATTACACGACGAACAAGGTACCAGAAAAATGAATGATGCTGTGATGAAAGAGGGGAACAATCTCTTTAGCCGGTTTATTCAATCGCTGAAATGGTCAGAAATTCACAGCTGTTATGAAAAACCGGTTCCCTTATTTTACCTCGATTTTTGCAGCAAGAATGCAGTGTATGTAAAGGCATCAAGAAAATCTTTTTACCAGGCACTGCTTTCCTTTTTTTATCTACGTCCGAAATATATAAAAGAGTTTTTAAGAAAGTCATATGCCGTCTTTCATGTTCTGTTCCTCTCAAAAGAAAGGTGAAAATTATGCCTAAAAAAATTCTTGTTATTCCCTCCTGGTATCCTACTCCACAAAATGAACTTACGGGTTCATTTTTCAGAGAGCAGGCGCAGTTAATGGAGCAACAGGGTTTTGAAGTAAGAATGTTGCTGGGTGTACAGGAAGTTGTGCGTCCGAAAACTGGACTGGTTCCCAGTATTAAAAAGCGGGTTCCATTTTTGTCGATTCTTTTTGCCGATGAAACTGTTGTCGGCACAACTAAGGCTGTACTCAGTACTTCGGTATTGTTACAGGAGCCGGTTGCGTATTCATTTCCTGTTCCGTTGCGGGAGGGAGCTGATGATGAGGAGTGGTACCGGGTATCAACAGGTTTGTATGCCGACGCATACGATCAACTTGTATCGACCGGTTGGGTGCCCGACATTATTCATGCACAGTGTTGCAATGCAGCAGGCATATTTGCTCATTGGCTTTCCGGAAAATATCATCTGCCGTTTGTTATTACAGAGCACCAGTTGTTTTTATTGCATACACTCAGTTCGTTCCGGCAACAGTTGATACTGGATGCACTGAAACATGCAAAAAAAGTGGCGGCTGTAAGTGAACATCAGAAAAAATGTATCCTTATGCATCAGCCCGATTGCAACCCGGTTGTTATCTGGAATTTGATCAACGATTTAAAATTCCCTGCGCAGCATTCCAAAGCGGAACATCCTTTTACGGTTGTTACGGTTACCTATCCTAACCCGATCAAAGATCATTCTACGTTTCTCAAGGCCATGCAGGTATTAGCGGCATCGGCAGTTGATGTTCGTTTTGTCATAATCGGGAACGATTCGTTTCATGATCTTTCGGCCGGTAACAGCGATGAGTTTATAAAAGAGAGCAAAGAATTAGGAATCGAAAAACTGGGAACGTTCATTCCGTATGTAAAACGGGATGCTATTGCCGCAACGCTGAGCCATTGCGATGTGTTTGTATGCAGCAGTATTGCTGAAACATTTGGTGTTGCTGCAAGAGAAGCTATGCTTTGCGGATTGCCGGTAGTAACAACAGCCTGTGGCGGTGTGGAAGACAGTATTACAGAACATACAGGTATTACAGTGCCTGTTCGTGATCATCAGGCGATTGCTGATGCTGTTCTTTCAATTAAGAACAATCCGGCAAAATACAATGCCGAAGTGATCCGGAATTTCATCCGGAAACAATGCGGCACAGAAATTTTTGCAGCAAAGATGAAAGCATTTTACGAGTTATGAGTGTGCCGATGGTTTCTGTTGCCATGATCACCTACAACCAGGAGAAATACATTAAAGAATCGATTCTTGGGGTGTTGAATCAACGGGCCGATTTTGAGATTGAGTTGATTATTGCCGACGACCGATCGCCTGATGCTACCGAAGAAGTGGTGAAAGAGATTATTGCAAATCATCCCAATGGCCATTGGATCAAATACAGCCGTCATGCAGAAAACAAAGGCATGATGGATAATTTTATCTGGGCTCTTGATACATGCAGTGGCAAGTACACGGCTGTTTGTGAGGGGGATGATTACTGGATCGATCCGTTGAAGCTGCAAAAGCAAGTGAAGGCATTGGAGCAACATGCTGCATACAGTTTTTGTTTTCACCAGGGCATCCGGTTAAATGAAGTGGAGTCGAAGTATGATGTGTATCCGTTAACTGATCTTACTTCTTTTGATCCCGTTTCTTTTTTCAGGATGATCACCATCCCGATGGCAAGTGTGGTATTCCGTAAAAATATTTCATTGAAATTTATGCGGGATCATTCACATCCTGATTTTCAGTTACTGTGCACATTAATGAGTGTGGGCAATGCTGTTTTTATTCCGGAGGTAATGTCGGTGTACAGGGTTCATCCGGGTGGGGTTTCGTATAATCACAGTTCTCTATTCTACGTAAACAAGCGATTAAATGAGTTAGAGTTCGAGTTGCAAAACAACGCATTCAGTATTGCTGTACGTAATCAAATAGCCCGCAACTACATGCAACACGTGCTTTATAAGTTCGACACTTATAAGAAGGAAATTTCGAGAAAGGAAATACTGAGATACCTTGTTCAGTTTATAAAAGTGAAGGGACCAGACACCGATTTCCGTCATTTTTTCTCCCGGTTGTTAAAACACCTGATAACCTGATTGTTCAGTAGCGTCATTTTCATTTTTCCTCGAAAAATCTGTTATTCAATCATACACATTCCTAAATTTTTCTAATGATCCGCAAGTTTTTAAAGAAAGTGTTTAATAAGCTCACGGTTAAAAATTACCGTGATCAATTGTTATACGAACAGAAAGTGACCCGTACGGTGATTCATCATCTTTACGAGCAGTTGTTTCTGGAGAATCCTGTACTGGTGGTTCGGCAGGTGAAGATGTTTTTGCCGCTTTTTTATGTGGATCACATTCAAAAGATCATTTTTCAAAGCCGGGAATTTTATGAAATAAAAACACTTGCGTTTCTGCAGTTACATTTCAAACAGTTTCACCATGTGGTTGACATCGGTTCGAACATCGGCAATCACATGCTTTACTATTGTAGCCATTTATCTGCTAAAACGGTGATCTGCTTTGAGCCGAATACATTTAACCGGAACACACTCACTAAAAATGTTTCATTGAATTATCTTGAGAAAATCGTGACAGTATATCCATTTGCTGTGGGTGCAGAAAACGGAAAAGGTGTACAAAGTGAATTTTCACTGGGTAATACCGGCATGAACAGAGTGGATAAACTGAATACTGAACCAATTGGCACGAGTGATATCATTGAAATACGAAGCCTTGATTCGTTTAACCTTCAGCAAATTGATTTTATAAAAATTGATGTGGAAGGGTTTGAGGCAGATGTTTTGCAGGGTGCTTCTGCAACCATCTTGCGCTGTAAGCCTGTACTTATGATTGAAGTGTTTGAAAACAGTCGACAACAGATTGATTCTCTCATGACAGGTTATGGGTACAAAAAATTAATTACGCTGGAAGACTATAACAGTATTTATGTTTCTGCCTAAACAGAATAGAAAGGATGCTTTACCTGTTATCCTGCATTTTGTTACCTGGTACCCAAGCAAGGCCAATGAAGTGGAAGGTATTTTTACCCGCCGACATATCGATGCATTTGCAGAGAACGATTCTTTTACACATATTGTTGTAAGGAAAACGGAACAGGAAGTTTCTGTTTATACCTATTTAAAATGCCTGCTTGGTTTTTTTCCAACAGAAGTTTATAAAAACCGCCGCATTGTAGTATTTCCTGTAAAGAGCATTTTATTCCGTCGTTTTTTCTGGCGCTTCAGCCATGTATTCAAAGCGCAGATGTTACGCAGTTTGTGCTACAAATTAAATCCATCACTGCTGCACTTACACGTAGTTTACGGTTTTGCTGAAGAAGCGATGTTTCTAAATGACCAGTATCATTTACCCTTTATCGTATCCGAACATATGGCTCCATTTCCATTCGATTGGTTATGGGATAAAGAGATGCAGGTTGTAAGGCCAATGCGGTCGGCATCAGCTGTAATTGCCGTGAGCAAAGCACAAGCGGAACAAATCAGGGAGTACACCGGCATTCATCCTGCAATAATTCCGAACGTAGTAGAAGCGGCTGAGTTTTTTTATACTCCTTTCGAAAAGCAAGTAAGCGGTCTGGAAATTGTTTTGGTGGGCATCTATGACAGCAGGAAAGGTGCTGATTATGTGATCAGTGTTTTCAGCGATTTTATACAACAATATCCAGGTGCCAGGCTGCATTTTGCAGGAGAGGCAACGACTGAACGTATGACAGAACTTGAAAGGCAGATTGAAGAAGCCGGATTACAAAATCAGGTCATCTTTCATGGCAAATTAACTCCCGGGGAATTGTGTCGGTTATACCAGCAATGTGATTTTTATGTATGTGCCAGTGTATGGGAGTCGTTCGGCTTAACCATGTTAGAAGCGTTGTTTACCGGACTGCCGGTTTTGAGTACCGATTGTGGCGGGGTGCTTGATTTTATTACTGAAAAAAATGGACTATTGATCAGCAACGATCGAAGAAAGGAAACTTTACTAGAGGGCTTGTTGCAAATGCCCGACCGGCTTGCATACTTTGATCGGGCAGCGATTGCTGCTGCAGCGAAAGAGCAGTTTGCCAAAGAGAAAATAAAAGAACAGTATAATGCTGTATATCACCGTGTGTTATCATCTGCTCAAACCACAACGATAAAGTGAATGATTCTTACATGCAGCCCTTGATTTCTATCGTTATGCCGGTTTATAATGGCGAACGATATATTGCTGCTGCATTGCAAAGCCTGGCAACACAAAATTTTCGTGGGTTTGAATTGGTGATTCTGGATTCCTGTTCTGTTGACAATACCCTTTCTATTGTTGAAGAGTGGAGAAGCCGGTTGCCGCAACTGCAGGTGATTCGTGAAAAGGACCGGGGGATTTATGATGCGATGAATAAAGGGGTTGCTGTTGCGAAAGGAGAGTGGGTTTATTTTATGGGTTGTGATGATGGGTTTTATGATGCGTTTACACTCGAACAGATCAGTAAAGAGCTATTGCCAAATGCTGACCTTGTGTATGGGGATGTTGTTTGGATGCCACAGGGCGACCGGGAAAGTGGAGGCTGTGTGCCTGCTGATCTGGTGCATCGCAATATCAATCATCAACGGATTTTTTACAGGAAAGCATTGTTTTCAAAGTATGGCGGATATCAGTTGCAATACAGCATTGCCGCTGATCACGAATTAAATATTCGTTTCTTCTGTAATGAAACCATCAACAAAAAATATGTATCGATCACGGTTGCCCGTTATCATGCCGGAGGTTTCAGTGCTAATAAGCAGGATGAAGTTTTCTGGAACAACTGGAAGATCATTTTTAAAGAAAATTTTGCACAATATCTTCCGAAACGTGTGATGTATGATAAACTTGGATGGTACTGCCGTTATCAGCTCGACCGGCGCCGGTATAGTAGTGCCTTTCCTTTATTTTGGGATGTGTTGCTGCATACGAAGAGCCTGGGTTTTGTACAGCTCAGCTTCAAGCATTTTCTGCAATCGCTGTACACCCGATCAAACTAGTGTTGTTATCTTAATCGTTTTATATGAATAAACCGGAACAATTAGCCAGTCTTCAGAAAATTTACATGGACAAGGATGCGTTTGCAAAGGAGCGTGAAGTGATTCATGAAACCTGGTTTCAAGAAACTACAACTGATTTCTGGCGACATAAGCGTATGTACGAAACCATCAGGCCGTTGGCGGAGTATTTCCGTTCATCAGAATGGCTTACAGTTGGTGATGGCCGTTACGGGTTGGATGCAATCCGGATGAAAAAATTGTTTCAACTGCAATCGGTGTTCCCAACTGATATTGGAGAAAATATGCTGAAGATCAGTAAAGAAAGAGGCCTCATTGAAACATTTGGTGTAGAAAATGCGGAGCATCTTTCATTTGCAGACAGTTCTTATGATGTGGTTTTTTGTAAAGAGGCGTTTCATCATTTTCCACGACCTTATCTTGCTTTATATGAAATGCTTCGGGTATCTAAGAAAGCTGTAGTGATGATCGAACCGGCAGAACGATTGATCTTAAATGGTGCGAAAAGCAAACCGTATCTTTTATCGGCCATTCAACTTCTGTTTTCCAAACTTACAGGAAGAACTTACCGGCCGTATTTGCCACCTGTTCTCGGACTCACGCATGCGTTTGAGGAGGCAGGAAACTATTTATATGCCGTATCAGTAAGAGAGCTTGAAAAGCTGGTACATGGTATGGATCTTGGCGGGTTTGCATGGAAAGGATTTAACGATGTATATGGCAAGGGCTGTGAATTTGAAGAGGCCAAACCCGGTAACCCGTTATATGAAAGTATCGGTACAGCCATTGCTGCGCTTGATGAACAGTGTAAGAACAATCCGCAGTATCAGCAGCCAAATATGGTGAGTGTGATATTATTTAAGGAAAAACCAGACGCTGCGCTTGTTGCCCAATTACAGCAGGCAGGTTTTGAACTGCCGGTTATTCATAAAAACCCATATGTTTAATTGTTGAGCGTGATTCACCAATTATCCCTTTTGCAGAGTTGTGTTATGACCGACTGCAAACAGCAATATGAAGTGAAAGACTGTTTCTCTAAAGTGCTTACCCGTATGGATCGAACTCCCCTATGTTAGAAACTTCTTATTCAAACCGTTTTTATTGGTTTGCTGTAGGCTGGCTGCTGCTGTTATTTGCCGGTTCGCTTTATAGTCCTCCTACATTGATTTCGGATCCGGGAATCGGATTTCTGGATATGATCAATTTTGCTGAAGGAGGACGTTTTCAATACCACCGTACCCCCTCCATTGAGGATTTGAATACATGTGTGGAGATGCGTACCACCTGGTGGTCGCCGGGCCAATGGTTTTTTGTATATGTGTTTACGTTAACAGGGTTGTCGTTGAGTACTGCCATCAGTATAACGGTATTGGTTGCAAGCTGGATCGGTTTAATTGGGTGGATGAAACTCTACCGCTACTTTCAGTTCAACAAGCGGGTTGTTTTTTATGCAGGATTACTGATTCTTTTTTCACGCTACCTGTTTTCTGCCTTTCAACTTTATCCCGGTGGCAGTATTCTTGAGTTTGCAGCGGCACCCTGGCTACTTCTTTTATGGCTGAAACTTGAACGGGAAAGCATCTGGCTGCAGGCAATCTGTTTATTACCCTTACTCATCATATCTTATTTTATTAAGAGCAGTATGCTCATCTTTTGGCTGGGGGTTATTGGCAGTAATCTTTCGCTATTCAGTTTAAGGAAGATACCCTGGCTGCGCTTGATGGCACTGGGTCTTGTTTTTGTTGCTGGTAAATATTTTTGTGACTTATTATTTACCGGTGGTGGGGCTACTCCATTCAGTTATGCCGGAAACTGGATCAATTGGCGGGAAGGTGATTTGCTGCTGCTACTCCAACGCCTCCTTTTTTTATTAGCTGCTCCTTTAACGGCAGTTATAGGAGTTGATGATTATATCAATTATTTTTTGCAAAAACCGGGACATGTGCTGTTCAAGGATGGACACCCGGTTATGGTTGGGATCTATGTTGTTCTTATTGCTTTTTTTGGTTTGTTGATCCGGCGCTTTGTAAAAAAGGCTCAACTTTTACCTGACAGATACCGTGATTTACTGGTTGCTGTTACAGGGGTGTTTCTTGCTTTTTTTCTATATAGTTTTCTCAGTGGTAAACAAATAAACGGGTACGAAGAATCAAGGCACTTCCGGTTAGCAGGTTTGCTGCTGCTGCCTTTTGTGATCCACTACGCTGAACAAAAAGCAGGCAGATATTTTTTAATGATTCCTGCATTGATGTTTGTATATGCGGGTGTATCGTATTTTCAAAAAGTAAAAAGTCCAAAAGTAGTTTCTGAAAAATATGGGGTGGCCTTGAGTTCACCAAAATCGCAGGCCGACTATGCTGTTTTTCAAACGGAGGCAAAAAAAAGCGATCTGGTTTATGTCATTCACTCATCGTTAATTTATGATCTTGATCAATGCAAGGCGATCTACTACCAGGACGACTTTGCTTCTTTGGATATGATTCGATCCCGCAACAAGACCTACGTTACTGATAAGACGATTCTCTTTCTTTTTCCTGAGCGGTTTGCAGTAAATGGAAAACGGGATGCGGTTCTGGCAAATTTTATAGCCAGTAACTCTCTTCGAAAGCCGGATACCGAGGTTAAACAATTGAATGGCTGGGAGCTCGTTCGGGTTGTGTACTATTAAATTAAATGGCTGAACCGATCATATCCGTCATCGTTCCTGTTTATAATGCGGGGCCTTACCTCGAGGCCTGTATCCTTTCTATTTTACAACAAGGGTTTTCTGAACTGGAGATAATAGCCATTAACGATGGATCGACAGATAACAGTGCCGTACTTCTTGATCAACTGGCGGCAGATGACAGCCGCCTGCGTGTGTTTCACAACAGGAATCAGGGAGTAAGTGCTACCCGAAATTTCGGATTGCAACATGCAAAGGGAAGTTATATCGCCTTTTGTGATGCTGACGACTGGATGGAGCCCGAAATGCTGGAAACCCTTTATGAGGGCATAGTGAATGATGGGTGCGATTGGGCGATTTGTAATGCAAACATGATCAAGGAAGGAGCATTACCCATCAGGCGATTGAATATAGCTAATCAAGTGGTGGATGTAAATAGCAACAGAGCCGCTTTTGTTCATGCCGTGATGCGTTTCAATTACGACTATGCGAACTGGAACAAATTATTCAAGGCTTCTATTATCAAAGAACAGCAACTGCGTTTTTCGGAAGAGATGAGTATTGGGGAAGATCTCCTGTTTAATCTGCAATACCTGTGTTTTGTAAACAAGGCTGTTATTGCTGATCAATTATTGTATAATTACCGAATCGTTGGGAATTCATTGTACAATAGCAACAGTGAAAACCGGATACCTCATTTTAATTTACTGTTTAAAAACTATGCGAAGTTTTACGATCTGCAAAAAAATGAAGAACAATGGGAGGCATTCCGGGAAGAGATGGGCAGAATAGCCTACAACCAGTTGTTGTGGGAAATTGAAATGCGTGTAAAAACAGAGCGTCACAGTTTTTTGCGTACAGTGAGAAATTACCGTAACGAGTTAAAGCAGGTTGAGCCTGGCCTGTTTTATTATCCGGATGAAACTGTTTCCGCATTTCAAGGAATTAAAAAGCGGTTACTTGCAAACAGGCAGTTTAATTTGTTCTCTATTCTGATTGCGCTAAAACAATATCTCAAACCTGTTGCAAAGCGGGTGCGGTTAATTTTCAAAAGCAGGATTTAAGCTGAAACCACAACAATTATGAGTTTGATATCTATTCTTCCTGTTCGTTAAGGTGAATTGGAATCATTATGTTTTTTTTGTGTTTATAAAAGGTTTCCCGACAAGCAATATTTTTTGCTAAACAATTAGTTAGTTGTATGAATAGCCCACTTGTAAGTGTTTTAATGACTTCTTTTAACCGGGAGAAATATATTGGACAAGCGATTGAAAGTGTTCTAGCATCTTCCTACATGCATTTTGAGTTAATTATTGTTGATGACAGATCAACGGACGATACCGTAGCAATTGCACAGTCTTACGCAGTTAATGATTCCCGTGTACATGTTTATATAAACGAACAAAATATCGGTGATTATCCAAATAGGAATAAAGCAGCTTCTTATGCGAAAGGGGAATTTTTAAAGTACCTAGATGCCGATGATCTTATTTATCGGCATGGAATTGAAGTAATGGTTGAGTATATGGAACGTTTTCCAAATGCAGGCTTTGGGTTGTCGGTTACCGGGTTTGATGATGATGAGCCTTACCCTATGTTGCTGCTGCCAGAAGATATTATCAGAAGTGAATTTTTAAGTAAAAGCTATCTTACTGTTGGACCATCTGCTTCAATTATACGAAAGGATGCTTTTGAGGCTGTTGGAGGGTTCAGCGGTGTTCAATTTATTGGCGATACAGAATTGTGGTTGAGATTAGCTGAAAACTATCCTATGGTGCTGATGAACCCATCGTTTAATTGGTGGCGTCAACATCCGGAACAACAGATGAAACAGGAAAAGAAAAATCGTGAAATTGCAATCAAACGTTTGAATCTTTCTCTTAGACACCTGGAAAGGAATCGATCAGTTTTTACAGCAGAAGAGTATCAATTTGCATTGAAACGAAAGAAGCAACACTTTGCAAGAAGCATACTATCACAGACTATTAAAAAAGGTGATTTAAAATCCTTGCAATTTTATTTGAAGAAAAGTGGATTAGAATTAAATGACTGGCTTGCCGGGTTGAGGGGTTACATGTAAAGGTATGAGTCTGGTATCTGTTATTATCCCTGTTTACAATTGCGGCAAGTCGTTACATCGAACGATGCAATCGGTGTTGGCACAAACCTATCAACCACTGGAAGTGATTCTTGTTGATGACGGGTCGACCGATAACAGTTATGTGCTTGCGAAAGAATATGAGGGTAGCCATGTGCAAGTGCTGCAGCAAAAAAATGCAGGAGCCGCCGTTGCCCGCAATACAGGTGTTGCAAATGCAAGTGGTGTGTATATTCAATTTCTGGACGCAGGAGATGTGTTGAGTACAACAAAGATCGAAGAACAAGTGGAGGCATTAGCAGCTCAACCGAAGAAAGTAGCAGTGTGTAATTACAAACAGTTTACAAACGATGAAGAACTGGTGAATGGAATTTACCCCGATCAGTCATCCTTTATTTATTCCAGTAATGATCCGCAGGATTTCTTAATTGATCTCTGGGGAGGGAAAGGCAATCTGCATTTTATACAAACCAATTGCTGGCTGGTTCCCAAATCGGTTATTGAAAAAGCAGGAGGTTGGCGGGCCTACCGTTGCCCGGATGATGATGGTGAGTTTTTTGCCCGTGTGTTGCTCGCAAGTGAAGGTGTAGTATATGTGCCGGGTGTTTATAATTATTATCATATTGAGCCGGAAGGGGGAAACCAGCTAAGCAGGAACAGAAACAAAAAATATTTGCAGAATACCTTGCTCACGATCGATCTCAAGCATCAATACCTTTTACAAAAAGGGCCGCATCCGTTGCTGGCCAAAGCCATGGCGGCACAGTATCTTCAATTTGCTGTGGATATGTATCCGGCACAAAATCTATTATCAGCAATAGCCTATAAACGGTACCGGGCATTGAACGAGCCTGCCCCGTTGCCTGTATTGGGTGGGAGCTTGTTTGAATTTATCAAACAGGTTTTTGGCTGGCGTACTGCAAGGCTCATCCGCTATTATTTAAGAGAACGATGAAAGAAAAAAAAATCCTTTTTCTTACAACAACGAATCTGGCAGCCAATCCAAGGCTTACAAAGGAATTATGGTTGGCAACGGCAAATGGCTTTGATGCTACGGTACTCCAGTTTACATTAGGGAACTGGAGTGATGAAAAAACGGAAGCGTTGGAGAAAGAATTTACAGATGTGAATTTTATCCGTCTTTCAGCTTTACGCAAGCCTTTTCTTCCATGGTTGATCAGTTCAATACTGGAATGGTTCTTTCGTATGTTGCCTTATGGCACAATGCCTACGCTATGGCTTTCAGTGGCCGTAAGTAAGCGTACTTATCTGTTGTTGAAGGAAGTTAAAAAAATGAAGTCATCTTTCAGGTGGGTAGTCGCACATAACCCGGGTGCATTTTATCCGGCACAGGTTGCTGCCAAACAAACCGGTGCTTTTTTGGGGATTGATGTGGAAGATTATCACCCGGGAGAAACAACCGATAAACGAGCAAGTATGCGAATGAAGGAGTTGATGCAGCGGGTATTGCCTGCTGCAGATTATTGTTCTTTTGCCGCTCCGCTTATCAAGGAAAAGTTCTCAAAGGAGTTGACTGATCTGCCCGTTTCACAACTTGTGATTTTGAATGGATTTGAACAATCCGATTTTTTGATGCCGGCCGATCTGCAGCAACAGCCTTTGAAATGTGTTTGGTTTTCGCAGTTTATCGACAAAGGCCGGGGGCTTGAACCTGTTTTACCCGTGATCAGTTCACTGCATCCGGATGTGGAACTGCACCTTGTGGGGAATTTGAAGGAGGCGTTCCGGGATCAATTTATTCAATCGCAGCAAGGGATTGTTGTACATGACAGTATGAAACAAAAAGATCTCCACCGGTTTCTGGAAAAGTTTGATGTGGGGCTTGCATTGGAACCGGGACGTGACGTTAATAATCAGTTGGCCCTGTCAAATAAAATGATGGCTTTTGCACAGGCAGGTTTATTTATTCTGGCAACAAATACACCTGCCCAAGATCAGTTTCTTGCTGAAAGCAAATGGGAAAGTAAGCAGACAGATTTATCGCCCGCCCATCTAAAAGAAGTGCTTCTACAGTTGATTCAGCAAAAAGAACAAATCAGAATGAACCGTCACCAACGATTTGCAAAAGGGAAGTTGTACAACTGGGAGAAAATATCATTACCCCTTGTGCATGAATGGGAAAAGAAGCGGCTAAATTGATCATCAACTAAGAAAGCAAAAAAAAAAAATCTCATCATCAGGGACCAGAGTTATCAATCATCCAGTTCATGTACAGTTCAATGAAATGGTCCAGGGAACGGCATTTGTCTGCGTCTAACTGAAGTTTATGACAACTTTATATAAACATAATCAGGTAGCGGGTTCAAATTGACTCGAAATTGAACACGTAGTTATATGCTTTTTAATTCAACCATTTTTGCAATATTTCTGCCGATAGTATTTGTACTCTATTGGTTTGTGACGGGTAACAAGTTGTGGTTACAGAATTTAATGTTGTTATGTTCAAGTTACATCTTCTACGGATGGTGGGATTGGAGGTTTTTATTTTTGTTGCTTTTTTCAACCTTGTTGGATTATTTCTCAGGAATAAAAATTCATGAAGCAGAAAAACAGTCGAGCCGTAAATTTTGGTTGATCTTAAGTGTTGTTATCAATTTGGGATTTTTAGGCTTTTTTAAATACTATAATTTCTTTGCTGTCGAATTTGCAACGCTATTAAGACAAATCGGATTTAGCGTTAATGAGGGCTCATTTAAGATCATTCAAATCATATTACCTGTCGGGATTTCTTTTTATACGTTTCATGGGCTATCTTATATCATTGATATTTACAAAAGGAGAATACCTGCCGTCTATAATTTCCCCGAATACGCTTTATTTGTAAGCTACTTCCCTTTGCTTGTTGCGGGCCCAATTGAGAGGGCAACACATCTTCTTCCCCAAATACAAAGACCCAGAGTATTTAATAAACAACAAGCTGTTAATGGTCTACGACAAATCTTATGGGGGTTATTTAAAAAAGTTGTGATCGCCGATACCTGCGCTACCTATGCAAACCTCATTTTTAATAACAGTGTTGATTATAATGGCAGCACCCTTTTTTTAGGTGCCGTTTTTTTTGCATTCCAGATTTATGGTGATTTTTCCGGTTATTCTGATATTGCTTTAGGTGTTTCCAAACTATTCGGAATGGAATTGCTGCGCAACTTTTCCTTCCCCTATTTTTCGAGAGACATTGCAGAATTTTGGCGTCGATGGCATATTTCACTTTCAACCTGGTTCAGGGACTACTTGTATATACCACTAGGGGGGAGTAAAGGCGGTACGTGGATGAAAGTCCGAAATACATTTATTATTTTTCTGGTGAGCGGTTTCTGGCATGGAGCTAACTGGACGTTTATTGTTTGGGGCTTGTTGAATGCACTTTATTTTATACCACTTTTGATTTCCAGCAAAAACCGTAATCATTTGGATATTGTTGCTCAAGGAAAAGCGTTTCCTACAATAACCGATGTTGGAAAAATACTGGTTACTTTTATTCTTACAGTTATTGCATGGATATTTTTCAGATCGACCAATTTATCACAGGCTTGGGAGATTGTAACAACAATTTTTTCTCCATCCTTTTTTCAGCCACTTCAAATGCTTCCAAAACAACCTCTTCTATTAATATCGTTTTTTATGATGATTGAATGGGTGGGACGAGAGCATCATTACGGCCTGGAGCAAATTGGTATTCGTTGGCCGAAATTTTTACGTTGGAGTTTTTTCTATTTGCTTGTTTTACTGGTTTTTATTTATAGCGGAGAAGATCAGGCGTTTATTTATTTTCAATTTTAGTATGCGAAACTTCCTTCAGTCATTGCTGTTGTTTTTAGTACCAATCATTTTGTTTTGTATTTCTTGTGAATTTTTACTTCGGCAGATCCCAAACGATTTTATGGTGAAGCGAAGTTATCTTGATCGATATTCCGACAGTATAGAGGTAATAGCTTTAGGCAATTCGCATGTTTTATATGGAATTAATCCGGATGTACTGACCTTGAAAGGCTTTAATGCAGCGAATGTATCACAATCTTATAATCTGGATTATGAACTATTGATGAAATATAAAAGTAGCTGGGGCCAGTTAAAGCATATTATTCTTCCCGTCGATTATTTCTCTTTTTTTATGAGTCTCGAGTCTAGTGATGAAAGATGGCGGCTCAAAAATTATGAAATATATTATGATTTAAATGTGGGAAATGATATTGCAAGTCACACAGAAATGTTGAGCAATAACTTAAGTGTTAATCTTAAACGTCTGCAAAAATACTATCTTGGAAAGGAATCAAATAGCTTTTGTTCCTTACAAGGTTGGGCAAAAAATTATACAACGTCTGCAACTCTAACAGAGTTAACATCATCAGGAGTCAGCAGAGCTCAATATCACACCAGTTTAAGTGACATTCAATATCTAAAAAAGAATTTGAATGTTATGTATTCAATTATTGAGTTTGCAAAAAAGAGAAAAATAAAGATTCTTTTATATACTTCACCTTGTTATAAAGCTTACTCACAAAGCCTAGATCAGAATCAAATGAATCGATCAATTAGTCAAGCCAGGGATTTTGAGAATAATTTCAGCAATGTTACCTATGTAAATTTTTTGAATGATTCGTCATTTTCTGCCGTTGATTTTTTTGATGGTGATCATTTAAATGCCATGGGCGCTACAAAGCTTACTTCTAAAATTGATAGTATTTTAGCTTTACCAAATTAGTCTTTTCACTTTACAGCATTCCTTTTTATTTTGAAAAAAATTCTCATCATTGCGCCTCACTATCCGCCATCAAATCTTGCAGCAGTTCACCGCAGCCGTTTGTTTGCACAGCATTTGCCTGCATTTGGTTGGGAGCCTATTATCTTAACCGTGCATGAAGATTACTATGAGGAAGAATTAGACTGGAACCTGCATCAACTTTTACCAACTGAACAACGTATTGAAAAAGTAAAAGCCCTTAAGGTTACACAACCCAGGTTGATCGGCGATATCGGGTTACGTGCTTTTTATCAATTGCGTAAGCGGGCATTGGAACTGGTGAAGCAGGAAGGAATCGATTTTGTATATATTCCTATTCCGTCGTTTTATGTTTCATTGATTGGCACGTATTTGCACAATCGAACAGGAGTAAAGTATGGTATTGATTATATTGATCCGTGGGTGCATGTCTTCCCGGGGTCGGATAAACTATTTTCAAGGCATTGGTTCAGTACAAGACTTGCAAAATGGTTAGAACCCAAAGCAGTGAAGCAGGCATCGCTTATTACAGGTGTAGCTGAAGGTTATTACAAGGCGGTGATTGAACGTAATCCTGCTTTAAAAACTACCTGTTTATTTGGTGCTATGCCTTATGGTGGAGAGGCAAATGATCATAATGGCCTGCAAAAACTGAACTTGCACCCTTATCTTTTTCAGGCCAACAACAAACTTCAGTTCGTTTATGCAGGAGCAATGTTGCCAAAGGCGTATGCACCTTTAGAAGAAATTTTCAAAGCAATTGCTTCAAATAAAACAAGTTTTGAACAGGTTGAATTTCATTTTATCGGTACAGGCAAAACGCCAAACGATGAAACAGGATATAACATTAAACAACTGGCTGAAAAATATAATTTGTGGGAATCCGTTGTGTTCGAATATCCCAAACGCATTCCCTATTTGGATGTACTTGTACATCTTGCCGCAGCTGATGCGGTATTTATTCTGGGAAGTACCGAACCGCATTATACTCCCAGTAAATCATACCAGGCGGTATTAAGTGGAAAGCCAATCCTTGCCGTATTGCATGAAGAAAGCACTGCCGTTAAAGTATTGGAAGAATCGAACACAGGTATTGTTTTAAGTTTTGCAGGCGAGGCAGAACTGCAAAAAATTTATAAGAACTGGATGGATGTGTTCAACAGGTTCAGCAAGTATGCAAATCAATTTAATTCCTCATCCGTAAAGAAGGAAGCGTTTGAACAATATTCTGCAAAAGCAGTTACAAATCAACTGGCAATATTATTGAATCAACTCTTTAAATAAATGTATACCTGTAAATTATGAACAATCGGTTAAAAGATATCGCAAATGATTTTTTACCTCCTTATCTTTTGCGGGTTGCCAAGCGTATTTATCGGGGCAAGTATTTAGCGAAGGATAGCCTTGATAAGAAGATGAAGAAATATTTGGATTATGATCATGGATTTTTTGTTGAGCTGGGAGCCAATGACGGATTGGTGCAATCGAATACGTATTATTATGAACAGCAAAAAAGCTGGAAAGGGATATTGATTGAACCGTCGCCTAACAAGTTTTTAGCATGTAAGGCCAACAGAGCGAAACGTAATGCCTTTTTCTGTGCAGCCTGTGTTTCATTTGGCTTTCAAGAAGAGTTTGTAAAGATTGCTTACTCTGATTATATGTCGGCACCATTGAATCTTGAATCTGATATTGCCGATCCCTTAGCGCATGCAAAGGCTGGAGAAAAATATTTACCGGAACATGAACAGGTGTTTGAATTTGGGGCCAAAGCTGTTCCGTTGAATTCGTTACTAAGTCAGGCGGCAGCGCCTAAAGAAATTGATTTTTTATCGCTGGATGTGGAGGGAGCTGAAATTGAAGTTTTGAAAGGAGTTGATCATACAAACTACCGGTTTAAATATCTGTTAATTGAATGCAGGGATTTTGAAAAGTTGAATGGCTATCTCTCCGCAGCAGGGTATCGTTTTTTAGAAAAGCTGAGTCATCATGATTATTTATTTACAGGAACACAACAATAATTATGCGTAAACATAACCGGGTAAGGGATTTACTGGTTTACACCATCACATCGGTACAAAAATTATTACTGAAGGGAATGATAAGTCTTTTCTTAAAGGATATTAGGGTGTTTGGGCGCTGGTGGAAATTCCGGGTTTCATCAAAGAGCACGCTTGATTTTCGTACACCCTGGTTAGTATTTGATGCTATTGATTTTTTGAGCAACTGGTTGCGAAAAGACATGGTTGTTTTTGAATATGGATCGGGCGGTTCTTCTTTATTTATATCGGATAGAGTAAACAAACTTTATTCGGTAGAGCATAATGAACAATGGTTTGGTAATGTAAGTGATGCGATAAAAACAGAAGGTATTCAAAACATTGACTTGCGGTTGTACCGACCTGTCGTGAAGATCAATGACCCGAAAGTTGATTGCAGTGATCCTAAAAACTATATTTCCTGTATGGGTGAGTTCAAAGATTTAAACTTTGAAACATATGTAAAGTCCATAGCCGCATTTCCCGATAATTATTTTGATTTGATTATTGTGGATGGCAGAGCCAGGCCTTCCTGCATTCAGCATGCGATGCCAAAAGTAAAGACCGGAGGTGTTTTGTTAGTTGATAATGCTGACAGAGCATATTATCTCTCGCATTTCCCGGAATTACGTGATGAAGACAACTGGGATGAGAAAGCATTTATCGGGCATTTCCCTTACTGTCCCGCTTCTATTTTGGGAACAACTATTCTATTTACTAAAAAAGGGTATTAACAGCTATGATCCGATTTGCCATCATTATTCCTTTTCGACCTAATGCAGAATCTGTAAACTGGAACAAAGAGAGTGCTTTGCTGCAACAAACCATTCAATCGGTGCTTCGACAAACTTTTACATCATTTAAAGTTTTCGTTGTGTATACAGATGCGCCAAGCGTAGTTATTGATGATGCAAAAGTGGAGTATCATGAATTTCCCTATGGATACAAGAGTTATCTTGAATTGGAAAACAGAGAGGACTTGTTATCAAAATTTAAGTCGGAGAAAATGGTTACCCGCCGTTGGGATAAGGCACGGAAACTTTGTTACGGCTCTAAACTGGCGAAGGATGCAGGTTGCGATTATATCATGGCACTTGATGCAGATGATCTTTTGAGCAACCGGTTTCTTGCGTACATGGCAAAAGACGCACAAAAAGATAAAAGGAAAGGTTGGTTTGTTGAAAAGGGATACCTGTACCGGGAGAATAGCAACTATCTTGTGAAAGTTCCAAAAAATATGCGTTTCCTTAATGGCTCTACACATATTCTCCATTCGGACCTTGTAAAAATTCCTGATTTCGCTTCGCTTGATTGGCTGGATTATAATCTCTTTACTGATCACGGCTGGATCAAACACCGCTTGGAAGAATATTATGGGGCTTTGCTATACCCGATTCCTTTTCCTGCTTTGGTTTATGTAGTACATCGATCAAATATTTCACAAGTTGGCAAAAAGGAATTCGGATTTAATTTAAAAAGTATTGTCAAACGGATCCTTCGAGGCAAATTACTTACCACTTCGTTGCGTGAAGAGTTTAATATCATCTAAGCAGTTTCTTGTTTTATTGCTGTCGTCCTTTTAATGCAAAACAAAGCAGTATTTATATACTCCGTATTCTGATTTAGTAACACCCAAACCACATTCATGAAACGTTTTTTACAAATTCTTCGATTTATCCGGGAGCATCCGCTTGCCGGCAGAAACTTACTTAAAGCTTATTGGCGTTTTTTCAGCTGGCAGTTTTCTCAGCGACTATCGCCCCATACAGCAGTTTATCAATTTACGCCTCATTCAAAACTGGCATTGAAACGTAAGCTGATTGGTGCAACGGGTAATCTTTATGTTGGGTTACACGATTTTTCAGAGATGGGATTCCTGTTGCATTTTTTGCGACCGAATGATTTATTTGCAGATATCGGTGCGAATGTAGGTACCTATACTGTACTGGCTTCCGGCGAAATCAAAGCAAGATCTTTGTCGTTTGAACCGATTCCGTCAACGGCAGATTGGCTAAGAAAAAATATTGAGGTCAATAAGATGGGTCATCTTGTACAGGTGTTTCCAATTGGGTTAGGAAGTAAGCAGGATGTTATTCGTTTTACATCGGATTTTGATGCGGAAAACAGAGTAGTTTCAAAATTTGAAGAGAAAGATCACTATCTCGAAGTAAAAGTTGAATCC
Organism: Lacibacter sp.; assembly: GCF_035299325.1. Taxonomy (GTDB): domain Bacteria; phylum Bacteroidota; class Bacteroidia; order Chitinophagales; family Chitinophagaceae; genus Lacibacter. The sequence goes on along the minus strand of NZ_DATGWT010000005.1, from coordinate 21,018 downwards.
TTTGATTCTTTGTTTTATCCGGATACAGTTCCTGCGCTCATGAAGATTGATGTAGAGGGGTTCGAGACTGAAGTATTGAAAGGAATGGGAAAAACGCTTGCCGATACCCGGTTGAAGGCGATTATTATTGAGTTGAACGGATCCGGTTACCGATATGGATTTGATGAGAAACAAATTCACCAGGATTTATTAGATGCAGGATTTCAACCTTACAGTTATGACCCTTTTTCAAGACAGATGCAACAGCTTTCAACGTTTGGCTCCAATAACACTATTTACATGCGGGATCTTGATTTTATCAGGATGCGACTGCGTGATGCTGGCAAGCTAAAAATTTTCGGCCAGGTATTTTAATCATGAAGCGTCTTGCCATCATTACCACACACCCCATTCAGTATAATGCGCCATTGTTTCGTGTATTAAGTGAGCGGAAGCGGATCGCCGTAAAAATATTTTATACCTGGGGCCAATCACAGGAAGCAGTATTTGATGCAAGATTCGGATTGCAACGCAGTTGGGATATTCCTTTGTTAGACGGGTATGAATATGAATTTGTACATAATGTGTCCAAAAGACCTGACTCGAACCGTTTTTGGGGAGTGATCAATCCGGGATTGATCAAACAATTGGAGCAAGAGCAATTTGATGCGATCCTGGTTTACCGCTGGAGCCTGTTCAGTCACTTGCGTATACTGCGTTCATTCGGTGGAAAACCGAGATTATTTTTTCGTGGTGATTCGCATTTGTTGAAACGAGAGCGTGGATTAAAAGCAGTATTGAAAAAACAGTTGTTGCGATTTGTTTATCAGAGAGTAGATAAAGCTTTTTATGTTGGTGCATATAATAAAACCTATTACCGGCACTCGGGTTTGACGCAGGATCAATTACTATATGCCCCTCATGCCATCGATAACGAAAGGTTTTCAGCTGATGCTGAGGGATGGGAAGCGAAAGCAAGCGCTGAACGTTTATTACTCACTATTCCACAGCACTGTCTTGTTTTTCTTTATGCCGGTAAATTTTATGAAGTAAAACAACTGGAACTGTTGATCGAAGTGTTTCAACAGTTGAAAGGTGATCAGTACCGTTTACTCCTGGTGGGTAATGGTGAACAGGAAGAACAGTTACGTGCATCAGCAGCGACTGATGACCGTATTCTTTTTCAGCCATTCCGCAACCAAAGTGAAATGCCCTTGGTGTATCGTTTGGGTGATGTGTTTGTATTGCCGAGCAAACGTGAAACATGGGGGCTTGGAGTAAATGAAGCGATGGCCTGCAGCCGGCCGGCCATTGTGAGTGATGCGTGTGGGTGTGCACCTGAATTGATTGTGGAAAGAGAAACGGGATTTGTTTTTCGAAGTGGCGATGAAGCTGATCTTTTGACACAGATGCAGCAGTTTACGGATAAAACTGTTTCAAAAAAGATGGGAGAAAAGGCTTTTGAACATATTCAACAATTTAGTTTGGAAAGAGTGGCGGAGGTGATTGAGGAGGCGGTGGGGGAGGTAGAAGATAGGAGATAGAAGATAGGAGGTAGGAAGGAAGAAGGCACAAGGGACAAGGAACAAGGCACAAGGCACAAGGCACAAGGAACAAGGCACAAGGAACAAGGCACAAGGAAGAAAAGGCAAAAGACAAAAGCCAAAAGACAAGATCCAAAATCCAAAAGATAAGGCACAAGGCACAAGGGGCAAGGCACAAGGAAGAAAAGACAAAATCCAAAAAACAAAATCCAAGAGGAAGGAAGTAAGTAAGAAGTTAGCGGTAAGTAGTATGAAGAAATTAGCGATTGTTACGTCTCATCCGATTCAGTATAATGCGCCTTTGTTCCGGTTGTTAACGGAGCGGGGAAGGATTGATCTGAAGGTATTTTATACGTGGGGACAAACAGAACAGGGTTTTGTGTATGATCCGGATTTTAAAAAAGAATTCAAATGGGATATTCCTTTGCTGGACGGCTATAAAAAAGAGTTTGTTGAAAATATTTCGAAAGAACCCGGCGCAGGTCATTATAAAGGGATCAAAAACAGCGATCTTATTCAACGTATTGATGCGTATGCTCCCGATGCTTTACTTGTATTCGGGTGGAGTTTTCAGAGTCATTTACAAGTGCTGAAACATTACAGTGGTCAAAAAAAAATACTGTTTCGTGGAGATTCAACCTTGTTAGATGAACAAAAAGGAATTTCTGTGCGAAAAATTTTACGAAGGCTTTTTTTGAAATGGGTTTACCGTCATGTTGATGTTGCGTTGTATGCAGGTGCTGCCAACAAAGATTATTATAAAGCACATGGACTTACCGAAGCCCAGCTTGTTTATGCGCCACATGCAGTAGATAATACCCGTTTTACTGATGTTGATGAAACTTATGAAAGAAAGGCAACAGCGTGGCGGAAAGAGCTTGGCATTTCAGCAGATGAGTTGGTGTTCCTGTTTGCTGGTAAATTAGAGCCAAAGAAAGATCCGGGGTTATTGACCGAAGCCTTTACTTCTCTTTCATCACCCGGTATCCGCCTGATCATTGTTGGTAACGGTGTGCTGGAACAGGAGCTGAAACAAAAGGCAGCTGCAGATGAACGCATCCTTTTTCTTGATTTTCAGAATCAGCAACAAATGCCGGTTGTTTACCGTTTGGGAACTGTGTTTGTGCTTCCTTCGAAAGGACCGGGTGAAACATGGGGGCTGAGTGTAAATGAGGCCATGGCCTGTGAGCGAGCTGTGATCGTAAGTAACAAATGCGGGTGCGCCAAGGATCTTGTGAATGGTAACGGACTTATTTTTGAAGCGGAGAACAGAGCGGATTTGCAAAAAGCGTTGCTTTATTTTGCAACTAACAGAATGGAGGCCTCTCAGATGGGAAACAAAGGTTTTCAGCTGATCCGGCAATTTTCACACGAACAGGTAGCTGCGGCTATTGAACAGATACTATGAATTATAACAAAGCCATTTTTGCTTTAATCGCTTTTATCACAGCCGCTTTCTTTACTACGGTTGATAAGATGCGTACGGATGAGATCCTGGCGATTGGTCTTTTTGTTTATTTTCTTCTCGATTTTATTGATTCCATCGGTAAGAATTATAATATCCTTGATATACCTATCCTGCTTGCGCTGTTTCAATGTTTGCTGATGCCCATTGTTGTTTATCATGTTTATAATGATGACTCGCTGGTGATAGCGTTGAAATATGATATGGGGGTAACACCCGAACGTTACTATGGGTTTATGTTCCCTGCCATTGTGATGATGATCATTGGTATGAAATTGCCCCCGCTGTTGCAGGTTTCTTACCAGCAAAAATTTCTTCAGGCAGTTCATTCTGTAAAGGCATATCTCGTAGGTAAAGGGAATATGGGTGTACTACTCATTGTTATTGGCGTTGTGGCCAATGTGATGCGGGATTTTATAGGTGGCTCCATGCAATACATTGCTTACCTTATCAGTATGCTGTTATACGTGGGAGTTTTGTACACCTACTTTTCTGATCACAAGCAACGGTTCTGGTACCTGGTAGCTGGTGCCGTGGTTATTTCTGTACAATCCCTCCGTAAGGGGATGTTTGGCGAACTTGTGTATGTGTTGTTACTGGCAGGGCTGTTGATGCTGCTGGGTAAAAAAATCAGCAATCTTCAGAAATACGGGCTTGCCTTTCTTGCCTTCTTTGCTGTGTTAATCCTTCAAAGTGTAAAAGCTGATTACCGGGCCATAGCCTGGCGTGGGCAAGGAAACCAGGAGCAGAGTAACGCGGGGGCTTTTGTATCATTGATTGCCGACAGGATCGCTGAGCCGGGTCGTTTTTTTGATCTTGACCTGATGTTCCCAACCGTTAACCGTTTTAATCAAGGGATGATCGTGGCAAAAGTGCTGGATCATGTACCCAGCCGTGCCCCTTATGCTGAAGGTGAAACGATCTTTAAATCACTTGCTGCTACGTTTGTACCGAGGTTGCTGTGGCCGGATAAACCGATGAGTGGCGGGCAAGAAAATATGCTGCGGTTCACCGGTTTTCTGATCGAAGGGTATAGTATGAATATCAGTCCTATGGGCGAAGCCTATGGGAATTATGGTGTGGAGGGGGGCATCTTTTTTATGCTGTTCTATGGATTATTTTTCTCACTCCTGATCGTTTTGCTGATGAGTTATGTGCGGAAGCGGCCCACGATTATTTTGTGGTTCCCGATATTATTTCTGAACTCCATACAAATGGAAACTGATATATTGATGTGCCTGAATTCCTTAATTAAGAATATGATTTTTGTGGCTGCTGTTTTTTGGGCGGCAGACCGGTTTTTGCGGTTGAAACTCTAACCGCAGATGAAGATGATGGAAAAGGAGAACTCAAAATCCAAAATCCAAAGACCAAAACACAAGGCACAAGGAGCAAGGCACAAGGAGCAAGGCACAAGGCACAAGGGACAAGGCACAAGGAGGAAAGCCAAAAGCCGAGAACCAAAATCCAAAAGTTAAAAGCAAGGGACAAGGGGAAAAGTAAGGCACAAGAGACAAGGCACAAGAGACAAGGTGTAAGGGACAAGGCACAAGGGACAAGGTGCAAGGGACAAGGAGGATAGCCAAAAGCCAAAATCCAAATGCCAAGAACCAAAAGCCAAGATACAAGTAGAAGAGATCAAGATTGAACGATTAACTCCAGTTGTTTTTGAAGAAACGTATCCTTATTTTTTACGATCATTTTTACCCGGCATGGAAAGCAGGTGGGCCGGTGCAGTCGTTGGTGAACCTTGTGCGGCAATTGTATAATGACTATGATCTGTATGTTGTCTGTAAGCCTCATGAAATGAATGAGCAGTTAACATTGCCCGGGATTTCTATAAATAAATGGAACGATTGGGAAGGAAAGGCAAAGGTTTATTACCGTGACTATGCAAGCGGGCATCATTATCAATTAAAAGATCTGATCGCTTCGGTAGAACCTGATGCGATCTTTATCAATGGATTGTTTTCTCTACACTTTACTATTCGTCCTTTGCAATATGCTGTTGCTTATTGCAAGCATCATACAAATTGCAAGTTGATCCTTTCAGCAAGAGGAATGCTTCATCCCGGAGCGTTGTCACAGAAATCATTTAAGAAGAAAATCTTTTTGACCTTCTTTAAACTGGCGGGCTGGCACAAAGCTGTTCATTGGCATGCAACAGATGAACAGGAATTGCAGTATATCAAACAGCAATTTGGTTCGGGAATGAATGTGCTTGTTGCAGGTAATTTCCCCAACCTGTTGCCGGTTGTTTCCATGCCTGAAAAGAAAGAGCAGGAACTCATCATGGGAACAATAGCACTTATCAGTGCCATGAAAAATCATTTGGCTGTTTTGCAGGCTCTGCAAAACAGCAGCGCTTCTGTTCAATGGCATATTTACGGACCGGTGAAAGATGCAGCTTACTGGAAAGCGTGTGAGCAGCTGATTCATCAACTGCCAAACAATATCAAGGTTGTTTATCATGGCGAGTTATCGCCTGCTGATCTTACAAAAGCGATGGAGCAGTTTCAACTGTTTATTATGCCCAGCAAGAGTGAAAATTTCGGTCATGCTTTGCTGGAGGCGTTGAGTGCTGGTAAACCGGTGATCACTACCAATACAACTCCTTTTAAAGATCTGCAGGCTGTGAAAGCAGGAACTACTGTTGCGGTGAGCAAGCTCGAAGAACAGTTGCTTGTTGCCATTGAACAATTTGCAGCGATGAACAACGAAACGTTTGCCTTTTATGCTGATGGGGCGGCTTCGTTTGCACGAAATTTTGTTGATGTGGAAGTGATCAAAAAACAATACAGGGTTTTGTTTGCAGACCAACCTTAACTCTTTCAAGAAGAACCCACCCCTCGAACTAAGTTCCTAACCTTCGTTTCGATCGGTTACCTCCTAAGAGAACCCACCCCTACCCCTCCCGGGAGGGGATGCATCCTAAGAAGCTTTTTGTTCGGCGAGGAAGATTGACTTTTTCTATGAGGCAGCAACAATATCAAACATTATTTACTTAGCCACAGGATAACCTGAACGGTTATCTTTGCGGCCATTAATTTATCTCTATTAAGAATGATTATCCTGGGAATTAACGCCTATCATGCAGACAGCAGTGCGGCGATTTTTGTTGATGGTAAGATGATCGCAGCAATTGAAGAAGAGCGTTTCCGTCGTGTAAAACACTGGGCCGGTTTTCCATCCATGTCAATTGAATTTTGTTTAAAGGAAGCGGGTGTACGTTTAAAAGATGTGGATCATATTGCTATCGGTCGTGATCCATGGGCGAAGCTCGGCAAAAAATTATTGTTCCTGTTACAAAACCCGGGCAGCAGTGTGGCCGCAGTGCGTAACCGTTTGAGCAATGCGAAAAAAGTATCTACACTTGAAGATGAGTTTGTGAAGATCGAAGCGATTGATAAGGAGGAGTTGAAGAAGAAAATTCATAACGTTGAACATCACCGCAGTCATTTAGCTTCTGCTTTTTTTGCATCTCCGTTTGAAGAAGCTGCGTTGTTATCTATTGATGGTTCAGGCGATTTTACCACCACCATGATCGGTATTGGTCGTGGTAATAAAATTGAGGTACTGGATTCGGTTGATTTTCCTCATTCGGTTGGTATTTTTTATACAGCTATGACTCAGTGGCTGGGTTTTCCTCATTATGGTGATGAGTATAAAGTGATGGGTCTTGCGCCATACGGTGAAGCAAAATATGTAGATCAACTGAGAGATCTTATCCAATTTACTCCCGACGGATTATTTAAACTGAATCTTCCGTACTTCCGTAATCCAACAAAAGGAATTATCACTTATGGTGAAGATCATATACCGGTAGTGGCCACTTTGTTTACCGATCATTTTGAAACAAAACTTGGTAAAGCCAGACAGAAAGGTGAGGAGTTAACACAGTTTCATAAAGATATGGCTGCATCGGTTCAACGTTTTACAGAGGAACTGATCTTTCATGTTCTTACTGCTTTACAAAAAAGAACAGGGTTAAAGAATGTTTGTATTGCGGGAGGTGTTGCACAGAATTCTGTTGCCAATGGAAAGATCACACGCAACACTCCATTCAGCAATGTCTATATCCCGAGTGCCGGGCATGATGCAGGTATTTCAATGGGAGCCGCTTTGTTTGTTTATAACCAAACATTACAACAGCCACGTCAACCGGCTATCTGGAGTGCTTATACAGGCAGTCATTTTAATAATGACGAAATTGAAGCTTACCTGCAATCACGCAATATTGCTTACAAGAAATTGCCAGATGCAGAATTGTATAATTATGTAGCTGATCGTTTGGTCAATGCAGGCGTGGTTGGATGGTTTAGCGGAAGAAGTGAATTTGGTCCGAGAGCTTTGGGCGGTCGTTCTATTCTTGCTGATCCACGCAGAAATGATGCAAAGGATCTGTTGAATGCAAAGATCAAACGAAGAGAAAGTTTCAGACCATTCGCACCTTCAATCTTAAAAGAATACGTAGAAGAATATTTCACGGTAACAGATGTGGTGCCTTTTATGGAAAAAGTGTTTCCGATAAAGGAAGAAAAGAAATCAACGATTCCTGCAGTAACACATGTGGATGGTACAGGACGTTTACAATCGGTTGATCAAACGGTATCACCAAGATATTATGCCTTGATCGATGCGTTCCGTTCAAAAACCGGCGTGCCGATTTTATTGAACACATCCTTTAATGAAAACGAACCGATCGTTAATTCACCTGCTGAAGCACTGGATTGTTTTCTCCGCACCCAAATGGATATGCTGGTCATGGAAAATATTATTGTTGAGCGATAAGCAAATGAAAGTCTCCATCATTACTGTTGTTTATAACCGGGCTTCCACAATTGAACGGGCCATCCGTTCGGTGCTGAATCAATCATACAATCATATTGAGTATGTGATTGTGGATGGAAATTCGAATGACGGAACAATGGCTGTGGTTGATCAATACAGAGGCCGGATTGCGACCGTTATTTGTGAGAAGGATCAAGGCATGTATGATGCGCTGAATAAAGGGATCAAAGCTGCAACCGGCGATATTGTTGGTATCCTTCACGCCGATGATGAGTTTACCAATGAAACGATTATTCAGCAGATCGTTGAAAAATTTCAGAGTAACTCTGTGATCGATGCGATCTATGGTGATGTAGGATTTGTGCAACCGGGACAGGAACATAAGATCGTCCGTTATTATTCTTCGGCTATTTTCAAAACCAATTTGTTCAAATTCGGTTTTATGCCGGCGCATCCAACGTTCTTCTGCTACCGCCGTTTCTTTGAACAATTTGGTTACTACCGTACTGATTTGGAAATTGCAGCCGATTTTGATCTGCTCTTACGTTTCTTAAGAAAGCACCAGTTGTTTACAGTTTATATTCCTGAAATGCTGGTGCGGATGAATATGGGAGGTAAGAGTACAAACGGTATCAGCAGTACCATCAAGATCAACAAAGAATTGAAGCAGATACTTTCGGAACATAAATTACCATCGAGTTATATACGATTGTACTCAAGGTATTTTATCAAGGTGAGTGAGTTTTTGAGGAAGGGGAAGGCTAAGAGGTGAAAGAAGAATTGGCAATATGCAATCGGCAATTAGCAAAATTGAAATAAGTAAAAGATTACGACTAACATAAATTACGAAAAGCAATCATGAAAAAAGCATTAATTACAGGTGTTACAGGTCAGGATGGTGCATACCTTTCTGATCTTTTACTGAAGAAGGGATATGAGGTGCATGGTATCAAACGCAGAACATCTTTGTTCAATACTGATCGTATCGATCACCTGTATGAAGATCCGCATATCGATAACCGCCATTTTGTGTTGCATTACGGTGATCTTACCGACAGCACTAATCTCATCCGTATTATACAGGAAGTGCAACCGGATGAGATTTACAACCTCGGTGCCATGAGTCATGTAAAAGTGAGTTTTGATATTCCTGAATACACAGCGAATACCGATGCAGTTGGTACACTTCGTATTTTAGAAGCAGTTCGTTTACTTGGTTTAACGGAGAAGACAAGAATTTACCAGGCATCTACTTCTGAATTATATGGATTGGTGCAGGAAGTTCCTCAAAGTGAACGTACTCCTTTTTATCCACGTTCTCCTTATGCTGTCGCAAAAATGTATGGCTTCTGGATCACGGTGAACTATCGTGAAGCGTATAACATGTATGCCTGTAATGGTATTTTGTTCAATCATGAATCACCATTGCGTGGTGAAACATTTGTGACAAGAAAAATCACCCGTGCAGTTGCAAAAATTGCTTTGGGGATGCAGGATAAGTTGTGGTTGGGTAATCTGAATGCGCAGCGTGACTGGGGACATGCAAAAGATTATGTGGAAGCTATGTGGCTGATGCTGCAGCAGGATGCTCCTGAAGATTTTGTTATTGCAACCGGTGTTACCACTCCTGTTCGTGAGTTTGTGCGTCTGGCATTTGCTGAAGTAGGTATTGAAATTGAATTCAACGGTGATGGTGTTGATGAAAAAGGAACTGTGAAAAGTTGTTCGAATGCTGACTATCAGTTGAGCGTTGGTACAGAAGTAGTAGCTGTTGATCCACGTTATTTCCGTCCAACAGAAGTGGAGTTGTTGATCGGTGATCCAACAAAAGCAAATACAAAATTGGGATGGAAACCTAAATACGATCTTAACAGTTTGGTTCAGGAAATGATAGCGGCCGATCTTGACATTTTCAAGCGTGAAAAATTATTGCACGAAAGTGGTTATAAGATCAAAAATCAATTTGAATAATGGAGAAGAAAGATAAAATATATGTAGCCGGTCATCGTGGCATGGTTGGTTCGGCTATTGTGCGAAAATTGCAACAGGAAGGTTTTGATAATTTAGTAGTACGCACTTCTGCTGAACTTGATCTGCGTAACCAGGAGTCGGTTGATGTGTTCTTTAAAGAATACAAACCCGACTATGTATTTCTTGCAGCCGCAAAAGTTGGCGGTATTGTTGCCAACAATACTTACCGTGCTGAGTTTTTGTATGACAACCTGATGATCCAGAATAATGTGATCCATTCATCTTACAAACACAGCGTATCAAAATTGTTGTTCCTTGGTTCATCCTGTATTTATCCAAAATTTGCGGAGCAACCTATTAAAGAAGAATACCTGCTCACCGGCACATTAGAGCAAACGAACGAGCCTTATGCCATTGCAAAAATTGCCGGATTGAAATTGTGTGAGGCATACCGCAGCCAGTTTGGAAGTAATTTTATTTCGGCCATGCCTACGAATCTATATGGTCCGAATGATAATTATGATCTGCAGAATTCGCATGTGTTGCCTGCCTTACTCCGCAAAATGATTGTAGCGAAACGTACACAGCAGCCTGCTGTTGAAATATGGGGTTCGGGTACGCCACGCCGTGAGTTTCTGCATGTAGATGATCTTGCTGATGCCTGTTTCTTTTTAATGCAGGAATATGATGGAACAGAGTGGTTGAATATTGGGGTGGGTGAAGATGTGTCGATTAAAGAACTGGCGGAACTGATTAAAGATATAGTTGGTTACGAAGGTGAATTGCAGTTCAATATGTCGAAGCCGGATGGTACACCACGCAAGCTACTGGATGTTTCCAAACTGCAGAACCGTGGCTGGAAAGCAAAGATCGGTTTGCGGGAAGGCATTCAGAATGTCTATGAAGAGGTGAAGTCGTTGCCGTTTTAGGGAAGGAAAAGGTGCAAGGCACAAGGCATAAGGCACAAGGCACAAGGCACAAGGTGCAAGGAACAGGGAAGAAGGCACAAGGAACAAGGTGCAAGGAACAAGGTGCAAGAAGTAAGTATAAAACAATGTTTGGATTATTTAAAAAGAAGAAAGAAGAACAGCCTTCTAACCTGGTGATCGATTACAGCGGGTTAGGTATTGATATGCATTCGCATCTCTTGCCGGGTATTGATGATGGTTCTCCTGATGCTGCAACTTCTGTGGGCTATATTAAAAAAATGATGGAGCTGGGGTATCGTAAGTTCATCACAACACCACATATTTATCCCGACCTGTATCCAAACAACAGGGAAACAATTACAGCAGCGCTGCAGGTATTAAAAACAAAACTGGAAGAAGAACGGGTTGATGTGGAGATACATGCAGCCGCAGAATATTTCATTGATGACCAGTTTGCTGACCGGTTGAATAATGATGAACAATTATTGACCATCCACAAGAATTTTGTGTTGGTGGAGATATCGTTCATGCAGGCGCCTTCTGATCTGAAGAATGTGTTGTTCGACTTAATTGTAAAAGGTTATCAACCTGTGCTGGCACATCCTGAACGTTATAATTATTATCATTCAAGAAAAGAGGTGTATCACCGGTTTAAAGATCAAGGTTGCCTGTTGCAGGTAAATCTTCTTTCGTTAAGTGGCTATTATGGTAAGAGTGTGCAGGAAGCAGCACATTACCTGGTTGATCAGAAACTGGTTGATCTTATCGGCACCGATCTTCATCACGAACGTCATCTTGAAGCGTTGCAGCATCCCCAATTAATGGCTGATGTGCAAAGAGCTTTAAACACAAATCATCTTCTCAACGCTACCCTTTAACCTGTTTGAACAAGCCACGCTTATTAATTATCCTTAACCGTTTAGCTGTTGGTGGTCCGGCATTTAATGTAATCAGCGGAGCAGCTGCACTAAGTAATGCGTTTGAAATCCTGCTGCTTGCAGGCGCACCTGATGCTGATGAACAACCGGCTGATTATTTACTTGATCAATACAAGGGGTTTCAGTTTCAGAAGATCAACTCATTAAAACGTTCTGTACTGCCCGGTACAGATTTGCGTGCTTACAAAGAAATAAAACAGGTGATCAAACAATTTCAGCCACAGATCGTGCATACACATGGTGCAAAGCCCGGTGTACTGGGCAGACTGGCTGCGCATCGTTCAAGCGTGCCCGTTATCGTTCATACGTTTCACGGGCATGTGTTTCATTCTTATTTTTCAGGCTTTATATCTAACAGTATTGTTCGTATTGAACGATGGCTTGCAGGATTTTCTTCAGCCATTGTTGCTATCAGTGAAACACTGAAGAATGAATTGACGAACAGCTATCACATTGCATCAGCCAATAAAATAAAACTCATCAGGCTGGGGATTGATACAACCCATTTCCAGGATGAGGGTGGACGTAAGCGAAGTCAATTCCGAAAGGAATTCAATTTATCGAACGATACTATTGCTATCGGCATAGTGGGCCGTTTAGTTCCCGTAAAGAATCATCGCCTGTTTATTGAAACTGCAGCAGAGGTATTAAAGACGAAAGGAAGCAATCATAAACTCCGGTTTTTTATAGTGGGTGATGGAACAGGCCGCACATCATTACAGCAACTTATCCGTTCAAAACAATTGAACTTTGTAAATGCCGGTTCAGGTGATGACAGCAGCGCAAACTTCATCTTCACATCATGGCGAAAGGATATGGATGCGGTGTTTGCCGGTTTAGATATCATCATGCTTACTTCTTTAAATGAAGGAACACCTGTATCGATCATGGAAGCAATGGCGGCAGGCAGGCCCGTGCTGTCAACAAAGGTGGGCGGCATTGCTGAACTGATCACAAATGGTGAAACCGGTTTACTGGCTTCCGGCCAAACTGAGTTAGTTGCCGGCTTATCTTCCCTTATTGAGAACGCCCGGCTTCGTGAACAGTTTTCAGCAGCGGCGGCGACAGATGCTGCCCGTTTTTCCAAGTCGGCTGAGTTGGAAGCACTTTCTTCTCTCTATCATTCCCTGCTCGGTTCTGCCTGATTTTTGGGTATTTCGCCTAACAAAATTGGTGTATCCTGAACTTTTTTGATTTGGATTTGTAGTTTGCAGGGAGACAGATAACATGAACAAGTTTACAATTAAAGACCTTGAAAATCTGAGTGGCATTAAAGCCCACACAATTCGTATTTGGGAACAACGCTATTCGTTCCTGAAGCCGCAGCGTACTGCCACGAATATCCGTTACTACAGCAACCATGAACTGAAAATGTTGCTCAATATTTCATTGCTCAACAAATACGGGTTTAAGATCTCACACATCAACCGTATGAGCAACGATGAGTTGCGTGAAAAAACACTTACATTAACCAATGCCCAGGCGCAGCAGGAGCGAATTGTAAACGAGCTCATTCAACACATGATTGATGTGGAGCTGGATGGATTTGAAAAAGTGCTCGACCAGTATATCCAGTTGAGGGGCGTTGAAAAAACCATCACTTATATCATCTTTCCTTTCCTGGAACGAATTGGTATATTATGGTTAACAGATCATATTAACCCGGCGCAGGAGCATCTCATTACCAATATCATCAGGCAAAAGCTTATTGTTGGTATTGACAACACTGTTACGCCGTTTTCACTCAAAACCAAAATGCTTCTTTTCCTTCCGGAGAACGAGCATCATGAATTGGGATTGCTGTTTCTGCAATACATGCTGAAGAGCCGTGGTGTGAAAGTGATTTATCTTGGCGCCAATGTTCCGCTGAAGGACCTGGAATATGTGGTTGAACTCAAGAAGCCGGACTATGTATATACCCATCTTACAACAGTGATCAAGGAGTTTAATTTTGATAAGTTTATCAACAACCTGAAACTCCGTTTGCCTCAACAACAGATCATCATTTCAGGCTTAATGGCCCAAACGTATGAGAAAAAATCAGTGCCTTCCAATTTCCGCTTTCTGAAGACATTTTCAGAAGTAAATGAGTTTCTCGCCGGTTTACCTTAATCTATTCCGCATAATTTATACGTATATCCCTCCGCCCAGCGGGGGGATTTTTTATAACTGCCTGAGCCCAAACTGTTTAATATTTTTTAAAAAATATTAAACAAAAACTTGCTAAACTCATGATTGTTTGTTTAACTTTACGGTATAAATAATTAAACAGAAGATTATGTCAACGGTAGAATTCAATCAAATGCTTCTTAACAATACTGATTTTCTGAAACCCTTTGCTTTTACGCTTACAAGGGATAATGAAACAGCCAAGGATTTGTTGCAGGAAACCATGTACCGGGCTTTATCGAACCGGGAAAAATATAATGTTGGTACAAACATCAAGGCATGGTTGTACACCATTATGCGTAATATCTTCATCAATAACTATCGTCGTAAGGTGAAGCAAAACACCATTTTTGACTCTACACCAAATGACTTTTTTATCGATTATCAGCAGGCAACAGTTGCCAATGATGCCGAAACATCTTTAAAGATGAAAGAGATACAGTCGGCTATTCATCAATTGCCTGATATTTTCAAGAACCCCTTTATGCTTTATTTCGAAGGGTTCAAATACCACGAAATAGCACATGTACTGAATGAGCCATTAGGAACAATTAAGAGCCGTATCCATTTTGCTCGTAAATTGTTGAAGGAACAGATCAGCAGAAATTAAATCTTCACAACTTGGCTCAACAAGCAATCGTAATTGGCAGCGGCTTTGCCGGCATGTCGGTGGCTACTTTTCTTGCACATGCAGGATGGGATGTTACTGTGTTAGAAAAACATGATCAACCCGGTGGAAGAGCACGTCAGCTGAAAGTTGATGGGTTCACATTTGATATGGGCCCCAGCTGGTACTGGATGCCTGATGTGTTTGAACATTATTTCAACCAGTTTGGTAAGAAAGTCAGTGACTATTATGAGTTGAAACGTCTCGACCCTTCTTACCGCATTTATTACCCCAATGAGATAATTGATATTCCGGCCGATTTTGAGGCAATGAAAGATCTCTTTGAAAAAATTGAACCGGGCGCCGGTAAGCGTCTCGATGAGTTTATGGAAGAAGCCGCTTACAAATATCAAGTAGGCATCAATAAACTTGTTTACAAACCCGGCTTATCCCTCACTGAGTTTGCTGACATGGATCTTGTGAAAGGCATTTTTAAGTTAGATGTTTTTGCATCCATGAAAACGCATGTCCGCAAATATTTTTCTGATCCACGTCTGCGTGAGTTGATGGAGTTTCCCGTTCTTTTCTTAGGGGCACTACCTGAAAAAATTCCTGCTCTTTACAGTTTAATGAATTATGCTGATGTAAAGCTGGGAACATGGTATCCCGTGGGCGGCATGCACGAGATCGTAAAGGCTATGCACCGGCTGGCCGAAGAGAAAGGGGTAAAATTTTTATTCAACCATAATGTTGAATCTATTCAAACCGCAGATGAAACAGCTACAGGAGTTGTAGCAAATGAAACTTATTTTGCAGCCGATGTAGTGATCAGCGGAGCAGATTATCATTTCACCGATACGCAATTGTTGAATCATCATTACCAGGGTTATTCAGAAGCATATTGGAACAACAGGGTAATGGCACCTTCCTGTTTGCTGTATTATGTGGGTATCAATAAACGGCTGACCAATGTGCCGCATCACAGTTTATTTTTTGATACCAGTTTTGAAGAGCACGGGAAAGAGATTTATGAAGATCCAAAATGGCCAACGGATCCTTTGTTCTATGTGAGTGCAACAACCGTTACCGATCCGTCAGGTGCTCCTGAAGGTTGTGAAAACCTGTTCTTTCTTATTCCAATTGCTGCAGGTTTAGCTGATGATACTGATGAAACCAGAGAGAAGTACTTCCAGCAAATAATTCAGCGTTTTGAGGAACGAATCGGTGAACCAATTCTTGATTCAATTGTTTATAAGAAATCGTATTCTGTGAGTGATTTTGTATCGGATTACAACGCTTTCAGAGGAAATGCTTACGGACTGGCAAATACGCTGATGCAGACGGCTATTTTAAAACCATCCTGCCGCAGTAAGAAAGTAACTAACTTGTACTACACAGGTCAGTTGACAGTGCCGGGTCCTGGAGTGCCACCAAGTTTGATCAGTGGAGAGGTTGTGGCCAAACTGGTAAATAAACAATTCGCTAAAAAAAAGCAACACAGTTGAGCTTATGATGCATGTTTTTCACGAAGTATCTCAGTTATGCAGTCGCAATACTACGGAGCGATACAGTACTTCGTTTTCATCAGCCATCCGTTTGTTGCACCAGGATCTGCGACAGCCGATCTATAATATTTACGGGCTGGTGCGTTTTGCTGATGAAATCGTTGATACATTTCATGAGCACGATAAAGCTACGCTCATCAAGGATTTTCGTAAACAAACATTTGAGGCTATTGAACGTGGCATCAGCCTTAATCCAATTTTACACAGTTTCCAGTTAACCGTTAATCAATTCAATATTGATCATGAACTGATCCATGCATTTTTTAACAGCATGGAAATGGATCTTGAGCAAACTCAATACAATCACAAAACCTACAATGATTATATCTACGGCAGTGCCGAAGTAGTAGGACTGATGTGCCTGTATGTTTTTCTTGAAGGCGATAAAGCAGCTTATGAAAAGCTGAAACCATCTGCACGTTCTTTAGGTGCGGCTTTTCAGAAAGTGAACTTCCTGCGTGACGTAAAAGCTGATTATAGCCAACTCGACCGCACTTATTTTCCAGGTCTTGATTTTTCTAATTTCACAGAACGTCAAAAGCGTGAAATTGAAGAAGATATTCAGAAAGATTTTGACGATGCTTACGAAGGAATCATGCAATTGCCTGCCAAGGCCCGGTTTGGCGTGTATGTGGCGTATAAATATTATCTCTCACTTTTCCGCAAGATCAAACGCCTGCAACCCGCCACTATCATGCATGAGCGGGTGCGTATCCCCGATTATCATAAGGTGATGATCCTGTTAAGAGCCGGTGTTCGCAACCAGCTTAACATTATGTAATTTCTAATCACTTATTTTTGAAGGATGCAGGAAGTAATTCTCGTGAACGAGGTTGATGAATCTATTGGCTCCATGGAAAAAATGGAAGCGCATGAAAAAGCGTTGCTTCACCGTGCATTCAGTGTATTCCTTTTTAATAAAAGAGGAGAGATGCTGCTGCAGAAAAGAGCAGCAAGCAAATACCATAGTCCTTCGTTGTGGACAAATGCCTGCTGCAGTCATCCCATGCCGGGAGAAGAAACCGAGCAGGCTGCACTTCGCCGGCTGGAAGAAGAATTAGGATTTACCACTTCCATTAACAAAGCCTTTCACTTTACTTATAAAGCTGTGTTTGATAACGGCTTAACTGAACATGAATTTGATCATGTTTTTGTGGGCGAGTATGAAGGTGCAATGCAATTGAATACTGAAGAAGTAAGTGAAGTGTGTTATAAAACCATGGCAGATATAAAAGCTGAAATTGAACATAACGCAGGTAGTTATACCGAATGGTTCAAGATCGCTTTTCCTTTACTGGAAGAATGGTTACAACAAAACAGATCAACCTATGCAGCGGCGTAAAGCAGTTGTAATTGGTAGCGGTGTTGCCGGTTTGTCCGGAGCCATTCGTCTTGCAGTGATGGGTTATGAAGTAGATGTGTTTGAACGCAATGCTTATGCAGGGGGTAAACTTTCGTTTTTTGAAAAAGATGGTTTTTTGTTTGATGCAGGACCATCGTTATTTACCCAGCCACAGAATATAGAAGAGCTTTTTGCTTTTGCCGGAGAGCCAATCGAAGATTATTTTCAGTATCGTAAAGTTGATCTTTCCTGTAATTATTTTTTTGAAAATGGAAAGAAAGTAAAAGCATGGACGGATAGCGAACGTTTAGCTGATGAATTGCATACACAGCTGGGCGAAGACAAAACTGCTGTGTTGAACTATCTCCACAAAAGCGAAACGCTGTACAATAATATCGGCAGTATTTTTTTAAATCATTCACTGCATAAACGAAGCACCTGGTTTCAAAAATCAATATTGAAAGCTTTGCAAACCGTGCGCCCGCCTCATTTAATGGGTACGTTGCATGGCTTCAATCAATCAGCTTTTACAAAACCGGAAACCATTCAGCTGTTTGATCGCTTTGCTACTTATAACGGTAGTAATCCGTATCAAACGCCGGGCATGATGAGTTTAATTCCCCACCTTGAGTTGAATGAAGGAACATTTTATCCCGAGGGAGGAATGATCAATATCAGCAACGCTTTGGTGAAGCTTGCAGAGAAGAAAGGCGTTCGTTTTCATTTCAATTCGCCTGTGCAACGTATTATTCAGGTTGAGGGGGAAGCAAAAGGTGTGGTGGTGAATGATGAAAATATATTTGCCGATGTGGTCTTGAGTAATGCAGATATTTATTTTACCTATCACCAATTGCTCGGTGATCCTGTGCAAACCAAACAGGTATTAAAGCAGGAACGCAGCTGCAGTGGTATGATCTTTTACTGGGGCATGAACAGGGAGTTTCCTGAACTTCATTTGCACAACATCTTCTTCAGTAAAAATTATGCAGCTGAATTTCAAACACTGTTTCAGCAGAAACAATTGTACAACGATCCAACGGTGTATGTGAATATCACTTCTAAAATGGAAGAAGGACTAGCACCGAAAGGAAAAGAGAATTGGTTCCTGCTCATCAATGCACCGTCGAATATTGGACAGAACTGGGAGCAGATGCGTGTGCAATTGCGCCAACAGGTGATTGATAAGCTCAGCCGTTTGTTGCAAACTGATATTGCTTCTGCTATTGAAGTGGAAGAATATCTTGATCCCATCCGTATTGAAGAACGCACAGGTTCTTATATGGGTTCGCTGTATGGCACCAGCAGTAACAGCAAGATGGCTGCGTTTTTGCGTCATCCAAATTTTACAAGAAAGATCGAGGGGTTGTATTTCTGCGGTGGCAGTGTGCATCCCGGTGGAGGTATTCCGCTTTGTTTCAAGAGTGCAAAAATTGCGACAGAGCTTATTCATCAGGATCAAACAAAACATGTTCATCATTAATGCTGCAGCAATTCAGTAAACAACAGATCGCTACCGCAGTTGCCGTGTTATTTCACTGCATCGGGTTGGCTGGTATTTTGTTTTATGATGCAGCATTGTTTGCGTCACTCACTCCCATGAATTTGTTGTTATCTGCCGGCTTACTCATCTACACACAAAAAGAAAAAAATACTCACTTCTTTTTATTCGTTGCAGTTTGTTATGTGGTGGGTTATGTGGTTGAATATCTCGGTGTAAATCATCAATTGCTGTTTGGAGAATACCGTTACCTGCCTGCCATGGGGTGGCAATGGAAAAATATTCCACTGGTGATTGGTGTTAACTGGTTTATCATGATGTACTGTTGTGGAGTAACCATTCAGCACTTCCTCAACTTTATGTGGAATAAACTGAAAGATGAAGATGAGCCACGCCGCACTAATGTTGGCTTCTTTGCAATCATCATTGATGGTGCTTTACTCGCTACGTTCTTCGATTGGATCATGGAGCCGATAGCTGTGAAGCTGGGTTACTGGCAATGGTTGGGCGATGGCTCCATTCCTGTATTTAACTACGCTTGCTGGTTCGGTATCAGTGCTTTACTAATGCTCCTGTTCAGGCTTTTATCTTTCCCGAAACAAAACCAATTCGCCGTAAATTTGTTATTAATCCAGTTCATGTTCTTTTTAATCTTACGCACCGTATTATGAGTTTGTTTTTATACATATTGCTGGCATTTGCCGTGTTTTTTACCATGGAAGGTATTACCTGGCTCACGCACCGTTTCGTGATGCATGGATTTTTATGGTATCTGCACGAAGATCATCACCAGCCACGTGGCCGTTTTTTTGAAAAAAACGATGCCTTCTTTCTCATTTTTGCAATACCGAGTTGGTTATGCATTATGCTTGGTTTAATGAACCAGGTGTATTGGGTGGTGAGTATTGGTGCCGGTATTGCCATGTATGGAGCAGCTTATTTTATTGTACACGATATCATCATTCACCAACGCTTTAAAATTTTCAGCAGGTGGAACAGCACGTATGTGCGTGCCATTCGCTGGGCGCATAAAATGCACCATAAGCATATGGATAAAGAAGATGGTGAAAGTTTCGGTATGCTGTTCGTTCATAAGAAATACTGGGAGAAGGTGAGGAAGGAAAAGCAGCTGAATCCAAATATCAAGTAAGATGGGTAGGTATGCCATATCTCAGGCATACCTAAATTTCAGGTGAACAGACAACGTCATCATAAACAAATCATTTGAATCCTCACTACACTTACTTCCTCATTCTTGCAGCTTCATTGGCAGGTCCATTGGCACTAAGCTTCGATAAGAAAGTAGCTTACTATAAAAAATGGAAATATGTTTTTCCGGCAATGCTGTTGCCGGCTTTGTTTTTTTTAGTGTGGGATGAATTGAAAACAAGATCAGGCGTATGGAGTTTCAGCGATGAGCATATCACTGGCACTAAATTACTATCACTGCCAATAGAAGAAGTATTATTCTTTTTTGTTGTTCCTTATTGCTGTGTTTTTATTTATGAATGCATTGTGTGTTATTTCCCAACAGTAAAGCAAAAAGTATGGGGCAGATCGGTATTGATCATCATGGCTGTATTGTTTCTTGTTACCGCAGTATTCAGTTACGGTAAAGCATACACGTTTTATACTTCTCTGTTTAATGCATTGTTTATTGCAATGCTGTTTCTTTTCCAGAAATGGTTCAGAGGATTCAACGCTTCTGCATTTCTTATTTCATATTTAGTAGTAGTGATACCGTTTCTGATTGTGAATGGTTTGCTCACCGGTATTCCGGTGGTGTTATATAACGATGCAGAGAACTTTGGCTTCCGCATTTTTTCGTTTCTTCCCTGGCCAATGAACAATATTCCGTTTGAAGATATCTTTTACGGGATGCTGCTGATCTTAATGAACGTGTCGTTGTTTGAACGGCTGCGTAATAAAGCTGTATAACTGATTTGCAGTATTGTTGCTAAAATATTTCCTCCTTCAACTCTTTTGCATTTCGCAGAACATTGTAATTTTGCTCTATAAAAATACTGTTCTACACAGTCAACATGAACAACGCCTCATTTCGGGTTTTAGCTTTACTCTTACACATCTTAGCTTCTCTCTTCATTTTGTTTTATGTGCTCGACTTTGATCTGTCGGGAGGCTGGATCAGGTTTTTCCTGTTCATTGCACTTTGCATGGCAATGCTTGTGTTTCTGATTGCGCACATGGTTTCACTCTACC
>NZ_DATGWT010000004.1:0-626437 GCF_035299325.1 Lacibacter sp. | reverse complement strand
CGGAGAAAGTTGCCAACATTCCCGCAGTGATTGTTTTTCATGGTACGGCAGATTTCACCATTTCCTATTTGCAATCAGTTGCACTTTGCGATGCTGTATCGAAAAAAGGAGGGCGTGCAGAAAAAAATATTTATGAAAATTATGTGCATGCTTTTTATGGTAAAGGTGGTTCTGACAGGTATGAAGATATTACGATGAAGATGTATGCCTTTGCACGCTCGGTTTTTAAAATGCAGTAAACGTTATTTTCAAAGCAAATTGTTCAAGAAAAAAATAGTATGAAAAAACTTCTCTTGGCACTATTACCTTTTTTAGTGTTAACAATGGCACAGGGATTTCAGAAAAAATCAAATCGGCCCAACATTGTTATCATTTATGCTGATGATATGGGCTATGGTGATTTGAATTGCCAAAATCCAGATTCAAAAATTCCCACACCTAATCTCGATAAGCTGGCATCGGAAGGGATGCGTTTTACCGATGCACACAGTTCCTCCGGTATATGCTCCCCCAGTCGTTTTGCTTTTCTCACCGGCACGTATCATTGGCGAAGGCAACATGGTATTGTAAGTTCATTTGGTAAACCTTTTTTTAAAGATTCGGATATTACGCTGCCCCAGGTATTAAAAACCAAAGGCTATACAACCGCTTGTATTGGTAAATGGCATTTGGGATGGGATTGGGAATTTAAAAATGAACCTTCAAGCGAAACTGAACAATTCGGAAAAAAGGTTAAATATTACCAACCGCAGGACATTGATTGGAGTAAGCCGGTTAAAGGTGGCCCGCTTTCACGTGGTTTTGATTATTACTTTGGCGATGGTACCATTAATTTCCCTCCTTATGCATGGATTGAAAATGATCGTTTTCTGGAGTATCCTACAGAAACTATGCTTGAAAGCAATATCGGTTTCAAAACCAAAGAGGGAAACTGGGAATTCAGACCGGGGCCAAAAGTAAAAGACTGGAATCCATACGATGTATTGCCTACACTTACTAAAAAAGCTGTTGAATGGATTAACAACCGAAAGGAAAATGAACCATTCTTTCTTTACTTACCCCTGCCATCACCTCATGCACCGATAATTCCCAACGATGAGTTTGATAATAAATCGAAAGCAGGTGCTTATGGCGATTTTGTTTTTCAAACCGACTGGGTAGCAGGGCAAGTATTGCAGGCCTTAAAAGATAAAGGTCTGGACCAAAACACCATCATTATTTTCAGTGCCGATAATGGTACGGAACGGTATGCATGGAAACGTGCAGAGAAGTTTGGGCATTTTAGCATGGGCAATGATCGTGGTTTGAAACAGGATGTGTACGAAGGTGGTCATCACGTACCTTTTATTTTTAAGTGGCCCGGACATATCAAAGCCGGTTCGATTTCAAATGAAGTAATTTCACAGGTAGACGTAATGGCTACACTTGCCAAGATTACAGGAATTGATTTAGATGAAAAAGCGGCACCCGATAGTTATGATCTTACAGCAGTGTTAACAGGAAAGCAATACAAATCGCCACTCAGGGAAGCCACAGTACATAACACCCACCAAGAAAGATGGGGACTTCGCAAAGGAGATTGGCTCTATATTAATAATTCAACCGGCAGCCAACGTGAAATGCCGGAATCTTTTAAAAAGTTAAGAGGGTATACCGATTTTTCTACCGAAGGAATTCTTTTCAATATGAAAGATGATCCGGAGCAACGGGTAAATTTGTTCGAAAAATATCCTGAAATAGTAAAAGAAATGAAACAACTGCTTCAAAAATATCGAATAAGTGAAAGAACAGTTAGCCGTTAACTTTTCAAATAAGGCATTATGAAAAAAATATTTATAGTACTCGTTTTTTTTATGTCGGTAGCGTATGTTGGACTTGCACAAACAGCCGAACATAAGCCGAACATATTATTTATCGCTATTGATGATTTAAAACCACTATTGGGCTGCTATGGTGATACCATGATCAAAACACCCAATATCGATCGCCTTGCAAAACGAGGCACTATGTTTCGATCAAATTATTGTCAGCAGGCTGTTTGTGGTCCCACACGTGCAAGTATTATGACCGGCATGCGACCCGACTATACCAAAGTATGGGATTTGAAAACTAAGATGCGGGATATGAATCCGAACATTCTGACGATGCCCCAGCATTTTGCTGCCAATGGATATAGTACCCAAGGCATTGGAAAAGTTTACGATCCACGTTGTGTAGATGATGATTTAGATGCTCCTTCCTGGACAGTGCCATATTACTCAACCAACAATAAATATTATCCTCGTGAAAACGGAAGGCCTGCTCTTGGTCGGTATCAGTCAAAAGAAACAAAAGAATTAGCAGAAAAATATCAAAAAGAAGGACTTGCAAAAGGATTGAATCAAAAAGAGCTGAATGATTTTGTTGTTAGTAAAGTTCGGCCAACGGTAGAGTGTGTTGATGTGCCGGATAATGCATACGTAGATGGCGCAAATGCGCTGCAATCAAAAGATATTCTCATTCAGTTAAAACAAAAAAATCAGCCGTTCTTTTTTGCAGTAGGTTTTACAAAACCACATCTTCCTTTTGTAGCACCAAAAAAGTATTGGGATCTGTACGACCGTGATAAGTTACCACTTGCTGCTCATCAGGAAAAACCACTGAACGCAGTTGATATCGCTTTTCATGATGCGGGTGAAATAAGAGCTTACACCGATATTCCACAAATAATCGAAACAACTACTCAGAAAGAGTTTGGCATTACATTGCCAATCGATAAACAAAAGGAATTGATTCATGGATATTATGCAGCTGTTTCATACATGGATGCACAGGTAGGTATTTTACTTCACACACTCGATTCGCTTGGACTTACTGAAAATACCATTATTGTATTGTGGGGCGATCATGGCTGGCATTTGGGCGATCATAATCTCTGGTGCAAGCACTCGAACTTTGAGCAGGCAACCCGCACGCCGATGATTATTTCTGCACCGGGTATAAAGCCTTCGGTTACAAATTCAAGTTCTGAATTTGTGGATGTATTTCCAACGCTTTGCGACCTGGCAAAGATTGACGTGCCTGCACATTTGGATGGAAAAAGTCAGGTAGCAGTTATGAAAAATCCGGATGTAAAAGTGAAAGAGTTTGCTGTAAGTCAATATCCACGAAGTATGAAAAAAGAACAAGCTGCTCAATTAGGATATAGCAGTACGGGTTTAATGGGCTATTCTATTCGCAACCAACGATATCGTTTTACAGTATGGATGGGAAATGATTTCCGTAGCAATCGTCCTTTCAGCGAAAAACTTTTAGTTGCCACCGAGCTGTATGATTATGAAAAGGATCCGTTAGAAACGGTAAACGTGGCAAATGATAAAAAGTATGCTGCGGTAAGTAAAGAAATGAAAAATGAAATGCTGTCATTTTTCAAATCACAGGAGAGAAGCAAATAATGATTCGCAAGGGAAACAGTTATGTTAATATTGCTGAATGCTTTGCCAAGACGAATTCAATAAAATAAAGTTAATGACGGTACATTAGTATCATAATAGTTTTCGTATAGCAGCAGTTTTCGGTTCGTGGTGCATCATGTAATGTGATGCACCTTTTTTATACGATAATTATCCCCGAAGTGTAACAGCATCTTTCAGCGCTCCTTTATCAAAAACTGTTTTTTGACTGGCTTTTCGCAGATCGCCACCGTCCGCTATAATTCCTGCACTTTCAGCTCCTTCGATTTTTAAAAACACGGCTGCAGGCGTTAAGATTTTTGTTGCAGTCAGCAGCACATCTTTAGAATTGATCAGTCGCATTACTTCATTGCCCGCACTGCCCATCACGCTCAATCCGTTGATCGACGCATCTTCTACGTTATCAAGAATGATCGCAGGTCTTGCATCGGCCTGTTCATACCCAAACCGTACATTCTGTAAAGTCAATCCTTTTACATTTCGTGCATACAAACCATAAGCAGGTGGGCCACCCGGCAAAGGATCCCACACACCAAAATATTCAGCAGCTACTTTCGGCACTTCTTTCGCTGCTTGTTCGGCCGTACCCCCGCCGGCGTATGTAACATGCACATCCGTAAAACTGATATTTTCTAAATAATATTCATTCATTGCATTCAACGTAATACAGGAATTCTTTTCACCTTCTCTGATTGTTACACCAAAATGAATATCGGGGTGATCAATAGGCTTCGCCGCCACTGTTGCACGGATTCCATTAAAAACAATATTCCGTATAAAAGGCTTTGTTGTTGGTTGTGGATTGTTATTGGAATTGTTTCTTGAAGGGCCGCTAAATCCAATACCAATTGGCCCGGTTACATTTCGCATAATGATATTCGAGAAAGTGAGGTTCTCAATTCTTGCATTACCTGCACTGATCTTGATCGGGCAACCATACGTATCATAGATCAAACAATTAGTGACCGTAATATTTTGTGATTCACCACCTCCAAAGCGGAAAATTGACCAGCGTGTACTGAAACTGCAATTACTGATCGTTACAAATTTGTTGCTGCCAAATAATGCACATGCATCGTCCTGACATTGTACATCGCAATTAATGATGTGCACATACTCGCTGTTATTAAAATGAAATCCATCATTGTTCCGGTTAACACGATTGTATATTCTGATACCATCAATGTGTACATGCTTACAACTTAAGATGCGGAAGCAATGATAGGCACTTGCTGTACAGAACACATCATCCATCCGCAGATTTTCGCATTGGTAAAAGATGCCAAGATGTGGACGGTCAAAATTTCCACCCACACCATTTTGTCCAGGTCCGGTGTTGTCGCCCTTGCCATTGTAAAATGCTAAGCCATTCCCATCGATGGTTCCTTTTCCTTCAATGGAAAGATGATGTGCATTCACAGCAAACAGAAAAACGATATTCCCATTGCTGGGAGGAACACCTTTGCCTGCTGTATAATCTTCCCGCTTCGGACTGCCTAATAATTTTCCTGCAGCAGCAATATGAAGTGTAACATTTGATTTTAATTCCAATGTGCCGGACATAAAGTCACCACCAGGAATTAAAACAGTACCACCTTGCTCAGCTGCACATTTATCAATAGCCGCTTGAATGGATTTTGTGTTCAATGTTATTCCATCTCCTTTTGCACCAAAGTCTTGAACGTTGTAAATACGTGCACCTTTCAATTTGTCTTCTTTTTGATCATCTGTTGGAGATGCGTGGACATTTGTTGCAAGGAGAGTGGTGCCTGCTGCCATTGCGGGAACAGTTATTTTACCCAACCATTGACGACGGGAGAGAGAATCGTTTTCTTTCATCACTGTAGTTTATTCTGTGTGAGTAATTAAGGCTTGGCGTTTCGTGCTTTCAATTGTGCTACATACAACGAGGCTGGTTGAAGTCCATCTTTATTCTGGCCTTCCCATTCAGCATCCTGTCTGCCTTTCAAGCGACCATCATATTTTTCTCCTTTCAAACCAATACAATAGTTTTTACCCGATGCCCATGGATTTTGTACGGCGGCTCGTTTCACTGTACAGTTCCAAACAACCTGCGTTACACCAACCCAGCCATGACCACTTCCCCAATTTCCACGGTCTTGAATATTAATTTCACCATCGGTAGTAATGTTATCATACAATGTACCTGTTGACCACCGGTGGTGTGGGCCAATATCAGCATGTGTTTTGGCAGCTGTACTGTTGTAAAAAACATTCGGGCCGCATGTTCTTGCACCTGTTACGTAGTCATGTCTTCCGTCTGTTGCTTTACAATTCATAAACAGATTCAACTGACCATTATTGTTGAACGAATACCGGCGGCTTCCTGTAATTACCGATTTGTGATCGTAACAGTTGCTATTCAATACAGAAATATTTTTTGCACTTCCATCAAGAGTTACACAGCTATTGCCAAAATATTTTGCTGTTACATTGCGAACCCAGCTATGTTCAATTTTACTGAACGCAACTGCATTCCATGCATGATTTTCAGAAGTGTCTTTTTCATATTCACTTTCAAAATAAATATGTTCAACACCAACATGTTTGATGCGTCCTTCAAAACTGTAGTTATAGATTTCTGCACCACCATATTTTGTTTCCATTGGCATCACTACAGGATTGTCGATCGAAATTTTATTGCCTTCAATTTTGGTGATGATGCGTTCAAACGATAGATCGTATTCTTTTGCCTGCCATTGTTTGGTGCCGGGTCGTTCTTCGATCTGGTTCATTTTTAAATCATCGATCCATTTTTGTGTGCCGGGCCGGAAAAGAATGATCTTGTCGCCTTTTTTAAATTTTTTGGTATCAGCAACGGTAAACGAAAATGTTCCCGTAGGTACATAAGCGTCGGTTACTTTTACTCGACTACCTTTTACTTCTTTGATGTTTCCGTTTCCTGCAACGGTGATCAGCGATACTTGCTTTTTTGATGTAGCAATAAGTTTTGTTCCTTCCGGTTGATCGCCTTCTCCACGAAGTACAATTCCGCTGGCAGATATGCGGATACTCTGCGGAATTTTATACGTTCCTTTTTTTAATAAGATCGCTCCACGAAAACCGTTTTTATCCAATGGAAGCTTTGCCACCTCATCGATGGCCGCTTGAATGATGAGTTCGTCATTATCAGTGCCACTTGGCGATACGGTTTTAACGATTGATACATCGGGAATTTTCTTATCTCCTCCATAAAAACCCACCCTGCTGAAATCAGGAATCGTATTCCCTTTTTCATCGGCCTTGTAAATAATGCTTCCATTTTTATTTACTTTCAAAAAGGAAGATTCCCAATGGAAAACTCCGGGACTTACAGAAAGCAGCTGAAACGCAAGAATGATAATGAACGATGTAAAAGCAACTCGTTTTTTTAACATGGCAATTATAGATAAAGTGATACAATAAATTCCGGTATAAGATTCCGACTTTTTTTAATGATATGAACAGGCATGCCAGAATAGTTGAATAATAAGCCAATAAAATACCCGTGGTTTCCCCTGTCTGAAAGAACTTCGCTAAAGTTACTTAATCAGCAAGTTTTTCTATTGCTACAACATCATAAATGCACTTTTATGCGGATACTGTTTGTTTTTCCTTTAATGGTCATAAGTTTTGGTATAAGTGCCCAGTCGTATACGCTATCGGAGCAAAACGATCGATGGGTTATACAACCTGATGGAAGTATTCAGTGGACGATCAATGGAAGGATACCGCATAGTGATCATATTGAAATGGCCGGAGAAAAAGTAGCAATGTGGATGCAGTACGGAGTTGACAGCAGTGCCAAACCAAAACTGTCTCGTACCTTGGTTTTTCCTTCCTTTAGATTATTGCCGCAGCGTACCATTGCACATATGACGTATAATGTTGAAGACAATGATCTCCCAAGAATTTATATTAACGACAGGTTGTTCAAGGCAGGTGTGCATAATGCATCATTACAAACAGATATGCAGGAGAAAGTTACCAGCATCACACATTACGGCATCATGCAAATCAATGGTGAAATTGGGAAAGACGGATTATTACTCAGGCGTGTTTATTTTCCATCGGTAGATAAAGCAGTTGCTATTGAAAAACTTGTATTTACTAATACCGGTAAACAACCGATCCGTGTGGACATGGACTATCTCAAACGGGAAGTAAGTCCCTCAGCCGAACGTACAAGTAATGGTCCGCATCACTTTATTATCTCAACTATTGGTGCAGGATTAAAAACGATACAGCCGGGTGATAGTGCTGTATTTGCAATAACGTACCAAGCTACAAGAGCAGCCGAGCCTTTGCTTACAGTTGACGTCAACAAAGAAGAAAATGCAAGGGAGATGCGTGTGAAACAGATGACAGCAAACCTTATTCTTGAAACGCCTGAAAAGATTTTGAATACCATGTTTGCATTTGCAAAAATTCGTGGTACGGAAAGTATTTATAACACAAAGGGCGGCTATATGCATGGACCGGGTGGCTTACGTTATTATGCTGCTATTTGGGCAAATGATCAGGCCGAATACATCAATCCGTTTTTTGCTTTCTTAGGAGATGAAATTGGAAATAAGTCGGCAATGAATTCGTTCCGCATGTTTGCGAAATACATGAACCCGCAGTACAAAGCCATTCCAAGTTCTATTATTGCAGAAGGAGCAGGAGTATGGCAAGGTGCAAGGGATAGAGGCGATATGGCAATGATTGCTTATGGTGCCGGACGTTATGCACTGGCGTATGGCAATGTTGATTCAGCAAAAGTATTGTGGCCATTGATCGAATGGTGTCTAGAATATCTTAAACGAAAAGTAACAGCAGAAGGAGTAGTGTATTCTGACAGTGATGAATTGGAAGGAAGATTCCCCGCAGGGAAAGCGAATCTTAACACGAGCTCTTTGTACTATGATGCATTGATATCGGCCGCATATCTTGGTAAACTCTTAGGTATACCTGTTAAGCAAACCAAACAATATCAACAGGAAGCTGCAACGCTGCGTATCAATATCGAAAAATATTTTGGTGCGACAGTCGATGGCTTTGAAACGTATCGCTATTACAAAGGAAATGATACGTTACGTGCATGGATCACTACTCCATTAACGGTTGATATATTCGAACGCAAAGCAGGTACGATTGCCGCATTGTTCTCGCCTCGTCTATGGACGGAAGATGGCTTGGCTTCATTGGCAGGCAATAAAACATTTTGGGATCGCTCTACATTGTATGGTTTAAGAGGTGCTTTTGCAGCAGGTGAAACAGAGAAAGCTTTAGCTTTTCTAAAATACTTTTCACGCAGAAGATTACTTGGCGAACATGTTCCCTATGCAGTTGAAGCATATCCTGAAGGCAATCAACGTCATTTATCAGCAGAGAGTGGTTTGTATTGCCGCATTTATACAGAAGGTATTTTCGGTATGCGACCGACGGGCTTCAATAGTTTCACCTGCACACCTCGCTTGCCGAAAGAATGGAATCAAATGGCCTTGCGAAATATTCATTCGTTTGGAAATGTGTTTGATGTAGAAGTTACACGAACAGCTCCGGGAAAATTAGTGATCACAATAAAAAAATCAGGGCAGGAAAAGAAGTACACGGTTAAAGAAGGGGCAACGCAAAAGGTTATTCTATGAGATGATAGGGTATTTGAATTAATGTACTTTTAAGCATATAATCGTTTCTCTTTGCTCAGGAAATATAGGTTTCTTAGCGTAGATAGATGCCTGCTAAGAGCAACCAGAATATCACAGCAGCAGATTTACGAATTGAGCACCAGGTTTCACCTATGTGGAAGATAAATTGTGTTTGGTTATGACAAGAAAAATCAGATTTTTTTTCATTTATTTTTTAATACTGAGTAATATTCCTGTTGCTTGTACACAGCGTATACATAAATCCGCAGGCAACATCATTTTTGAAGATAATTTTCAGAAGGAAACTAAAAACTGGATTGCAGAATTTGAACAACCAGTTGGTTCGACTTTAAAAATCCAGAACGGTATATTGGATCTAAATGCTGCCAAGGGCGCCACCGTTTGGTACAAAAGTAAATTAGCAGGTAATGTGATGATTACTTATACAGCAACAGTAATAGATTCTGCTGGTAAGAACGACAGGGTTTCAGATTTAAATGCTTTTTGGATGGCAACCAATCCAACGTCGGATCAAATGTTTCTGCAAAATGGGAAATTTTCATCTTACGATAACCTGCATTTGTATTATGCAGGTATAGGTGGGCACGATAACACAACAACTCGTTTTAGAAAATATACTGGCAGCGAAGGGAAAAAAGTTTTAAAAGAATACACAGACAAAGAGCATCTGTTAGAAGGAAATAAAAAATATGCCATTAAGATAGTTGTTGACAACGGGCTTGTTCAATATTTTATAAATGAAATATTGTTTTGGGAATTTAAAGATGCAGCTCCCTATAAGGAAGGATATTTTGGTTTTCGGACTACCACCAGTCATCAAACATTTGAAAACTTTAAAGTTTATAAATTAGAATAAGTAGAAAGAAGATTTAGAAATCCACAAAAACCGAACATAACAAGTAGAAAAATATTAATGAAACCCGTTTATTTATTGATCGTTAGTTTTAGTTTGTTTGCCACTACTAATATTTTATGAAGAGAGATAACAGTATCAAATAAGAATAAACTACTTGCAGCTTTTGCTACAGCAAACCAGTTGATGTTATTGTAACGAAAGATGGTATGTGGACAGATGTAGCTATCGATTATAATGCCAAAAAATGATTTCTTGTTTGTAAGAGTTTAGTTTTGATTTTTACTATCTTTCATTTACAAATGCATTGTTGAAGCAATTCAATTTGATTGAATAATGATAGGAAGAAGTTGGTGAGTCATTTGGTGAGTCGAAATTTTGAAAGCTTGTAAAAAGTTGTTTTTCAATTAGTAATAATACTTAAATTCGGGATCGTCCCGTCCGGAAAACGCCGCTCAATTTGAGAGGCGTTTTTGTTTGCCAGATGCCAGTTTGCAGTTGATAGCCGATTCTAATACGTACATGTTTCCATATTTTACTGTGCAGGACTCGTGCAAATGAGAAACGATTTCACCCTGGACAGTTGTACTATTTATTTAGCAAATACAGAAAAGACCAGCGGTTCTTTTTCGCAGGCTTCTTACATTTTTTACTCGATACTAAAAAGATCATCTGAAACGACCAGCTATGAAACTTGACTTCACTGATTAAATTAAACAAAAGACGGATAAAGAAGTAAGAGATATCTTTATTCATGCAAGAGATTACCATCCTGATTTTGTTCAACTGGCAGAACAGGAATTACAAGCCCGAAAAATTAGGCTCGATGATTCCTTGAAGCAAAAAGAACTTGTTGACAAACAGTGAAAACACAATTGGCTGAAGGGAAAGATGGAAATCCCTTTTATATTTTTTTTGTTTTGTGTTAGCATTATTGGGTGGCTTACTGGCTGTATATGCTGGTTATATCTACAGCCAGTCAAAAATAAAGACAGCGGACGGAGAATCATACTACGCTTATAATAAGGAAACCAGACAACTGGGAAAATGGATGATGTTTCTGGGTGGAGCTGTGTTTCTATTTTTTATACTACGATGATAGCCTCATTTGGAATTCTCAGTGATAATTTTCTTTGGCCTTATGTTTGTTGTGATTTAACCCCTAATCGAAAAAAAATTTAACCTTTTCAACTTCGACGGTACTGCTTTAAAAAACATACCCCGAAATATTCCCAAAAAATGTGACCTATTCCAGCAAAGAAACCTTGCTATTGCACCTTTTATAATGTATGATAATTTAATCCGGATTATTTCACAAAATTTCAATTACTGATTGATTTGACGAAGGCATGAAAATTTGATAGAAACATGTCATCATGGAAATCATCAACCGTTTGTTTTTTCGTCAGCGCTGGTGTTTGATTTGATCAATTTCTTAATTGATGAATGTTGTTTATTTACAATCCCTGCAAGGCCCGTTCCCGGTAAAGTGTGCGAAAATGCCTGAATCAGCAAAGCGATTATCAAGGTTAACGGATTTGCCGAATAGGACGTAACTTCCGCTATACGAAATAGAAGGTCGGCCTACATAACTGCCGCTTACATTACTCACTGCTGTTTTTTTACCACTGATCGTATTGTGTAAAATAATGTTGGAAGCTGCTGCGCCAAGATTGGTTGCTTTGGTTGGAAAGGCGACCCACGTACCATCGTAACTTATTGCTACACGTTCACCCTGTTCTATAGGACTGTCGTTGTTGGAAGGTTGTCCATCATCTGTAAAGCTGGCAACATTTACTTTCCCTGTTTCTACATCAATCACAAATACATCCTGGAATTTATTATTGTCGTTGGGCACCATATTGCTGGCAGTGGTGGCAAACGCTATATAGCGTCCGTTGCCAGAAATGACAGAAGCTACCTGGCGTGAAGCTGACTCCGTACCGCCATTTTTTTCTTTGCCATCATGGGTCATACTGATTCGTTTCAAACCTGTTTGTCCACGTTGCCACAAGAAAATATCCCACAAATTATTATTGTCATTTGTCACCAAAGTGCCGGAGGGAGAACAAAAACTGATGCGACTGCCGTCGAATGAAATACTTCCTTTGTAACCATTGCCGCCAGTTTTTGCAACAGGATCAACGCTGATCATTTCTGTTTTTCCATTTTGAATATCATGTAAGAAAATGTTAGCCAGCGATCTTCCTTTAGGTACTGTAGCGAGGTTGGTAGCGGGTGAAGTAAACACAACAAAATTACCATTGCCCGATATGGATGCATCAAAACTTTCTGCATCTGCAGCACCGTTTGTTGCTTTGCTGATCAGCTCAATGTTGTTCGTACTCTTTCTCCAAAGGAAAATATCTTTTGCATTATTATTATCGCCCGATACAAGATTCGTAGCCTTTGATTCAAACACAACGGTTTGTCCATCGGCAGAAATCGATGGCTCGGCACAATCACCATTGCCTTGTTCACCGTTTGCTGCAACAGAAATCATTTTCGTAATGCCAGTATTCCTGTCACGCCAAAACACCTGCCGGAATTTGCCGTTTGATCCTTGAAAATCTTTTGTGCCTGATACAAATACAACATACCTGCCTTCTTCTCCTTGAAATCCACCAACAGCCGGTGCAAACGATTCATAAAAGCTGCTCATCACTTTATCATCAGAACTGCGTGTGAGCAATTCATAGGTGAAATCAACACCCACTTTTATTTTATTTACATCAACCGGCGCTTTCCCTTTTCCATAATACACTACGCCTTTCATATTGGAAGCAATTTTTTTCAGCGTCACATTATACGTTTCCTCTTCTTTCAAAGATTTTGAAAAACGTATGGGCGATGTAGTATACAAATTTCCGTTGCCTTTTGGTGGAGTGATGGTGAGATCATTACCATTATTGTAAGCAAGAGTAACAGGTACTCCTGCCGGCGCACTTAACGTGCCTGTAAGAAACATTCCATTACTTGCTAACGGCCCTTGCGGAGTTAATGGTTTCGATGTTGTTTCCTTATTGGTTTTTGATGAGGATGTAATTTGACCGGAAGATGCAGGTGCACTCACTTTATTGGTTGTACCGCTAACTTGATTTTGTGCAGACGATGATACCGTTGATGAAGGTGGTGCTGTTTTACCGATGAAAGATTTCAGGTAATCAAGACGCAAATTTTTCTCCATTTCGTTTGCAAAGCCAACCATCACAGGATTTTTGGGATCGTACCTGATGCTTACTGTGATCATTTGCGGCACAGCTGCTGAACTCCATTTTTTGAAATAGGCAGGATTAGGTTTCGTGAGCAATTCTGCAAATGGTTCCATCTTGTCTGTAAAATCATAGTCAAAATTATTCTTAGTGCTTTTGATCACGATGGCCCATTTGTTTAATTCATCAGAAGGTGCTGTGAGTTGTTCGTCCAATCTTGCAAAAGCGCTTTCGTAACCTTGCATTAATTTTTTATACGATGCCTGCACCCGTTCAATGGCCGGGTTATGAGTACTGGAAATATAAGTGGCCAGCCTTGCAGGGTCCGACTTGTATTCCTGCTCTTTGTATTTTTTTTGCTGCTCCCAGCCTGCCAATTGATCTTTCAACCGTGGTGCTTCTGCGGCCATCTCTTTTTGCAAAAAACGTTTCCGCTTCAACAAAAATTCCCGGCGTGTTACAAAGCTCCATGGCAGTTGTCCGTCATACGTAATTAACCAAAGTTTGGTGAGTCCTTCATTACCGGCACCCAATGAAGTTTTTACATCATTGAACTGCCAGATACCCGGGCGAATTTCAACCGGAAAGCCTTCACGTAGCGGACGAAAGCCTAGACTATTGTCGGCAGCAGTAGTATCATAAATTTCAAGAAAGTTTACATAATTAAATGCGGTAGTGAAGATGCTGGTGATGTCGAATTTATTTAGCACCAGTGCATCTCCTTCGCAGATATAGCGCTCGGCAAAAAGTGTGTACCAATAATGTGCTACCGGTTGGCTGTACATCACCGGTTGAAAAGAGCCGGAATATGCAGCATCTAAACCTTTTGGTTGATAAGCCGCCTGCAAAGGATTATGCAGTGCATTAAAAAACCGCCGTTGAATGGCTAGGTCAGCAGGTGCTGACTTGATAGTCTCTTTTAATTTTGTCCATTTCCCGGCTTTTGCTAACTGGCGATCAACACAATCATTATCCTGTGCTGTTGCATGCAGAACAAACAGTAAAGACAGTGAAGTAATAATTTTTTTCATGATTCCGTATTGTGTTATAATGTTGTCAATCACTTACTTTTCCATAAGCAGTATAGCTGCCATAACTTGTATCCTGCAACCATAAAATGCGGCCACCTTTGAAACAAGAGAAGTAGGCGTTGTATGTTTTAGCACTGCGTTCAATATCAGAAAACCAGATCTGCCAGTTATTTAAAAATTTCCAGTTGCCACTTGCTTTTGCCTGGTCAACTTTCATAGTAGAACCATAAGCGCTGCTTCCCACTACCAAATCCCAGTTGTATGTTTTGTTATTACGGAAAATGAAATTTTGTCTTGATGCATGTGTTGTAGAGCCGGCGTATATACCGGTGTATGTATTGTAGTATGCAGTTGAACCTTGAAACTCATTCGACCATTTACCTGGAAGATCTTTTTCACCCACTGCAAACCGATTCATGCCGGCGAGATTTAGTAACGAATTCCATTCAGTATAATACATGTGTGGATTGTTGATGCCAAAGGCT
Organism: Lacibacter sp.; assembly: GCF_035299325.1. Taxonomy (GTDB): domain Bacteria; phylum Bacteroidota; class Bacteroidia; order Chitinophagales; family Chitinophagaceae; genus Lacibacter. The sequence goes on along the minus strand of NZ_DATGWT010000004.1, from coordinate 611,750 downwards.
TGCACAAATGTATTTTTATCGGGTGTGATGATTTCGATCCAACCACTCTTTCCTTTATTAAATAATGTTACCCAAACATCTTTGCCCGTTGCATTGTCTTGCAACATACCACAAGCAAAGTAGGCCGATTCAGGAAGATTGCTTCCCGGAGCTTCGTAGTTACGCAGATTTGAATAACGTGGCGCAACCAGCAGATTCCAAAATGTATTCATCCGCTCATCGTGCTGTGTATAATATTTGCTGTCTTCTGCACGTGGATAATGCAGTAATACTTTGATGTTGCCTTTTGTTGCTTCCACCCAATCTTCTTTTACCACGCTTGTCCAGCCATCATCGAAATTGGTAGTGTTGAACGTAAAGCCATCGTTTGTTGGAGTCGTTTTAATTTCTTCAACCGGATTATCCTGCGGCTTATCTGTATTGGGTAACGAAACATTTAATGATGCAATAAACTCATCCAATACTTGTCCGTAAGTTGTTGTATTGCTCAACAAAAGAAAACTGGCGCAATTAACGCCATCACTGAACGTATTTAACAATACAGTTGAGGTATCATTATTAAACAGAAACTTTCCAAGGCCTGTGTAAAGTTTCCATCCATTGAAGGTTTGTGTGTCTGTTGCCAACGGCTCACCTTGCACACCATAACGGTTCATTACAAGTTCTTTCCATTCATTTTCAAAGTCGGCATCAATGTTCCCTTTGCTGGCCGTGCTTTTTACAAAATCAATTTGTGCCCATGTGCGTTTGTTATTATCTGTTGTTGAAAAGATGAGACTATTTTCTTTTGCTGCTTTGGTCCATTTTTTTGGTGGGGTAAACGTAAATATGTCGAACGTCTGTTGCTGTGCATTCGCCATTTGATGAAGCAATAGGAAAATGAAAATGAAAGTTTTTTTCATGATGTTTAGTTTAATTACAGTTTAACTCCTTTTAATATGCCACTGCCGGTTGCTGTAAAGCCACTGTTGATAGAAATGGTGGCATTTACGCCGCCAAGTGATACCGAAGGTTCTTTTGGTCCAACATTCACTTCGCCAATATCAGTGTCTACTTTTGTATCCAGCACATTGCTTCCTACACTCACATTTGCATCGATCTTTACACCTGCATCTTTTAATCCTGTACGATCGAATTCTAAAAACCCTGTTGCTCCAACTGATGCTTGTAATTGCAATGGGCCTTCGCCAATCGATCTGTCTACGCCTGCTGTAACTTCAATTGTGCATCGTTGAAATTCATCCATGAAATTCCGGTTCGCTTCAAGATCAGCTGATTTGGTTTCCCATCCGATTTTTACAAAATCAATTTCCATTTTAGCAACGGTACGTCCACAAATGGTTTCAATAGATCCGAAAACAAAGTCGGACTTGCTGCGGTAAAGACAGTTCACATCATCATAATCGGCCAACGCAAACCTACCCCTTGTGTTTTCCTGTTTTTTGGTGCACATCCTGTTTGGATCTTTAAAGTAGATGAGGTCTTTGGGCATCATCATTAACGAGAGCCATTCCATTTTCGCTTCATTAACAGTAAGCGCAAATTTTTCAGGGAACTCGCTGTACAGTTTAAAGTTTACCAATTCAGTGATACGTTTTTTTGCCCTGTCCCGATGCCTGATGCAGAATGCTTCTATCACTGAATTCGCACTTTTCAGAAATTCTGTTGCAGCGGCATCCATCGCATCGCAATAAGCTTTGTTGATGCCGCTTCCTTCTGCACCGGGAGATATATTTTCATTGATCTCTTTCAATCTTTTCTCATAATTTTCTTCGTAAATTCTCAGCGTATCTCTTAACGTCACTACTGCTAAACCCAAAGGATCTTTTGCTTCCTGCTCGAGTAACATATCAACGTAAGGCCAGAGTTTGATCACTGCTTTGGGAACAACACTGCCAAACATTGCTGAAGTGGTGGCGCCTGTTTGTGGTGCATTTATATCATGCCTCATCCGGGCTTGGAATGCTTGATTATAATTATTGAGGAGTATCTCGTGTTCAACTTTCAATGCAGCCATCCGGGCATCAAACTCACTGCGGATTGCCTTCCAATAAATCTCTGCATCTTCACTTTCAGTAACAGATTTTGGAAATGATGGCCAGGCAAACTTCGAAAGACCCAATTGGTCGGGTGCATTACGTGGACCCCATACGATGTCGTCGCTTTTCAATTCATATCCCAAATTATTAAGCGCCCGTTCTTTGTCAGGTGTGTGCATCCGGCTGATAGATTGCTTCAGTGCTTTTATCGCTTCGGTTTTATTGCCTTTGCTTTCTGCAATAGCAGCTTTTATCTGGTTGGCTTGTGGGTGCCATGCACATAAGCGAATGGTACTGTCAATATATTTTGATGCAGTTGTTACATCGCCCAATCCAAACCATGCATGCGCTATGTTGTTTAGAATGGTACTGTTTTGCGGATGTTGTTTATTGAGGTAATTGAGAAGGGGCAGGGATAATTGTTCTCCACCACACATGCTCAACATGGCAGCAAAATTATTCAGGTGGTTACTGTTTGTTGGATCTTCGGAACAGGCACGACCCAATAAAAGTAATGCCGGGGCTGCTTTGCCAAAGGCCCAGCAACCCACGGCAGCGTTAGCAACGGCCGTTGATGAACCGTATTTCGACTTTACAGCCTTATACAGTTCATCTGTTTTTGAAATTACAGACGAAGGAAACTTGCTGACCAGATTTTGATAAACCGATTGGAGGTACACGGGCAACGCTGCTTTTGTCAATGGGATTTTTGAAATAGCAGCAATTCTTATTGCATCCCGTTTTGGTACAAGCACATCTGGTTGTACACTGGAGTTTGCCATTGCAAAATCAGCTGTTTTTTTCATTTGCTTTACGTTCGGCATTTTAATGCTCATGCTATCCATAAACCTTTTTTCCTCAGGGCTCATGTTGTTAAACGCATCCTCCATTTCCTTCATCATTTCATTCATTTCTTTTTGAGAAGGAGGCGGATCTTTTTTAACCGGTTTTTTTTGTGCTGATGTTTGCAGGCAAATGAGCAGAGCAAAACTTAAAATGAATTTCATGCAGATTGATTGTAAGCTGGAATTAATTTTCGTGTTGGTATGTGGTTATTGTGTAAAGCAGGATTTTTATAATCCGGATACCATTTCCATTTTTAATAATTGAACTGAACATTTAAGGGACTTCCCCAATTTTGCTGCAACTGTTGAATTCCCGCCACAGTTACTTTGCTGAAATTGAGATAAACAGTTTTTAATCGTGGCAGTCGATTTTTTATCTGTAACAAATAGGTGAGTCCCTGATCAGTAATATTGCAACGCACCAGGTATAGGGTTTCTAATGACTCGCAACCTTGTAGTGATAAAAGTGCCTGGTCGGTTATTCCGGTCCAACCCAGTGTTTGAAGTACTTTTAAATTTCGGAGGTTGGTGAAATGTGCAAAGCCCGCATCGGTAATACGTCCCAAATCCTGGAACCCTACATATTCGAGTGACGTATTTTGCAGCAATGCCGCTAAGCCAATATCAGTTACAGGATGATTGGGGTAGATGGCTTCGCTTCCGTTGTAAGAAGGAACATTGGTGCCACTGTGATAATAAATTGCTCTTAATTGATTTACTGTACCTAATACCTGAAACGCTGAATCATTTACAAAAAGTAAAGGAAGATCAAGCTGGACCAGATTTTGAAGTGATCGTAAATGAACCAGGCTATCGTTTTTCCAAAGTGGCCATCCTTGCTGATGCATCCAGCCTTTGAAAGTCAGGCTTTTTTTTCCGGCAAACTTTTCAACGGTTGTATCAAATCTGGTATGCGGCACCAGTTGGAATGGTGAGCTGTAAACGGAGAGATCATAGGGGTTGATATTACGCCACCATTGGTATGCCTGTAAAACTTCACGACTTGGAATAAATGCAGGAACAGTAGTTTGTGTTTGGGTAGTAGTAGAAGAAGAAGTAGTAGTAGCTGTGGTGGTGGTCACCGGAGCCGCTTGTACCATGGTTGTTGGAGTATTCAGGAGAAAGCTGCTCATTGTGGGTTGAGCCTGTGTATTAACTGACTGCGTATTGGTGGTGGCAGTTTGTGACAGTTTCCTGATTTGTAATTTTGCCGTATCTTTTTTTTGTACTTGTTGGATGACTCTGATTTGAGCATTAGCATTTTGCAGCAGAAACGCAAATGCAAAAAATAACATTGATTTCATATGTTTTATTTTATGTTGTTGTTTTTGAATAAGGTTTCGGTTAAAATGAATTCCATGTTTGTCCTGTTGTGTAATCAAATCCCGTTTTACCGCTGATCGTTCTTACACCTGTTTTAAGATTTTGCTGAAAATATGTGGTGCCGATTCTTGCTGCCTGCAGAGTTACGTTGGTGCTGCCATTTACATCTTCTACACGAATGATGCTGACAGATTCAAGACGAACTGTGGACAATACATTCAATCGTGCTTCCCCGGGTTCAGTAATTGTAAAAACAGCATATGGAAGTTTTTGCTTGCTGCCTTGCATGGTTGCTAATACTGCAGAAGCTCCACCGGAAGGCATCGTATAACTCACCTGTGCATTGCCGGTAGTAACACCCGAGAAAGAAGTTGCAATGATCAGCCGTTCATAGCCACGTTGTACGCTGCTACCTTGTATAAGCTGACCTTTCGCATCAACCATCTGTAAAAAAGTCTGTTGTTTTAATTGTATATCAGCAGAGGTAAAAGACGCTGTTAACACAATAAGCAGTAAAAATTGAAATAAACGTTTCATGTTGGAATGATTTACGATGTAAACGTAGCACCCCGAACGTTGGAACCATTTCCCTGAAAAACAGGATTTTCAGGATGGTATATCATGGAAAACGGGGATAAGAAGTTTGGGAATAGTCCTTTTTATTTGTAATAAGATATTTTTGGTTTACTTTATTTGAATGAAAAAACTACTTTTCTATACGGTCTTTCTGTTTACCACTGCTCATGCACAGGTATTGATGAATAGAGACAGTTTGTTGAAGTTATTACCGCAGGTAAAAGACAATAAAGAGGCAGTAGACCTGTACATTAATATTGGCCAGCAATATGAAAACAATACACCTGAGCTTGCTAAATATTATTACAAGAAAGCAGGTGAGGTGAGTAAAAAGATCAAGTATGCGGAAGGAGAGGCCCGTTACATTTTTAATTATACGTACATACTCAATCTGCAAGGCCAATACGATTCAAGTCTTGTATTAAATCTGCAATCTGTTGAAATAGCAAAAAAGCTGAATGATCCTGTTGTACTTGGCAAAGCGTTGTTTAATACCGGCACCTCTTACAGGCTGCTGTCGCAATATGAAATGGCTGCTACGTTTTATGAAGAAGGCAAAAAAGTATTTGCCGGAAATAAGGACAGTTCGATGGTAGCCAGATCGTATGATATCCTTCAGCTTTTATACTACGACCTGAGAGATTATGACCGGTCTATTCAATACGGCGAAGCTGCCGTAAACTATTTTCGGAAAAACGAAGATTCGATCTGGCTGGGTAACGCACTCACTAATTTGGGAATGAGTTATTCAAAGAGAAAAAAGTACCGGGAAGCAGAAAGCAGCTGGAAAGAAGCCTTTGCGATTAGTAAAAACATTGGGCATGTTGAAATGCAGGCGGCCCAACTGCTCAACTTGGCCGATCTGCATTACAGCAAAGGCGAATATGATCAATTGAAAAACTATTATGGAAAGGCGCTGGAATTATCCAATATTGTCAATAGCAGCGAAACCAAAGCTGTAAGCTACCGTGGACTTGGCGTTTACTATTTTTTCAGAAAAGATTTTGAACAGGCCAAAGCAATGGCGTTAAATGCATTACAAATTGCGAACGAAGAACAAATGCTTCCTGAAAAAGCGAAGATACTGGAGCTGCTTTCCCGAATACATTTTGGATTGCAGGAAGTGGTTGCGGGCCAGCAATACGCCCTTCAATCGGAGATGATTGTTGACAGTATCAATAACGATCTTATCAAAAAGAATATCATTGACATTGAAAAAAAATACGACTCTGAAAGAAAAGACAGCCAGATAAAAATTCAACAAGCTGCATTAAAACAAAAAAGCGTTATCAATTATTTGTTGGCAGCAGGTGCTGTTGTTCTGCTAATCATTTCATTATTATCGTACAGGAATTACAGGCAAAAACAAAAGCTGCAGCAGCAACGTATCAATGAACTGGAAACAGAAAAGCAACTTGCCGCTACCGAAGCCGTATTAAAGGGAGAAGAACAGGAGCGAACCCGTTTGGCAAAAGATCTGCATGACGGGTTAGGGGGCATGTTGTCCGGGATAAAATATACACTTAACAATATGAAAGGCAATTTAGTTATGACGCCTGAAAATGCACAGGCCTTTGGGCGCAGCATTGATATGCTCGACAGCAGCATTCGTGAAATGCGAAGAGTGGCTCATAATATGATGCCCGAGGCGCTGGTAAAATTTGGACTTGATACGGCGATGCAGGACTTTTGTTATGACATTAATAAAAGCGGAGCTTTGCAGGTTCAATACCAATCGATTGGTTTAAAAGAAGCAGACATTGATCAAACAAAAAGCGTAACCATTTATCGCATTGTACAGGAGTTGTTGAACAATACAATGAAACATGCGTCGGCAAAAAATGCGGTGGTGCAGTTAAGTTACAATGATGATGTTTTAACAATCACTGTGGAAGATGATGGAAAAGGATTTGATCCATCAATATTGAATCAATCCAAAGGAATCGGGTGGAGTAATATCCAAAACCGGATTCAGTTTTTAAAAGGGAAATGGGATGTGGATTCACAGCCCGGGAAGGGAACATCGGTGATAATCGAAATGACAGCATAAAAAACATGAGCCTGGTTACAAAAGTTTTTATTGTAGATGATCATTACATGGTGATCGAAGGCATCCGTTCACTTTTGGAACATGAAAAAGGGATTGAATGGATGGGCCACGCTATGAATGCTGAAAGTTGTTTGGCATTTTTGAATAACCGTCGGCCCGATGTGATTTTTATGGACATTAATCTTCCCGATAAAAGCGGCATCGATCTTTGCAAAGAAGTGAACCAGGCATACCCGGCCATTTCAATCATCGGGCTCAGTACTTTCAACCAGCACAGTTTTATAACCAGAATGATGGAGAATGGCGCATCGGGGTATGTGCTGAAAAATGCAACAAAAGAAGAGCTTTTGTTCGCCATTCAAACAGTGGTGCGTGGCCACACATTTTTAAGTCATGAAGCTGCAATACTCACTGAAAAAAAAGAGGGCGATGAATTGCCCGTTCTTACCCGTCGTGAAAAAGAAGTACTTGAACTAATAGCCGATGGATTAACCACACAGGAAATTGCAGACAAATTGTTCGTTAGCGCTGCTACAGTTGAAACACATCGCAAGAATTTGCTGTTAAAACTGGAAGCTAAAAATGTGGCAGCAATGGTAAAGATTGCGGCAAAGCTGAATTTGATTTGATTCGATCGCAATAATTTTCACGGAATAACAAATAACTGAGTTTAAGCGTTCAGCGTATTTAAATATTGCTGCTTAATACAACCGGTTTCCTTTTTTTTATGTCAATCAGACAAAGCGAAGCAGAATTTCACTGATCAATTACGATTCTCCTTGCCTAGTGCATGTTGTTTATTTGGGCAAGTTCACGTATCAACAACAACATGGCGGTAGCTTTTGAACCAAACGAATTGAACGTGATGTGTAAATATAATTTCAACAATTATATTGTTCAGCTAAATACTTCTCAAAGTAAATAGAAGCGCTGCATACACTGAATTATATTGGTATGATTAGGAATTTTATTGATTTGAGTAGTTTACATAAAACATAATCATATCCTTAATCTTTTGGTAACCTTCCCATAAGAATTCAATCACATCAGCCCTTGAGTTTCGCAGCCTTAAGAAAGATCGTTTAAAAGTATGCGGTTGTTTTTCAATCTGTAATCTTTAAGATGTTTCAACCGGAATTGTATGGGTTCTTGTAATCATCACTAGTACATTAATTTTTATATCAAAACAAACTGCAATGAAAAGTAGAATTTATCTTCTTCGAGCAATGCTGATCGTTTCTGTTTTATTACTGGGGAATTATTCATTTTCTCAGTCAACAGATGCATCAGCAACAGGAACGGTAATCAACAACGAGAAAAAACCGTTGGCAGGTGCTACAGTAATTATAACCAATAGTTCTACCGGTTTTAAATCTACTACACAAACAAATGCATCGGGCGTGTATTTGTTTCGGCAATTGCCATTAGGAACTCCTTACACAATACAGGTAAGTTTTATCGGGTTCAAAACACAACAAAAGGAAAATATCTCAATCAATTTGGGTGATCAGATTCTTTCTGATTTTATTCTGTCAGATAACAGTTCTGATCTTTCAGAAATTGTGATCCGGTCAAATTCTGTCAGCAGCAGGATCGATCGCTTTGGTGCAACAACAGCCATTAATGCCAATACCATTCGGCAGATACCGGCCCGCAACAGAAATTTTAATGACCTTGCTTCACTGTCTCCGTTATCGAATGGTTCTAATTTAGGCGGGCAACGTTTTTCTTCTACCAGTTTTTTAATTGATGGTGTAAGTGCAAGAAATAATCTTACCAGCGGTGAAATCGGTCGTGGCCCATTCTCATTATCAATGGAAGCCATCCGTGAATTTGAAATTATTACGAATGTGTATAGTGTAACACAAGGCCGGCAGGGTGGTGGTGCTATTAGTGCCGTTACTAAATCGGGAACCAATACATTTACAGGAAGTGTTTTCAATTATTTCCGTTCAGATGCGTTGGCGAGTAAATATGATATCAGAGGAAACAGGCGTACACAGAAGTTTAGCAACAATCAGTATGGATTTAGTTTGGGAGGACCGATTATTAAAAACAAACTTCATTTCTTTACAGCTTTTGATCGGGAAGATGCATCAGCGCCTTTCTTTATTGCTGATATTCGTACAGACGCTGATGCAAATTCACTTCGCATCAGCAAGGAAGCTCTTGAACAGGTGCTCACCATCGCCCGTAATAAATATGGATTGAGTAATAATAAACAAGTAGGTGAATTTGGCCGTAAAACAACAGCTAATACATTGCTCGTTCGTTTGGACTGGCAGATTAATGAAAAGAACCGATTGACGTTCCGAAACAACTTCAGTAATTGGAACGATCCAACCAGTGTAAATGATAACAGCAATATCAACCTGTTTGAAGTGTGGGGTGATTTTAAATCGCAGGAAAACAGTTCGCTGTTATCACTTCGTACGCAGGTAAACCGAAATGTGCTGAATGAATTGAAAGTACAATATCAAACTGCTACCAGAAACTTTGTGCCCAATTCAGAATTGCCGGCTGCAAATATTCCAAGAGCAATCGTTACAGTGCGATCTACATTGCCAAACGGAACACAGGGTAACACCACTGTACAATTAGGTGGACAGCGTTTTAATCCGGAAGATAACCTGGAAAATCAGTGGCAGTTAATCAATACTACTTTCTGGACAAAAGGAAAATATAATTTCACCTTTGGAACTGATAATACGCTTACCTATTTAGACACCTATATTTCAAATGAGCAAAACGGACGTTTTATTTTTAACAGCATTGCAGAGTTTGACAATTTGAATCCTTCACGTTACGCAAGGGAAGTTCCGTTAAAAGGCGTGCCTTCGGTGCAGCAATATGTTTTTAATGGTTCTCTGTTTGGTGAAATGCAATTTTCGCCCTGGAAAAATGTGGATGCAGTATTTGGATTGCGTTGGGATGTAACGAGTTATTTAACAGCAGGTGATTACAATCCTGTTGTAGAACAGGAGTTGGGATTACGTACCGATAACAATCCAACTGACTGGAATAACATTCAACCGAGAGTACAGTTCACATGGGATGTAAAAGGAAAGCGAACCGACGTATTTAAATTTGGTGCAGGTATGTTCTCAGCAAATCCTATTACGTATGCACAGGTAAATAATATTCAGAACAGTGGTACAATGGTGGCGGCTATTGATGTTACACGTCCAACAAACGGAAGTCCCAATCTGGTTCCGGTACCAAACTTTCCCTCGTACAGAGATAATCCTTCAACTGCTCCCGGATTAATTCCCGGTGTGCCAACTGTTTCAACCATTAATCTGAACGATCCGAACTTACAGGTGCCAAGTATTTTTAAAATGAATCTTTCTTACAATAAAATTTTATTGGATGGAAGACTGAGGCTTGGTGTAAATCTGCTTTGCTCATATACGTATAACAACTATGTTTATCTCGATCGTAACATCGTTGATCAGCCATTCTTCAGATTGGCGAATGAAGCGAACAGGGGAGTGTTTGTTCCTGCTGAAAGTATTTCTGCGGCAGGCATCACCAACAATGTGTTGAGTCGTAAAACACAGGCGGTAGGGCGCACATTGGAGTTTACGAATGGTGCAAAACTTTTCGGTTATACAGCTATCATTGATGGTGAATACAGATATTTCAAAGATGGGTATATCAATTTCAGCTACACGTATAATATTACAAAAGATAATACATCTTATAACGGAAACGTAGCAAATACATCTACTTTCCGACCTGTTAAGTCAGATCCACGTGATCTGTCTGAAATTAATTTTTCTGATAATCAGTTTAAGCACAAGCTGGTATTCTTTGGTTCAACTCCAACATGGAAAGGCTTTTCATTGAGCGGCCGTTACACAGGAATTGGCGGCACCCGTTACAGTCTTACAATTGATGCAGATACAAATGGAGATTTTGTGGGTGGTCCTGGAAATGATAATGATTTGGCGTTCATTTTTGATCCGAATGATTCAAAAACTCCATCTGCAATAAAAGCTTCAATGGAAAAAGTATTAAGCAATCCGGATAACAGAGCAAAAGACTATATCAGGAATAGTCTCGGAAAAATTGCAGATAGAAATGGCGGAGAGAATCCATTCGCCGGTACAATTGATCTGCGTTTAACCAAAGACTTTAAAATCACGAAGAAACAAAAGCTTACCATTAGTATTGATGTATTCAATTTTGCAAATCTTCTGAATAAAGAGTGGGGCAGAAACTTTAACTTAGGTACACAAAACCTGCTTTTTGTAACCGGATTTGATCAGGCAACAAAACAATACAACTATCGTGTAAATGAAAATGTGGGTGTACAACAGGCAAACGGAACACCTTACCAGATTCAGATTGGAGCCCGTTATGGATTCTAATAGCGAAGGCTTTATTTAAATAGATATAACAGTAACCTGGCCGCCGATGAATCGGGGTTAGGTTACTTTATTTACTTTAGGTTTTGAATAACCCGCAGCTACATATTTTAAATCAACCATCATGAGATCATTCGTTTTTCTTTTTTTATCCTTTTTTATTTGTCAACTCACATTTGCTCAAACGGCTGCATCACTTGAGCAGCAACTAAACAAGTCAAGAGTGCGTTTGCCGAATGGCTGGCATTTATCGCCTGCCGGAAGAATGCTGCCGTTGGGTGATTTTCCTTTAAATATTGCGGTTTCAAAAACGCAACGTTTTATTGCGGTCACCAACAACGGACAAAGTGTACAGAGTCTTCAACTGATTGATCCGAAAGCTGAAAAGATCCTGCATAGTATTATCATTCCTAAATCCTGGTATGGTCTCACATTCAGTGAAGATGAAAAATTTCTTTATGCATCCGGCGGTAACGATAACTGGATTCTTCAATATACCATTGCAAACAACCGGCTGCAGTTGAAAGACAGTATTAAACTTGGTGCGAAGTGGCCGGCGAAGATTTCGCCTGCCGGTATTACGCTGGATGATCAAGCAGGTCTTCTATATGTTGTAACAAAAGAGAATAATGCTTTGTATGTTGTTGAACTTCGCACAAAGAAAATCGTCCATGAAGAAAAACTTGGATACGAAGCTTATGCCTGCTTATTATCGAAAGATAAAAAGGAACTATATATTTCTTCATGGGGTGGTGATCAAGTGATTGTTTTTAATACCACAACACGCAGCATTACTTCCAAAATTGCAGTAGGCGATAATCCGAATGAATTATTGCTGAACAAAAACGGAACTCTGTTATTTGTTGCCAACGCCAATGATAATAGTGTTTCTGTAATTGATATCAAACAACGTAAAGTGTTGGAAGTATTAAATACTGCTTTGTTTCCCGATGCACCAACCGGCTCTACCGCCAATGGACTTGCGTTATCTGTAAATGAAAGGACTTTATATGTTGCCAATGCCGATAATAATAGTTTAGCAGTGTTTGATGTATCAACAGCGGGGCGAAGCCGTTCAAAAGGATTTATTCCTGTTGGATGGTATCCAACCAATATTAAAGTAATTGGTAAAAAAATATTTGTAGCAAACGGCAAAGGGTTTTCTTCATTTGCAAATCCAACCGGACCCAACCCAAGTAAACCGGAACAAACAGTTGAGCATCATGTTGGCGATACGAGCGTAAAAGTTCGTTCAGGATATATTGGTGGATTAATGAAAGGCACACTTTCAATTATTGACGAGCCGGCCGATGCAGCGCTTGCTGTGTATTCAAAAGCTGTGTACAGCAACACGCCCTACAACAAGGAAAAAGAAATGAATGCAGCAGGTGAGGTGGGGAATCCTATTCCCATGAAAGTGGGGGCCGCTTCTCCCATTAAATATGTGTTTTATGTGATCAAAGAAAATAGAACCTACGATCAGGTGTTGGGTGATGTTCCTCAAGGAAATGGTGATACAAGTCTTGTATTGTTTGGTGAAAAAATTACACCCAATCAACATAAACTGGTTAAGGAATTTGTGCTGCTCGATAATTTTTATGCGGATGGTGAAGTAAGTGCTGATGGTCATAACTGGAGTACATCTGCTAATGCAACTGATTTTCTGGAGAAAAACTGGGTTACAAGTTATGGAGGCAGAGGTGGTATATACCCTGGCGAAGGAAAACGTGATGTTGCAAATCCGAAGAAAGGATTTATCTGGGATTATTGTAAACGTGCAGGTGTAAGCTATCGTACCTATGGCGAGTTTGCAGATGGAGGTAAAGCAAATATTCCGGCTTTGGAAAATCATTTCTGCCCATACTTTACCGGCTATAATTTAAGTGTGGCGGATACAACACGTTTTTATCAATGGAAGCGGGAGTTTGATTCCTTAGTGGGACTGAATGCAGTGCCGCAGTTTAATACAGTTCGTTTTGGCAATGATCATACTGAAGGACAACGTACCGGACGGCCAACACCCTTTGCACATGTTGCAGATAATGATCTGGCCGTTGGTTTGTTTATTGAACATTTATCTAACAGTCCGATTTGGAAAGATTGTGCTGTGTTTATTGTAGAGGATGATGCACAAAACGGTGCCGATCATGTTGATGCACACCGCACCACTGCATATTTAGCAGGTCCTTTTGTAAAACGTGGATTTGTGGATCATACCATGTATTCAACATCATCGATGTTACGAACCATGGAATTGATTCTTGGTTTACCTCCTATGAGTCAGTACGATGCGGCTGCCACTCCCATGTGGAATTCGTTTACTGCAACGCCCGACTACAAACCGTTTGTTTCGCTGCCTGCCAATATTAATTTGAATGAGCGTAACAGCAGGAATACAGCCAGCGCAAGACTAAGCAATACGTTTGATTTTAGAAAAGAAGACACGATTCCCGATCTGATCTTTAGTGAAATTGTGTGGAAGGCTATCAAGGGTGAAGATTCTCCTATGCCTGCACCAAGGCGCAGCGCCTTCTTAAAAGTGAAAGATGAGGAAGAAGAGGAGGACGAGGAAAACGAAGTTGAAAAAAACACTAAAACCAAATCGGGTAAAAAGAAGTAGAATGAAAATGCGAATATTATTTGCGTTACTATTTTTTTCTTCGTTAAAGATGGTAGTTGCACAAACTGATTCATCTGAAACAAAGGAATTAGGTGAAGTGTTTGTTACAGCACAAAGAAGCAATCAACAGGTGCTGAAAATACCCTATGCTGTAAAACGTATTGGTAAAGATCAGTTGCAGCAGTTTGTACCACGCACCACGCCGGAAGCCTTGCAAGGAATGAACGGTGTGTTTATTCAGAAAACAAATCATGGTGGAGGCTCCGCATTTGTTCGTGGATTAACAGGAAACCAAACATTGCTATTAATGGATGGAATCCGGTTGAATAACTCTACTTATCGTTATGGTCCCAATCAATATTTAAATACAATTGATCCGTTTTTGATCGATCGTATTGAAGTAGCGAAAGGCACAGGTTCTGTTCAGTACGGAACAGATGCGCTTGGTGGCGTGATTCAACTGTTCAGTAAAGAACCGGTTTTTACAACAGGTAAAGCAAAACTGAGTGGTAATGGATTGATCAAGTACATGAGTGGCAACATGGAGAAAACGGCGAGAGCTTCACTTACTTATAGCACTGAACGAATCGCATTTACAGGTGGTATTACGTTGCGTGATTTTGGTGATTTGATTGGTGGCGATACGACCGGTAAACAAACTCCGTCCGGTTACGATGAATGGTCGCTCAATGCCAAAGTAAAGTTTTTGGTAACGAAGACGATGCAATTAACCTTATCGCATCAGCAGTTGCAACAGACTCACATTCCATTGTATCACAGAGTAAAACTTGAAAATTTTGCCCTTAGTGAGTTTGATTTGCAGAAGCATCAGTTGCAATACGTAAAATTCGAAGCGAATACAAATCAGAAGTGGGCTGATAAGTTTACGTTGATTGGATCGCACCAACAAACCAATGAAGGTAGAACCAGCAGAAGAAACGGAAGCAATATGTTGAGAAACGAAAATGATGATGTACAAACAATCGGATTGACGCTCGACATCAATTCCCGTTTTTCCAAATTCTGGACTGCAAACAGTGGAGTTGAAATGTATATCGATAAAGTGAAAAGCAAAACGGTGGATACGGATGTACAGGCAAATACAAGCGTACAAAAGCGTGGACTTTATCCAAATGATGCTACCTATGGCAATTACTCTTTGTACTCATTACATCATTTTAATTTTCAGCGTTGGTTTATTGATGCGGGTATACGGTTTAATACGTTTTCCATCAATTTGCAAGACAGCAGTGTGGGCAAAGTAAATATTACACCTTCAGCTATGGTATATAATGCTGCCGTTAATTATGCAGTGAGTAGAAACCACCATGTGTATGTTGGTTACAGCACCGGCTACAGAGCACCAAATATTGATGATATGGGAACGCTCGGTATTGTTGATTTCAGGTATGAATTGCCGACTTCAAACTTGAACCCTGAAAAATCAGGTAATCTCGAAACCGGTTACAAGTTCAACTCGAAAAAATTAAAGGGCGATGTAGCTGTGTACTACATGCATCTGAATGATTTAATTACACGAGTAAGAGAAGATGGCACAATCATTAATGGCTACCAGGTTTATCGAAAAGAAAATACGGAAAAGGCATTTATCGCTGGTGCGGAAGCCGAGTTGACTTGGATGCCTGTAAATGGTTTACAGTTGAATGGGAATATTTCTTACAACTATGGTCACAACAAAACAAAGAATGAACCCTTGCGTCGAATTCCTCCGGTTAATGGAAGGTTCATAAGTTCTTATAAAAAGAACCAATGGTTTGCATCAGTGGAGTGGTTGTATGCATCAAAGCAAACCCGATTGGCACAGGGCGATAAAGATGATAATCGTATTCCCAAAGGCGGCACTCCCGGATGGAATGTGTTGAATATCTATGCGGGCTACGAATGGAAGCAACTTCGATTCAACACCGGTATTCAGAATCTTTTTAATGAAGATTATCGCACGCATGGTTCGGGCATTAATGGAGTGGGGAGGAGTGTTTGGGTTTCGGTGGCAGTGGAAATGTAAATTAGTTAGCAAATCAAGGTGATAGTTATACGAAGATATCCTAAACATCAAGCATCATTTTAGCTCATCGACTTCACTCATTTTTTAAGTCTGTGTTTGAAAAATTGATAATGAGTGCTGTGTTTTCTGGTCTACTTTTTTTATTATTTTCATTTTGTAAATGCATCGTTGAAGTGATTCGAGAGATGATAAATTAGGTGAAACAAAGTTAGTGAGTCATTTGGTGATACGATATTTTGGAGGCTTGTAATAATTCGGTTGTTAAATAGTTATGGCGGATAAGCTCGGAGCCGTCCGGGCGCAAGAAGCCACTCAGACTTTGAGTGGCTTCTTGTGTTTTATCCGGTTTGAAAGCCACGAAGTGCAGGATTTTGCCTGTTAGCAGACTGGTTTTCACGAAGAAGAAAAACGGAACACAGATGAACACAAATGAACACGTACACACACCTTCGACTCCCGCTTGATGCGGAACAGGTTGACTCAAGATTAAGCAGGAGGCCTGCCTCATGACAGATAGATAGGTTACATGAATTGCACGAATTGATAAGGAGGAGGTTGGAAGGAATTAGTTGTTAGTGGGGGTAAAGGTTTCCAACTTTTCGAAGGTTGGCAACCCTATGATGGGTAGTCGGATCTTTCCATCTGATACGCTTCATCCAGGGAGTATCGTGGGTGTATCCTGCCTTTAAGAACTAAGGATGAGCGAAGGATAGACAGTATAATGGGCAATGGGGAATTTGGGAATTGGCAACAATCTATTGGCAATAGTCAACATACAGTGGGAATTTCCGTAAGCCGGGGGTCTGGTGTAACCGAACCCGATAGTTATAATGTAAAAATCTAGGGATTCACTTCGTGAGCCCCCGGCTTGCATAAGGCTTGGATGGGAAGAAAGAGGCCTGGAAAGTTGGGTACGCAACCGTAAGCTAAAATTCTATTGCTTCCGCACTAATGTATCTGCCATATTAAAAATTTGTGGTACACTGTATGCTTCATTAAGGAGATTAGCCAGCCTTGGCAGGTCTTCCGTAAGATACAACCGACGGTCTTTGTCCAATTTTTCTATATAGGGTACAAAGAATTTAAATCCTTTTGACTTGAGCCAACCTTCTGTAAAGGCATTGTTCATGGTTTGCACAATAATGGTATCCTTAGTCAGTTTATTAATTTTCAGGTAAGTACTTATGGTTAGTGTAAAATCATGTGAATCTCCGCCGCCCCAGGTAATCACTTCAACATAAGGCTTTCCACCAGCTGTCATAAAATCTGTATCAAAAATAGTAGTACCACAAAATTTGCAATCCATGATATCTATCAATGCGACAGAGTATAGTGTTAACCCGTTTATTCCATTGGTGATATTGATTTTTATATTATGTCCCATCCCTGTCCAGAGGCCGGTTATATCAGGTATAGATAGTGCTTTTACACCCATGATTGCTCGGGCACTATCGTTCTCCATGGTATAATTATTCACAGAAAAAACCTTGGGGGCTTTATTGCAGGCTGTCAATAACAACATCAATGAAAAAAAAGAAATCAGCTTTTTCATCCTGATTGTTTGGTAGAAGTTACAACTTACAAAGGGCAAGAGGTAATGATATTCAGCACCGTAATCACTAACACTGATCATTCAGATAACAATTGGAAAGCCCACTTGCTGAGAAATCCCGATCTAAGTTCCATTGTAACTTCTTTCAGAACATTTTATTAATCTAACGCCTCGGATTGTGTTCCACGAATGGGAATAAGATTGCATATGATTCATGAAAACAGGATCCAATGCAGCAGATTGATACTTGAAATGTGCGGGGATAAAATGGCAGTAGTTGATATAACGTTGCGCATCCGTTTGCATGATTCCATTCTTCCTGAAATGGGTATATTTAAGCAACAAAGAACTTTGATATGTTTTTTTTACCGAGATGTTTTCTAACGTTTGCTATTGTATTCATCCTGCAACAGGGAGTTGCTGCACAATGTTCTGTTATACTTCAACCTGTACAGGCAACCAGACAGGCGTCTCAGTTTCTGCTCAATCAGCAAACGGCAATGGTTGTGGAAAATGAGCAATTACAGGCAGGAGCAACTTGCCTGCAACAAATACTGCATTTAGTGGGGGTGTTGGCAATTACACAAATCCGTTTGGCCTGCAACTTATTACACACAGGAAGATATTCAGGAGGTCATCCGTTATGCAAGTGAATGGCAGATTATTGTAATACCGGAAATAGATGTTTCATCCTGCAAAGCCCGAAACTGGTTCATACCATGGGGAACAGATTCGCTGGTGCAGTAATTGATGCGTGAACAAAAGATGATTTAACCAAACTGCCGGGAACTGAAATAAGGCCTGCAGCTAAAGTAAAATAACAGAAATGTGTATTCAATGAAGAAGATAATTGTATTTCTATATATGGTTGTTGCATTCGGTTATGTTTCTGCACAACAGTTGGCCAGAAAACGGCCGAACATTATTTACATGATGAGTGATGATCATGGCTACCAGGCTATCAGTGCATACGGTTATGGGTTAAACAAAACACCTAATATCGATCAGCTTGCAGAGAAGGGGATGTTGTTTACAAGAGCGTTTGTTACAAACTCTATTTGTGGCCCAAGTCGTGCAGTACTGCTCACAGGGAAGCATAGTCATATCAATGGATTTAAAGACAATCACAGTCGTTTTAATGGCGATCAACCAACTGTTGCTAAATATCTGCAGGCAGCAGGTTATCAAACAGCATTGGTGGGTAAATGGCATTTGGAAAGTGATCCGCAGGGGTTTGACTATTGGAATATAGTGCCGGGGCAGGGCAGTTATCACAATCCTGATTTTATAGAGATGGGTGTTCGCAAACGTGTGCCCGGTTATGTTACAAACATCACAACTGATTTTGCAATTAGCTGGTTAAATACAAGGGATCAGAATAAACCTTTCTTCCTAGTGTATCAACAAAAGGCACCACATCGTAACTGGATGCCGGAAGAGAAGTATTATCATTTGTTCGATAGTACAGCATTCCCTGTTCCTTCAACCTTTTTCGACAAATATCAAACAAGATCAAGAGCTGCAAAAGAACAGGAAATGGAAATAGCAGCAGATATGAATGATGCATATGATCTGAAACTTGCATTTGATCTTACGAAAGAGGAAAGAGTTGGGCTTGCCAATATGTGGCAGGGTATTTATGACCGCTTTACTCCCGATGAAAAGAAGAAATGGGAAGCTGCCTATGGCCCAATGATCGAAGCATTCAAAAAAGCAAATCTTTCGGGCGAAGAGTTAGCGGTATGGAAATATCAACGTTACATGAAAGATTATCTGCGTTGTGTGCAGAGTGTGGATGATAACGTGGGGCGGTTAATGGCATACCTGAAAGAAAATAATTTAGAAGACAATACAATTGTCATCTACACATCTGATCAGGGTTTTTTTCTGGGCGAACATGGCTGGTTCGATAAGCGCTGGATGTATGAAGAATCGTTCCGCACACCATTAATTGTGAAATGGCCTGGTGTTACCAACAAAAAAGAAACTACATCGATGATGGTGCAGAATTTGGATTTTGCTGAAACCATTCTTGAAATGGCAGGGTTGCCTGTTCCGGCTGATATGCAAGGGAAAAGTTTTGTTCCTTTATTGAAGGGTAAACAAAAAAGCGATTTACATAATGCATTGTATTATCATTTTTACGAAAACATCGAACACAAAGTTGCCAAACATATCGGTGTTCGAACCAGCCGTTACAAGATCATTTACTTTTATGAAAACAAAGAATGGGAGATGTACGATCTGCTAAAGGATAAGCATGAGATGAAGAATATATTTCATGACCCTGCTTATTCAAGCATCAGGAAAATGATGCAGCAAAAGCTGTTGCAGAAAAAAGAGCAGTACAATGATCCTGTTGTGGTAGAACTATAAACTTTCAAACTAAACAAGGGTATTAGGCAAACGGATAGACGGCTTTCATTTTCAGTTTTAATAAAAATGCAATTACCAGGCAATAAAGAGATCAGGCAGTTACTGTTGTACATGTGTTGATTTTATTCAATAACATTTTTCTATATCGTTTCAATCAATCTCAATACATTTTTCCCCCTAAACTAAGACAGATTCATCCCTAACGCTATTCCTCTTTTTATCAGATTTACCAAGTAAAAAGTTTTCACTTTTAAAAAATCGATTGTTTCTGATGAAAAAAAATCTCCTCTTTTTTGTAATGCTTCTGTGCGCAGTACAGTATGCAGCAGCTGCTGATTACTACACGGCTTCAGCAAGTGCTACGCTCACCGGTAATGGAACGGCTTCCGCCAACTGGACGACCAATCCCAATGGAATAACCGGTTTAACAACTGTTACTATTACAGCAACGGACAATCTTTTTATTTTAAATGGAGGTACTGCCACCATTACGAATACAGGTACCATGACTGTTGCTTCTCTAACCATAAATGCAGGAGGAACCATTGTTCATAATAACAACGCATGGGCATCTACATTTACAATTACGGGTCTGCTAACATGGAATGGTACGATTCGAACATTACAGGCTACATCCGGAGGGAGTAATTTTTTCAATGCAAACGGCGATGTAATTGGCACTACTGCTATTCATCATTTAAACAGTACCCGTGGTGTGTACCTGGGTGGGACAAACAAAACCATCAGCTTAACGCAGCTATCATCAGGTGTTACCAATTCAACCAACATCAGTGTCGGTCTGCAGCTGAATGGCAGTTACCGTTCATTGGCAGGAAATTGTAAGTTCTATAGTCCATTGGTTTTCGCCGCTACAACCTGTACGTTAGATCTTGCGGGATATAACTTACAGGCTTCTTCTATAAAAAGTGGAAACAGCACAACCCGTTTGCTAAAAGGACATGCCAATTCAAATCTTACCATTTCGGGAACAAGTGCTACGCTTCCAAGCAGTGCTGCCACCATCATTACATTTGATCCCACAGCAGCAGTGCTGAATGAATTGAACATTAACAGCGGGTATTTATCCACTGCAGCGGGTCCTGTTACCGTAAACGGAAATCTCACAGTTAACGCTTTAACCTTTGGAACAGCCTCAGGCGATAATGCTACCAGGATACTGCAGGTGAACGGAAATTTTTCATTAGCCAATAACGGAAGCTTACGTGTGCAGGCCGGGGGAACTACTGCAGGAACAACTTACGATCAGGTAAATGCAACCGGAAATATCAGTATCGGAACATCAACAATATTAAAGGTTGATTTCATTAATGCATACAGCACACCGGAACAACCATCTCTCACATTTGTACAAACAACATCACCTGCAACTGTTGCAGGAACTTTCGGAACAATTTTAAACACATCCGGTTATACAGGTGATGTAACGTACGCAGGAAATGCTGTAAACTATCAACTGCTTACATCGCCAGTGCCGGCAGCTCCATGTCCAATCAGTTTAACTCCTGATTTGCCATTACTGCCTTCGAACGCAACGATCGAAGCAGAGATCAATACAATTGTGCAGCGGTTTTCTGATGCTTATTTGGGTGTAGCTGAACCAACTGCGACTGCACTTACCAATGCCATCGCAAGTTACAATGCATTGAACATAACAGTAGACGGATACAGCATCTCAGCTCAAACAGCCGTTACCAGTTACAGTCAGACAGCATTTTTAAAAACATTTGCTCAGTACCTCAAGTTCCATCCTGAGGATAACGATGTCTTCACGAAAGCCCTTAACACCGTGTGGCTGATATCGGACAGAATGTGTAAAGGCTTATTTGAGATCGATTATAATCAATATGTGTATCGGGATTTTGCACGATCGGCTATTTTGATACCACGCATTAAGGAGAACTCATTTGTAAAAAGCCTGTTTGAAAACGTATTGTACCAACAGGATAATTTTCTGCATTTCTGGGATCCAAACTACATAGTAGGAATTAATGACGATCATTTGGGCAACAGTGGAAATGTTACAATGGCCTATGTGAAATGGATTGAATCTGCGGATGAGCGTTACCGTTATATGACCGCTTTCAAACGTTATATCGAAAACTTCACCCGCTATGCACCAGGTAATTCTTACGCCGGAATAAAACAAGATGGTTCAGGCTTTCATCACTGGACCGGCTATCCATCTTACACGTCTAATTTAAACAGCGTAGCAGAGATCATTTCCAATTTAAGAGAAACTTCTTTTCAAGTCGATAGTGCTGCCTACCTGCGCCTGAGAGATGCAATCATGGCTCAACTCATGTTTACCAATGATAATACCACGAGATTTTTAACGATGGGCGGAAGAAAACCAGAAGAAATTGTTACCACCATCAGCCGGTTTAGTTTGCGTAATATGGGAGTTGCCGGAGGAAGTATACTGGGTACTGGTGCATCAGATCCTGTGATAGCAACCTATTATAATCGTGTGTGGGGTGGTTACGCACCTTTTGGTAATAGTATAAAAGCTTCTTTTAACTCAGGTTATTTTCAGTTTAACCACAGCATGGCAGGTATATACAGAAACGATGGATGGTTGGCTGTATGCAAGGGTTTTAACAATAATATGTTGGGTTCTGAAATTTTTCCGGATGCAAATCGTTTCGGGCGCTATCAAAGTTATGGTGCAGTAAATATCATTTATCCCGGAGATGCACTGACAGGAAATGGATACGATGTAACAACATGGGATTGGAATTTCACTCCCGGTGCAACGGTTATCAGGCTTCCCTGGAATAAGCTGCATGGCGAGAAACAACGTATTGACGAGCTGCAACAGAAAAGATTTGTTGGTTCTTTAAGTTTTATCAATAAGAACGGATCTTATCTGAAAGCCATTCAAGGAACGTATGGTTTGTTTGCAATGGATTTTCAGGAAAGAACAGGCCAGGGATTTGGAACCGTCTATTCAACTGAAAATCATAACGCAACATTTGTGTTTAAAAAATCAGTGTTTGCGTTTGATAATATGTTGATTTGTTTGGGCTCCAATATTGGTAACAACGATGCAGCGAATACCACTATGACAGCGTTGTATCAACGTAAAACATCAGCAGCAAAAGAACAGGTAACTGTTGATGATAATTTATTGCCAACCGGCACTTACAACAACACTTATACCGATAATACCAACCACTGGATTGTAGATAATTACAACACCGGGTTTTATGTGTTTGCAGGAAGTGGTACAATTAAGCTATCGAAAGCCGACCAACAAACACCACAACATGATAAATTATTATCAGCTCAAACAATTACCAATAATCCTGTAGGAAATTATGCGAAAGGATTTCTTGATCATGGAACAGCGCCGTCAAACAAATCTTACGAATACATTTGTGTACCGAATACTACTGCTATTACTATGGTTGATTTAAACAACCAGATAAGTGCAGGCAATAAACCATATACTGTACACCGCCAGGACGGCATTGCACATATTGTAGAATACAAACCTGCTGCTAACACGAATGCGATATTTGGATATGCTTTTTTTAGTGCACTTTCCGGCATCAACAATAATGGATTGTTGACAGGTGCTGATTATCCTTGCCTGGTCATGAGTAAATATGATACAGCACAAAAAACGTTTCAGATAGCAGTAAACAATCCTGATCTCGGATACAATTACAGATCAGATGCTGCATCTGTAACCAGGCAAATTAAAATTTCTATAAAAGGAACGAACTGGGAAATTTCACAGCCACATGCGAATGCAAGTATAAGTGATACAGCAAACGGAGAAACTATCCTACAGTTTACAACAAGAGACGGATTACCGGTAGAAATTGTGTTGAGCCGGGTTTTAGCTCAGCAAACAATCAGCTTTGATCCAATCGCTGAAAAAGCAACGACTGATACAGCTTTTATTTTAACGGCAACTGCATCGTCAGGTCTGCCTGTCAGCTACAGCAGTTCTAACACCGCTGTTGCGTTAGTAAAAGGCGACACCGTAGTTGTTGTTGGCAAGGGTACAGCAACGATTACAGCTTCACAAAAAGGAAATGATCTTTATGATGCTGCCACGTCCGTACAAACACTAACTGTGAAGGATGTTGAACCTCCGGTTTTAACAGCTCCTGCAAATATTAACGTGCATACAGATGCGGGCATAGCTACTGCAAGCAATGTGTCGCTTGGATTAGCTACAGCCAGCGATAATGATGCTCTTCAGTCTGTAACCAACAATGCTCCGCCAATTTATCCTGTTGGTGTAACAGAGGTTACATGGACGGCGACAGATGTTTCCGGAAATGTTGCAACAGCCATACAACTGGTAACCGTAACAGATAGTGAAGCACCGGTATTGATTGCACCTGCTGAGCAAAGTATATGTTATGAAGGATCAAACTACCAGGTGCCTGTTTTAACAGCAACAGATAATGTTGGCATTGCAACAATTCAGTATGTTGTTTCAGGTGCAACACAACGAAGTGATAATGGAGTAAATGCAAGCGGCTTCTTTGAAGAGGGTGTGTCGACCATTACATGGACAGTGACAGATTTGTATGGTAATCATTCAACCGCTGTTTGTACAATAACCATTACTAACCGATTAACGGTAACTATTGCAGATGTTTTTGCAGTGAATGCAGCAATGGATTTAAAGAACACACTTTATTTAGGTTATGGTCCGTCATCATTATCCATTACGGCTACGCCTCAAGGTGGAGCCGGAGAGTATCGTTACAGTTGGAGTACCGGAGAACAAACGCAGTCAATTGCAGTTGCAGATGCAGGAACCTATACCGTAACTGTTACTGATTTGAAAGGTTGCCAAACTTCTGCAGCGATACAAATAAATGTAGTAGATGTGCGATGCGGTAACAATGGTAATAAGGTGAGAGTTTGCCATAACAATAACAGTATTTGTATTTCATCTGAAGCAATACAGGAACATTTAAATCATGGCGATGCGCTGGGTGAGTGTGGTGTAGCAGGCAGAAGGGTTACTACTACATCTGAATCAAATGACGTGATGATGAACGTATTTCCGAATCCTGTTCAGGATATGTTATTTGTTACAGTTCATATGCTGGATAAGAACGCAAACGTACAAGTATATAATGCGCAGGGCATGTTGGTGCGGAATGCAGCACTTGTGAAAACAAACCAGGGAATTTCATTGAGCGGATTGGCAGCAGGCATCTATTTTGTTCATGTAAAAAATGGATTAGGAATAGCCAGAAAGAAGATTGTAAAACTCTAACGTTTTTTAGTTTAGTCAAACAGGTAAGGGCAGATGTGCGGAAGGGTTTCAACTCTTCCGCTCATCTGCCTGAATGAAAAATTTCGAAACCACTGAATGTAACTTCAGCGTAAAAGATTATCTTATTTTCATTGTTTTAATAACGGTTGTGCTATGTGCGATCGTTTTGCGAAAGACGTTTGGTGTTTGACATTATGCAGCAAAACAAAAACGAATCAATAATTTAGCAGTTAATTTTTAAAATCTGTCATATGATGAAGCGAATGCAAAAAGCTTTTCTGTCCCGTACTTCAGTTTGGATGTTCACAGCGGTTATACTAAGTCTGAACGTTGCAAAGGCAAAAACGCCAAGGCATACATCTGAAACAGCTGCTGTTCAGCGTATAGATAAACCTGCAGCTGCGGAGGCTGTTGTTGTGAAGGTGACAGCTGATCATAGTGATTGGCTGTACAAAATCAATGAAAAAGTTGTGTTTAAAATTTCTGTACTACAGGATGGCAAACCAATGAAGGGCGCAAAACTCAGTTACGAAATCGGACCTGAAAAAATGCCTCCTGTACAAACAGGGGAAGTGCAATTAATTGGTTCGGATTTGGTACTTGACGGTGGTGCCATGCAAACAGGTGGTTTTCTTCGCTGCACAGCTACAGTGGAATATGAAGGCAAGAAATACAAGGGAATGGCAACAGCAGCGATAAGCCCGGAGACCATTCAGCCCACGACTGTTATGCCAAACGATTTTATGGAATTCTGGACCAAAGCCATTGAAGAGAACAAAAAGATACCGATGGATCTGCGCATGGAACTGCAGCCACAGCTAAGTAACGATAAAGTGAATGTGTACCAGGTAAACATGCAAAACCATAAAATCGGTATGCGTTTGTATGGAATGCTGAGCATGCCGAAAGCTCCGGGGAAATATCCGGCTGTGTTAAGGGTTCCCGGTGCAGGTGTTCGTCCGTATAAGGGTGATGTAAAGCTGGCCGAAAAAGGAATCGTTGTTTTTGAAATCGGCATTCACGGAATACCTGTTAACCTCGATTCGATGGTGTATGAAAATCTGCGCTTTGGTGCGTTGCTTGGTTATCCTACGTTTAATCTTGATAACCGTGATGAGTATTATTACAAACGGGTTTACCTTGGTTGTTTACGTTCGGTCGATTTAATTTTTTCGTTACCAGAATTTGATGGCAGCAACATGATCGTCATGGGAGGAAGTCAGGGTGGTGCATTGGCATTGGTAACAGCTGCGTTAGACAAACGGGTGAAAACAATTTTGTGTACGCATCCTGCATTAAGTGATCTTACAGGATATCAAATTGGCAGAGCCGGTGGATGGCCGCACATGTTTGCTAAAAAAGAACATCTTACAAAAGAAAAAATTGAAACATCTCGTTACTACGATGCAGTAAATTTTGCCCGACTCATTAGCATTCCTGGATTTTACTCGTTGGGCTACAATGATGAAACCACACCGCCTACTTCTCTTTACGCTACGTTTAATAGCATCAAGGCGCCTAAAACATTTTTTATTGATAAGGAAACGGGACATGCCGTTACGCAGGCGCAACGCAATAAACAAATTGAATTCATACTAAAAACATTGAAGTTGAATTGATCATGAATCATTCAATAAAGACAACTTGAATTATGATTAACAGGTCGATGGCGGTCAAATAAGTTTAAGCCATAACTTCGGTTGAGATGAAATCATCTTGCTGATTAAAAAAATGTTCTGTGGGTAGATTGCTTTTAACTGTTGCTGTATTATGCTGGGGAATACTCCGGAGCACTCCGGTATGCGCTCAGAAAAAGCTTTCGTTCAAACACTTTACTGTAGAAAACGGACTCTCTTCACCATCTGTATTATCCATTACGCAAGATCAGAAAGGATTCCTTTGGGTTGGAACAATGGATGGGTTAAATCGATATGACGGGAAAAACGTAAAAATTTACCGATCGTTTTACAAGGACAATAGTATTGGTTCCCGCATAAAAATAAACAATACTCTTGCCGGTCGAAAGAATGAACTATGGATCGGTACAAATAATGGATTGTATCTTTATAACGATCTGACAGATACGTTTATTTACTATGAGCATTCAGCTTCTGATAACAGAAGTATTATCAGCAATAACATCAATTCTTTAGATAACGACAGTAGTGGTGATGTATGGGTGAGTACAGCAGAGGGATTAACTAAAATTATTCGAAACGATTCATCTTATAGTTTCCTACCTGTTCCATTCGAAGATGATAAAACCAGTGGTATAAAAAATATACAATGTGTTTTTGAAGCGGGTAATGGTAAGATGATTGCAGGCACAAATGATGGCCTTGTTGTTTTTTTTAAATCGGATGTAACCGGGGCCGCTGTAAAAATCAAGAGAGCCTTACCGGGTATTCCTGTGGTTTCTATAGTAAGAGATAAGCATCAAAACTTCTGGATAGGAACAAGGGGAAACGGTTTAATTAAAACCGATCATGAATTCCGGATAGTGAAGCAGTACAACGAGGATAGCAAACCTGTTGGCCTTCTCAGCAACATTATACGTAAACTCCGCATTGATACAGCCGGACGAATCTGGATAGGAACATTGAAAGGCTTAAACCTGTTTTATCCTGAAATTGAAAAAATCGAATCGTATACACATCATCCTGATGATGCACGGTCGCTAAACTTTAATTCGATATATGATCTGTTTGAAGACAGACAAGGTAATATCTGGATCGGTACTTATTTTGGCGGACTCAATTATGTGGAGTCTCTTACAACTCCGTTTATCGTTTATCAGAACGATACGAAAGGTAAAGGTGTAAGTAGTAATATTATCAGTGCAATTATTGAAGATCAACATAATAATTTATGGATTGGTACAGAAGCTGAAGGGCTGAACTACTATGACAGGAAGAGAAATATATTCGTCCGTTCAACGAACCCAAAAGATCCCAATTCATTTTTAACTTCTAACCTTGTTAAAGCGCTGTTACTTGACAATAAGAAAAATTTGTGGGTAGGCATGTCAAGAGGCGGGGTTAACGTATTTGAACCATCGGGTAAAAAATGGAAAGAGTTTGGGCCCGACAAAGGAAGTAATACGATCAATTCAGAAAGTGTTTCATCCTTACTGCAAGATCACAAAAACCGGATATGGATCGGAACAGATGATAACGGTATAAATATTTATGATGGTGCTAAAGGAAAACCTGAACAATTTGAAACGTTGTATCCGGGTAAGAATTTGTCTGACAAGGGAATTACTTGCATGTTTGAAGATTCAATGTACAATATCTGGATTGGAACCGGTCAGGGATTAAACATGATCTCCTCAAATGGTGCCAAATTCATTCAATTCTTTCAGGGGAAACAACCCGATCAACTACAATCAGATTTTATTACATGTATTACACAAGATCAAAATGGAATCATCTGGATCGGGACGTACATGGGGCTTTCTGCTTATGACCCGGGTAAAAATAGTTTTACCACTTACACCATCACTGAAGGTCTTGCAGATAAT
Source organism: Lacibacter sp. (assembly GCF_035299325.1). Classification (GTDB taxonomy): domain Bacteria; phylum Bacteroidota; class Bacteroidia; order Chitinophagales; family Chitinophagaceae; genus Lacibacter. The sequence continues at coordinate 583,181 of NZ_DATGWT010000004.1, read as the reverse complement.
AAAATCGCAGGTATCGTTGTTGATAACCGTAATAATTTATGGGTGAGTACAAATAATGGACTTAACAGATTTGATCGGTTAAGGAAACAATTTTATTTATACGACTCACATGATGGTTTGCCGGGCAAAGTATTCAACTACCGTTCATTTTTCAAAGACAAACAAGGCCATATTTTCTTTGGTACTCATAATGGGTTGGTGGAGTTTGATCCAAACAATGTTGAAATGAACAGGCAGGCCCCCGGCATTGTTCTAACGGAGCTTCGTATAAACGGGCTTCCGGTAAAAACGAATGATTCGTCCGGAATTCTAAAAGCTGATATTTCAGCGATAAATGAATTGATTCTTGATTACAGCCAAAACGTGTTTTCGATTGAGTATGCTGTGATGAATTTTGTGAAACCATCAAAAAACAGATCAGCCTATCTGCTGAAAGGATTTAATAAAGACTGGGTTTATACTGATGCACATCATGCTTCATTTACAAATTTGCAGCCAGGCACTTATTTCCTTATGATCAAAGGTGCAAATAATGATGGCGTGTGGAATGAGGTTCCTTATCAAATCAAACTAAAAATACTTCCGCCACCATGGAAAACGTGGTGGGCTTATACGTTATATGCATTATTCGTTGCGTTGCTTGCATTCGGGATTATTTACTTTTTTGTGTCGAGAGCATCACTAAAGAGGGAAATCCGATATGAACATATGTTGAACCAGCAACAGCAGGAACTTCATCAAATGAAGTTGGATTTTTTTACACATATTTCCCATGAAATCAGAACACCACTTACACTTGTAATTGGCCCTGTAGAAATGTTAATGAAAAAACTTTCAGGCAATACGATGGCGCAAAGTATGCTGAAGAATATTAAAAGTAATGCTGACCGACTGTTAACCCTCACCAATGATTTGCTGGACTTTAGAAAGGCAGAGGCCGGTTATACCAAATTGAAAATTGCCCGGTCAGATATTGCAGAATTTACAAAATCCGTTTTCGATAAATTTATTGGCGCCGCTGAGAAAAAAAATATTCATTACGATTTCATATGTGATGAAAATGAGCTGCTCGTCTATTTTGATGCACATCATCTTGAGATTGTACTTTCGAATTTGCTGGCGAATGCCATAAGATTTGCTCCTGAATCAGGAAAGGTTTCGGTGACTGTAATAAAAACAGAACAGGAAAGTGTGGATATTGAAATATTCGATAATGGTTGTGGTATCCCTCCTGAACATCAGGAACATATATTTACCCGTTTCTATCAGGCAAATACCGGCACATCAAAAAGTGAAGGATCGGGTATAGGGTTGGCTTTTTCAAAGAAACTGGTAGAGTTACACAAAGGAACTCTTCGTTTCAAAAGCGGAAAGAACATGCAAACAGGTAATATGGAAACCCGTTTTATTGTTAACTTACAGCTTGGGAAGAATCATTTTAAAGATGATTATCCTGTGTTAGATTGATTTGTTTGCCTAAACCAGTTCCATGTCCCAGGTCCGTATTTTAATTATTGAGGATACTCCCGATGTCAGGGCATTTATTAAAGCCTGTCTGGAAGAAGATTATTCCATACTCGAAGCTGAGAATGGTGTGAAAGGCTGGGAGCTTGCTGTGAATGAACTTCCCGATCTGATCATAACCGATGTGATGATGCCGCAAATGGACGGTAATGAATTTTGCAGAAATCTGAAACAGGACGAACGCACAAGTCATATTCCTGTTATTATGCTTACTGCAAAAGCTGCAGAAGATCAACTCATCGAAGGACTCGAAAGCGGTGCAGACATCTACCTTACAAAACCTTTCAGTATTCTGGTTTTACAAAACTATATCAGCAATCTGTTGAAGTTAAAAACCGTTTTGAGGCAACGCTACAGTCAAAAGATTTATCTGGAACCGTTGGATGTGGAAGTAGGAACGGTGGATAAAAAATTTATGGAACGGTTGATGAGTATCATAGAAGATAATCTTGGACGACCTGATTTCAGTGTGCCTTCTTTAGCAAAAGAGCTGGGTATGAGTAAGGCTGTTCTCTATAAAAAATTTAATGCTTTGGTACATATTCCTATAGGCGAGTTCATTAAAAATATGCGTCTGAAAAAAGCAGCATCACTTCTTGTTAACGATAGTATGAATATTTCTGAAATAGCCTGGGAAGTAGGGTTCAACGACCGTAAATATTTCAGTAAAGAATTCAGGAAGTTTTTTGGCAAGTCTCCATCAGAATATCTTGCAGAAAGGGGAGGGAAAATCTCATAATCTGCTTTCTGATAAAAATATACCCCTTTTTAGAGAGAATTCTGCCCTCATGGTTAGTAAAGTAATCAGCAGATTTGTTTATTCATTTTACGATGAAATGAACGATTTGTTAATACTAGCCATATGCAGTTGAAAAAAAAATATACGTTTAAACTTGTTATTACAGTTGTCGTCATTGGTACTCTTTGTGCCTTCTCTTTCAGTCAAAATAAAAAGCCGGCGAAAGTATTAGTAGAACAAGCTTTCAAAACAGCAGAAGAACAATACACAGATATGCTGCTGCGCTCCACCGATCTTACAAAGTATCCACGAACAACAGATGCAAAAGGAAATACTGCTTATGTTCCCATCTCCGACTGGACTGGTGGTTTTTGGCCGGGCAATCTCTGGTATGTTTATGAATATACCAAAGATGATAACTGGAAAAATGCAGCTGTTCGGTGGACAGAGAGTTTAGAAGCAAATCAGTTTAACACAAGTCATCATGATCTTGGTTTTATGATGTATTGCAGCTATGGTAATGCATACCGTTTAACTAAAAACGAAGCATACAAAGCCATTCTGATCCAATCAGCGAAATCACTCAGCAAGCGTTTTGATCCACGTGTGGGTTGTATAAAATCATGGAACTACCGCCTTTCGTGGGATGGTAAAACAAAGTGGTATTATCCCGTTATCATTGATAACATGATGAATCTGGAATTATTATTCTTTGCGTCAAAAGTTACCGGCGATCCATTGTATAAAAATATTGCTGTAAAACATGCTGAAACAACGATGAAACATCATTTCCGTGATGATTACAGCTCTTACCACGTTGTGAATTATGATACACTCACAGGAAACGTACTCAACAAACAAACCTGCCAGGGTTATGCTGATAATTCAACATGGGCACGTGGACAGGCATGGGCTATTTACGGCTACACAATGACCTATCGTGAAACTGGCGATAAGCGCTTTTTAAACGTAGCTCAAAAGCTTACAGATTTTTATATAAACAATCCCAACCTGCCAAAAGACAAAATTCCTTATTGGGATTTTAATGTAAATGAAGCGGGGTATAAGCCGGATTGGAAATACGATCCATCAAAATTCAGTTATACTCCCCGTGATGCTTCTGCTGCCGCCATTGTGAGTTCTGCTTTATTTGAATTAAGCAAACATCTTGGTGTGAAAGGAAATCACTATAAAGAGTTTGCTGTTGCCTCTCTTCAATCACTCAGCAGTCCTGATTATTTTGCCAAGCACGGCACAAATGGGAATTTTTTAATCAAACATTCAGTAGGAAGTATTCCGCATGGAGCTGAAGTGGATGTTCCTATTGTTTATGCCGATTATTATTATCTGGAGGCGTTACTGCGCTATAATCAAACAACCAAAGCTTTAAATAAATAATCCAAAATTTACGCATTATGAGACGTTGCTTGCTTGCATGTATTCTGCTGCTGAATCTGTCCCTTGCCTTTGCGCAACAGGTTACTATCAGCGGAACTGTTACCGGTTCTGATAACGCTCCAGTAGAAGGAGTTTCAGTGAAAGTGAAAGGATCACAAACAGCCGGCGCTATTACCAATGCGGAAGGTAAATACCGCATTACTATTTCCACCCGGGATGCATTTTTGATTTTTTCGCATGTTGGCTATTTAGACAGAGAATTATCGCCCGGTAAAAATTCAACTTTAGATGTGGTGTTACAGTCGAGAATAAAAGAATCGGAAGAGGTGGTTGTAGTTGGCTACGGAACCGTGAGGAAAAAAGATCTTACCGGTTCGGTTGCAAAAGTGAACATGGAAGATATCAATAAAGCACCGGTGCGTTCTTTCGATGAAGCACTTGCCGGTCGTACTGCTGGTGTTCAGGTGCAATCGAGTGATGGCCAGCCCGGTTCAGGCATCAGCATTGTTGTAAGGGGTAATAATTCGATTACACAAAACAACTCACCGCTGTATGTTATCGATGGATTTCCTATTGAAAATTCAGATAACAATGCCATCAATCCAGCCGATATTGAAACAATTGAAGTATTGAAAGATGCATCTGCAACTGCAATTTATGGTGCACGTGGTGCCAACGGTGTTATTATGATAACAACAAAAAAAGGAAAGGAAGGACCGCCAGTCATTTCATTGAATGTATCGTACGGTACACAAAAAGCACTGCGGAAAATGGATTTGTTAAGTGCTTATGAATATGTGCGGTATCAGGTAGAATCTGATCCATCACTAGTTCCTGCGGCGGGTTCATTTGGACAAACTCCATCCCAGATTTATCTTTCTAATGGAAAAAGTATGGAGGATTATAAAAATGAAAAAGCATTTGATTGGCAGGATGCAGTCTTGCGTGTGGCACCAATGGCCAACTACAACTTATCTGTTACGGGAGGCACAAAGCAAACAAGATATGCCATTTCTGGTTCGTTACTCGATCAGCAGGGGATACTGATAAACTCCGGATACAAACGCTATCAAGGCAGAATCGTTTTAGATCAAACCATCAATTCAAAATTGAAGATCAGCATTAATGCCAACTACAGCAATTTGTTGCAATCAGGTATCAGCCCCAGTCAAAGTGTATTCAGTGCCAGCCATAATCTGATGGTTGCAATCTGGGGCGCAAGACCTGTTTCTCCGGATGTGGATGATCCGGAAGATATGTTGTTTGATCCTACTATCAATTCAGCGAATGATTATCGTGTGAACCCTGTAGTCAATCAAAAAAATCTTGTTCGCAATAACCGGTTACAGAATTTTACTGTAAACGCTTATGCAGAGTATGCAATAATGCCAAACTTAAAATTGCGGATCAGTGGTGGTGTTATACAGAATGCCGGCGAAAATGAAGTGTTTAATAATTCCCAAACACAGTATGGGAATCCACGATCGCTGGATGGTGTAAACGGTTCCATTACTTTTCCGAAGAACAGTTCATGGTTAAATGAAAACACACTCAATTGGAATAAATCGTTTGGTAAATCACATACACTGAATGCAGTTGCTGGTTTTACAGCACAGTCGGGTAAGTCTTCATCTTACGGCATGCGGGCAACACAACTCCCGAACGAAGAGTTAGGGCTTAGTGGTTTGGATGAAGGTATTTTGCAGCCGATTTTTGCATCAAGTTCGTTGTGGTCGATGGCTTCTTACCTCGGAAGAGTGAATTACAGTTACAAATCAAAATACCTGTTTACTGCTTCTTTCCGTGCTGATGGATCGTCTAAGTTTTCATCAAACAACAAATGGAGTTATTTTCCTTCCGGTGCCTTTTCATGGCGCTTTTCTAAAGAAAATTTCCTGGTGAACAGTAAAGTTTTGTCGGAGGGTAAATTCAGAATAAGTTATGGACAAACAGGAAATAACCGTGTAAGCGATTTTGCTTATCTCACACTCATGCGGTTAACCAATCCGCTTTATGTTTTCAATAATAACTATCAACCCGGAGTTGAGGCTGCACAGTTGGGTAACAATGATCTGCGTTGGGAAAATACCCGGCAGTTTGATATTGGAGTTGATTTAGGATTTTTTGATCAGCGATTAAACTTCACTGCTGATGTGTATCAAAAAACAACACCTGACCTGTTGTTAAATGCAGATATTCCTACATCTACCGGGTTTACAACAGTATTTAAAAATGTGGGTAGTGTGCGCAATCAGGGACTTGAGTTTTCATTGAATTCTGTTAACATCCAAAAGGCAAAGTTTTCATGGAGTTCAAGCTTTAATATTTCATTCAATAAAAGTGAGGTGTTAAAACTCGCCGAAGATCAGGAAGCTTTAATAAGCAATATCAACTGGGATCAGAACTGGAGAAATACACCTGCTTACATTGCAAAACTTGGAATGCCGCTGGGTATGATGTATGGGTTTATCTGGGATGGTGTTTATACCTACGATGATTTTAACAGAACCGGAACCGGTGGTTATATCTTAAAAGACAATGTTACTACCAATGGAAATAACAGGGACAGAATTCAACCCGGCGATATTAAATACAGAGATATTAATGGAGATAAAGTGGTGAATGCAAATGATTACACAGTCATCGGCAGAGGATTGCCAATTCATTACGGAGGCTTCACTAACAATTTCACTTATGGTGATTTCGATCTGAATATTTTCTTCCAATGGTCTTACGGCAATGATATTTTAAATACGAATCTTGTTTATTTCGGAGCAAATGAAACACATAGCAGCAGAAACCTGTTTGCTTTTTATAAAGACCGCTGGACACCGCAGAATCCCGATTCAAATATTCCACGTTTGAAAGGTTTTCGTGGTGGTGGATATTCTTCCTACATGGTTGAAGATGGTTCTTACCTGCGTTTAAAAACAGTGTCACTTGGTTATAACGTGAATAGCAGATTACTGTCGAAAGTGAAGATCAGAAGTCTCAGGGCTTATGTATCTGCACAAAATTTAATTACCTGGACAAACTATACAGGTCTTGATCCGGAAGTAAGTGCATACAATTCAGCACTTACGCCAGGGTTTGATTTTTCAACATACCCACGTGCAAGAACTGTCACGTTTGGTTTAAACTTATCCTTCTAATTTTTTAAAACTTACGATACATGAAAAGGTTTTTAAATTTTTTAATTGTTGCCGTATTGGCGCTTAGCTGGGGTGGTTGCAAGAAATTTTTGGATACCAAGCCAACAGATACACTTACACCCGAAGAATATTATGGCAGTGAATCAAAATTAACTGCAGCACTGGCGGGGTTATATGATCCGTTAGGAAATGAAAACGGTATGTACGGCAGTTCGATGGTAACGCAGTTTGATTACAGCGATGAATCGTGGGGCGGCAATTCCAATACTACTGCCGGCATGATGGTATATAATTTCGATTTTACAACACCTCAGATTACCGAGTTGTGGAGAAACTGTTACACTGGTATTGACAGGGCAAACAGGTTAATTGCGAATATTAATGTTGCTTCAATGGATAGCACAGCAAGGCAAGCCATACTGGGCGAAGCATTGTTTTTAAGAGGGTTCTATTATTTTACGTTGGTAACCCGTTTTGGTGGAGTACCTATGCGTTTGGAACCCATTTCATCTCCCGCCGATGCACAATTACCCCGTACATCGGTTGCAGAAATCTATGCGCAGATTTTGATTGATATGAAAGCGGCTGAAACGAAAGTGCTTCCCATGTATGCAACTGCCAGCAGAGTATATAAAACAGTTGTACAGGGAATGTTAGCCAGAGTTTGTCTGCATATGGCGGGGTATCCGTTAAATGATCAAAGCAAATATGCAGAGGCATTAGACTGGGCAAAAAAAGTAAAAAGCTCAAATCAGCATTCGTTGAACATGTATGTTGATCCGAAGTATATCAATTTTGATCCAAGGTTTACCAATACTTCTCCCTACAGTCAGATATTTATTAATCATGCGCAGGATCTTTATGATGTAAAAGAAAGCATGTGGGAAGTTGAGTTCAAAGGAAACAGAGCTGATGGGTTTAATGAAAACGGAAGGATAGGAAACAATATTGGTATCGTTTTTCAACCCGGTGCAGGCACTGCACTTGAAAAAGACAGCGGCTTTTGCTGGGGGCAAGTAAAAGCAACAGCAGTTTTATATAATTTGTATGGAACCAATGATACCTTACGAAGAGACTGGGCAATCGGAAATCATTCAATTAACAATACTACCGGAGTTAAAACATTGTTGCCGGCGAGTAACAGACATGGACGTTATCCCGGTAAATGGAGAAGATCGTTTGAGTTAATAACACCGAAGAATAAAAATTACACACCCATCAACTTTCCTTTACTGCGCTATGCAGATGTTTTGCTGATGCTTGCTGAAGCAGAAAACCAGGTAAATGGCCCAACTGCTGAAGCGTATGAAGCTTTGAATATGGTGAGAAGAAGGGCGTTTAATGTGCCTTTATCTGCACCTAATGTTAATGCAGATGCACCTGCCGGCCTCAATAAAGCATCATTCCAACAATACATTGAAGATGAACGTGCACGTGAATTATGTTTTGAATCGTTAAGAAGACTGGATTTGATACGTTGGAACAAATTTGTTAGTCGTATGAAAGAAGTAAGTGCTGATTTTACTGCAAATGGCGGAGGTAACGCCTATGGTAGTCTTGCCGGACGAAATGTTGATCAACGGCATTTGTTATATCCTATCCCGGCGGCAGAAATTTTGCTGAACAAAAAGCTTGCACAAAATCCCGGTTGGTAAGAAAGCATAACATACAGTTTTGAAACTTATAAAATATTATCAAATGCGCATCAATTATATAATACTGTTGGCATCACTATTTCTTCTGCAATCCTGTAGCAAAGAGTTGCAGCTCGACGAAGTATCATTTGATGTTACTGCAGACAGCACATCTTACAATCTTGGAAGTAAAACCACGTTTACTTTTTCAGGGAAGCCTCAATTCATTAATTTTTATTCCGGAGAAATCGGAAAACGATTTGAGTTTAAAGACAGAGATACAGCAAGCGGAACGCCTTTTTTACGATTCAATTCGCAAATGAATACAGGCACACAATCTAATACAATAAAGTTGATGATAACATCTGATCTTAACGGGTTGGTTGATTCTTCTTCAATTGTCAACACAAGCTGGACAGACATCAGTAATCGGGCTGTATGGGCAACAAATACCACTACAACAGGCTCCGGTAATATAAATCTGTCTGACTTTGCTGCACTTAATAAGCCCGTTTATATTGCATTTAAATATAACGCTGCTGCCGGTTCAATTCAAAACAGGTGGACGCTTACGGGTTTTTCATTACGTAATATTTTATCAGACGGTACTTCTTATGTGATCGATTCTGTTCCAACAGTTACAGCAGCTGTGAATTATGGAAATGCAACTAATCTTCCTATATGGGTGGGTCAACGAACCGCCGGTACTACTTCGGTGCTTGATGTAAGAGCGACGATGATTGTTGCAGGCGCAACTACTGCTGCAGCTGCAACAAGTGCAGTTGAAGCATGGTTTGTAACCGGTCCGGTTAACTTGAAAAGCGTAACACCCGATGCGGGGGTTTCTATTCAAACAATTTCGAATTATGTTCCATTCACCACATATACTTATTCAAAAAGCGGAACTTATAATCCGGTATTTGTAGGAAGCAATATTAATGTAAACAAAGAAAACTCAGTTCCACGTAAGCTTACAGTAACAATTAAGTAAACACATCAGCGTTACTGAAAGCAAGAAGCTTTTTAATTGCAATGCAAGTGATATCATAGTACCTTCAATAATAGTTCAATATAATAATCGAAATGAGGAAGAATGTGTTTTTTTCAGGATTGCTTGTAATTGTATTTCAGTTTGCAAAAGCGCAGGAAACAATCAACTCACAACTTTTCGAACAATATAAACTGGATAAAAGTAAATCCTTGCTCCCTGATTTTTCTTATGCCGGTTATCAAAGCGGTGAGAAAGCAATTCCGGGAATTAAAAACTATAAACTGTTTAATGTAGTTGATTTTGGTGCAAAGCCAAATGATGATGTTTCAGACAGGGAAGCAATACAAGCTGCAATTGATGCAGCGAATAAAAACGGATCAGGTATTATTTTTTTTCCAAAGGGACGTTTTTTAGTGAATGAAGACAGCACTGCTGCGAAAGGAATTTTTTCAAAAGGAAGTAAGATCATTTTTCGTGGCAGTGGAAGTGGCCCGGGTGGTACCGAATTGTTTATGAAATATGCGTTATTGCCAGGTAACCCCGATCAAATGTGGACAGGTCCACCGATGTTTACGTTTACTGCAAAAGGCGCTGATGCAAGAGTTGGCGAGGTGGTGAGATCAGCAGAGATAGGAGAGTTTACAATGGAGTTGAATAATACCGATAAGTTGCAGGAAGGAGATTGGGTAGCAGTTAAGCTATTGAATAATTCTCCCGGTTTAATTGATGCTGAACTTTCGCCTAATAAAGTTGATACAACCTGGACTTCTATTGTAAAAAAAGGTGTTGATGTTTGCATGTATTACCAGGTGAAACGTATAAAAGGTAATTCCATCACATTGCATGCTCCGCTTGCTTACAAGGTTGATGTGAAGTACACCTGGACTATAGATAAATATGCCCATGCAGAAGAAGTAGGCATTGAAGACATTGCATTTGTGGGCAATTGGACAGAAAAATTTAAACATCATGCTTCATGGGTACACGACAGCGGTTTTAATTTATTTATGTTCAGCCGCTGTACCAATTCCTGGATGAAGAACTGCCGTTTTACGGATTGCAGCATTGCAGCCATTGTTAGTCAAAGCGCCAATATTACTGTTATGAATTGTGTAGTTACAGGAAATGCCGGGCATGAAGCCATTACTTCTAATCATTCCACCAATGTTTTATTGGCCAACTTAATTGATGAGGCATCACAATGGCATTCATTTGGCACTGCAAACGGAGCGGTAAACACCGTGTTGTGGCATTGTACGTATCCGGCTACTACTTGTTTTGAATCGCATGCCAGTCAACCACGAAATACATTACTTGATAATGTAACTGGTGGATTGATGAAAAACAGAGGAGGAGGAGCTATTTTTAATATGCCCAATCACATGAAGGGTTTGGTGTTCTGGAATTATAAACAGACGAATGAACCGGTAACGAACTTTCAATTTTGGCCGCTAAACGATGTTTGGTGGAAAATTCCTGCGCCTGTAATCGCAGGGTTTATGGGGAATGGATCTACGTTTAATCAAACTCAACTAGGTTATCTGGAAGGGTTAGATAAAAAAGTATTTCCTTCTTCGCTTTATGAAGGCCAGTTACAACTTCGGTTGAAAAAAATACCGGATTGGTTATCTGCATTAAAACGATAAGCAACAATTTCAATCGCATCTGAATATATTCGAGTCAGACTTATAGTTCAGTAAGTCTTCGCAAGGAATCATTAAACGTCACTACCTTGATATTTCAAAGTACTTCAGTTATATGAACAGTAGCCATCATGAGATATTTCATTTAGATGCGGAAAATGATATTCACCACAATACTGTAAAAGATGCAGAGGTTGTAACTGTTCATGACGGTGTGAAATGTATCAGTGGGTCATACAATCCTGCGTTACTCATTTTCAGGCCCGAAGTAAAGGCAAATGGGCTCTCCATTATTATCTGCCCGGGAGGCGGATATGAAAAACTTGCACTTGAACATGAAGGAACAGAGGTTGCTCAATCATTAACAAAATTGGGTATCACTGTTTTTGTTTTGAAATACCGTTTGCCGGGAGAAGTTCCTGCAATTGATGACATGCCATTACCTTTAGAAGATTTCATCACAGCTTACAAAACGGTTCAGGAGAAAGCATCAGAATGGGGGATTAATCCTTCTTCGGTTGGTATTATGGGATTTTCTGCCGGAGGGCATTTAGCTTCCCTGGCTTCATCGATTTTAAGTAGTCAACAGAAAAAGGAAGGATTACAAAATCTATTTCCACCACTTTTTACCATACTTATTTATTCTGTTATCAGTTTTCAAGATGATATCACACACATTGGTTCACGTGAGCGTTTTATTGGAAAGGCTGCAAGCATAAATGATATCATACGATATTCATCGAATAATACTGTAACCCAATCTTCACCACCAACTTTCCTTGTTCATTGTTCAGATGATCTAATTGTATCTGTTGAAAATAGTCTGTTGTATTACAAGGCTTGTTTAAACCACAACGTTTCAGTTGAAATGCATGTATATGCAAAAGGAGGACATGGATTTGGAATGCATAACGATTTCATTAAGGAGAAGTGGATGGATCGACTTACGAACTGGTTAGTTCAGTTTTATTAGTTGTCTTAAAGGCTTGAAAACAAAAAAGTGTAGCGATTGTTTCAATTCGAATTTACATTGTTCTTAATAAAAAAAGACCCCGAATAATTTCGGGGTCTTGTCGTTTTCACGGATAGTGATTATGCTGCTACTGTATAACTATCTTTTTACTTGTTCTAACTAATCCTTGCGATACAGTTAATACATACATTCCTTTGCTGAGGTTGTTTGCCAATTTCACCTGCCGGTTGGTTTGCGCAGGTAAGGTTTGAGCAAATACAACTCTGCCGGTTACATCAGTTACTTGTATTAACACCGGACCAGTTGTAACAGCACCTGGCAACATCAATGTAATAGGCGTACCTGCCTGTACAGGGTTTGGATATACAGTAAATGCATTGGCGATTGGCAGTTCAAGTAATTGCGTGCCGAGATTTGCGCCAAACGTTTCCTGCTGATTGGCGGCACTTGTTATTTCCGGTGCAGCTTCTCTGATTACAATTTTATCAATGAACGGAGCATCAGTGCCAGTTGGTCTAAACAGAATATTGTTTACTCCCTGTAAGAAATTGACTTCGATAGTTTTCACTTTTGTTGTTCCGCCTTCAAAACACCAATTGCCGGAAGCAACAAACGATTCTGTTGTAAATGGTTCACCATTTATTGAGATACGCATGCTGCGATCTGCTTTGCTGATGTAATAAATATCGACCAGGTAGGTTTTGTTTTCAGTTGCTATTAAATTGTTGTAGCGAATTCCATTAACAACATTCAATCCCATGTTTATCAATGCTCCGTTAGATGCCGTTGTACACGGTACATTCGTATTCGTACCGATCAATTCAGCCAATTCAGCTTCCAAGCCAAGCCCGTTTAACTCAGCTTTCTCCAGTTTTATTTTATCAATGAAAGGCGCTAATTCAACATTGTTCAGTCCGATCTCAATGGTATTTAAACCACGTTTGAGAATTACCACCACTTCATAAACAGCGGGTGAACCTAGTGTTGGATTATCGGCGGCGATATAGCACCAGTTACCAGATGCTGTTGCAAGCTGTCGGCCCATTGTTGTACCATTTACTCTTACGCGGAAGGGCCTGTTAACTTTACTCATATAGGAAACCTTCAATTTATAAGGACCTGCTGCATCAGCAACAACATTATCAAAAGCGATCCAGTTACCACTTCTGCTTCCAAGATTTACTTGTAAAAGATTCGAAGAAGTTGTACAGTTTACCGTACTTATCAACGCCCCGGTTGCTCCTGTTCCTTGAACAAATCTGGCGCCCTCTGCTTCAAATTCCAAACTTTCAGAAATGGCCAGCACATTCGGATCAGTTGTTTCAGGTAATTTACCTTTTGTAACAACTGCTAAACGATCAACAAAAACATCGCCGCTGTTGATTGCTATTTTTACCTGATGCTGTCCGGCAGAAAGGAAATAAGTGAAGTTTCTGTCTTCTGTTTCATAACTGTAATGGAATTTTTTCCAATACCATTCAAACGTTGCACTGCCAAGATTGCTCCACTTTCTGAACGGCTCATCATCAACTGAAATCCACAAGCTTGTTGCCGTTGGTTTCAATGCCTGGATCTTCGCCCAAATATCATATTCATCTGCTTTATCAATATTGAACGAGAATGAAAGTACTTTATCATCACCAACAGGTACTTCAGTCGAAGTACTATTTTCTTCACTTGCTGCATAAGCTCCGCCAATTGCGTTCGGTGATGTTTCTGTTTTCCATGAAACACCTTTTGCAGCTTGTTCAGCTTCATAAAAACCGGTGAAGTCGGTTGCATCTAATCCAAATGTAACTGTCGATGGAGTACAATAGCCTGCATCGTTGATAAATTGCTCCATGTTTTCAGGCCCATTAGCTAATGCTACCTGATCAAGCAGAATATTACTGTTTGGATATTCAATTGTCAACCGATGTTTGCCTTCGCCCAACGCATAAAAGCGTGGCACCTGGAACCAGGTAAAGCTGCCGCTGGTGAAAGGAGTAATTTGTTCAATTGTTTTTCCGTCAATACTAATGCGAATGGCGCCTACACCTGTTGAAGAAGAACGGATCCATGCACGGTAAGTTCCTGCTTCAGCTAATTCAAATTCAAAGTGTACTCGTTTCGCCAACGCAGTTACTCCAACCAAATTGTTATTCCCTCTGATGTATAAACCATTTGATGCATTTGTATTTTCTAAAACATCCCATTGGTTGCCGATAAACTTGCCACACTCTGCTTCAAATACCAAACTGTTTGTTGGTACTGAAACGTAAGGAAGATCTAGCCCTTCTAAATTATTCGGACATTCAACTGTTGCTTCAGGTATTGAAGGTGATGATGTATGATTCATATATAATTCGCCAATGTTGGTTAGTGCTCCATTCTCATAGTAATTCGCAGGTGTTTGCGGAACAGTAGCAAACTGTGGATTGGGTTGGAAGTATGCATAGCGTTCCACATAATCCAGGCTTTCCAGATACGGAAGTGCCAGCTCAAGAAACGCCTGTTGAATTGGATTACCACGATTTGGATTGGCATTAAATTCTGTGATCCAGATCGGCAATTTATAAATGCGATATACATTTTCAAGATAAGCTTTGAAACGATTGAAGATCTGCTGCGGATCTGCATTCGGACTGTTTGCCGGATTGCTTCCCCAATCGTACCAATGCACCGCAACAAAATCAAAACGTACATCTCTTTCTTTTGCTATGCGTGCAAATTCAAGCAACCATGTTGTTGGTCCGTTTTCACGTGGTGCCGGAGTTCCAAGTCGTAAACCAAGCCCCATCAGGTTTTCGTAATACGCCACTGCAACAGCAGGTTGACATAAATTATTGAATTGACCGGATTGATCTTCGCAGTTATCAGATTCATTGAAACCTAACAGATGTGTTGTTTTTTTCTTTTGAATCACAAGGTTAATAGCGGCAGGTAAAGCGCCACCTGCTCCCCACGCCATGGGTACATATTCGTAATTAGGCAGCGGATTGTTATTGTTGTTCCAGTTATAGAACCAGCCTGTATTCAATTGATCATAGAAACCACCGGTTCCTTTTTTGATGACCCAATTCCATGGAACAACCCGAATGAAACTTACATTTCCCTGTAAGGCGATATCCAATCCATCAATTGTCAAATCTTTTTCTGATGCGATATACACTTTGCTTTTTCCAGTACCATTACTGTTGATGGCAAACGTAGCCATGAATCCACGTTTGAGAATGAATGAACGGGTTGCATTATCTCCGCCTGGAATCGTTGCGCCTGCATAAATAATATCTTCCTGTAAACTGGCAGCAGTGCCGCTTTGTGCAGTACCACTAAATATTTTTAATGGTAAGTGTGCAGTTGAAAGAGGTCTTACAACTGAACCTTTTTGATAGTATTGATTGATACGGAAATTATTATCTAAAATTCCGGTAACATGATTGATGCGGATATTTCCCAGCTTCGTCATTAATGCATCAGGCGTTTCATTGTGCAGATAGACCCATGATGCCGCATCTAAAAAATTAAGTAACAATGTAGATGAAACACCGCCTTCTTTTAAATGAACAGTGCTTTCATTTAATAATGACAAAGCCCCCTGGCTCACGGTCCCGCCTTGTACTGTAAGTGTGGAGTTGGTAAGCGTGATGCCTTTTTGTGTACAGGCAAAACTGATTGCACCATTAGCCGTAACGTTGCCTGATTCGATGTATAAATTAAAACGAATCGGCTGTCCCGGTTCCAGACTTTTGTCTTTGGGATATTTATCATTCACGGGATCATGTACATTGGGACAAATCGAGTAGAGGTGTGAACCTCCGCCGGGTAAGCAAGTAGGTTTGCCGGCAGTGCCATCCTGAGTTGAAGGTACTTCAACTGTTACTCTCCAGTTTTTTTCATTAAAGAAATCATTGTTTTCTTCTCCCGTCCAATAGATGTAACGTACAGAAGTGTCACATGCAGTTCCATCCTGTGCAGAAGCGGATGAAAAAAGCGAGCAACATAATAACAGTTGTAAAACATACATCCATTTAGCAGTAAAAAATTTGTACATGGCAAGTTAAATTTTGATTGTTTCTGTTCATCCAAAACTATTTTCTTACAAGTACAATCATGGCGACAATCAATTCATTAAAGGGGTCGTTTTGTTTTAATTTGAATTTTCGGAATAATGAATGATAGATGGAACTAAGTAGGTTTAAAATCACTCTGCAGTTTTTCATTTTTAATGATAACAGTAGTGTTGTTTCATTATCCAATTCAGTCTGCGGCTAATGATTGAACAATCCTTGATTGCTTTGACACATTACTACCTCTTTCCTGAACCGGCCGTTTCCTCTGCCGATTCAGGGCAATCCTATATTTACGCACACGATAATTATTGTTGAATGAAATTTATTCTTTTTTTGTTTGCCCAATTGTTTTCGACAGCTTGTTACAATGCCGGCGAATTAGCTGCACAAACAATTCCCGTTCAATACAAACTGGTTTGGTTCGATGAGTTTACTAAAGACGGTGTACCCGATCCGAAAAAATGGAAATTTGAAAATGGTTTTGTGAGAAATGAAGAGGCACAATGGTATCAACAGGAAAATGCGATTTGCGAAAACGGATATCTTGTTATTACAGGAAAGAAGGAACGCAAACCCAATCCAAACTTTATACAAGGAAGTACCAGTTGGAAAACAAACCGTGCGTTCATTGAGTACACCTCTTCAAGTGTGGTGATGCAACGGGAACATGCGTTTCAATATGGCAAAATAGAAGTGCGTGCAAAGATCGATGCACAAACAGGTTTGTGGCCCGCCATCTGGACAGTTGGTGTGTCAGGCGAATGGCCCTCAAATGGCGAAGTGGATATAATGGAATATTACGAGGATAAGATTCTGGCCAATTTTGCAATTGCAGAAAAGGAGCGTTACAAAGCAATATGGGATGGGGCATCAGTAAAATTAGACAGCCTTGGAGGAAAAAAATGGGCAGATCAATTTCATGTATGGACACTGGAGTGGAGTGAAAATGAAATGAAGATTTTTGTTGATGACCTTTTACTCAACTCTATTGATCTAAAACAAAGTATTAATAAATCGGATGGGAAGAATCCATTCCGTCAACCACATTACCTGTTGCTGAATCTTGCAATGGGGGGCAACAGAGGTGGAAGTTTAGTCAATACAATTTTACCTTCGAAGTATATGATTGATTATGTACGGATTTATCAGAAGCAGTAAGCAATCGGTTTAATCGTTATCTTTTTATCAGCAGATCAGTGGTTTAATTTTCATCAATCGAAACACATGCGGAACTATTTTTTATTAGCGGTTTTAATTTTCCTTTCGAATTGTTTGTTTTCGCAAACCCGCTTGCCGGCCATGTTTAGTGATAACATGGTTTTGCAGCAACAGCAAATGGTTTCAGTTTGGGGAGTTGATAATCCCAATGCTAAAATTACTGTTCTTGGCAGTTGGGGAAAAAATGCGACTGCAATTACCGATGCAAAAGGTCATTGGAAACTGAAGTTACAAACGCCTGCAGCAGGTGGCCCTTACACAGTAGTGATCAAAGGAAGCAAAGAAGTAACATTGAAAAATGTGTTGATCGGTGAAGTGTGGTTCTGCTCGGGTCAATCAAATATGGAGATGCCGGTGAAAGGTTATTCCAATCAACCCGTTATCGGCAGTAATGAAACAATATTGAATTCTTCGAACGATAATATTCGTTTTCTCAACACATCCCGTTCTGCCAGTATCACTCCTTTGTATGATGTAAAAGGAGAGTGGAATGCAGCCGGTCCCGCAACCACCGGAAATTTCAGTGCAACCGCTTATTACTTCGCAAAAAAATTACAGTCGGTTTTGAACGTGCCTGTTGGTATTATTCAATCGGCATGGGGTGCTTCAACAATCGAAAGCTGGATGGATAAACAAAGCTTATCAGAATTTAAGAACAAAATCATTCCCAATAAACTTCCTGACAGTATTCCCAACAGAACTCCAACAATTATGTACAATTCCATGTTGCATCCATACATTGGTTATACAATCAAAGGAGTGCTATGGTACCAGGGAGAATCAAACCGTGAAAATGCAAGTGAATATTATGCGTTGTTTACTTCCATGATCAACTCATGGCGTAAGCAATGGCAGCAGGATGATTTTCCTCTTTATTTTGTACAGATTGCACCAATTGAACCGGGTAAAGTAAATGCCGCTTTTTTGCGTGAAGCACAGTTGCAAACAATGTTATCAGTTAAAAATACCGGGATGGCCGTTACGATGGACATTGGCGAACGAACAGTGATTCATCCTGCACAAAAAGAACAAGTGGGGAACCGCCTCGCTTATTGGGCACTTGCAAAAGATTACAATGTAAAAGGCATTGCTTTCAGTGGACCGGTTTATAGGCAACTGGAAAAAACAGCGAACGGCAGATTGATGTTGACGTTTGACTACTGTGATCAAGGGTTAACGAGTTTTGGTAAACCTCTTACTGATTTCGAGATAGCAGGTGAGGACAAAGTATTTTATCCTGCTCAGGCAATGATACGGAATGATAAAAACGGTGTACTCGTTGTTTGGAGCGATGCAGTTAAAGAGCCAGTGAGTGTTCGCTATGCGTTTAAAAATTGGGCAGAAGGGAGTTTGTTTAATACGCAAGGATTGCCGGCTTCCTCTTTCAGAACCGATAATTGGTGATGCTTTTCCTCTTCGGACATTCTATTTGAATAGAATACCCCCCTTTTTTGAAGCCATGCTTTCAGCCTTTTTAAGCTGTTACGGTTAGCTTTAGACAGTTAACGGACAGGCTTGTACTTACCGTAGAGCATCTGAAAAGGGTTAATCATCAGTTCAATGAAAATCAAAAAAATAGTCTTCTTAATACTTCTTGTTTGCTTTAGTTGTTCGTTAAAAGCAACAAATTATTATATCAATTCAGTAACTGGTAACGATTCAAATAAAGGAACCAGCCCAACGAATTCCTGGAAAACCGTTTCGCCGGTAAAGTTGATTCAATTAACCGCCGGCGATTCTATTCTTTTTGCAACAGGACAAAAATTTACCGGCATGTTGTCGCTCATCAATGTAAAAGGCAGTGCCCAACATCCTGTTGTTATCAGCAGTTACTCATTTAAAGGAAGTAAATCAAAACCTGTTATCGATGCGGGTGAAGAATTAAATGCATTGTTGATCCAAAATTCTTCCTTCGTACAGGTAAGCGGAATTGAATTGACTGGTATGTTGCCTTATCAAAAAAGTACAACAGTCGGTAAAGCTGAAATGCGTTGCGGTATTCTGGTTGAAGTAACAAAAGACGAGGTATTTGAACATATCAAGTTGAACGATGTGCTGGTGCATGATGTGTATTACAATCCAAAAGGCTTTACACGTTCAGCAGCAGAAATTAAAACGGCCAATGGTACACAGAGTTATGGTTGGGGAATCCGTGTCATCAATAATACAAAGGCGGGACGATTAACAAATTTGAAAATCTTAAAGTGTGAAGTATTCAATGTGAGTCATACAGGAATAAAGGCGACCGGTTTTGTAAACAGCATTCAACAATTGGAAATTGCTGAATGCAAGGTGTATCAAACAGGCGGGCCGGGTATGCAGTTTTCAGGAGTAACGAATGGACATATTCATCATAATAAAATTGATCATTCAGGTTCAACGGCCGATAGCAGAAACTGGGGCCGGGGTAGTGGATTGTGGACATGGAGTTGCAGCAACATTTTGATTGAACACAATCGCTTTGAAAATGCAAACGGCCCCGGCGATTCTGCAGGTGTACATATTGATTACAATTGTAATGATGTAATAATACAGTATAATGTAAGTGCAAATAATGCAGGCGGTTTCTGCGAAATCCTCGGCAATAATTACAATTGTGCATACCGCTACAACATCAGCATTAATGATGGCTATCGGGTTAAAGGAGTGAACGGTGCTTTTCAGGAAGGAAAGATTTTCTGGCTAAGCGGTTACCAAGGGGATCAAAAGAAAAATGCAGGTCCCTACAACAGCTATTTCTACAACAATACCATTTATGTTGCTGCTAATATTATTCCAAAGATAGCAGTAAGCAGCAGTGCCGATGGAGTGTTCATTGCCAATAATATTTTTTATTTCGAAACAGCTGCCCAAACGGTGGCGGGTGATCAAAAAAAGAAAGAAGTAGATATTGATGGTGTGCCGAATGTGGTGTTTGCCAACAATCTTTTTTTACGGGCCGATAACTGGCCAACTGATTTTGCTTTCAAAGATGTTGCGCCAGTGTATGGCGATCCGTTGTTTAAAAACAAAGGAAGCGTACAGTTGAAAGATTATGTACCTGCAAATACAAAACTGATATTGAACAAAGGAATCGCTGTTCAGCCAATTCCAAACGACAGCATCGGTATTCGTATTGGCTTGAAAGTGCAGCATGATATTTTAGGAAATCCAATTCAGGGAAAACCGGACATGGGTGCCATTGAATTAAGTGATGATAAAAAGAAATAATTTAAAATAATAATCGGTGAACAGAAAAAGAATTCAAACTGGTATAATTGGATTATCTGCAATCTTGCTGATCGCAACAGCATGGGCTTTTACGAAAAAAACAACAGTGCAGTCAGTTGTCAATCAGGACAGACCAAACATCATCATCATTCTTACCGATGATCAGGGTTATGCTGATGTTGGTTTCAATGGATGTAAAGATATTCCTACGCCAAACATCGATCGAATTGCAAAAAGTGGTGTTGTGTTTGCCAATGGATATGTAAGTTATGCAGTTTGTGCACCCAGTCGTGCAGGTCTTATCACCGGTCGTTACCAGGATCGTTTTGGTTACAGTCGTAATCCGCTGTATCGTCCGTTCGACGCAAGCATTGGTCTTCCGCTTACTGAACAAACATTGCCGGAGTTTTTAAAGCAAAACGGTTACAATACCATGGGTATTGGCAAATGGCATTTAGGTGTGCATGAAAAATTCCGTCCATGGAACAGAGGCTTTAATGAATTTTTTGGATTCCTTGGTGGTGGACATCGCTATCTGCCGGAAGAATATACGATCGTAAATCAGGATAGTGCAAAAAACGAAGGAGAGAGTTATCGTACCAAACTTATACGTAATAATAAATCAGTAGAAGAAAGTGAATATTTAACCGATGCGCTGTCAAGAGAAGCTGTTTCTTTTATTGAAAGAAACAAGCAACAACCATTCTTCCTGTACCTCGCTTATAATGCACCACATTCGCCGTTACAGGCCACTCCAAAATATTTGAGTCGCTTTGATCACATAAATAATCCGAAGCGCAAAACATATGCAGCCATGGTAAGTGCTGTTGATGATGGTGTGGGTACAGTGTTGGATAAACTGCAACAATTAAATCTTACAGAAAATACCATTGTTATTTTTCTATCGGATAACGGTGGGCCTGAAAGCGATAATGGCAGTGATAATGGTCTGTTGCGTGCGGGTAAAGGATCACTTTTTGAAGGTGGAATACGAGTGCCGTTTGCCATGCAGTGGCCAAGCCAGATCAAAGCAAATACTAAATATGAGCAACCGGTTATTTCATTAGACATTTTTGCAACCATTGCTGCTAACATCGGTAAAACAGCTGCGCCAAAAAATGAGCTGGATGGTGTAAATATCCTGCCATATCTCATAGGAGCAAAGAAAGGATCACCACATGAGTATTTGTTTTGGCGACAATTTGATCAGAAGAACTATGCGGTACTTCATCAATCGGGTTTGAAAGAAGTGATTTTAAGAGATTCGAGTTTCTCTCTTTACAATTTGAAAGCAGACATTGAAGAAAAGACAAAGTTGGATGATGCAAAAATGATGAGCACATTCGAACAGCAACGAAAAAAATGGGAAGCGAATACTGTTGCACCACTTTTCTTAGGCTTAAACCAGGAAGAACAGTACGAACGTGAAAAGAAAGTACAACAGAAAAAACAGTAGGCTCCAGGAAAATAGTTAACAGCATATCGACATTAGGAATGAAATGTATTCAATCAATAGATAAAAAAAAGCGCAGCATTATTGCAGCCGGTTCATTGCTGGCTTTCACCTTGATCGTTTTTTTTATCATCAGCTGCGGTTTTAGAAAAGATAGCAGCGATGCAAAACCAAACATCATTGTCATTTTGATTGATGATGCAGGTTATGCCGATTTTGGTTTCATGGGTTCAAAAGATCTGCAGACGCCCAATCTTGATAAACTGGCAGCACAGTCTATCCGGTTTACCGATGCACATGTTACAGCATCTGTTTGCAGTCCTTCAAGAGCAGGATTGCTAACAGGTAAGTATCAACAGCGTTTTGGCTATGAGTGTAATGAAGGCGAAGGATATACAGGTATGGATACTGCCCAAACAATCATCCCGAAACTATTACAACAACAAGGTTACAGCACTGCAGCGTTTGGCAAATGGCATCTTGGTTTTGAATCAAGTCAACATCCGTTGAACAAAGGCTTTCAATACTATTATGGTTTTTTAAGCGGCGGCAGAAGTTATTTTTACAAACCCGAGAAAGACGATCGGAAAGGTTCAAGAAATGCGCTGTTGGAAAATCGTCAGCAGATAAAATTTGATGGCTATCTTACTGATGTGCTTGGCGACAAAGCGGTGGACTATATCCGAAAAAACAATGATCATCCGTTTTTTATGTATTGGGCACCCAATGCGGTGCACACACCAATGGAAGCAAGCGAAGCTGATATGAAAAAGTTTGCCGGGCATCCACGACAAAAGCTGGCGGCCATGACTTTTTCGCTCGACAGAGCAATCGGTAAAATGATGGATGAATTAAAGCAGCAGGGATTATTTTACAACACGCTTATTTTCTTTTTAAGTGATAACGGCGGGGCACATAATAATCAATCAAGCAATTTGCCTTTGAAAGGTTTTAAAGGTAATAAATACGAAGCAGGTCACCGGATTCCGTTTTTGGTGAGTTGGCCAAAGAAATTTAAAGGAGGAACAGATTTCAACGGACTCACTTCATCACTGGATATTTTTCCAACCGCTCTTGAAGCGGCCGGTGTTCAAATGAATACATCGTTGGGTTTAGATGGTGTAAGCCTCTTGCCTTTTTTAACAGTTGAAAAAAACAAAAGTCCGCATGAACAATTGGTTTGGCGGAAAGATGCGGAGGCAGCTATTCGTTTGAATCAATACAAACTGATACGTGTAAAAGGGTTGGGCGAGCGTTTGTATGATCTGAATCAAGACCCTGGCGAAACAAAGGATCTGCAGTTGCAACAGCCGCAGCTGTTCTCATCCATGAAACAACAGCTGCTGACATGGGAAAAAGATAAAATGAAACCTATCTGGACAGAAGGTGCAGTTTGGGACACCATCACATGGATGATCCATGATGATTTAATGAATAACAGAAAGGTGAGAGTCCACAATCCGGAGGAATTAGAAAAACTACGTTTAAGAAAATAGACATTTGTAACCTGATAAATAGCACAATCGTATGATTACAAAACCCAAAAGTGAGAATGTTGAAAAAAACAATCAACGGATAAACATAAAGCTGGCAGTAATTTATTTTTTATTGGTGCTTCTGTTTATCTCATTGTTAGTATTTTTATAGTTGTTTTGTGCAAGCTTTTAAAATACCTTCAACTAACATGGAATTCATCTAAATTGTAAGTTCGAGTTAACGATTAATTTAGAAACGCTTTGCCCTCCTCTGTAAAAAAATATGCTTGCCTGCTCTTGTTGGTTTGGGTAACTGTTGCCGGTTATACCCAGCAAGCCAGTTCCTTTATCAGTATTTCCGATCAGTTGGTGAATAATGAAGTTACTTCCATCATTCAGGATAAAAATGGTTTTATCTGGTTTGGTACAAGGGGTGGATTGCAACGCTTTGATGGATATGAAATGAAGTTGCTGAAAAATGATTTTGGAAAGGGCAGCAATCTTCTTAGTCAATCGATTGAAGTGTTGCAAAACGGAAAGCAGAATAATATCTGGATCGGTACAAAGTCGGGCGGATTGAGTGGATATGATTTGAAGACCGGTAAAGTAACCAACTACCCAAACAACAACCCCAACACCACAGGGTTTAATGCAGATTATATTCTTTCCATATTAGATACTGACAGCGAAAAGTTATTCATTGGCACATGGAAAGGTTTTCAATACCTCAATAAAAAAACCGGCGAATTCAAGATACTAAACAGCGTTTGGAAAACCTTTGATATACAGCCCGACGGGAATGGGGGGTATTGGCTTGCCACAAACAGTGGGTTGAAACATCTCAATCAAAACCTGGTCAACGATATTTCGTACAACTTTGCTGTAAACAATATCAACATTACCTCCATTGTAAATGATAAGGCGAATAACTGTTTGTGGCTGGGTACATGGAACGAAGGTTTACTTCAATTTGATCTCTCCACAAAAGCGTTTAAAAATTACCGCCATCAAAAAAACAATCCGGCTTCTTTAAGTTCAAATAATACGTATCGTATTTTACTCGATTCAAAAGGCAGTTTATGGGTTGGAACATGGGGTGGTGGATTAAGCCGCTTCGATCGCAAAACAGAAACGTTTGAAAAAATACATTTAAACATTCCGGGTTTATTTACAAACGATAATCAAATCATCTTAACCATACAGGAAGATCCTTCGGGGTTGTTGTGGGTTGGTACTGATGGTACTGGTGTTTTTAAATTTGATCTGAATCAGAAAAAGTTTTCAAACATTGGGTATGAAAATTTAAAAAGCCCGTTGTTGGGAAGTACGCATGTACTTTCAGTGTATGTAGATCCTTTTAATAGACTTTGGCTGGGAACAAAAGGCGGCGGTATACAATATTCAGGCAATTGGAAAACATTTACTGAGCTCAACATTGAAGAACCGGAAATAAGTGCAGTGCAGGAATTGCCCTATGAAAGTCGTTCATTTATGCAGGAAGGCGATTATTTATGGGTTGCTACAAACAAAGGACTGATCCGTATTCGCAATAAAGTAGCAAAGCCGGGGGCTTATGAAATTTTTGAACCGAGATTCAAAGATTCCACGTCCATCGGCGGAAAAAAAATAAATGTGCTCGTGAAAGATTCTTCCGGCAGAATCTGGATCGGTACACAGGAAAGCGGGCTCAGTTACATTGCTGGATATGATAAAAAGAATCAACCCATTTTTAAAAACTATCTGCCGGCTTACGGTGTAAAAGGTGCGTTACAAAATGAACGGGTGAGTTGTTTATTGGTTGATTCGAAAAAACGATTGTGGATCGGAACGTACAAAGGTCTGCATCTGTATCAACCATCAACAGATCAGTTTGATGTGTTTGTTCAAACTGATGAATATAAAAACTCTCTCAGCAACAATACGATTCTTTGTTTGGCCGAAGATAAGTTTGGAAACATCTGGGCCGGTACGCAATATGGGTTGAATAAAATTTCCGGGTTCGATGGTAGTCAATTAAACGTTGCCAGTTATACAACCAAAGAAGGTCTTCCGAGTGATTATATTCATGCCGTTGTACCTGATGAAAAAGGAAATATCTGGGCGAGTACGAATAAGGGCATCATACGATATAATCAAACGAACAACTCGTTTGCAGTTTTTGATAAGCGTGATGGTGTGCAGTCAATCGTTTTTTCGGAAAATGCTTCGTGTAAAGATGCAGGTGGTCGTTTCTTCTTTGGTGGGCTTGAGGGGTTAACTTATTTTTTCCCCGACAGTATTCAAATCAATCAGTTTTATCCGCCGATCTACTTTACCAATTTAACCGTCAACAATACGCCCTACGAATTTGGTACAGGAACAACAGACAGTTCAATTCTTCGCAAACCATTTTATGAAACGGAAAGTATAACGTTAAATCACAAGGAAAATATTTTCTCCATTGAATTTGCTGCACTCGATTATCATGCACCTGATAAGAATGAGTACATGTATAAACTGGAAGGGTTTAATGAAGCGTGGGTGTATGCCGGTAACAACCGGTTGGTTTCATTTACGAATCTGAAGCCCGGTACTTATCAGTTAAAAGTAAAAGCAACAAACAGTGATAAAACCTGGAATCCGATCGCACATCAATTAACCATAAAAATATTGCCGCCACCCTGGAAAACATGGTGGGCCTACAGTATTTATATTGCTGTGTTCATTTTTCTTCTTTGGTTAACACGATACCTGGGGTTGAGACAGGTTGCATTAAAGAATCAATTAACGCTGAGTAAATTTGAACGGCAGCAGGAAAATAAACTGGCCGATTTTAAAGAGCGTTTGTTTACAAATATTTCGCATGAATTCCGCACGCCGCTCACGTTGATCCTGGGGCCGCTGGATGATCTGCTGCAACGGAAAAAATTTGAAGTGCCTGTTGAAAAAAGTCTCCGCCTCATTCAAAAACAATCGAAGCGAATGTTGCGGATGGTGAACCAGTTGCTCGATTTTCAGAAAGCAGAGGCCGGAAGTATAAAACTTTCATTGCAGCCGGGTGAGATCGTGTCGTTTTGCCATGATATTTATATTCTTTTTAATGATGAAGCAAGCAGACGAAACATTGATTACAAATTTTATTCACAGGAAAAATATTTTTCGTTTACGTTCGATCATAATAAACTTGAGATCATTGTTTTTAATATTTTATCGAATGCATTTAAATTCACACCCAATGGCGGGCGCATTGAGTTCAACGTAAAGAAAAACGCTGATCAATCTTGTGAAATAAGTATTCAGGATACCGGGAGAGGAATACCTTTGAATGAAATTGACCGGATATTCGATCGGTTTTACAGAGGAAGGGCCGAAGATGCCACCACCATCTCCGGAACCGGAATCGGACTTTCGTTTGTAAAAGAATTAACGGAACTGCACAGAGGAACAATAATTGCCGAAAGTGACGGTGAGCATGGCAGTTTGTTTACGGTTAAATTACCTTCGTCAACCGCAGCAGAATCCTTACTGAATATTTCTGCAGAGCCTTTGAATTATACCAATCAAAACATTGAAACAAATTTAAATTCAGATACTATGCCTGAAGAAAATGATCAGATGAGTCAGGAACAGGAGCTGCCGATTATTCTGGTGGTAGAAGATGAATCTGATATGCTGCAGTATGTTTATGAAATATTATCTCCTTCGTTTAAAGTAGTCACAGCAACAAACGGCAGAGAGGGTATTGAAAAAGCATTTGAAACCATTCCTGATTTGATTGTAAGTGATGTAATGATGCCGGAAGTGGATGGTATTGAATTGTGCCGGAAATTAAAATCGGATAAAGACACATCGCATATCCCGATTATTCTGTTAACAGCATTGTCGGATATGGCGCATCATGTGCAGGGCATTCGTGAAGGGGCAGATGTGTATTTACCCAAGCCATTTAACTCGCAACTTTTGCTGGTACATATTCACAACCTCATCAACTCCAGGAATACGCTGAAAGAATTTTATGCCAAACGGATTTTTCTCGGTACAGGAAATTTTGAGATAAAAACATTTGAAGAAGAGTTTTTGGTAAAGCTGATGAAGCTGGTGGAAGAGAATATTTCAAACAGCAATTTCAACAACGATGATCTGGCCAATCTGATGTTTATGAGCCGGTCAACGTTTTACCGGAAGCTAAAGGCCGTAACTGGTATGTCGGGTAATGAATTTATACGAACTGCCCGTTTAAATTATGCAGCTAAACTGTTGGAAAGTGGTAAGTATTCGGTAACAGAAGCTGCGTATGAAGCAGGGTTTAACGATATTAAATATTTCAGGAAACGTTTTCAGGAACAATTTTCAGTTTCTCCTTCCGAGTATAAGAAATAGTGGAGAGTGAAAACTGATTACTGAACATCAGGTGTATTGCTACGTTTGTCCCCCTTTTTTGAGAGGGACAGGTAATCCGGTTATGATAATTTAGCTGCAATTGCCATCATCTTATTCTTGCTGAACTGCATACCAATCAGTTTGCATAACAGCAAAACCGGATTCAAAAATGTAGTAATGAAAGTTTGCCTGAATAAAATCTACTTCCAATTTATTTGTTTATGCATTGCAGGGCTCGTGCAAATTTCTTTTGGATATGCACAAAGTACAGCCCCTGATTGGGAAAACCCACGGCTTGTTGATGCGAACAAAGAAGCACCGCATGCTTCCTTTCTGCTGTTCGACCGCAAGGAAGATGTGCTTTCTGATGATATGAAACGCTCAACGTTTTATCAATCACTAAACGGTACCTGGAAATTTTCTTATACCGATAACTTCAGGAACAGACCGCTAGATTTTTTCAAAACAAATTTTAATGATGCAACCTGGAGCAACTTGCCTGTTCCCTCCAATTGGGAGTTGCAGGGTTTTGGAATGCCCATTTATACGAACATTATTTATCCGTTCCCCAAAAATCCGCCATTTGTCGGTAACGATAATCCCGTAGGCTCTTATCGAAAGGAATTTACTGTACCCGATAACTGGAGCGATAAAGATGTATTGCTGCATTTTGGTTCAATTACCGGTTGTGCACTGGTATATGTGAACGGACAGCAGGTTGGAATTACTAAAGCATCGAAAACAGCTGCTGAATTTAACATCACAAAGTTTTTACAAAAAGGAAAGAATTTATTGGCCGTACAGGTGTTTCGTTGGCACGATGGCAGCTACCTGGAAGATCAGGATTTTTGGCGTTTGAGTGGAATTGAACGGGATGTTTTCATTTATGCTCAGTCATCACTCAGCATTTGGGATTTTGAATTAAAAGCAGATCTTGATAACGGATATAAAGATGGAATGTTTGCTGCTGATGTGTTGCTGCGTAAGTTTAAAACCACTTCAATAAAAGATGCTGTGTTAACTGTTGAGTTGCAAGATCAGAATGGGAAAATAATTTACAGTCAAAAGAAAAAAGTAAATCCTTCGGCCAATAGTCTACAGCAAATCGCATTCAAGTCGAAGATTTCCCAACCAAAACAATGGAGTGCAGAAACGCCTGACCTGTACAATGCGATCATTACATTACAACAGGCATCAGGTGCAATCATTCATACCACAGCTGCAAAAGTTGGTTTCAGAAAAGTAGAAATTAAAAACGCACAGTTGCTGGTAAATGGGAAAAAGATCATGGTGCATGGTGTTAACCGGCATGAGCATGACGAATATCTTGGTCATGTGCCCACCCGTGAATTAATGATCAAGGATATTCAGCTGATGAAGCAATACAATATTAATGCTGTTCGTACTGCACATTATCCTAACGATCCATTATGGTTGAAGTTGTGCGATGAATATGGTTTGTATGTGGTGGATGAAGCGAATGTTGAAATACATGGCATGGGTGTTTTGCCTGGAAAAATTGATACAACAAATCATCCCGCATATCAACCGGAGTGGGCGCCTGCAATTATGGATCGTATAAAGCGAATGGTTGAGCGTGATAAAAACCATGCATCAGTTATTATCTGGAGCATGGGCAATGAGTGTGGCAATGGAAATGTTTTTCGTGATGCATATCAATGGATGAAGGAGCGAGATAAAAGTCGGCCGGTGTTGTTTGAGCAGGCAATGGAAGAATGGAATACAGATATTGTGAGCCCGATGTATCCCAGTATCAAATACATGAAAGATTATGCAAAGGATGCAAGCAAAAAGCGACCCTTCATTATGTGTGAGTATGCGCATGCCATGGGCAACAGCAGTGGTAATTTCCAGGAGTATTTTGATATCATCAAATCAAGTGCACATATGCAGGGTGGTTTTATCTGGGATTGGGTGGATCAGGGCATAAAAACCAACGATGAAAACGGTAAACCCTATTGGGGATATGGTGGCGACTTTGGTGCAGGTCATTTGCAGAACGATGAAAATTTTTGTGCCAACGGATTGGTAGCAGCCGATCGTTCGCCGCATCCTGGTATTTATGAAGTAAAGAAAGTGTACCAAGATATTATCTTCAAAGATAAAAATTGGCAGAGCGGCGTGATTGTGGTTGAAAACAATTTCAATTTCACAAACTTGTCAGGCTATCAATTCAAATGGGAATTGCTGAAGAACGGAATGCCGTTTCAATCCGATACTTTTTCGTTGAACTTATTACCTTCATCTTCTGCAGAAGTAAAACTAAATATTGATGCAACAGATAACAATGATGAACTGATGTTGAATGTATATGCCGTAACAAGAGCAGCAACAGCAGCAATACCTGCTGGGCATGAAGTGGCCCGTGAGCAGTTCGGCGGAAACAGCAAACAGTTTTTCACGCAAAGCAAAACAACACAAGGCAAACTGGAAGTGAGTAAAGTTGCGAACATGATCAACTTTAAATCAGGTGCAGTGAGTGGCAGTTTCAACAGTAAAACAGGAAAGTTTGTTTCTTATCAGATCAGTGATGTGTCGTTGATCACTTCTTTTCCTGAACCATATTTTTGGCGAGCTCCAACAGATAATGATTTTGGTAATCAAATGCCGCAACGTTTAGGCTTTTGGCGAAATGCACATACGCTGATTCAACTCGATACAGTAAAAGTGCAGCAACAAAACAAGGAAGGTTTCGTAATTGATTGCTATTATCGAATGACCGGAGTAGATGTTCCATACATCATCAGCTATCAATTATTAAATAACGGTGCAGTTAAAGTCACAGCTTCCATTGATCTTCAGAATAAAAAATTACCGGAAATGCCTCGTTTTGGTATGCGGTTGACGTTGCCAAAGTCGTATGAACAAATTGATTTCTATGGAAGAGGTCCATGGGAAAACTACAGCGATCGAAACACTGCTGCGTTTGTTGGGTTGTATCAACAAAAAGCTGCCGATCAGTTTGTGAAAAATTATATACGTCCACAGGAGAATGGATATAAAACCGATATTCGCTGGGTGCAGTTTTATGATGAACAGAAGAATGGCATCAAAATAACCGGTGCACAACCCATCTGTTTCAGTGCCTTGCCTTATACAACAGAAGATCTTGATCCCGGTGTTACGAAAAAGCAACAACATCCATCCGATTTACATGAACGGAAGTTTATGTCGGTGCATATCGATTTAAATCAACGTGGAGTGGGAGGCGATAACAGTTGGGGAGCTTATCCACATGCACCTTATTTATTAACGAAGAATAAGTATACTTACAGTTATATAGTTGAACCTGTTTCAAAATAATTTATATGAGGACAACAATCATGAATCGATTCCTGCTTGCAACGCTGTTACTGTCGTTTGCTGTAACAACGAATAGTCAAACAAGTAAAAACAAAAAGCCGAATATTATTTTGATCTATACGGATGATCTAGGGTTTGGTGATGTAAGCAGTTACGGCACTTCTGCTATACCAACGCCAAATATTGATCGCTTGGCAAAGAATGGTGTGCGTTTTACCAATGCACATGCAACATCTGCTACTTGTACACCTTCACGCTTTTCGCTGCTTACTGGAAAGTATGCATGGCGAAAAGAGGGAACAGGCATCGCTCCCGGTGATGCAACATTGTTGATTCCTGTTACAACTACAACATTGCCCGGTATGCTGCAAAAAGCAGGATACAATACAGCGGTGATCGGCAAATGGCATCTTGGTTTGGGTGATGCAAAAGGTATTAATTGGAATGAAAAAATAAAACCCGGCCCTGCAGAGATTGGATTTAATTATTCGTTTTTAATTCCTGCAACAGGTGATCGTGTTCCTTGCGTATTTGTAGAAAATCAGCAAGTGGTGAATCTTGATAAGAATGATCCGATAACTGTGAGTTACACAGGACCTGTTGATCCGAACGCACCAACCGGAAAAAAGAATCCGGAGTTGTTGAAAATGCATCCATCACACGGGCATGATATGACGATTGTAAACGGCATCAGCCGTATTGGTTATATGAAAGGTGGCAATGCTGCACTCTGGAAAGATGAAGACTTTGCCAACATACTTGTGCAGAAGGCCACAGCTTATATCACACAACAAAAAGCAAATCCCTTCTTTTTATATTTTTCAACACACGATATTCATGTGCCACGTATTGCACATGAGCGTTTTGCAGGAAAGAGTGGCTTTGGTCCGAGAGGTGATGTGTTATTACAATTAGACTGGACAGTTGGACAAATTGAAGAAGTATTGAAGAAGAATGGTTTGTTAGAAAATACATTGATCATTTTCACCAGTGATAACGGACAGGTAATTGATGATGGTTACAAAGATGATGCCGTTGAAAAATTAGGTAATCATAAACCAAACGGTATTTATCGAGGCGGCAAATACAGTGCGTTTGAAGCAGGTACAAGAGTTCCATTTATTGTGAGTTGGAAAGGAAAAGTAAAAGCAGGTAAAGTAAACGATGCATTATTCAGCCAGGTAGATTTGTATGCAAGCTTAGCAGCTTTGGCCGGCGTTAAAGTGGAAGCAGGGCAGGCACCCGACAGTAAAAACTATTTGCAGGTATTGCTCAATCAAAGTAACAAGCCACGTGAATTTTTGATTGAGCAATCCATTAACTCAACATTATCGTTATTGGTTGGCGACTGGAAATACATTGAGCCATCAAAAGGTCCGAAGATCAATAAGGATACAAATACGGAATTGGGTAACGATCCAAAGCCGCAATTATATAACTTAGCAACTGATCCGGGTGAAACAAAAAATCTGGCAGAAGTTTACCCTGAGCGTGTAGCTGAAATGAAGCTTAAGTTAGATAATATCAGACAAAAATAAAATTGTATTGAAACAACTCATGTTGAATAACGATTGCCTGAAAAGTATAAAAGGAAAAAGGACAACACAGTGGCTTACTGTTTTTGTTGTGTTGACTATAATCAGTTACGGTTGTAAAAACAATGAAAATAAAGAACAGGTACAGCAACAAAAAGATTCAGCTATATCCTGCATGCAACTTCCGTCGAGGTTTGGTGCCGGTGCCGATAGTTCTTCAGTTGCATTCGGTGGTGATACTTCGTTAACGGGAATGGTGTTTATTCCTGGCGGCACATTTGAAATGGGAGGCGATAATGAACAGGCATCAGAAGATGAATATCCCAAACATAAAGTAACAGTTAATCCATTTTACATGGATGTTACAGAAGTGACCAATGCACAGTTTCAAAAATTTGTTGAGGCAACAGGATATGTAACCACAGCAGAACGCAAACCCGATTGGGAAGAATTGAAAAAGACAGTACCACCCGGTACAGAAAAACCAGCGGATAGTTTGTTGGTAGCAGCATCGTTGGTATTTAAACCAAGCAATGGCCCTGTTGATTTGAATAATTATTCGCAATGGTGGAGTTGGGTGGCAGGTGCCGATTGGAAACATCCCGAAGGGCCCAACAGCAGTATCAAAGGAAAAGAAAATTTTCCTGTTGTACATGTTAGCTGGGACGATGCTATGGCCTATTGTAAATGGGCCGGCAAGCGTTTGCCAACAGAAGCAGAGTGGGAGTTCGCTGCAAGAGGTGGGTTGAACAATAATATTTATCCATGGGGCAATGAACATGTAAATGTTGGTGCGCCGAAAGCAAATAGTTGGGAAGGAAAGTTTCCTTACCTAAATGAACAACGTGATGCATTTTTAAAATACGCTCCCGTGAAAACATACAACTGCAACCGGTATGGTTTGTTTGATATGGCCGGTAATGTATGGGAGTGGTGCAGCGATTGGTACGATCATAATTATTACCAATCAGTAGCAAACAATACGGTTGTCAATCCAACCGGTCCGCAAAAAAGTTTTGATCCGCAGGATCCTTATACACCCAAGCGGGTGTTGCGTGGCGGAAGTTTTCTTTGCAACGACAGTTATTGCAGTGGTTATCGTGTTGCAAGAAGAATGAAAAGCAGTCCCGATACAGGACTTGAACATACAGGTTTCAGATGTGTGAAGGATGCAACGGCTAAATAACAGATACAGTAATTTCTTTTTTATATCTCCGGCAGAAATAAACGCATTTCTATTTATCCTGAACGGGTACTCAAAATTTGTTTGATGAATTTCAACATAAAATTTCAACGTGTATTTATTCTTCTGTTGCTGACATTCGTCTGCATTCATTCCACTGCACAAATACTACAACCGGCAACTACTCCAAACGCTGCACAAACGGAATTGATCAAGCGAGGCTATGGTATGTTCATTCACTTCGGCGTTAATACTTTTACCGATCTGGAATGGTCGGATGGTACTACACCTGCAAGTGCATACAACCCAACCAATCTCGATCCTGATCAATGGGTGCGTACTGCAAAGGAAGCAGGCTTTCGTTATGTATTATTGATCACAAAACACCACGATGGTTTTTGTTTGTGGGACAGTAAGTACACGGATTATGATGTGGCTTCATCACCCGTTAAAACAGATGTGGTAAAAGCAGTTGCAGATGCATGCAAAAAATACGGACTGCAGTTTGCTATTTATTATTCACTTTGGGACCGGCACGAACCTTCCTTTAACGATAAAAATCCCCAAGCATATATTGATTATATGCTCAATCAATTAAAGGAACTGTTCACTAACTACGGTTCTATTTGTGAATTGTGGCTAGATGGTGGTTGGAAACGAAGTCCAAACGATTGGGGTATTGATCAGGTGTATAAACTGGTGAAAGAGTATAACCCCAAATGTGCTGTAAGTGTTAATCATACAATCGTAAATGAAGAAGGCAAACGAAAATTCACTTTGCCTTCGCTAATGACAGAAGACAATAAATATTTCTTTCATTACTTCCCAAGCGATTTCAGATTGTGGGATCCGAAGATCATCACCAAATTTGATAAGAAGCAATATCTGCACGAAGGAAAATCGTATTACCTGCCGTATGAACATACGATTTGTCTCAGCAGTCGCTGGAACTGGTTTCAAAAATCAGCACAACTTCCGGTAAGAGAGTTGGATGAACTGCAGGAATTATTTTATTGGTGTACTGATAATGATAATTCACTGGTGATAAATGTGCCGCCGGATAAAACCGGGCGAATAAGAGAGTATGAAGCATTAACAGTAATTGAATTGGGAAAACGGTTAGGTTTGTCGGCTAATAAACCATTACCCAAAAACGGGAAATTCATTTCTTTGTTAAAGCCCGCTGCTGCGAGCAGTGAGTTTGTTGATAAAGACATTACCTACAAAGCATCATTTGTAAACGACGGGAGTCTTGACAGCCGATGGCTTGCTGCAGATACGTTGGCTGAATTAACGATCGATCTCAATCCTGCTGAAGCATTTAATAAGATCAGCATCTTTGAATACAAAGACACAAAGAATTTGCCTGACGGCTTTTCGCAAATAAGAACCGGAAGAATTCAGGAGTATAGCATTGATATCTTTCAGAATGGACAATGGCAAACAATTTATTTAAGTACAGAGCCGATGGGGGATTGCAAAGTGATCAGGTTGCCACGCAATTATAAAACAACGAAGTTTCGGTTGAAGATAACGAAAGCAACAGCACCGCCTTCTTTGTATGAGTTATCGGTGATAAAGCTTTTGTAACCAAAATATACAGTCATCTGGAAACTTTGAAACACAAACGATCAAACAAAAGAAGTTATGTATAGAAATTTTATTGTCTTATTGCCACTTCTTTTTGTTCAATATACTTTAGGAGCCCAAAGTAAAGGCAAGCAACCGAATGTGATCGTTATTCTTGCAGATGATCTTGGATGGGCCGATCTTTCATCCTACGGAAGTACATTTTACGAAACGCCTAATCTTGATAAACTTGCGTCAAACGGCATTCGTTTTACACAGAACTATGCTACCTGTCCGGTATGCAGTCCTACACGTGCAAGCATGATGACGGGAAAGTATGCAGTAAAAACAGGTGTTACAGATTGGATCAAAGGACGACAGGAAGATGGGAAAGCCATGCCGTATGAAAAATTAATAGCACAACCAACCGCATATCAATTGGCATTGCAAGAAAAAACAATTGCTGAGTATGCGTTGGAAAATAATTACAAAACATTTTTCGCAGGTAAATGGCATTTAGGTGAAGAAGAAAAATATTGGCCGCAATACCAGGGATTTCAAACTAATATAGGTGGTTGGAGTAAAGGGTCACCTACCGGAAGAATAAACGATACAACAGGTGGTTTTTTTACACCGTATAAAAATCCAACCTTACCTGATGGCCCAACAGGTGAATATTTGACTGACCGTTTATCGAATGAATGTCTATCGTTTATCGAACGTAATCAGCAAACTCCTTTCTTTCTAATGTATTCGTTATACGCCGTACATAATCCATTGCAGGCACCGGCTGCTTTAATAAAAAAATATCAAGCGAAACAAAAGGAGCTCGGCATTCAAAACAAAGATCGTTTTGCAAAAGATGAAGACTGGATGAAATATGAAAACGGATGGCGAAGAAGATTGGTGCAGGATAATCCGGTGTATGCAGCCATGATTGAAAACATGGATTGGAATATTGGGCGAATGTTAGAAAAGCTGAAGCAACTGAATCTTGACGACAATACATTGGTGATCTTTACGTCTGACAATGGCGGCTTAAGTACTGCAGAAGGAAGTCCCACCACAAATGGTCCGTTACGTGCAGGGAAGGGTTGGTTATACGAAGGTGGCATCCGTGTTCCGTTGATTATGTATTGGAAAGGAAAAATTATTGCAGGATCAACTTCTGACCTGCCTGTAACTACTGCCGATCTGTTTCCAACAATCGCCAAAGCGATCAATGAAAAATATCGCAAAGAAAAAAGCATTGATGGTGAAAATATTTTGCAGTTGTTGAATAAACCACAAGCTTATCAAAACAGGAAACTTTACTGGCATTATCCGCATTATAGTAACCAGGGAGGTAAACCCGGATCAGCAATACGGGAAGGAAATTATAAGCTCATTTATAATTATGAAGATGAAAGCGTTGAACTGTATGATGTTGTAAATGACATAGCTGAAAAAAAGAATATCGCATCTGCAAATCAAAAATTAGTGAATCAACTAAGAAAGAAGTTACAAAAGTGGCAAAGAGAAACAAATGCACTGACGCCATATAAAAATCCCGGATACAACCCATCTGTTGTTGTAAGCCCAACAACAGGCCATCAATGATTGTATAATTTCTTTTTAGGATTAATGGTTCTCCACTTCAATTCTTCTAAGCAATATCGGTTATTGTTTGTTTAGTCATGATAATAAATCTGCTCCTGAAAGTAGAACATTTCTTTGCAAAAAATCCTGCCTCTTTCTAACGCCGCCATTTGTTCTTTAATGAACTGAATACACCGCTTTTTTGAAGCGCTTACCCACCTGCCATGTAAAATTAAGTGACTTACTTAGTTGTGTAATTCTAAATCAAACTAAAACTGAAACGATGCTTGTGCTAAAAAGGAATTTACCCTCTCACATTGGCTTATTCTGCTTCTTGCTTTTAATGAGCCTTCAGTCATTTTCACAAACAACTACTGTTACCGGTACCGTTACAAATGCAGGAGATAATGCACCTGCTGTTGGTGTTTCAGTTGTTCAGCAAGGTTCAGAAAAGGGAACAACAACTGACCAGAAAGGCTTTTTCAGCTTAACTGTATCAGGCAGTAAACCTGTACTTATATTTAGTAGTGTAGGGTTTCAGACCTATACTTTAAATTGGGATGGATCGTCTGCTATTGCAATCCGTCTTGAACCCGAAGTTGCTTCATTACAGGATGTGGTTGTTGTAGGTTATGGTACGCAGAAAAAGATCAACCAAACCGGCGCTACACAAACATTTAAATTAAGTGAATCGGTAAACCAACCAGTCACCAATTCCGGGCAATTGATGTATGGCAGGTTTTCAGGTGTTCAATTAACTCAGGGAACCGGTTTGCCGGGAGCAGACGGATCCAGCATTACAATCCGGGGAATTGGATCATTTGGTTCAACAACTCCTTTAATCGTTATTGATAATATTCAGTATGAAAACCTGAGTGTGTTTAATAGTCTTGCTCCTTCTGATATTGAAAGTATTTCTGTGTTGAAAGATGCATCTGCCGGTGCTATCTATGGTGCCCGTGGTGCCAATGGTGTTGTGATCGTAACTACAAAAAAAGGGAAGAGCGGATCAATGAGCGTGGTCTATAATAATTACTTTGGTTTTCAGGAAGTAACGGTAGTTCCAAAATATTTGAATGCAATGGACTATGCTACTCTTATGAACGAAGCCCTTTTTAACAGAAGTGGTGCGTTGCCAAGATACAGCACTGCCAATATTGAGGCAATGCGTGATGGCTCAGACCCTGATCGTTTTGCAAATACCAATTGGGCCAACGAAATTTTACGCAGGGCGCCAATACAAAATCATTATATCTCTTTCAGTGGAGGTAACGACAAAACAACCTACAGGGCTTCATTTGGATATTTAACGCAGGAGGCTGTGGTACAAGGTAAATTCAAATCGGACAGATACAACATGAGTTTGAATTTAAATTCACAGCTTAAAAAATGGCTTTCGGTATCAAATTCTTTCAATGCTTATTGGTCAAGGTTTACAGGCCCGTCAGGTGGTGCCGGTGCTATTACGGGTGAAACCGGAATTATCAATCAGTTCCAGCGTTCAACTCCAACCGTACCTGTATATTATGCCAATGGAGAGTATGGTACAGTAGATGGCGTGTTTAATGCAAGTTTCCCTATCACGAATGCTATCAGGAGAGGTAATTTAGGAAGCAGTACAAGTGACGATCTCAATTTTGCCAACCGTTTTGGTGTAACAGCGAATATTACAAAAGATCTTTCTTTTGAAACCAGCGGCAGCTTTAACATCTTTACTACGCAGGAATCTAATTTTACACCACGTAATAAAACTGTTGACTGGGCTGGTCAGATTATTTCAGAAGCACCCATTAACTCGCTGTCTAACAGTTCTGCTCTTAATTACAGGTTGTTGAATGAAAACATCATGCGCTATCATCATGTGTTTAAATCTAAACATGATGTAGCAGTGCTCTTAGGACATTCAATTCAATATGGACGTAATGACAATTTTTCCGGTTCATTAAAGAATTTTCCAACTGATGGTTTGCAGGAATTTGACGCAGGAGGAGTATTGGAACCAAATGTTTCCGGTGGTGGTTCTGAATTCGCATTACAGTCATTTTTCTCCAGGATCAATTATATCTACGATGGCAAGTATCTGTTCGAGTTTAACATGAGAAGAGATGCTTCTTCAAGATTTTCATCTGCTAACAGGTATGGAAATTTTCCTTCTGCTTCTGTGGGCTGGAGATTGAGCCAGGAAAATTTTCTCAGCCGTATAAATTGGTTATCCGATCTTAAATTAAGGGCAAGTTGGGGAATTACAGGAAATGATAATATTGACAATTATCTCTATGCTCAAACGTATAATGTTAGTTTAGATTATTTCCTTGGAACAAACATTGTAAGTGGTGCTGCCCTTACCAGGTTAGCTAATCCAAATGTGAAGTGGGAAACAATTGAACAATATGACATTGGTCTTGATGCCGGATTTTTCAGAAACAAACTTTCTTTAACAGCCGATTATTTTAACCGTAAAAGTTATGATCTGCTGTATAGTAATTTCCCAATACCTGCTTCTATCGGAGTGGCGAACCTTGCAGCCATTAATGCTGCCAGCATGCTAAACAGAGGTGTTGAAGTTGTATTAAACTATAGAGACAGACTGAAAGGAGGATTGAACTATAGTGTTGGTGGCAGTATCAGCAAATTTGCAGATAATGAAGTAACCGGTTTAGGAGATCGTGGTTTAGAAAGTATTAGTGGAGTTAGTATTGTCAGAGTTGGTGTTCCGTATAACGCATATTTTGGCTATAAAGCTATTGGTATTTTTCAAACAGCCGATGAGGTAGCTAACTCTCCACGCCAGTTCAACAATCCTGCATTAACAAAGCCGGGAGACATTAAATACGCAGATATCTCGGGTGCTGATGGTAAACCTGATGGCGTAGTAAATGAACAAGACAGAACAATAATCGGCAACCCATATCCATCATGGATTTACAATTTCAACGCCAGTCTTGATTATAAAGGATTTGATCTGAATGTTGTTTTCGAAGGTATCGGAAATGTTGACCGCATATTTTATGACAATGGCCAACTGCCGTTTGAAGGAGATAGAAACAATGGATTAACCTATTGGATCAATCGCTGGACACCCACAAATCCTTCTACTAAATTGCCGAGGTTAGGTGGTTATAGTAATGCATTAATTTCAACATTCTACATTCAGGATGCTTCCTATTTACGAATGAAGAATCTTGAGATAGGATATTCGCTTCCTGCTTCATTGATCAATAAAGTTGGATTGTCAAAGCTGCGATTCTTTCTCAGTGGTCAGAATATCCTCACATTTACGAAGCTTGAAAATTTTGATCCGGAAAGAGCAAGAGGAAGAAACACTGATCAGAATGTGCCACTATACAAAGTTTACACGTTTGGTGTAAATGTGAAATTCTAATGTTTGGAAATTAAAATGATTACACTTTAAGTATTCATTCAAAATATAGCTTGTTATAAAAATCTTCGATTTAAACCATACAAAAAATGAGTATGAAAAAAATTATCATAGCAATAATCGCTTTCTCTTTAGCCGGTTGTTCTAAAGATTTTACAGAAAGGGAATCGCTTACACAAATTGCCAAGGAAAATTTCTGGCAGTCAGAGGCTGATGCACAGTTGGCAATAAACGGAATCTATGATGCTTTACAGGATCGTTCGTTGTACAGCGGTAATCTGAATGTTACCGCAGGGCTCACCATGTTTGATTGTTTTGGTGATAATATGTACAACAATTATAAGTGGCAAGGTATAGGTAATTTCATGATTGGAATAGGTACACCTAGTGATGGTATTTACTCAGGTATATGGAATTCATCTTACAAGGGTATCGGAAGGGCAAATGCTGCTATTGAGAATATTCAGAACATGTCAACCACACTCATCAGTCAGGATAAAAAGAATGCGTTTTTTGGACAGGCACTTTTTCTGCGTTCATTGTTTTATTTTAATCTCGCTGTTTATTTTGGAGATGTTCCATTAATTACCAAAGTACAAACACTAGACGAAGCATATGTTCCAAAAAACAGCTACCAGGAAGTAAGTGATCAAATCGTAAAGGATTTAACTGAAGCTGTAAATTTATTACCCGCAAGTTATCCGGCAGCTCAGTATGGTTATGCCACAAAAGGTGCTGCCCTTGGTTTATTGGCCAGGTTTCATCTTTACAATAAAAATTACCAGGGTGTGCTGGATGCAACATCAACTTTGCTCACGCTGGGTTATAATTTAAATACCAGTTACGCACAGTTGTTTACCGAGCAAGGTGAGCTGTCAAAAGAAGTTGTTTTTTCAGTACGCTTTAATCAGGATGTATCTAATAATGGTGAAATTTTTTCTGCAACCTTTCTTGGTAATCCGGCAATTGACAGAAATCCAATGCCTAACCTCGTGAAGGATTTTTATTGCACCGATGGCAAACCGATTACGACATCGCCTTTATATACACCCGGAACTCTTTGCAATAATGCACCGCAAAAGAATAACCGTGACCCTCGTTTAACAGCTTCTGTGTTTTTCGTTGGAGATGCATTTTTAACAGATCGTCCCACTGTTGTCATGAGAGCTGGTCAAGGTTGTGCAGCGCCAAATGGTGGCGGGCCACCCACGCATTATGGTCTTAAGAAGTATCTCAGAACAACATCAGTTTCATCAACAGGTATTAGTGTTGGTAATGCAGGTGGTCAGGATTTTTATATCATCCGTTATGCCGATGTATTATTAATGCGTGCCGAAGCATTGATCGAACTAAATCAATTAACGACTGAGGTTTATACGTTGATAAACACAGTGAGACAAAGAGTGAGTATGCCAACCGTTCAAAGTGTGGAAGGCGCATCTCTTAGTCAGGCTGCATTAAGAGACGTAGTAAGACACGAAAGAAGAGTTGAGCTTGCGTTTGAAGGATTGCGATATTATGATTTAAAGCGTTGGGGCGATGTTCAAAATGCATTTAACAGGGCGAAGGCAGACAATGTACCGGGTTACTCACCGATCTTTTTACCTGGTAAATCTGAAGTATTTCCAATACCACTCAGCGAGTTGAATGTAAATTCAAACCTGGTGCAGAATACTGTTTGGCAGTAAGTAAAATTTTATAACAGAAGTTTTCTGTTTGAAAGGGGAAGAGGTAATTCAATTACGAATTACCTCTTCCCCTTTATTATTTAATGGTCATCCGCAAAAAAGATCGGGTATTGGTTTGCCGGAATTTCACACAGGCTCTGTTAAAGTCAAAAAAACTTATCAGTTTTCATTCGCTCAAATAACAGGACGATAAATCCTTTAATTTAGAAAATATTCTTCCAAAAAGTTTCTAACTAAATGAATCGTTGCACCTGATTATTCATTGATTACCGCTTGGTAACCGCATTGTACCATCAAATAACTGACGCTTCTCCACATTTTTTTGCCGTACTACTTTCATGTTGTCAAATCAAGCATACATGAAAAAACACTTTTTAGCACACCGGCAGATTCACCGCTTATTGTTTTATGCGATAGCTGTTTTACTTATTCTTTCTTCCTGCAAAAAGAATAAGAGCGATATCAAAGCACCCCTTGATAAAACAAAACTCATCTCAGCAGTTTATATAAACGATACCATCTATGAAAAGTACTACTACAAAAACAACCGGCAGCTTACAAAAATTGAAAAGTTTTCAAAGAGTGGGATCTTAGAAACCATCTGGAACTATGAATATGATGAGGCGGGCGGTTTAAAGTCGTTGAAATCCTTTACACCTGATGGTACAGTAAAAACAAGCCATGAATATACAACGAACGCAATTGGACAAATTTCTCAAAGCAGGTTTAAAAATTTTACGAACAACTACAATGCTGTTTATGACTATGTGTACGATCCTTTAGCCAAAACAAAGATGTTGAGCTATACAGCATCAGATACTGTAGGTAATAAGCAAATAAAAGTAGAGTACCTCTACAACAATGGAATGCTGTCGGGCATCAATTACTCTCAGTTTCTTCCCGCAGGTATAGAAATGTATGCAAGTACTGAAATAAATATTACGAATGATGCCGCCAGCCTTAGCAGATACAAAGAAGTAACCGGATCATTACCTGAACCAAGACCGGATAATTGGTTAATTGATCACGTGGCCGAATCGTACAAGCAGTATTACTATACATCCGGTGAAGTAACTTATGAGCACCGTGCCGAACTAACGGAAAAGAAATACGATACAAAAGGGTATGTAACAAACTTAAAAACGACGATAATAAAAATAAAGCCGGCCGGGCCTGATATTGTAACACGGTTACGCTACGAATACGTAGAACTATAAACAGCTATTTTTTAAATACAAAACAAAACAATCATGAAAAAGCACTTTTTTTTAATGCTCACATCAGTACTTATTCTTGTAGCTTCCTGCAAAAAGTCAAACACAGAAACACCTGAATCACCACAACAGTTATCGCCGGTACTTGGTTACTGGACGGGTACTTACAACACAACCGGTTTTATTGGTTCATCCAAGTATGCAATGTTGATCAAACCAGGTGGTGTAGTGCGAGTGTATGATCTGGACGATAAGACCGATACATCTGCAATATCTGCATTGTCGAAAGCAGATGGTGTATGGACATTGAATGGAAACATCTTTCAAACATCGTACAAAAGCGGAGCAAAGATGGTAAACACTTCAGCCACAGTAAATGCTGCCTTTTCAAGCATGACGGGCA
Source organism: Lacibacter sp. (assembly GCF_035299325.1). Taxonomy (GTDB): domain Bacteria; phylum Bacteroidota; class Bacteroidia; order Chitinophagales; family Chitinophagaceae; genus Lacibacter. Next base: position 539,487 of record NZ_DATGWT010000004.1, on the reverse strand, counting down.
CCTGGGCTTATGAAGGAGTAACGAAAGGCAATATTACATTGAGCAAGTAGTTTTATATTGAGAGGTTTATGGTTAACCCATGGAAAACGCCTCTGCTAAAGAGGCTTTTCCTGGTTTTTTAAAATTCAAAAGATCAGATATGACACAACAACAAGTGAATCTCGTACAGCAATCATGGGGGCAGGTGCTTCCTATTGCAAAGCAGGCAGGTCTTCTTTTTTACAGTAAACTATTTGAAGCAGCGCCAGGCGTTCGCCCTTTATTTAAACCCGACATCAGCGAACAGGCAAATAAACTCGTTACCATTTTGGGCTATGTAGTTTCAAAACTCAACCGCATGGAAGAGTTATTGCCCGAAGTGCAAAAGCTTGGCGCACGACATAACAGCTATGGTGCAGAAGCTGCGCATTACGAAGTGGTGGGCCAATGCCTCATTGCTACTTTAAAAGAAGGGTTGGGTGATGCGTGGACACCCGAAGTGCAGAATGCCTGGATCACCGCTTATAATACACTCAAAAATGTCATGATCGTGGCGCAGGAAGAAGATAGTCACCGTCAAGTGAAAATATCAGCTTAAGAAAGACTGTATACTAACAGAAGTATGAATTATTTTTAAAGAGCATTTCTATGGAATGTTGAAACTGTTTTTACATAAAGCGTTACTAATCACATTCACAGCAGCTGTATATACTATAGCTGCTGTTGGGCAATTGCCCGATTACCAATTGGGCGTTGTGCAGGAGCAGGAGGGATTGAAAACATCTGATGTGATCAACATGGCAAAGGATAACGAAGGTTTTCTTTGGCTCGCTATGCAAAGTGGTGTGCAACGTTTCGATGGAAGAAATACACTTGATTTTCCATTTCGTGAATCCGTGAGCAGGATTCTGATTGATGCAGGCGGAAAAAAATGGGTAATCACAAGACAGGCTGTTTATCTTTTCATCAACCATCATACAGGTTTTCAGCAAGTATTGTTTGAAAAATCAGGCGAACCAATTCTCGTGAGTTTATATGAAACGAACAATGGCGTAATCAATGCAATTGGAGCAGCGGGACACTTCAGCTATCATGAAACAGCGAAGGAGTTTAAACGAAAAGATGCTGCATCGTTGGGCCGGTTAAAAAAAGCAAACAGGTATTTTGATCAATTTGAAGAGGCTCTTTTTTTTGGAAGCGGCGATTCGTTGTTCCGCTATCAGCAAAAAACAAAACAAACCGATGCATTTTGGGTGGGAAGTTTGTATGATGCAATTCCTGTCAGTCAAAATGAACTATTGATTTCTACAACGGGCTTTGAAACATATCGTATTAATTTTCTGACGAAAGAAAAGAAACTGCTGACGGCGCATCCACAACCCGATCCATCAACAAATAATCTCGTTTTATTCGACGGTATTGAATTAAGCAAGGGGCGCTTTTTATTTTCCGGCACCAAAGGTCTAGTTGAATACAATACGGTTACAGGCACACTCAGTTTTCCTGTTTTTTATAACAATGGACGATTGCTTGAAAATCAAACTTCTGTCAGGTCATTTTACAAAGACAAAAAAGGTACTGTTTACATGACGCATGTAGACGGTATTTTTTTTATGAACAGCAGCGGCAGTATTATCCAGTATTTCCGGAACTATCGTTTTGGAAATGTGCAGATGCCGGATAATGATGTGCGGAGTTTTTCAGAAGATGCGGAAGGAAATATCTGGATGGCTACCATCAACGGTATTGTGCGGCTCAATATGCAAACCGGCGAACTGAAAATAATTGAGCCGTTTAATAAATCGGCCAGTGTGGAAGTGCCATCGAATAGGCAGGTGTTGAACGATGGTGATTATGTTTGGGTTGGCACATCGGGTAACGGCGTACGGTTATACGACAAACGAAAGAATACTTACCAATCATTTGTTTTCCCAGCAACGGAAGAGGGTAAAAGACAAGCTGAAGCCTTTAACCGTTCGTATATATGGCGTATTGTAAAACTCCGCAACAACAACGTATTATCTGTAGGTGGCAGTCGAATCTTTCTTACAGATGCAACTACACTTGCAACACAGCAATTGAAATTATACAATCAAACGTTTTTGTCCCGTGCAGCTGTACAGGATTCAGCAGGAAGGATCTGGCATGGTACCACAGCCGGATTTACTTGTTTTGATACCTCCTTCAAGTGGTTGTTTTCGGTAAAAGATTCACTTACCGACAGAAGGGCTGCATCATTTTGCGAATGGAAGAAAGATCAAATGCTCGTCGGCTCAAAAGGTTTGTACGAAGTTGTTGTGAAGGATAACAAGATCATTTCATTTCAAAAGAAGAAAGCAATTCCTGCTGAACGATTGATCTATTGCATGCAACAGGATCAATTTGGTTTTGTGTGGATGGGAACTGATGATGGTATTTTTCGTTATGATCCCGTGCTGGATGAAGCAGTGATGTTTGATGAAACCGATCATGTGCAATCGCAGGCATTTAACAGCGATGCTGCTTTCCGCAGTAAAACAGGAATGATCTTTATGGGTGGGAAAAATGGTGTAAACTTTTTTGATCCTTCTAAATACATTTATCAGCCACAACAACTGTATCCGCTTGTTGCTTCCTTTTCAGTAAACGGAAATGATTCTGTTTTCTTTCAAACAAGCGGGCTGTATAACATTCCTTACAACAGCAACAATATTGATTTTGTCATAAGTGCACCTGAATTTAAAAATCCATTTCGTATTCAATACCGCTACAGGTTAAACAATGGGGAAAACGGATGGGTGAATACGGGCTTCAACAACCGCATCCGCATCAGTAAACTCCAACCGGGTAACTATCAGTTACAGGTATCGGCCGGTTACGATGGTAAAACCTGGTTCGATTGTGCAGATGCTCTATCCTTTGTTGTATTGAAACCTTGGTGGCAAACGTGGTGGTTCCGTTTGCTTTGCATCGCCGGTCTTGCATTACTCATCTGGGGTTTTATGCATTACCGAAAAAGAAAAAAAGAAGCGGCTGAATTAAAGCGAACCATTGAATATTTTACTTACTCCGGTTCCGCCGATTCATCTGCTGAATTAATTCTGTGGGATATTGCACGTAATTGTATTTCACGCCTCGGCTTTGAAGATTGTGTGATCTATTTGTTAGATGAAGAGCGGAATGTATTGTTGCAAAAAGCAGCTTATGGCGATAAGAATCCCAAAGCATTTGAAATTGCTAATCTCATTGAAATACCCGTTGGCAAAGGTATCACCGGCTATGTAGCAAAAACAGGAAAAGCCGAGCTTGTAAATGATACATCAAAAGATGAACGTTATATTGTTGATGATGAAAATCGTTTATCAGAATTGGCTGTGCCCATTATTCATGACGGGAAAGTCATTGGCGTCATTGATTCAGAACATCACCGGAAAGATTTCTTTACTAATCATCACCTGCATACGCTGCAAACCATTTCTTCGCTTTGTGCAGCTAAAATTGCAACCTCTGTTGCAGTGGAAGCTGCAAAAAATGCAGAGAATAAATTACTGTTGCTGAACGGACGAATGCTGGAATCAAAATTCCTGAACCTGCGTTTGCAGATGAATCCGCATTTCCTCTTCAATATTCTTACATCCATTCAATACCTGATTGTAAGTGGACAAATCAATAAAGCCACCGATTATCTCAACATCTTCTCCACCTTTTTGCGTTCACTGTTGAATTTTGCAGAGCAAACAGTAGTAACACTTGAGGAGGAGTTACGTATTCTTCGCATGTATGTGGAGCTTGAATCGCTTTGTCTTGATGAATCATTTATCTGGAACGTTGATATTGATGAAGAGATAGAACAGGAAGATGTGTTGGTTCCGTTTATGTTATTGCAACCATTTGTTGAGAATGCCATCAATCATGGACTTATCAATAAGATCGGCGAAAAACGTTTTCACATCAGCATCAAGGAGAATGACGAAGATTCATTGCTGTGCAGCATAGAAGATAACGGAATTGGTCGTGAAGCGGCACAAGTCATCAAACAAAAAAATCTTTCATCGGTATTGCACGAAAGCAAAGCCATCAGCATTGTGCAGGAGCGATTGGAATTACTGCAACAAAAAACAGGTAAGAAAGCAGGCTTTCACATTGAAGACCTTTTTGAAAACGGACAACCATCCGGTACCCGGGTACACATCATTATTCCTTACTACACAAAAGAAGAAACATGATCAAAGCAATGATTGTTGACGATAAAACAGCAGCTATTGAATTGCTTCGCTGGATCATTAAAGAAAAATGCCCGGACATCAGCTCCGTTGTGTCGGCTATTTCTGTGAGTGAAGCATTGCCGCTCATTGAAAATTTTAAACCCGATCTTGTTTTTCTTGATATACAAATGCCGCAGCAAAGTGGTTTCGATCTGTTGTCGGCCATTAAGAAATGGAATTTTGAAGTGGTGTTTACAACTGCTTATAATGAATTTGCCATCCAGGCCATTCGTTTCAGCGCATTGGATTATTTGTTGAAACCTGTACAGGCCGATGAACTGGTGAAAGCAGTTGAACGCTTTAAAGTAAAACGCATTTATGCCCCCGCAGGCGAAGAGTTGTATAGGAATTTTTTGCAGAATGTTTCAGCACGGCAAAAACGTTTGGCACTGCCGGGTGTAAACGATATCAAGTATGTGGAGCTGGAAGATATTATTCGTCTGCAGGCCGAACGGAACTATACCCGATTCTTTTTTGCTGATGGAAAAGAATTTCTCTCAGCCAAAACATTAAAGGAATATGAGGAAATGCTGAATGATGCCGGTTTTGTAAGAGTGCACCGCACACATCTGGTAAATACCCGTTTCATCAAGGCATACGAACGGGAAGGAGTACTGCTGTTGAAAGATGATTCCGAAGTGGAAGTTTCCCGTCGTAAAAAGGAACAATTGGTCAAGTATCTCAAAACAATATAGCCGTTTTCTTTCCTTCGTTGCGGGCCTTATCTGTTGTATATTTGCTGCTCAATTATTTTTATGGACGAACAACAAGCAAATCCTAATCAGCTCAACATCGAGATCACAGAAGAAGTAGCGGAAGGTTCTTATGCCAACCTCGCCATCATTACACACAGTCATGCAGAATTTGTGATCGACTTTGTAAACGTTATGCCCGGCACACCCAAAAGTAAAGTAAAATCAAGGATCATTTTTACACCGCAACATGCCAAGCGTTTTATGAAAGCGCTCACGGAAAATATACATCGCTTTGAAGCTGCGAATGGTGCTATCCGAGATCTGGAAGAAATGCAGATACCGTTGAATTTTGGCGGGCCAACTGCGCAAGCGTAAGAGGAGTGATGAGTAATCAGTGATGAGTGGATGAATACCGGCATTGGTTTTCATGGCATCATTTGTTGCGTCGCAATCACTTCGTCTGTAATGCAATTATCATCATTCGTTCGCATGTTTAATTGTGTCATTAATTGTTGATTTCTTTTCGTGTAGCAATATGGAGCAAGTGTTTTCTTATCCGCATTTATTTTCGTTTACAAAAAATGTATTCCTGTCGATGGGTTGCAGCGAAGCTGATGCAACTATTGCAACAACTGTATTGTTATCCGCCGATTTGCGAGGTATTGATTCGCATGGTGTAGCAAGGCTTAGTGGTTATGTGCGTTTGTGGGAAGCAAAACGGATCAATGCAACACCCAACATTAAAGTGATTCATGAAACACCGTCAACCGCAGTTGTTGATGGCGATAGTGGATTGGGTTTGGTGGTTGCGCCATTTGCAATGAATGTGGCTATTGAAAAAGCAACCAATGTCGGCAGCGGATGGGTGAGTGTACAAAACAGTAATCATTTTGGTATTGCAGGTTATCATGCAATGATGGCCTTGCAACACGATATGATCGGCATGGCCATGACCAATGCATCTGCATTAGTTGCACCAACGTTTTCTACTGAACGTATGCTGGGCACCAATCCAATTGCTGTAGCAGTGCCAAGTGGAAACGAACCGCCTTTTGTTGCAGACATGGCAACAACAACTGCTGCAAACGGTAAACTTGAAATTCTGCAACGCAAAAGTCTTGAAGCACCAATCGGTTGGATTCAGGATGCAGATGGTGAAGCAACAACGGATGCACATGCACTAAAAAACAAAGGCGCATTATTGCCTTTGGGAAGCGATAAAGAACATGGCAGTCATAAAGGCTATGCACTGGGAAGTATTGTTGATATTTTTTCAGCTGTATTGAGCGGTGCCAATTATGGTCCGTGGGTGCCGCCCTTCCCGGCTTACGTGCCCATGCCGGAGAATCAACCGGGCAAAGGATTGGGTCATTTTCTTGGGGCGATGCGTATCGATGCATTCCGCAAAGCCGACGATTTTAAGAAAGACATGGACAACTGGATCCAACGTTTCCGTTCTGCCAAAACCATTGAAGGATACGATCAGGTGCTCATTCCCGGTGATCCCGAACGTTTGTTTGAAATTCAACGAATGAAAGACGGTATCCCTTTATTGGAAACAGTTGCAGAAGATTTAGCAAAAGTTGGACAGAAATTCAATCTCTCTCTTTAATTTTGCAACCCGTTCGAATATGGTTTGCTGTGCGGGTGTTTCTTTTGCCTGAGCATTGAAATGAGGTTGTTGCACTTCGGCTGTTAAAGATTATTTCAACTTTAATAAGACGGTGGGGGGAGTGATGAAGAAATTCGTCGGGGAGGTGATGTAGGAAGATGAGTGATGAATGATCAGTGATGAGTAGTCATCTATCAGCTATGAACCATGAACAATGAACAACTGGTCGTCTGTCGTCTATCGACTGTGGACCAAATTAAAACATAAATAAACCTACGGTAATGAAAGTGATGAAGTTTGGCGGTACCTCAGTGGGAAAGCCTGAAAGAATGCACGATGTAGCAACCCTGATTACTCGTGATAATGAAGAAAAGATTGTGGTATTAAGTGCCTTGAGTGGCACAACCAATTCGTTGGTTGAAATTGGTGCGGCTATGGCAAACGGCGACAGAGCTGCTGCCAAACAGGTAATTGATAAACTGGATGCACACTATCAAACTTTCATCAGCAACCTGCTTGCAACAGAAGAAGCACAAACAAAATGTCGTGCAATTATTGCTGAACATTTTGAATTCCTGAATATCATTCTCAAAATTTCGTTCAACGAAGCGTTGAATAAAGATATTCTGGCACAAGGTGAATTGATGAGTACAAAAATGTTCAGCTGTTACCTGGAAGAAAAAGGAATCAACCACATGTTGTTGCCTGCATTGGATTTCATGACGATCGATAGTTATGAAGAACCGCAGATCGGCAGCATTAAAGTAAAGCTGAGTCAGTTGTTGAATCAGAATAAAGACAAAAAGATTTTTATTACACAAGGATATATCAGCCGCAATGCAAGAGGCGAAGTGGATAATTTAAAACGTGGCGGTAGTGATTACAGTGCCTCATTGATCGGTGCTGCTATCAATGCATCGGTTTGTGAAATATGGACCGATATTGACGGTATGCACAACAACGATCCACGTATTGTAAAGAAAACAGTTGCCATTGAGCAGTTGAGTTTTGATGAAGCTGCTGAGTTAGCTTACTTCGGTGCAAAAATTTTACATCCTGCATCCATTTGGCCGGCACAGCATTATAAAATTCCTGTGAAGTTGTTGAACACCATGCAGCCTGATGCAAAAGGCACACTCATTACAGAAGAAGCAGGAAGCGTTGGTGTAAAAGCGGTTGCTGCAAAAGATGGCATTACTGCTATTAAGATCAAGAGCAGCCGCATGTTGTTGGCGTATGGTTTTTTACGCAAAGTGTTTGAAGTGTTTGAGAAATACCGCACATCGATCGATATGATCACTACTTCCGAAGTAGCTGTGTCATTAACCATTGATAACAGCACACATCTTGATGAAATTATCCGTGAACTGGAACCATTCGGTACAGTTGAGCTGGATAAAGACCAGGCCATTGTAAGTATTGTTGGGAATGAAATTGGCAAAACAGAACATATTCTTTCGAAATTATTCGAAAGCATTGCCGATATTCCTGTACGGATGGTGAGTTATGGTGGCAGTCCGCACAACGTTTCGTTGCTTGTACCTGCGTCATACAAAACACAAACCTTGCAGATATTGAATAAAGGAATTTTCGGTTTGGATTAACAGAATTAGTTCATTCTTTATTTTTCAATTAAGCCCGTAATTGTATCTTGAGCAAGTATGCAGTTACGGGCTTTTCTGTTTTTGGTTGTTATTATGTTTTCTTCAACATTGCTTGCGCAAAACCTTGCAGGTGTTTGGGAAGGAAGTTTTTTATTGAACGCAAGCAAGAAGCAAAAGATGAGTGTGCGTGTGGAGTTGATGGAAACGGATGGCGAGTATATCGGCATTATTTATTCCCGTGGGTTTGACAAGAACACTTCCTTTGGTTGCGATTATCTTGTTGGCGGTCGTATGTATGATGGAAAAATAAGTCTGGTACGGAAGGAAGTGATGCGTGGTGTTGCAATGTCGAAAACTGATTGTGCTTTTTTTGAAGAGCTATACTTAACTGTTTCAACGAATGCTTCAGGAACACAGGTAAACGGACGATGGTATTGGCGGGGTGATGCGTTCGATTCCTTTTCAGCTGTTAAAACCGACTCGGTTATATCCGAGTTTACAAAAGACGAAATCGGGGAGTATATTCAGGATCTGTATAAGCAGTTTGAAGAGCAGAATATTTTGCTGAAGCCGGAAAACAGGCTTTATCAAAAAATTGGTGAACTGGAAATTGATAGCAATGATATTCTTCTGGAGTTTACTTCAATTGACAAAAACATACACGATTCTATCACTGTTTTATTTAATGGTGATGTGATTGCAAATGAACATGATCTTTCAAAACGCCCATTGCGCATAAGACTGAAAGAATTGACGCCCGGTGTAAACGATATTATCGTCATTAGTCAATCGATTGCGCAAAACAAGCTAAACATTCGCCTGAACGTTAAACAACAGCAGCTGGTAAAGGAATACACCGTTGAACCCGGGTTTATTCGGAATTCATTGTTACTGCTTAAACGGAAGGAGAACTGAACTAGCGCTAGTTTTTCTACTATATTTGCTGCCTCTAATCGTAGATAGCATGCCGAACAATTCCAAAGTTTCTTTCGAGAATACAGCTAACGCATTTGAATATAAGAACGACCAGCAACTGAAGAAAGCACATTTCCTTTTTTCATCAATGGGTTATCAATGGCTGGTTGATATTGGTACAAGAATTACTCCCTGGGCTATTAAGGCCGGCTTGCCGGTAAAAGGTCTTATCCGCAGTACATTATTCGAACAATTTGTGGGTGGAGAAACATTACAGGAAACGGCAAAGGTTGCTGACAGGCTTGAAGAGTTTCATGTGCAGGTAATTCTCGACTACGGAGTGGAGGGTGGCGATTATGGTGAAGATGAAAAAGACCATGCCTGTGATGAATTTATTAAAGTAATTGACTACGCTGCAACACAGGCAAATATTCCGTTTATGAGTGTGAAAGTAACCGGCGTTGCACGGTTTGCCTTGCTGGAGAAAATGGACGACCTGATGAGCAAGGATACAGGCACATTGATCCGTCGTTATGAACATGCATTGGAACGTCTTTCTGCTGAGGAACGTACCGAATGGCAAAGGGTATGTAACCGTATGGAACGCATATGCTCTGCAGCTTCCAATAAAAAAGTGGGTGTGTTGATCGATGCAGAAGAAACCTGGATACAGGATCCGGTTGATGCATTGACCATGCTCATGATGGATCAATACAATAAAACAACAGCAGTTGTTTACAATACTGCCCAACTTTATCGCCACGACCGTTACCAGTTTGTACATGACTGTTACGAAGCTGCCGAGAAACGCAACTTCATTCTTGGTATTAAGCTCGTTCGTGGTGCGTATATGGAAAAGGAACGTAAACGGGCAACTGAGATGAATTATCCTTCACCGATTCAACCCGATAAAGAAGCCTGCGATGCAGACTATAATCGTGCTGTTGAATTTTGTATTCAGCATGTTGATCGTATTGCTGTCATTGTAGCTACACATAATGAGTACAGCAATCAACTGGCAGCTGAATTATTACACAGCAAAGGCTTGCCACATAATCATTCGCATGTGCATTTCAGTCAGCTGTATGGCATGAGTGATCATATCACCTTTAATCTTGCCAAAGAAGGCTATTCAGTAAGTAAGTACCTGCCTTTTGGCCCAATTGACGATGTGGTGCCCTACCTTATGCGCCGTGCACAGGAAAACAGTTCTGTAAGCGGGCAAACAGGGCGGGAACTTCTGTTGATCAAAAAGGAACTGGCAAGAAGAGGAGTGAAGTAATTCATCTGTGACTTTCTCTGTACACAATCAATCCACACCTATCGGCTGTCGGCTAATGGCTAGCGGCTTTTCTTTACCTTGCACCCATGCAACAATACCTTTCTTTACTGCAGCATATATTGGATAACGGGGTTGAAAAAACCGACCGCACAGGTACGGGTACCAAGAGTGTGTTTGGTTACCAGATGCGCTTTAATTTAAGTGAAGGATTTCCGTTGGTGACCACGAAGAAAGTACACATGCGCAGCATTATTCATGAACTGCTCTGGTTCCTGAAAGGCGAAACGAATATTGCTTATCTCAAAGAAAATAATGTAAGCATTTGGGATGAGTGGGCAAATGAAAACGGCGAGCTTGGTCCGGTGTATGGTAAACAGTGGCGCAGCTGGGAAGGAGCTAATGGAGTAGAGATCGACCAGGTGAAAGATTTGATTGATCAGATCAAAAAAAATCCTGACAGCCGTCGTTTAATTATCAGTGCATGGAATGTAGCTGATCTGCCTAAAATGGCCTTAATGCCTTGTCATACCATTTTTCAGTTTTATGTGGCTGAAGGAAAATTAAGTTGTCAGCTTTACCAACGCAGTGCCGATGTGTTCTTAGGTGTTCCATTTAATATCGCATCGTATGCATTACTGACGATGATGATCGCACAGGTTTGCGACCTTGAGCCCGGTGATTTTGTACATACCTTTGGTGATGTGCATATTTACAGCAATCATATGGAACAGGTGAATCTGCAATTGAGTCGCACGCCATTTCCATTACCAACCATGAAGTTGAATCCAAACGTAAAAGATATTTTCGAATTCAAGTTCGAAGATTTTACATTGGAGAATTATCAAAGCCATCCGGCAATAAAAGCGCCGGTAGCAGTATAATTTAAGATTGCAGATTTCCGGTTTTAGATTTGTTCGTGATCTGCAATCGTCATTCTAAAATCTGAGATGTGACTATAAGTTTAATCGTCGCTGCATCTTCCAACAACGCCATCGGTCGTAACAACGAATTACTGTGGCATTTGCCAATTGATTTGAAGTTTTTCAAAAACACTACCTGGGCATTACCCGTGATCATGGGTCGCAAGACCTTTGAATCAGTTGGCAATAAGCCATTAACCGGGCGAACCAATATTATCATTTCAAGACAGGAAGGCTTGACTTCTCAATATGATAATGTGTGGTTTGCTGCTTCGCTTGATGAAGCAATTGAACAGGCGAAAAAACTCGAGACAAAAGAGATCATGATCGCAGGTGGTGCACAGATCTACGAACAGGCATTGCCTATCGCTAACCGTATTTATTTAACCAGAGTGCACGTACATTTAGAAGCAGATGCGTTCTTTCCGGAATTTTCTGTTGATGAATGGGATCTTACACGCAGCAGTGATTTTGAAGCGAATGAAAAACATGCTTACTCATTCTCTATCCAACAGTGGGATAGAAAGTAATGAGTGATGAATATCGAGTGGCCCTCCTGATTCCTAACTCCTGATAACTAATTCCCGGTGTTTATTTATGTATTCAGCAATTCAGCTAGGTAAAAAATATCTTCGTTATTATTTCACTGCTGCCAACGGCAAAGGTCATGGTATTCATTCGCCGTTTGTCTTTGACCTCGTGGTAAAAGTGCTGAATGATAAAACGAAGTATGCCGCTTACAAAGAAGTTGAACAGCAACGAAGTTTATTGTTGGGAAATGAGGCGATCATCACCGTTGAAGATTTTGGTGCAGGCTCAACGAAAGGTTTAACGAAGCAACGGGTGGTGCAGCAAATCGCTGCTACATCACTTAAGCCAAAGAAGTATGCACAACTGTTGTATCGGTTGGTGAATTATTTTCAACCAGAAATAATACTGGAACTTGGTACATCATTAGGCATCACGACTGCTTATCTGGCAAAAGCAAAGCCAACTGCAACGGTTACAACCATGGAAGGTTCTGCAGCGATTGCGGAAATAGCAAAACAACAGTTTCATGAATTGCAGTTGAATAACATCAACATGGTTACCGGCAATTTTGATGAAACACTGGAGATGGTGATCGATAAAACAGAACAGCCTTTCAACTTTGTTTTTATTGATGGTAATCATCGCAAAGAACCAACGCTCCGGTATTTTGAACAACTGCTTGCGAAGACAGATCGTGATACTGTGTTTGTGTTTGATGATATTCACTGGAGTAAAGAAATGGAAGAAGCGTGGGAACATATCAAACAACATGCAGCAGTAACCCTGACGATTGATCTGTTTTTCATTGGCATTGTGTTTCTGCGAAAAGAGCAAAAGGAAAAAGAACATTTTGTGATCAGATTTTAACTGCCATGAAACATCAACAAATAAAATACGTACGTGCATTTGTGATCATGTCTTTGTTTGCACTGTTCAGAGTACTTTTAATGGCGTTTTCTTATTGGTCGATTCAGCAAATGAACAGCAGAGTTGATCAAGAGTTTAAAACTTCTCCTTCCATCGTTTTTCAATTCGCTACGATATTTCCTATTGTGATTTTGTTTGCGGAGGCAACCTGTTATCTTGTATTTCGAAACCGGTTGTTCATTCGACGGTTTGTTCGCTTCCATTTATGGATGACGTTTGTGTCATCGTTTCTTTTCCCAATAATCCAATTTGCAGGATATGCACTTATTCCGATAATTTATCCGTCAGACGAAATCTATGCCTTTCAGGAGTTTAACCGCTGGGGTATGTTTATCGGTTGGTTTATATTTGGAATAGCACGTTTGTTTTTTATTGCTGCAATGCTAAGATCTGTTGCTTCACTCAACGAGAAAGAATCATCAACTGAGCCAACCGGGTACCTCGATGATTTTTCCAATTAGAAATAATGTTATAACGATCATTTGTGTTCAACAAGGGTTTGTATGTTACATTGCGGACTGTGCAAAAAATCAATATCTTCACAACTTCACAAACCAACTAACTTAATCGGCATATTATGGTCATTGGTGTATTAAAAGAACCGGCTCACGAAACGAGGGTGTCAATCATTGCTGAGTCGGCGGCGGCTTTAGTTAAAAAAGGAATTATGTTGTTTGTTGAAAGTGGCGCCGGTGAATTGGCTTATTGCAGCAACTCCGCTTATGAACAGGTGGGCGCACACATCAGAACAAGAGAAGAAGTGCTGAAAGGCGCAGATATTATTCTCACTATTCATGCTCCAACTCCTGCTGAGATTGATCAACTCTCATCAAAAATTCTCATTGGTGTTTACCAGCCATTAATGCATGTGGATGCCATGAAAAACTGGGCAGCAAAGAATATTACTTCTTTTTCATTGGATATGCTGCCACGCACAACACGTGCACAATCAATGGATGTGTTGAGTTCGCAGGCAAACATAGCGGGTTATAAAGCCGTATTAATGGCAGCAAATTTATATCCCCGTTATTTTCCTATGTTTATGACAGCGGCAGGAAGTATTAAACCGGCGAAGGTGTTGATACTTGGTGCCGGTGTTGCCGGTTTGCAGGCTATTGCAACAGCCAAACGTTTAGGTGCTGTTGTAGAAGTGTTCGATACAAGACCTGCAGTAAAGGAAGAAGTAATGAGCCTCGGTGCAAAGTTTGTGGAAGTGGAAGGTGCTGCTGATGCAAGTAAGGCTGGCGGGTATGCGGTTGAACAAACCGAAGAATACAAACAGAAACAACAGCAACGAATTTCGGAGAGTGTTGCGAAAGCAGATATCATCATTACAACTGCACAGATACCCGGTAAAAAAGCACCGATCCTGATCACAGAAGAAATGCTGAAATTAATGCAGAATGGTTCTGTTATTATTGACCTGGCAGCTTCTACAGGCGGTAATACACCTTTCACGAAAAACAATGAAACTGTTGTTGTAAACGGCGTGAGCATTGTAGGTAATTCCAATCTGCAGGCAACAATGCCGTCGGATGCAAGTAAGTTGTACGGAAAAAATATATTCAACTTTTTACAACTGATCATTACCAAAGAAGCATCCATTCATCTGAATTGGGAAGATGACCTCGTGAAAGGCTCCTGCATTACACATAACAACGAACTTGTTCACGAACGTTTAAAATAATTCACTCACACATCATTCAACTACTATGGAAAGTGTTCTCAACTTTATTTCAAGTAACGAGCAGATGATCTACATTCTGATGCTGGTGATCTTTCTTGGCTTTATTGTCATCAGTCGTGTACCGGCTGTGTTGCATACGCCATTAATGAGTCATGCAAACGCCATCAGCGGTGTGGTAATTATTGGTGCCATCATTGTAATGGGGCGTGCTGATGCTGATAATTATGCAGCATTGATCCTTGGGTTTTTAGCGGTGGTACTCGGTGCCGTTAACGTAGTAGGTGGCTTTGTGGTAACCGACCGCATGCTGGAAATGTTTAAAAAGAAAAAATAATCCGTTACGGAGTAAATCATACAAACTGACTGAATAATGGGAGTTTCAATTTTAAGTATCATTTATATTGTTGGTGCCATCACATTTATCATTGGATTAAAAATGATGTCGCATCCTGATTCTGCACGCAAAGGAAACATCATTGCAGGAGCTGGAATGGTAGCCGCTATACTCGGTACTATTTTCTTGTATAAAAATGCAGATGGCTCAGGCTTACAAAATCATCTTTGGATATTTGGTGCAATTATTATCGGCACATTGTATGGTGTGATCGCTGCCAGGAAAGTAAAGATGACAGGTATGCCTGAAATGGTGAGCTTGTTCAATGGATTGGGTGGCGCAAGTGCTACGCTCATCTCGGTTGTTGAATTCAATCATTTAGCAGAACTGAATTTTCCTGCTGAATTATCAACACCCGGTACAATGGCAATTTTGTTCTCTGGAATTATTCTCGGCAACATCACCTTCTCAGGCAGTTTAATTGCATGGGCCAAGTTGAGTGGTAAATTAAAAGACTTTGCATTCCAGGGACAACATATTGTCAACATCCTTTTACTGCTTGCAAGTATTGTATTATCAGTCTATATAAGTTCCGATCTGCAATCAGAAAATACAACCATCTTATTCGCTGCTGTATTTCTCATCTCACTTATATACGGAGTATTGTTTGTAATGCCTATTGGTGGTGCAGACATGCCGGTGGTAATTTCATTACTGAATTCATTGAGTGGATTGAGTGCAGCTTGTGGAGGCTTCCTGTTCGATAATAAAGTTGTTTTTACGGGCGGTATCCTTGTTGGTGCAGCCGGTACTATTCTTACCGTGTTAATGTGTAAGGCGATGAACCGCTCACTGACAAATGTATTAATTGGTTCGTTTGGCGGAAGCAAAGCAGCGGCAGGAAATAAAGAACAAGGTGCATATAAAGAAATCAGTTTAAATGATTCTGCTGTTGTAATGAGCTATGCAAATAAAGTAATGATCGTTCCCGGTTATGGATTGGCTGTAGCGCAGGCGCAACACACTTGTCATGAATTACAAAAAATGCTGGAAGCAAAAGGCGTGGACGTAAAATATGCCATTCATCCTGTTGCGGGACGTATGCCCGGACATATGAATGTATTGTTGGCAGAGGCAGATGTGAGTTATGAAAAACTATTGGAAATGGAACAGAGCAACGAAGAATTTCCTTCAGTTGATCTGGTGTTGATACTTGGTGCCAATGATGTGGTGAATCCTGCTGCAAAATCTGATCCTTCTTCACCAATATACGGTATGCCGATTCTTGATGTGGGATTGGCAAAGAATGTGGTGGTAGTAAAGCGTAGTATGAAACCCGGTTATGCAGGTATTGAGAACGATCTCTTCTTTCAACCCAAAACATCGATGTTGTTTGGTGATGCGAAAAAAGTATTGCAGGATCTGATCACGGAGATCAAGAGCATATAGTTTGTACTTTCGCAACATGCAACTTCCTGATTTACTCTTACAGTCAATTGAACACACCAAAGGGTTTGATAAAACTGCTTTTGAAGAAGTGCATGCAAGTGGAGAACAAGTTGTGTCGGTGCGCATGAATCCTTTGAAGTTACCAATGCTGAATGGTGAATGGGTATTAGGCAATAGACAAGAGGCAATTGGCAATAAGCAAGAAGAAATTCATCATTCATCATTCATCACTCATCAACCCGTTCCCTGGTCCTCATCCGGCTACTATCTCAGCCAGCGTCCTTCGTTTACACTTGATCCGTTATTACATGCCGGTGCGTATTATGTACAGGAAGCCAGCAGTATGTTTTTAGAACAGGCGTTAAAGCAATCAGTTGAGCTTGATCAACCTTTACTTGTACTGGATCTGTGTGCCGCACCCGGTGGTAAATCAACATTACTGCAATCTGTTATCAGCAAAGAAAGCTTATTAGTGAGTAACGAAGTCATTCAGACAAGAGTAAATATTCTCAAAGAAAATATTATCAAGTGGGGTGCAGGAAATGTAGTGGTGACGAATAATGATCCCACTGCTTTTTCAAAGCTGCACGGTTTGTTTGATGTGTTGGTGATTGATGCACCTTGCAGCGGCAGTGGCTTGTTTCGTCGTGATGCAGAAGCGATCAAGGAATGGAGTGAAGATAATGTACAGCTTTGCAGTCAGCGGCAACAACGCATCTTAGCCGATGCATGGAATTGTTTGAAAGAAGATGGCGTATTGATCTATTCTACCTGTTCTTATTCATCAGAAGAAGATGAAGAAATACTGGATTGGGTGATGAAAGAGTTTAAAGTGGAAAGTTTAGAGTTGAAGGTTGAAAATGAGTGGAACATTGATGAGGTACAATCAACAGCAGGTGCTTATGGTTATCGTTTCTGGCCATACAAAGTAAAAGGGGAAGGTTTCTTTATTGCTGCGTTTAAAAAGAAAGAATCAGCAGATCAACTTCGTATCAAAATCAAAACAACACAGCTTGCATCAAAACAGGAAGCAGCGATTGCAGCAAATTGGATCAGTTCATCAGAAGGGTTAACCTTCATCAAACAGGGACAAAACATTGCAGCCATTCCAACACAATGGAACGAAACAATTCAATACCTGATGCAGGAATTAAAAGTGCGTTATGCGGGAGTGGAGTTGGGCACTATTGCAAAGAATGATCTGCTGCCTGAACATGCATTGGCTGTATCAACTATTCTTAAGGAGGATGTTGTAAAAGTGGAGCTTACGCTTGAACAATCATTAGACTACCTGCGTAAAAATGAAATCAACATCGAGAATCCGCACAAAGGTTGGGCATTGGCAGTGTACAACAACTTTCCACTTGGCTGGATGAAATTACTCGGAAACCGTATCAATAATTATTATCCGAAAGAGTGGCGCATTTTGATGAGATAGCAGACCACAGACGATAGACCACTAAATGTTCATAGTTCATAGTTGCCTAACCAACTCATTACTCATCATTCATCACTCATCATTTGAATTTCGTATTGAACAACAGTTTAAACCCTGTCCAGATAAGAATAGCAGCCGTGCTGTAGAATAATACTTTAATACCGCTGCTCTCCGGTTGATAGATCATGAGCAATGTTGCGCAGATCATCAGCAAACCGAGAATAAACACAAAAGCAAGACGATTAAAGTTCTGCCGTAATGCTTTGTTAGTAAAACTATCTTCTCTGAAATTGATCTCATGTTTCAATACACCGGTGCGAAGATTATTGACGATCTCTTTTATGTCGGTAGGCAGGCGATCAACAATGTAGAGATAATCCTCTGCTGAATTGATCACTTTATTTACAATTGTATCAAAACTGAACTTCTCTTTGATTTTTTCTTTAGCAAATGGTTCGATCATGTTAATGAGTGAAATATCTGCTTCCAATGCTTCGGCAAATTTTTGAATTGTGCCGAGTGCTTTTAACAGCATGTATAAGTTAGTGGGCACTTTCAATCCATGACGTAAGATCACTTTAAACGTATCGGCCAACAGGCTGGAAATATCTACTTTTTCATAAGGGATATAACTGTATTTCTGAATAAGTTCACTCACTTCAAATTCAAGATCTGCATGGTCTTTATAAAAATTGATATTCAGCAAGGCAAGCAATGCTTTTGTAATGCGATGCGTATCCTGCCGTGCAAAGCCCAGCATAAAGTTGATGAGTGCCTGTATCTGCGCAGGTTTTAAACTGGCTGTCATGCCATGATCGAGCAATACCACCTGGTTATTTTCTCTTATGAGTAGATTGCCCGCATGCGGATCGGCATGAAAAAATCCATGCTTCAGGATCATTTTTAAAATGATCTGTGTGCCATTCAATGCGATCTGCTTTGTATCGAAACCCTTTGCCAGTAATTCTTCTTTTGCATCAGGTTCTATACCTGTTACAAATTCCATCACCAGTATTTTTTGTGTGCTGTACTGACTGTACACTTTTGGTATGTAACAATACTCATCATACTTGAACATTTCAGCAAAACGCATCATGTTCGATGCTTCATTGGCAAAATCAAGTTCTTTTTTCATGATATTGCCGAAGTCTTCCACAAATTCAATCACATTAAAGCTGGCTAATTCAGGATATGATTTCACCACCTGTTCAGCCAATACTTTCATCAATACAAGATCAATGGAAATTTTTTGTTTGATATGCGGCCGTTGTACTTTTACTGCCACCATTTCGCCACTACGTAGTTTACCTCTGTACACCTGTGCAATAGATGCAGATGCAATGGGGTTATGGTCGAGATGTTCAAAAACTTCGTGAATAGGATCGCCCAATTCTTCCTCCATAATGCGCCATGCATGTGCCGTATCAAATGGCTTGGCAGAAGTTTGCAGTTTCTTCAGTTCATTTCTTAATTGCTCACTTACAAGATCAGGACGATCAGCAACGATCTGTCCAAACTTTACAAAGGTTGGCCCCAGGTCTTCGATCATCAAGCGCAACCGTTCTGCACGTGTAGTGAGATTGCTGCCTTTCGGATCGAATACTCTTCTTAGAAAACGGTTATTGTTGATCCAGTTGCGGATAGCATGTTTGCAAATGATCAATAGAATACTGATAAGCCTGATGCTGTTCCTGAATAAACGATTGACCCTGAATATCCACATACAATGTTTTTTAACCTGTGAAAAATGGGTAGAGGACTTCTAATAACTCAGTAAAATACAAAAGGAGCCGGTAACCGACTCCCTTTATTTGCATCCGATACCAATTTAAGAGACCAGTTGCTCCTTTATATGATTACCGGTTAGCTTCGTTGCCTGCAATATTTCAAGCACACGTTTCCTTGTATCTTCTTTCAAACCTGCAATTTCATGTTTAAACACTTCCTTCAGTTCTTCTATATCAGAACTGCTGTTTCTTACTTTGTACAGGCGTTCTTTCAGATCATCGAATTTTTCACTGATCATGTTACGGATGGATGTTCCACTTTCAGGGGCCATCAGCATACCAACTGCTGCACCTGCCGCTACGCAGGCAAGAATTAACTTCATACTCATAATGCTGTGTTTTAAAAGGTGAATAATGAACACATAATTTCAAGAACCTTGCCAAAAGATAATCGCAGCGGGAAAAGGCACAGGGCACAAGGCACAAGCCGATAGGTAACAATAAACTGAAAACTAAAAACCACAAACTAAACTAGAAGCTATTTGCGTCCGAAATCAGCCGGATTTTCGCCCCATGCTTCCGTTTCCCATTTTAAAATTTTATTACGGTAGTTATTTTCCTGCAACCAGTTTTCTGCTCGATGGATCAGATCAAAGATGTGTTGTGTTTTTGCTGACTGCTCCAAATTGGTTTTGCATTTTTTTGCTTTCACCCAACCAATGGCATTGCGGCTATCGCTGTAAATGGGCATGCTGTGCAGCTCGTGTTTTTTGCAATAACCCAATGCATGTACAATGGCTAAAAATTCACCAATATTGTTGGTGCCGTTTGCCAATGGACCCATGTGAAAAATGCGGGTATTGGTTTTGTAAAGAATGCCCTGGTATTCCATGTCTTTCTGCACACTGTTCCATGCAGCATCAACGACTATACTTTCGTGAATAGGAGTGCCAACAGCAGAAAGATCTTTAGTGCTTTCTGTTTTTTCTTTCTTGTAGATATGTTTGGCAAAGTGCTCTTTGTAAGCCTGCTCAGCTTCTTCCTTTGAAGTAAATGATTTGTAGGCAGCACCCGTAAATCCTTCTACCTGCTGCTTGCAGTCGTTCCAATTGGTATAAATGCCGGGTTCTTTCCCTTTCCACACCACGTAATATTTGGGTTTAATATTGCTCATGTGGATGCAATGTTAGCAAAAGAAACGTTAAGCTTTTCTTTGGTATGGTTCTTTCATAGAATTATGCATCTTTGCAACGTAAACTATGTTCCCATGAAGAGAGCCTTTTTGTTTTTCAGTTTGTTTTTTTCTGTTCTTGTTGTTGCTGCACAAACCACTCCTTTAGTGGCGCAGTTAGATAACCAGGGTAAACCGTACCTCGTACACAGTATTGGCCCCAAAGAAAATTTTTACAGCATTGGCCGTATTTACAATATCAGTCCACGGGTGTTTGCGCCTTATAACGGACTTGAGTTGACGTCACCCTTGAGTATAGGTCAGCAAATACGCATTCCCTTGAATGAAGTGAATTTCTGGCAAACAGGTACACGCAAAGAAAATGAAACCGTTGTTCCGGTTTACCATACAGCAAAAGCAGGCGAAACGCTAACAAAGCTGAGCCAGTTGTTTGGAACAGATAATGCTTCCATCAAATCATGGAATAACTTAGAAGCAGTGAGTGCAGGTAACAAAGTGATCGTTGGTTTTCTGAAAGTTGATAAAACATTATCACCACTTGCAGCAAAAGGTATGAATGTGCGTAGCGAACCGAATGTGGTAAATCAACAAACCAAACCAGAGCCAAAGGTTGAAGAACCGAAGAAGCAGGATATTGTTGTGAAAAAAGAAGAGCCAAAGCAGGAGCAACCCAAACCTGAAGTAAAGAAAGAAGAACCAAAAATGGAAGTTACACCGGCAAGCTATGGTGGTAACGGATTTTTTAAAGATGAGTTTAACCGCCAGTCGAATAACGGCCGCCGCACAGATCGCAACAATGGCCCCGGTTCTGTCTTTAAAAGCACGAGCGGCTGGAGCGATGGAAAATATTATGTGTTGATGGATAATGTTGAAAAAGGAACCATCATCATGGTGCGTAATCCCGCCAACGGAAAAGCTGTATATGCAAAAGTGTTGGGCAGCGTGGAAGAAACAAGTCCGGGTAGTGGTTTGCTGTTTCGCTTAAGTAATTCTGCGGCAGCACAATTAGGTATTAGTGCTGAAAAGTTTAATGCGGAGTTGATTTGGGGGAAATAAGCTTGTCTTAAATAACTATGACAAAGTTCAATTACTTTACTTATCTCCTGTGTTGCATAGTTTTAGTTTTGTTCCTTGCTGTTGCATTTAGTCTGCCAAAGTATATTCCAATAATAATGGAAAAGGAGCAGAATAGAGTGCCAATGTATATTGGTGTTTCATTAATTGTCATTGGGGTGATGTATGGGTTAATTGTCCTTTTTGACTTGTTGATAAGATATCGCTACAGTATTAAAATAAAAGCAGGTGCTCTTTTTATAAAGGATGCAATATTCTTTAAGCAAGAGGAAATTTATCCTGATTTTATTAAAGGATATTACCTTGACACGTATGTTTACAATTGGACATTTGAAACTCTTATTATTGAAACATATAATGGGCAAAGGTTTCGGATTATAAATTTATTCTCCCTCAACTATGACAAGTTTAAAAAAATATTAGCTGCCAATAGAATTAAAAAGCTTGGCTATTGAATAAGTTGAAATCCGAATTGTCACTTTTGTTTTCAGTGAAACATTCTTAGCTCCTGTATCCCCTCAAAAAATCTTCCACCAACATTTTCTTTTTGCCTTCGAGTTGTAATTCCAATACCTGCACATAGCCGTTACTGCAGGCAAACTTTAAATAAGTTTTGCCATCGGTTTCAAAAGCTCCGCTTTCTTGCTGTGGGTTGGTTGTTATTTCTTTCTTCGACCGATAGATCTTCATCATCTTTCCATTGAACATGGTAAACGCACCGGGAAAAGGAGAGAGGCCACGGATAAGATTATGCACTTCTTCCACTGTTTTGCTGAAATCTATTTTGCAGGTATCGGTGAAAATTTTGGGGGCATGCTTGAGCGATGAATGATGAATGATGAGTGATGAGTGCTCAGTTTCAACTTGTCCATTACTCATTGCAACTTGCTCATTGCCTATTGACGATTGCGGTTTCTCCTCCAACGTTCCGTTCACCAAACCTTCTACAGTTCTTACCAACAACTGAGCACCAATTTCTTTCATACGATCATGCACTTCACCTGCTGTTTCATCTTCACCAATAGGAAATGATTCCTGTAGCAAAATATCACCTGTATCAATTTCGTGTTTCAGTTTAAACGTGGTAACGCCTGTTTCTTTTTCACCATTGATCACTGCCCAGTTAATAGGCGCTGCTCCACGGTATTGCGGTAATAAACTTCCATGTACATTCACCGTACCCATCTTTGGCATGTTCCAAACCGCCTCAGGTAACATGCGGAATGCAACTACGATCTGCAGATCGGCACGCAATGCAATTAATTCTTTCAGGAAAACAGGATTCTTCAGTTTCTCCGGTTGCAATACAAACAGGTTATGCTCTGTTGCATATTTTTTTACTGCACTTTCCGTCAACTTCATTCCACGACCCGCCGGTTTATCGGGTGCTGTAATAACACCAACCACATTATAACCTGCTTTCACCAATGCATCAAGTGATGCTACTGCAAACTCAGGTGTACCCATAAAAACAATGCGTGGAGATTCTTTCGTTACCATAAAACAAAAATAAAGAGAAAGCAGCTAGTAATTTTTTTGCCAAGAAGACACAAAGGCTCTAAGCTGCAAAAAGAAGAAGAAAAGACGATTTTATTGATTGAAGACGAATGAATTTTTCTTTGTATTCATTCCTGTCTTCGTGACGAAACTTGTAGCGAATGGCTATCAGCTAGTGGCCTCTTCTTCCTCATCCATTTCAATAACCTTGTCTACCTGGTTGATCTTGGTGAGGTTGTTACGTTGCAGAATTTCTTTGGCAAGATTAAGATAGTTTACAGCGCCTTTACTTTCACTATCGTATAAGATCACCGGTTTGCCAAAGCTTGGTGCTTCGCTCAAACGGGTATTGCGGTGAATGATCGAATCAAATACAATTCCTTCAAAATGGCGGCGCACTTCACTAACAACCTGGTTACACAAACGCAAGCGACCATCATACATCGTCATCAGAATACCTTCGATCACTAATTGTGGATTCAAACGGCTTTGAACGATCTTGATGGTGTTAAGTAATTTACCCAATCCTTCCAATGCAAAGAATTCAGTTTGTACAGGCACCACCACTGCATCAGCAGCAGTTAATGCATTTACAGTTATTAAACCAAGTGAAGGAGAACAATCGATGATAATGAAATCATATTCATCTTTCAAGGGTTGCAGTAATTGTTTCATTACCGATTCACGGTTGGGCTGGTTGATCATTTCAATTTCAGCACCCACAAGGTCAATATGCGATGGAACCAGGTCAAGATTAGGAATTTCTGTTTTCAACACCACGTCTCTTACATTGGCACCGTTCACGAAACAATCGTACAGACTTTGCTGTACATTATGCAGATCGAACCCAACACCGGTAGTACTGTTCGCTTGCGGATCAGCATCTACCAATAATGTTTTGTATTCGAGTACGGCAAAACTTGCAGCGAGATTAATTGCTGTTGTGGTTTTACCTACACCACCTTTCTGATTCGCTATTCCAATTATTCGACCCATAGTTTCTACTCTCAGTTTTCAATTTCAAATTTTGATACTTTCACCAATAGCCGGCAGTTTCAATTCCAGCCCATTACGTTGAAAATGTTCTTTTACCGCCTCTTCATCAATTACAATGTACGGAAAGGTATTATAATGCACGCCGAACACTGTGTGGCAACTGATCATATGTGCTGCTCTTGCTGCATCTTCATAACCCATCGTGAAATTATCGCCGATAGGCAAAATACAAAATGCTAATGGACTGCCTTGCGGTACCAATTGCATGTCGAGGGTAAGAGCCGTATCGCCACTATAATAAAAATTCTTTCCGCAGTTAATTACAAAGCCCATCGGGTTGCCGCCATAAGTTCCGTCGGGCAGGGAAGAGGAATGTTGCGCCGTAACACATTTCACGGTTCCAAACTCGAATGCTTTTTTTCCTCCCGTATTCATGGGATGGATGTTTTCTACTCCCTGTTTTTGCAGCCACACATAAACCTCCCAATTACAGATCACCAAAGCGCCGGTACGTTTTGCGATCGATACACAATCTGCTATATGATCTTCATGGCCATGGCTCACCAGGATATAATCGGCTTCAATGCTGTTTACATCAACACCGGCCGCCAATTCGTTGGGAGAAATAAACGGATCGAAAAGTAATTTCTTTCCTTTCACGTCTATGCTAAAGCAGGAATGGCCGTAATATGTAAACGTCATCTCGGTAAAACGGGTTTGATCAAACTGAAAAACAAAAACTTGTGTAGGAAAACACAGTCAATGCCATCCTGACAAAAATAAGGGTTCAGGCTAATATTCGGGAACAATACTTATCCCCCGATGTTATACTGAAACCTACCTAACTGTTTGAAATTTAACAGCAGGGTGTTTGATTTATTTCTCAATTTTGAAACTTATGCGACGTTTAGCCGGTTCATGGATCTTCCTGATCATTTTTTTGCTGATTGATATTTACGTTTTCCAGGCACTGCGTGCAGTAGCCGATACCTGGGCACCACGCACCCGTTTGATCGTGTTTGCAGTTTACTGGGGCATCAGCATCCTCTCATTTGCGTTGATGCTGAGTATCACGTTTACGAACTACGAAACCTGGCACAAACTCCTGCGCACTTATGCCTTTGCCGTAGTGATTGGTTTGTTTTTAGCCAAGCTCCTGGCTAGTGCTTTCTTTTTGGTGGATGATGTGCGCCGTGTAGTGCAATGGGCAGGTAGTTTTATTTTTCCGAACTGGAACCCCAAAACAGCCGGCACCGGAACAGGTATTACACGTTCCATGTTTTTAAGCTGGGCAGGTTTGGCAGTTGGTGGTGGATTATTCACATCGCTCATTTATGGTTTCGGCAATAAATACAAATACAACCTGCAAAAAATTGCGATGAGTTTTTCGCATCTGCCCAATGCATTCAAAGGGTTTAAGATCATTCACGTGAGTGATATTCATAGCGGAAGTTTTACAGATAAAGAAGCGGTGCGTAAAGGCATTGAGAAGATCAATGAACAACAGGCCGATGTGGTATTGTTTACGGGTGATCTTGTGAACTACAGTGCAGATGAAATGAAAGAATACATGGATGTTTTCTCCGGATTGAAAGCGAAGCATGGTGTTTATGCAACATTGGGTAATCATGATTATGGTTTTCCAACTGGTGCAACAAGAGAAGAAGTAAAGGCAAAACAATTGGCCAATGCAAAAGGAGTGGTGGATGTACACAAACAGTTAGGATGGAAAACACTCAGTAATGAACATGTGGTGTTGGAAAAGGACGGTGAACAGATAGCGATACTCGGAGTTGATAATACAAGTGCGAAAGCCAATTTTCCTTCGTTTGGTAAGCTGCCTGAAACACATGCTGCGGCAAAAGATATTCCGTTTAAAATACTCATGAGCCACGATCCTTCGCATTGGAATGCGGAAGTAACATCGGAGTTTAAAGATATTGCCCTCACACTGGCTGGCCACACGCATGGGATGCAGTTTGGCGTGGAGATTCCCGGTTTCCGGTGGAGCCCTGTGAAATACGTGTATAAGCAATGGGCAGGATTATATGAAGAAGCGCAGCAGAAACTGTATGTAAACCGTGGCTTTGGTTTCATTGGTTACCCCGGCAGGGTGGGTATTTTACCCGAGATTACGTTGATAGAGCTTAGCTGATTTTTTAGCTCCATTAAACTATATTGCAGCAGGTTGGTCTATGGTTTGCAACCAACCGCCCTATTCCTTTATGCTGAAACCGCTTATTCTGTTTCTGACGATCTGCTGTAGTTTATTTTCTGTGCATGCACAGGAAACAAAAACCGATTCAACGGCCATCAATGTCGACTCTCTTGAACGGGAGATCAATGCATTTCTGGATATGTATGATTCGCTGAAAGCTCCTAGAAGTTATTTGCTGGTATCGCTTGGTGTTGGTAACACACAGTTCAGTGTACGCAACGTGGCGTTGAATGCGCAACAGTCGGCAACCAATCTCAGCATTACACCCACAATTGGTTATTACCATAAAACAGGTTTAGGTATTACTTATAACAATTACCTGCTGGTTGAAAAAGGCAAAACAGAATTACTGCAACACGCCATTACATTTTCTTACGATTACCTGAAAGGCGAAAATGCTTCTTACGGTATATCATACACGAGATTTTTCGGGAAGAAGGAATTTGTAAATGCATCATCTCCTTATGATAATGATGTACTGGCCTACTTACAGTTTGGTAAAAACAAATTGCAGGGTGGGGCCATGCTTGGTTTTTCGGGTGGCCGTTACCGTGAAACATTGCAATACCTAGATTCGCAGCAGGTACGCATGCCTTTGACAAACCAGTTGGTTACACAATACTATTATGTAAGTGATACCTCTGATGTGCTCATCAGGGATCTGTCCTTTATTCCTTATATGCGTTATAACCAGGTGCTTGATGGTATTGGAAAGAAAGATTATTTCAATCTGCAATCAACACTGATGATCATTGGCTCACGAAGTAACGTAACCATTGATTCAAAAGGAAGTATTCGTCAACGACGCTTACTTGATCGTAGCCGTAACTATTCAGAAACCTACTCTCAGAAAAGTGCTTTCCAGTTTCAATCAGTAGGGTTGCAACTGGATGCCAGTTGGTATATTGGTAAATTCTTTCTGAACCCGCAGGTATATTTTGATTATTACCTGTTAAGCAGTGAAAACAGATGGAGTGCATTGTATAGTGTACAAACCGGGTTTATGTTTTAAGAAAGTTTTGCATGGTTCTTCTTAACATATTTTTACAGCGTTAAAGAAATGATTGGCACTTATTTCGCCGTTAATACAACAACTAAAATCAAATCGAATGAAAAAGTCTCTTGTAATCCTTCTTGTAGCAATCACTGCATCAGCAACTTCGTTTGCACAATTCCGTATCGGTCCAAAGCTGGGTGCTAATATTGGTAAAATTGAGGGTAAAGGTTTTGATGAACAATATAAGCTCGGTTATCATCTTGGTGCATTTGCTGAAATTCCATTAGGGAAGAAATTTGCAATTCAGCCTGAGGTATTATGGAACCAGATCAATTCCGATACTGCATCCGGATTCAAAGCTATTTATCAAAATCTTGATGAGAACGTAAAAAATCCTCAATTGAATTATCTGAGCATTCCTTTATTACTCACTTACAAACCAGCTAAGGTATTGTCACTGCAGGCCGGTCCTCAGTTTGGCATCTTGTTGAATAAGGATAAGACTTTTATCGACAACGGTAAAGAGGCCTTCAAGAGCGGCGACTTTTCAATGCTGTTTGGTGCGCAACTGAACATTCTACGTGTGAGAATATATGGCCGTTATGCAATTGGATTGAATAATATCAACGATTTGCCAAACCAGGAGCAGTGGAAAACAACCGGATTCCAGCTTGGCGTTGGCTTAGCACTTTAAAACTTACATTCACTATAAAGCAAAGCTCCCCGTTTAACGGGGAGCTTTTTATTTGCGGCCATCCATCAACTTTTCCTCTTCTTAACAGAGTTGTTGGCTTCAATCTTTTATATTTACGCACTTAAAAATTTCATCTATGCAACGTAAAGGATTACACCTGTTCTTCCTCCCGTTTTTTCTATTTCTTTTTGTCAGTTCTTTTGCCCAGCAAATCACTGATAAGATTCCGTTTGATGCAAAAGTGAAAACGGGTAAACTTGAAAACGGGCTGACGTATTTTATTCGTCCCAATCAAAAACCTGAAAAAAGAGTAGAGCTTCGTTTAGTAGTAAATGCCGGTGCTATTAATGAAGATGAAGATCAGTTAGGTCTTGCACATATGACTGAGCACATGGCCTTTAACGGTACAAAGAATTTTAAGAAGAACGATATCGTTTCGTATCTCCAGGAAATTGGTGTTGGCTTTGGGAACGATCTCAATGCCTATACCAGCTTCGATGAAACGGTATACATTCTTCCCATCCCGATCGATAAACCCGGCAATCTTGAAAAAGGTTTCCAGATCATTGAAGACTGGGCGCATAATGTATCGAACCTGAATGATGATATTGATGGCGAACGTGCAGTGATACTGGAAGAAAGTCGTTTAGGTAAAGGTGCAGAGGAGAGAATGTTCCGTAAGATATTGCCTGCATTGTTTGCAGGTTCATTGTATGCTGATCGTTTACCGATTGGTAAAGACAGCATTATCAAAAACTTTAAGTATGATGCCATCCGTCGCTTTTACAAAGACTGGTATCGTCCTGATCTCATGGCGGTAATTGTAGTGGGTGATATTACTGTTGAGAAAGCTGAAGAACTTATCCGCAAACATTTTGCAGGTATTAAAAATCCAGCAACTCCACGTGAACGCAAGTATGCTGAAGTAAAACCATATGCTTCCAACGAAGTAATGATACTGGCAGATAAAGAAGCTTCCTCAAGTGAAGTGGCTATCAACTATCCTGTATTCAAGTATGAAACAATGAATACGGTTGCTGATTACCGTAACAGCATCATCCGCAGTTTATTCCTGCGTATGTTCAATCAACGTTTGCAGGAACTCACGCAAAAAGAAAATCCCCCTTTCAATTTTGGCGGAGGTGGTTTTGGTTCCTATGCACGTGGCTATGATGCGTTCTCAGTATATGCAGGTGTTGGAACAGGTGATGTAAAGAAAGCAACACAGGTTTTGCTGGAAGAAGTGGAACGTGTAAAACGTTTTGGGTTTACAGCAACCGAACTGGAACGTAGTAAGAAAACAACACTCAGCAATTACGAACGTACTTATAACAACAGAGATAAAACAGAAAGTGCAAATTATGTTGATGAGTATGTGAACTATTTTTTGAAGAAAGATCCAACACCGGGAATTGAATACGAATTTGAAAAAGTAAAGGAATTGTTGCCCGGTATTACAATTGAAGAAGTAAATGCATTGGTGAATAAATACATCAAAGGCGTTGACAACCGTTTCACCTACATCACACAGCCTGAACCGAAAGCAGGAGAAAAGTTGCCGACTGAAGAAGAAATACTCGCCTTTTTTCCTGCTGCAGAAAAAGCTGATGTAAAACCTTATGAAGATAAAGCCGTGGCTTCTTCATTGGTAGAAAACAAACCTAAAGCAGGAAAAGTAACTGCCACTAAAAAAGATGAAAAGCTTGGTACAACTGAATTAACGTTGAGCAATGGCATTAAAGTAACATTGAAGTCAACTGATTTTAAAGCTGACCAGATCTTGATGTCATCTGTTCGCCCCGGTGGAAAAAATAATTATAGTGCTGCTGATAAATACAATGCTGAATATGCTGTAGCTGTAGTGCAGGCGATGGGTGTTGGTGCGTTTTCTCCGGTTGATCTGCGGAAAGTATTGGCAGGTAAAACCGTGCAGGTGAATCCTTTTATCAATTCATCAAGTGAAGGTGTGCGTGGTAGTTCAACTGTAAAAGATATTGAATCGTTGTTCCAGCTTACGTGGTTAACATTTACAAGTCCACGTATGGATACCTCGTTGTTTAAATCTTATGTACAACGTAATAAATCGCAATATGCGATGATGAGCGCTAATCCACAGTTTGCATTTATTGATACATTCTACAGCGTGTTGTACAATAATGATCCGCTTGCTCCCATTGCATTGCCAAAGTCTGAAAACTTTTCAAAGATCGATCTGAAACGTGCTGCTGAAATTTACAACGAACGCTTCAGCGATGCAGGCAGCATGGAGTTTGTATTTGTTGGGAGCTTTAAAGAAGAAGAGATCATTCCATTGATTGAACAATACATTGGTAGTTTGCCAACAACAGCTAAGAAATTTGTTACAGTGGATAACAAAGTACGTCCGGTAAAAGGTAAGAAGGATCTGATGGTGAAGAAAGGGAAAGATGAGCGTAGTCTTATTCTGCAGCTCCATTCAGGTGAAGTGCCTTACAGCCAGGATCTGGAATTGAAAGCACAGGCTGCTACTGAAGTACTCAACATCCGCATCATTGAAGAATTGCGTGAAAAGATCGGTGGTATTTATGGTGGTGGCATTTTTGGTTCATTGGAGAGTGAGCCGTATGATAACTACACCTTTGCTGTTCAGTTGCCTTGCGGTCCTGAGAAAGCAGATACATTACTCAAAGCAATCAACAAGGAAATCAAAGAAATTGCAACAAAAGGTCCATCGCAAAAAAACCTGGATAAGGTAAAACAGCAATGGCGTGAACAGCATAAGATCGATCTCAAAGAAAACGAAGATTGGTTAACTGCAATTACCGAAAGCAAATTCCCCGGTAATAACATCGACTATTTTGTGAACTATGAAAAGTATGTTGATAAGCTAACAGTAAAGGATGTTCAACTGGCTGCCGCTAAATTGTTGAATGGGCCGAATGTATTCACTGCTATTCAGATGCCTGAAAATTATGTGCCCGGTGAAGAGAAGAAAACAGGTGAGCGTGATAACAATGTGATCCAGACCATTGAAATTGATAAGCCTGAGATCAAAATTGAATTGTTTGATAATGGCGAAATTGATGGTGATAGTGTCACGGTTTATTTCAACAGCTATCCTGTTCTCAGCAAAAAACAATTGACCGATAAAGTAACTACGCTTAATGTAAAGGCACTGAAAGGAAGAAAGAATAATTTGGTGATGTTTGCTGAGAACCTTGGTAAAACCCCGCCAAATACGGCTTTAATGCGTATTACAGCAGGCGGTAAAGTTTACAATATTACTGTGGAGAGTGATAAGAAGAAAAACGGAACGATTGTGTTTAAGTGGAAGGAGTAAAATTTAACTGTCATTAATAGTAGGTAAACTTATGATCTCCATAAAAATATTACTATCAATCCTGACAATTATAGTTTCCTGTAACAGCTACAGGCAACCAAAAGAAAGCCTTTTGTTGACGGGAAACAATTTGTCCGATACAGTTAAACCTGTAATTACAACTTCTTTTAAAGCGACAGCTTATCCTGACATATTTGAAGCGGCGTTTAGTAATGAAACAAAAGTTCAGGAAGGCGACATAAAGTATAGTTTTTACATGCTTGACATCGGTAAAATAAAAATTAAGAGTGGAAAATTAATTGCATGTGACCCAATTGTAATGCAAGATATAATGCCGTTTGTACAAAATTTCCCAAAAGGAGAATTTCCGGTTCATCTTGCAATGGCAAATACAATTAATGATGAAAGGGTTGCGTTTAGCCGAATAGTTTTCTCAGACAAATCAATCGCTAAATGGGAATTTGCTTTGCAAAAAGGGCAAAAACCAATTCCATTAAATGATACAAGTTTTTATTGTTATGGTGTTGATGCGGGAACAGGAATATTTATTGATTCAATTGCAAACAATATTTTTAGTAAAAAAGATCATTCGGAGTGGGAAAATATTTTTATTGCAAAGGCTGAAAAGAACGGATATAAAGGGTTTATACACGATTTTGATGGGCACAACCTTGCGACTTTTTCAACCGGTTATGGTGATGGTTGTTATGCTACTTACATTGGCTTAGACAGGCAGGGCAATGTAGTTCAAATATTAACCGACTTTGGACTTGTTGGTTGGTGGAAGATTGAAGAAAAAAAACAAATCTTTTAGAATTATACAAAGAGATGAACTGATGACGCTTCTTAAACGAAATGAGTCTTTTTATCGAAAATGTTGAATAAACAAATAAAGAGGGCCGATGCTTTGCATCGGCCCTCTTATTTTAAAATCGAATCTCTGCTCAGGAGTAATTAAATCACCTCCACATTCCGTTCAACAAACGCTGTAAGCTCAGCACCTTTCAATAAACCCTGTGCAAGCAATGCCAAATCAAATGCCTGCTTGGCAATGGATGTTTGTTGTGCTTCATCCGCATTCAACAATTTGTTGATGAGTTTGTGATTGGCGTTAATGGATACGTTGTAGCTATCGGGCATGTTACCGTAAAAGCCCATCATACCACCGCCACCAAGTTTGCTCATGTCTTTCATGCGGCGCATCCATTCTTCCATGGTAATGGTTACTGGCATTGCTTCTGCAGGTAAACTTTCGAGTTCTACTTTCATGTGTGCATTGTTGATTGCTTTTTCAAACACTGCTTTCACTTTGTTACGTTCTTCTTCTGTTAACTGGTGTTGCGGAGCATCTTCTTTAACGATCAGTTTATCCGGTACATCAGCATCAACACGCTTCATACTCGTTTTATCCAGCTTCATTTCCAGGTGCTGTATAAAGTGTGTATCAATTGGCGAGTTCATCAACAGCACATCGTAATTCTTTTTCTGTGCAGCCTGCACAAAACTGTGTTGGTGCTCTGCATCTATTGTGTAGAGATAAACAAGTTTACCCTCTTTGTCGGTCTGGAAATCTTTTACTTTAGCAGCGTATTCTTCTAATGTGTAATGTTCATTGTTGGTGTTTGTGAGTAACAAGAAGTCTTTTGCTTTGTCGTAAAATTTCTCATCAGAAATGGCACCATACTTCACAAACAAACCAATGTCGTTCCATTTTTCTTCATAACCCTTACGGTCTTTCTTGAAGAGTTCACTTAACTTATCAGCTACTTTACGACTAATATAGCTGTTGATCTTTTTCACATTGCTATCGGCCTGCAGGAAAGAACGACTTACGTTCAACGGAATATCAGGCGAATCAATAACACCGTGCAACAACAATAAAAATTCAGGAACAATATCTTTTACTTCATCCGTAATAAATACCTGGCGGCTGAAGAGCTTGATCTTGTTCTTCTGTACTTCAAAATCATTTTTCAGTTTAGGGAAATACAATACACCGGTAAGATTGAACGGATAGTCAACATTCAAATGTATCCAGAACAAAGGTTCTTCGCTGAAAGGATAAAGCTCACGATAGAAATCAAGATAGTCTTCATCTTTCAGATCACTTGGTGCTTTGGTCCAGATAGGAGTGGTATTGTTGATGATGTTATCAACTGTAACTGTTTTATATTTTGTTTTACCTTCTTCATCAACTCCATCTTCAATACTTTCTTCTTTTGTACCAAATTGCACAGGCACAGGTAAAAACTTTGCATACTTATCAAGAATGCTGCTGATACGGTGTTCTTCTAAAAACTCTTCAGATTCGCTATTGATGTAAAGGATAACATCGGTGCCACGTTCTGTACGGTTGCCATCTGTAAGTTCAAATTCGGTGCTGCCATCACACTCCCAACGGGCAGGAGTTGCTCCGTCCTGGTAAGAAAGTGTTTGTATCTCTACTTTTTCAGCCACCATAAATGCCGAATAGAAACCCAAACCAAAGCGACCGATAATTTCATTGGCATCTTTCGCTTCTTTGAATTTTTCCATAAACTCAGTGGCACCTGAGAAAGCTACCTGGTTAATGTATTTCTTGATCTCATCAGCCGTCATACCAATACCATTATCAGAAATAGTGATGGTTTTTGCCGCAGCATCAACTGACACACTTACTTTCAGATCGCCTGTCTCTTTGCTGTAATGACCGAGGCTTGCCAGGCGTTTCATTTTCTGCGATGCATCAACCGCATTGCTCACTAATTCACGCAGGAAGATTTCATGGTCGGAGTATAAAAACTTTTTAATAATAGGGAAGATATTCTCCGTGTTAATGGAAATGGTTCCTTTTTCCTGTATCATACTGGTTTGTTTTTAGCTATTGTTTCGAATGAAACACCCTGCTCAATTGCTGTTCCAATTGCAGTTTATTTGCCACATTGACAGCAAATTACGCCAATCAAATCCGCAAGAAATCATTTCTGGCACTGACTTTGAACCCTCAGCACTGGAAATGAGTAGGGGTATACCAGATGGCAAAAATTAAAATTAAAAGTAAGTATATGAAAAAGATGATCGTAATGATGCTGTTGATTGGAGGTTTGGCAACTGTTCAAAAAGCAGATGCACAAATCAACATCAATTTAGGATTACAGCCGGCATGGGGACCCGCAGGGTACCAGTATGTAGATTATTATTACCTGCCGGATATTGAAACGTATTACTATGTGCCAGGCAAACAATTCATTTATCTCAATAATGGTAAGTGGATCTATTCTGCCGGATTACCATCCCGCTACCGTACGTATAATCTTTACAATGGCTACAAAGTAGTGGTAAATAAACCCAAGCCTTACTTACAACATGCTGCTTACAAAGTAAAATACGCCAGGTACAAAGGTGTGAGTGGAAAGCAGAAGGCCATTAAGTACAGCAAGGGTAATGCAACCGGACCCAAAAAAGCAGTGGTGGTAAAAGGAAACAGTGGAGGTAAATCAAAAGGGAAAAATAAGAACTTATAGTTTTACAGGTGGTCAGAAGTGGTGGTTTAAAAGCCCTGCGCAATAGCGGAGGGCTTTTTTAATGAGTCTGTTGTAAGTTTGGTTTTATTAATTCTTCCACATGCTCAGAACTGAAGCAGGCAAATGGATCATTATTGCGGGACTGCTGATCGTATTGATTGGTGTGATCATTTATTTCTTTCATGATAAGTTGGGTTGGATTGGCCGCCTGCCGGGTGACATCCGTATTGAACGGGAGAATGTCCGTTTCTATTTTCCTTTTACAACAATGTTATTGCTGAGTGTTGTGGTGAGTTTATTGATACGCCTCATCAAACGTTTTTTCCTATGAATGTTTCATTGAAAAGTATATTACAGCAATGTGGATTTGATGATGCACAGGTACAAACAGTAACGGGTGGCGACATTAACCGTGCTTACAGAATTCAGACCGGAGACGTTTCCTTTTTTCTCAAAGTTAATGATGCAGCTGCTTTTCCATTGATGTTTCAACGGGAGGCAAATGGACTTGAGGCGCTTAAGAAATACAGCAATTGTATAGTGCCGGAAGTAATAAAAACGGGCGTTGCCGGTGATCAGCAATATCTTTTACTGGAATGGATCGAACGTGCCGCTCCGGCAAAAGATTATTATTCTTCGTTGGGAAAATCGCTTGCCGAAATGCATTTGCAATCACAAACACAATGCGTCTGGCCGGTTGATAATTACATTGGCAGTTTGCCGCAACAGAATACACTTACTGATGATTGGTGTAGTTTTTATGCAACACATCGCATTGCTCCATTGGTAAAATTATTGACAGACGCAGGACTGTTTAGCAACAGTCAACACCAGCAGGCCGAGCGTTTATATACGAAGCTTTCACAGTATTTTCCCAATGAAAAACCGGCTTTTCTCCATGGCGACCTGTGGGGAGGCAACCATTTTCCCAATGAAAATGGCCTTCCGGTGTTAATTGACCCTGCTGTTTACTATGGTCATAGAGAAATGGATATTGGTATGACGGCTTTGTTTGGAGGTTTCGATCGTAGTTTTTATGAAGCTTATCAATACCATTATTCGCTTGAAAGTGGCTGGCAGCAAAGGTTACAGCTCACGCAGCTTTATCCTGTATTGGTACATGCAGTGCTATTTGGCGGTCATTATGTTGCTCAGGCATCATCCATTTTAGCAGTATTTGGTGCGTAAAAAACTGCATTAAAAAAGTACGATTTCCCCAATGAAAAAGCATCTTATTCACATTGTGTACATCATGTGTGTATAATCCTTGTTGGGTAATAGAATTTATCCTAAATTCATTCCTGTTAACAATTACTATTATCCATTTAAATTCTAAAACTTAAAACAAATGGCAACAAAAAAAGCAAAAAAAGCCGCTCCTAAGAAAGCTGCAAAAAAAGCTGCTCCTAAAAAAGCTGCGAAGAAAGCTGCTCCTAAAAAAGCTGCAAAGAAGGCTGCTCCTAAGAAAGCTGCAAAAAAAGCCGCTCCTAAAAAAGCTGCTCCAAAGAAAAAAGTAGCAAAGAAAAAATCGGCACGTAAGCCTAATGCTGCGTTCATGAAAGCACTCACTCCAAGTGCTGATCTTGCTGCTGTAATTGGTGCAAAACCGGTACCACGTACAGAAGCAGTTAAAAAGATCTGGGTTTACATTAAAGCCAATAAATTACAGGACAGCAAAAACAAACGCATGATCAATGCTGATGCAAAGCTGAAAGCTGTATTTGGCGGTAAAGCACAGGTATCAATGTTCGATATGGCAAAACATTTGTCAAATCATTTGAAATAATATACTTGCCAACAAGTAAAAGAGGGCGTTGTAAAACGCCCTCTTTTTATTTTGTGTAATGTGAATGATCATTGCTTTAGTGAAGTGCCGCATCCATGAAGTACTCTCGGCGTTTCATCTTTCTTTAGTTTGATCGTTAAATGCACAGTGTAGGCTGAACTATCACCCGACATATCATTGATACAAACTTTCTTCATGATCTGCAATTCAAGTTTCCCCATATCTGTTTCTGCCTTATAAAGTTTTGTTGCAGCATCGATATTAACTGCTTTCACAGGTGGAGTAGTGAGTTCCACTCCATCAGGTGTGGTATAACGGATGAATTTTTGTTCATCCATCTCTATACTCCAGAATGGTTCATTACCTGTCGCAATAAAATCGATACCCGCTGCCGCTTTTTCTTTCCAACGTTCAGGGATAGGAATAGTTAATGCAATTGGAGTGTCTTTTGAAACTGTAGCGATCGTGTCTGTCACCGGCAAATCTGTTTGCTGATCTGCTTGTTGTTTTGGTGCACAACCTGCAGCCAGTATGAGCAGGAACAGGAAGAAAAAAGGTTTCATAGTTTATTATTGAATACAAGAAAGGTACTGCAAATATTTAGTCGAAAACAGAAAGTTTGTTCAACTGTTTCGCCTGTTGCAGTCTGCTTTCTCCTTTACTTTGCAGCCATAATGGAATGGTGGATCTATCTTCTTGTTTGTATCGGTGCTTTATTTGCAGGCTTTATTGATGCTGTAGTTGGCGGTGGTGGTCTTATACAAGTACCATTATTAATGATCCTTTTTCCTGAACTATCCCATGTACAGGTGATAGCAAGTAACCGCTTTGCATCACTCGCAGGCACCAGTGTTGCAGCGTTTCAGTATATCAAAATGATTGGTGTTGATACAAGCGTTGTAATGGCAACAGGTATTACAGCTGCCATTGCATCATTCAGCGGAACATTTGTAATGGAGTTGATACGCCCAGAAGTATTTAAGCCTTTATTACTGTGCATCATTGTTGTGCTGGCAGTGTACACATTCATCAAAAAAGATTTTGGCCACATTCATGCGGTGAAATACAGCGGTAATAAATTCCTGGTGGTTTGTGCGGCTATTGGAGCGGTCATTGGATTTTATAATGGTTTCATTGGGCCAGGCACAGGCAGTCTATTCGTATTTGCATTTGTAAGTGTAGCTGGTTTAAATTTCCTGCATGCGTCAGCTTCGTCTAAAATTGTAAATGCAATAGCAGATGTTGCTTCGCTTATCGGGTTCCTGATGAATGGAGCTGTTGTATTTAAAATTGCATTGCCCATGATGGTATTCAATATGCTTGGTGCATACATTGGCAGCAAAGCTGCAATATTAAAAGGCAATGTGTTTATCCGTTATGTTTTTCTGCTGGTGATCGGCATACTCATCATTCGCCTAGGAAGAGATGTAATACTGTCGTGGAGTAATTAAACAAAAGCCCTGCATGAGATCAGGGCTTTTGCAGGAAAATTATTGAAGAGAGTTAATCTATTCTTTAGGGAAATCAGCTGCAACACTTACGGCTGCCCATGTTTCAAAATCATGTTTCAACTCTTCTACTTTTAAGCGTGCTCCTTTCAATGCAGCAGCACCTAATAATAAACGCAATGGCGGATGTTCGGTTTCTGTTATATCAATCATTGCTTTTGCTGCACGTACAGGATCGCCCGGTTGATTACCACTATAGCCACGTATATCACCTGCGTTCTTACCGGCAGTAGAAGCATAGTCATCAATTTTTACAGTAGTATCTTTTGCTGAACGGCCTGCCCAATCGGTACGGAAACCACTTGGCGCAATAATGGTTACTTTAATTCCCAATGGAGCCACTTCTTTGTACAAGGCTTCACTTAAACCATCTACTGCGTATTTTGTTGCGTTGTAAAACCCAACACCCGGAAACGAACGCAAGCCGCCAATAGAAGAGATGTTGAGGATATGACCACTTTTCTGTTTACGCATATGCGGCAAAACTTCCTGCGTCATCTTCGCCAAACCAAATACATTGATCTCGAACATGCGTCGCACTTCAGCTTCTTCGCTTTCTTCAATTGCAGCAAAATAACCAATGCCGGCATTGTTCACCAATACATCGATCTGGTTGAATTTTTCCAATGTAGTTGCAACAGCTGCTTTGATCTGCTCAGGAATAGTCACATCCAGTTTTACTGCGATTGCTATATCAGGATAAGCCGAAACAATATCCTGCACATCTTCTGTTTTGCGTGCTGCCACCGCCACACGATAACCTTGTGCCAATGCCTCTGTTGCCAACGCCCTTCCAAAACCGGTAGAGCAACCGGTAATAAGCCAAACTTTTTTCATATGTTTTTTATTATTGTTTTTTTGCCATATAGAATTCGCCATATAATCATTAAGAAAGCCAACTCATATTGTCGTGGCTCATTTCATGTGTTCATTTTTATTTATAGTATTTGTCATATAGAATATCCATAAAATGCAGCGTTATTTTGAAAAAAATTGCCGTTGCGATATTTATGAATATTTCATGCTTTAAAATTTAATTGAACTGCAAAGTTAGGCGGCATCAACCACCCTTTTACCAAAGGGCATCAATGAAATTTCAAGCAGTTTAAAATGCTGTCTTCCCCAGGGAATACCAATGATGGTGATATACAGAAATGCACCCATGATGATATGTATGATTGCCACTTCAATACCGCCAAAGATGATCCAGATAATATTGGCGAATACCGACAGGCAACCCGATTGTGAAGAATCACTCACTACTTTTTTACCAAAGGGCCATAAGACAAGACCCGCCAGTTTAAAACATTGCAACCCGAACGGAATGCCAATAATGGTAATACACAAAACAATTCCGCCGAAGAAATAACCGAGTGCAGAAAAGAAGCCGCCAAAGATGAGCCAGATAAGATTACCGAGAAAATTCATGTGATGATGTGTTTATTATTGCAACTTACTATTTATTTCCTGCACATTATTCTGCCGAATCAACACAGTTACAGGTAAACACTCATCACTTAACAATACATGTCTGCAAATGGCAGGTTTTCTGACCGTTTGAGTATATTTAATCAACCAAAAAATTATCCATATGAGCTTCTTTGATCGTTTAAGTAACGGGTGGAGAATTACCCAAAACAGTTTTTCTATTTTGAAGAAGAACAAACAACTCATTATTTTTCCTATCCTTTCTTCCATTTCATTGATA
This sequence comes from Lacibacter sp., assembly GCF_035299325.1. Lineage (GTDB taxonomy): Bacteria > Bacteroidota > Bacteroidia > Chitinophagales > Chitinophagaceae > Lacibacter. The sequence goes on along the minus strand of NZ_DATGWT010000004.1, from coordinate 499,651 downwards.
CTGGTGATCGGGATATTTGTGCTTGGCATTTTAGCATCGGCAGGATGGGATGTTGAACTTATTCAAACAGAAAATGAAGTATTGAATTACCTGATGCTTTTTGTTTTTTATTTCGTGAACTATTTTATTGTGGTGTTTTTTAACATGGCGCTTATTCATTGCAGTAAACTTTATTTCAATGGCGAAGAAGCTACCGTAAGTGCAGGATTGAAATTCAGCATGAGCAGGATAGGTACTATTGTTTCATGGGCATTGTTTGCCGCCACCGTTGGTACCATCTTAAAAGTGATCCAGGAAAACTCCGGTATTATTGGAAAGTTTATTACAGGCCTGATTGGTATTGTGTGGGGTGTTACGACCTTCTTTGTAGTACCTGTAATTGCCTACGAGAACCACGGACCGATCTCAGCATTTAAACGTTCTGCTCAACTGATGAAAGAGAAATGGGGCGAAAGTCTTGCATCAACATTCAGTCTTGGATTAATTCAAACATTGGTATTATTGGTACTTGCTGTGCCGGTTGTATTAATTGCGATGTATATAAACCTGTACGTTGCTGTATTCATAGCGATTGTGGCAGGTTTCCTCAGCTTTGCAGTATTCAGTGCTGCTGAAACATTATTCATTAGTTCTGTTTACCACAACATCACCGGTAAGCTCGAAGATCATTTCGATCAGCAGCTGGTAGATAGTTTGTTTGAAAAGAAATAATGTTCTTCTGTTTTGTGCCTTGCAGGTTCCAGGAGCTATGTGCTCCATCGAACCTGCAAGGTTTTTTTATGTTGATACTTACTCGTCTTTAAAAAATGTTTCTCCTTTGATCAGCCATGAGTAGCCGAATGCTAACAGTGCAATCGTCTCCAATACATACGTTGGCTTTAAATGCTTCAATGCCTGGTACCAGCTGTCGATAACTCCTATCAATGCAATGGCCACAATGCACACAACAATCGTCCAGCCACAGGTTTTGTAAATGTAATTGCGAATCAATTTCTGTCCGTGTATTTCACCTTCCTGGCTCGACTTCACAAATAGCACCAGTGAAAAATAAGCGAAGGTTGAGAACAGTAATACAGCTCCACCATAGTGCATGGCATTTGAAAATGTATTTGATTGCTGTGTAATGCGGCTGCATTCATCAAGTGTATATTTTCCAAAGTTTGTCGGGAACATTGCAACGATCAATGCAAAGGTGCCGCCGAGTTTAGCAGCGATCATATCCCGTTTATCGTAGCCATTGTACGTAAATAAAAACAAGGCCACAGCACATAAAATACCAACAAAAAGATTTCCCATATCCGTATAATAAAAGTGACTGATACTGGGTGGAAACCTGCAGCCTTTCTCAAACAGGAAATAACCAATGAGAAGTACAAAAGGCAAGACCATGCCTAAAATGCCCACTGCTTTACGCAGCGTAAGAAAAGAAATGACATACTTGTCGTTTGGATTCGATTCAGTCATACGATGATTTTAGTGCGATAAGATAGTAATTATTTTAAATATGAAAACCTGCAGGCTTTATGAAATTTCAGAATGCCTGCAGGGTAGGGTGGTTCTCTGTATGTTCACACGTTTATGTGATTGTTTCTCATCCCTGCATGCTTCATTTTTGTAACAATATTGAGTGTTGCAATTAACCTTATCATCATGAAAAGAAACCGTATTTATCTGTGCCTTGTTGTTTTTATCGGCCTGTCATTTTCATCCTGCAGAAAAGAAGGATTTCAAACTGTTACCAAAGAGTTGAATGTACGTGACTTCAACAAACTGGAAATCGCCGGCGAATTTGATATTCGTGTTACACAGGGAGCTGATTATCGTGTGCGCATCACCGGTACTGAGCGTGATCTTGCTGAACTTGAAGTAAAAGTATTCGATCAGTTGTTGTTAATGGATTATCCCCATTTTGATTTGCGGCGAAAGAAAGCAACAATCACCATCACCATGCCTTCTTTACAGGATATGGTGTTTGCCGGTGTAAGCAATATTACTGTGGAAGGATTCACTGAAGCTCTTCCTGTGCGTGTGGAAACAAGTGGTGAAAGTAAACTGTATTTAAAAATGAATGCACCCATGTTTCAACTGCTTGCTTCCAGTCTTTCAGAAATAACTGTGAACGGCATTGCCGGTGAACTGAAAGCAGAAACTGCCGGTGCGGCAATCATTGATGCCTACCAGGTACCGGTAATAAAAGGAACAGCTGTAGCCGCCAGTCAATCAACCATAAAACTACATGCAATGCAATGGCTGAGTGCAACAGCAGCAGGTAAGAGCCGTATTTATTACAAAGGACATCCGCTGCAACAAAACCTGGTGATCAGTGGAGATGCACGGATCATTGAAGAATAAGTTTCCGTGCAGCGGGTGTTGAGTTTTCTTTCTGTAAAGAAATGGATGTTTTATACTATTCCTAACCGTTATAACAAACGTATTATGCAAAAGCTTATTTACTCATTTCTGTTGATCATTATTCTGCAGGCCTGTAATTCAGTACCGAGAATTGCAGTTAGTGATTCTTCCATGCACACGGCTGAAGGATTAACCGTAAAAGGCCGCAATGGTTTTTTTATTAAACAAAAACTTTCATTTGGCGAATACAAAACTATCGCTGTAAACCGCTCATGGACAAAAGGAAGCAGTTGGGGTTTCAGTGTTCCTGTTCCAAACGATTGGGTGGAGCGGTTGAATATTGATTTTGTACGGAGAAAGCAAACAGTACGCTTTAGCCTGGTTGATGATGCAGGTCATCGATCAGAAGTTACTGCATTTTCAAAAGTGCGTTGGCACGATCTGTCGATTGGTAACAATCCGAATAGTATTGTAAATATCATTGGTGATATTATGCAAATTGGTGATGGCGGTGTTAACACCTATGCCGTTCGCATCATCCCATCAAAAAATGCTGAACCATGGGAAATGCTCATTGATAATAATGCAGCTCAACGCAATGCAAAAACATACACCGGGTTACTGGCTAAAAGCAAAACAGAATACTATGTAGTGGCGCCGGTGTATCAACTCATCAATAAACAAGGCAAAGCTGTGAACCTTCCTTTTGGAGGCTCTGTTGGGTTTGAATTCAGAAATGAACAGGGACAAACAGTAGCAGCAGTATCTCTCATGGAAAAGGGCACTGTCTATTTTGGTACCGTATCAAAGGAGGAAAAATTTTTATTGGCCAATGCTGCTGCCGCATTGTTGTTGCAACAAAACTTAAATGAGGGTTCCTGATTCCCAAAATAGTAAACATGTTTTGCGGGTTATCAAACAACAGCCAACTATTAAGTTGGCTGTTGTTTGATAAGAGGGGATAGTTTATAAACTTTCTTTGTTCATGATATACACTAAATGCGGAAAGTTGCTGATATTATTTTTCTGTAGCATGCGCCTGCGGTGCGTCTTCACGGTTTCAATACTGATGAAGAGTTGGCGGGCCACCTGTTTGGATGTAAGTCCTTCTGCAATCAGCCTGGCAATTTCTTTTTCCCTGTCGGTAAGATCAAGTTTGGGATAGTTACGTGTTGCCTGCCGTTTAATAAATTTATGAAAGGCCATTTGTACAGCCACCAGCAACTGTGTATCGTTATAAGGTTTCACTAAATACATGACAGGGTCGGCAGCAAACGCCTGCTGCAATGTTTTGCTGTCGCTGTAGGCTGTTAAGAAAATGATCTCTGCATCAAATTCTTTTTTCAGTTGTAATGCCAGTTCGGGTCCTTTTACATCGCCTTTGATATTGATATCGCACAATACAACAGCAGGCAGTGTATCTGCCTTGCGACAATGCATCAATGCTTCTGCTGCTGATTTGGCAATGCCCATCACTTCATATTCTTCTTCAGCCAGGAGTTCTGCAATTCCATTGGCAATGATCAATTCGTCTTCTACAATTAATATACTGTTATTCGTCATCATTCTGCTTTCATTTGTATGCTGTAACGGGTGCCTTCCCCGTTACTCAACTGCATGGTTGCGTCGAGCTGGTTTACAAGTATACTTACGAGTTTTAAACCAAAACCGCTTTCGGCCTCATCATTTTTTTTAAAGCCTATGCCGTTATCGGCAATACTGAGTTGTAATTCATCGCCTGTTTGTTCAAGCCGTATGTAAAGCTTTGGATCAGTTGTTTGTTTAAACGCATGTTTACAGGCGTTGGTCACCAATTCATTTACAATAAGACCAATAGAAACTGCACGGTCAATATTCATCGATGGGTTTGGCAGTTGCACAGTTGTTTCCACCGCAAATGCAGGCAAACCAAAACTACCGGCCAATGAAGAGGTAAGCTGTTGTAAGTAATCCTGCATGTTAACTGCCGCCAGTTCGTTATCAACATATAATTTCTGATGGATCATGGCCATCGCATCAACCCTTGTTTTACCTTCCTGCAAGGCAGTTTTTGCATGTTCATCTTCCAACCGGTTCGATTGCAGACTCATTAAACTCGATACCACCTGCAGGTTATTCTTAACACGATGATGCAGTTCACGGATAAGCGACTGGATATAAATATTCTTTTCCTGCGCATCGGCATACAATGTTTCCAATTCTTTTTTCTGCAATATTATGGTGCGTTGTTCCCTGTCGTAACTGCGCCTGAACAACCAGATCACCAATGCTGTAAAAAACAAAGTATAAAGAAGTGAGATCGTATAATCAGCGATACGCTGTGCGTTGGTGCTGTAGGGAATGATCCAGTGAGGATTATAATATTCCAGAACCAGCAGAATGATGATAGCTGCTGCATAAAGAACATAAAATATGCCCTGCATACCCGATGGTGAAATGAGCAGCAAAACCGTAAGGATCATCACCATTAAATAAATGGTGGGGCCCAGTGATGCACCGTTGAAAAAAAACAAAGGCCCCAGCACGCAAATGGTGGCAAGTAAAAAAACAGTCAACAGTGTGCGGGTAAATAATTTTTTTACACGGGACAGATAAAAAATAAACAGCGTAACTAAAGTACCCGTTATGCCCAGCATGATCGTTACCGGGTGAAGGCCAAGAATTGTATTGAAGATGGTGCCCTGTAACGAAAACACAGCCAGCACAAAACTGCTGAGGTTAAAGATCCTGTGTTCAAATGTAAAAGCTTTGTCGGTGCCGGCAATAGTATAATACAGCTTACGAAACATGGCAATCAGGGAAACGAATCTGTGAATTTGGTTGGTTGATGTTGTTTAAGTTGTGCTACGGTTGAAATTAACGAGAAAACGATTGGCGGCAAGTATTTGTTTTATTATTATGTATGATCGTTCTGGATAGAATAGGCATGTATGATTTTCTGCTGCCGGAACCAATTTTTGAAGCAACGTCTTCCTGCTTAGACGTTGCTTCAAAAACGTAACCTTGGTTAAACAGCTTACTCTTTTTTTTCAGCTAAGCATTTCGTGTCTTCCTTACATTTTTTCAGTTTTACTTGCGCTGTGCCGGAAGTAATTTCCTGTACATAGAGTTTGTCTACAAAATATTTGTCAACATAAACCATCTGTATATAGTAAGTTTTTCCTTCCTCTAAGTCAAGGACGATCCTTTCGGGATATTTAGCCTCTTTCTTACCCATTGTTTGTGCATGAAAACTATGTACACCTGCACTTACTTCGTGTACCGAATAGCGGTTATTGTTGAGGCGGCACACAACGGCCGAATCAATAAAGGCATTAAACCCCAGTGCAAAGCCCGGCATACCCGTTTCACGGATGAAATAAACGGTGGCTTTTTTATCCTGCGAAAAACTACAAACCGGAGCTGATGCTGCAAGCGCAACTACTGCAAGGAAAATAATCTGTTTCATTTGATGGTAATTTGATGTGATGAATTGAATGAACCATACAAAACTCTCAACCACAGCGGCAGAAACCTAATTGATGATTGCGTAGCAACATCCTTCATTTGCATTTATTGCCGTAACTGCAAAAAGAAAATAATAGCGAAATGATAATTGCAAAAAACAAGTTACCCTCATGCCTGAATTGCATAATTCCGTAAAACAAGTTTGCGCACCCCTGTATAAAAAATAGTGCTGCCTGTGTAGCTTTACAAATGTGAAAACCTGCTGTGTGATCAAATGTTATTCCTGAATTTTTTAAACAGTTCGTCATCATGCATTCGTTAAAAACAATTGCTAAATCCTTATTGGTTTTTACTTTATGCTGTAACGGCTTGCGCTCACAGGCGCAGGATTTTTCGGGTACATGGGAAGGTAATTTTGGCAAGGGAAGTGATATGGTGCAGCCTGAAAAAATTATTATGGAGCTGTTTAAAAAAGACGACACCTTATACAGCGGGGCCACACATCTTTACTACCGCAAAGAAAAATATGAACATTATAAAGTAACTGCCCGCTTCGATGTAAAGACAAACAGCCTTGTTGTTTCAGAAGACAGTGTACTCAGCTTCAAACTTATGTTTGGTGCAACACGATCTGCAGGCACGTATAGCCTGAAGACGGAAAATAACAGTAACGGCAATGCACTCTGGGGATACTGGACAACCAACCAACGTGTTTTATTTCAATACAGAACCGTTACAGCACGTTTTGCCAGGAAGTTGGATACAACTGCAATAAATGAAAATGCAGACGTTACAGCTACAGCCCCTGTTAAAAAAGACAGTGTGCTCGATCGGTATCCTGATATTCAGAGCCTGGTGGAAATAGATCCGAAAACAGAAGATACCATTAAAGCGGAGATTTATGACAATGGTATTATTGATGACGATTCTGTTTCACTTTATTTTGATGATTCACTTGTTGTTTCCAAACAACGGATCACTGATAAACCTTTGTTGTTTATGATACCTGTGAAAAACATGAAGGCCATCAGTAAACTAAAACTTGTTGCTGAAAGCCTGGGCTCGGTTCCTCCCTGTACAGCACTTCTCATTGTCACAACCGGCACAAAGCGGTACGAGATCAATCTGTCAAGTAACTTCAGTCAAAATGGAGTAGTTGAATTCCTGTTAAAAGAATGAGCCGTTGATTTGATGCCTGTGCAGTTTTCTCAGCTAATGTATAGCGCATCATTGCTCAACCTGCAGTTTACTGCGCTGCACAACGTTTCCTGTTTAAAAAATTGGATGAGCCGGTTTATTGCTTTTCCTCTTCTTCTTTTTTGCGGCCTATTTTCATGAACAGTAACATGGAATTACAAACAGGCATGCCTTCCATTATTTTCATAAACCTTTCGGTATCTTTTTCATCGAGATTATCGATACTGTTTTTAGGAAAGTATTTTTCTGTTTTTTTCTGGCATACATTAATTGAGTCGATAAAACCTGTTTGCATAAAAGAAAGGCTTTCAGCTAAAGCAGTCTGCTCGTCAACCGAAGCAGCTCCCATCCATTTTATCAATTCGGCTTCTGCTTCTTTTTCTCCTTTTGCATCTATTGTTTTCATCATGATCAGTAATTGCGGATGCAGTTTTTTAACAGCCGGTTCAATACAAGTGCACATAGCTGCAGCAGCTTCTTTCATTTGTGCATCAGTCATCGTTTGGCTGTAAGTAACCGATGTGAAAAACAGGAAGGTAAGCAGTGCAAAAAGTTTCATGTAATTGATTTTTGTAAACATACAAAAAAGCGGTTAGTGCGCCCCTTCTGCAACAGCTATTTTGTATTCGTAATTGTTTTCACTTAAACAAAGAATGGAAGCCATCAGTTGTTTAGTGTTTCAAATGAAACTGTGCGATCTGTTTAACGGTTTTTTCATAGCCGGTAAACGGTGTTGCACAAAAGATGATTTAACAGGATTATAACTTCATTAGGCAGCTGTGCGATGCACCCCTTACCTGCAGCAAACAAGGGACGGCGTAAATTTGCAACTATTATAAATCACAAAAAACGATTGTAGTATGAAATGTCCTGTTTGTACAACTGTTGATCTTGTAATGTCGGAACGACAAGGAATTGAAATTGATTATTGCCCTACCTGCAGAGGTATCTGGCTCGACAGGGGAGAACTCGATAAGATCATCGACAGAGTAGTTGCCAGTGAAAAAAGCAATATACCTGTTAACCCTCTGCCAATGAACAACTACAGCAACGATTATAAGCATCACGATAAACATCAGTATAAACATCACAAGAAACATTGGCTGAATGATCTTTTTGATTAAAATATAATGTTTCTTTTTTCTTAGCGAATAGTAGTAAATCATTTTGCGTTTGCTGGTTCAGTTATTAATCAGACGCAAAGTAATTATGTGAAGAATTTTCCGGAAAACAATTTCAGTCTCTAATCGAAACGTCATTGCGGGCGTGAGGACTTTTTGTGTTGGCTTTGTGCCGAAGCAATCTGTTTTGTATTGATTGAAGGTCAGATTGCTTCGTTCCTCGCAATGACGAAACCCCAACCGGAGCGTCATTGCGAGGGTTAATGGGTTTGTGCGCTGGTTTTGTGCCGAAGCAATCTGCATTGTATTAATTGAAGATCAGATTGCTTCGTTCCTCGCAATGACGAAAGAGGAGCATCATTGCGCCAGGACAAGTTGTTTATTCACCAATGTTTAATTTCTTCCCATAAATCTTTCCATTCAGGATTCATCTGATTGATAAGCATTTCTTTGTGCTTTCGATTGCCACCTTTGATTCGTTTTTCTTCTTCAATGGCTGCTTCTATCGTTTCATAAAAGCAATAGTATACAAGCTTGATGCAATTGTAGGTTGCTGTAAAAGAATTTGGATTCATCTTGTTTTTATGTTGTAAAACTCTTGACACAAGATCGCTGGTTACTCCTGTATAAATTGTTGTGTTATTCAAATTACACATCATATAAACGGAACCTCCTTTTGCCATGCTGGTGTTTTTAACAAAGTAGTTTAAAAGAAGAAATTACACAAGTGTGTATGATGTTTGTTTTCCAATGATCAGATTGCTTCGTTCCTCGCAACGACGAAACCCCAACCGGAGCGTCATTGCGAGGGTTAATGGGTTTGTGCGCTGGTTTTGTGCCGAAGCAATCTGCATTGTATTGATTGGAGATCAGATTGCTTCGTTCCTCGCAATGACGGAACCCCAACCGGAGCGTCATTGCGAGGGTTAATGGGTTTGTGCGCTGGTTTTTGCCGAAGCAATCTGCATTGTATTGATTGAAGATCAGATTGCTTCGTTCCTCGCAACGACGGAACCCCAACCGGATCGTCATTGCGAGGGTTAATGGGTTTGTGCGCTGGTTTTGTGCCGAAGCAATCTGCATTGTATTGATTGAAGATCAGATTGCTTCGTTCCTCGCAATGACGGAACTGCACAAAAAAGGCTGCCCTCACCGGCAGCCTTTTTAGTTGGTTGTAAAAAGCACTGTTACAGCACCGTTAGTGCACCTGTATAAATGCTGTTGGCAATGTTCTTTCCATCGGCTGAAATAAAACCGATAAATGTATGCACCTGCTCGCCGCTGAAACTGCTTACAGCAAATGCATCGGTACCTGCACTGCGCACTGCACCTGCAGTAGTGTAAATACATTGGTTGCGTGCAGGGCAATACACCACCAGTATACTGGTATCGGTAGCCTGTGCACGGCCAACACCGGTATTATCAGTCCACTGGAAACTAACGGTGCCGGCTACCGTACTTGCAGCAGAAGGGTTACCGGCATTTGGTAAATCGCCACGACTTACTAACGCCAACGAATAATCGATCGTGTAAGCAGGGTAGGCACCCGCAATGGCATTCCTGAGTGTGTAACGCATGGCATTGTTAAACCCCGTCATTTCCACTGCAAATTCACGGAAGCTGGTAGAGAGCAAACCCGTCATTGGTTGCAGAAATTTCATGGTGGTTGAAAACTTTGCCTGTTGTTCAAGCTGCGGTTGTGTAAAGCTGGTGCGGCGGCTTGTGCTTTGGCTGCGTACGTAGCTGATGCCTTTCCAGCTACCGCCAATTACGGTACCTACTGTACCACTGATGGGACCTAAGATCCCTTTGTTAATAATAGCCATCTTTTGTTGTTTTTTAAGGTTTGGAATAAAGTTTCTGTCAACAGCCTTTTCCTGCAGCGCTCACAGTACGGGGCTGTTACTTTCATTTAAAACTCATCGTCTGCAGCTTTTGTTATGCAGCGGTTACGCTTTGCCGCTTGTTGCATTTTGTTGCACAGGCCTGCACTGCTTTACCTTGGTTTGCTTTTCAGCTATGGCAGGCCGTTAGTAAGGAGCTTGTTCGGGTTTTGTTCGCATCTTCTTCGCACCTTTGCCGTGTTTTGTTCGGATAACTCCGAACAAGACCCGAAGAAAACCCGAAGAAAACCCGAAGCGGATACGAACAGACTGTAACCAAACACGCAGCAGTTATATCTGTATTAACCCGTTTATAAATTTTCCGTGCACAGGCAGTCAATCCGGTGTTGTAACCCTTGCAAAAACAAAACGGGCTTCTTATTTTACTTTTCATAAACTAACCCAACAACTTACATGGAAAAACACGAACCATCATCGCAACTGCCCATTACATTGGATGAACCGATGTATGACAAGCAGGACATCCTGCAACTCTTTCATATCAGTAACCGCACACTTGTTACCTGGCGAAAGAACGGCATCATCCCTTTTCTGCAGATCGGCGGAAAGATTTATTATCCCAAGAAATTAGTGGAAGCGCAACTGGAGAAGTACAGGAAGAGGTGAGTGGGTAGCCGGTAGTGATGAGTGGTGAGTGATGAGTGATGAGTAATGAGTAATGAGTGATGAGTGATGAGTAACTGGTGGTCCGTCGTCTATCGTCAGTGGTCTTTTTAACATCAGAAATCATACATCCTAAATCAGCCATCATAAGTTGGTGGTCCGTCGTCTATCGTCCGTGGTCTTCTTAACATCCTAAATCCTACATCCTAAATCAGCCATCATAAGTTGGTGGTCAGTTGTCTATCGTCCGTGGTCTTCTTAACATCCTAAATCCTACATCCTAAATCCTACATCCTAAATCCTACATCCTAAATCCTACATCCTAAATCCTACATCCTAAATCCTACATCCTGAATCCTACATCGCTCCGAAAGGGTGTTTTCACGGTTTTTTATGTTCCTGTGCTGCCGCATCTTAGCAGTGCATCGTTGTTATAGATTTATCAGAACGGTTGCTCGCTACCTGCAAACACTTTGGTTAAGTACTGTGGTTACAGGCAAAACAATTCGGTTGTTTTGAGGCGGAGCAATCGTTTTTTTTCGTTTGTTAATGAGCGTTAGTGTGGTAAGAAATTACTCCTTTGGGGGTATAGCAGTTGAACAGAAACTTTGTTCTTTTGCAGCGGAAACGTATTTCTACTATTGCTAATATAAAATTCGTTTTCGATTTTTGATCTTGTACCGATAAGATATCCGTGTTCCTCTTTTAACTGCCCAATTCCACTACCTGCCTGAAAGCCGCAACTGTTGTTACAGTTGAATCACTTAAACCAAAACTATACATTGTTATGAATTTCCTTCACAGAAGAAAAGAAAAATGCATTAGAATTTTTTTGTGCTTATCAAGAATAAAGGAAGGTTTTAATAGTCAAATTTTATCGACATAGTCTTTATTTTTCTTTGCCCAAAAAGCTCAATATTAGATTTCATCAATTAAAAAACTTAAAATGCCACAAAAATTTGTTGTTAATTTTATATTATTTTTTCTCTTGGCTTTAAATGTAGCCCTATGCCAATCAAACGCAACTAAAAGATGGCTTAAAGAACAAGAAGAAGAACAAAAGAAAAATTTTCCAGCTCCTTTACCAGCTCCATATCCTGCTCAATCGCTTGGTGAGAAAATCCAATCGTTGTATGAACTCCAAGCTAGAGAGGCATGTGGAATAGTTCGTTCAGATAATAGGTTGTATATACCAAAAGAAATTCAATCTGGTTATGACGATAAAAGATTAAGAACGACATTTATTTATGATTTACCAATTTCTGCAACAAATCTCCTGTTTTTAGCATTGACGCCATCTGATATAACTAAAATCACAAATAGCACATTTAATGAGCAAGAGTATGTAAATATTAAAAGAGTCATCGGTTTAAATGATCAATTAATAAATTTTGGTCAATCTGTATTAACTCCTATTAGTGGTTTTCCAAGTTTGTTTTATCAAAAATCTTGCGGAAGTTATTTTGTTGGAGATGCTGGAATAAAAGTTAAAGCTCCTGTTGCTGAGCTTGAGGCAAGTTTAGATGCAGAAACCAAGAAGACGACTTCTATAACAACCGTTACAGGTAATTTTTTTAGTCCTTTATATCTTATTTTAAGACAAAATACTGCACAGTCTGTGTATGCTCATTTACTTATTTGGGAAGCATATTTGTATCAATATAAAAACAGTCCCAAAAATTCAGAATATTTATATGAAAAGGGAAAATATATATCTGAGTTTAAAGCAACGCTAACTAATAGGGCTATAAACTCCAATCAAAGTATAAATATGAATGGCAGATTATCATCCAATATTTCGCTGGGAGTTTTTAGTGCGAATGGTAATATAAATGCCGGTATGGAGAACAAGGTAGCGTTTGAATTAAGAGACTTTAATACATCAATTCACAAGTTGTCAAATGGAAACCTAAGCTGGGATCTGACAAATTTACCTAGGCCAGAAGAAATTAATCAAAAATTACAAAATAGTACAAGCTTTAATGCTCAGCCATCAATGAATGGGTTTGCATCACATTTATTGCCGACAGAAATTACAAGAATTTTAGCTGGGGTACCTGCTTCGTTATGTGATAAAAATTCATGGCAAATTTCACCTAATGGTTTTAATACGAATATATGGCAACAAGCTCCTAAAGTAGTTTCTACACATGTTGTTGCAAAAGAAAATTCATTGCCTGAATGTATTTGTAAAATAACCGGATTTCTTAGAAAAGATGCAATTGAAAATGCAGCAAAGTCCAACGGGTTTATTGAATTAATTTTAAAGCTTAATAATTCCGCTGACATTGCCGGTAATAAATTAAGTTTAGATGTGATAGAGCCTGTCGTTCGTGTAACTGACAATCCTAAAGTCGTTAACATAAATAGCGAATCAATAAACGCCAGCCGTCAGGAAATAAAAACATCGAATAAAATTCAATACAACTATCCTATTCAGTTTATAATAAATTCTACTGGAATTAAACTTACTGAGCCATATAAGATTTCAAATATTCAAATTGAATACGTAAATAAAGAAAGCGAAAATCAATTATTTACAATATTTAATGGACCAATTATAAATGGCAATACCATTTCTTTAGATGTAAGAACAATTGAAAAGCCGCAAAATTTTATACAAGAAGGACAGTTAATAGTTGCAATAAAAATAAAATTCAATATAGAGATATCGGGAGGAACAACAACTCAGCTTGTAACAAATACAATAAATTTAAGTTTACCTAATTTAGTTGAAAAGGTTGAAGTTAAGTCTAATTTAAGTGGGCAGTAGCTGTAAGTAATTTTTTGTTCCGTAGTTCTTTATATCCAAGAAAACATTTTTTTTCTTTTTGTAAAACTCAGTCCGATTCTATTACAGTGATGTGAGAAAAGCTTGTCTTTACTTTCCACGCTGTAGCAACTTACTATTCAAATAAGATCAGGACTTTTAAAAACAAGCAAAATGAATAAATTAGTCCTGGTTTTATTGATCGTTTTTTTTTCTAAAGCAATTTTCGGACAAGAAGCCGCTAGTTTGTTCGATAAAAAAAATATGGAATATAAAGGAAGTAAATCAGAGCAGGCAAAATTGCTGTTAAGGAAAGTTGGCATTTTTGGAAAAAAAAAAGAAAATCAAGCAACTATTGATACAGTTTTTCTTGCTTTGTTAGACAGCCCCTTAAATTTTACAGTTTCGGAACTTAGAAGGTATTTGCTGACTATTAAAATTTCTGAGAATCTAATAGGAGGAAATTTGGATGGCGAAATTTCTTGGATTTATCTAAATGGCAAAAAAGTTTGTGCTCGATATTTTGTCATTCATGACGTAAGTGCGCCAGTTTATAAAAATCATTTTCCAGAGAATATTAACGATACTACATGGAATTATAACAAGCCTTCAATATGGAAAAAAAAGGTTGCCCATACATATCTAACCAGAACAGGGGGGGTAAACTCAGTGGCAGATTTTTCTGAGGGAATTCGGGCAACCAAGTTTGAATTAAAAGTACTGGGCAAGCAATCAAGAGGGCTTTTTATTCATATTGAGCTTATTCAGCCAAGGGTTTATCCACCTGGAACAAGTGTCAGTGCTCCGATAGCACCAGACCCCGGATTCACACAAATACAATACAGGATGTTGGCTTTACTATACATTTGTGCAAGTGTAAGAAAAGGTGAATGGTTGGTGCCTGCTTATCATGCTATTATTGATGAAGGGTTAGACGATGGACATGATGATCCGCAAAGATTCGATTTGCTAAAATTTACAAATGAGATAATAGTGTTGACTAGGGAACTGGAATTAATCAAAAACTAGCCTATTAAGCAATATGAAGATAGATTCTACTAAAGAGTACTCGCCAGTGTTATTTTTTTTACTAATGGTGTACGTACAAATCGGTTTAATTAGATTTTGAATGGTGCAAAAAAAGCAATTGATGAAAACAGTTGCTTTTCCATAGCTTCTCTCTTTGCCCATCTGAAGAGCAAGGCGCCTTAATTGCGATTAAATTTTGTAAGTAAAATAGATATTAGTCTCCAAAGCTATTTTTTCCAATCAATGGTTTAAGGGATGATTGTATGGCCGCTTCTATGTCAACTGTTATATCAATGTGATCTTCATTAAGAATATGGCAATAAAAAGTTATCGAGAATTTTGACTGGGAAGTACCTAATACATTAACAAGATTTAGAGCGCCTGTTCTTTTTGAACCAAAGCCTAAATGTTGAATGAGCCGTTGATGCACATTACATTTTCTACTTCCAACATATAAACATTCTGTTTCATTAAAAGTTTTAGGCACATGACTGACATTTCTAAATCCTTCATCCCTCACTCCTTTACTTTTAGCAACCTCTGCATGAAATTCCTTGCTTTGTTTGTACAATTCATGTATGAGCTCAATATTTCCTCTGGCAATTATAAAATAGTACACAGCCGGTAGATTTCTATTGCTCAACAAATTCTTGTAAATGGGTAACTCTTGCCATTTGTATTTATTTTTTGAAAGAGCAATTGTATTTATAAGCTCCCAATCAATTTCAAAATTTTCTGCGTTCGGCAAGTTGAAGTCATTAAGCTTATCGGCCTTTAGCCTCAGCCTATCTGCGTGATTTTTGAACATTTTGGATGATAGCGACTTCATTGCACCATTATCTAGTTTATGATTTTTAATTTAATTCTTAGAGTTATCCCTACGCCACCTCTTCCTCCCCAAACCATTCCTTATACCTTGCCTCTGCCTGTTCCATAATCTCATCCAAAATATCCTTTAACTCCTGGCTTACGCCTTTCTTCAACAAGCTTCGTTTTACCGCCAACAATATCTGTGCTTTGGCATCAGGTTTTTTATACCAATCGATCTGTAAGTTCTTTTTAATGTTGGCGGTAATTTCTTTTACCAGCTCCTGTATCAAGGAGAAATCGCTGATGGCTGTTTTGTGCTTGGCCAGTATTTCATAAAAGGCTTCTTCCTCTTCGGTAAAGCCGAGTTGTTTGCGGCGGTTATCTTCCTCCTGCATGTCGCCTGCCACTTCACGGAGTTTTTGCAGTGCAACCAAGCTGTCAAAGAAATGATTGTGATAATCATTAATGATCTTTTCTACCGATTCTTTCAGCTTGCGGTATTTAATGAGGTTGCTGTTGGCACGTACTTTTATTTCGTTGTTGATGATCTGGCGAATCAATTCCAGTTTCAGTTCATTACCGCTTTTCTTTTCTTTGGCTGCGGCGAGGAAATCATCATTGATGATGGAAATATCAAACTTCGGAATACCGGCCATCGCAAATACATCCACCACGGCTTCGCTTTCAATACTGCGGTGGATGAGTTCTTTGATCTGTCCTTCTTTCTGACGAATATTCGTTACAGGGTATTTGATCTTACGCACCGCTGCACCCACATGCTGGAAGAAAATAATATCGAGTGTAATCTCTTCGATCTCATCATGACTTTTTATAATCGGCGCCAATCCACTCAATCGTTTTTCAAACAACAGGAAATCTTTGCTGCGTTCTTCTTCAGCCACAATACTGTTTACCACAGTGCTGATCAAACGTAACTGATCACCATTACTCATACTCATCCACCTGCTGTAATCGGTGCCAGCAGGCAGCAATGCTTTTAACGCAGCAATTTCATCCTTTGCCATTTCAAACGCTTCCTGCACAGGTATGGTCACATCACCGCTTCCACCACTGCCGGTATATTTTTTGGTAGCTGCACTCAGGTTATCACCAATGCCGATATAATCTACAATCAAACCACTGGGCTTATCCCTGAACACCGTACTCACACGGTTGATGGCCTGTATCAGGTTATGACCATTCATGATCTTATCAACATACATCGTATGCAAAGCAGGATTGTCAAAACCCGTAAGCCACATATCCCTTACGATCACAATCTTCAATGCATCATCCGGATCTTTAAAGCGTGCCTTCACGGCTTCCATTGCTTCTTTGGTGCGTACATGCGGTTTCCATGCCACCGGGTCTTTGGCAATATTGGTGGTCATGATCACAGCCACTTCAGGGCAACCTTCCAATGCAGTAATGGCATCATACATTTTTACACAGTTGCGGCGGCTCATACATACAATCATGGCCTTGCCTTCGAGTGTGCTGATGCGTTGTAGGTAATGTTGCAGGATGTCTGTTGCCACTTCCTCTACACGTTCCGCTGCACCCGCAGCATCTTCAGCAGCAGCCCACAATACTTTGTTCTTCTGGTTATCGGTTAAGCCTTCGGTAATTTCTTCGGCTTCTTCTTCAATGTTTGTATTGGCTAAATGCAGTTTGGCCAAACGTGGTTCGTAATAAATAGGCACCACCGCTTTGTCTTCCGTAGCCTGTTTAATATCGTAACGGTGAATGATCTCACCAAACACGGCTTCTGTATCGGCATCCTTACTGTCCACCGGTGTGCCGGTAAAACCAATGAACGAAGCATTCGGCAAGGCATTGCGCAGGTTGCGTGCAAAGCCCTGCAGCAAACCATATTGTGTACGGTGACATTCATCGGCAATCACAATAATATTTTCTCTTGTACTCAGCTCCGGATGTTTGGCTTCTTTCCCATCTTCGGTTTCTTTTAACCGGAACTTTTCAATGGTACTGAAGATCACACCACCACCATCGGCACTTAAGAGTTTGCGTAAATCGTCGGCACTGCTGGCTAACTGCACATCGCCTACTAAATCTTTAGCGGCTACAAAATCTTCGTACAGTTGTTTGTTGAGATCAAAGCGATCGACCTGCACGACAATGGTGGGATTTTTTAATTCAGGTAACTGGCGCAATATGCCTGTATAGATCGCCATGGTAATACTCTTACCACTGCGGGTGGTATGCCAGATCACACCAATCTTACCATCGCCTACAGGACGGATCGATGCTTTTGTTTGCTCCAGTGCAAACTGTATTCCGAAAAACTGGTGATACTTGGCGCCCTTCTTAATGAGCTTTCCTTTATCGGGTTCGTGGAAAATATAAAAGCGGATGTATTGCAGCAAACGTTGCGGCAACAGCAAACCGTTAATGAGTGTATCTAATGCAAAATCGTTACTCACGGTGTTGATGCCATCGGTACTTTTCCAGGCGGCAAACCATTCGAAACCGCTGCTGTACATACCATGCAGGGTAGTAGCCCCATCGCTGATGATGGCAAGTGCATTGTATTCGAACAGGGCAGGAATATCTTCAATATAATGCTGCACCTGGTTAAAGGCATTCTCCACTGTTGCCTCTGCATCGAACATGTTTTTAAATTCAAACAACACCAACGGTAACCCATTAATAAAAATCAGCAGATCGGGGCGGCGTTTGTTACGGCCTTCAATACTGAACTGGTTCACCACGAGAAAATCATTGTTCTGCCAGTTATCGTAATCAACAGGATAAAAATGTTCGAACTGTATTTTCTCCTCCCGGGAGCCGAAGGTCCCGATCGAAGCATCGGGAGGGTTAGGGGTGGGCGTTTTCCACGACTTACTAATTCCCTTACTTAACTTCTTATGAAAATCATGATTGCGATATTGCAGATCGGTGCCTTTGTTATACAGGAATTCCTGTTTCACCTCGGCGAGTAGTTTGGCCGGCACATGGCTGTAGCGTTTTTGCAGGAACTGCTCCAACCGATCTTCGAGCACCACTTTGGTAAGCGGACGGTGAATGTCGGCTCCATGCGAATAGCTGTAACCGTTAATGGCAGTAAGCCATTCAATAGCGGCATCTTCAATGGTACTTTCGGCGAGGTAACGACTCATGGATTTCTAATTTACGTTGATTTCTCCACTCATGAGTTTGGGGAGAAGGGTGTCACGAAGTTTTGAAAGCATAAGATTTTCCTTTTCATTATTTTCTTTTTTATGATTGATTAAATCAACGGTAAGGAAATATTTTTTCAAAGCATCATCGGAAGGAATAATAATTTCAATTCCGGTTAGTTCTTGCGCATTAGCATTTGGCTGAGCCGAACCTCCTAATATTGAGGCGACATAATCAAAATATACATTTTGCCGAAGAAACTTTCCAACATATGTTGCAAGCATGGGGTTTTTAAATTGCACCCTTATCAAGTATGATGCAAAGACTGCGTTCGGAGGATTGAGGACATGTATATTTTCACCTGTAGATGCTCCTGTCCTTGCTATGAAAATATCATGCTTCATAATTTTATATTTCTCGAAATCAGCATTATTTGCTTCGCAATAAGGAACCTCATCCCAATTTATTTTTCCTTCTTGTATGTCTGTTATTCTAAGAAACTTTGGTCCAATTGCTTTTACTGAAGCACTTTGTGTAAAACCATACTGAATTCTTTCTGCAACGCTGCTGATTGGTTCTTTTCTCCAACCCTTCGGCAGGTTATCGGGATCAATATCTGTTACAAAATATTTTTTGAAGAGTGTTTGTGCCATTTGCTCCAGTGTGTGGTTGGTGCGGCGGTTGAGTTCTATTTTGTCGTCGAGTGCAGAGAGGATGGAGGCGATGCGGGTTTGGGTGGGGAGGTCAGGAATTGGTAACTCTAATCCTGCAATTGCTCTTGTGTTGATTACGTCTTGAACTGAGCCAGTCGACTGAGAAAGTATTAACTCTCGTGTCGCAGGAGAATTAATCAGGTAAAGTAAGAATTTAGAATTTGCCTTAGCTTCATCTGGCCGGATAATTACGACATTTAAGCAGTTAGCTTCAGCTTCTAATTCATACATCGATGCTTTGCCATTGTCTCCATGTCTTGCTATTAAGATGTCATTCTTTTTAAGTTGTGATTTTTTATTTCTATCATGAAATTCTTTAGATATGTATTGAACCGCCGAAAGATCTAATTTAAATAGATTAAGATTTGTAGTTCTGATCATCATAACGCCATTGCCTTTTTCAGTGTAGTCTTTCTGGCAACTACCTACATATCCAACACAAATGCGTTCGGTTATTGCTTCAAGTTTATGTTTTTCCCAGTCGTTCATTTTTTTAAATTAAGATAAGCCGTTCTTTAGGATAAAATCTTTCTAAAATTGTTTTTACGTCACTTCTCAACATATCATCTTTATGCATTTTTAAAATCAGTAACGGCTTCTTTTTACTTGTTCTTTCAAGTAGGTAATCAAAAAGATTTCGGTAAAAACTTAATGGTGTAATAGTTTTTGAGATATCTAAAAGTATTTCATCGCATACTTCATCAAAATCATATTTATTTAATTCCCTTGTAGCTAACATAGTTGCCGATGGTAGCTCAATATGGCAAGGATTATTTGTGCTTAAACTAAAAATACTATCGTTAAATTCTAATTCGATAATATTAGGGGTTCCTTCTGTGTATTTAGTAGCTACCTTCCCGTTGTACTTTTCAAGAAATATATTGTAAGTTCTCACGCCATAGTGGTCGTCTTTTTCTTCTGCGGTAAAAGGGTTAAATGCTATTTGACTATTGTCAACAACTTCAATTTTATTTCCAGTAATTGAAATGCTTATCGATTTCGAGTAATTATGTTTGAAAATATTTAGCACCATTTCAGAAAGAAATTGTCCAAGGTCTCTTCTGAATTCATCTGTCATATTTAGTTGAGGTTTCAATAAAAAATTAACCACTTCATTCTCATCATTTGTATGATCAAGAGATATCTTGCATGAAGTCATTAGTGTCCCACTTCGCAAAAAGCTAAAAGGAAAATATCCATGAGATTGAGATTGGAAAAATGGAGTTTGCTGGTAATCGCCAGAGAGTGAAATTCGTTTAGCTGCATATTGGTGGATGTCGAAAAGTGAAGCAGCTAAGGTGTCTTTATCATAAATGTTGCTATTGTCAATTGCTTCACAAAGATATTTTGTATATACGCTGCCATTATACTTGCCAAATGCTCTGGATTTTTCATCCTGTTTGCAAGAGCATAGAAAGTAGGTTCCATTTGACTTCGCTATATAACGTTGATTATAATAGGAAACCATTGCGCTTGCTTCTTCTGTGCTTTTAATGTCAATGCCAAACCCCGAATGACATGCATCGAGTATAATTATGCTGTTTGAGGGGTTTAAACTGCTTAAATGATTAAAAATTTCTTGAACGGACACTTGAGTATCATGAAATTCTAATTTTGTTTCTTCTTCAAATTTCCCATGACCTGAGAAATAGAATTGAATTAAATCTACTTCTGCAATGAATACTTTTTTTATCATCTCAACAGACTCTAAAAATTGCATATAGATGTCTTCTATTGGATTCTGGTTCGTACTTACTAAGCAAATGATATTCTGTTCATTGAAGTCACATTGATTGACAAGTCTTTGCCTTATTTGATATACGTCTTGGTTGCAGTAATGAAGTTCCTGCTTTTTATAGTCATTGATTCCGATAAGTAACGCATATCTTGTCGCACTCATAGTTGTATGCTTTAATTGCTACTTGTTTTTGACGATGTACTTTTAATAATCTCTATTACCTTACTTGGCATATCTCCATCACTTTCATTTGAGGAATAACCAGTATGTTGATTAGCAAAGATTGATTGTGTTGTTTGCAAAAGCACTGCATTTTTCGTTTGATCGTCAGTTGATGCCTTTACAAATGTTTCAAAAGTTTGCAATGCATTTTGTCTGTGTTTATTTAAAATGTTATTGTGTTTGTGTGCTCTGTAGTTTTTAATACAGATAGATAATCCGTAAAACAATACAGCAAGCACAACGACTTTGGTAATTGTAAACTGTACTAAATGAGCTGTTCCTTCTGCTGTTGCAGGCATCCAATACAAAAATCCTAAACCTGCAATGGCTGTAATAACCAAAACCCCAATCGTCCAGCCAAGCCATTTTTTCGCTTCTGTCAAATGAAAATCGGCTTCTTCTTTAAAGACAAAGGAGTGTTGCGCAACTCCCACTTGTGCAGCTGCACGTTTTGCACTTTCTAATGTTGAGGTTAATTCTTTTTTAATCTCTGTTATATCTTTGTCGGAGCTGTCTTTTTCTTTTTTAATTTCTTCAACTAAAGATTGGACTTTAGCTTTTTCTATTGATAAGTCATTCCCCTTTAATAGGTCAACTAAAAAAATTGGTGTCGCATGTTCGACTAAATTTATGATCATCATATTTATCTGAGCAATTAGAGAAGTTCTTTGATTGACCAAATCATTAGTACTAACACTAAAGTCTTTAATTCGTTTGTAGAAATTTTCTATTTGACCAATTGTAGCACTGTAATTTTTTAGATTGGTAAAAGGGACTGGTATTAAGTTGCATTGTTCAATTTTTTGTACTGTTTCTGCAATTTGAATAAATTCATTTCGTAACTCTTCAAAATGAAGATCAGCGCCCAGTTTCTCTCTTTTTATCAAGTCAGATTCAATATCAAAGGATAGAATACGCTTATTAGTCTCATGAATTGTAATTATCAATTGATCTCTATCGGAAGGTGTAGGCATATTATATAGCTTTAAATTTCAAACCCAATACTTTTCAAGTTTTCTTTTATCTGTTGTTCCAGCTTATCGCTTTCATCAAACTGTTCTTTCAACTGTTGAGTTAATTGTTTCATCTTTTCTTCAAAGGAAATACCATCGTCTTCTTCGGCTTCGGTGCCTACATAGCGGCCGGGGGAGAGGATGTAGCCGTTGGCTTTTACTTCGGCGAGGGTGGCGGATTTGGAGAAGCCTTCAATGTCGGAGTGACCCACCCCAAGCCCCTCCCGGGAGGGGATGTTCCTCCATGTATGATACGTGTCGGCAATTTTGGCAAGATCTGCGTCTTCAAATACACGCAGGCGGCGGTTGACCATGTGGCCGAGTTTGCGTGCATCAATAAACAGAATTTCGTTTTTCCGTTCACGGTGCAGGCCGTCTTTTCCATCCCTGTTTTTACTGAGTATGAAAATACAGGCGGGTATACCCGTTGTTAAAAAAAGTTTATCGGGCATTTGCACAATACAATCCACCATGCCGTTTTCAATCATGTGTTCCCGTACATTTTTTTCACCCTGGTTTCCTGTTGTCATAGCACCGTTGGCCATTACCACAGCAGCGGTTCCTTTTTCACTTAAATGATGCCACAGTGTTTGAAACCACATGTAGTTAGCACTGCCATCGGTAGTAAACTGTTCCTTTACACCAAACAAACGGGGATCGTTCTCAGGTAAATCTTCGGGGTGCCACTTGCTGATGTTAAAGGGCGGGTTCATCAATGCATAATCAGCTTTCAGTTGCGGAAAGCGATCGTTGAGTAAAGAGTCGCCCAGTTTTACATCAAAAGAAAGATTACGTAAGAGCAGGTTCATTTTGCATAAACGCAAAGTGCCTTCGTACCGTTCCTGCCCGTAAATAGAAATATCGTTGCTGCTGCCTCCATGTGCGGTTACAAACTTTAAACTTTGTACAAACATACCACCACTGCCACAGGCAAGGTCCATAATGCGGCCTTTCATGGGTTCAATCATTTCCACCAGTAACCGCACTACCGAACCGGGTGTAAAGAACTGTCCTGCACCACTGCCTTCGGCCATGGCAAACTTACCGATATAGTATTCGTACACACGTCCGTAAATATCACTCTCGGGGTTCTTTGCTTCCGAAAATTTATCGTGGCTGAACATGTTGATGAGTCCGGCAACCTGTGTGGGGCTTAACTGGCTTTTTACAAAAATGGGCTCCAGTACGCCTTTAAATTCTTCGTTGCGTTGGGCAAGTATTTCATCAATCAGAACAAATGCTTTGTCAACAATTACTTTAATATCATCATGGGTGGCATTGTCTTTCAAATAAGTCCAGGTTGCTTCTTCGGGAATCTTGTACACGTTCTTTACCTGGTACTCGAGTTCATCTTCGAGGAAGCTGAGTTGTACGGCTTCATCGGATGTATAATAGTCAGATTTTGGATTTGTGAATTCGCTTTTGATTTCCTCTTTGCGCATTTCGTAGCGTTCGCTCATGTGTTTGAGAAAGAGGAGAGAGAGTACGTAATCTTTATACTGGTTTTCGGCTACTGCACCCCGTAACTCGTTGGCAGCATCCCAGAGTTCCTGTTCAAAATCGATATCGGCTTTGGGTTTGCTGTTTTCTTTTTTCGCTTTGGCCATTATTACAAGCTGTTATTTCTGGGTTAAGTTCCGAATGTAAAGATGAAAATTGATTGTACAAAGTGTTTTTCACCCACATTGTGTGGAAAGGGGGGTAGCCGGTAGTTGGTAATGATGAGTGATGAGTGATGAGTGAAGAATGATGAGTAATGAGTAATGAGAGGGCTGCTGGCTAGGAACCATGAACCATGTTATCGCCTCTTGCATAAACCACAGGAATGAGTATTTTGTCAGGCATTAGCTCTATTATCCACAAATCGTAGTGTATGCAAAAACATCTTCACCTGTTTAGTTTTATTCTTATTGTTTGTAGTTTATTTCTGCAATGCGATAAACCACCCTTGCCTGTGCGTTTTGGGAAAGTATATGTAGCAGGCGGTGAAATGATAAATTTCGGAACGGATTCGGCATATAATATTGCCAAATTATGGGTAGACGGTGTTGCTTATGACCTGCCATCAGATGCGCCCTACCCACAACCGGAAGAAGTGTTTGTTGATAAAACAGATGTGTATGTGGCAGGTTCAAATTATGGCGGTGGCGATTCAAGAGCTGTACTTTGGAAAAATATGCGCCCTGTTTATTTAAGCAAGGATGGTGAGCATGGACAGGGACATTCTTTATTTGTTGCAAACAAGGACGTGTATGTAAGCGGGTCGGTTTACCGCAATGGCGTAAACAATGTTGTTATCTGGAAAAACGGAGTAATCATATTTGCGAATCCTGAAATTATGTATATATGGTCGCTGTTTGTTTACAATAATGATCTGTACGCTGCCAGCTCGCAACAAGTAAATGGTATAAATTATCCTGCAATTTATAAAAATGGCCAACCACAGCTGTTGCAGATTCCTCCAAACGCTGACAATTGGGAAGTACTATGTGTGTACGTACATAAAGGTAATGTGTACGCTGCAGGAACAGTTTCCACGCCGCTCAAAAGTGCAGCGGTACTTTGGGTGAATGGCAAGTACACTGAACTGGAAGGAACTGGTAATGATTGGGCTGCAGGTGTTACTGTATCAGCTACCAATGATGTGTTTGTGACTGGTACGCAAAACGGTGCATGGGCAACATGGAAGAATGGTAAGATATTATATACCGATAACCGGTTTTCTTCTATGGGCGCATCAATTGCCACAGCAGGAAAAGACGTGTATGTGGCGGCTCATGGAAATGAAGCGATACTCTGGAAAAATAATATTCCGAAGATATTGCCGGTTAAGAAAGGAATCGGTTATGCCTTCTCGGTATTTGTGAAGTAATAATTGGACTCAGTAATATCTCCAGCAATTGCTGTTGCCGTTTTGCTGTTTTTATTCATCGCAATGAGTTAAAAGATTGCTTCGTCTTCCGACGCTGCAGCCGGAGCCTTCGGCTCGCAATGACGTTCTTTGCTTAGATTGCTTCATACTTCGCAATGACGAAACAGCACACAAAAGACAATGACCTGTGCCGCTTTTTTCGAACGTTCTTTCCTTCTGTGTTTTCACCTGAAACAGGAAATCATTACTTTTAAACGTAAATCCATTGCATGAAAACGTATTTCTTGGTTCCTGTGCTATTGATCCTTCTGGCTGTATCTTCCTGCAGCAAAAACGATAATCCTTCTGCAACCATTGAAGTAATTCG
The DNA here is from genome assembly GCF_035299325.1 of Lacibacter sp. Taxonomy (GTDB): domain Bacteria; phylum Bacteroidota; class Bacteroidia; order Chitinophagales; family Chitinophagaceae; genus Lacibacter. The sequence goes on along the minus strand of NZ_DATGWT010000004.1, from coordinate 474,352 downwards.
CACAACGCCCACAACAGCAAGAGTAAACAGCACAGTGAAAGTAATTGGTAAAGGGTTTAAAAACTTACTTGCTGCCGACAGCAGTGCACAATTTAAATTATACATTGCTGATGTACTCTGCGATGCTGCTGTAATAAACGATACATTGGCAGAAGTATTTATACCTGCAAATGCAAAAAGCGGAACGGTGTGTGTTGAATGGAAAGCAAAAAAATATTGTGCAGCATCTCCGTTTACAATATCACCTGCCAATGGTATTCAAAATACATTTCAACGTTTGCCCGATTATCCGGGTAAGAAGAACAGACCGAGTACCATGTTTGCAGTTAACGGATTTGTGTATGTAGGGTTCGATGATTTCTGGAAGTTTGATGTTGAGCAGCACACATGGCAGCGTGTGGCTGATATGCCGGAATGGGCCACCCGTACTGCTTCATTTGTTATCAATGGAAAAGCATATGTATTTGGCGGCCTAACTGCCAGTGCAGGGAATGGGGCCGGCACATTGTATTGTTATGATCCGCAAACAAACATTTGGACAAAAAAAGCATCGATGCCTGCAGCAGGGCGTATGGATGCTCTTTGCTTTGTACACAACAACAAAGCTTATGTGCTGGGAGGATATGAAGTGTATAACAATCCCGTAAGTCAACAATGCTGGACCTACGATTCGCAAACAGATACATGGACACGTCTTGCAGATTTACCTGCTCCAGTTGAACTGGAAGGACATGCTTACAGGATGGGTAATTTGTTTTACATACCCACTACCGGTTACGGAACAATTGAATTTGATCCGGCTTCTGATGTTTGGCGTGTGTTACAGAGCGGACCACAGACAAGATTTGCAGCGCTTCATTCATCGTATCGTTGGAATAATATGATGTATCTGATACAGGCTAACCAGGTATATCGTGTTAATCGCAGATTTGATGGTGCTGTTATGACAACTTCTTATCAATATCCAATTGCTCCGGGCGATAAACAGTTTATGTTATATACCAGTGCAGGAGAAGAATTATTTTTTATGCATATCAACAACCTTACGTATGCCAATGAGTTTTGGGAATACCTGCCTGAGTAAATAACTGCATAATGCTGGCTTTCCTTTTGTGTGTTTGCCTGCAGTGATTGCCAGGATGATTTTTTTCTACTTGTGCATGTTAAGTTCGTACTGTTAAAATAATTCTTCGTCAAAACAATAAGCAGCACGCAAAAAAAGCGGATCCCTTTTACGGAGTCCGCTGCATAAAATAGTTAAGGCATCTTCGTTAACCCAGGTCTTTCAACCACTTCACCAATTCATCTTTGGCTTTGCCGGTTTTCTTCTGAACCTTTCCCCACATCTCTTCGTCTTTACCTTCTTCGTAAGTAAGATCGTCATCGGTTAATTCTGCATATTTCTGTTTGAGTTTGCCTTTCCACTCATTCCACTGTCCTTTTAATTCTAATTTGTCCATACAATCATTTTAGGTGTTATAAAATTGCGTACCACCTCATACTAAAGGAAAACTGTGCCAAACAGCAAACAGAAGAAAAGTTTCTATGCAGCTACAGCTCCGGGGTTTCCCCAACCCCGCAGGTTTAAAGTTGATCTGTCGTTATAAAAAAGGTGTTTTCACGCCTGTATATGCAAAAGCGATGTTGTAAACTGGTAGTACAAAAGCTTATGATCATGGCTATCACTACACAACAAAAACAGAAAATACTCCGGGTAGTAAATGTGTTTGAAACAGGCAGCATTACAGGTAACTACGGTGCTGTAACCTTGTTGAAGGATGGTCCGCCCGGTGCCGATGGCAGCCCCATCAAACAAATTACCTATGGCCGCAGCCAGACAACAGAGTTCGGTAACTTAAAAATGTTACTGCAACTGTATGTTGATGCCAACGGACTTTTTGCGGATGCACTGAAGCCTTATGTGAACAGGATAGGAAAGAAGCCGGGTCTTTATACCGATACTGTTCTGTTGCAAACATTGCGTGCAGCAGGCAACAGCGATCCTGTAATGAAAAAAGTGCAGGACGATTTTTTTGAACAACTATACTACCAGCCAGCATTCAACTGGTTTACGGGTATGAAGTTTACAACGGCGTTGAGTATGCTGGTTATTTACGACAGTTTTATTCACAGCGGCACGGTGCCTTCCTGGTTGCGGGAGCGTTTCCCTGAATCAGTTCCTAAAAATGCAGGCGATGAAAAAACATGGATCAAACAATATGTACATGCACGACATAACTGGCTGGCAAATCATAAACGTGCTATACTTCGCAAAACCATTTACCGCACACAATGTTTTAAAACCAACATCGCAAAAGATAATTGGGATCTGTTGCAGGTGATACATGCAAATGGTATTCAGGTAAGCTGATGTGCATACGGCAGCTGCTCATTCATTTTCCGTAAACCATTTGAGTAAGGCAGGCTTTTTGATTGATCGTTGCTGAAGTAACAGCCAAAGGCAGGTTCGTCCTCCTGTTTAAAAAAAGTATATACAAGTTATTAACGCAATAGTATAAGTCAAACACTTTCTTAAACCGATAACTTTATACTGCCTGAGAAATCAGTTTTATCAGGTGAATTGGTAACAGTTGATAAAAGCAACCTTGTTAAACAGTTTCTTTGTTTTCAATCGATCGGTTACAGTAAGTAAGTGTTTTCACTTGTTTGTTTCAAGTGGTAACAGCTATGTACTCTTTGCTTACAGAAGGTTAACTTGTTATTCCTTACAACCAACTTGCAATCAGTAATGAAAACCATCGATCCCGCATATACAGCATCCGTTCATTTGCTAAAGCGGCAGTCAATTCAGCGGAAATTACCCTTTCTCATCTTTATCCTTTTGCTGGTGATGATGCTGGCTTTCGGGTGGCTATCGTATATCGGTATACGTAATACTGCAGAAAAAGCAGCAAAGGAACGACTGCTTATTTTAGCGCAGCAGCTTGCCGGTATGTACACACAATCGGCCGTGCCGGTATTAAATTCAACAAGAGCAGCAGCAGCAAACCCGGCTGTAAAATCTTTTCTTCTTTCTGCAGGCAAAGACTCGGCTGTTGAGGTGGATCAGTTGTTACAAAAATTAAAGCTTGACAGTACATGGATCAACGTGCAACTGCTCAATGCCAACGGGCAGGAGGCAGCTGCCTCAAACCTCAGCGATGTATATGATTCATTGGAACTCTCATCAATCATACCCGGTTATCCAACAGCGGCCGATACAGGTGTTGTAAGCAGGATATACATAAAAGGGGAGGCGTTTTATTATGCGATATGCGGGGCTGTTACAGATAAGGGTAAACTTATTGGTTACCTGTTACGCTGGCGGAAAATGTATAACTCAAAAGAGAATATCGAACGGGTGTCGCAACTGCTGGGAAAACAAGTGGTATTGTATGTGGGTAATGCCGATGGCAGTTTATGGAGCGACCTGCGTACAGCAGTGGATGGTTTGCCTGCAACACCGGGAGTTGATAAGGCGCTGATAACTTATAAACGGAATAGCCGGCCTTACCTGGCTGCACAAACACTTGTGCATAATACCCAATGGAAAGTAATGGTCACCATGCCGGAGGCAAACATGTTGCAGCCTGCTAAAGAGTTTTTGAAAATAGCCATCAGCAGTGCCTTGCTGTTGCTGATCATTGGTATTGTACTAACGTGGTTGCTTAGCCGCAGTATTACAAAGCCACTTGACAAACTGGCCATTGCAGCACGACGAATTGCCAAAGGAGATTTTTCACAAACAGTTGAATTGAAACGTGCAGATGAGTTGGGTGTTTTGTCGCATGCGTTTAATGTAATGGCAAAGGAAGTGAATGATACCCAGAAAAACCTGGAGGCAATAGTGGCAAAACGTACAACGCAACTGGAGCAGGCGAATAAAGAACTGGAAGCTTTTTCTTATTCTGTATCACACGATCTGCGTGCGCCACTGCGTGCCGTAAGTGGTTATGCCACGATGCTAAGGGAAGATCATGGCACAACCCTCAATGAAGATGGAAAACGTATTGCTGATGCTATTGTCACGAATGCACGTATGATGGGGCAGCTTATTGATGACCTGATCAGCTTCTCACGCATCAGCAAAAAAGAAACGGAAGTGCAGGAGGTAAATATGCAACAGCTGGTGGAGCAGGTGGTTGCTGAGCTTAAAGCACAACGCCCTGAAAAGAACTATCGTTTTATCATGCATGCCTTGCCGGTTTGCAAAACTGATCAGCTGTTGATAAAACAGGTATGGTTAAACCTGGTTGACAATGCCATGAAATATTCTTCACTACAAGATCAACCGGTTATTGAAATCGGTGCAACACATACAAACGGGAAAGTGGAATATTATGTGAAAGATAATGGTGTGGGTTTTGATATGAAGTACAGTGATAAACTGTTTGGTGTTTTTCAGCGTTTGCACCGGCAGGATGAATTTGAAGGTACAGGCATTGGTCTTGCATTGGTAAAGCGGATCGTTGACCGGCAGAATGGTTCTTTACGTGCTGAAGGCAAAGTGGGTGAAGGTGCTGTTTTTGCGTTCAGCTTTTCGTGATTAATAACTCTTAAAACTGATGACCTATGTTAGAAGAAGTGGAAATATTACTGGTAGAAGATAATTTGAGTGATGCCGAGTTAACCATACGGGCATTGAACAAAGCAAAGATCGCCAATAACATTCTTCATTTGAAAGATGGAGCGGAGGCGCTTGATTATTTGTTTGGAAAAGGTGATTATGCCGAACGGGATCTTACAAAATCGCCAAAGGTGATTTTGCTGGATATTAAAATGCCAAAGGTTGATGGTATTGAAGTGTTACGTCAGCTTAAAGCAAGTGAGCACACAAAAACTATTCCTGTTGTGATTATGACTTCCTCCAGTGAAGAGAAAGATATTGTTTCCAGTTACCGGCTGGGTGTAAACAGCTATGTGGTAAAGCCTGTTGGGTTCGAAGACTTTGCAAAAGCGGTTGGAGAACTTGGTTTTTACTGGATGTTGCTGAATAAGTCGATTAATCATCTGTAACTGTAAGTATGAAAAAGGTTTTGCATATTGTACATCTTGAAGATCTTGACTCCGATGCTGAATTGGTTGCATATGTGTTGAAGAATGGCGGTATTAGTTGTGTGATACGCAGAGCTGTGAACAGGCAACAGTTTGAAGAGTTGTTACAGTACAGCCGGCCCGATCTTATACTGAGTGATCACTCGCTTCCTTCATTTAATTCGCAGGAGGCCTTGCAGATTGTTCAACGCCTTGATGTTTCAATTCCGTTTATTCTGATCACATCAACTGTTTCGGAAGATTATGCGGTGCAGATCATGAAACAGGGAGCCAGTGATTATATCCTGAAAGACAGGATGCAGCGCTTGCCTAATGCAGTTACAGCAGCCATTGAAAAATATGAAGCTGAAGCAACACTCGCCAGGCAACGGATTCTGCAGGAAAAACTGATTGTACGCACCAGTATCAGGGCACAGGAAAAAGTGCGTAATGAAATTGGGATTGAACTGCACGATAATATTAACCAGATACTGGCGGCATCTAAACTTTTCCTGGATAAAGCACTGAAACAAACAACTGAACAGGAAGAACTGCTGGTTCGTTGCAAAGAGCATTTGGTAAATGCCATTGAAGAGATCAGGCGCTTGTCGCACCAGATTGTTACACCTTCTCTTGAAAGCATCAGTTTGGGACAGATCATTCGTGATCTGATTGAAGATGTGCACCAGAGCTCTCCGTTGCAGATCAGTTTTAGTGCCGATGGTTTTGATGAAGAACAGGTGTGCAGGGAGCTGAAACTCACCCTCTACAGAATTGTGCAGGAGCAACTGAATAATATTCTGAAGCATAGTGAAGCAGGTAATGCATTTATCAGGATTTACCCCGATGCTCAATCCCTAAACTTACTGATAGGCGATGATGGAAAAGGAGCCAATCTTGAAGAAAAAGGAAATGGCATTGGTTTAAATAATATCAGGAGCAGGGTTGGTTATTTCGACGGGGAACTGTTGATTCAAACCGCACCCGGCAAGGGGTTTACATTAAAAGCAAAAATTCCGGTTACAAAGTTAGCTGAGCCGTCTACTGCTGATGAGTAAATTGCAGCAACGGGTTGCCTCTTAAGATCTGCACATCCTGTCGGCCAATTCAGCTCTTCTATACACAACACACATATATGTGCCGCTACCTCTTATTCATTTCAGGGGTATATTATAGATGGCATCCATAGAAAACATTAATTATCCAAACAAGTACATACAAAAAGAAGGAACCGGGTTGCTTTGATCTACTTTCGGTGTTGATCATTTTTATCCAATATCCTGAATCCCCATTTATATGAACAGTGCTTCATCCATTGATGATGTTGTTAAGCACAACGTGTTAACCGGCTTTAACCGCTTTATTTATCTTGCCCTTCTTGCCATTGGCATCAATGTAGCTGATAGTGTGCAATCGGGTTATGGCGATTTCTATGATGTGTATGTGCTCCTAGTTGCTTCATGCATCCTGGTTGTATCGCTGGTATTACATCGCCGGAAATATACCTTGTCGGCAAAGATCGTTTCCGGGGTAACGTTCAATGTGGCGTTTATGCTTATCGGGTTGCACATGGGTATTAAAAGCGCAACCTACCTCTACTATTTTCCATTGATCCTTGCCTATATCTATTTATTTCGTACAGAAGGTAAGCGACAGTATGTAGTTATTTTTTCTGTTGTAACGATTTGTTTCCTGTTTATTTCATTGATCTTTTCTGATGATAATTTTCAATACCCGATTGAACAGCTCACGGAAGCAAAGCGTACTTTTTACCTTTCTTTTTTTATCTCGTTTTCATTAACTGTTTATTACTTTATCCTGATTTATAATTATCAGGAAAAATTGTACAGTCGTATTCTTTCCCTTGAAGCCGGTAACCGAAAGCAGGAGTTGCGTTCCGTTATTGAAAAGCAGGAAACGGTCAACCAGAATATTGTATATGAGTTGCGTGACAGTGTGGCCCAAATGCTGGCAGCATCAAAGATGTACCAAGGTGAAGCCATTGCAAAAAACGGCGACAAAGAATTGCTTGCTAAAAGTTACTCGCTTACAAACGATGCCATTAATGCTGTAACCATGTTGTGTATTAAACTGCACCCGGCTATTATTGCGGATATCGGTTTAGTTGATGGAACACGAGAGTATATCATTGAACTGAAAAAACTGAACAATATTCATGTTCAGTTTGAGTACAATGATCTTGCAGTTGAAAACATCAGTCAGAACGATAAGTTTTCAGTTTTCAGGATCCTGCAGGATTATCTTGATCTTGTGCTGAACAGTTCCTCTGCAACAAAGGTTGTATTAAATGTATTGTATAAACCTTCACAGGTAACACTGGTTCTCAGTCAAAATGATCTTCAGTTTAATTTTATCAAAGCAATAAAAAACTCTGCGCAAAGCAGCATCAATAACCGTATTACCTATTTTAACGGGGCTGTTCATCAAACGATCGATGAGCAGTTTGAAACTTCTTTTATTGAGCTTTCGCTTGGTTGAGCAAAATGGCAGGAATGCCTGTTTCCTTACAGTTTATTAATATACAATTGATTGCCCCCAAAGGTTGAACTTTTAAGCCGGTGTTTTTTACTGATTTTAACTGGCCTCATATTTGAAACAGTGTATGTATAAAAACATACATTATGGCACAACAACAGGAAGTAAAGAAGAAAAAAACAGGTGACGAATCATCTGCTATAAAGCCCGATCCTGAAACGCTGCACAAAACAGATCCGCAGGATAATATGAAAGGGCCGATCTCTTCATTGGTGCAAGGTGTAAAAGAAGTGGTGGAAGAAAATGATAAGGAATCAAAAGAAGAAGCTACAAGGAAGAGAGATGAGCATATGTAAAGAAGTTACGGGTTATGAGTTAAGAACAAGTTCTGAGTTTGTAAGTTATACCACTCTTTGTGTTTTACAGTTTGTAATTGTAAGCAGAGGGAGTGGTATAACTTTTATAAGTCTATTGTTGCGTTGCTGCAATAAAGGAATCGTATAAACAGGTAATGGTTTTACGCATTACTGTATTCATGCCATCGGTATAGGCGGGGTTACAACCATTGCTGATCACCACAAAACCAAATTGTTCTTTGGGCTGAAAGAACATGGTACTGTAAAGTCCGTATGCTGATCCTGTGTGTCCTTTCATGATTTTACCTTGTATCAGATTCTCCGTCGTCATAATAGCAAGCCCGTATCCTTCTTTCTCGCTTAATTTGGTTTGCATTTGCCTGGCACTTTTCTTTGAGATGATCTTTGTTTTTTTATAACGGCCAAGCTGCATATGCATGGTCATGTATTTGGCAAGATCGGTTGCAGATATTTTCATACCACCGGTAGGCGAGAAGATGGGCGTGCTGTAACCCATAGTATAATGAGCGATCTCTTCGCTGCGTGGCGCATAGGCAGCGGGCGAAGCGTTGAACTTCTTTGCATTACCATCGTATTCATAAATCGTTGCAAAACGGGATTTATCCAAAGAGTCAACACAATAACCGCCATATAATCCAAGCGGATCAAGCACATGATGTTTTACATATTGATCAAAACGTTCGCCTGTTGTTTTTTCAATGATGGTACCCGCCATGTTGTAATTGAGATTGCAGTACCTGTATGCCGTGCCCGGTTCATAATCGCTGAAACATTTTACCCAACCAGGATTCTTTGCAGGGTTAATCACATCAAGTGTAAAATATCCCTGGCTGTCGTTGATACCTGAACGATGTGACAGGATCATCCTTAACGTAATAACCGTTTCAGGAAATTTTGGATGGCGGATGCTGAAGCCAAGCAGCTTGCCGATATCATCATCCAAAGAAAGTTTTTTCTTTTCAACCAATTGCATGATGGATGTTGCAGAAAATGATTTGGAGATAGATGCTATGCGGAACAGGCAGTCATCGGTTAATGCTGTATTGCTTTCCACATCCTTACTGCCGAATGAATGGGTGTAAATGATCTTTCCCTTTTTTACTACTGCAACTGAAAGACCAATCACATTGTTTTGTTCCATGATCTCTCTGATGCCGGCTTCCGCTTTTGCCGGCTGGCAAATACTGTGCAGTGTGGAAAGGAGAAACACCGGAACCAGTAATAAAGAATAAACTTTCTTCATATCAAACAGATTCATGGATGAAGGGAACAAACTTGGTTTACACTTCTAAAAGATAAGCTCTTTGTTTTACAGTCTCCTGATCCAGATATTACGGAATTGTGTTTTGCAGCCATGGTCCTGTAAAGAAATTACATCTTCACCATGTGCGGTGGTATAAGTATGCAAGCCGATATAATTTGTAAGGCCATTGATCGTAACATTATTCTGAACCAACACACCATTATGCAGCACGGTAATTCTTGCAGGTGCATCCAACTCGCCATTTGGTTTAAAACGTGGTGCCGTATAAATAATATCGTATGTATTCCATTCGTCAGGGCTGCGCATGGCATTCACCAATGGGGCATGGTCTTTATAGATACTTGCTGCCTGACCGTTACGATAGGTTCTGTTTTTGTATGAATCGAGTACCTGCAACTCATAACGGTTCTGAAAAAAGATGCCACTGTTGCCACGGTTCTGCCCGTCGTTTACAACACTGTCGGGTGCACTCCATTCAATATGTAACTGGCAATCACCAAATGCAAGTTTGGTTTCAATACCACCTTTGCCGGGTACTACTTCAAAATAATCGTTGTTGATGATCTTCCATGCAGGAGCTTTTGTTTTATCCCGCTGGCTAACCCATTGATCAAGATTTTTACCATCAAATAAAATAATGGCATCAGATGGTGCTTCTCCTTCTTTTTTACCTGGCGTAATTACTTTTACTTCAGGGTTCCATATCTCTGTCATTTCCGGTTTCATGGGCATGGGCGAAACCTCAGGAACCTTGCTCCCGGTTGTTTTTTGTGCGATTGCAATTGAAGCAGAAAAAATAAAAACGGTTGAAAGAGTAAGCTTGATAATAGATTTCATTTGTTAGAATTACACAATGGTGATGAATAAAAAAGGCAGCTGATTGCTGCCCTTAAATTTATAGAAATATATGGAGGAATGTGAAAAACTATTCTTTTCCTTCGTTCTTAATTGCGTCTTCAATAACATAAATATTATCGGAAATGGGTTTTGTGTTGAGTCGTTCTCCTTTTCCTACTTTCAAAACAGGATCGGGGATCGAAGCAACTTTGTTTCCCTGTTTATCAAAGTACTCTTTTGTATTGGTGGTGAAATCAAGTTTTTCTTTTGGGGTGCCGTTCTCGTACCAGCTCATCGCTTTGCCACTTGGTTCATTGTTGAAAAAAGTTGCTTCAAACTTCTTCTGCCCGTTTTCATACCAGGCTATGTATTTACCGTTAACCGTATTCTCGTCTTTCATTGTTGCTTTCATTAACAACTCACCATTACTGTAAAATTGAGTAAGCTCAAATAGATTTCCGGTTTCCTGCATTTCTAAAAACGGTATGCCCATGGCATCGATATACTTCACTGTTTTATTGCCATCTGTCACTTTCGTTTCAATAGCCGACTTGCCATTTTCATGAAAATATTTGGGATCAACAGTGCTGCTCATTTCGCCATTTTCAAAAACTGCTTCGAACTTAAGCTTGCCATTTTCGTACCAACCTGTGCATTTGCCGTGCATCTTTCCGTTTGCCCAGTTTGTTTCTTTTCTTTTTTTACCTGATTCATAATAATGATAGAATATACCTGTTGCAACACCACCTGTATACATGCCAACATTGGCTGTTTTTCCGTTTGCATGATACTTTGTCCATTTACCTTCAAGTTTCCCGTAAGCATATGTATACTCATACTGCAATTCGCCTGTATTGTAATAACCCAGTGAGCGGCCATTCAAAACATTTTCAGTGTAGTTCGATTCGCTTGATAGTTTACCATCCTGGTAGTAGTACTGGTATTTTCCTTTGCGTACTAACGGAAAAGCAAGCGTAGCTTCTCCACTCATTTGCAAACGACCATTTTTATAGTAGTCGTTTACCACCCAGCTGTTATCGTCTTTCTTAGAAATAGTCCGGTAATACATTGCATCTGCTTCTGCTGCGGGAAACCAGTCTTTATCGTAAAACACTTTCTTTGCCTGTATTTCTTTTCGTTTGATCTGGCCGGCAAGTTTATAAGCTTTCTTTATATCGAGTGTGTAAGCTGTATGTGTGTAAATAACCTGTTGGTTGTCATCCATAAAAAAGATCACAGGTGCTTTTGTGGTGTACATCGCCTGCATCAATTGCTGCGATCTGTCGAACAGTACTTCCACATTTTTCCAACGGCTTGCTTTTGAAAATACTTCACTAGAAGTAAGACTTTTGTCAACATTCACAGCCACTATTTTTACGTTTGATGCTGTGCCCAGTGTGCTGTAATTATTATCAAGATCAGTGATAAGTTTTACACAAGGCGTACACCACGATTCAGAATAAGTGAGTACAATAACAGGGTTGTCAAAATCAGAAATTGATGCTGTGCTTACACTGTTGCCTGCTTTATTTACCAGTACAGCTTTAGGCAGGCCTGCTGTTGATTGTGCATGTAATAAGGCAGAAGTAAAAATAAAAAGGAGTGTGGGTACAAGTTTTCGGTACAACATGGGTATTTGATTTGAGCATGGCAATGATACAAAAAAATAAGCCTCAACGATGATCTTACCAATTGCCACAGGAATGTTTAATGTTGATTAAGTACTAAGCAAATCTAACAGCGTTGTTTGTTTGCAACAATACTCACAAAGGAGTACATGCTAAGTGTAAATATTTAGTTGTTGTGTTGTAAGCTTATCCTAATGCCACATCCAGGATCATCATCACTAAAAATCCGCCGATGAAAGCAAGTGTTGAACGATCAGTGTATTTATCACGTTGTGTTTCAGGAATTACTTCTTCCACCACAACAAAGATCATGGCACCGGCAGCAAAAGCCAATGCAAACGGCAACACAGGTTGCATGTAAATAACAGCCAGTGCGCCCACAACACCGGCAACAGGTTCTACAATTGCAGAAAGTTGTCCGTACCAAAAACTACGAAACCGTGTAACACCTTGTCTGCGTAACGGCATCGATACTGCTAAACCCTCAGGAAAATTCTGCAAGCCAATACCAATGGCCAGTGCAATGGCCCCGGTAATAGAAGTATCTTCCATACCAAGTGCAGCAGCTCCAAACAATACACCTACTGCTAAACCTTCCGGTATGTTGTGCAGCGTAATGGCAAGAATAAGTAAGGTTGTTTTGTGCAGCTTGGTGCGGATACCTTCTGTTTCTGACAAACCAAAATTGAGATGCAGATGGGGTGTTACTTTGTCGAGGAAAAAAATAAAAAGTGCCCCGAGTAAAAAGCCCACAGCAGCAGGCATCCAGCTATAGCCGGGATAAAGCTTTTCAGAAATTTCAATGGCAGGATTAAGCAAGCTCCAGAAACTGGCAGCTACCATTACACCACCGGTAAAACCGAGCATTGGATCTAAAACGCCACGGTTAAGTGTTTTGAAAAAGAATACGAGAGATGCACCTGCTGCGGTTACCAGCCAGGTGAATGTGGTGGCAATAAAAGCCGCCCATACAGGGTGTATCTCAGAGAAAAACTTTACAATCGATTCCATCATCAGAGTGTTTTTACAAATATGTTTTTGGCCAGTTGTTCACTTAGGTTGATCAATGGCTGGTTGCGCAGCTTGATCTCAACAGAGCCATCGAAATTGTGTCGTTGTTTTATTTCGAGCTTGGTGCCGATACCGATATTTTTTTGACGCAGCAGTTCCAATAAACTGCTGCTCTGATCACCAACACCTGTTACAATAGCCGGTTGTGATTCGGGTAATTGCTGCAGACTGATATTGTTGGTGCTGGTCATGCGGCCCTTACTATCCGGGATAGGATCACCATGCGGATCAGCTTTTGGAAAACCAAGGAACGCATCGAGACGTTCAATTAATTCAGGACTACTTACATGCTCAAGCTCTTCGGCAATATCATGCACCGCATCCCAGTTGAATTGTAATTTCTCTACAAGAAAAAACTCCCAAAGCCGGTGTTTGCGGATGATATTGAGCGCCAGTTTTTTCCCTTCGGGTGTTAAGGTAACCCCATAATAAGGAGCGTAATGAAGAAGTTTTTTTTCACTGAGGCGTTTCAGCATATCGGTTACAGAAGCCGGTTTGGTTTGCAGTTCGGCAGCCAGTTCATTGGTGGTTACATTGGCATCGGATTGCTGTAACCGCCAGATGGCTTTAATATAATTCTCCTCGGCTGTCGAAAAGTTCATTGGCTATGAAATTAAAATTTAGGCGAAACTAAAATATTTTCTCAAAACAGATGAAATTATTTTTGATATCGGATTTAAGAGGTATGATTTCTGACCTTTCAGACGGACTGCGATATTCCAACATCTTAAATCCGACATCATATATCCTAAATCCTCCAAAACCCCTATTTTTAAGATTCATAACTACTGATATGAAGTATTCTGTATTCGCCTGCCTTTTTTTCCTTTTTGCCGTAACAGCATGCAAAAGCAAAAAGCCAAAGGAAATAAAGGACGAAGATCTTACGGCGGCTGATTTTATTCTGCTGGCGAAAGAATTAAGCCATCCCATTCTGGTGAACGACAGTTTGCTGAATGCAAAAGAAAAAGATTCGGTTCTCATCAACCAGGCGACCTTCAAGACCTTCCTTCCGGATTCTGTTTATACAAAGCTTTATCCGAAAACAAAAAATCTCAAATTATACCTGGCTGGTAAATCTGTTGATGGTGAAAAAGGCAATTATGTGTTGGTGAAATCTGTCATCGGAAAAGAGCGTGGAGCACAGTTACTTTACTTCAACAATAAATCGCAATACCTGGGTTCATTGAATATTGGTGCGTTAATGCCGAAAGGGAAAGCCACCAGTTATTGTAAGATCGACAGCAAACATACCATCACCTTCATCCAGGAACGCAAAACGCCTACGGGTGAATTATGGACGAATGAAACCATCTACTTCATGGATGAAACAGGCAAGTTCATTATTGCCATGACCAACAGCACAGAAGACCTGAGTGATCTCATCATGGGTAACCCTATTGACAGTTTATCTCGTAAAGGAAAGTATTCAGCTGATTATACAACTGATAAAAAGAATCTTGTTTCTATTCGTGATGGCGCTACTGATAAAACATTTGAATTCTTTATTCATTTCAGCAAACAGAATGGTGATTGTGTGGGCGAAGTAAAAGGTACAGGCGAATGGGTGAGCAAAACAAAAGGCGTATTTCGTGATGGCAGCAGTGATTGTGCTATCACCTTTGATTTTACCACATCATCAGTACGCATTTCTGAACAAAACTGCGGGCTTTACCGTGATATCACTTGTTTCTTTGAAGGCAGTTATCCGAAGAAGAAAGAAGCGGTGAAGAAAAAGAAGAAGTGAGTGGTTAGTTGTGAGTGGTTAGTTGTGAGTGGTGAGTCGTCAGTGGTCTGCAGTCTGTTGTTTTTTTTAAGTTCTATAGTTCGAAGTTTTTTTCTTTGTTTATTGTCTATTGCCAATTGATCATTTAAATTCAAGATATGCATCGTCAGTTAATAAGTTCGGGTTCCCCTTGGGAAGATGTAGTAGGTTATTCAAGAGCAGTGCGTGTGGGTAATGTAGTGGAAGTGGCGGGCACAACCGCTATGGATGGAGATAAGTTGGTAGGGTTGGGGAGTGTTTACCTGCAAACGAAATACATATTTCAAAAAATAGAAAAGGCGTTGGCGGAGGCCGGTGCTTCGCTCAGTGATGTGGTTCGCACCCGTATGTTTGTAACTGATATTTCCAAGTGGGAAGAAGCAGGCAGAGCACACGGCGAAGTGTTTGCTGCCATAAAACCGGCTTCTACAATGGTAGAAGTGTCTGCTTTGATCGATGAGCGCCTGTTAATTGAAATAGAAGTAACCGCTGTGATACCAACCGTTTGATGTTAATAACCCCGTTCGGCAAAAAAGGCCGTTTTGGATTTTTCCTGTTATATTGCGCACCCTAAAGCAAACGAACAACTGTATTATGACGTTTAATCATTTCAAGGTTCCTTACGCCACTGAAAATGCATACACAAAGAAAGTGGCTTACTTCTCAATGGAATTTGCGGTACATCAGCCTTTAAAAATTTATAGCGGTGGTTTGGGATTTCTCGCCGGTTCGCACATGCGCAGTGCATACGAACTGAAGCAGAATCTTGTTGGCATCGGTATCCTGTGGAAGTATGGTTATTACGACCAGGCACGTAACCAGGACCAAACACTGCAGGTGCAATGGAACGAAAAAATATATAATTTTTTAGAAGATACGGGCATCAAATTTCAGATCAATATTCATGAGCATCCTGTTTGGGTGAAAGCATGGTACCTGAATCCTGAAACATTCAAGAGTGCTCCTATGTTTTTGTTGAGTACTGATCTTCCTGAGAATGATTATGTATCACAAACTATTTGTCACCGTTTATATGATGCAAACGTTGCAACCAAAGTAGCCCAGTTTATTTTGTTGGGTGTTGGTGGTGCAAAGCTCATTGATGAATTAGGATTTAAGCCTGATGTATATCATTTGAATGAAGCACATGCTATTTCATCGGCGTTTTATCTCTACAATAAATTCGGATCAGTTGAAGAAGTGAAAAAGCGTTTGGTGTTTACCACGCATACACCTGAAGAAGCAGGTAACGAAAAACATGATATTTATCTCTGTGAGAAGATGAGCTATTTCTGCGGTATACCGTTGAATGAAGTGCGTAAGCTCACAGGTATTTATGATGATCAGTTCAATCATTCACTGGCCGCATTGCGTTTTGCACGTCATTCAAATGGTGTGAGTGCATTGCATGGAGAAGTGAGTCGTAAAATGTGGAGCCATTACGAAGGTATTGCACCTATTACCCATGTAACCAATGCACAAAACTGGCGTTACTGGGCCGATAAGCAATTGTATTTCTCTATGGATGAAGGAAACGAGGAACGCTTTGATGATCGTAAACAATATTTGAAACGCAGGGCATTTGATCTGGTTGCTGATCAGACAGGAAAATTATTCGATCCCAATGTATTGACAATCGTATGGGCACGTCGGTTTGCAGGTTACAAACGTGCAGAATTGATTACACGTGATCTTGATCGTTTCAATGCATTACTCAGCAATAAAAAATACCCGGT
The DNA here is from genome assembly GCF_035299325.1 of Lacibacter sp. GTDB lineage: Bacteria > Bacteroidota > Bacteroidia > Chitinophagales > Chitinophagaceae > Lacibacter. The sequence continues at coordinate 458,144 of NZ_DATGWT010000004.1, read as the reverse complement.
GCAGATCATCTGGGCTGGTAAACCATACCCTGTTGATTATCCTGCTATCAGCGACTTTAATAATCTTGTTCACCTGAGTAAGAATTATAAAAACGTAGCTGTGTGTACGGGTTATGAACTTGCATTGAGCAAGCGTTTGAAACAAGCGGCAGATGTTTGGTTAAACAATCCACGTGTGCCACGTGAAGCAAGTGGTACCAGTGGTATGACGGCAGCCATGAATGGTGCTGTCAACTTCAGTACGTTCGATGGATGGATCTGCGAGTTTGCCAATCATGGTAACAACAGTTTCATTGTACCGCCTGTTGATTATACAGCCATGCATGTGCAGGAACAGGATCAATACGATCTTGACCAGATGTATGAAATTCTTGAACGCCAGATCTTACCATTGTACTACGACAATTTCCCTGTATGGCGCCAGATTACTCAGAATGGTATGCGTGATGTACGCTTCCAGTTCGACAGTAACCGTATGGCACATGAATACTACGAGTTGATGTACAACAAAAAGTGAGTTATTTATCCTGATGATACGAAGCCCTGGTGATGAGCCGGGGTTTCTTGTTTTTTGAAAAGTTATGAGTTAAGAGTTATGTGTGGACGTGTTTTTATATATACATTTTGAACAAGCAAGTTCTGAATTTTGAAGTTCTGAGTCGCCTCTCCAAGTTATGCTTGACTATTGTCCATTGCCCATTGACAATTCACCATTGACTTTCTTAACTTCAACCAATGAACGAATACAGTAAAACATTCGAACTCCGTTGGGCCGATGTGGATGCCAACCAGCATGTGATGCATTCGAAGTATTATGAACTGGGTGCACATACACGTATGAGTTTTTTTATTACACACAGTTGCACACTGGAGGTGATGAACGAATTAAAGATCGGTCCCATTCTTTTTCGTGAGGAATGTATTTTCAGAAGAGAGCTCAATGCGGGGGATATTGTAACCGTAAACATGTTGCTCACAAAATGCAAGCGTGATGGATCGAGATGGAGTGCAAAGCATGAAATGAGAAAAGCCGATGGAACATTGGCAGCAATTCTATATGCTGATCTTGCATGGCTTGATACAACTATACGCAAACTCACTGCACCAGCCATTGCTGCAAGCATCATTGAACAAATGCCGAAGGCGGACGATTTTGTGTATTCCGATTAATTAAGGGGTTTAGTTCACTACAGATAGAACAAATCATAAATCATACATCCTAATCAACATACTCACTCAACTCCAGCCAGCGGAATTCTTTCTCATCAAGAAGATTGGTTACTTCACCAATGCGGTTGCTGAGTTGTTGTAATTCATCAAACGGAAGATTGCCACTGTTGAGTTTGGCAGTGATAGTTTCTTTTTCAGCTGATAATTGTTCGATCTCTTTTTGCAATAATTCAAACTCACGTTTTTCTTTGAAGCTGAAACGTTTTTTTTCGATGGTCGTTGCCTCGACTGCGCTCGGTAACTCCTGAACCACACTTCGACTTCGCTCAGTGCTGGCTCCTGACTCTTTACTATCGGCTTCCAACTTCTCTTTCTCCTTTTGCCACAAACGCAGTTGTGCATAGTTGCCGGGGAAATCAGTGATCACGCCATCGCCTTCAAACACAAATAAATGATCAACCAGTCGATCCATAAAATAACGATCATGGCTAACAATCAGCAAACAACCCGGGTATTCTGATAAGAAATTTTCAAGTACAGCCAATGTTGGGAGATCAAGATCATTCGTTGGTTCATCCAACACCAGGAAATTCGGGTTACGGAAAAGTATGGAGAGCAAATGCAATCTTCTTTTCTCACCACCACTCAATTTTGAAATGTAAGTGTATTGTTTATCCGGATCAAACAAAAACAATTGCAGGAACTGTGCAGCACTCAATGAGCCACCGTTTGCTAACGGAAAATTCTCCGCAATGTTTTTTACATATTCAATTACACGCAGGTCCTCTTTTATTTCTAAACCTGTTTGTGAATAGTTGCCAAACACGATCGTGTCGCCTACATTGATCTTTCCGCTATCGGGTTGTTGAATGCCCTGTATTATATCAATGAAAGTTGATTTACCTGCACCGTTTTTTCCAACCACACCAACACGTTCACCTTTTTTGAATGTATAATTAAAGCCTTTTAAGATTTGTTTATCGCCAAAACTCTTGTACACTTTTTTCATCTCCACCACCTTGCCCCCAAGCCTGTTCATCTTCATACTCAGTTGCACCTGTTGATCTTCGATGCGTTGTTTGGCTTTTGCTTCTACTTCGTAGAAATTATCCTGTCGTGATTTGCTTTTTGTTGTACGTGCTTTTGGTTGCTTACGCATCCATTCCAATTCTTTGCGGTACGTATTCTTTGCTTTGTCAATACTTGCAAGATCGCTTTCAATACGTGCCGTTTTCTTTTCTAAATAATTCTGGTAATCGCCTTTGTATTCAACCAACGTGCTTCCGTCAAGTTCCCAAACTTCATTACAAACTGTATCGAGGAAATAACGATCATGCGTTACAAGCAAGAGTGTAATGTTTTCTTTGCTGAGATAATGTTCCAGCCATTCCACCATCTCAACATCAAGATGGTTGGTAGGTTCATCCATGATGAGTAGTACATGCTTGTGATCAAAGCCAATATCAATCAATGTTCTTGCAAGCGCCACACGTTTACGCTGACCACCGGATAATGTTCCTACTGATTGCTGGAGATGATGGATATTCAGTTTGCCAAGGATCTGTTTCACCTTTGCATCAAAATCCCATGCGCCGAGTTCATCCATTTTTACAATGGCTGCACCCAGTTTGTCGGTATCGTTCTCTTCACTGATCAGTTCGTATTCTTTAATGGCATTGATCACCGGGTGATTGTGCTGAAAAATATTATCAAGAATTGTTTTGCTTTGATCAAAATCGGGTTCCTGTTCAAACAAAGCAATATCCACATCTTTGTTGATCCAGCATTTGCCACCATCGGCCGTTTCTTTACCCGCCAATATTTTCAATAAAGTGGATTTGCCTGAACCATTCCTGGCCACCAGGGCTATTTTATCACCTTCTTCAATGTGAAATGTAATATTCGAAAACAGGGGAGTAATACCGTAACTCTTCGTTAAACCTTCTACAGAAACGTAATGCATGGCGCAAAGATAACTCTATGAAGGCACAAGAGGAAAGGCACAAGGTACAAGGGAAGAAACAAGGCACAAGGAAAATCCAAAATCCAAAAAACAAGGTACAAGAAAGAAATCCAAGGCACAAGGAACAGGATCCAAATCGGAAAAACCAAAGCTCAAGAACGAAACTGTACAAAACAAAAATTGCTCCCCTTTCGGGAAGCAATTTTTTATAGAATGAAAAAGGGTACCGCTTATTTTTTAGGCATTACCACTGCATCCAATACATGCACAACACCGTTACCGGCTGTAAGATCAGCGGCAGTTACGTTTGCGCCATCGATCATTACTTTACCATCTTTAATTGAAACAGTTAACTCAGCACCGTTTACTGTTTTCAATTTCTGACCATCTTTCAGATCAGCAGCTTTTAAAGCTCCTGCTACAACATGGTAAGTTAAAATACCTGTAAGATCAGCTTTGTTTTCAGGCTTCAATAAATTGTCAAGAGCACCGGCAGGTAATGCGGCAAACGCTGCATTTGTTGGAGCAAATACTGTGAAAGGACCGGCACCACTTAACGTTTCAACTAAACCTGCTGCAGTTACAGCAGCAACCAACGTTGAATGATCAGGAGAACCAACAGCAATAGCAACAACTGTTGCAGGTGCAGCAGGAGCCATCGTGTCAGCAGCAGCAGTTGTTTCTGCAGCTACAGTATCTTTTGTTGCTTCAGCTGTTTCGCCACTTCCGCAAGCGGTCATTACTACTGCAATAGCTGCAGTTGTCATAAGAGAGAAAAATGTCTTCTTCATAAAATTTTTTGTTTGGTAAGAGAACAGACTTATCAAACAAATGTTCTGCCATTCATCACAATAATTTTTTATGTGAAGCGAATTGGCTGTTTGCTGAGGCGATCATTCAACAAACCTTAACGTCCCAGAATATAAATAAGGAGGCATAGTAAAACAGTGAGCAGGAAAACAAACAATCCGTTGAACTTAGTCCAGTTTTCTTTTTTTCTTTTTTGTTCCAGGGTAACATCAATGTGTTGTAAAAGCTGTGGGTGATCTTTTGCCAGTTTGCGGAGTTGGTCAACAACAAGCTTTGTTTCCTTAAAAGGAAAATGTTTTGTAGTGTTCAGCAAGCTGTGGATGATGGCCTGTTGCACTTCGGTTTCTTTTTGTGCCAGCAGTTCATCGATGGTGGTATTATTGACGAGCGAAAGAATACGATCGACCATGCCGCCATAGCTCATACGGTAAATATCCATTGCAGCGATTTGTTTGTTGAGCTCCAGGCTTTTGATGAGAATGTTGGGAGCAGTTACCATTTCTTCACCAATCTTATGGCCACCTGCTTTTCGCAACCAGCGCTCGTGCAGGTATACTTCTTTTTTACCCGGGTTCATCAGTACTTCGTAGGCCTCTTTAATTTCATTGAAGCGGGCCAATGCATACGGATCATCGTTGTTCTTATCGGGGTGATAGATCATTACCAGCCTGCGGTAAGCCTGTTTAATTTCAGGAACCGTAGCGGTTAATGGCACATCAAGTATGGCGTAATAATCTTTCAGAGCCGCAAAACTAAGGCGACATGCGAAAAGAAGTGCAGAATAAGAAAAATGTTATTTTTAACGCCTGAATGAAGCATTGCTATCTCTTCCTGTTGTTGTTTGTCCCGTCTCTGCTGGTGGCCGGCGATTCTGCTGCTGTTGTTGTTGTAAAACAAAAAAAGTTGCGGGGGTATCGTCAATTGTTTTACAAACTGGTGTCGCTTCATCCAAAATTAAACTCGCCTTTGGAAAAAGAGTTGCTGCAACATTACCTGTTGGGTAGTGGTGAAACATTTGTTGTTTCTGAAGCTGATTTTAAACGTTTGCAGCAAACAGTTCCGCTGTATGTAACCATTACAGATTGTAAGCCACTTGAGACGAACCATCCCGGCTATTGCACGCAATATGTGAACCTGCACAATGATAATTATTTCGGTTGGGGAGTTGGTAACCTTACAGTTATTTATCAGGCAACTGATCAATCACTTGTTTCTTTTGTTGATTACTATGATTTCGATAAAAAGAAAAAGGGGAGCCGAAGGAGCAGGAATGAGTTTGTTACACGCTTGTTTCGGTTAGTGGCACCTGCTTCTGCACGGTCATTTGTGATCACCTACAATGCCGATGCCTATTTTGTGAAGCCTTAGCTGATGCGTGTACTTTTCGGAATTTCAAGGATAAGATCTTTGCCGTAACAGGAAGCAGGTGTTTGGTAGCCGGCTTTCAATTCTCCATTCATTATTTTTTGTGTGATGAGTAAACAACCCCAAGCTGTTACGCTGTATCCATCGGCACATTGCAATACACTTATTTTTTCGTCGCCTTTTGTATTCCACACTTTACCCCAGATTGTTGTTGATGCTTTTGCACGTTGCTCATCTGTTGGTCCGGCAGGGCGTTCATTGATCTTTTGCTGAATGATGCTTCGTATGAAATTTGTGCGTAATAACCAGTTGAACAGAAATTGAAATTTGAGTAATCGATAAACAGTTGGTTTCATTCCCGTGTATACTTCCACGTTCGCAATACCTGTGGTATGATGAGCCGTAGAAATATCGCCCCAGGGCAGAGTCATCACAAATAAACTTTTTCCATTCACATCAAGCCACATGCCTTTATGCCCAAGCGGTTTTCTTACCAGTTTCCCGTTTTCTCTTGCAGTGCCGCCTTCGCCTAGCCGGCTGGCCATTGTTGTGGCGGTACCATGACTTACCTGTCCGCCTTTTGGAATAAAAGCTAATTGAAGATGTGTAGCATCAGGCAATTGTTCTTTCAAATGCAATGCGGTGCAATCAGTAGGAATTACATCAAAGCCTGCGCCGGGCATCAGCATCACATTTGCCTGCTTTGCTGCTGCGTCATATTTTTTGATGAGTTCAAAAACAGAAATATCACCATTGATGTCGATGTAATGTGTATGTGTTGCAATACAGGCCTCCACCATTTGTTTACCGGTATTGGCAAATGGACCTGCTGCATGAATGACTAACTGTACATCCTGTAATTGTTGCTGCAATGCATGGGCATCATCCAGCGAAAAGATCCGGTAGGTAAGTTGTAAACGTTCAGCTAATGAGCGGATGGTTGTTTCATTCCTTCCTGCAAGAACAGGAGAGATGTTATAATCTTTTGCATAACGGGCAATCAACTCACCGGTGTAACCATTGGCTCCGTAAAGCAGCACCTTATCTTTTTGCATTGTGCAGTATTAGAATTCGATCGAAGCAATAATTTCTTGAAGATATTGCTGATCTGTTTCATCGAATGTATTCAAATCAACACTGTCAACATCCAGTACTGCCAGCACCTTGTTGTTGCGGATCACCGGTACCACAATTTCTGATCTGCTTAAACTGCTACAGGCAATATGACCAGGAAATTTTTCTACATCTGGAACAATCAGCGTTTTTGCTTCGGCCCAAGAAGTACCACAAACACCTTTTCCTTTACGGATGCGGGTGCAGGCAACAGGTCCCTGGAAAGGCCCAAGAACCAACTCTTCGCTTTTTTCTGAAAATGCTTTCGCTGAACTGGGTTTCACCAAGTAAAATCCTACCCATAGCCAACCGAATTGCTCTTTCAGCGCAGCACATACGTTGGCAAGATTAGCCGTCAGATCAGGCTCGCCTTCGAGCAAAGCTTTGATCTGTGGAAGCAGTTGCTGGTATTGCTCTTCTTTCGTGCCTTGTATAATGAGGAGATCTTCTGCCATGGGAGTTATTTTTACAAAGGTAGGGTGAATGGTTAATAGACAATAGTTAATAGTCAATGGGCAAAAGACAATAGGCAACAGACAACAAGCAATGGGCAAAAAGTAAGAATGTATGGATTTCATACAGGTTTTGCCAGTTGTTTATTGCACATTGCCTGTTGACATTATTTCGCCACAACTACCTGTATTGTCTTCTCAATTTTTTCTACTACAATTTTTACGTTGTAAATACCGGCAGGTAATGACGCTGTGTTAAAGCGTATAAGCTGTTTACCTGTTGATTGAATGCCATCCACAAGTTTTAGTACTTCTCTTCCGCTTGTGTCAAATGCAATCAGTGATACCTGTGTGCGTTTTGTTAAGGTATAACTGATGATGGTATGTGTTGTTGCAGGGTTAGGGAAGGCTTTCATTTCAAACTCAGGCGCAGGTGTTACAGGTTGGGGCTGAGGCGTAACAACGATTGTAGTAGGTATAAGTGATACTTCCTTTACATTGCTTGCTGCACTTTCATTGTGAAAACGATCAAGACTGGTAACAACATAATAGTAAACGGCCGGAGTAAGATTGTTATCAGCGAACGTAGTTGTTTGATCATTGGCCGTCACCAACTGTATTGCATCAACGTTATTCAAATCAATTGCAGAACTGTTGAAACGATAAACAACAAACTGTCTTGCTTTATCTAATTCATTGGTGGTTGCTGATGGTTTTGTCCAGCTTAATTGCACATTGTTACTGTTTACCTGTGCAGTTACATTGCTTACGGGTTGTGGTGCAACATTGTCTCTCCATGGCATGGTTGGTAATAATGCCGGAGCAGTGTACACATGTTCTTCTAATGAATCTCTGAATTGTAATGGATTTGTAGCGAAGTAACGTGTGCGGAAAAAAGTACTGCCATATACATTCCCGTAAGTTCTGTTCAAACGCACCTGGTTATTGATCTGTGAAGGATTATTCCAGTTCGGATCACTGTCAGCATTTATTTTATAAGGAGCTTGTCCGCTGTAAATATGTCGGCCGCTTGCAACGCCATTCCACCAGGGCACAAGCACCGCATAATTAGCTGTATTAAATCCAATACTCCAATAGAGTTGTGGTGTAACATAATCAACCCATCCCTGTTGTAACCATTTTTTACTGTCGGCATACACATCGCTGTAACTCTGTAAACCATTTGTGGCCGATCCTGTTGCATCACTGCTTTGGTTGCGCCAGATACCGAAAGGCGAGACGCCGAACTTCACCCAGGGTTTAACAGTTTTAATGCTGTCGTAACTGCGTTGAATAAACAGGTTGATGTTATCTCTCCGCCAATCGTTTTGGTTACTGAATCCTCTTGGATAAGAGGCAAATGTTGCATCATCATTAAACCTTGAACTGGTACCACCTGCACCGGGATAAGGATAGAAATAATCATCGTAATGAATACCATCAACATCATAACGGCGAAGCACATCCATCATAACGCTGAGAACATAATCACGCACAGCAGGAATACCCGGGTTGAGAATACGCAACGAACCTTGCGCAAGTAACCACTCCGGATGCTGATTGGCTACATGGGAAGATGCAAAACTGCCAATGCTGTTGTAATTGTTGACTGCACGATAGGGGTTGAACCATGCATGTATTTCAATGCCACGTTTGCGGCATTCATCGATCATGAATTGTAAGGGGTCGAAGTTGTTTGCAGGAGCTATACCTTGTGTTCCTGTAACAGATGCACTCCATGGTTCAATAGAACTTTGATAAACAGCATCACATTCATTACGTACCTGGAAATAAATGGCATTAATGCCTGTTTGTTGTTGAAGATCCAACAGTTTGATCACGGAATCTTTCACCTCCTGCACTGTTCTTGTTGTTGTACTCGGCCAGTCAAGATTTAAAAAAGTAGATAACCATGCAGATCTTAACTCTCTTTTGGGCGGAGTTTGTGCAACAGCAGTTGAAATGAAAACAAAGAAGGCGAGGAAGCAAATGATCTGTCGATTCATAAGATGTTTATAGGTGTGCAAAATAAGATTTTTTGTAGATGATCGTTTCGTCAGCAAATACAATTCAGCATAAATTAGTGAATATACTATTGCTAGTCAGCAAAAAGGAAGCCAATGGCTTCCTTTTGCAAATATGGGAATAAGAAATTATGTTATGCTAAATGTTTTTTGAAAAAATCGATTGTGCGTTGCCATGCAAGTTTTGCAGCAGCTTCGTTGTAACGAGTGGGAGCTGTATCATTATGGAATGCATGATTCACATCGGGGTACATGTATAATTCATAGATGATCTTGTTGTCTTTTAATGCCTGCTCGTAAGCGGGTGCTCCTGCATTTACACGTTCGTCTAAAGAGGCATAATGTAATTGAACAGCGGCTTTTATTTTTGGTACGTCAGCAACGGCAGCTTGTCTGCCATAAAACGCAACAGCAGCTTTTAATTCAGGCACATTCACAGCGAGTGTATTTGCCATGCCACCTCCCCAACAAAAACCAACACAACCAAACTTGCCATTGCTGTCTTTTCTTGTTTTGAGATAATTGAAAATGTTAATGAAGTTGGTTTGTGTTTCCTGCTGATTGAGTTTTGTAAACAAAGTTCTTGCTTCATCTTCATTAGCCGGAGTGCCACCGAGCGGAGCCAATGCATTTGGTGCGATCGCTAAAAAACCTGCTGTTGCAGCACGGCGTGCCACATCTTCAATATGTGCATTTAATCCACGGTTTTCGTGTATCACTACAACTGTTCCATACTTCGCTTCTTTTTTCGGGCGTGCAACATATGCTTTCATTTCACCTGTTACGCCGGGATAAGTAATGTACTCTGTAAACAGATCGTCATCGGGGGTAACGGCTGCTTTTGCATAATTCCCTTCAAGGAATGGAAGAATAGCAACTGCTGCTGCTGTGCTGCCGGTTAAAATTACCAGACGCTTCATGAAGTCTTTGCGTGGAAGTGGCTTGTGTGTGTACTCGTCGTATAGATTAATAATTTGCTGATCCATCTGCATGTTGATTTTTAGTTGCATAAGTTACAATCTTTTAAGAGGAATTGTTCTGCCGCTTGTGGAATTATGTTTCTTCAACTGGCAGGAGTTAGTAAATATGGTCGCAATCGACCCTTCAGTTTGTCGTAACAGCACAGGTCGAATTTCTTTTGTGTGGGTTAGTTTTGTTTCTGTTACAAAGAGTATTTATTATTTTAACGCTAAACAATCATCAATCAATATGAAACCAAAAACAATCAACATTCTCTATTGGGTATTTACAATTTTATTCGGCGCACTTATGATCTTTTCATCCATTGGCGGTATTGGCCCCAATGAGCAGACAATTCAAATCTTTCATAAGTTCCTGGGGTATCCTATCTATTTCATTCAGTTCATCAGCTGGGCTAAAATTATTGGCGTTATTGCGCTTCTTATTCCTGCAAACCGAACGATAAAAGAATGGGCTTATGCCGGTTTGTTTTTCGATTTGGCAGCCGCTGTATATTCAGGGATTGCTGCAGCCGGAAAATTTGATCCGCAAATGCTGGGAATGTTGATGTGGATTGTGCCGGGTATTCTTTCATATTATTTCTGGAGGAAGAAAACAGCATTGTAATGCATACTCAACGCATCAACAAAACTGTTTCTTTTTGAGAATTGTTTTGCCTGATAATTTATCAGTATACATCAACCGCCAGTTTTATCAACCTGGCGGTTTTTTTATTCATTGTGTCTTTTGACTGTTATTCCCTTTTGGTTATCTTACACAACGCCAACCAAAACAAATAATATGAAATTTTTTCTTTCCTTCTGTTTCTTTTTGCTCTTATTTAGTTTAACTGCCCAGCAAAAAACAACCTGGATTACGAATGTATCAATCGTCAACACAAAAGATGGAAATACACAACCCGGAATGACAGTTGTGCTGAAGGGAGACCGTATTCAACAGTTGATAAAGTATAAAGCAACTGCTAAAACTCCTGACAGTGTGCAACTCATCGATGGTAGCGGTAAGTACCTGATGCCTGGTATGGTTGATGGTCATATCCATTTTTTTCAAAGCGGTGGTTTATATACAAGACCTGATGCAGTGAACCTTGGTAAGTTTTATGCGTATGAAAAAGATCAACAGTGGATAAGAGACAATCATGCAGACTTGATGCGTCGTTACCTCGCCTGTGGTATTACAACTGTTGTAGATGTTGGCGGTCCGTTGAGTAACTATGAAATGAAAAAGCAAAACGAAAGCAGTACGCTTATGCCAAATGCCTGGGTAACCGGTCCATTGATCTCTACCTATCAGCCACCGAACCTCGATGCCAAAGATCCGCCGATTGTAAAAGTAAATTCAGAAGAAGAGGCTAGGGAGCTTGTGCGCAAACAACTGCCTTATAAACCAGACTTTATCAAGATATGGTACATCGTTATGCCTGACCAGCCTGCAATCAACACATTGCCAATTATAAAAGCGGCAATTGATGAAAGTCATAAGAATGGGTTGAAGGTTTGTGTGCATGCAACAGAATACCAAACAGCGAAACTTTCGGTGGAAGCCGGTGCAGATATTTTAGTTCATAGCGTAGATGATCAGTTGCTTGATGCATCATTTCTGCAGATGATGAAGCAGAAGAAAGTAACCTACATCCCTACAGCTATTGTTGCCTCAAAATACCGGGAAGTGTTTACTCAACAACATCGCATGAGTACACATGATCTTACTTATGCCAATCCATATCCACTTGGCACCTTGTTCGATTTGCAACACTTACCGGCCAAGGAAATCGGGTTCAATTATTTGTCTTTACGTAAACAAGTGCAGATCCCTTCAAAGGAAGACAGTATCATTTCCCTTAACATGAAGCTTGCTGCAGATGCAGGTATAAATGTGGTTGCAGGAACCGATGCCGGCAATATCGGCACACAACATGCATCATCGTTTTATACAGAGTTACTTGCAATGAAAGATGCCGGATTAACCAATGCGCAAATTCTTCGTTCCTGCACGTGGAATGCGGCAATAGCTTTTGGAAAGGAAACAGAAATTGGTTCTATTGCAAACGGGAAACTGGCCAATCTGGTACTGTTGAATAAAAATCCATTCGACAGTTTGAAGTACGTCAACGATATTGCTTACGTCATCAACCGTGGCCAATTTATTAAACATGATACACTATTGAAGGTAACAGCAGAACTCTTGGTGCAGCAGCAACTCAATGCTTATAATGCACGTAATATTGAAGCCTTTCTTGCTCCTTACAGCGATAGTGTTGAGTTGTATGAATATCCCAATAAACTGATTGGTAAGGGCAAAGCACAAATGCGGGAGATGTACACCGGCCTTTTTAAAGAGGTCACTAATCTTCATTGCGAGCTGGTTAACCGTATGGTGTTGGGTAATACCGTGATCGATTATGAAAGCGTAATTGGTTTTGAAGCGCAGCCTGTGAAAGCAATTGCTATTTATACTATAGAAGGAAATAAGATCAGGAAAGTACGCTTCATTCAATAACTGCTACACTTCGGCAGAAAAAATCTGCTCAACTGTAACGTTTAAAATAGCTTTGTCGTAATAAGCAAAACGTTTATATGAAACAGCTATTTATTCTTTGCCTTTTATGTTCATTTGTGGCAAATGCAGGCAATGCACAACAAAAGAAAACCAAAGTGTTGTTGTTGGGAAGTTTTCATTTTGATAACCCGGGACTGGATGTGGCGAAATTTGAAAACGCTAATATCCTGTCGGCCAAACGCCAGGCCGAAGTGCTGGAAGTAACAGATAAGATCAAACAATTCCGACCCGATAAAATTTTTATTGAAATGCCTGTTGAACGCCAACAACGGCTTGACAGCAGTTTTAATAAATATAAGGCAGGTGAGTTGAAACTTGGTGCTTCTGAAACACATCAAATTGCTTACCGTGTGGCAAAGGAGTTGAATCATCCCGGCTTATATGCGGTAGATTATACCGAAGCAAATTTTCCATTTGACAGCTTAATGAAGTCGGCAACTGCGGCAAAGCAATTCGATTTTTTGGGCATGGTGAAACAAGAAATTGAAAATGTTGAAAAGGATTTCAACGAATCACTGAAAACAAAAACAGTGAAAGAAATTCTGTTGCATCATAATTCGCCTGAATTTATAAAGACGGGCATAGGGATATATTACGAATTTCTTATTGCCGGCGAAAAAGGTAATCATGTTGGTTCGTATTTAACGAGTGAGTGGTGGAGAAGAAATATGATCATCTATGAAAATGTACTCAAAACGTTAAATGGAAAAGAAGAACGCATTTTAATATTATTTGGATCGGGACATACAGCTTTGTTAAATGAAATGATGAAGTACAATCAAAAACTTGAATTAGTACCGGTTGCAGATGTGTTGAAGTAAAATAAAACGTCCCGCTCATTGAGCGGGACGTTTGCTTATTAACAATTATCTATTGCTTATTGAATTACGCTTCTTCTTCTGCATAACTGCTCACCGGTTCACAAGTACAAATGAGATTACGATCGCCATAAGTATTGTTGATACGGCTCACACTTGGCCAGAATTTATTCAGCGTTACATAGTAAACAGGAAATGCAGCTTGCTTTCTTGTGTACGCATGATTCCATTCATCAGCTGTAACCACATGTTGTGTATGCGGTGCATTCTTTAAAGGGTTATCTGCTTTATCTGATTTGCCTTCTTCAATGTCACGAATTTCCTGTCGGATGCTCAACATTGCATCACAAAAACGATCGAGTTCAGCTTTGTCTTCACTTTCTGTTGGTTCGATCATGATTGTGCCCGGTACCGGGAAGCTCATGGTTGGTGCATGAAAACCATAATCCATCAAACGTTTGGCTACATCTTCGGCTTCAATGCCTGCGGTGTTTTTAAACGGACGCAGATCAACAATAAATTCATGTGCACATGTGCCGTTCTCATCGGTATAAAGAATATCAAAATCTTTATCCAGTCTTGCCTTCATATAGTTGGCATTGAGGATGGCGTATTGAGTTGCACGTTTCACACCATCTGCACCAAGCAAACGGATATAGGCATAACTGATGAGCAGGATAGAAGCAGAACCATACGGTGCTGCGCTTACTGCGCCATGTGTATTTTGAGTTATATGACCGGGCAGATGAGGCGCAAGGTGTGCTTTCACACAAATAGGTCCCATGCCGGGGCCACCGCCACCGTGTGGTATGGCAAATGTTTTATGCAGGTTCAGGTGACAAACATCTGCACCAATTAATCCGGGTGATGTTAAGCCAACCTGTGCATTCATATTTGCTCCATCCATATATACTTGTCCGCCATGTTGGTGAACAATCTCGCAAATTTCTTTCACCGTTTCTTCAAAAATACCATAGGTGCTGGGGTAAGTAATCATTGTGCCGGCGAGGTCGGCACCGTATTGTTCTGCTTTCGCTTTAAAGTCGGCCAGATCAATGTATCCGTTCTCCAATGCTTTTACCACAACCACCTTCATGCCGGCCATGACGGCACTTGCCGGATTGGTTCCGTGTGCAGAAATCGGAATCAACATAATCTTGCGATGTGCATCACCGTTAGCGAGGTGATAATTGCGGATAGAAAGTAAACCAGCATATTCACCTTGTGCACCACTATTTGGTTGCATGCTGCATGCATCAAAACCAGTGATCACATTTAAGTAATGTGCCAGTTCATCAATGATCTGCTGGTAGCCTTTTGTTTGATCCGCAGGTGCAAACGGGTGAATCTTGCTCCAATGTGCCCAGCTCAACGGCATCATTTCTGTTGCGGCATTCAGCTTCATCGTGCAACTGCCCAACGAGATCATCGACGTATTCAACGAAAGATCTTTGTTCTCCAGTTGTTTGATATAACGCATCATCTGGCTTTCGCTGTTATGGGTATTAAAGTTCGGATGCGTTAAGAACGCACTTGTTCTTGCTAATGTAACAGGAATATGATTGAGAATAACTTCTTCTTCAACAACGAAATGGACAGGATCAATATCATTCACAAAACAGTTGATCAGATCATACAAATCTTCCAATGTTGTTGTTTCGTCAATCGAAATACCAACAGTTGCAGCATCAATATAACGCAGGTTGATCTCCTGTTTTTCTGCTTTTGCTTTTATTGCTGACAGGTCTTTTACTTTCACAGCAATTGTATCGAAGAAGAAATTGCTGACTAATTCAAACCCCCTTTCTGTTAATCCATCAGCAACTGTTTGTGCAAGCAATGCCACACGTGTTGCAATGTTGATCAATCCCTGCGGACCATGATACACCGCATACATTGCTGCCATGTTCGCCAACAATGCCTGTGCTGTACAAATATTTGAGGTTGCTTTTTCACGTTTGATGTGTTGTTCACGTGTTTGTAACGCCATGCGTAATGCACGGTTGTTTTGCGCATCAATACTTACACCAATAATGCGGCCGGGGATTGAACGTTTAAATTCATCTTTGGTGGTGAAGAACGCAGCATGCGGTCCGCCGTAACCTAGAGGCACACCAAAACGCTGTGCTGAACCAAATGCAACATCAGCACCCATTTCTCCCGGAGGAGTTAACAGCGTTAATGCCAACAGGTCGGTTGCCATTGCAACAAAACCACCTACGGCTTGTACTTGCTGAATAAACTTACGGTAATCTTCAACCGATCCAATATTGTTGGGGTATTGTACGAGGGCTCCAAAATAGGTATTGTCGATAATAGCTTCTTTGTAATCGCCAAATACGATCTCAATGCCAAGCGGTGTACCACGTGTGATCAGCAGATCTTTTGTTTGCGGGAACACTTCATTATCTACAAAAAACTTCGGTGCATTAATAACATCAGTACGGTTTACATGATGAAACAACATGTTCATTGCTTCAGCAGCTGCTGTTGCTTCATCTAGCAATGAAGCGTTTGCAATAGGTAAACCGGTAAGGTCGCTCACCATTGTTTGAAAGTTCAACAAACTTTCCAAGCGGCCTTGTGAAATTTCAGCCTGGTAAGGTGTGTACTGAGTGTACCAACCCGGATTTTCAAAAATATTACGCAGAATCACAGAAGGGGTGATGGTATCGTAATAACCTTGACCGATATAGTTTTTAAACAGTTTGTTGCTGAGTGAGACTTCTTTCAGGTGTTTCAGCAAGTCAGCTTCACTCATTGCATCCGGAATAGCCAGTTTTTCATGGTTGCGGATGGAGGCGGGTACTGTTTTACTGATGAGTTCTTCCATGCTGCTCACGCCAACCGTTTTCAGCAGACTTGCTTCTGATCCTGTGGTTCCAATATGGCGACGTGAAAATTCGTTTTGTTGCGCTTCAAAAAGATTCATGTGATGTCGTACGTTTATTCTGATCTGTTAATGGAAAAGTAACTGCCGGGCAGCTGTCTTCAATGTCATGCTTTCTTAAAAAATTAAAGACGGGCAAAGTTACGGGTAGAACCAATTCAAATAAACAGCTGTTAGCAGGTGGGGAAAGACTGTGAAATCGGTTGCGCAGAAACAATGGAATTAACTTCTGTTTTTCTCGAAAACAAATAGCTTAATCTTCGGGTAGTGAAAATAAAAAGGAAGCTTAAAAAACAAGCTTCCTTTGATTCGAATTCCTGTTTTTTTCTTTTATCGTTTATCGCTTTTAAGCAAATCTTCCAGCTGATCAAAGCAAATAGAAATACCTTGTTCAAAGCCCATATCAACAATTGTTTGCAATGCGGCTTCGGTGGGGTAAATCATTTTGAATGCCACTTTTGTACCTCCCGCTGTTTCAATAAATGTATTGCTGCCGGTAGAAACAGGCAACTGTTGATTTATTACGCCATTTTCATCGCAAAAGCTATCTTGTATTTCAAACCCTTTATGGTGGCTGATGGAAAGATAATCCATACGTGCCCAATGTTTCTGGCCTTCCGGACCTACCATGGCATAAACCCAAGAGCCGCCCGGTTTAAAGTCCTGCGATTTTGTTTCAACATGCCAGGGTGAAGGGCCCCACCACTTGTCAAGCAACTCGCTCTCTGTAAATGCACGCCATACATCTGCAAGCGGTGCGTTAAATTCTCTTGATACAACAATTGATTTTTCCTGAAAATCTTTTGCAACGTTTGTTTTATTCGTACTCATTTTTTGTTGTTTTTTATGTTTGATAATAAGTTGTCTAATTGGTTGAACTTCGTTTCCCACATTTGTCTGAATGGCTCAATAAAGTCGGCTACTTCTTTCATTTTAGTAGCATTTAAATGGTAATAGATCTCCCGTCCTGTTTGCTCTTGCTTCACTAATTGGCATTCAGTGAGAATGCGAAGGTGTTTTGATATAGCCTGACGGCTTGTATCAAAACGCTCTGCAAGTGCATTGGGAGTCATTGCCTGTGTTGCAATCAGAATAATAATTCCACGGCGTGTTGGATCTGCGATTGCTTGAAATACGTCTCTTCTCATTTTGGTAAACGGGCTTTATGCAACCGTTCAGTTGCAAATATACGTGCAACCATTCGGTTTCGCAAGTTTTTTGAGTACTTTTTTTAGAATGATAGAATTGGGAATGTATATGATCCTCGTTGCCGTTTCAAATAGCTTGCCGCTTTCGCCTAACAATTACATTTGCATTATGGCTGATGAATTATTAGAAAATTGGGAGAAAAAATCCGCAGAGCATCAAAAACTATATGGCCAGTTCCTGAAACGTGCCAACAAGAATAAAGTACTGAAACAATTACCCGATCTGCACGAAGAAGCATTTGAAAAAGTTGATTGCTTGCAATGTGCTAATTGTTGTAAAAATTATTCGCCACGGTTTAAGACACCCGATATCAAACGAATCAGCAAACACCTCCGTATGAAGGAAAGTGTTTTTATCGAAACATATCTCTATCTCGATAATGAAGGCGATTATGTAGTCAAATCAAAACCTTGTCCGTTTCTTGGTGCTGATAATTACTGTAGTATTTATGACGTTCGTCCATCCGATTGTGAACGCTTTCCTTATACCGACGAAGATGTGATCTTAAAACGGCCACAACTCACACTTAAAAACAGTACGTTTTGTCCGATTACTTATTTTGTGCTGGAGAAATTGATGGAGCAGAAATAACAGGTAAGCTGTTAATTTTCTCTGTGCAGGTTGTAATTCTTTTGTTTAAAGAAATTAATCTTTACTTTCATTCTACTTAAAACTCACACATGAAGATTATGAAACACGGGATCCTGTTGCTTTTAGTTGCTGCATCATTTACAGCATGTACAAAAGGATTTTATATTGATGGGAAAAAAGCACAGGCGGTAAAGATTACTGATATGGGCGAAATGTATTCAACTTATAATTTATCGCAGGCGGAAAAGACAGAGGTCAGTCGCCAGTTAAATGACAAATCGCTTCTTGATGTTATTATACGTTATACAAAAGAAGGTACATGGCCCGATGCTGTAAACACATTGGATGACAGGTTAGCAAACCGGAAGACAATGGAGCGTTATAATTTTTATAAAGTAGCTTCTTTCGGAAACAAAACCATTGTGAGTGTGCCGTCTGAAAAAAATCAACACATGCCGGCTGCTTATATTCCGCAGGGCCCGATGTATATCATTTTTTCAAGCTCTGTTGTGGCGAGTAAATAATACAGCTAAAATATTCTTTCCGGTATGGCTCAGTAATGAGCCTTTTTTATTTCGAAAAGTTGAACAAAAAAAATATCCCCACCTGGAAAGGAGGGGATATGGCTAATCAGTTACCATTAACCATTAAACCTTATCATCACACAAATAGACTGAATATTTTTTTTGAGAGTTGCATGAGTTTGTCATAATTCAGCAACGAGAAGCAAAAACCGGCGTAATTGATTTTTCTAAGGCATAAAAAAACCTCTTCCGGTAAAGGAAGAGGCGCTAATCAGTTACCATTAACCATTAAACCTTATCATCGTTGGCAAAATAGAATATTTTTTTGAATTATTGTTGAAACGTTAAATTATTTCCAGCTGGGTTTGAAATTTTTGGCATAGTCGTCGAAGCTCACCTGGCCATACTTTCGCTCAGCAAAATACCTGGCTACCATCTCCATTTCTTTCACCTCTAACATACCTGAAATAGGCTGAGGATCATCGTTTAACGAGGGAATGATGACAGTTGTGGGATAGGCTAACTCCCCATTTGTTAACGAAATTGCTATCTCATTGGTTTTATAGGACGGGTTAAACTTATAGATATTACCTTTCCATTTTACTTCCGACTTTGTTTCCGCATTTAATTTTACCGTGTAAAAATTTGTGTTGAGATATTTAATGAGATCTTGGCTTGTGTAAGTTTTCCGATCCATCACCTTGCACCAGCCGCACCAGTCGGTATAAAGATCAATAAGGATGGGGCGGGGTTCGGTTTTCATTTTAAGTTCAGCTTCTTCCAGTGATATCCAGTTCATTTTTTCTTTTGCATTCTTTTGCTGAAAAGAACTGATGCTGATGAACAGAAAGAAGAGGGCGGAGTAAAAACAAAACTTTTGCATAGTATTTTTGTTACTGTTACAAATTTAAACGCTTTCACGTGCATAAAATTGTTATTTCTGTTACCGGCGCCAGTGGATCGATCTATGCGAAACTCTTATTGCAGAAGCTTCTGGCAGTCAAAGATCAATGGCAGGAAGTGGCAGTTGTTATGACAGAGAATGCTAAAGAAGTGTGGCGCACTGAATTGCAGGATAAGGAGTATGAAGATCTGCCGTTCAAAATTTATTCAACAACCGACTTTACAGCGCCTTTTGCATCCGGCTCTGGTCAGTTCAATACCATGATCATAATTCCCTGCAGCATGGGTACGCTTGGTCGCATTGCAACAGGTGTATCAAACGATTTGATTACACGTGCTGCTGATGTAGTGTTGAAAGAAAGACGAAAACTCATTTGTGTGGTGCGTGATACTCCTTACAATCTAATTCATATCCGCAATATGGAAACGGTCACGCTGGCTGGCGGAATTATTTGTCCTGCTACTCCAAGTTTTTACAGTGTGCCGAAAACAATTGAAGAAGTTGCAGCAACTGTTGTTGATCGTGTGCTTGACCTGGCAGGTATTGATGTGAAAACGTTTCGATGGGGAAAGTGATGAGATGAATGATGAGTGATCAAACAATGATGAATGGAATTACTCACCACCGCCGCCGTCTCCGCCACCATCACCTCCATCAGAACTATCTCCATCATCTGATGCATCATAACTTCCGCCATCACCGGAGTAACTACTGTCTGTTGATTCTTTTGATTGTAGTGGAGTATTTCTGTTCTTTCCCCAACTAAAGAAAAGAATTGTTACTGCGATTGCGATGATAATAACGATCCACATACTTTTTACTTTGTAGTTAACTCTTCATACACTGCAGTTAATGAACGTTGAATGCCATCTCCGATCCATTCTGTAACTCCGGGTATCGATTTGTTCTTCAGAAAATCTTCTTCACTTGTTCCGGCTTTTATTTCTGCTTCAGCAAATGCAACAAGTTTCTCAAAATAATTCTGCATGGCTTTTATGTCATCCACCTTGCCATATACTTCAAAACCTTGTGATGCATGGCCGTAAACGAAAGTGGTTTTCTTGTTGAATTTCTTTTGAGTTTGTTCCAGCACCTTTATCCAGTTTCTGACTGATGCACCTGCTGTACGATCGATAAACGGATAGCGACGGTTGTTGATCAGGTCACCCATGTGCACAATATCTGCATGTTCAAAATGAATGAGTGCATCACCATCTGTATGAGCAGCACCAAAATAATGCAGCGTAATTTTTTCATTACCGATCTTCTGACTCCATGTTTTTCCAAATGTCTGATCAGGATACAACTGTTTATCTTCTGTCTTCGCTTGTTTGGCTACACGCTCCTGGTTGGTCTTTGAATTTTCGTGTGCCAATACATGCTCCACGATTCCTTTGAATGAAATATTACCGCTGCTATGATCGCCATGGTGATGTGTGTTGATGAGTAATTTGAATGGCTTTTCAGAACGTTTCTTCAATTCATCGATCAGGTGTTTACTCTGTTCGGGGAATTGTGTATCAACTATCACAATGCCTTCTTTGCTCAGGTAGAATAAAATTGTTCCGCCACGCTCGGTAAACACTCCAATATCATCCGTGAGCATTTTGATGTTCCATGCTTCTTGCTGAAACAGTTGTGCCAATAACGATTGCTGAAAAGCAAGTGCGCCAACAGTTAGTGACGATGCCCGGAGAAATGATTTGCGGTTCATATAGAATTGTTTGTAACTGTAAAATAAACAATCTGTTGTTTTGTTTACAAGCGAAGCGACTATTCTTCACTAAAATGGATGAATGGTAAACTCAATACTCGAGTTTGCGAAGTGTTGGCGCTTTAAACCGGGTGATGGTTACAACAATAAGCGTCATGCAACCACCAAAGATCACTGAAGGAACGGTGCCCATAATTGAAGCGGCTGTACCACTTTCAAATTGACCAAGTTCATTACTGCTGTTAATAAAAATGGAACTTACACTGCTTACACGGCCACGCATTTCATCGGGAACAAATAACTGCAATACTGTGCCACGTATGATCACACTTACCCCATCAAACAAACCGCTAACGAAAAGCGCTGCAAAACTCAACCAGAAATTTTGCGACAAGGCGAATATCAAAATGCAAACACCAAACCCGCCAACTACATAAAAGAGTTTTTGCCCCTGTTTGTTTTTCATGGGCTTCCATGTTAATGCAGCAATGGCAATAAAATTACCCAGATAAGTTGCTGCTGTTAACCAGCCCAAACCTTCAGGACCAACATGTAAAATATCTTTTGCAAACACAGGCAGCAATGCTGTAACACCGCCAAACAAAACCGCAAACATGTCTAAGGTCATAGAACCAAGTAATGCCTTTTGTGTAAGAATAAAATTGATCCCTTCTTTTACGCTTTCCCAAGTGCGTGTGTTGCCCGGTTTAAACAACACTGGTTTCTGTTTTACATTCTGCATGCAAAACACTGCGATAAGTACAAGTGATGATACCACGGTGAATGCCACTGTTACATTGGTATAACCCATCAACAAACCGGCAACACCCGGACCAATGACTGCTGCAAGTAACCATGCCATGCTGTTAATGGATGTTGCTCTTACCAACTGTGTTGGAAAAACCAACTGCGAAAGAAATGCACTGAACGCCGGACTGCTGAAAGCTCTAACTGCACCGGTTGCAGCCACCAATCCATAAATGCTCCATTGAACAACAAAAGTTGAAGTAGATTGAATAAAGTAATTGGAGGTTACAAGTAACATACCGAGCATAATAAAAAAGTACAGTAACATACAAATGCTGATGAGCCGTTGTTTATTACTTCTGTCGATCTTTACACCTGCAGGTAGTGCTAATAAAATAGCTGGAATTACTTCCGATAAACCAAGTACACCTAATGAAAGTTTGCTGCCCGTTACTTCATACAATTTCCAGCCCAATAAAACAGGTGTCATGCGTAAACCTGCCAGGAAAATCAAACGTGCAGTAACATACCATGCAAATTCTTTGTTGAGCAGGAATGGTTGTTTGGCAGGATGGTTCATGGCAGTGTAAGATAATGTTGCCCCTGTTCGTATTCTTTATCCAACGCATCAATGATCACTTGTAAATGTGCTTTATTACCGAGAAAATCGGCATTGCCTGCATCTACAAATAACGTTTTTACATTATGCTGTTTAATGTATTGCGTGTAGGTTTCCTGTATACTGAATAAATAATCATCAGCTATCTGTTGCTCGTAACTGCGGTTACGTTTGCGGATGTTTTGCTGTAAACGGGAAACAGGTGAGTGAAGATAAATGAGTATTTCTGGCTGAATGAGTTGTTGATGAATAATATCAAACAGGCTTTGGTACAACCTGAATTCATCGGCGGGCAGATTCACTTTTGCAAACAACAAACATTTTGTAAAAAGATAGTCTGAAATAGTGATGGAGTTAAACATGTCCTGCGTATGCAAAAGATCTTTCAGCTGTTTGTAACGCTCGGCCATAAAAAACAGTTCTAATGGAAAGGCAAACTGTTTTGGGTTTTCATAAAACTTCGGGAGAAATGGATTATCAGCAAATTCTTCCAGTATTAAACGTGCGTTGTAGTGTTTACTCAGCAAATGTGCCAGTGTTGTTTTGCCGGCACCAATATTCCCTTCTATTGTTACAAAATGATACTTCATCCGTCGGCAAATTAAAACATGCAGGCAAATCGTGGAATGAACTTATACAGTTTGTGGAAAAGTCCTTAGCCAAGCTTTTTTACTGCCAGCTGATCGGCACATTCTTTCAGCAGGGTGGTAATGGTCTTTTTGTAAACGGGGTGCAATTTTCGGGGCGAAAGTTCAGCAAGAGGGATCAACACAAACCGCCTGTCCTGGATAGCAGGGTGGGGAAGTGTTACAATTGCTGAATGATAAATGAGATCGTCATAAAACAAAATGTCAAGATCAATAGTACGTGGGCCATATTTTTCAGTGCGGATACGGCCCAGTTCCTGTTCGATCTGCAATAAGGTTTTCATCAGTTCATCAGCAGTAGCCTTTGTTTGCAAAACGATGACTTTATTTAAAAAAGCCGCCTGTTTAGTTTGTCCCCATGCCGCCGTTTCGTAGATCGATGATTCTTTGCTGATGCTGCCGCATCGCTCCTGCATCAATCTGATCGCTTTTTGCAAATATTGTTTTCGTTGTCCCTGGTTGCTGCCCAATAAAATGTAAACCTTGTGTAGCGACATGCTGTAAAAATAGGGATGAAAAAGTTTTTCAGGCAACAGCATAAACAAATAGCTTTGCGCTCATGAGTCAACCTTACAGCCAGTGGAAGGCAATGCTGGCTATTTCCAGGGCAAGTTTCCGGGCTATTTTCCGCAGTCCATCGGCTGTGATCTTCAGTTTTGCTTTTCCGCTCATATTTATATTGGTGTTTGGTTTTATTGGTGGTGGAAGTCCAACGGTGCGTATCGGGTTTACAAAAGGCACAGATACTTCGAAGAGCAATGCTGTTTATCAGCAACTGTTGAAATACAAAACCATTCGTGTTATTGAGAAAAGTGAAGAAGAGTTAAGAAGTGATTTGTCGAAAGGACGCATTACTGCTATTCTCGATATGAAGCCAAACGGCACTGATACATTCCCGTTATACAGTATCAGCGTTCAAACGTCCACTGCAAGTGTTGACCGGTTGGCGATTCTTCAATCAACATTAAAAGATATTATTGTCAATATCGATCGAAGGGCTGCACCCAATGCGCCAACTTATGCAAGCATTGATCTGCCTCCACCAATGCCTGGACGTATTTATAAGACCATCGATTTTATTTTGCCCGGCCAGTTGGGATTTTCATTATTGAGTGCCGGTGTATTTGGTGTAGCATTTTTGTTTTTCAATCTGCGTCAGCAATTGGTATTGAAACGTTTTTTTGCTACACCCATTAAGCGTGGTTACATTTTATTTGGTGAAGGCATCAGCCGGGTTGCATTTCAATTGATCACTGCAGTTGTGATTTTATTAATCGGGCGTTTTGTATTTGGGTTCACTTTAGTACATGGCTGGATAACCTTTTTTGAATTGCTATTGCTGAGTTTGGTTGGATTAATTGTGTTTATGGGCTTTGGTTTTATTGTAAGTGGATTGGCTAAGAATGAAAGTACCATTCCGCCATTCGCCAACATGTTCACTTTGCCACAGTTTTTATTGGCAGGAACTTTTTTCTCGATCGATACATTTCCAAAATGGCTGCAACCCATTTGTAAGGTTTTGCCTTTAACCCATTTGAATGATGCCATGCGTAACATTGCGTTTGAAGGAAGTCATTTGGTTGATTGCGGAAAACAACTCGGCATACTCGGTTTGTGGGGAGTTGGATTGTATGCTATTGCAATTAAAGTTTTTAAATGGGAATAAATGTAATGTCGGATTTGTGATGTAGGATTTCTGATGGGTTCAACGACTATGAGCTATCAACTATTAACTATCAACTTTTCTTATGCGTTTAATAAAAATGTTTTTGTTTGTGCTGCTGGGATTGTTTGCCGTGATTACGATCATCGGTTTATTTATTCCATCAAGTGTAAAAATTTCACGAGGGATTATTGTAACGGCCGACAGCAGCAAGGTGTTCAAAGAATTAAGTGATGTAAAGAACTGGAACAAATGGTTGCCATGGATCACAGCTGATAGTGGTGCGGTTGTTCAGCTCTCAGCAGTTACTGATCAACCGGGTTCTTATTTTCGTTGGAAAGGTGTGAAAGTCAACAGTGCAGGAACTATGACCATTCAATCAATCAAACAAAACGAAATTTTAGTATTGCATGAGCTAAAGGATATGAACAAAGCCGAAGGCGGTTTCCGCATCCGCAGCACAGGTGCAAACAATAATGTAACCGAAGTGCTCTGGTATATGGAATACAAATTGAAATGGTATCCTTGGGAGCGCTTCTTTGGCATCTTCACCGATCAGATCATTGGCTCAGCCTTCGATAAAGGGTTGGAACAATTCAAAAATTATATTGAACTCACTGATGAAAATAATACGTCAGCCTCCATCACCATGGAAAACTGATCTTCCCCATTGTTACTGACGGAATTCCTTTTAGTTCACTGCTGAATTGCACATTACCGCCTGCAATACATTCATTGGCGAGTATGGCAAACAGTACTGCTTCTTTTGCATCAGGATTAATACCCAGCTCACTCGTTAAATGAATCGGAATAGTTGGCAGCAGTTGTTTGATCTGCTCCATCAACAATGGATTGTGCATGCCGCCGCCACTTGCATATAAATGAAAGTTGTTATTCTGTGGCATGGTTTTAATAATGGCTTCAGCAATTGTTTGAGCAGAGAATGCATTCAGAGTCGCCATTGTATCATTCACGTTCAAATCAGTTGTGCCCGATTTTTCTTTTGCAGTTTGTAAATAATGCAGGTTAAACAATTCAGGTCCCGTTGTTTTTGGAAATGATTGTTGAAAGAATGGATGATCTTTTAATGCCTTCAGTAATAATGCATTGATCGTTCCTTTTTTTGCAACAGCTGAATCCTCATCAAAATATTTACCCGGGAAATGTTGCTGCATCAATGCATCCATTAATGTATTACCCGTTCCGGTATCGGTACTGAAAATCTTATTAGCATCCATTGAACCGGGAAGAAAAGTAAAGTTGGCAATGCCACCCATGTTGAGCATAATGCGGTCTTCGCCTTTCTTCGAAAAAATAAAATAATCACCATAAACGGCAAGCGGTGCACCTTCGCCACCCGCAGCAATATGTTTCTGCCGAAAATCACTGATGGTGATGATGCCGGTTTCAACAGCCATATGATCACCATCGCCAATCTGTAATGTTGCATTGCTGAATTTTTCCTGTTGATGCAAAGCCTTAGGTGCATGATAAACTGTTTGACCATGGCTGGCAATCAAATCAACTTCTTCTTTTTTGATCTTGTTCTTTTGCAGAAAAGTATTGATCATTGCTGCCTGTTGTTGTGCAACCCATGGATTGAGTAAGCATAATTTTTCAAAGTCAACTTCCTTTTTGGAAAATACAGATTTGATCTCTGCTTTAAAATCAGGATCATAAGCAATGGTTTCAAACGCAGTCAATTCAATGGCAGTATCATGCCCTTCGCCTGAAATAGTACAATAGGCAATATCCAAACCGTCAACTGAAGTGCCGCTCATTAATCCAATAATGCGGCGTTGCTTTTTCTGCGCAATGGCAGTTAATTGTTGCATATTCCTGTTCATGGAATAAATATAAGAAATGCCCGAATTTGCACCTCAATTGATTTTTTATGCCGTTTTGTGCCGTTCGTGTAGAAAGAGGCTGCATTTTTTTGCGGGTTTTAAAAACTTTTGTACTTTTCCTTACTCTTATTTCTAACGATCAACAGCCAAACCAACATGCTTAAGCAGGAACGACAGGCTTTTATTGTACACCAGGTGAACCTGCACAACCGTGTGTTGTCATCTGACCTCAGTTCGCAGATCAATGTATCTGAAGATACCATTCGACGTGATTTACAGGAACTTGCTGATAAAGGCAAGATCATAAAAGTTCATGGAGGTGCTTTGTCAAAATCATTCAGCAGTTCTATTAACTCTTCCAGTGTCTATAGTATTGATGCAAAAAAGACCATCGCTCAAAAAGCAGCATCACTTATTAAGGACGGCATGTTTGTGATGAGTACCGGTGGCACCACCATCATTGAAATGGCCAAAGCATTGCCGGAGAATTTGCGTGCAACCTTTATAACGGGTAGCCTTCCCGCAGCATTGGAATATATTCATCACCCAAACATTGAAGTGATCTTTATTGGTGATAAATTATCAAAGAGTTCACAGATCTCTATTGGCGCAGAAGCAATTCTTAAGATCAGGCAATTTAAAGTTGATCTCTGTTTTCTTGGTATTAATGCACTTGATCTTGAACATGGCTTAACTGATAATGATTACGATGTAGTACAAGTGAAGAAGGCCATGCTTGAATCAGCATCCAAAGTAGTAGCGCTATCCATTTCTGAAAAAATAAATACCGTACAGAACATCCAGGTATGCAAAGCAAATGAACTGGATATGTTAGTAACCGAATTATCACCTGATAATAAAATTTTTGACCCTTATAAAGAAGCCGGCATGGACATTCTCTGATGTTCAAAATTGATTAATCAAATTAAAAAACTGCAAAATGAAACGAAACGTAAAAAAGCAAAAAGGCAGATGGGTGCAATTGCCCATGTTTCTGCTCTTGTTAATGCTGTGTTCCATGGTTCAGGCACAGGTAACTATTTCCGGTAAGGTAACCGGTTCAGGAAATGCAGCTGCATCCAACGTATCGGTGGTTGTGCGTAATACAAATTTTGGTACATCAACAGATGCTGATGGAGCGTATAGTATCAACGCAAATCTTAAGCCCGGTAAATATGTGCTGGAGTTTTCAGGCGTAGGGTTCAAAACGAAAACAGCTGATGTTAATGTAACAAGTGGCACAAACAGCTATTCGGCTGACGTTACTTTAAGCGAAGACGTTTTAGGTTTAGACGAAGTGGTTGTAACTGGAACCAGTCAGGGAACAACCAAGAAGCAATTGGGTAGTTATGTAAGTACAGTAAAGGCTGAGCAATTAAATAAAGGTGCAACAGGCAATGTGTTGGCGGCATTACAAGGTAAAACAGCCGGTGCTCAGATTATACAAAACAGCGGCGATCCTGCTGGTGGTATATCAGTTCGGCTGAGAGGTATCAGTTCAATTAACAGTTCTTCCGAACCATTATATATTGTAGATGGTATAATTGTAAACAACTCCACTACACGAGTAACCAATACATCGGGCAACTACGATGGACAGAATTTTGTGGGTAATATCGGTCAAAACCGTTTATCTGATATTAATCCTGCGGATATCGAACGTATCGAAGTATTAAACGGAGCCGCTGCCGCAGCTATTTACGGCTCACGTGCAAATGCAGGTGTAGTTCAGATATTTACCAAACGTGGTAGCTCCGGTGCTCCTGTTGTAAGTTTTACAACAAACTTTACTGTAAGTGAGTTACGAAAAAGTGTAGAAGTAAACCAGGCGCCAACTAAATTTGGTAATGCACCTGATGGCCCAACTGCGCAAACACAAGATATTTTAACTCTTGCATGGACAAATACCACACCGGTGAAGCGTTACGATTATAATGATTATATTTTCCGCACAGCTTTAGGTACAGACAATACCATTTCAGTAAGTGGTGGTAAAGACAAAACTAAGTATTACACGTCCGCATCATATTTTTTCAATCAGGGTATAATTAAAAATACTGATTTCCGTCGTTTCAGTTTTCGGTCAAATATTGATCAAACAGTTACCGACAAACTTAGTTTCAGTATTGGGTTAAACTATATAAACAGTGCAGCAAATGAAAAGCCTGATGGTAATTCATTCTTCTCTCCAATTAACTCAATTAATATTATCGGAAACTTCCATGATATACAAGCTCGAGATGCGTTGGGCAATATACAAGCTATAGGTGAACGTCAGCGTGTAAATCCGGTATCGGTAATTGAAGATATTAAGCAGCGACAGGAAACGAACCGCATGCTGGCATCCGC
The DNA here is from genome assembly GCF_035299325.1 of Lacibacter sp. Lineage (GTDB taxonomy): Bacteria > Bacteroidota > Bacteroidia > Chitinophagales > Chitinophagaceae > Lacibacter. The sequence goes on along the minus strand of NZ_DATGWT010000004.1, from coordinate 429,185 downwards.
CGCCATAAAATGGAAGCCTATTAAGAATCTGAGTTTTGATTACACAATGGGCATTGACAACTATACACAATCGGGTCAAACATATATACCACCATTCGCTTATGCAGTAAATACTGCTTTTTATGGAGGTGGTTTAACGCTTGATCCTGCTCAGAATGGTTATGCAAGTACCGGAGCAAATAATTATTTCCAGATTAATAACGAAATTAACGCCACCTACCAATGGCGCATTAATGAAAGCTTAAGTTCGACTACACAGGCAGGTTATTCTGTTCAATATGAAAAATCAAGTTACTCGCTGTTGCAGGGGCGTGGTCTTGCACCATTTGTTGAAACGGTGAACGGCGCAAGTACAATCTTGCCAGGTGTTGACAGCCGTGGTGAGCTATCGGTTTCAGGTGCTTATTTGCAGCAGAACTTCAAGTTCAAAAATCATTTATTTGTTACAGGCGCTGTTCGTGTAGATGGATCTTCTGTTTTTGGGCAAGATGAGCGTAACCAGGTGTATGTAAAAGCAAGTGGCAGTTACATTCTTTCAGAAACAGAATTTTGGGGTAAAGCAAATGTCGGTAAATGGTGGAACCTCTTTAAACTACGTGCGGCATATGGTGAAAGCGGTAACCTTACAGGTATAGGGCCATACGATCGATTCAACTCTTATTCCAGTATTGGTTTTCTCGGCCGAACATCTTTCTTCTCCAGCTCAACATTGGCGAATACGAATGTGAAGCCGGAGCGGCAAACGGAATTTGAAATTGGTACTGATCTTGGTTTTATTGATAACCGAATTGGTGTTCAATTCAACTACTATATAAAAAATGTAAAAGATTTGTTGATCAATCGTGTAATTGCACCAACAACAGGTTTCTCCAGCCTGCTTGATAATTTTGGTTCGTTGGAAAATAAAGGTTTTGAAATTGTGTTGAACCTTGGTATTGTTCGTAAGAAAGATTTCAACTGGAGTGCAACTGGTATTTTCAATCGAAACAGAAACAAGGCTCTTAAAATTGGACAGGCGTTAACGTTACTGAGTACAAACGCAGGCGCTCCTGTAGCAATTTTAGAAGGTCAGCCAATAGGTATTTTTTATGGAACATTTTTCGCAACCGATGCAGGCGGTAATCAAATCAAAAATGCAAGTGGTATTCCTTTAACTGAAAGAGGATCTCAAAATTCACCGTTAACCTACACACCTCAGCGTGATGCGGGTGGTTTGCCAAGCGGTACTGTATTGCGCAAAGTAATCGGTGATCCAAATCCTGATTATACGGCCAGCTTGGTAAATGAAGTAAGTTATAAACGTGTCAGTCTTCGTTTTCAATTTGATGCAGTTCAAGGTGTGGATGTGTTTAATGCAGATTGGCGCACACGCCAGGGCGTTGGTAATGGTAAAGTTGCAGAGCAGGAGCACAGAGGTCAACTGCCAAGAGGTTATGTATCTGGTGTATACGGTATTGAAGAATGGCGTATTGATGATGGTTCATTTGTAAAATTGCGTGAACTCTCTATCAGTTATGATTTCGGAAAAGTAAAAAAAGCTTTCAGCAGCTTAGTGGTTACACTCAGCGGCCGAAACCTTATTTCATTTGATAATTATAAAGGTTACGATCCTGAAGTGAATGCAGGCGGACAAAGTACAATTCTAAGGGGTATTGATTTTGGAGCTGTACCTATTCCACGCACATTCAATTTTGGAATCCAGGCCAAATTTTAATTCTTAAATCTGAAAATCATGTTACGATATAAACAAATAAAAATGTGGATGGTGGCTGTTTTAGCAGTCTCTCTTGTCACATCATGTAAAAAGAATTTCACTGACCCTAACCGGGCTACAAGCGATAAAGTATTTGCATCAGCTTCCGGTTTAACAGGGGTAAGTATTGGCTTGCAGCGTGTCTATGCACTTGGCCGAGCAAGTTCGTTATACAATGTCATTTCAATTAATGGTTTTGTTACAAAAGAATTGCGGTTATTAAACCCTGGCAACTTACCCGAATTTCAATTAAGCACGGGTGGTCCAACTGTTGATGGTACCAATACAATGCTTGCAGGTTTATGGACCAGCAGTAACAAAATTATTTACGATGCTGATTTAGTGATCGGCAATGCCGCAGGCCTGGCTGATAAAGGAACTGCCAGCGGTTTAATTGGTTATGCTTCAATTTTTAAAGCGTTGTCTATTGGTAACATGGCAATGTTTTGGGAGCAGATTCCAGCAGGTACTGGGTCAAATGTTACATTCATTACACGCCAGAATGGTTTTCTGAAAGCTGTTGAAGTAATTGATGATGCATTATCTATTATTAACACAAATGCTATCAGCGCTACATTCTCATCAAAAATTCCTGCTGGCATTGATATTGTTAGTACTCTTAATGCTTTGAAAGCTCGATACTTGTTGTTTGCAGGTAACTATGCTCAGGCATTAACTGCTGCCAACCTCGTTGATCTTTCGAAAAAATCAACATTGAATTTTGAAGCTGCTAATCCTAATCCTATTTATGATGTTGCAGGTTCTAATTTTAATGTATACCAACCAATTGATTCAACAATGGGCTTACTCGGCAGCCTGCAGCCTGACTTGGCCGATAAGCGTGTTCCGTTTTATATGGTATTGAGCGGATCTTCAGCTTCACGTTTTTTAATGAAAGGTTTTGCTGCGGCAACTACAACAGCTTATCCTATTTATTATCCCGGCGAAATAACATTGATTAAAGCTGAATGTTATGCACGCCAGGGTACGCCTGATTTGGTAAATGCATTGGTTGAATTAAATAAAGTTGTAACAAAAAAAGCAGCCGATGATGCATTGGGTATTGGTGCCGATCTTCCATTGCTTGTTGGACCGCTTACTCAAGCTCAGGTTCTCGATCAGATCTACCGTAACAGGTGTATCGAATTGTACATGTCTGGTTTAAAGCTGGAAGATATGCGTCGTTTTGGCCGTGCAACTTCAGAGCGCACACGAAACTTTATGCCTTACCCATTTCGTGAACGAGATAACAATCCAAATACACCGGCTGATCCGGCTGGCTAAATATTTTATCAGTAGTTATGTTTTAAGTGTAACAGCCCCGTTTTCTAACGGGGCTTCTTTTTGTAAAAAATTTTTAACAGAGGAGCAACGAATGGTGAAATAGCTTTGTCAACCCTTTACAAAACCTGAATGATCGATCAGCGGCAACTAATAAAAGACTGTTTGCGTGGCAATGCCATGGCACAAAAGCAACTCTATGATGCTTTTGCTGAAACCATGCTGGGCATTTGTTACCGTTATACCAAATCACTGGCTGATGCGGAGGATGTGTTGCAGGAAGGTTTTGTAAAAGTGTTTCGTAACCTTCATACTTACCGGAGTGAAGGGGAATTGGGTGGCTGGATACGCACCATCATGGTGAACACAGCATTGAACTATTTAAAGAAGAAAAAGGAATATCAATACGATATGTCGTTCCTGAGTGAGCCGCTGCATCCTGTGAGTAATGATAACCCTGAAGTGTTACTACGCACCAAACAACTGGCTGAATTGATACGGCAATTACCTACAGGTTATCAAACGATCTTTAACCTGCATGCAGTGGAAGGATTCACGCATGTGGAAATCGGGAAGATGCTCGGCATCAGTGAAGGCACCAGCCGCAGCCAGTATATGCGGGCAAGAAACCTGTTGATCACCTGGATTGAAAAATATAATTCCGAACCCCAAAAGCAAGTGTATGGCGGATCATCAATTTGAACATAAGGTAAGCCAGCAGCTGTCCGACTTCAAACTGAAGCCGTCGGCGGAAGTATGGCAACAAGTGGAGACACAATTGGAAGAAGATAGAAAACGCAGGAGATGGTTTTACTATTTGCCAATTGCAGCACTTTTAATTGGAGGATTACTCTATGCAGTATGGCCTGTTGAGGAATATGCAAAACCCGACGCTGTTGTGCAATCAAATACCAACAAAGCAAACACGACAGCAGTAGAAAATATTAAAAACGAATCACCATTAACCAAAACCGAATCATCATCAACCTTAACTGAAACAACAGCTGCTGAAAAAGAAGTGCAGCAAAACAACTCATTATCGCAAACGAAAACAACAAGGGGGCAACAAAGCGGCATTGTAAAGTCGCATAATATTCAAGACACAAAAAACAGGAATAAGCAAACTGTTGCAGTAACAACTCAAAAGCAAATAAGTAAAGATGAAGTTGCCGTTGTTGCCGACAATGCATTAGTGCAAAAAGAAGCGTCCGCTGATCAAACGATTGTTGCCATTGAAGAAAAGCAACCTCAACAGAAGATCGATACTGCGGTTGTGGATCAATCTGCTGGAATTAAAACAGACACAGCACAAACAATTGCATCAACACCTGTAATTGATACAATTGCTGTTGCACCTGCAGTGCCCACGCTAACAATTGCAAAAAGGAAATGGCAGATGGGCTTGCATGTAAATGCGGGAATTGCTGATATCAGGGGACGTCTTTTTCCAGGCTCGGGTTTTAAATCGTTTTCTGATGCCCCGCCAGTTGTTTTTAATAGTGGTGCACCCGGTGGAGCAACCCGAATTCTACAGTATGATTATGCGATAAATCCTGCTGCTCAATTTGGCGCTGGTATTTTGTTACGCAAGTCATTTAAGAAAAGACATTCGTTTGTAACAGGCCTGCAATATCAATACAGCAGCTATTCTGTTACACAGCGCCAGCGTATCGATTCATTTATGACGCCAGCGAATATGTTCAGCAATATTTCTACAAAAGAAAAGACGGTACAGTTTCGTATGCATGCTGTAAATGTGCCGCTTGAACTGGAATTTAAAATTGCTGATATTAAAAAAGGCAAATTATTATTCAGTGCCGGTATTCATAATTGGTTTGCAGTATCCTCAACACAAACTGATACACTGTCTGCATTTCGTTATGTAGCAAGTACCGATCGTTATGCCGGATATAGCTCTATGGTAAATGCAAAAGAGACAAAAGCAACCAGGTATCAACCACAAATATACCTGTCACCTTCATTTGAGTGGCAAGGGAAGAAAACAAGTTCACAAATCGGTATATACCTCGACTATGGGTTACGTCCTGCGTATAAGAGTAATTTAAAGGATTATTGGTGGCAAACAGGTATCCGTTACCGACTCTTTTTTAATCGCTGAAAATAAATAATAGTAACGCAACGGTTTTGAAACAGGCAGTGTCAACCTTCTAAACAAACTGCTGTAATATGAAACAAAGAAGTTTCAAAACCTTTGCGTTACTGCTTGTAACTGTTTCTTTATTGCAAAGCTGTCTGAAAGACAAATGCACACAAACCTATACACTCCTTCGCCCGGTTTATAAAACCAGGCAGGAAGTATGGAGTGAAATAAAAAGCAAACCTGCAAAAGCAATCATTAATCCCGGTAAAATTTCACTCTTCGGCAGTACAGTTTTCCTCAATGAAATTGATAAAGGTATTCATGTGATCGATAACAGTAATCCATCACAGCCAAAGAATATTGGTTTTATTGAAGTGCCGGGCAATATTGATCTTGCGATAAATGGCAACAGGTTGTATGCCGATCTTTTCAACGACCTTATTACAATTGATATCAGTAATCCACAGCAAGTAAAAGTGGTGAGTATTAAAGAAAAAGTGTTTCCTCACCGTGCTTTCAGCAATGGGTTCTCGGCAGATACAAATCTGGTGATCGTTGACTGGCTGCGGAAAGATACAACGGTAACAGTTAGTTGCAGTAACGGGCAAGGACTGGGTCCTTTTCTATGGGACAGAGGTTTTCTTGCTGTTGCACAAAACTTTTCTTCATCAGGTGCTGCTGCAGTTACAAAAGGTATGAATGGTTCTATGGCGAGATTTGCGTTGAAGAATGATTATCTCTATACCGTATCAAACAGCGATCTGAAAGTATTTGGTTTGCAAAATGCAGATCAACCACAACAGTTAAATACAGTGCCGGTAGGTTGGGGAATTGAAACCATCTACCCCTTCAAAGAGCAATTATTTATTGGTTCGAACAATGGTATGTTCATCTTTAGTGTGCAAAATCCTGCAGTACCTCAAAAGACAGGAAGCTTTCAACATGCATTTGCTTGTGACCCTGTTATTGCAGATGATACACATGCTTATGTAACGCTTCGCAGTGGAACCACATGTCGGGGTGCAATAGTAAATCAACTTGATGTGATTGATATTACAAACCTGCAGGCACCTTCACTGCTTAAAACCTATCCGCTGACAAATCCGCACGGTTTGTCAAAAGATGGCAATCTCCTGTTTGTGTGCGATGGCAAAGATGGTTTACGTGTTTACAATGCAGCAAACCCCGCCAGCTTAACCCTGGTGAAACATATTAAAGGATTTGAAGCTTATGATGTAATTGCCTGGAACGGTAATGCATTAGTTGTTACAAAAACAGCTTTGTTGCAATTTGATTACAGCAATCAAACGAATATCAGTCAACGCAGCAGCATTGCTATTCAACGATAATTGTATGAGAAATACTCTTTTTATTCTTTTTAGTTTGATGGTAAGCTCCTCGTTTGCTCAGGAGAAAATAAAACCTGCTGCTGAGAAGTCTGTGAAATTTCAGACAATCATACAGGGAGGATTGCTGGCCGGAAGTTCAACAGAATCGTTTGCATTGCAAACGATCAATGGTTATCGTTTTGGTAACTGGTTTGCAGGTGTTGGTGCAGGTCTTGATTTTTATATGCAGCGTGGTGTGCCTTTGTTTGCAGATGTGCGATATCATTTCACCAATCAACGCAAATCATTTTTCATTTATACAGATGCAGGTGCTCATATTCCATGGATAAAAAACAAAGAACAGCGAAATATTATTTCGCAGAGTACAGGATTATACACCGATGCAGGTATTGGATTTCGTTTAGCTACGAAGAAAGATGATGCATTCCTGTTTAGTGCAGGTTATTCTTACAAACATGTACCTGAAAAGCAGCAAGGCTTCAGTTGGCAATCGTGGCCTCAGCCGAACGGGGAAACAATTCTCAATTATAATTATCGTTTCAACCGGGTAGTAGTAAAATTTGGATTAATGTTCTAAACAATTCGTTCATCAATTGTTGAATATGCAACCGGGATACACCTGTCAAAGAAGAGGCTTATGCCTCTTTCTTTTTTTAAGGCGACTGAATGAATTTTAAGTTGCGTTGAATACCTGCAAACTTTGTTCGCTTAAGCGGAGAATTTTTAAAGACTTGTTTGAACGTTTCTTCACTCATTTCTTCCCATTCTTTCTGGCTGAGATTTAAGATTTCAGGAATGGGAGTAAAGCCTGCTTCGTTTGTTGGTTTGCTGAAACGATTCCATGGACAAACATCCTGGCAAACATCACAACCAAACATCCAGTTATTGAATTTTCCTTTCATGTTTTCATCGATCAATGCATCTTTCAACTCAATAGTGAAATAGGAGATGCATTTACTGCCATCAATCACTTTGTCGGGAAGGATGGCATCTGTGGGACAATTGTCAATACATTTTGTGCAACTGCCGCAATAATCTTTTGCAAAAGGGGGATCATATTCAAGTTCAAGATCGCAGATGAGTGTGGCAAGAAAAAAGAACGAACCACTTTGTTTGCTGATGAGATTTCCATTCTTACCGATCCATCCCAAACCACTTCGTTGTGCCCAGCTACGTTCCAGCACCGGTGCGCTATCAACAAAACCTCTGCCGTTTACTTCGCCGATGTTAGCATTGATGAGCGATAGTAGTTCTTTGAGCTTAGCACGGATCACTTCATGGTAATCATTTCCAAATGCATACTTCGAAATCTTAGGTGTGTTTTCATTTTGCGTTGCTGATGGAAAATAATTCATCATCAACGTGATCATAGTTTTTGCTCCGGGTACTAGTAATGTTGGATCAACACGCATGTCGAAATGATTTTCCATGTAGTGCATGTTGCCATGCATACCCTTGTTCAACCATGCTTCCAGTTTGCGTGCATCATCATCTAATCGTTCAGCTTTGGCAATGCCACAATAGCTGAAGCCTAGTGAACTGGCTGTTTGTTTTATGAAAGCGGTATGGGTCGATTTGTTGAACAAAGTCATATAATGATGGCGTAAAAATATACTATATGCGGCATTAAACCGTTTAAGGCGTTGAACGTCCAAGCACCCACAATAACCATTTATGAAACCTGTTTACCTTCTGTTATTCGCACTTATTATTATTGGCGGCCTTCAATCCTGCAAGAAAAATAGTCCTGCAGTTGAACAGCCAACCGGACCAACTACAATGTACTTTCCCGGAAGTTCAACATGGGAAACCGCTGATCCTGCGTTGTACAATTGGAATACTTCTTCTCTCAACGATCTGTATAGTTTTCTTCAAACAAAAAATACAAAGGGCTTTCTTATTTTAAAAAACGGACGGATTGCACTTGAAAAATATTTCGGCACATTTACGGTTGATAGCCCCTGGTATTGGGCATCTGCAGGTAAAACACTCAGCGCTTTTTTGGTTGGTATTGCACAACAGGAGGGGTTTGTAAATATTAATAACCCATCACGCCAGTATTTAGGTGCAGGTTGGTCAACTATGACGACAGCCCAGGAAAATGCGATTACTGTAAAACATCATCTTACTATGTCAACCGGTGTTGAAGATGACCAGAGTGGTACAGATTGCACAGCACCTGCCTGTTTTACCTACAAAACAACACCCGGAACAAGATGGAGTTACAGCAACCCGCCATACTATAAATTAGTTGATGTGGTTGAAAATGCAACAGGTAAAACGTACAATGCATTTACGCAGGAAAAAGTCTACAATAAAATCGGCATGACAGGAGTTTGGTTGCCTGGAGTTGGCGGTAACGGCAAGATTCATTACAGCAATGTGCGCAGTATGGCAAGGTTTGGTTTGTTACTGCTGAATAAGGGCAACTGGAATGGCACCGCTGTGCTTAGCGATCAAACCTATTTCAATGAAATGATCAATACATCACAAAACATGAATCCATCGTATGGTTATCTAACCTGGTTAAATGGAAAGAGCAACCATATGTTACCAGGTACTCAATTAACGTTTAACGGAAGCATTACTCCCAATGCACCTGTTGATATGTATGCTGCTCTTGGAAAGAATGATCAGAAGATTTATGTAGTGCCTTCGCAGAATTTAGTGGTTATACGAGTAGGCGACGCATCAGGATCATCGCTGTTTGCAGTGTCAAATTTTGACAATGAGTTGTGGGGCAAGCTGAAGGTATTATTGAAGTATTAGTCTCTACTTTTCATCCTCCACATGCAGGCTGTGCATAATGCGGTGAATGGCAGGTGCAAGTATCAGCCCGATGTTTGTAATAAAAACTACACCGCTGAAGATTGCATAAAATGAAGCAAACCATTTTCCTCCGGTTTGTGTAATGGTATCAACGGGTCCCATTCCGCTCAGGATCATTGATGCATTCAATAGTGCATCCAGCCAATCCATCCCGGTAGTGTAATGATAGCCAATGATGCCAATCAATAAACTGATAAGTAAAACAAAAGAAGCCAGCAGAAGACTTCTGCCAATACGTTGATAGTAGGTTTTCTTTGATGCAAGCGGTTGCTTTTTATGTTCATACATGGGAAAACGTTTCTACACTCAAATTAGAAAGAAACGTAATTATTTGCAAGTGCTTGTTAACTGTGCATCAACAGCTGCTTTCAATTGATCATACAACTCACGCTTTAATCCATCCCGTTCTTTTTTTGCCAATAAAATACAACCGTAGCCACGACAATAGTCGATCCATATAAACGGACTGTTTTGCGATACACAGTTCACCACTTTGCCATCAGCTGTTTCACGCCATGTACCCAGACCATAACTGAAGCCATTCATAAAAGGGGGCGTGTATTTATTCAATGCAGTGCCTGTTTGCAGTTTCATCATTTCTGCAATGGATGCTTCCGTTAAAATTTGTTTGCCGTTGAACATGCCTTTGTTCAATAACATGCTTAAGAAATTTGTGTATTCAACCGCAGATGATTTGGCTCCATCAAACGGACTGATAGCAGAGGTGTAATTGCTAAAGCTTGTGATACGCATATTCAGCGGTCGGAATAATTTTTCCTGAGCCAATCGATCGAATTTTTTCTTTGTCACCACTTCTAATACACGGCCAACAATAGACGGCCCGATCTGGTCGTACTGAAACCAGTTGCCGGGATTATTGGCAATTGCTCTTTTCTCCGCATAATAGTTCACTTCTTCTTCAAGCGATGAAAAACTTTTTCGTTGAAATAATTTACCTGCACCTTGTTTGTCGGTTTCAATACCGGTTGTATGACTAAGACAATGACGGATGCTGATATAGCCTTTCATCCATTTCGGAAATATGGGCAGGTATTTTCCAACATTATCATCCAGCGAAATTTTTCCTTCCTGCACCATAATCATCACCAAAGCGGCAGTGAGCCATTGACTGCTTTCGCCAATCGGTGCCTGTATGTTTGGTCTGAAATCGCCCAGCATTTTCTGGTACAACACTTTGCCATCTTTGTAAATGATGAGTGCCTGATCATCACCCAACTGCTTCTGGTTGTTGAGCATGATCTGTTCTACTTCTGTAAAACTTTGGGCATTTGAGGTACTGAATAAAAAGGCGCTGAAAAGAAAAAGCAGCATTTGTTTCATCACTGAAATTTTATGCTGCTAAAGATAGCTGTAAACCTGTTTCCTAAACGGGTCCGTTGAATATTTAACGTGCTTTTACCCAGGAATTTTGGTGGGATCCATGTACATCACTTCCCATTGATGGCCATCCGGGTCTGCAAATGAATCATAATACATCCAGGTATGATCGGCCGACTCACGGTAACGGCTACCTCCGTTTGCAAGTGCTGCCTGAACAATCTCATCTACCTTCTCTTTACTTTCCACTTCAACCGCCAACAATACCTGCGTCGAAGATCCATCGGCAATAGATCGGTTGGTGAACGTAGTGAAAAATTCATGTGTAATGAGCATGGAGTACATAACGCCTTCGTTCAGGATAAGACACAGCGCTTTTTCATCACTGAACTGATCATTAAAGCTGAACCCCAATTTGGTCCAGAAAGACTTTGTAACTGCAAGATCTTTCACCGGCAGGTTTACATAGATCGATTTGATTGTTGTCATTGTTTTAGTTTTTTGATTCAGCTAATGTTTTGATAGCTTCAATTGCCTTAGGCCAGGTTTTTTCAAAGTAATCCTTAAATTCTGGCGTAATATCCATGTCCACCTCTAGCTTTGTTCCGTCATTGTTTTCTGCAAGTGTATAACTTTCTGTAGCGCCTTGCCATTTTTTTACCTTTTCGCTTGTAGTATCTTCCACACCGTTGTGTAACTCTCCAAGATGTTCAAACGACATGTATTCGTTTGGTTTGTTTGCTGCTATTTTACTTACCATGCCACTTCCTTTGCCGTCGGTAAATAAAACTTTACTTCCTTCTTTCCAATCGGTTTCCACGGTGGAGCCTTCGCTGAAGACTGCTGTCCATGTTTCGTATTTTCCTTTTGCCCATAAAGTATCCCATACTTTTTCTTTTGGGGCATTAATGTCTGCTGAAAAATGAAGATGTTCCATAAAAATTGTTTTAAGGTTTAACCAATCAACTGCACCGATTCGTTAATGATTCGTTGCAGTTCTTTTTTATTTGCTTTTACAGCTTTCATGTCGGGCAGGTATAACATGCGCCGGTCCTTGTAGTCGCCCTCAAGCAATACCGATTTTATTTTTACAATCGTAGGATGATGGAAAATTAAATGTACATACTTTGTTGCACGGTGATTAAATGTTACAATATCAGCCGATGTATAATAACTGGGTGCATTCCATTTAATACGTTCATGAATAGACTTGTTGCTGTCTTTAATGATCTGTCGCACAGCATCGATCTCAGCTTTCAACGGATGTTCCAGTTTAGTCATCCAGTCGTTCACCAGGTCTTCATCTGTTGGTTTAACTTTTTTTGTAGCCATGGAGCTGTTTATTTTTCAAGATTAGCCTTTATGTTGTTTAAATTTGTTTCCATGTCTTTGCCAAGAACCATATCCATGAACAGGTTCATAAAGTTCATCGGGTAGTTTGATTTGCCCGTGAACGTGGTCGTCACTTTTGTCTGGTTGTCGCCAATTGATGTAAATGTATTTGTAGCATAATTCTTGCCTTCAAATGGTTTTTTAAAACGTAATTCCACCTTCATACTTTCAGCTTCCTTCAATTCTATGATCTGCTGTTCACCCACACCCACATTCTTGTCTTCGCTTTCCCAGGATGATTGTGCACCCACTGTTCCATCGGTACCGGTATACACAATTTTAATGTTCGGATCTTTCATAACCCATACACTGTATTGCTCCTGGTTTTTGATGAGTTTTACATAGTCGAAAACCTGTTGTTTGGGTTTATTGATGGTCACTTCTTTTGAAAGAGAAAATTCTTTGTCGATGAATAAGGCAAAGACGAGAATAATGGCAATGATTCCAAGAACTGCAAGCAATAGCCTTTTTAAAATTTTCATTTGTGTTATTTTTAGATATGGTTAATGGTTAAAAGTTATCGTTAATCAAGTTCGCTGCAGTGAAAGCCTTTTTCACGCACTAATTGCTTCACGGTGTCGGGTTGCACATTCATTCCTTCAAGCCGCAGCACTTTATCACAATCGTGCATGTCAATAGTAACACGGCAGCCGGGAAAGAACTGTTCCAGCAAACGGATAAGGCATTCCTTTGCGTTTACATCGTTCACATTTGTTTTAAACAACTCGATCATATTAGTTCTCTTTTACAAGGTTGCAACGATCTCTTTGATCTGCCGCAAATGCCTTTGTGTATGATACAAAACAAAATGCAGGATCTCAAACTTGCTGATGTCGCTGAATGCGGGATGATGAATCAGCTCATCAAGGTCGTCTTCATACATCCGTGCACGAATTCGCTGTATTGATTCCTTCAGGTCTTTTAATAACAGTTCAGGGTTGTAAATATCTTTTGTTGGTACAATGAAATCGGGTGATTGGTATTTCTTTTGAAAATCAAGAAATATCTTTTTCAGTTCATCGATCCGCTCGCCCGGGTTACGGTCAATCGGTTTCCCTTTCAGCGCCAGTGCTTTTGCCACAGAGTTATTGGAGAGCCTGATATGATCGGCTACCTGGGCGATACTCCACTTATCAGCCCGGGGTTTTTGGTTAAAATGCCGTTCGTCAATTGATTGCAGTAATTGTACCAGTGTGTCGGTAACCTGTTCAATATTATTGATGAGCGATGCTATTTGCAGAGTGCCTGTTATCATATGCATGATTCTTGTACAAACCTAAAAACAGTTTTTTTTACATGAAGGGTGCATATGCGGCTTTATCTGGGGTTGATTGCGACAAATGCATTCCTTACATTTGATCTCTCTTAACCAAACGATCTGCTTTACTAAACAACCAACAAATGAAACACATTTCAATTTTAGTTCCGTTGGGGCACACCAGCTTGCCAAATATTGATGGCACACACCAGATTTTGAATGAGGTAAATAATATTCGTGCAGCAATGGGAGAGGAGCCATTGTTCAAGATCCAGTTGGTTGGTTTAGAAAAAAATATCGAGCAGCGTAATGGCTTGTATACGATTCAGCCTGATGTTTTGATTGCTGATGTGAAGCAGACTAATATCATCATTATCCCGGCTATGCATGGCGATCTTCCAAAAGCGATGGAACAGAATGCTGCCTTTCTTCCATGGATGGTGGAGCAATATCACAAAGGTTCAGAAATTGTGAGTTTTTGTATCGGCTCTTTCTTTTTGGCAGCTACCGGTTTGCTGAAAGGAAAGAAATGCGCTACGCATTGGATTGCCGCAAATGATTTCCGCAGAATGTTTCCTGATGTGGAACTGGTTGATGATCGTATCATGACAGAAGAAGATGGCTTGTATACCAGTGGTGGTGCCTATTCTTTTTTAAACCTGCTCGCTTACATCATTGAAAGACACGCAGGCCGTGAAATTGCTGTGCGTATTGCCAAAACATTTATGATCGATATTGATCGTGAAAGTCAAAGTCCGTTTATCATCTTCAACGGACAAAAAGCGCATGAAGATGAATCGATCAAAAAAGCACAGGAATATATTGAACGTAATTACCAGGATCGTATAACAGTTGATCATTTGGCTGATATGCTGGCGCTTGGCCGTCGTAACCTTGAACGTCGTTTCAAAAAAGCAACTGCCAATACCGTTGTTGAATATATTCAACGTGTAAAAATAGAAGCCGCAAAGAAACAATTAGAAAGCGGACGGAAGAATGTTAACGAAGTGATGTACGATACGGGTTACTCTGACGAAAAAGCATTTCGCACTGTATTTCGGAAGATCACTGGTTTATCACCACTCGCCTACAGAAATAAATATAATAAGGCGATGGTGGCCGTGTAAGCGTTATTTTATAACAGTAAACGTACAACAACATGCTTTCTGCAAAACCTCAAACAATTGAAGAATACATCGCTTCTTTTCCTGTCACTACACAGAAAATATTAAAGGAAGTTCATAACTGTATTAAGAAAGCCGCTCCCAAGGCAGAAGAAACAATTGGCTATGGCATCCCTACCTATAAACTCAATGGTAATCTTGTTCATTTCGGAGGGTACAAACAACATGTTGGTTTTTATCCTGCACCGGCAGGCATAAAAGCATTTGAAAAAGAATTATCGGTGTACAAAAGTTCAAAAGGTGCGGTGCAGTTTCCGCTTGGTGAACCAATGCCTTTAACGCTTATTACAAAAATTGTGAAGTTCAGGGTAAAACAAAACCTTGAAAAAACTGCGAAAAAGAAATAATGCCAACGTCAAATTCCTGCAATATTTTTTTTATGATGCTGCCGCTGCCTCTCAAAGATGAAAGAAAAAACAAGAGGTTAAACATATTATAAATATTTGGTATGGAAATTGTTGCTGCTAAGATAATTGTGTTTTTGAGTACAGTATTTTAGAAGTGTTGTTTGAGTTGATACCTTAACCTACATCACAATCCATTACACTGATCATATTCGTAAATAAAACGAAAGACGGGCAATAAGGAACAGAAGGAATTTGATTTGGTCTCTTAAGTAACATGTGAGTATTCCCCGTTTTCAAGCGGGGAATTTTGTTAATTGAAACTCTTGTTCAGAACTATGGTAAATGATAAAACATATACTGCGATACCGAAACGATTTATATGGGCAGTTGATATGCTGGGATTACAACCATCGCACCATGTATTGGAAATTGGATGTGGCGTAGGGTTGATGGCGGAAGTGATCTGCAATAAACTGGAAGACGGAAAACTGGTTGCTATCGATAAATCTTCTTTTATGATCGAGAAAGCAAAGTTGAGAAACAAACCTTTTATTGCTGCCGGTACAGCTGCATTCTTAACCGCAGATTTTCTGAAAGCCGATCTGCAACGTTCAACATTTGATATAATCACTGCCTTTAATCTTAACTTCTTCCGGAAAGATCCTGCTAAAGTTTTACAACGTGTAAAACAGTTTTTAAAACCCGGCGGTAAGCTGTTTATCTTTTTCCAGGATCCTTATGAAATAACCATCAGTGCTGCCGATCTTATTGCTGAAAAATTATCGGCTCATAGTTTTACAGTGCTCGATACAAAGCTGAAAGAATTTTCTCCAACATCAGCAATTTGTGTTGTAGCAGTGCCCGCATAATCACATAAGATTAATTCGAGAGTATTTTAAACTCAACTCTTCGGTTGAGCTGTCTTCCTTCATCTGTTTCATTTGTTGCAACAGGAACCATTTCTCCATAGCCTTTAAAACTAACACGCTCAGGTGCAATACCTTTTGATAAAATGTATTGCATCACTGAGTTTGCACGGTTATGACTGAGCTTGATATTGTATTCATCAGAACCTTTGGCATCAGTATGCGCTCCCATTTCAATGCTGATTGCCGGGTTGTCATTCAGCATTTTCACCACACGGTTCAACTCAATAAATGAAACGGGACGAAGATCCCATTTATCAAAATCAAAGAATACATTGTTCAGGCGAACGATCTGACCGATCTCGATGGGAACAAGATAAAGGTCTTTGTGAATTTCTTTGTAACCTGCACGAATCAATGAATCAAGATTCAGGTTTTCTGATTGTGCAAAGAAGTGATCGGCTGAAGCACGAATAAGATAATTTTTATCATACGGTAATACGATCTGGAATGCACCATCACCGGGACTAGACAAACCATTGCCTGCAACAACACCATCGGGTAACGTTTCATAAATGAGACTTGCACTTAACGGTTGTTTTGTTTTTGCATTATACACATTTCCGCTTACCAGCACAACAGGATCAGGTTTTTCGATCTCCAGTAACTTAACACGCACAATATCACTTTTACCAAGCGATTGAAAACTGCTCGTGAGATACGCATATTCACCACCTGCATCCAAAGTAAAGAACGCATCAAAGTCAGCAGTGTTGATTGGCTCACCGAGATTTACAGGCTCACTCCACTTTAACCATGTATCATCTAATCGTTTTGTTTTCCAGATATCCTGGTCGCCGATGCCACCTGGCCGGTCGCTGCTGAAATAAAGTGTAACGCCATCCGATGCGAGGTAAGGCGTCATTTGATTATAACCGGTAAGATTTATTTTTTTGCCAATGCTTTTTGGTTCGCTCCATGTACCATCTGTTTGCAGAAAGCATGCATAGATTTTATTGATGCGGCTTTTGCTTTCTTCACTCATGTAGAGCAATAACACCTGTCCATCACTCGACATACTTGCACCCGATTGAAACCCACGATCATACTTGTGATAGTTTTTTATTTTCAGCATATTGGGTTTGCTCCATCGTCCGTCTTTCTGCACTTCGCTCATGCTTACACCATTGCCGTAATAATCTCCATCAACAAATGCATTGCGCAGAAGTATCCTGTTTTTATCAGGCGATATCCAGTAAACGGCATTGTAATGTGCGGTGTTGAAGGGAGGTCCCAGATGAATCGCATCTGTCCATTTTCCTGTTGCAGTATCACGGATCGAATACCAGATATCCTGCGAATTGCGCACTTCATGTGCATGATTGTTTTCAGGATGACTTTCGCAAATGAAAAATAAAAGATTGCCATCGGCAGAAATGGTTGGTCGTAACTCAGGTAATTCAGAGTTTACACGAAAGCCGAGGTTCTCAATTTTGATGATCGTATTTTCCGTGATGATCTTTTCTTTTTGCTCAACCATTTTACCAACGGTATCAGCAAGCGGCTGGGTAAAGCCAACAGAACAAATAATGAAACAAAGAAGAGCGGATACAGATCGTTTCACGGGTAAGGGATTTGCTGCTAAACTACAGCAAACTCATCAGGTAAAGAATAGTAGAATAACGATGTTGGTATCGTAGAATATGAAGTGTGATGTTTGATCGATGTTTATAAATTTTTCTATTTTCCTCCTACATCTCCTGCAAGTACTTCCGTACAAAACGAATAGCCATGGAACCTTCACCCACTGCAGCAGATATCCCCGTCATGGCACCAAAACGTACATCACCTGAAGCAAAAATACCCGGCACACTTGTTTCAGAAAGAAAAGGTTCACGTTCTAATTTCCAGATGGCTGCAAATGATTTGTCTTTCATTAATTCACTGCCGCTGAGAATAAATCCTTTTTCATCTTTTAATACCAGATCATCTAACCAACCCGTGCCCGGTCTTGTACCAATATAAATGAACAATGCTTTTGCTGGAACAGTTTTTTCTTCGCCAGTAACAGCATCCTTGAGTGTAATGGTTTCAAGAATGGTTGAACCTGTGCATGCAATGACATCTGTATGAGGAATGACATGAATGTTAGGAGTGTTGCTGATATTTTCTACCAAATAATTTGCAGCTACCTGTGATAGTTTGTCTTTTCGTATAAGTATGTTCACATCTTTTGCAAACTTGCTCATATACATGGCAGCCTGGCAGGCTGAATTACCACCACCAACAATATAAATACTTTCATTACGACAAGCTTGTGCTTCAACCGCTGCTGCGCCATAATACACACCTGCACCTGTAAATGAATCCAAACCTTCAACTTCTAATTTTTTATATGCAACACCTGTTGCAATAACGATTGCTTTGCTGTGTATTTGCGAACCATCCATCAGCTCTGTTATCTTGTAGCCATCTTTTATTGTGATTGTTTTTACTTCCTGTGGTGTAAGAATTTCCGTTCCAAAACGAAGTGTTTGAGTAATAGCTCTTCTGCTCAGCTCTGCTCCTGATAAGCCTGAAGGGAAGCCGAGATAATTTTCAATGCGTGCACTGCTGCTTGCCTGTCCGCCGGGATTGCTGCGTTCGATCAATAATGTTTTTAATCCTTCGCATGAACCATACACCGATGCTGCAAGTCCTGCAGGCCCTGCACCAATGATGAGTACATCATACATTTCTTTGGTTGCTTTTTGTTGCAGACCAACACGCTCAGCAAGTACTGGTAGAGTGGGATCGATGACGAAGGAACCATCTTTTAATATCACCAATGGCAGATCTGATTTAGATGCGTTTGCACTGATGAGATATTTTTCTGCTTCTTCATCACTCTCCACATCCATCCATATATAAGGAACCAGGTTACCTGAAAGAAATTCTTTGAGCTTATGACTTTTAGGCGACCATTGAAAGCCGATGATTCTTGTTGCTTCATGATCGGGTTTATACAAAGCCTGCCATTCATCTAATAGATCATTCACTACAGGAAATAATCTTTCTTCTGCTGGATGCCAGGGTTTTAACAAGTAATAGTCTAATTTGACTGTGTTGATGGCTTTAATCGCTGCTTCAATATCAGAATAAGCAGTGAGCAATACTTTCTTCGCTTCAGGAAAAATTTCATTAGCTAATTCAAGAAATGCGATGCCTTCCATTTCAGGCATGCGTTGATCGGAGATAAACAACGCCACTACTTCATTCTTCAACTTCAACTCTTTGATGAGTTCCAGCGCTTCAGTGGCAGAATCTGTTGCTGCTACTTTGTAATAATCACGGTATTGATTGCGGATGTCCCGTTGAATGGCACCAAGAACCTGCACATCGTCGTCAATTAAAATGATATAAGGAAGTTTCATATACAGATAATTTATGCAAATAATGTTTTATGAACTTAGGGTTGTGCTGTAAGTGGGATGCAAACAGTAAAGATGGTTTTCCCGGGTATTGATTCAACTTTAATTTCTCCATTGTGCCGTTTGACAATGCGGCTGACAATATCAAGCCCAATACCTGTTCCTTCACCCACTTTCTTTGTTGTAAAGAAGGGATCAAAAATGCGTGTGATAATATCTTTTGGTATGCCGCTACCATTATCCATTACAGCAATCTTTACACTTTTCTGGTCGCAGGTTGTTTCAATCGTTAGTGTTCCGTTTTTGTCGAGTGCAGCAATGGCATTGTCGATCAGGTTTGTCCAAACCTGGTTTAATTCGCCAACAAAAGCAGGTACATCATGTAGATCGTTACAGAATTTTTTTATCACCTCAATATTTTTTTGACGGAGTTTAAAACCCAGTAAGGTTAAAGTAGTTTCAATATCCTTATGAATATTGGTGGGTTGCAGATCGTTGGTTCGATCCATGTGGACATGGCTTTTAATTGCTGCAACAAGATTGGAGATGCGACCCGATGCTTCAGCAAGATCCTTGATCATTTTTTGTGAGCTGATCAGATTCTCCAACCATGGAATTACACTTCCAAGAGTTTTTGCTCCTGCATCTGTACGTATCTGCTCCAGTTCTTCCAGTGAAAATCCAAACTCAGCAAATGTTTCAGCAGCTTCTCTTTGTGTAATTCCATTTTTGTCGAGCCAGTCTTCAATGTCATCCTGGGCCTGCATGCGTTGCATAGTGCTGCGTTTGTTATTTTCTGCTGGTGCAGATACTTTCTTTTCAATAAGCAAATGAATGTTCTGAATATGTTCTGCTTTTACGTTATCATCAAGCAGATTTTTCGTGAGTGTATAATTTCTGCTCACCCGTTTCGTAAGTTCATCGGCTATTGCAGTGATAGCCGATGCCGGGTTGTTCATTTCATGTGCAATACCAGCAGCAAGATTGCCAAGTGCATCCACTTTTTCATGTTGCAGTTGTGTAGTGGCAAATGCTTTTGCACGTTCGGTCATATAGCCAATGAGGCGTTGTATAAAATCTGGATTCAACATTTCCAGGTCATGAAAATGATCTTTGTGCAGCTTTAGCAATTTTACATTACCAATTGCATAGGAGTAACCCGGATGGGTTTTCATACGGGAGTAGGGAAGTAAACCGCCAACACCTCCGCTGATGTTATTATTTTCAAAAGTAAAATAGTAAACCTGCCGGCCGTTGATGTACATATAAAAAGCAACACTTCCCATCAGGGATATCCACATCACTTCAGCAGGTTCGCCATATTTTGCAATGATATCGCCATCCTGAAATTCATGATAGGTTGAATGATCCAGTATCCATTGCAGATGATCATCGGGCAGCTCGTTTAGTGCCATCACTTTTTTCATGTCGTCAATGGTTGGTTGCATACTGAATTTGCTTTTTGGTATGAGACAGAAGGATGTGGAAATATGCCAGATGCTGATCACAGCAAGTAGTTGCTTAAATATACAACAGTATTTTGCAGAACACAAACGCCACTGCATTGCTGTGGCGTTTGTGAATTTATTCCAGCATCATCGCATGAACACATGAAAACGTTAGCATTGTTTAAAATTCTTCGGCGGTATCTTTTGGTAGTTTTTATTTCTAAACTTAGATAGCTTTCGTATTAATGCAGACTTCTGCACAATTGTTATCTATTTTTTTAAACTCAAAATTGTTTGCTGGTATGAAAAAGAAAATGATTTTTTCTCTGGCTTTGCTATGTGCCATAGGGCTCTTGTCCTGTTCAAAAAACATGCTTCATTCCGAAAACGATACCCTCAATGAAATAACGCCTGAAACAGCATCTGCTGCTATGCATGTGCCGGTCAGTACTTTTTTTGATCCTATGGGTCTTGTTTCAGCAAGCCAGCACGGGGTATTAGATACTATTCAAAAAGGATTTCGTTTTACAGAAGGGCCTGCAGTTGACAAAAACGGAAACGTATTTTTTACTGATCAACCCAATGATAAAATTTATAAGTGGACCGCATCAACCGGGCAGATCACTACATTTTTAACCTGCACCGGCCGATCTAATGGAATGGCGTTTGATAAAGATGGCTATCTCATTGCCTGCGCAGATATGCATGGAGAACTTTGGAAGATTGCTCCGGATGGTTCGCATACAGTGTTGGTGAATAATTACAATGGCAAATTATTAAATGGCCCAAATGATGTTTGGATCAATCCGAAAAACGGCGGCATCTATATTACTGATCCTATATTTCCAAGAGATTATTGGGATGCGTCTGATCCACGCAAACAAGGTTGGGAGCCAACACACTCTGAACAGGCTGCAACCGGTAAAGGTGGCCACGTGTATTATTTAGCACCCGGTGCCAGCACGCTTGTTAGAGTTACTACAATGGCTGGATGGAACGCCGACATATGGCCGAATGGGATTACTGGAACTCCTGATGGTAAAAAATTGTATGTGAATAATTGGACTTATGACGGCACGGGTCAAATCAAGGCTTTTAATATCAATTCTGATGGTACACTTTCAAATATGCAGACGCTGGTTAGTAATCTGAATTTCTGCGATGGTATGTCGCTTGATGAAAAAGGAAATATTTATGTGAGCGGCGGACCTGGATTAAACGCTTACGATAAAAATGGCAACAAGGTACTTACGATTCCGGGCGGTGGCGGCACCAACAATATTTTTGCAGGAGCAAATAATAAAATATTATTTATGACAAGTCCGGATAGGGTTACTGCTGTAAAGATGAATGTGAAAGGCGTAGAAAAATTCTAGACTTAGTAAGTGGTAATTTTTAATTCATTAAAACATACAATATGAAATACGTTTTTAGTTTATTGCTTCTCTTTGGATGTT
The DNA here is from genome assembly GCF_035299325.1 of Lacibacter sp. Lineage (GTDB taxonomy): Bacteria > Bacteroidota > Bacteroidia > Chitinophagales > Chitinophagaceae > Lacibacter. Next base: position 407,172 of record NZ_DATGWT010000004.1, on the reverse strand, counting down.
GCACAGCATTTGCACAAAATCCCATTGATGGTAACTGGAAAGGTACCCGTGAATCACCGAACGGTACTTTTGAAGTGAATTACACGTTTAAGGTTGAAGGCAAAGTAGTGACCGGTACCTGGAAAACTCAATTCGGTGAGGCGAAACTGGAGGATGGAAAAATAGAAGGGAAAAAGTTTTCTTATAGTATTTCCTTTAACGACATTAAAATGGCCAGTACAGCAGAGCTGATCAGTGAAAATGAAATATTGGTTAAGAATGAAAGAGGAGAGATGAACCTTACTCGGGTTAAATAAATCCGGAGTATTTATTTTTTGCATCCCAGGCAGTATTTAAGAAAAGTATACGCCTGGGATTTTTTTTCCTGTTTATTTAGACTTTGTTTATTGTCTTTTGATTTTTTTCCCCTTACCTCATCACATTATCTACCAATCCCTTTAACTCTTTATACTTCTCATGACGTCCTTTGTTCTTTAAATTGTTCACAAACAAAAAAGCACAATACTTTTTGTCGTTATCGATCCAGGGGAAACTGCCAAACAATCCCGGACTGCTTACAGCAACGCCACGTTTTGATACTGGCATGGCATCTTTCTTTTCGCTCACCGCTAATGGTGCATCCATAATCCATTCACCAAAGCCATAACCCCAGTTGCCTGCTTCTTCGGGTGAATAAGCCAATTCAACATCACGACCTAATCGGTTCTTTTGCATTTCATTCACCAATGCCTTACTGATGATGCGTTTGCCGTTAAACTCACCATCATTCAACAGCATGATCAAAAAATTCATGTAATCTTCTGCAGTACTGTAAGCACCACCTGCAGCAAGTGGCACACCGCTTTTTCCAAAATCTGTATTCTTCATTTCCAGCGGATCAGCAATACGTTCTTTAAATGCTGTTTCAAAATCTTTCTCACTTACTTTTTCAATAATGCCTGCAATTATCTGCAAGCCTGTATTACTGTAATGAAAATATTTTCCGGGTGTGCCTTCCATCGGCAGCATAGCGATCTGTTCAATTGATTCGAACATGCTTTTTACATTCTTCATGCCGTTAAGCATATCCCGCAGTCCGCCACTTTTAATACCAGTTGTATGATTTAAACATTGCCATACTTTAATACCGCCTTTGCCATACTTCGTCATCACGGGTAAAAACTTTCCAACGGAGTCGGTTAGCCGAACTTTGTTTTCATCAATATACGTCATGAGCAAAGCTGCAGTAAACCATTTGCTGCTGCTGGCAACACGTTCACGTGTAGTGGTTGTATAATCCTGCAACACTTCTTCCACATCCTTGCCTTGTACTTTTGCTTTGATCTTTCCACGGTTTTGCTGAGCCTTTGTTAAATTGTTAAAGTTCTGTGTGTACACGAATTTTCCATCCTTATAGATCATTAACACAGCACGGCCGCCTAAGTCGGTAAGATTGTTATTTACCCAGTCATTTACTTTACTGAAATCCTGTTGGGCAAAACCCAACTGAAAGAATAACAGGAAAACAAGGCTGGCACTGACTTTGGGGCGGATATTCAAAGAGTTAAGTGACATTCTTTCTGATTTTTTTTATTGGATTGTGTTTTGATGCCTTACGTTTAAAATAACAGAAGTATGAATTTAGGAAACTTCACAATAAAAGCAGCAGAGGCTGTGCAGCAGGCACAGCAATTGGCGTTTAATGCCCGGAACACAAATATCGAAACAGAGCATATACTCAAAGCATTACTCGATCAGCAGGATAGCCCTGTTGAGTATCTGTTAAAGAAAAATAATGTTACAGTAAATCTTGTTGAATCAAAACTCGATGAGGCCATCAATCGTTTGCCAAAAACAAGTGGTGAACCAGCTCAATCAATTGGGCGGGAAGCAAACAACGTTGTGTTGCGTGCAGGTGCATCATTGAAAGGTTTTGGTGATGAGTTTGTAACACCTGAGCATTTGTTATTAGCGATCGTGCAGGGAAATGATTCAACAGCCAAGCTGTTGAAAGATGCAGGCTTAACCGAAAAAGGATTGATCACCGCCATTAAAGATCTGCGTAAAGGAGATACAGTTAAAAGTCAGACACAGGAAACTCAGTTCAATGCACTGAACAAGTATGCAAAGAACTTAATTGAAATGGCAAGACAAGGCAAACTTGATCCTGTGATTGGTCGGGATGAAGAGATTCGCCGCACATTACACATCTTAACACGCCGTAGTAAAAACAATCCCATTCTTGTTGGTGAACCCGGTGTTGGTAAAACTGCAATCGCAGAAGGATTGGCCATGCGTATCGTAAATGGCGATGTGCCTGAGAATTTAAAATCAAAGATCATTTATGCATTGGATATGGGACAACTCATTGCCGGTGCAAAATATAAAGGTGAGTTTGAAGAACGTTTGAAAAGTGTGGTGAAAGAAGTAACAACCAGTGATGGTGAAATTATTTTGTTCATTGATGAAATTCATACGCTTGTTGGTGCAGGCGGCGGCGAGGGTGCAATGGATGCAGCCAATATCCTGAAGCCTGCACTGGCAAGAGGTGAGTTGCGTGCAATTGGTGCAACTACCCTGAATGAATATCAGAAATTTTTTGAAAAAGATAAAGCACTCGAACGTCGTTTCCAGAAAGTGATGATCGATGAACCAAGTATGGAAGATGCAGTTTCGATCTTACGTGGTTTGAAAGACCGTTATGAAACACATCATCATGTACGAATTAAAGACGAAGCAATTATTGCAGCCGTTGAATTAAGTGTGCGATATATCACTGATCGTTTTCTGCCCGATAAAGCGATTGACCTGATTGATGAAAGTGCAGCCAAGCTTCGTTTGGAAATGAACAGTATGCCTGAAGAGTTGGATAAACTTGAGCGGCAGATCCGTCAGCTTGAAATAGAACGTGAAGCGATCAAACGTGAGAGTGATGAATTTAAATTAAAAGAACTAAATACAGAGATCGCCAATCTTTCTGTTGACCGGGATACGCTGAAAGCAAAATGGAAAGAAGAAAAAGAATTGGTGGAGAAAGTGCAAACTGCAAAAGCGGAAATCGAAAATTTAAAACTTCTGGCCGAGCGTGCAGAACGTGAAGGTGATTATGGTAAGGTAGCAGAGATCCGTTACGGTAAAATAAAAGAACAGGAACAGATTATTACTGATTTCAGCAAGCAGCTTGCAGCGAGCAGCGAAAAGCGTTTGTTGAAAGAAGAAGTGGATGCGGAAGATATTGCTGAGAATGTTGCAAAGATGACGGGCATTCCTGTGGCAAAGATGTTGCAGAGTGAGCGTGAAAAACTATTGCATCTTGAAGATGAATTGCACAACCGTGTAATTGGCCAGGACGAAGCGATCACTGCTGTTGCCGATGCTATCCGCAGAAGCAGGGCAGGATTGAGCGATCCAAAGAAACCGATCGGCTCATTCATCTTTCTCGGAACAACCGGTGTGGGTAAAACCGAACTCGCAAAAGCATTGGCGGAATACCTGTTTGATGACGAGGGTATGATGACGAGGATCGACATGAGTGAATACCAGGAAAAACATACGGTTTCAAGATTGGTAGGCGCTCCTCCGGGTTACGTGGGTTACGATGAAGGTGGTCAGTTAACCGAAGCTGTTCGTCGCAAGCCGTACAGTGTAGTGTTGCTCGATGAGATCGAAAAGGCCCATCCGGATGTGTGGAATGTGCTGTTGCAGGTACTCGATGATGGCCGCCTCACCGACAATAAAGGCAGAGTGGTGAACTTTAAGAACACAATCATCATCATGACCAGCAATATTGGTAGCCATCTTATCAGCGAGGCCTTTGAAGGTGTAAGCACTGATAATGAGATAGATAAGGCAACAGAACGGGCGAAACTTGAAGTTATGACGTTGCTTAGACAAACCATTCGGCCCGAATTCTTGAATCGTGTGGACGAAATCATTATGTTTGCACCATTACTTCGAAAGGAAATCAAATCCATTATTCGCATTCAGCTGAACAATCTCAAGCAACTCGTTGCCCAAAGCGGAATACAGCTGGAATTTTCTGACTACACCCTTGAATTCCTTGCCGAACATGGTTTCGATCCCCAGTTTGGTGCAAGACCCTTAAAGCGATTGATCCAGAAAGAGATCGTGAATGGGCTAAGCCGAAAGATTTTATCAGGCGATATCGAAAAAAGCCGCAAAGTACTTGTGGATGTGTTTGATGGCGTAGTTGTTTTCAGAAATGAAAACGACGATACTCCTTCAACAAGGGAAAAGAACAAGGCAGCGACTACCTGAGATTAACAGTTGATAGGTTATCGAATTATTAAATAAAAAAGGACACAGGTTATGGCACACAAAGCAGTAGAAATAGAAATTATCCCACCGAAAGATATATGGGTTGGCAATAAACAGGCACCGGTTAAATTAGTAATGTATGGCGATTATGAAAGTGAAGCCTGTGCTAAAGCAAACGAAGTAGTAAACCAGTTAATGGGCAAATACGAAGATAAATTACAATTTAACTTCCGTCATTTTCCGTTGACACGTATTCACCAGCGTGCACAAAAAGCAGCAGAAGCTTCTATTGGTGCTGCGCAGGAAGGTGAGGGTAAGTTCTGGGATATGCATAATATTCTTTTTGCTCACCGTCGTCAATTGGGTACTATCAGCTTAAAAGGATATGCGAAAGAAGCCGGCGTAACAGATAAAAACTTTTTAACCAAGTTGGTTGATTCAGTTTATGGCTGGAGCGTTCGTGCAGATCTTCTTGAAGGTGCTGATAAAGGTATCAGAGATGTGCCTTTCTTCTACATTAATGGTGAAGTGTACAATGGCCCGGTGAATGTAAATGCATTCAGCAAGGTTATTGATCTGCTGGCAAGCGCTAAAAAACCTGCCGCAAAAGCAGCAGCGAAAAAGAGAGCATAAAATAAGAAAGATGTTTATACAAGGCAATGAAGAAATTCATTGCCTTTTTTGTTTTCACTATCCGGCAAAAAAATCTTCGGTTTATCTCAGGCAAAAAATCATCTTTGCAGCTCAATTTTAATCTATGGCTTCCGGGAAAAACGCTGCAATTGGGTTCATCTTTATCACCTTGCTCATCGATGTGATTGGCTTTGGAATTATTATTCCTGTAATGCCCAATCTTATTGAGGAACTGGCACACGTAAACATCAGCCAGGCTTCAAAGATCGGTGGGGTATTGCTCGCAGTTTTTGCCATTACACAGTTTGTGTTTTCGCCCTTGGTAGGTAACCTCAGCGACAAGTACGGTCGTCGCCCCATTTTATTGGCATCGCTTTTTGCATTTGCACTCGATTATGTGTTGTTATCTTTTGCGCCGAACCTTGGCTGGTTATTCGTTGGTCGTATCATTGCCGGTATTACAGGTGCAAGTTTTACAACAGCTTCTGCGTATATAGCTGATATCAGTACAGCAGAAGACAGAGCGAAGAATTTTGGAATGATCGGCGCTGCTTTTGGTTTGGGTTTTGTTATTGGCCCGATGATCGGTGGATTATTAGGCGGACTTGGTACACGAGTTCCTTTTATGGTAGCTGCCGGTTTATGTTTTCTCAATTTTCTTTATGGTTATTTCATTTTGCCTGAATCGCTAAAGCCAGAGCTCCGTCGACCGTTTGAATGGAAGAGAGCAATTCCCGGTGTCAGCATTATGAACCTGCGAAAGTATCCTGCCATTGGCGGTTTGATCATCTCGTTGATACTCGTTTATCTTGGCGGGCATGCCGTACAATCAAACTGGAGTTTCTTTACCATTGAACGTTTCAAGTGGACTCCGGGCATGATTGGTATTTCACTAACTGTAGTTGGCGTGTTGGTAGGTGGTGTGCAGGCAGGGTTAACGAGGATTGTTAACCCAAGATTGGGAAATGAAAAAAGTGTTTATATCGGTCTTGCTTTTTACGCATTGGGAATGTTGTTGTTTGCATTTGCCACACAAAGCTGGATGATGTTTGTTTTTCTTGTTCCTTATTGCCTCGGTGGTATTTGCGGCCCGGCATTACAATCGATCATGGTGGGACATGTGCCGCCAAATGAACAGGGAGAGTTGCAGGGCGCACTTTCAGGGCTCATGAGTCTTACCACCATTGTCGGCCCGCTACTTATGACCAATACATTTGCTTATTTCACGGGTAAGTCGGCACCCGTTTATTTTCCGGGCTCATCATTCCTGTTAGGCGCTATCCTCATTATTGCAAGTGCATTCATCGCTTATTATTCGCTGCATATAAAACCTGCCCGTGCAGCGGGCACTTAATCATACTCTCTTTTTCTAAACCAATGCCCTCATAAAGAGCAGCACAGTACAGGTTGGCTTTAATGCCTTCAAACTGAGGGTTTTTTAGAAATCCACAATCTAAAATCGCCTATCTGAAATTAACCCTGTCCCCTTATCTTTGCCACTCTAAAAAAATTACGACGTGGCCACTAAATTCACGAAAGAAACTTATCTCTACTGGTATGAGTTAATGCTGCTCCTTCGCCGTTTCGAAGAAAAAGCCGGACAATTATATGGTATGCAAAAGATCCGTGGTTTCTGCCACCTTTATATTGGCCAGGAAGCCATTGCTGCAGGATGTATGACTGCCACCAAAGCAGAAGATAAAATGATCACTGCTTACCGTGATCATGGTTTAGCAATTGCAAAGGGTGTAAGTGCAAAAAGCTGTATGGCTGAATTGTACGGTAAAGCTACCGGTTGTTCAAAAGGTAAAGGTGGTAGTATGCACTTCTTTGGTGTGGATGTTGGTTTTTATGGCGGTCATGGTATTGTGGGTGCACAAATTGGTACGGGTGCCGGTTTGGCTTTTGCTGAAAAGTATAAAGGAACTGATGCAGTATGTCTTACCTTCTTTGGTGATGGTGCTGCCCGCCAGGGTATGCTCCACGAAACATTCAACCTTGCAATGTTGTGGAAATTGCCGGTGATCTTCATTTGCGAAAATAATAACTACGCAATGGGTACATCCGTAACCCGTACAAGTAATGTAGTTGATATTTATAAACTGGCAGATGCGTATGAAATGCCTGCTGATAGTGTTGATGGTATGGATCCTGAAGCTGTACACGAAGCAGTAGCCCGTGCGGTGAAACGTGGAAGAACAGGTGAAGGTCCAACTTTACTGGAGATCAAAACCTATCGTTATAAAGGTCACTCAATGAGTGATCCGCAGAAATACCGTTCTAAGGATGAAGTTGAAGAATACAAACAACGTGATCCGATTGAAACTTCTAAAAAGAAATTACTGGAAGTATTTGGTGTAAGTGAAGCAGAAATTGAAGTGATCAACGAGCGTGTACGTTTAGAAGTTGAAGAGTGTGTGAGGTTCTCTGAAGAAAGTCCATACCCTGAAGCAGATGAATTGCTGAAAGATGTGTATGTTGATCAGAACTATCCATTCATTATGGATTAATGACGGAACTGCGAACAGAAAATAAGTGAACGTTTATAACAAGAATCCATATTAAAATGTCTGAAACAAAAAAAACAACAGCACAGGAACTCAACGAAGTGCAAGCCATCAAACAAGCGAAAGATTTCTGGGGTCGCTTTTCAAAACCCATTACTTATATTGGCGGATTAGTGATTCTGCTTGCAGGTGGTTACCTCGTGTATAAAAATTTCTTTATTGGTCCGAAAGAAACAAAGGCAAATGAAGCAATCAGCCGTGCACAACAATATTTTGCACAGGACTCATTAGACCTTGCATTGAATGGCGATGGTTCAGCAGCTGGTTTCCTGAAGATCATTAAGACATATAGCGGCACAAAAGCAGCGAACCTTGCACATTATTATGCTGGTGCTATTTATCTCCGTAAAGAAGATTATAACAATGCCATCAAACAGCTTGAAGATTTTTCAACTGATGCTACACAGGTTCAAAGTGCAGCATGGCGTATGTTGGGTGATGCATACATGAGCACAGATAAAAAAGAAAAAGGCGCTTCGTACTATGAGAAAGCAGGCACATTAAATGATAAAGATGAATACACTTCATCTGACAATCTTTATCGTGCTGCAATGGCTTATGAAGTGGCAGGAAAAAAAGAAAAGGCAACTGAGCTGTTAAAAGCATTGAAAGAAAAATATCCAAAGTCAACTGCAGCAGCGCAAGCTGAAAAATATCTTGCACGACTTGGTGTTGTTGGTAATGAATAAACAGCTTAACCAATCATATTATGGCAGAGGTTAGCAATAGTAACTTATACCAGTTAAATGCAGGCACTCACGATTTTTCGGGTGCCTGTGTTGTATTGGTACGTACCGAGTGGAATGCAACAGTGATCGACGAGCTCGAAAAAGGTTGCAGAAAAATACTCGAAGAATTTGGTGTGAAAGAAATCGTAACTGTAACAGTACCCGGTGCTGTGGAAATTGGTTTTGCAGTAAAGGCTTATTGGGAAAGTAAATCGAGGCATATCAAAACAAGACCACATGCATTTATTACACTTGGCTGTATTGTGCGTGGCGATACACCTCATTTCGATTATGTATGCAAAGCTGTTACTGATTCTGTAACACAACTGAATCTTATGCTGGATGTGCCGGTGATCTTTGGTGTGCTCACTGTTGAAAATCAACAACAGGCTATTGAGCGTATTGGCGGCAAACATGGACATAAGGGTGAAGAAGCAGCCATCACTGCATTAAAAATGATCTTACTCAACACCTCATTAAAAAAATAAGCGCTCAACTTATTGTTGGCTTATGACTATACAACTGTTTATACCTTGTTTTGTTGATCAGCTTTATCCGGAAACCGCCTTTAACATGGTGAAGGTGCTGGAGAAGTTTGGTTGTAATGTAAAGTACAATGCTAATCAAACCTGTTGTGGTCAACCCGCTTTCAACGCAGGTTTTCAGAATGAGTGTAAAGATGTAGCATCAAAATTTATTAAAGATTTTTCCGGCAGTGAATACATTGTTGCACCGAGTGCATCCTGCGCCGGTTTTGTAAGGAATTATTACGGCAAAATATTCGATAACTCATCGATGCATAACGAGGTGAGGGATATGGGTAAACGTCTTTACGAATTCAGTGAGTTCCTTACTGATGTGTTGATGGTGGAGGATGTGGGTGCTAAGCTTGAAGGTAAGGCAACTTATCATGATAGTTGTGCAGCGTTACGTGAATGTAAAATCAAAGAAGGCCCACGTAAACTGTTGCAAAACGTGCAGGGCTTAGAGCTTGTTGAAATGAATGATGTGGAAACCTGCTGTGGTTTCGGCGGAACCTTTGCGGTTAAGTTTGAGCCCATCTCCATTGCAATGGCCGATCAGAAAGTGAACAATGCATTGGCTACAGGTGCTCAGTATATGATCTCTACCGATATCAGTTGTTTGATGCACCTTGAAGGTTACATCAAACAAAAAGGGCACAATCTCCGAACATTGCACCTTGCTGATGTGTTAGCAAATGGATGGTGAGTTCGAAAATGTGAAATGATAAATGAAATATAAAAAATGAAGAAGTGGTGAAACTTTTTCATTCCTCATTATTAATTTTTAATTCTTTATTTACATGGCTCATTGGTTAATTAAATCAGAACCGTTTAAATACAGCTGGGATCAGTTTGTAAAAGACAAGCAAACATTTTGGGATGGTGTACGCAACTATGCGGCACGTAATAATCTCCGTGATATGAAGAAAGGAGATGAAGTGTTTTTTTATCACAGCAATGAAGGCTTGGAAATAGTGGGTATTGCAAAAGTGGTGAAGGAAGCTTACCAGGACCCAACAACAGATGAAGATGCATGGGTAGTTGTTGATTTTAAACCGGTACGTAAACTGAAAAAGCCGGTAACACTTGCACAAATGAAAACAGATAAACGTTTAGCAAATATGGATCTGTTGCGCTTAGGCCGTTTGAGTGTAGGCAAAGTAACAGATGCAGAGTGGGATGTGGTGTTGGAGCTGGCCGGTGAATAAGTCAAGGCATAGTCATAATTTGTATGAATAAAATTCTTCAAGTCGAAAATCAGATTCTGACCTTTGAGTTTATTGAGGCCGCCAAAGTTTGGCGAACAAACTCGATTATAGATGGCAAGCAGATTGAAATCGAAATTGACTATACATTTCATAAGCAGCCAGAAATTGACTGGCAGCATTTCGCTCACTTCTTTAAGTTTATCAGTGTAAAAAGTCGTTTGCAAGAACTTGCTATCTTAGGAATTCCCCTAGTATCAGAAGTTGGGAAAGCATTTTTTATAAAAGCTTTCGAAGAAACGAAAGATTGGAAGATGGTGTTTAAAAACTCAATCTTTTATAATGGGAGGGTGGATGAATATAATCAAAAAGACAAGTATTCGTTTTCCATTTTATATGATTATGTGTTCGAGAAAGATGGCCGAACAGACGGAGACGCCTATGGCCTTTATATTGTCGACATGGAGGATTTGCAAATTGTTGGTGCGAGAAGAAATCAATGCTAGGAAAGAACAGTATAAAGCAATCCTTCTTTTCTCCTTTCCCTCTTTCAAACTCTTAGCTCACCTCTCTTAGCTTTTTTTAACAAATTCCTTCGGTTACATTTTACAGTTAGTGGTATCAATCATTACTTATGAATGATACATCAGCAGTTGAATGATTTGCAAGCCGGCAAATGAATTCAGCAAGTACTTCGCTGCTCCTGCATCTCGCTTCTCATTTAAAAACAATCAAAAACATTTCAAAATGAAAAAGATCATTTTGGCTGTCGTACTATTGGCAGCCGCTGGCGGAGCTGTGTATTTATTTACTCAACGAAACCAAAACATTGAACCTCTCTCTGAAACTTCTTACAAAGAAACCATCATCGGTGACTGGAAAATTGATTCTATTGCTTTAAAAGATTCAAACAGTATTGGTTCGTTATTGTTGTCGCTTGATTCTAATCTGACAAACTATACGTTTCGCTTTGCTGCTGATGGGGCTATCACACAACTGCTGAACGACAGCATTGTGCCGCAGAAAAGTAAGTATGAATGGAAAGACAGTTCACAGCTGATCATCCTCGAAGGCGATTCATTAACTGATAAAGAGGTGATGCATGTAGTTTCACTTACACCTGAGCAACTCAATTTAATGAGTGCCGATAGTGCAGTGATCTACTTTAAGAAAAAGAAATAAATGATCAAGACCGGCTGATGTTTTTTGTCAGCCGGTTTATGTATTTAAAAGTATTCTGCATCTGAAATAAAAAAACTTATATGAAACAACTACTCTTTGCAGGAATTGCATTCCTGCTCCTGGTAATCTCATGCAATCAAGCGAATGAAAAAGAAACACTGCAAAGTGTGGCCTTGGCGGATGTAAAAATGGAACAACAAGCAGCTGATACTGGTACTTTAGCCTATGAACAAACTCCGGCAATTCCGGGTGATCAAAAACAAAAACAGCCAACTAAACAATTTGCACCTGCTCTGGAAAGCAAACCCGACTGGAATAAGAAAATCATCAAAACAGCGACTTTGAATGTGGAGGTGAAAGATTATTCAAAATTTAATCAGCTGGTGCATTCATCTGCCAGCCGTTTCGGAGGTTATATTGCAGATGAACTGCAATCTGAAACAGAATACAAGATCGAAAACACGATTGTATTAAAAGTGCCTGTTGATCAGTTTCAATCGGCTGTTGATTTTCTTACAAGCGGAGATGGAAAGATCAACGAAAAGAAAATCAGTTCTGAAGATGTAACAACACAGGTTGTCGATACTAAATCAAGACTGGAAGCAAAGAAACAGGTAAGGTTGCGTTACCTGGATTTATTGAAACAGGCAAAGAATATGGAAGAGATTCTGCAGGTTCAAACCGAGATCAACGATATACAGGAAGAGATTGAAAGTGCAACTGGCCGCATCAACTATTTATCAAATGCTTCGGCAATGAGTACGATCAATCTTACCTATTACCAAGTAGTAAATGCCTCAGCAAAAGAAACAGAAACCGTAAGCTTTTGGGAGAAAACGAAATATGCTTTTCTCAGCGGATGGAATGGCCTGGTGGAAGTGTTGATCGGTTTACTGAACATCTGGCCATTGGCATTGATCGCTGGTATTGTTGTCTGGACAGTTAAGCGTTCGGTCTTTAAAAAAGCGAAATCGCCTCAGGTATGATTTGAATCGAACATTTGGGTGCACTCGTTCTCAAATGTTCGCATTCACAATTTTCATAAACTCTTCTCTCGGAATCATACGTGCACCTAAACTTTCAAGATGTGGTGTGTAGATCTGGCAATCGATCAGCACAACGCCTTCTTTTTGTAATTGCTTAACAAAAGAAATGAATGCATACTTACTGGCATTCGGCACTTTGCTAAACATGCTTTCACCAAAAAAAATATTGCCAAGACGGATGCCATACAAGCCGCCAACCAGTTCATTATTCTGCCAGGCTTCAGCACTAACGGCCTTGCCCAGCTGATGTAATGAAGTATAAGCTTCTTCTATTTCTTTGGTGATCCATGTGCCTTCTTTCAGCTTTCGTGTTTGTGCACAGAGATGTATAACATCGGTAAACGCTTTGTTAGTTGTAAACGTAAATGCTTTGCGTTTGAACAATTGTTGCATGCTCTTGCTGATATACAATTCGTCGGGAAATAAAACACATCGGGGATCGGGGCACCACCAAAGCGGCGGTTCATCGTCGTTAAACCAAGGGAAAATGCCACTGCGGTAAGCAAGCAGCAAACGTTCAGTGCTTAAATCGCCACCAATAGCAAGTAACCCATCTGCTGCTGCTTTTTCAACAGGAGGAAACCAAAGCTTGTGAGTTAAAACCGTAAGTGGCATGTGTAAAATAAAGGTATCGGAATGTAAACAGCAAATCAGGCAATCACTTCAACAGTGGCGCCAATACCACGTTCTGTGATAGCATCGCATAAAGGTTTCAGATCGTCGTATGATCCGTTCTTCACTGCGTATTTTCCTTTGCTGTGAATGAGCCAGGCGCATTGCTCTGCCTGCTCAGGTGCATGATCGCAAATGTCAATTAATGTTTCAATTACCCATTCAAATGTATTCACCTCATCATTCCACATAATAAGGTGACAGGGTTCTTCCAAATCAGTAAGAACGTCTGTTTCTATTAACTCTTTTGTATGTGTTGATAAGTTTGGCATCAGGTGCAAAATTAACCATAGAAAAGAAAAAAACAATTTCTTCATTTTAAGAAAGCAACTTTAGTGGTATAATACTTGTCATTGTTGAGTCGAACAGCCGGAAATTAAATGAAATTCAGACTACTGCCTAAAAAGAAAGCCGAAGAACCAGCCGAACAGGGGCAGGCTATTGTGCTTTCTATCAACAGCAACAATCGGGGATTAGACTTTCTGGCTGAACTCTTCCAGCAGATCAGGCCGGCTGATGTGAATGATAAAGAAGCTGCGGAGTTAAAATTTAAAGCATTTTTATTTCAGCTGCAGGAAGATCGGTCTTTACTTTTTTCGTTGCGAAAAGCGTTGCTTTCTCAATTCGCTAACAGTGATCTTACCACTGCATTAACCGAAAGTGGTTTGCTGAGTTCAAGAGGATTCATCCAGGAGCTTGGCTCAAAGTTCAAGCACAAAATTATCCCGGCTTTACTCGAACCGACTGATTTTCTTTTTGTGATCGAACGCCTCTTTTACAAGAAGAATGATTACGTATGGATCGAAAAGATCGATACTGAATTATGGAAATCATTTTTCGGAAGGATTGGGATTGAAGTGAATCTGAACGAGCCCGCATTGAACAATCAGTTGTTGCAGTCGATGCAAACATTGTCGTACAGGTTGGCCATGATGGGGCTTGAGAAAGAGATCACCCGATTGCATGATGCAAGAAATGATGCTGTATTCCCTTTCCTTGAGCAAAGCCGTTTGGTGAATATGTTGCTGGAGAAAAAGAAAAATACACACAGCATACAGGATGAAAAAACTATTGCAGCAGGTATTTATGAAGCGCTGCACAATTGTTTGCAAAGTGTAAGGTTTATCAAAGAGCAACGTAAGAGTGTGGGTACAAGTTTAGCAGAAACATTCCTGCTCACCCGTATGGAGCAGCATGTAGAACGTATTTTGCTGATACTTGATGCAGTTGATAATGATAAGCGTTTCGATATCGAACGATTCATTACTTATTTCATTACCGTAGTGCGTAACCAAAACAGGAAAAACAGTATAAGTGAATTCCTGTCGCAGAATGTGGGATTATTAGCTTACCAGATATCAGAGCATGGTGGAAGGAGAGGAGAAACATTCATTACCAAAACAAGAAAAGAATTTAATCTTCTTTTTCTTAGCGCAATGGGTGGCGGTTTTATTATTTCGTTCATTGCCATTTTCAAAAATCTGCTGGGCAAAGTAGCACTCGCACCGTTTTGGCAAGGTGTGGCATACAGTACGAATTACAGTATCGGTTTCTTGTTAATACAGTCAACAGGTTCAACACTGGCAACCAAGCAGCCAGCATTTACAGCATCAGCTGTTGCAAGTTCGCTTGACAGTTCAAAGTTGAAAGGGCGACCAGATCTTGATAATCTTGCTGTAACAGTATCGCAGGTGTCAAGAAGTCAATTGGCATCTTTTGCCGGTAACCTGCTTGTTGTTTTCCCGATGACCTATTTGTTGGCGATGTTGTTTTTTGAAATCACAGGCTCGAAGATCGCAGCAGGTAAAGAAGCGTTGGCGCTACTGCAGGCGCAGCATCCTTTTCAAACACTGGCCTTGTTATTTGCCTGCTTTACCGGTTTCTTTTTATTCCTGAGTGGATTGATTGCAGGTTGGGTTGAAAATTATGTGGTGTATGCACAACTGCCACAGCGAATAAGACTTCACCCGGTATTACATCATTCTCTGGGCAAAAAACAATTGAACTGGCTGGTGAACCTTGTGGAGAATAAACTGGGTTCGATTGCGGGTAGTGTATCGTTGGGTTTTTTCCTGGGCATGGCTGCGTTTATTGGAAAGATGTTCGGTATCCCGTTCGATATAAGACATATCACCATTTCTGCAGGTAATACAGCTATTGGCTTCTTTGGATTGGAAGGGCCCATTGATTATCGTTATCTCGGCACCATTCTGCTTGGCGTAAGCTTAATTGGTTTCCTGAACTTTTTTGTAAGCTTTGGTTTTGCGTTTTATGTGGCGGTTAAATCAAGGGGCATCAAGTTGAGAGACTATCCTGAGTTTCTTGGTATTCTGTGGAGATATCTGCGTAAGCGGCCAATGGATTTTATTATACCGACCAAAAAATAAGATGGTGCAGTTAAAACGAAAAAGGTTCACAAAGTGAACCTTTTTCTGTGGGAGCACACGGGCTCGAACCGCGGACCCTCTGCTTGTAAGGCAGATGCTCTGAACCAACTGAGCTATGCTCCCGTTTGGGGAGTGCAAAGATAAGGGTCGGAGTTTTTCTAAAAAATTTTTTTTGAAAAATATTTTTGAGCCGGGAACAGCCTGCTAAATAACAAAGGCACAGTTGTTTTGACTGTGCCTTGTTTAAAGATGGTTATCAATTCACATCCTTTCCTTCTTTCAGTTTATTGATCATCGTCTGCACATTATTTTTATTAGGCTGATCAGGTGCTAATGGCAAAGCCAGATTTGCATACTTCAGTGCATTCTTATAATCCGCATTTGCTGAGTAGCCTCTCACCAAACCCATCAATGTAGTAAACTGGTTCGGATTCTTATCATGATTTTGTTTGAACACTTCCAATGCTTCTTTTGATTTCTTCAGCTGTAATAATTGCCGGCCATATTGATGGAGGTCCTGCATGTTACCAAACGTCATTGCCTGTTTCATTACGGCAGTAGCATCATTTGCACGGCCAAGCTTTTCCAATAGCTGAGCTTTTACTGCCCATGCGCCAAATACACGATCACCTCCAAAGCCACGGCTTGTTGCAGAATCGGCCCAGAGTAACGCCTCTTCTAAATTGGTGTTGCGTTGCAAACACCAGCTTGCTGCCTGGTTCCAGCTTTGCCAGATAAATCCTTTCTCTGTACGTAATTCTCTGCGAAATGAAGCGATCTGTTCTTTCACATAATCTGTTTCAACACGAAAAGGGAACATGAGTTTTTCCCATTGCAATGCAACGGTTGCGCCAGCTTCACTTTCATTCATAAATTCATATTTCAACCATTCAACTGATTTGTCAAGTGCAACTGATTTTACAGGAACCCGCAATGCATCTTCTTTCGGATCATAATAATAATGACCCCATGAAGTAGAGTTGTTCGATAAGATCAAGGTTGACCCGTTTGGATCATACGAAAGAAATAATCCATACCGGCCGGCCTTCAATGGTTTCCCTTCAACCGTAACATCGGTACTGAATTCAATGGTTGTATTTTCATTGGCACCTGCACGCCATGGAGCCGATTTGCTGCTGCCAAAACCGGGATCGGTAAAACCAATGGGAACAAGTTCGCCCCACACTTTTCCTTCACGACCTTTCACGGCGGGACGATCATAATGAATGGTTACATCAGTTAAGCCGACACGTTCACTTACAGATGCTTTTTTATTGCCACCACTCGGTGCAACAGTCAACGGAATTTGTGCAAAGGACGAAAGACAGAGAGCGCTGCTAAAAAAGAGTAAACATAATTTTTTCATGAATGATAAGTTTTAGTGCATGTAATCTAATGAACACTGAAAGTTTACTTCAGCTGATTGTGATTAATGAATACAGCAATGGATAGGCGGAGTTTTTCTTTGTTTTACATGATTCAGGAGCAGCAGTTTATTACCATTTTCTGACGTGATGGCCATTGCTCAAGTCAAATGTTATAATTTTTCGGGAGTTAGTTATGTTTTTTCAATAGATCGGTCTTGATAACCCCAATGTTCATTTTCCTGAAGGTCTTTACCATCATAGTTTCCATAACGGAGGATGCTGTAGGCAAGTGACAGTACAAGTAAAGGGGAAAGGAAAAACATGATCATGGTTACATCCGGCAGAATGTTCTGTTGCAGCATTACTACATATGCAAGCAGGTAGCAAGTAACAAGAACAGCTAAGATGTATGGACGCTTCAACATAAGTATTCGTTTAGTTGAAAACAATTGTCAGGCAGGTTTGGTTGCAATCTGTGTATATCGCATCAATAATTGTTCCAGTTGGCCGGTAATATCTTTTTGCATTGATCCGCCATGATAACAGATCAACTGATCAATTTCCAGTTGCTTTAGTTTTTTTACAGATCGTAGTGCTTCGTCGAGATCTAATGTAAATTGCGGGTTGGCAATTTCTAACCTTCCGTTTTCAATTGCCAGGGCATCTGCTGCGATCAATGTTTTGTTTTGCGGGATGTAGAGTGAAATATGGCCGGGCATATGTCCGGGTGTGTGTATGACCTCAATGCCC
Source organism: Lacibacter sp. (assembly GCF_035299325.1). Lineage (GTDB taxonomy): Bacteria > Bacteroidota > Bacteroidia > Chitinophagales > Chitinophagaceae > Lacibacter. Next base: position 389,854 of record NZ_DATGWT010000004.1, on the reverse strand, counting down.
TTTAGCCAATCAACTTCACGATCGAATGCTAAAAATTGATCAACAGCAACAGTTTGCATGCCTTTGAGCAATTCAATAAACTGCAAAGCGCCCGTTTTATATTCTTCAGGAATTGATTCCAGCATCTGTTCTGCCTGTATCAATCGTAACGATTTTTGTTTGCCGCTTATAAACGGAGCTTCTATAGCTGAACTGTAGATCTGTAATGATGGAACATTCTTTTTTAATTCAGCTAAGGCGCCCATATGATCAATATCATGGTGGGTGATAATAATGCCGGTTAATTGATCTAATGCAAGCTGATATTTTAAATAGGCTTTCTCAAGCAGGGGTAAAAAGCCTGCATAACCACAATCAACCAAAACAAGTTGCTGATCAGTTTGCAGTACAACGGGATACAGAACGTTTTTTTCTCCGTTAAATGAAAATTCTATTTCAAGAATGTGGCAATGCATTACTTCAATCCTGTTTAATGTAAACCTTAAAGGTCAATGTTTTTTGTTTTTTCTAGGGGTAGTTTAACAGATCAGCAAAATTTATGTAGGTAAGTTAAAAGATTTGCATGAGTGATTGTTGTGGTCTGTTTTTACAATAAGTATTATACCGATCAAATAAATGGCATATATACATTATTGTAAAACAGGCTGATTGATCATGAGTGATTTTTCAGGATTGTAACAACTACTCTTTCAAATTATACTTATCACAAAAATAGATTGTACTACATTTCGTGTTTGCAGATTTCTGTATTTTCATCTTGATGATTTCACAAAGTTCCACTGAATTTGAACTCTCACCCTTTTTTGAACTCACTCCCGACCTGGTTTGTATTGCCAGGAAAGATGGTTATTTTCAGCAGGTAAACCCTGCAGTTATTAAGAAGCTTGGTTATTCTGTGGAAGAGTTATATGCTCAGCCCATTAGTAATTTTATTCATCCCGAAGACAGGTTATTTACGCAGCAGCACCGCAATGAACTTATAGCCGGTAAGCCGCTTGTTAATTTTCAAAACAGGTACGTTACAAAAGAAGGCGCAATAATATGGCTCGACTGGACTTCTGTTTTTTTGCCGGGAAAGGAAGTGGTGTTTGCAATTGCCAAAGATGTAACTGAAAGAAAACTGGCTGAACTTGAAGTAGAAGAAAAATACAAACGCTTTAAAGGATTAGCCAATCATTTTAAGGGTAGTATTGAACGTGACAGGAAATATCTTTCTGTTGAACTGCATGAAGAATTGGCGCAGTTACTGGCCGTATTGAAGATTGACATTGACTGGATAAAGGCGAAAGAAACAGAGCTCCCTGATGCAGTTGCCAAACGACTTGAGCATGCTGCTGTAATTACTGAAATGCTGATAAAAACTATTCAGCGTATTTCGTTTACCATCAGCCCCGGAATGTTAAATGATCTTGGCTTGGTTGAAACATTGAGATGGCATTGCAATGAGTTTTCTTTTATCAGTTCAGTTAGTTGTCAATTGAAGGGAAGTTGTAACGAAGACGCACTAAACAGGGAAGTGCAGCTTGATATTTTTCGCATTTGCCAGGAAGCATTACACAATGTACTTTATCATTCTGAAGCAAGGAATGCAACTATTGCCATTACAGAAACAGATAAAGAGCTTTCTTTTATTATTAATGACGATGGAACTGGTTTTGATGTTACACGCTTACAGCACAGCAATGGTTTAACTGTTATGAAAGAACGTGCAGCTTCTATTAATGCAAATGTTACTGTTGCAAGTGAACCCGGCAAAGGAACACAAGTGAGTGTTCTGTTAAAAAAGTAACAGCTTATTTCTTTTTAAATTGCTTCGACAGATCCCTGATGCGGATATTCCTGAAATCAATCGGCTGTCCTTCGCTTTGCAAAGCAATAAAACCACTGCTCAATAACTTTCCATCCTGTTTTATGTTTGGATCATAACGTGCCACTACACCACCGCCAATTTGGGGTTTTGAATATTGCAGTACAGTATCGCCATTGATGATATGTGTGATCAACGAATCACCCAGCACTATCAATTCTGCACTTACCCATTGCTCACCATCATATGTTTTGGAAGTTGAATTGATGCAATGTGATGGAACAATTGTTCCTTTCTGGACTACTTCTGTGCCGGGCGAACACATATTGCCTGTTGAGCGGGGTTTACCATCACTCAATCCGCCGAGGAATTGCATTTCAACAGAGATGGGCCAGTCCTGTTCTTTCGGCATGGTACGTGGATCCTGCGAATGAAACATCACTCCGCTGTTGCGTAAGGTATAAGAAGGTGCTGTTTTGAACCATTCGCCAACGAAACGATATTCCAGTTTGAGATGATAGTAAGAGTAAGGCGTATTGTAATAAAGATGCCCAAACTGCTCATTGAATTTATCGTATTGATCATAACGCACTTTGATCATATTGTCTTCTACACGAAAGGTATTGCCGAAGTTAACACCCACATCATGATGATGGATCTTAACGGTCCAGTCGTTCATGTCTTTACCGTTGAAGAGCGGTTTCCATTCATCAGTTGATTGGGTTTTATTTGAAGAGCTACAACTAAAAAGAATGATAGTTACAAGCATTGCAAGGAATGAATACTGGCGCATACGTTTGAAAAATGGTTGAGTTCGAAATTAATGCTATTTAACTAAAGCGAAGTGACGGATACAAACGATTGTGCAAAATTGTGCAGACAAGCGGATAGGTTCTCAAACGGGATTATTGTGTATTTCTAATCACAATGACAATAAGAAACAAGCTTTTGAAAGTTGGTCGGTAATAGTAATGATCACATTGTTTTGCAAAATCTGCAAAATACTTTTTTAGTTTCTTGAAAAGAGCAACTACATACCTGAGTTTAACTGGTAGTTGTAAATAATGCAAGAGAGATTTGGTAATAAATGCGGTTTCGAAGTATTCATACAAAACCAACAAGAATGACAGTAGCAATCAATTATACTTGACTCGAACATTAGTGTAGGTTTATGTCACCAATACTTAAAAACTGACAATATCTGATAGCCAGTTAACGGTGAAATTAAGTTTGATCAGTTACGGAGAAATTATTCAACCAAATTAAAACTATAAGTATGAAAAAGCTTTCAATACTCCCCATTGCCATTCTTGTTATAATGGTTAGCTTTAGCAGTTGCAAAAAAATGAATTCCTGTGAGACATGGGAGGTCAGAGTAGACACATATGATACAGGATGTAATAACTATTACGTTTCATGTAATGGGGGCAATACTACATATCGTTGGGAAATTTGTGGTGACGATTTAAAAGATGCAAAATCCGGTAGAGTTATTTCTCTTAACGCACTTGAAGGTAGTTGTTGTAGAATTACAAAAACTTATGTACGAAAATTGTAGAATAGGATGGGCATGCTCTGGTTTGATTTGAAATATATAATCTTGCAGGCATTATGCCATGTTGGTCAGATGACCAACATGGCTAATATTTACTTCCTAAAGCTCTTACTCACTACCAACTCCTTATTCCCTCCAGCATAACTATAAAATCCTTCGCCGCTTTTCACACCTAACTTACCCGCAGTAACCATATTCACCAATAACGGGCAAGGAGCATATTTCGGGTTGCCGAATCCATCCTGCAGTACACGCAAAATAGCAAGACAAACATCCAGCCCAATAAAATCAGCTAACTGTAAAGGTCCCATCGGGTGAGCCATACCAAGTTTCATCACTGTATCAATTTCTTCAACACCTGCAACGCCTTCATGCAAACTGCAAATAGCTTCGTTGATCATGGGCATTAAAATACGGTTGGCAATAAAACCCGGGTAATCGTTTACCACGCAAGGCACTTTGCCAAGTTGTTTACTCAACTCTACGATGGTATCTGTTACTTCTTTCTTTGTTGCATAACCATTAATAATCTCTACCAGTTTCATCACCGGTACAGGATTCATAAAATGCATACCGATCACCATGCCCGGTCGTTTGGTTACCGCAGCAATTTTTGTAATGGAAATAGACGAAGTGTTTGTTGCAAGAATACATCCTGCCGGAGCGGCTTTATCGATCTCTTCAAAAATATCAAGCTTCAGCTCTACATTTTCTGTTGCTGCTTCAACAATCAGTTCAGCATTGGTTACACCTTTCAGCAGATCATGTGTGGTGGTAATATTTTTTAACGTGCTTTGTTTCTGATCTTCGGTAATAGTTCCTTTTGCGATCTGCCGGTCGAGATTTTTACCTATGCTTTCGATAGCCTTTGTGAGTTGACCGGGATTTACATCAATCAATGTTACGCTAAAACCTGTTTGGGCAAATACATGTGCAATTCCATTTCCCATGGTTCCTGCACCAACGACAGCAATCTGTTTCATTTATATGCTTTTTTATTGTGCACAATATAGGAAAAGACAATTGTTGAATGCATGACTTGAATTAGAAAAAATGCTGATGCAAGACAAAGGCAATTTGCCACGAAGGCTCAAAGGCGGGAAGAAATACAAAAGATCACAAAGCTTGTTGAGTAATGAATTGAATGTACAAGCGAGCGTGGCAACAAAAGCTACATTGTTGTACGAAAGCTCACTACAAAAAAAATAACTCTGTGTCTTTGTGACTCTGTTGTAAACCTAATTTTTCTTCTTAAAATCTCCCCGTTTCCATGCCTGTATAAATTCATTCCAGGCAACAGGGTTAAAGATGTTTTGCGGGCGGAACTGTCCGTTGTAGTATTGCGTTTGTGCGTATTGATTCTGCACATACCTCGAGTTTTCACTGCCATCTCTCGGTAATGATTGTTGCAATATTCTTGATTGTGCGGTTCGTGTATTTTGGCGGGCCACTTCAATTTTATCGGCAGGCACATCGGCGGCTAAAAATTCCCGTTCAAACTGTTCCCGTCGGGGTCTTGCTTTAATGATCGTGGCAGGCAGGTAAACTGTATCAACCACCATCAACTGAATAATACTGAAAGAATTTCCTTCGATGTTTGATGGTATCACCACTTCTTTTGGTTTGAAACCAACATAAGTGAAGTCGATAATATCGCCCTTCAACACGACGATACTGAATACACCTTGCTCGTTGGTGAACGTACCACGGTTCTGGTTACGCAGTTTCACGGTAACTCCGGGGAGGCCACGAAGGCTGTCGGCTGTCATCACCACACCATATAACTGAACAATGGAATCTTTAAAGGACTCGAACTGAGCTTTTACAGCAATAGGGGCAAGCAAACCAAGCAGCAGCGAAAGGAGTAGAAATTTCTTCATCTGCATCAAAAATAAGTGGAAAACATGATTTGCCTCACCAATCGGAAGCGATCTATGGTTAATTTTGCAGCCTGATCAGCTTTTTTAACAAATACTACAAACATGACAAAGGAACAAGTGCTGCAGGCATTGAGTAACGTACAGGAACCGGATTTGGGTAAAGACCTCGTTACGCTGAATATGATTAAAGACATTGAAATTGATGGTAATAAAGTCTCTTTTACGATCGTATTGACGACACCTGCTTGTCCGATGAAGGATATGATGGGGCGTGCGGCCACCAATGCCATTGAATTATTGGTGAATAAAGATGCGGTGGTGATCGTGAATTTCACTTCCAATACCAGCAGCAACAGGAAAGACCCCAAATCAATATTGCCAAACGTAAAAAATATTATTGCAGTTGTAAGTGGTAAAGGTGGTGTGGGTAAAAGCACAGTGAGTGCCAACCTCGCCATTGCATTAGCACAGAGCGGTGCAAAAGTTGGTTTGATGGATGCTGATATTTACGGTCCAAGTGTGCCGATGATGTTTGGTGTAAGAGGTGAACGTCCGAAAATGACAGAAGTGAATGGCAAAGGAATGATCGTTCCAATGGAGAAGTATGGTATCAAATTCATGAGCATTGGTTTATTGGTGAATGAAAAAGATGCCATTGTTTGGCGTGGCCCGATGGCGAGCAGTGCTATTCGCCAGTTTGTAACAGATGTGTTGTGGGAAGATTTGGATTATTTAGTGATCGATATGCCTCCGGGCACTGGTGATATTCATTTAACGTTGGTGCAAACAGTTCCTGTAACAGGAGCAATTGTTGTAACAACCCCTCAGGATATTGCATTAGCTGATGCGAAGAAAGCAGTAGCGATGTTTGGACAGGCACAAATAAAAGTGCCGATTATTGGTTTGGTGGAGAACATGGCTTATTTCACACCGGCCGAATTACCAAACAACAAGTATTATATTTTTGGAAAAGACGGAGGCAAACGTTTAGCTGATGAATTTGAATTGACTTTTCTTGGACAAATTCCATTGGTGCAAAGCATTCGTGAAGGTGGCGATTATGGTAAGCCGATAATGGCTGGAGATGATGAAGTGACCAAAAAAGCATTTGAAGAATTTACAGATGCGGCGGTACGCAGTATCTCTATGCGTAACGCAGAAATACCTGCAACCCAAACACTTGAAATTGTGTCTTAAAATTATATTGTTTTGATTTTTATAATGGCGGGCCGAAGGTCCGCCATTTTTTTGGCACGATAATTTTAGGGTATGTTGTGCCAGACATTATTCATCATCTGCAAAAAACAATTGTATGGAACTCATTGTAACACTCTTAATTGGTGCACTGGCCGGTTGGCTGGGCGCTTTTATTTTTAAAGGCGGTGGACTTGGTTTACTCGGAAACATTGTAGTGGGTATCCTCGGAAGTTTTGTAGGATATTGGTTACTGGGTAAACTGGGCATTAGCTTTGGAACAGGTTGGGTAGGCGCAATCTTAACAGGTGCACTCGGTGCCATTGTTATTTTAGCCATCATTAATCTGTTGTTTAACCGAAAATGAAGTTGAACTTGTGATAAGGAATGGCGGGCATTAAGTCCGCCATATTTTTTGTTTGATGGTTCACTTAACTTTGATACATGTATAACCTTAGTCATTTTAAAGAACCTGATGAACAGGTTGTTGTAGAATTTATGAAACAGCATCCCTTTGCGATGCTCATTGGTAATGCCGACGGACGTTCGATTGCAACACAGTTACCATTGTTGATTGAAGAAAGGGAAGGTAAATTGTATTTACTCGGACATGTAACAAGAAAACAGGATCATCATCTTGTGTTTGAAAAAAATACGGAAGCCTTGGTGATCTTTACGGGTGCACATGCATATGTAAGTGCAACCTGGTACGAAAATCCGCAAAATGTAAGTACCTGGAATTATAGTAGTGTGCATGCACGTGGGCAACTTCGTTTTTTAGATGAAAAAGGATTGGCTGATGCGTTGCGGAAACTGTCGCTGCATTACGAGCATAACAATGTACATTCTGCAACAGTATTTGATAATTTGCCGGAAGAATACACTGCACGTTTAATGAAAGCCATTATTGGTTTTGAAATTGAAGTGACTTCGCTTGAGCATGTATTTAAACTGAGCCAGAACAGGGATGAGAAAAGTTATCATCATATCATTGATCATCTGAAAGCAGAAGCTGGTGAAGCTGCCGAAGTGGCGAAGGTGATGGAAGAACGAAAAGATAAAGTGTTTAAAAAATGAGAGTATTCATCTTTACACTGTTCATTTTTTTAATTGTTTCATGTACAACGAAGCTGATGCAGAATAATGTTAGTAAAATTGAAGGGTTCGATAAACAAGGCCACCGTGGTTGCAGGGGTTTGATGCCGGAAAATACAATTCCTGCGATGCTGCATGCACTGGAGTTAAATGTAACAACGCTTGAGCTTGATGTGGTGATCACAAAAGATAAGCAGGTTGTTGTTTCACATGAGCCGTTTTTTAATCATGATATTACAACAAAGCCTAATGGAGAAGCGGTTACAGTTGCTGAAGAAAGGGGATTGAACATTTTTCAGATGACGTATACGCAGGTGAAAACATATGATGTAGGATTAAAACCTCATCTTCGTTTTCCACAACAGAAAAAAATTGCTGCTGTAAAACCTTTACTGCGTGATCTGTTTGATAGTGTCGCTGTTTATATACAATCGCACAATCGTCCGCAACCCTTCTTCAACATCGAAACAAAATGTTTACCCATTGGCGACGGACTCTATCATCCCAAACCCGATGAATTTGTTGAGTTATTGATGGCAGTGATCAAAGAAAAGAAACTGGAAAAACAGGTAATCATCCAGTCGTTTGATTTTCGCACATTGCAATACCTGTATCAACACTATCCTCAAATGAAAACAGCAATGCTGATTGAAGATGATGATAAGCGTGGAATAGAAAAACAAATTGAAGCATTGGGCTTTTTGCCAACGATTTACAGTCCGCACTATTCATTGGTGAATGCTGAGTTGATCAGCTATTGTCGTTCAAAAAAGATCAAAGTAATTCCGTGGACGGTGAACACAAAAGAAGAAATTGAACAATTAACGAAAATGGGTGTTGATGGCATTATCAGCGATTACCCGAGTTTATTTTAAAACTCCGTCAGACGCCCTCGTCGGACGGGAATAACAGAATAACACAGAAGGTCCGACGAGGGCGTCTGACCAACATAAAATTATGCAGTTTCAACCAACGCTTGCATTTGCTCAACAGCTCGACCAACAGGATCCGTTAAGAGCATTCCGTCAGCAATTTATTATTCCATCAGCCAATGAAACCGAGAAGGTTTACTTTCTCGGCAATTCACTTGGTTTGCAACCAAAACGAACAAAGGATAAACTCCAAACCATTCTCGATGATTGGGGAAAGCTGGGCGTTGAATCATTCTTTCATGCCGAGCAGCCATGGATGGATTATCATGACAGGTTGGTTGGTCCGTTGAGTAAGATCGTTGGTTGTTTGCCACATGAAGTAACGGTGATGAACAACCTCAGCGTGAATTTGCATTTAATGCTCGTGAGTTTTTATCGTCCTCAAGGCAAACGGTATAAAATTCTCTGTGAAGCAAAAGCATTTCCCAGTGATCAGTACATGATGGAAACACATGTAAAGCATCACGGGTTCGATCCTGCTGATGCCATCATAGAAGTAAAACCAAGAGAAGGGGAACACATAATCCGCAATGAAGATCTGCTGCAGATCATTGTACAACACAGGGAAGAGTTGGCATTAGTGTTATTTGGTGGTATCAATTACTACAGCGGACAAGTATTCGATATGCAAACCATTACGCAGCTGGCAAAACAAGCCGGTGCAAAAGTTGGATTCGACCTGGCGCATGCTGCGGGTAATATCGAATTGAGCTTACACGACTGGAATGTTGATTTTGCGTGCTGGTGTAATTACAAATATCTCAATTCTGGTCCGGGTGCAGTGGCAGCAGCTTACATACATGAGCGTTATCATAATGATGCAGAAATAAAACGTTTTGCAGGGTGGTGGGGTTACGAAAAAGAAACCCGTTTTCAAATGGAAAAAGGATTCAAACCCGTTCAATCGGCCGAAGGTTGGCAATTAGGAACACCGGCTTTGTTGTTATATGCATCACAACTGGCTGCATTGGAAATTGTAGAAGAAGCTGGCTGGGAGAATATCAACCGCAAACGAAAATTACTCACTGAATATTTGTGGTATATCCTTGATGAAGTAAATGCTTCGCAAAAGGAACCCATCATTGAATTCATTACTCCACGTAACGAAGGCGAGCATGGTTGCCAGGTAAGTATGAACATGCTGCAACGGGGCAAAGAAATTTACAATGCTTTGATGGAACAGGATTTCTTTGTGGATTGGCGGGAACCATCGGTGATCCGTTTAGCACCTGTGCCTTTGTATAATACATTTGAAGAAGTGTGGAAATTCGGTGAGGCGATGAAAGGAATACTAAGTCCGTAAGCCCGAAAGACAGGAAGCTCGGAAGCGTTGTGAAGGTTGTTTTTCGGGTTGATTCTTCCGGGCGTTCCCACGCAAGACTTCCAGCTTTCTCCTTCCCGACTTTCTTTATCTTTGCGACATGACAGAATTTGCATCATATATCTTCATCGATCCGGAAGTACGTTTCGGTAAGCCTTGTTTAAAGGGCACACGAATTGCTGTTGGCGATGTGCTGCAATTGTTGGCACAAGGATCTTCGCACAAAGAAATACTGGCTGATTTCCCTTTATTGACTGAACAACATATCCTGGCTGCTCTTGCATTTGCCGCCAACAGGGAATCAATGATTAAAATGATCGCAGCCTGATGAAATTATTACTGGATGCAAATATTTCCTGGCGGCTGGTAAAGTTGTTGCAAGAAAAAGGGATTGATTGTATTCATGTTGAACAAACTGATTTGCCGGTTCCGGCAACAGATAGATCCATCTGGAAATTTGCATTAACAGAAAATCTTATCATTGTTACTAACGATGAAGATTTTTTAAATCTCTCTAACCTTTATGGTTTTCCTCCGAAAGTCATTTTGATCAAGACAGGAAATATGCGAACTGTTTACCTGTTTGAATTGATAATAAAACATTTTTCTTCCATCAACGAGATTTCAAATTCTACAGACATTGGTCTGCTTGAAATATATACCAAATCATGACCCGTCAATTTTTAATCGAACAAATTCAGCAAAAGCAATCATACTTGTGTGTTGGCTTAGATACTGATCTTACCAAGATTCCAAAACATTTACAATCACATCCTGATGCGATGTTTGAATTCAATAAAGCAATCATCGATGCTACCTTGCCGCATTGCGTAAGCTATAAGATCAACACTGCGTTTTACGAAGCTATGGGAGTGAAAGGATGGGAAGTAATGGAACGCACGGTCAATTATATTCCCGATACGCATTTTAAAATTGCTGATGCCAAGCGTGGCGATATCGGTAACACCTCTTCACAATATGCACGGGCTTTTTTCGAAGCCATGAATTTTGATGCAGTAACTGTTGCGCCATATATGGGTGAAGATAGTGTGCGTCCATTTTTAGAATACGAAGGTAAGTGGGCGATTGTGTTGGGACTTACATCCAACAAAGGCGCCAATGATTTTGAATTGAAACAGCTCCTCAGTGAAAATGGCGAAACACATTTACGTGCAGAGTTTTTATACGAACGTGTTTTACGCACTGTTGCTAAATGGGGTACTCCTGATAATTTAATGTTTGTAGTTGGTGCAACACAAGCTGAAGAGTTTGTAAACATCCGCAGCATTATCCCTGATCATTTTTTATTGGTGCCCGGTGTTGGTGCACAAGGTGGAAGCTTAAAAGATATTTCAGAAAAGGCAATGAATGGCGATTGCGGGCTTCTTGTTAATGCTAGTCGTGCAGTTATTTATGCTTCAGGTAAAGAAGATTTTGCAACAGAAGCTAAGGCGATTGCAGAGCAGTATCAATTTGAAATGAAATCTTATTTGAAGTAAGAAGTTGAAAAATCCCGTCAGTGGTTGAAAACCCTGACGGCGGTTGTTGAAACATTTATTTCATCTCATTCATCATCACCTCTTTCACCTTCTCCGCCCATCTTGTATAATCTTTTGCTGAAGGATGTAATCCATCATCAGCAACTAATGTTTTATCAGTTGCTGCTTCTCTTGTAAACGGCGTGATGTTGATGTAATGCACTTTATACTTTTTCGCTATCTTTTCATTGATGGCATTAAATGCATCAATCTCTGTTGCAATTTTATTTTTATCCCTGTCTTTTGCAAATGGTGTTACACCCCAATCAGGAATACTTAAAACAATTACATGGTTTGTTTTGTCACCTGCATAACCTATTGCCTGCTGCAGCAATTCTTCAAACTGCTGTGCATATTCTGTTGCACTACGCCCACGGTATTGATTGTTAACACCAATCAGCAGTGTTACAAAATCAAACGGCACTGCTAATCGTACCCGACTTAATTGCTCCTGCAGTTCATCAGTCGTCCAGCCGGTTTTAGCAATGATCGCCGGCTCATCGATCGTTATTTTTTCTTTTTGCAACAATGCAACAACCTGGTGCGGAAAGTTTTTTTCTGAAGGAACACTTTCGCCAATGGTATAAGAATCACCAAGGGCGAGATAGGTGTATTTTTTTTGTGACGTGTTTGTTGGCATCTTACTGCTGTTGCATGAAATGGTTAGAAATAATAAGAGAACGATTGCGTTTAGGAATTGCATAAGGCTGATAAATATTTTGTAGAAGTTCAAATCGAAATATATGCTTTATGCATGTTGTTGTGAATTTAATTTTCAGGAATACCGGTTTTAAAGCTACCGCTTCCCATCGTCCACCATGGCCGGATATCGTAAGTTAAACGGCCGGCAATTATTGCAGGATCCGTTTTAACCAACATTTCGATCTCTTCTTTTGTTTTGCAACCGGGTGCAGACGCATCAAAAATAAATAGTCCAACCCAGTCTCCACCATCGCCAAATGGCCCGGCAACTTTCAGTTTTCCTTCTTTATGTAAGCGTGCCATGTTCGCCATATGTCCTTCCTGTATTTTCGCAGCCGTTGCAGAATCCTGCGAACGATTATTGCCTTTCAGCAACATCACAAACCAGTAAGGCTGGATTTTTTCTTTCGGTTTTTCAGTTCCCTGTTGCGCATAGGCAGTGCAGGCTGTACCCAGTAAAATGAAAAGAAGAAAATGTTTCATACAGGAATCGTTTGATTGGCGAAAAAGTACAACTTTTTTGTGTGGATGCCCACACGTACATTTGTTATCTTTTAAAACGAACGTCTTTGCTATGTCAGTGAAACAAGACTTATTTCAAAGCCCCGATTATTTTTTAGTAGATGAGCTGTTAACCGAAGAACATAAGTTGATTCGTGATGCAGTTCGCAGCTATGTGAAAAAAGAAATTTCTCCTATTATTGAAGACTATGCACAAAAAGCAGAGTTTCCTGTACAGATCGTAAAACAAATGGGCGACTTAGGTTGCTTTGGCCCAACGGTACCCGTTGAATATGGCGGTGGCGGTTTAGATTATATCAGTTATGGATTGATGATGCAGGAATTGGAACGTGGCGATAGTGGCGTGCGTTCAACTGCAAGTGTGCAGGGAAGTTTAGTGATGTATCCAATCTATGCGTATGGCAATGAAGAACAGCGTAAAAAATATTTGCCAAAGCTTGCAAGTGGCGAATGGCTGGGTTGTTTTGGATTAACAGAGCCCAATCATGGTAGTGATCCGAGCAGCATGTTGACGAATATAAAAGATGCAGGTGATCATGTTATTTTGAATGGTTCAAAAATGTGGATCAGCAATGCACCTTATTCACAGGTAGCTGTTGTATGGGCAAAAGATGAAGAGGGTATTGTGCGTGGTGTAATTGTGGAAAGAGGAATGGAAGGATTTTCAACACCAACAACACATGGCAAATGGAGTTTGCGTGCAAGTGCAACTGGCGAATTGGTTTTTGATAATGTAAAAGTGCCAAAGGAAAATATTCTGCCGAATGTAAAAGGATTGAAAGGGCCGTTGGGTTGTTTAACCAAAGCACGTTATGGTATTGCATGGGGTGTGTTAGGTGCTGCAATGGATTGTTACGATACTGCTTTGCGTTATAGCAAAGAACGTATTCAGTTCGATAGACCAATCGCCGGATTTCAATTGCAACAAAAAAAGCTGGCAGAGATGATCACTGAAATAACCAAAGCACAATTATTAAACTGGCGTTTAGGTGTATTGATGAGTGAAGGCAGAGCTACACCGCAGCAGGTAAGTATGGCAAAGCGTAACAGTTGTGAAATTGCAACAAATATTTGCAGAGATGCCCGACAAATGTTAGGCGGTATGGGTATTACCGGAGAATATTCTGTGATGCGTCACATGATGAACCTCGAAAGTGTGATCACTTATGAAGGTACACATGATATTCACCTGCTTATTACAGGTATGGATGTTACCGGTATCAATGCGTTTAAATAATCATTATTTGTTTTTAAGTAAAAGGATATCTTAACAGGATATCCTTTTTTTATGGGTATCTTTCTAACACAAAGAATTTCAACCGTTTTGCCTTATCCGGATTTAAGTTTCTTTTTTTGGATGCAACCATTTTTTATGGCATCCATCTTGCAATACATCCGGCGGCAATTTCTTTTTCCTGCCATTACTCTGTGTAAACTGACTGTAATTCAACCCGATTTCTAACAAAAAAATGTATCTGTATGGTAACAGTAATCATTCCGGTATTGAATGAAGCCGAAACAATTGAGAATGTAATCAAATTTGCGTTTGAAAATGAAAATGTTTCAGAGGTAGTTGTGGTAGATGATAAATCATTTGATGAAACAGTAGCAAAAGCCACAGCAGCAGGAGCGAAAGTAATCACGAGTACCAAGCTTGGAAAAGGAGCATCAATGAAAGAAGGGATGCTGTGTGCAACAAATGAAATTTTAATTTTTCTGGATGGCGATATTGATCCGTATCCACCCAATACAATTCGTGATCTTACCGATCCGATAATTAACGATACACATGATTTTGTAAAAGCAACATTTGGCCGCAATGCAGGTCGTGTAACCGAACTTGTTGCAAAGCCATTGCTGAATATTTTATTTCCTGATCTGTCCGAATTCGAGCAACCACTCAGTGGTATGATCGCCGGTCGTAAAAAATATTTTGAAACGATTGACTTTTATGATGATTATGGAGTTGATATCGGCATCCTCATCGATATGTATTTACAAAAGGCACGCATTACTGAAGTGAACATCGGATACATCGATAATAAAAGTAAACCATGGCAGGCATTGGGAAAAATGAGTAAAGAAGTATCACGTGCTATTATTCAAAAAGCCATGCAGCAGAATAAGCCTAATGCAACACTGGAAGAACTTCAATCATTTTCCGAAATACGGGACCAGATGGATTTTGCTATTCGTGAAAGCGTAATGGGTCTTGAAAAGATCGCCATTTTTGATATGGATAATACAATTCTGCGTGGTCGGTTTATTGATACCTGTGCAAAATTGTATGGCTTTGAAAAAGAGCTATTCAACATCCGTACAAGTGAAACAGATGGTACCAGCATGACAAAGACCATTGCCAAGCTGCTGAAAGGATTAAATCTTTCACAGATATTAGCAGTCGCTGACAGCATTCCATTGGTACATGATGTAAAAGAGGTGGTCAAGGAATTAAAAATCCGTGGTTATGTAGTTGGTATCATCAGTGACAGTTATGATGTGGTAACAAATCATGTTAAAACAAAGATCGGTGCTGATTTTTCGTTGGCAAACGAATTGGAATTTTCGAAAAGTATAGCAACCGGTGAAGTGAAATTGCCTTCATTCTTTTTCAATACAAAAGATTCGCTTTGCAAGCACACGATCTGTAAAACAAATGCAGTGCAGCATATACTGAGCCATTACAAGATCGATATTAATAATGCAATTGCCATTGGTGATAGTGAGAATGATCTTTGCATGATCAAACATGTGGGAGTGGGTATTTCATTTTGTTCAACCAATGAATTATTGAATTATCTTGCCGACCGGCAAATAACTGTTCCATCATTTGGAGAACTACTTGAATTTGCCTGATAAGTATGTCCATCAGGTCGGTTGTTCGAAATATTAACCGTTACAGAGCCTCACACATCAGTGAGCGGAATTTTCTCCTGGTTTCCAGTATCATTGTTGGAGTATCGGTAGGGCTTGTTGCTGTGGCCCTGAAGAAAGCAGTGCATGCAATTCAGTTTTGGTTGCGTGAATTATTTCGAGGGCATGATTGGCAATATTTGTATTACCTGTTGCCGCTCATTGGTATTTTGATTACCGTATTTTATGTTCAGAAGATACGCAAAGGAAAAATCGGGAGAGGTATCAGCGGTATCATTCAATCGATCTCCAAACGTCATGGAAATATCCCACCGGATAATATGTACAGTCACATGGTTAGCAGTGCTGTTACAGTTGGGTTTGGCGGATCGGTTGGATTGGAAGCACCGATTGTAATTACTGGTTCTGCAGTGGGATCAAATATTGCACGTGTGTTTTTGCTGAGCCAGAAAGAACGTGTTGTATTGCTTGCTTGTGGAGCTGCAGCAGGTATTGCGGCTGTGTTTAATACTCCGGTTGCAGGTGTGTTGTTTGCAATGGAAGTATTGCTGGCAGAGTTTTCTATTCCTACATTTATTCCCATTTTGATTGCATCTGCAAGCGGTGCTGTAATATCCAGGTTGTTATACAATGAACATTTGTTTTACCTGCTTACAAAGGAATGGCAAATTGATGCGATCCCGTTTTATTTATTGTTGGGTGGCTTGTGTGGATTGGTATCAGTTTATTTTATGCGTGTGTATTTCTGGACAGAGAAAAAGTTTGCCGCTTCTTCCTCTATTCTTCCGAAAGCAATTGCAGGAGGCCTGACGTTAGGCCTGTTGATTTTCTTTTTTCCTGTATTGTATGGCGAGGGGTATTCTACGGTATCTGCTTTATTTAACGGTGATACAAGTAAGCTGCTTGATAATACATTTTATGGTGAATGGGTTACAAACCCTTATGTGTTACTGCTGGTAGTTATTGCAATTGTTTTGTTTAAAGTAGTTGCTTCTGCCATTACTATTAACGCCGGTGGAAACGGTGGCATTTTTGCACCTACATTATTTACAGGTGCTGTTACCGGGTTTGGGTTTGCTCATTTTTTTAATACCACCGGTTGGAAAGAATTGCTCACCGTGAATTTTGTTGCGGCAGGCATGGCCGGTATCATCAGTGGTGTTGTACACGCACCATTGACAGCTATCTTTTTGATTGCAGAAGTAACAGGTGGTTATACATTGTTTGTGCCGTTGATGATCGTGGCAGCCGTGAGTTATTTTATCAGCCGTGCATTTGAACCTTACTCTATTTATACAGAGAAATTGGCGCAGAAAGGATTTAAGGTTGATGACCGGGAGCTTGTACTGTTGAATAATATTAAGCCTGAAGCAATTATTGAACGGAACTATATTTCGTTGAAACAGGATGATCGTTTTCGCAAATTGTCAGATGCTTTTTTAGTAACAGATCAAACAGTGTTCCCTGTTCTGAATGAAGACAGGAAGTTGGCAGGTCTTGTTTATATTGATGATGTAAAATCTATCCTGGTTCGGGAAGAGGTATTCGACGTAAAACTTGTTCGTGAAATAATGGTAAAACCGCAATACAGCATATCCATTAAAGATGATATACAAAAAATTATGCGGTTGTTTGATCTATCCGGTTTATGGTATTTACCCGTACTGAATACTGACGGAGCTTTTATTGGTTTTGCCGATAAGCGAAAATTACTTGGGTTGTTACGTGAAACACTTACATCTCATCATCTCGCCGGTTAATTGTTATAACTGTTTTAACTTCTCTTCATCAAATTCACGCAGTGATTTAAGCTTCAGGTCTGCTGCATTCCATTTCGGGTGATCATAATCTTGAAGCGCCGGCACAATCACACATTTCATACGTGCAGCTTTTGCAGCAATCATTCCATTAAACGAATCTTCAAATGCAATACATTCCATTCCTGCTACTCCTAACGCTGCAGCACAATTGAGATATACTTCAGGATGTGGTTTGCCAAACGGAAGTTTTTCTGCAGATGTTATTGCATTGAAACTGTTTTGCAGATCAAGTTTTTTCAATACTATGTCAACCAACGATAGGGGAGAAGAAGTTGCAAGTCCAACCTTCAGCGAATGTGCTTTCATGAAAGAGATAACATGATCAACCCCGGGGAAGGCGATTCCTTTCTCGTCAATTTTTGAAATGGCTTTACTGATGATGGTATCTATAGCAGTCGCTGAATGGTCTATTGATATATCAAAATAATGGAACCAATGCTGAATCCATTCTTCTGTGCGCAAACCTGTTGATGAGTGGTATTGGTCAGGTGTAAGTTCTTTGCCAAATTCTGCAAGGGTTTCGCTCCCGGCTTCCTGCCATAACGGTTCGCTGTCAATGAGTAAGCCATCCATGTCGAAAATAACCGCCTTCAATTTCATGGCGCAAAAGTAGGGGCAATTAACGTTGTAGTAATAACCCGACAACCTAAAATTAATGTTTGCCAATATTACCAAATTGTTATCTTGCACCACCCCTCCGGGGCGTCAATCAACTTTAACCATGTCAACTTTCTTCGAACGAATAAAGAATTTGAATTTGTTGCGTCGTGTGGTGTACGGTGTTGTTGGTGTTATCACTTATCCCGGCGTTGCCCTCATCAACAAACTGCAGGTAAATGGTGCGGAACGATTAAAGGATCTTCCAAAACGTAATGTGCTGTTTGTAAGTAATCATCAAACGTATTTTGCTGACGTAATCACTTTCCTGCATATCTTTTTTGCAGCCAAGTGGGGTAAATATAAAGGATTGGGTGTTCCTTACTACCTGCTGAACCCTATCACAAAAATTTATTATGTGGCAGCAGCAGAAACCATGAAAGATACATGGCTCACCCGTTTGTTTGCCAGTGCAGGCGCACTCACGGTGAAGCGTACATGGCGTGCAGAAGGTAAGGAAGTGCAGCGGGGTCTCGATCCTGGTGATACAAGAAAAATTGCAAGAGCGTTAAACGATAGCTGGGTGATCACATTCCCGCAGGGAACAACAAAGCCATTTGCTCCGGGCCGTAAAGGAACCGCTTACATCATTAAACAAAACCAGCCCATTGTTGTGCCGATTGTGATCAATGGGTTTTGGCGTGCATTCAATAAAAAAGGATTGAAGTTTAAAAAGAAAGGCAGCATTCTTTCCGTTACTATCAAAGAACCCATGAACATTGATTATAATGCGCCTGTTGAAGAAATTCTCGACCAGGTAATGGATGCGATTGAACAAAGTAAAAAGTATATGCTCAAAGGGAAGCACCACCTGATGAGCGTGATCGATAAATAATTCTGCAGACAGAGCAAACAAAAAAGGATGAATTGTTATTCATCCTTTTTTGTTTTAAAGCCGTATCAGAACGGGTTGTACTGCTTGTATTATTCATTAACTTTAAAACTGCCAAAAACTACTGCATGTATCACGCAACCAGAAAAAAAGTACATATTCTTCTTCATCCCGAACTGGGTGAAACCAAATGGGATAAGACCATCAACGCATTTATTATATTTCTGATTATATCAAACGTATTGGTGGTTATTCTTGAAACTGTACCATCGTTACATGATAAATACGAGACATTCTTTTATTACTTCGATCTTATTTCTGTGATCATCTTTACAATAGAGTACATATTGCGTGTATGGAGTTGCGATCATGATCCACGCTACAGTCACACGTTTTTTGGAAGGGTCAAGTATATGTTCTCTGTTGAAGGCTTGATCGATCTGCTGGCTATTCTTCCCTTTTATGTACATGTTGTTGTTGGGCTCGACCTGCGGATGTTGCGTATTCTTCGTCTGCTTCGCTTCTTACGTTTGTTCAGACTCACGGCTTATATGAAATCGGCAAAAATGATCAGGAATGTATTTGTAAAACGGGCAAGCGATCTGAAGTTGAGTGTGGTGCTCATTCTTATTCTTATCATCATTGCATCCAGTGTAATGTACTTTGCTGAACACACTGCTCAACCTGCCGTCTTTTCCAGTATACCCGCAACATTATGGTATGCAATTGTAACGCTCACCACCGTTGGTTACGGCGATATGATACCGGTTACAATAATCGGAAAAGTAATGACAGGTGTTATCATGTTGAGTGGTGTTGCCATCTTTGCTTTACCTGCCGGTATTATCACAGCAGGTTTCCTGGAGGAGGTGCAGCACTTGCGTGGAAAGAAAACAGTTAAGTGCCCTCATTGTGGTGAGAGTTTTCACCCGGATGATCATGATCGTCATCATACTTAAGGAAGTAAGAATGGGTTCAATTTATAAGCTTATCATCATTTGCCTGTTGCTGCAGAGTAATACTGCTGCACAATCCCTTTATATCCGAGGTAAAGTTTTGGATGCCGAAACCGGGTTGCCACTTTCCAACGCCAGCATATTTATCAATAATTCAACTACAGGAACTATAAGTAATGCAACAGGTGAATTTCAATTGGGACCTTTTGCTCCCGGCAGTTATGAAGTGATTGCTTCATTTGTTGGGTATGACAGATTGTTATATGCAGCCGATTTGCAAACAGTTTCGCTTCGCATTACATTCCAAATGACAAAGAAAGATAGTGAGATGCGTGAGCTGCTCATCTTGCCGGAAGAAACCCGCATGAAATATCTTGAAGCGTTTAAATTAAATCTTTTGGGCGAAACAAGTGCTGCAAAACGTGCAAAGATCCGTAACCTGAAGGATGTACAATTTGCAGCTACACAGGATAAGAATGAAATTGTTGCTTATTGCGATACAACAATTGTCGTTGACAATCCGGAGTTGGGTTACGTGGTTCATTTCGACCTGGTTGATTTTTATTTGAATCGCCGTACCGGCGAATCGAGGTTTTATGGTTATACCCGTTTTCAGGAGAAAGATGAAAATGGAACTGTAAAGCGAAAATGGTTGAAACGTAGAAGAGAGGCTTATGAGGGCAGCAGTATGCATTTTTTCCGGAGCCTTGTAGGCTGCACGTTAAAACAAGAAGGATTTGATATGCAAAACGTTTATAAAAAGGAGATGAAGCCGCAACCAGATCAGCCGGTAGTAATACAAGCATCACCTGCAGGAATCAATAACAGTTTCAATATAGCAGTGCCTGTAACAGAAGACAGTGTGTTACGGGTATACAGAGATTCCGGTTATAAAATCTATCAATTAAAAACTGCAGATTGGCTGAGGATACTTTACAATAAAAATACTGACCTCAAAGAGGATATCATGCGTAGCAGGATTATCGGTGGTCAGCCACGAACAGGAACAGTTACCGGTCTTCGCCCTTTCCATCCTCCGATCCTTGTTGATAATCGGGGCAGGGTACTTTCTGCAATGGGATTTTATTATGATGGCATGTGGTCGTATGAACGGTTGGCTAATATGCTGCCGGAAGATTATGTGCCGGAGTGAGTTTTCAAGGCCGGTAACAAACGCAACAAAGGTTATTTTAAAAACAACCTTTGTTACATGTAATACATGAAGTGAAATATTGAAAAAAATTACTCCTCCGCAAACAACGCCTTCAACTCTGCTGCATCATTTGGTTTCATCTTTCCGCCAAGAATTAAACGCAATTGTCTGCGACGCAATGCACCTTCAAACAGTTTTATTTCTTCTTCTGTTTCAGGAATTAATTGTGCTACAGGTTTAGGCTTGCGGTTTGGATCAAGCGCAACAAATGTATAATACGCTTCATTGCTTTTGTATCGGTATTGCTGCACGGTATCTTCACCCCACACTTTCATGTGTACTTCCATAGAACTGTTGAATGCTCTTGATACTTTGGCTTCAATATGCACAACGTTCCCCAGCTTGATTGGGTTTTCAAACGAAATATTATCAACGCTTGCTGTTACTACTGGTGAGTTACAATGCTTGCCTGCTGCTAATGCAGAGGCAATATCCATCCAATACATTAATCGGCCACCCATAAGGTTGCCAAATACGTTGGTATCGTTGGGGAGTACCAACTCTGTCATTATAATAAATGATTCTTTTGCTGTTTTGCTGTTCATTTGAATAAGTTTGGCTGTAAAGTCACTAAATCGCAAATTAATCGAAGAAAATTCTTTGTGCTGCGTTCTCTATTTGTGGTAAAAGAAAAAATCCCTCTCGGTTGGGAGAGGGATTGTATAATCAGATCACCAACATCGCATCTCCATAACTGAAGAAACGGTATTTGTCTTTAATTGCTTTTTTGTATGCTTCCATTGTAAGATCGTAACCGGCAAATGCACAGGTCATGATCAACAGACTTGTTTTTGGCAAATGGAAGTTTGTAACTAATGAATCGGCGATATTAAAATTGTAAGGAGGGTGAATGAAAATATTCGTCCAGCCTTCACTTGGTTTTAATAACTGCTGTGCAGTAAAGGAAGTTTCCAATGCACGCATGGTTGTGGTGCCAATAGAACAGATGCGGTTTTTTCCTTCTTTTGCTTTGTTTACAATTTTGCAAGAGAAGTCATCGATCTTGTAATACTCTGCATCCATTTTATGTTTGCTCAGGTCTTCCACTTCAATAGGGCGGAAGGTTCCTAAACCTGTATGCAATGTTACTTCTGCAAAACGCACACCTTGAATTTCTAAACGCTTTATCAATTCCTGGCTAAAGTGCATACCTGCAGTTGGAGCTGCAACAGCACCTTCATGCTTTGCAAACACTGTCTGGTAACGCTCACGATCTTCATCATCCGGCTTGCGCTTAATATATTTTGGAAGTGGTGTTTCACCCATCGCATACAATACTGTGCGGAACTCTTCATCAGTACCATCAAACAGGAAACGAATTGTACGTCCACGTGAAGTAGTGTTGTCAATTACTTCAGCAACCAGATCTTCTGTTTCGCCGAAATATAATTTATTACCAACACGTATCTTTCTTGCGGGATCTACAATCACATCCCACAAACGGTTTTGCTTATTTAATTCACGGAGAAGGAACACTTCAATTTTAGCACCTGTTTTTTCCTTTCGGCCATACATACGGGCAGGAAATACTTTTGTGTTATTGACTACAAAAACATCTTTGTCGTCGAAGTATTCCATGATGTCACGGAACTGGCGGTTTTCAATTTGGCCTGTTTTGCGGTGAACCACCATCAAACGGCTGTCTTCACGTTTTTTTGTAGGATTCTGGGCAATGAGATTGAGGGGTAGATCGAACGTAAACTGTGATAACTTCATACTGCGTTTTATAATTTTAGTAACGGGTGCAAACGCAGCGTTGAGGTGAGTATTCGGGAGTGACTCTCCAAACCCCGTCTTACGGCACCGGGTTTGAACCTGTTACTTTTTAATGCGTGCGAAGGTAAGGAATTTAGGCGAAAATCGGGGAATTTTATCCACAACCAAAGCTGCAGGGTATAAGCTGATCACTGCGAACTTATTCATCAAGTTTAGGATTGTAAAGCCTGGCCGGGAATGGCTGACAGCAATTGGCGGGTATAATCTGATTTGGGTTTGAAATAAACTTCTTCAGATGTGCCCATTTCTTCTATTTGCCCTTTGTTCATCACAATAATGCGGTCGCAGATATAACGCACCACCGAAAGATCGTGGGAGATGAAGATGGAGGTGAAGTTGAATACCTGCTTCAGATCGTTGAGCAGGTTCAGCACCTGCGCCTGTACACTTACGTCCAATGCCGAAACTGATTCATCCCAAACTATAAACGATGGATGCAAAGCCAATGCCCTTGCTATCACGATCCGTTGCCGTTGTCCGCCACTGAACTCATGTGGGTATCGGTTGAAATGATCAGGAGTTAGATTCACTTTTTCCAACAGCTCCATCACTTTTTCTTTCGCCCTTTTTTGGCTGGGTTGAAGTTGATGCACCAGCATTGGTTCAGCAATGGCATCGCCGATGCTGATACGTGGATTCAGGGATGAATAAGGATCCTGAAAAACGATCTGCAGAT
Organism: Lacibacter sp.; assembly: GCF_035299325.1. Lineage (GTDB taxonomy): Bacteria > Bacteroidota > Bacteroidia > Chitinophagales > Chitinophagaceae > Lacibacter. The sequence goes on along the minus strand of NZ_DATGWT010000004.1, from coordinate 366,504 downwards.
CTTTTCGTTGTTGTTTGAATGCAGCGGATGATTGGTTGAGGATGTTTTCACCATTCAGTAAAATGCTACCCGATGTTGCATCAACCAAACGAAGCAATGCTCTGCCCAATGTTGTTTTGCCGCAACCACTTTCTCCAACAAGTCCTAATGTTTCACCATTGTAAACATCGAAGCTTACATTGTTCACGGCTTTAATGTAAGAAGAAGATTTGCCAAACAGTTTTTTCTGCTCCGGAAACCAAACGTTCAGGTTTTGTATTTGAAGAAGAGGAGTAAGGACTTGGGAATTTGGTATTTGGTAATTGGATTTTGGATTTTGTACATTGGGATTTGGATGTTCATTTTCCAATTTCGCCTTTCCATTTTCTACACCTAAAAAATCACTCACCACCGGCAAACGTTTTCCTTTTGGATGAAGTGCAGGCCGGCAAGCAAGTAAAGCTTTTGTGTACGGATGTTGCGGGTTATCGAAAATATCCCGAACTGAACCTTGCTCTACAATTTGCCCTTTGTACATCACAACAATTTTATCGGCAATATCATGTACTACACCAAGATCATGCGTAATAAACAACACACCCATACCCGTTTCCTGTTGTAATTCTTTTATGAGCAGCAGAATTGTTTTTTGCACCGTTACATCCAACGCTGTTGTTGGTTCATCAGCAATTAACAGTGATGGATTACAACTCATCGCCATGGCGATCATCACCCGTTGCTTTTGTCCGCCACTAAGCTGATGCGGATAACGGCTAAGCATAGCTGCCGGATTGGGCAACTTCACTTTTTCAAATAATTGCAATGTTCGTTTGGCAGCTTCTTCTTTGTTTACTTTTTGATGCAGTTGAATGGCTTCCATCACCTGCATACCGCAAGTAAAAACAGGATTGAGTGAACTCATTGGTTCCTGGAAGATCATGGCAATTTCATTACCACGAATACTTTGCAATTCTTTTGCTGAAGCCTTGAGCAGGTCAATGACAGATCCGTCTTTTTTTGTGAAGAAAATATTGCCGTTGGGATAAGAAGCCGGCGGTTGTGGAATTAATTGCAGTGCAGAAAGTGCAGTAACAGATTTGCCTGATCCGCTTTCGCCCACCACTGCAACCGTTTCTCCTTTGCCAACACTAAATGAAATACCATGTATGGCTTTTACAAAACCATCATCCGTTTTGAAGTTTACTTCAAGTTCGTTTATTTGAAGCAGATCCATCATTGCTCTTCAAATCGCAGATGCTTTACGGTGTTGCCGTTGTTGATCAATTGTTTCAATGAATCAATGCCGATCTTAATATGGTTCTCCACAAAATGAGTGGTGACTTTCTTGTCGCTCTCTTCTGTTTTTACACCTTCAGGCGTCATAGGGCTATCACTTACCAGCAACAAAGCACCGGTAGGAATGTGGTTGAAAAAACCAACTGTAAAAATGGTAGCCGTTTCCATGTCAATCGCCATCACACGAATTTTTTCCAGGTAGGCTTTAAACTCTGTATCATGTTCCCATACACGACGGTTGGTTGTATAAACGGTTCCTGTCCAATAATCACTATCGTAATCACGAATGGTTGTTGATACAGCTTTCTGCAAAGCAAACGAAGGCAACGCCGGTACCTCAGATGGAAAATAATCCTTGCTGGTACCTTCGCCTCTTACTGCTGCAATTGGAAGAATGAGGTCGCCGATTTTGTTCTTATGTTTTAACCCGCCGCATTTGCCGAGGAATAAAACGGCTTTTGGTTGAATGGCCGACAGCAGATCCATTACTGTTGCAGCAGTGGCACTTCCCATTCCAAAGTTGATGATCGTTATACCTTCAGCAGTGGCACATTGCATGGGCTTATCTTTTCCTACAACCTCAACATTGTTCCACTCAGCAAACATGTTTACATAATTGCTGAAATTGGTGAGTAGTATATACTTACCAAATTCGTCCAGTTTTTTCCCCGTGTAGCGTGGCAGCCAGTTCTTAACGATGTCTTCTTTTGTTTTCATCTTTTTGCAATTAAATTCTGCTAAATTAATCATTTACTTTTGAGCAATGATAAAAGTTGATTTTCCTGTGCCTTCATTTCGAATTAAAGAAGAGAATGGTAAGGAAGTGATTTTTGATGATCTGCGTAAGCAATGGGTGCGTTTGACTCCGGAAGAATGGGTGCGGCAAAACCTTATTCAATACATGTTACAGGTAAAAAAATACCCGGCGGCGTTTATTGGAATTGAAAAAGAAATTGCACTGGGCGAATTAAAAAAACGTTTTGATCTGTTAGTGTTTGACCGCAATCATCAACCGTGGATGATGATCGAATGCAAAGCAATGGATGTGGAGTTAACAGATAAAGTGTTAGAGCAGATCATACGCTATAACATGTCGGTTCCGGTAAGCTATCTCGTGATCAGCAACGGTACATATACCTATGCATGGGTGAAAGAAAAAAACCGACTCATCAGTATAACTGAATTGCCGGTTTTTGATTAGCTTATGTTAGATTCTACAAGTGTTTCAGGTGCTCCGTTTGAAAATAGGTGTGTTGATTCTCTTTCAGGTTAGCAACGGCTTTTTGATAAAACAAATCTACAGTTGCAGTAAAGCTTAAAAAAGGGTGTTTTAACGGATTCTTTCTGCGGTACAAACACTTGTATGCAAATCTCTAAAACATTTTGCGGCGCTTCTTGAATGTGCTTTTGTTCCTCAAGTATCTTTGCCTCGCTGTTTTACTTAAACAGTATTACATCAATCATCAAGCTCATGGATGTAGAGATTCTTTCCCGCATACAATTCGCTTTCACCATTGCCTTTCATTACATCTATCCTCCCATGAGTATTGGTTTGGGGCTGATCCTTGTGATCATGGAGGGTATGTATCTCAAAACCGGCCGTAAGATTTATGAGGATGCAACCCGTTTCTGGATAAAAATATTTGCGCTCATTTTTGGTATTGGCGTCGCAACGGGAATCATCATGGAATTTGAGTTTGGTACCAACTGGGCAACGTATTCAAAATATGTGGGCGATATTTTCGGAAGTGCCCTTGCAGCGGAAGGCATTTTTGCTTTTGCACTTGAATCTGGTTTCCTCGGCATACTCATCTTTGGTTGGAACAGGGTGAGTTCAAGAGTGCATTTCTTCTCCACCATAATGGTGTTTCTTGGCTCGTTGTTTTCTGCAATCTGGATCGTTGTGGCGAACTCCTGGCAGCAAACACCCGCAGGTTATCATATTGTAGGTGAGGGCATGAATGCAAGGGCAGAGATCACCGATTTCTGGGCAATGGTATTTAATCCATCTAGTGTTGATCGCTTAACACATGTGTGGATCGGTGCATTTCTTTCCGGTGCTTTCCTCGTGTTGAGTGTAAATGCCTATTATATTATCAGAAAGCGACATCTTGAAATTGCACGGCCTTCTTTTAAAATTGCACTGATCGTTGCCACAGCGTGTTCCTTAATGCAGTTAGTTGTAGGGCATCGAAGTGCGGATGGTGTAGCAAAAAATCAACCGGCTAAACTTGCAGCCATTGAAGGGCATTACGATACGTTGGCGAAAGCCGATATGTTTCTGTTGGGTTATGTAAATAACAAAACGCAAGAGGTGAGTGGATTAAAAATTCCGGGTGGACTTTCGTTTTTGCTGCACGGAAATTTTAATGAACCTGTAAAAGGATTGAATGCGTTTCCTGAAGATGATCGTCCAAAACAGATAAATGCCATCTTTCAATTCTATCATATGATGGTGGCATGTGGTATGAGCATGATTGCTCTGACATTGTTCGCCGTTTGGCAATGGAAGCGCAATCGTTTATTTGAAACAAAATGGTTGATGTGGATTTTTGTATTCAGTGTAATATTACCTCAGATCGCTAACCAGGCGGGATGGTTTGCTGCAGAAATGGGAAGGCAACCATGGGTGGTGTATGGATTGCTTCGCACTTCCGATGCCTTATCGAAAACAGTAACCGCAAACCAGGTATTGTTTTCACTGATCATGTTTACAGTTGTGTACATATTACTCTTGGTTTTATTTCTGTATCTGCTAAACAAGAAAATAAAGCACGGTCCTGTAAGTGATCATGCAAAAGAAGAACTTGAAGAAAGCAGTAAACGTAACAACCCAATCATGCAACAATAAGTATGGAAACATTTCTCGGATTAGATTATAATGTTTGGTGGTTTCTTGTGTTTGGCGGCGTGATCAGCGGCTACGCTATTCTCGATGGATTTGATCTTGGCGCAGGTGCTCTTCATCTGTTGCTTAACAAAGAACAAAGCCGTCGTATTGCCATGAATGCCATTGGTCCTGTTTGGGATGGTAATGAAGTGTGGTTGGTAATTGGTGGCGGCGCCTTGTTTGCCGGCTTTCCTGTTGCCTATGCTGCAATCTTCTCTGCCTTTTATGTTCCTTTTATGATCTTCATGGTTGGTTTGATCTTTCGTGCAGTAGCCATCGAGTTTCGAAGTAAAGAACCAATGCTTTGGTGGCGCAAAACATGGGATATCGTTTATAATATCGCCTGCATCGTTATTGCACTTTCGTTAGGATTGATGTTGGGTAACGTGGCCTATGGTATTCCGTTGAATGCAGACAAAGAGTTTGCAGGTAACTGGATGTCGTTCTTTCATCCGTTCCCGATCATGGTGTCAATCACAACGTTGGCTCTCTTTCTAATGCATGGAGCCATTTATCTCACCATGAAGACAGAGAACAGGCTGTACACCAAAATGCATTTGCTGGGGAATAACTTCACTGTGTTTTTTGTGTTGAGTTTTGTGATCACTACTTTGTACACGTTACTTTATATTCCGCATCTCAGCGATCAATTCAAACAAAATCCGGGGTTGTTTATTCTGCCGGTTTTAATGATCCTTGCTATTGCTAATATCCCAAGACAGATCAAGAAAGGGTTATACCGATATGCATTTCTGAGTTCAGCACTTACAATAGCTTTGTTGTTGATCATGGTAGCAGTGGAAATATTTCCATACTTGCTTTACGCCAGTAACGATATTGAGAACAGTATCACCATTCACAATGCCGCCGCTTCGGCCAAAACAATGAAGATATTGCTCATTATTGCTCTTATAGGTACACCGTTAGTAGGCTTGTACACTGCATTCGTATTCTGGACTTTTAAGGGAAAGGTTAAGCTGGATGAGATGAGTTACTAAAACAAACACAATAAAAGATCACTTGCTGTTTATTACAGTAAGACAGCTCGATTCAAAAGCAATTTTATAGATGATTGTTCAATTAGTCGTTATGATCAAAATGCAGATGCTGCTTGTATGCCCCTGCTGCAATGTGTAAAGCGAACGCTGCAATAGCTGCATCCTTTAACAGGTTAATCAAAGCTAATTTCCGCATTTCAGGTGCTCCTGCATTCATCGAATTGGGTAAGTGTATGGTTAATACAAAAAAGATAAGCATAGCTGCCAGTACATAGCCTGAAATTTTTACAAATTTATTTGTGATAAAAGAAATACCTGCAAGAATAAAGGCTGTTCCAACAACATACACCCAAATTACTCCGCCGGGTAAACCATCCGGTAGGTATATCAATAAGTCGTACGGATTCTTGTAGTGAAAAATGCCAAATGCAATCAGAATTACCGAAAGTAAGTAAATGGCAATGCGTGAGACGATGTGGTAATGTTTCATAACAGGAGGCTTTTGATGAAAAATTATATATCTGTCGTTAACTTTTTCTCAGTCAATTCTACTAGGTGCTGTAATGAAACCGTTTCTTATAGTAATTTATGAAATAATTTGTGGCTATAAAAGTTTTTCTTTTTAAAGTCAGTAAAAGAATTATAATCCCAGCAAAAATGCCATCACATCAACTCCATCAGCATAGTCCATCAGTGCGGGCTGTTGTGCCCGGCCAAATGGAATATGATCAGTGCCAATAATAGCCTGCACCTGCTCATTTCCCTGGAGACTCTTAATGACATCGGATTTTTGCTGATAGAAGCTATAGTGTAATGTGCCAATAGGAGAGAAAACCTGTTCGTTTTCGATCATGACAATACAATCATTGGTCATGTAATAGATATTATTCATAAGATAGATCGCCAACTGGTAATCGTAATTGTTGCGATACTTATGATGATCAAACATCCAGCTGTATTTCCTCAGTGCATTTAACAGCGGCACAAAGTTGTAACCGGTTGGCACATATAATTTGGTAATGTTGCGGCAACCCAGACCGAAATATTGCATCACATCATCGGCTAGCAAAGACAATTCTGCCTCTGTTTCGGTACCTGTTAATATGCCAACAGAAGTTCTGTTTTTTCTGATAATGGAAGGATAGCGGCCAAAATAGTAATCAAAATAACGGGCACTGTTATCACTACCTGTTGCAATGTAGGCATCACAATCTTTCAACATGCTGTTGAATTGCACACGTTCTGCAACAGCAGGGTTCCACTCGGTCATCTTTGTTGCAAGATGTTTCAGCAGCACATCATCTTTCGATGAAAGTTTGCAAACCTGTTTATGCCCACTGACAAAAACGCAAAGAAAATCGTGAAAGCCAACAAGCGGAATATTCCCGGCCATTACAATGCCAACAGTCTTCGGAGTAATGTTATCGTCGAGATGATAGTAATCAGCCCAATTACGTAACAGATCATTGTTTAAAAAATTGTCGGCAACAGCTTCTGCTGCAGTTTGTATAAACCTTTGTGTAAACCAATTGTTTAGTTGTTCAGCTTGCCTGCAGGCATTTTGCCATTCGGTTGGTTGTGCAGAAATATATTGTCGTAGTTGGGATAAAATTTCCAGTCTTTGTTGTAAATTCATTCAGTGCTTTGCTTTACATTTGAGATGCAAAAGTAATTCAAAACTAACCCTAAAATTTTCAAACAGTATGGCTATAAAAATTACAGAAGAATGCATTAATTGCGGAGCATGCGAACCAGAGTGTCCCAATAATGCGATTTATGAAGGCGGTGTAGAATGGGCGATTGCGGATGGAACAACAGTAACAGGTTCTTATACCCTGATTGATGGCAGTGTGGTAGATGCTGCTGCTAAGAATGCACCGGTAAGTATGGATACGTACTATATTACACCAAACAAGTGTACGGAGTGCCAGGGCTTTCATGAAGAGCCGCAATGTGCTTCGGTTTGCCCGGTTGACTGCTGTGTACCAGACGAAATGTATGTAGAAACTGTAGAAGATCTGTTGGCTCGAAAAGATCGTTTACACTTGGCATAATTTTTCTCTCAGATGGATGAGTTCCCGTAAGAACGATTCCGGAATACAGCGGGTGATATTTCCCGTTAAAAAAAGGTGAAGGCTTGAAAACCTTCACCTTGCTTTTTATATCTTGCACGCATGAAGAAGTTATCGTTTGTAGCAGTGTTGGTTGTGTTTTTGGTTTCGTGCCGCTGGGAATTCAACAAAACAGATAAGCCCGAAAATGCTGTAATGGCAGAGCAGCAATTGCAGGAAATGGTTGATACGGATAAAGCTTTTTCAGCCGTAAGCGAAAAAAGCGGGATGAAAAAGGCCTTTCTTGAATACATTGCTGATGATGCGGTATTGCTTCGCCCCGGTTTTTTACCAATTGTAGAAGGAGATGTTATTAAATTCCTGAATGCCCAGGAAGATACTTCCTTTACCATGACATGGGAGCCTAAAGGCGGAGACATTGCATCGTCAGGAGATATGGGATATACTTATGGTGTATACAAGGTTGCAACTGCCGACACTACTTTAATGGGCACTTATTTAAATGTTTGGCGCAAACAGGACGATGGAAAGTGGAAGTTTGTGATCGATACAGGGAACCCCGGCATTGATAAAGATAGCATCGAATAATACGAATTACTGGCAGGATTATTGACAAGAAAAGCCTGCCTGAAAATAAAAAAAACCGGTTCATAAATTTAACCGGCAGCAGTAATAAAACCATCCGGTAAATGAATCAACCATTGAATATTGCCCTTGTTACGGGCGGGTATAGCGGCGAAGCAGTGATCTCTTACAAAAGCGCCACTACTATTTATAATCATCTTGATAAATCGAAGTTTAATGTGTTTGTAATTGATGTTACAAACGAAGGGTGGTTTTATAAAGTGGGAGATAAGCATGTTTCACCCGTAGATAAAAACGATTTCACCATTACCGTTGACGGTAGAAAGATCAGTTTTGATTGTGTGTTCATCGGCATGCATGGTACACCCGGTGAAGATGGAAAACTGCAAGGTTATTTTGATGTATTAGGATTGCCTTATACATCTTGTAGCTCAGCAACATCAGCCATTACATTCAATAAACGATATACTGTGGCAGTTGCTGCTTTTGCAGGTATCAATGTGGCGAAGAGTGTACACCTGTTCAAACATCAGCCAATTGATGCAAGCGACATCAAACTGAAGCTACCTGTATTTGTAAAACCGAATAATGGTGGCAGCAGTATTGGCATGAGCAAAGTGAGCAAACAGGAAGATCTTGCGGCTGCAATTGAAAAAGCATTTAATGAAGATACACAGGTGTTGGTGGAAGAAATGATCACCGGCCGTGAATTCACTATTGGCGTGTTTAAACATAAAGGTGAAATAGTAGCAATGCCAATGACTGAAGTGAAGGCAGATGCTGATATGGAGTTCTTCGATTTCGTGGCAAAATACCAAGGTAAGAGTACAGAAATAACGCCGGCTGAGGCAAGTGATGCGGTTTATCAAAAGGTGAGTGAAACGGCAAAGAAAGTTTATGCTGTATTTAATTGTGCGGGTGTAATAAGGATCGACTTTATTTACAATGAAGAGCGTAATGAACCGTTTATGCTTGAGATAAATACCATTCCCGGGCAAAGTGATGCGAGCATTGTGCCACAACAAGTGAGAGCAATGGGTTGGAAACTTGACGATTTTTATGCAGCTTTAATTGATCAGGCAATGGCCGATCATCAAAAAAGATAGTTTACATTAAATTCAATACCCGTGTTTCAATTCGTTACAAACCGTTCATTTTTTGTCAACCTGCTGATCGCCATTGTGCTCGGCCTTACGATTGTGTTTGTGTTCTTTCAATTGCTCGATCGCATTACGCAGCATGGTAAATATGTAAAAGTGCCGGAGGTGAAAGGAAAGAATATCGATGAAGCCCGCACATTATTGGAGCAACAGGGTTTCCAGGTGGAGGTGCAGGATAGTATTTATTACGATAGTCTTCCCCGTTTGTCGGTGGTAAAACAATCACCGCTTCCGGAAGAATTGGTAAAGGTCAACCGCACTGTATATCTTACTGTTAACAGGGCCCAGCCACCATTGGTTTCCATGCCCAACTTTGTTGGTCAAACATTCCGTAGTGTGTTATTGCAATTAAATGCGCTTGGATTAAAACTTGGTGACACTTCTCAGCGACCTGATTTTGCAGTAGGCTCTATACTTGAACAAACCTATAACGGTAGCCAGATTAGACAAGGAACCAAAATTCCGATGGGTAGCCGCATCAGTCTTGTGTTGGGGGGCGGTATTAAGCAAACTGAAGTGCCGGTTCCTGTGTTGTTGGGGCTTACTTTTGCAGAAGCAAAAGTTTTGCTGGAGAGTAATGACCTTTTGCTCGGTGCAGTTGTGGTTGATGGAGCAGTTGGTGATAGTTCGGCTGCTTATGTCATCAGGCAAAACCCACCTGTCCGTGATGATGAAGGCAGGCCGATACGTATCAGGGGTGGACAATTGATCGATCTCTGGATCAGTATGGATCGTTCTAAGATCGATAGTTTACAACGACCCAAACCTGTGGTTGAACAAAAAACTGAAAACGAATATTAAAACTATAGAAATGAAGACCATTACTGCTGAAGAATTGAAAGCAAGAATTGATGCGGGCGAACAATTGAATATTGTTGATGTGCGTGAACCACATGAGCATGCAGAATTCAATATTGGCGGCACGTTATATCCGCTTGGCCGCATTTTATCAATGGATGTTGATGAATTGGAAAACTTAAAAGACCAGGAAGTGATCTTTTATTGCCGTAGCGGCAACCGCAGCGGGCAGGCGTGCATGTTCGCAGAAACAATGGGTTTTACCAATGTAATTAACCTTACAGGTGGTATGCTTAACTGGAGAGAAAAGTTCAGCGTTTAATTTTTTTTCAATTGAAATAAAAAAGAGAGGGCACTTTTAAAGTGCCCTCTCTTCATTTATAACTTGATGTTGATTCCGGCCATGAAATTTCTTCCGGCCATTGGATAGTAATAATTTTCTGTAACGGTTTGTGCAGCATAAATATAGCTGAAGCTATAGCCATTTGTTTCATACATTTTATCAAACAAATTACTTAACTGGAATGTAAGATTGATCTCTTTTACGCCCTTAAAACGTAATGCGTAATTCAAGCGAAGATCACTCACAAAAAACGGATCAATACTTCTTGCTTTATTTCCTGTGTTGTCAAGATATTGACGTGATACATATTTATTCAGTAAACTGATCTCGCCATTTTTAACCGGAATAAAATTGAGTGTAAAACCTGCAACCGCAGAAGGAGAGAAAGATAGCGCCGGACTTTTAAAGGAGTTTTCCTTTTGTCCGCCATTATCATAATCATCTACATATTCGGTAAAGTTGAGAATCCGGTTGTCGCTTAACGTAAGATTACCGGCAAGGTTGAACCATGAAGCTGGTTTAACTCCTGCCTGCAATTCAACACCTGCACGATAACTTTTCGCTACATTGATACGATTGTAAGCACCAACATCATTTACTTTTCCTGTAAGCACAAGTTGGTTCTTATAATGCATATAATAACCGGTAACACTCCAGTTATACATTGCTTTGCGTTGTTCAATATTTAATTCAAGATCATACAGTGTTTCATGCTTTGGCTGTTGGTTTACGCCTGCTTCAAAATCATCACGGTTGGGTTCTTTGTTTCCAATGCTGAACGATGCAAAACCAAGCCAGCCATTTCCATCAGCATATGAAATGCCGATTTTAGGATTGGCAAAAAAGAAATCACTACCCGACTGCAGTGTTGGATTTTTTCGAAATCCATCAATAGAGTGTTTTACATACCGATACTGCAGATCTGCAAAAGCTTCCCAACGGCTGTTAATGCGGCGCTGATACTTTGTATAAAAATTGAAGTCGGTTTTATAAGCAGTAAGGTCATACCATTTATAATCTTTTGTAACAGGCTCTTCACTCCAGATGATCTTTCCGTAGTGCTTCCCATCATAACGGGTAAAGGCTCCGCCAAAAGTTAACTGATCGTTATTGCGTTTGTATTGTGCCGAGAATGTAGTGCCGTAAAACCAGTTGTCTAACCAAAGCTGGCGAATGATATCCGATTCAACTGCATTCAAACCATAATCGTCTAATGATTCATTGCGTTTGTATTCTTCGTAATAACCAAGTCCACGTGTGGCGAATAATGCTGCATTGATATTCCAGCTTTTATTCAGTTCGTGATTTAACAACAGTTGATAATGATCCTGGCGATAATTATCGGTTTGATTGTTATAACGGAAATAGTTATAAGTACGATTATTGTCTTGTCTGAAAAGATTCAACGAATCTTCCGGAGTATCATACAGATAGTAGTTGTTGTAGTAATGTTCCAGCAACTTTGCTTCATCTCCTCTGAGTTTTGCCTCAGGGATACCATTCCATGATTGGTATGTTTTTTCTTTTCCTGTAAACGCATTTAAACGAAGAGAAGTTTTTTCATTAATGTAGGCTGCTGATAAATAAGCTGAACGCAGATTTGATGAACCTCTGTCAATAAAACCATCGCTCTTAATTAACGATACACGTCCGTCGATTGTGAAATGTTTGCCGATCAAACCAGAACCGGCTTTGATCGTATGTCGCCAGCTGTTGAATGTTCCAAACCCATTATTCAATTCTGCATACGGTTTTTCATAAAACTCATTTGTGCTGAGGTTAAGTGTGGCACCAAAAGCACCTGCGCCGTTTGAAGAAGTGCCAACACCCCGCTGTATCTGAATAGAATTTACAGACGAAGAAAAATCGGGCAGGTTCACAAAAAACAAACCCTGACTTTCGGCATCGTTATAAGGTATACCGTTCAACGTCATGTTGATCCTTGTTGCATCGGTACCACGTATGCGTATACCGGTGTAACCAATTCCATTGCCTGCATCAGAATTTATTACAACAGATGGAGTTTGATTAAGAATGAAGGGGAGGTCCTGTCCCAAATTCATCTTCTCAATTTCTTTTTTATTGAGATTGGTTTTGGCAAACGGCATGCGGTCGCCTGCACGAATGGCCGAAACTTCTACGGGTTTCAGGAACAAAGGCTGTGCTTCCAATGTTGCAGTGAGCTTGGTTTCCTTTTCAGTAACTGAAATTGTTTCTTCGAATTGTTTAAAGGCAACGGTGCTGATGCGCACGAGATAAGTGCCTTTTTGCCTTAATAAAATAGAGAATCTTCCTTCACTGTCGGTTTGTGTTGTTCCATTGCCTGCAACTTCAACAGTTGCACCTGAAACGGCGATCTCATTGTTGTTTTTTTCGGTGACGACACCACTCAGTTTGTACTGAGCCATTGCGAGTTGTTGTGAAATAATCATCAACATTCCCAGCATCAATTTTTTCATTTCTGAATCACTTTTACGGTTAAAAATTGAATTGGAAATGCTGCGTAACGGAGAGAGGAATATGCATGAAGAACCTCCTTCCCTGCGCAGGCATTACCCTGATCAGGTTCTACGGGTTTGATCTCAGCCTCCGTACTGGTTCCGGGCCCTGGAACCGACGGGTAAGCACCCCGGGGAATCTGTGTCAAAAACCGGCTTACCGCTTTTTCGACGGGGCAAAGATAAATTCTTTCAGGTTTGCTGTAACATTTTATTAAGCTGTATCGTATCACACAAAACAGAAATTATGAAGAAATGGATTTTCAGCCTGTTTACCTTATCAATCGCCCTGTTTGCAACAGCACAGGAAACACAAATACAAGATGCCAACGCCGAAAAAAGAACCATTAAACCTTTTCACGCCATCAAAGTAGGAGATGGGATCGATCTTTTTTTATCACAGTCAACCGAAGAATCAGTGGCAGCAAGTGCTTCACGTGATGAGTTCCTCGGCCGTTTAAAAACGGAAGTGGAAGATGGTGTACTGAAGATTTATTACGATCGTGAATCATTCGCCGACTGGACCAGCTCCGGAAAGAAACTGAAAGTGTATGTTTCGTTCAAAAGTCTTGATCAGTTAACTGCAACAGCAGGCAGTCACGTAAATGTGAATGGAAAGATCAAAGAAGAAACACTGCGGCTTTTCCTGAAGTCAGGTGCCCAATTCAAGGGTACTGTTGAAGCAGGAAAACTAACTGTGGAAACAGAAAGTGGGTCAGGTTCAACTCTTTCCGGTTCTGCCGGCACCTTTAATGTAAGCGCCAACAGTGGTGCAAGAATGAGAGCTTACGATCTGGCTGCCGGTAAAGCCGATATACGTTCCACCAGCGGTGCAAAAGTAGAAGTGACCGTGCAGGAAGAAATGAAACTTTACTCTTCAAGCGGTGGCAGTATTTATTACAAAGGCAAAGGAAAAATAAGCGAAGTGGGCACTCATATTGGTGCAGTTATCCGCAGAGCAGATAGTTAATTCACATATAAAAAACCTTATTAAAAATGAAAAAGATTGTTTTATCCACGCTGTTATTTGTTGCAGCAACTCCTGTTCTGTTTGCACAGGAAACAACTGTTATCAATGATAAAAATGCTGAAGCAAGAAAAGTAAGTGGCTTCCATGGCATCAAAATTTCCAATGCATTTGATGTGATCATTAAACAGGGAAATGAAGAAGCAGTAGTTGTAAGTGCAAGCGAAGAAAAATTCAGGGATCGTATTAAAGTAAATGTAGTGAACGGTATTCTGCAAATTTCTTATGACAATGAAAAAGTGTGGAAATGGAGTAATGAAAACAGGAAACTGCGTGCTTATATTTCTGTAAAGAATATTGATAAGTTGGATGTTTCAGGTGCAACCGATATTAAAATTGATGGTGTACTGAAAGGATCGAACCTGAAAGTTGACTTAAGCGGCGCATCCAGTTTAAAAGGAGCGATCAGCTATGCAAGTGTAACAGTAGATCAGAGCGGTGCATCTAATTCAAAATTATCAGGCACTGTTACAAATCTTGATGTGGATGTGAGTGGAGCAAGTGATTTTACAGGGTTTGATCTTATTACAGAAAATTGCAGGGCAGAAGCTTCCGGTGCATCTGATGTTAAGATCACTGTAAATAAAGATCTGAAAGTTGATGCAAGTGGTGCAAGTGATGTACAGTATAAAGGCACAGCCTCCATCAGCGATTTCAGAACAACCGGAGCGTCCAGTTTAAAGAAGCGATCTAAATAAGTTTTCGATAATTATTCCGATGATGAACAGAAAGGCAGAAAATATTTCTGCCTTTCTGTTTTTTCTTTTGGGAGCTAACCTTATAACCCTTAATTTTGCACTCCATTCCGCGAAGTAGAGCAGCGGTAGCTCGTCGGGCTCATAACCCGAAGGTCGGGAGTTCGATCCTCCCCTTCGCAACAAAAGTCCTCCGCCAAGCGGGGGATTTTCTTTTTATTTCATAGCTTGTAGCTTGCGGCTTTTAGCAGGCAGCGTTTTTTCATGAAAGTTGGATTTGTAAACATATTTGGTAAGCCTAACGCAGGAAAAAGCACGTTGATGAATGCTTTGCTTGGTGAGAAACTGGCTATTGTTTCATCAAAAGTGCAAACAACCAGGCATCGTATAAAAGGTATTCTCACCACTGCCGATTACCAGTTGGTATTTTCTGATACACCAGGCATCATTGATCCCAAATACAAGCTGCAGGAAAAAATGATGGCTAGTGTAAAAAGTGCACTGGAAGATGCGGATGTGGCGTTGTTACTCGTGGATGTAAAAGACAGCTGGCAGGAAAATGAAGATCTGTTTACATCACTCAGATTAAAAGTTCCTTCCATTGTAGTATTAAATAAGCTTGATCTTGTTGATACAGCTAAACTGGAAGAAGCAAAAGCTTTCTTTGAAGGAAAACCTTACTGTAAAAAAGTAGTAACGATCTCTGCCTTATCGGGAGTGAACAAGAAAACTTTCATCAATCATATATTGGAGTTTGTTCCTGTAGGTGAGCCTTTCTTTGAAGAAGACCAGCTAACGGACCTCAGCACCCGCTTTTTTGTGGCAGAACTGGTTCGTGAAAAAATATTTGATCTCTTTTCTGAAGAGATTCCCTACCACACAACTGTGGTTGTAACAGCTTTCGAGCAAAAGCAAACACTCATCAAAATTTCAGCCGATATCATTGTGCAGCGTGAAACCCAAAAAGGAATTTTGCTGGGTACTAAAGGTGAAATGATCAAGAAACTGGGTTCACTGGCCCGTGTGGACATTGAGAAATTTGTGGATTCAAAAGTATTCCTGGGGTTGTTTGTAAAAGTGCGTCCTAAATGGAGAGACAGTGATCTCTTTTTAAAAGAATACGGGTACAATTAATCGTTTTTAATCTGTTGGCGAACGTGCTGAGGCAGGCAGTGATACCATTGCTTTCTGTTTAATTCAGTATTTTTGCCAACTTTATTTGTTTTATTATGGCAGGTTTTACAGTAGCAATTGTGGGTAGGCCCAATGTGGGCAAAAGTACTTTCTTTAATCGTTTATTAGAAGAACGTAAAGCGATTGTAGATGATATGAGTGGGGTAACCCGTGATCGTCAATATGGCGTGGCTGATTGGAATGGCAAATCGTTCAACCTCATCGATACAGGTGGTTTTGTGCCAGATAGTACTGATGTATTTGAAACTGAAATTCGGAAGCAGGTGAAAATTGCGTTGGATGAAGCAAATGCAGTGGTGTTTATGTGCGATGCTGCAACAGGTATTACTGATCTGGATGAAGCAATGAGTGATGTATTGCGCCGTACCACCAAACCGGTTTTCCTTGCAGTAAATAAAGTAGATAATCACGAGCGCTTATTGGAAGCAAGTGAATTCTATGCACTGGGTATTGAAAAGATATTTTTCATTAGTAGTATGACGGGTAGTGGCAGTGGTGAATTGCTGGATGCTATCGCCGAAATTATTCCCGATGACCAGGCTGAAGTTGAAGTTTCAGATATTCCGAAGTTTGCGATCATTGGCCAACCTAATGTGGGTAAATCATCTTTACTGAATGCATTGCTGGGTGAAGAGCGCACTATTGTAAGTGATATTGCCGGCACAACAAGAGACACTATTCATACACATTATAATCTCTTCAATAAAGAATTTATACTGATCGATACAGCAGGTATCCGTCGCAAAACAAAAGTTAACGAAGACCTGGAGTTCTATTCGGTGATCCGTGCCATCAGAGCATTGGATGAAGCAGATGTTTGTTTGCTGGTGCTTGATGCAGAGAAAGGAATTTCGCAACAGGATCTTAATATTTATTCATTAGCAGTAAAGAAAGGTAAGGGCATCGTTGTACTGGTGAACAAATGGGATCTTATTAAAAAGGAAACAAACACAGCACGTGATTATGAAAAGGAATTGAAGCAACGATTGCTTCCTTTTAATGATGTACCTATCCTGTTTATTTCTGCTGCGGAGAAAACACGTATCATGCAGGCTATTGAAATGGCTTTACAGGTTGTAGAAAACAGGCAACGTAAAATATCTACTTCCGAATTAAATGAAGCTATTCAGAAATCGCTCCAGGCATATCATCCACCAGTTGTAAGAGGTGTACCGGTGAGTATTAAATATGTAACACAATTGCCAACACCCGTTCCGTCGTTTGCATTTTTCTGTAATCATCCGGATGATGTAAAGCAGCCTTACAAAAATTACCTGGAAAACCAGTTACGTAAAACATTTCAATTTACAGGAACGCCCATGCGTTTGTTCTTCCGTAAAAAATAAGAACGATTTTTGCTGGGTAACGAAAAAAAATCACAGACATGAAAAAACTTTTGATGGTACTGTTTGCAGCGGCGTTTTTAACAGCCTGCAATAACGAAGAACAAAAATCTGACACCGAAAAAACAGAAACATCTTCTGAAGCGGCCGAAGCTTCCGACACAGGCAACCTGGTTGATAAGGCACAGGAAGGGATGAATGAAGTAATTGATACGCTTCAAAGTAAGGGCGGCAAACTTGCCGATACCTTAAAAAAGAAAGTAGTTGAGCCGGTGAAAAACGAAGTGAAAAAGGCTGCGGAAAAAGTAAAAGAGAAAGTAAATAAGGAATAATCTGATGATTTTAATAACAAGAAGGCTACATTTTTTGCAGCCTTTTTTATGCTGCCTACCGGAGTCATAAGTGGCAAGAATTAGACTGTTCAATGCAAAGTTTGCGATGAATTTGTGAGGCATGACCAAAATCAGTTTGGCTGGTATTCCAAAATAAAATTAATTTACGTTCAGATTAATTGCTGTGCCAACCAAGAAACCACATAAAAGTATTAAAGATCTTCAGCGGCAGATTGCTGTTTATGAAGACGAAGCTGCTTATAAAGAGTTGTTCTTTCTCCTCTTCAATTCGCTTACACGTTTTGCTACAGGTATTGTTCAATCAAAAGAAATTGCTGAAGAAATTGTATCAGATGTTTTCATGGGCATCTGGACGGATCGAGCTAAAATCAATGCCATTGAAGATCTCCAGCTTTACATGTTTATAGCTGTAAAAAATAATTCCATCCGCAAGGCAAAGCAATTGCATAAACGCTCAGCTATTTCCATTGATGAAATAGATGTTGAAATGGAATCGGTTTATCAAAACCCTGAGCAGAGGCTGATCTCGGATGAAAGCGTTAGTCGTATCGAAGCAGCCATTAATCATTTGCCGCAACGGGCACGTCTTATTTTTAAACTGGCCAAAGAAGATAAAATGCGTTACAAGGATATTGCGGTGTTACTCAATATCTCGGTAAAAACGGTTGATAATCAACTGGCCATTGCCCTCAAAAAGATCACGACAGCCCTTGGTGTCCCCTTCCGTAAAAAAAGTTGAATTTTCTTTAGGGGATTTTCTCTATTTCTTACTCCTTACTATTACCAATCATGAGCAGAGATAAAATCTGGCAACTGTTTTCCCGCAAACTGGCAAATGAAGCCAGTTCAGAAGAATTGCATGAGCTGCAACTGCTTTTGGAAGATAATCCCACCCTATTTCACGAGATGGAAGCCATAGAACAGCTATGGAATACTGAGGCGCAGGAGGATACCGATTACCTTGAAGCAACTTATCATCTCCATTACCAAAAAATGAAAAAGCTCGGCATCGAGCCCAAACATATTGATGAGCCAGAGCAAGTAAGCACTTCCTTTTATACACCTAAAAGAAAAAAAACGATGGCGATGTTCAGCTTGTTTGCTGTAGCCGTGATCGCATTTTTCTTTATGAAGAAACCAGCAGAAGAGCCTGCGGTGGTAGCAGATGTAGCAGCAGTTCCAAAAGAAGTGGCAACGAAAAATGGAGTAAGTACTAAAATGGTATTGCCTGATGGTTCTACTGTTTGGTTAAATGCAGGAAGTAAACTTGATTATACCCGTATCGGCAAGGCAGGAAACAGGGAAGTGCAGCTTATAGGTGAAGCTTTTTTTGATGTAGTAAAAAATCCAGAGCGTCCATTTATCATACACACATCAAAAATTGATGTGAAGGTGTTAGGAACCAAATTTAATGTCAAAGCCTATCCGGAAGATAAAACAGTTGAAACAAGTTTGGTGCAGGGAAGCGTAGAAGTATTTGTAAAAAACCGGCCAGGAGAAAAATACCTGTTGAAGCCTAACCAAAAGTTGGTTTTACTGAATAACGCTGAAGATGGTGCGCTGCCTAAGGCCACATTAAACAAGAGCCCAAAGGTACCGATCATTGCTATAGATCATTTAACGTACCGGGATGATGATACGATGGCAGTTGAAACCTCATGGATGCAAAACAAGTTGGTTTTTGAAAGTGAAGCATTTGCTGACGTAGCCCGGAAAATGGAGCGATGGTATGATGTGCGGATTCAATTCAGAAACAGAGGACTTGAAGATGAATTGTTGACTGGCGATTTTCGTAAGGAAACACTCAAACAGGCACTTGACGCTTTGCGGATCACAACTGATTTTCGATACAAGATAGAAGATAAAACTGTCCTTATTTATTAACAACCCCAAACTGCAACTGATTATGACCCAACATCAAAACTCTTCATAATTAAGCGGCAAAAAAAACGGGAAATGCGCCAACATTCCCCGTAACAGTAGTACAATTTTCTTTCATCTGGAAACCGCTTGCTATGTAAAAAGAAACGGTTTCCTCTATTTATACTACCAAAGCTTAAAAGTATGAAAAAAAGGACTTCGATTGCTAAGGCACTCTATGCCTTAAAAAAGCCGCTATTGATTATGAAACTAACGATTATGCTCGTTGTGTTGTGTACGTTTCATGCCTCGGCAGGCCTCACTGCACAAACAATAACACTCAAAATTCAAAACACAGAAATTTCGCAGGTGCTCAACAGCATCCAAAAACAGGGAGATTTCAGGTTTCTTTACAATTCCAAACTCAAAGATTTAAAGCAGAAAGTATCTGTTGAGTTCGAAAATCTCAACATAAAGGAAGTGATGGAGCGCCTCTTTGCAGGTACAAGCCTCACGTATGTTCAACTGGAAAACAACCTCGTTGCTATACGCTCATCAAACCCGGCAGAAAAGGATATCCGTGTTACGGGAAAAGTGACGAATGAAGCAGGAGAGGGTATTGCTGCCGCTTCAGTTTCTATAAAAGGAACCAACAGAGGAACGATCACCGATATGAACGGAAATTTTGTAATTACAGCTCCTGAAAATGCTCTGTTGGTAATTTCAGCTATTGGTTATGAAGATGCCGAAGTGAGTGTAAATAACCAACAAGTTGTAAATGTAAAAATGCAACAGGCAACTCGTAAAATGGATGAAGTTGTTGTGATTGGTTATGGTGCAGCCAGTAAGCGTGATTTAACGGGTTCAATTGTTAAAGTATCCGGTAAAGACATAGCCGATAAGCCGAACATCAATCCTATTTCTTCTTTACAAGGTCGTGTAGCTGGTTTATACATTGTAAATAGTGGTACTCCCGGCGCACAACCTGATATTCGTTTACGTGGTACTTCAAGCTTCGGGCAGGTTCGTCCGTTGTATGTTGTTGATGGTATCTTTAATGATAATATCGACTTCTTAAACCCGAACGATATTGAATCAATTGAAATATTGAAAGATCCGTCATCACTTGCCATCTTTGGTATTCGTGGTGCAACAGGGGCAATCGTAATTACAACTAAAAAAGCAAAAGCAGGACAACTTAATATCAATTTCAGTTCAACTGCCGGTATTAAGCGTTTGGTTGACAGGATTGATATGGTTGATGCAAATGGTTTTAAAACCTTGTATAATGAAGAGCAAACCAATAATGGTGTGCCTGCCAATCAGTTTTTTGACTACACTCCCTGGACAGGTAATACTGATTGGATTGAAGCAATGACACGTACCGCTTTCTTCAACACCAACAACCTGAGTGTTACAGCAAGTACAGAGAAAAATAAGTTTTACATGGGCATTGGTTATGCCATTGATGAAGGTGTGGTGAAACATGAACGCTTAACTAAAATGTTCATCAGCATTAACGATGAATTGAAAATTTCCAAGAACATCAAAGTTGGTTTTACATTAAACAGCATGCGCCAGCGCCTTCCGTTTAGCCAGGCAAATGGTTTGCTGTTTGATGCAAGAAGAATATTGCCGATAACTCCGGTGAAAAATGATGAAGGAACTTTCTACGATCTTGCTGTGCAGGGCGGACAAATTTCGAACCCGGCGATGAACCTTGAAGAAAAATGGGATAAAGAGATACGTGTTGAGTATCGTAACGTTGGTAGTGCTTATACAGAAATCAATTTTCTGCGCAGTTTTACCTTTCGTTCTACTTTCTATGCTGATATGTCGAACCTCGAATCAAGAACATACAATCCCTTGATCAGCCGTTACAATCCTGTTATCGACCAAACTTTTGTTCCCGCTAACTCTTTAACTTCTGTTAACCAGAACAATGAGCGCTGGAGTAAGTTTCAACAGGATCATGTCTTAACCTTCAAGAAAAATCTTGGGGAGCACGGTGTAACTGCTACTGTAGGTTATACTACATTAGAAGAAAAATACAGAGGTTTGTTTGGTACAGTTCGGCAATCTCCAACCGGTGATCCTATTCCTGATGATCCTCGTTTCTGGTATATCAGTAATGGCTTTGGTGATCCTGCAACAATGCGTGCAACATCGGGTCAGTGGGATCGTGCTAATCAGGCCTTCCTTGGTCGTGTGTTGTATAACTATGGTGGAAAGTATTTATTAAATGCATCTTTCCGTCGTGATGGTTCTTCTGCATTCCCCAATAATGAATGGAATAATTTCTATTCAGTTGGTGTTGCATGGGAAATGTCAAAAGAGAACTTTATGCAAGGCGTAGAGTTTATTGACTTCCTGAAAGTAAAAGCATCGCATGGTACGTTAGGTGTACAAAATACCTTGGGCCTGGCTTATCCTGCTTATCCTAATATTGTTGCTTCTAATTCTGCGGTATTTGGTAGTCTTCTTGTGCCTTCTTATACACGTAGCTATGAGCCTGATCGTGATCTTAACTGGGAACGCATCAACGCTAGTGAAGCAGGGTTTGAATTACATGCACTCAACAACCGTTTATATGTAGAAGCTTCGTACTATGTACGTACAACAAACGATTTGCTTGCTTTTGAGTTTTCAAGTTTAACAGGCAGCCGTTTAGGTAATATAGGAAAAGTAAGAAACAGGGGCTTTGAACTTACGTCGAGCTGGACTCAGCAAATATCAAAAGATGCAAGCCTCGTTATCAGCGGTAACCTTACAACTTTTGATAATAATGTAATTGATCTGCCATCAGGTGGTAAATTAACATCTGGTGAGGAAAGACCTGCAGTAACAGAAAAAGGTTATCCTATCGGTTATTTCTATGGCTATGTAGTTGAAGGCATTTACCAGAGTTATGCTGATAAATTAGGTTCACCCACAGTTGTTGGTTACGATTATCAGCCCGGCGATTTGAAATATAAAGATGTAAACAGTGATGGTAAAATTGATGCTTCTGATCGTACCATGATTGGAAACCCAACACCTGATTTTATGTATGGGTTGTCAGTAAACTTTAAATACAAAGGCTTTGATGCAGGTATAGATTTCCAGGGCGTATATGGAAATGAAATATATCGCTATTGGGGCAGTTCAGAATTACCATTTACACGGTTTAATTATCCAAGTTTCAGATTAGATCGCTGGACAGGAGAAGGTACTTCTAATTTTGAACCAGCTGTTTCAAGCCGTCCGATCAACCGTCTTCCATCTACCTATGGTATTGAAGATGGCAGTTTCTTTCGAATCAGAAATGCACAAATTGGTTACAACTTCAATGCCGATAAGTTGCGCAAAATTAATGTTAAGAGCTTCCGTGTTTTTGCAAATGCACAGAATCTGAAAACATTTAAGCGTAATTCTGGTTATACACCTGAGTTTGGAGGTTCACCAACACAGTTTGGTATTGATAACGGTGATGGACCAATCCCTGTTATTTTCACCGCTGGTATTAATGTTAATTTCTGATAAGTACTTATAACGATAAACTTTAATTATAAAAAAAGAACCGATGCGTACAATCAAACAATTTATATGGATGCTGCTGTTTAGTACATCTGCGCTATTGATGTTCTCAGGGTGTTCAAACTTTCTGGATCGCAAACCATTGCAAGCTACACTGGATGATTTAAACCAGGGTGGTTTAGAAGGCCAGATATATGGCATGTATGGAGCAATCCGTAATGGCGATGTAGCCGGGCAGGCGTTTGGAGGCATACCGTGGATGGCGCTTCATAATTTCCGTTCAGATGACTCGGAAAAAGGAAGCAGCAATGCGGATGGTGCCGATTGGGAATTAATTCATGATAAGTTTCAATATGTAAAAGATCATTGGAGTGCTACTATCTACTGGGATCAGCATTATACGTTAATTGCCCTGGCCAATACGGCTTTACAGGTTGCCGATTCGTTGAAGTTGAATTCTCCTGCAGATCAGGTAAATATTGGTGAAGCCAAATTCTTCCGGGCAATGGCTTACTTCGATTTAGTGAGAACATACGGACAAGTACCGAAAATCGATTTCCGTATTTACAATCCTGCTGATGCAAGAAAACCAAAAGCAAGTGTTGCAGAAATATATGCACTTATTGATGCTGATTTGCAGGCAGCAGTTGCCAGCTTACCACCCGACTGGAAAAATGCAAGTGGTAACAACCGTTTCCCCGGACGCTTAACCAATTACGCCGCCAAAGCATTGCGTGCTAAAACAATGCTGTATCGGAGCCGTTGGGCAGAAGCTTTGTCGCTTTGCCAGGACATCATTTCTTCAGGCAATTATGGATTGGCATTAGATTATTTTAAAACATTTGGTGATGAGGGTGAGAATAACATTGAATCCATTTTTGAAATTCAGGCTGATCAGGGCCCGCAATATGCAGGAAGCGGCGAGCCTTTTTCATGGTTTGGTATTTGCCAGGGTGTGCGTGGCTCAGCTGAATGGGATCTTGGATGGGGATGGAATACGCCCACAGCTAATCTTGTAAATGCATATGCTGCCGGTGATAAACGTAAAGATGGTACGATCTTGTTTTCTGGTCAGCCCGACGGTGTCTATGGCCGCACATTGCCTGCATATCCCGCAGTAATACCTCGTGAATTCTGGAACAAGAAAGTATACCCAAATCCTGCAACACAATCTTCAAAAGGTCAGCGTCAGGCAGGTTGGGCAAATCAAAAGGTACTTCGATATGCCGATGTGTTATTAATGGCTGCCGAAGCTGCTAATGAAGTGGGTGGGGCAGCTAATCAAAATTTGGCAGTTACCTACATTAATCAAATAAGAAAAAGGGCAGGTTTGGGAGATATAGCCTTTACCACACAGGCGGCGATGAGAACTATCATACAAAACGAACGTCGTTTGGAAATGGCATTGGATGGCGAACGTTTCTTTGATCTTGTTCGCTGGAACCTTGCTACAACATTTCTTGGGGCTTCCGGATATCAGGATAAGCATAAGTACTATCCTATACCACAGGCTGCGATTGATGCTGCAAACGGCGTATTGGTTCAAAATCCTGACTATTAATCGTTGAATAATTAAATTATTATTCATTAAAAATCTATTTGTATGCCGAAAAATAAATTTCAAATTGTATTTACAGGTCTTGCAATTGCAATGATTGTGTTATCTGCCTGCCAGAAAATGAACAAACCTGCTTTAGGTGACTATCTGAAAGATGTAAATCCTCCGGGAGGTGCATTAAAATTTTATGCAGCGTTTGATGGAACTACCACCAATCCATTGATGAATGGTGTAGACAGTATCAGGGCTAATTTCCCATCAGACAATCCTTTGGCCTCAACTGATGGTGTATCGGGCAAAGGAATACAAGGTGCTGCTAAGAAATTCATCAAGTATCCGTCATTTAATGAATGGTCAACCAGCAGTAGTTTCAGTGTATCTGTATGGTTTAAGAAAAACGGACAAACAACAAATAATCTGGGTGGCAACGGGCCTGAGTACATTTTTTCTTTGAGAGCAGCCGAGGGTAGTTACCATTGGAGCAATGCCGTAATGTTTTTGTTTCTTGAGGGCAATAATACTGCCTGTGCAGTTAAAACTATGTGTGTGAGTCCTTCAGTTGCATCCAACCCTAACAGTTCTCCAAGCGATAACTGGTTTACTTGGGAAAATTCACAAACTATCCCCGGTTTATTAAATGACCAATGGCATCACTTGGTTATAGTGTATGATGCATCCAACAGTACAATGAAATTGTATATTGATGGAGTAGCTAATGCAAATATTAAATCCTGGGGAGGTCATGGAGCAATACGTTTAGCTAATACAAAAATTGGAGAGTATCGTGTAGGTCGTGGACCACGTAACGATGATGAAGGAGATGGTGAAGGTGGATGGCTCCAAAGTTCATTCAAAGGTAAAATGGATCAGTTACGTTTTTACGGAACAGCTCTTAGTGCTGCAGAAGTAACAAATTTATTCAACAGCAAGAAATAGACAGCAGTCGTTTAGGTCATAATCAATAGACGGGGCTGCATGTTAATGCAGCCCCTTTTCAAACAAGGGAAAATTTATTTTCATTCCTGTAGTCCTTCTTTTGTCTATGTATTTATCAAGAAAAGTACAATTCTATTCATTTCTGTTATTCAGTTTGATATTGTCTTCCTGTAAAGA
Source organism: Lacibacter sp. (assembly GCF_035299325.1). GTDB lineage: Bacteria > Bacteroidota > Bacteroidia > Chitinophagales > Chitinophagaceae > Lacibacter. The sequence goes on along the minus strand of NZ_DATGWT010000004.1, from coordinate 341,226 downwards.
TGATAATGAGCCGTTGTTTAAACAAATGGATGCATCTGCAACCGGTATCAGTTTTGTAAATAATCTTGCAAATAAAGCACACCTGAATATTCTTTATTATCTCTATTTCTATAACGGAGGAGGTGTGGCAGCAGGCGATATTAATAACGATGGCCTGACCGATCTGTATTTTACAGCCAACTCAAAAGGCAACAACAAACTTTATCTCAACAAAGGCAATTTTCAATTTGAAGATATAACTGCTAAAGCCGGTGTAGCCGGCAACAGCGATTGGTGCAGTGGTGTAACCATGGCCGATGTAAATAACGATGGTTATTTAGATATTTATGTATCGGCTGTTGCACAGTTCAACGATTTAAAAGGACATAACGAATTATTCATTAATAAAGGCAACGGAACATTTTCTGAACAATCGAAAGAGTATGCACTTGATTTCTCCGGGCTTTCAACACAAGCTGCATTTTTCGATTATGATAGGGATGGAGATCTTGATTGCTTTCTCATTAACCATTCCAAGCAACCTCATGCAAATATTGTTGACACGGCTAACCGCAACAAACCCGATGCCATCAGTGGCAGCCGTTTATTCAGAAACGAAAAGAACAAAGGCGAAAAAAAGTTTACTGATGTTTCAACCGAAGCCGGTATCTATCAATGCAATCTTTCGTATGGGCTGGGACTAAGTGTGGCAGATCTCAATAACGATGGATGGGAAGATGTATATGTAGGAAACGATTTTCACGAAAACGATTATTATTACATCAATAATAAAAACGGAACATTCACAGAAAGCGGCGCTAATCATTTTGCACATTACAGCCGCTTTAGTATGGGAAATGATATTGCTGATTATAATAATGACGGGCAACCCGATGTAATTACGGTTGACATGTTGCCGCCTGATGAAAAAACGTTGAAATCCTATGGCAGTGATGAGAATCCGGACATCTACAAAATGAAATTGGAGATGAATGGGTACCAGCATCAGTACTCCCGCAATTGTTTGCAAAAAAACAATGGCAGTGGTATCAACTTTAGTGAAGTGGGCTTAATGGCAGGCATATCTGCAACCGACTGGAGTTGGGCACCTCTTTTTGCAGATTTTGATAATGATGGCAAGAAAGATATCTTCATTAGCAGCGGTATTGTAAAGCGTCCTGTTGATCTGGATTACATCCGTTTTGTGTCAAGCATGCAGATGAATAAAGGATTAGATGAAACAGATGCCTATGATGCAGAAACAATAAGTAAAATGCCAGATGGCAGCAGTCATCCATTCTTTTTCAAAAATAAAAATGGACATGCATTTGCGGATGTAAGTAAAGAGTGGGGCACTGCAGAAATGAAAGGCTATTTCAATGGGGCAGTTTATGCAGATCTTGACAATGACGGTGATTTGGATATTGTGACAAACAATATCAATGCATCTGCAACAGTTTTAAAAAATGAAACAACGAATAAAAATTTTCTTACTGTTAAACTGAATGCTGATAGTTTAAATCGTTTTGGCATTGGTGCAAAAGCATACCTCTTTACAAAAAATGGAATGCAGTATCAGCAATTGATGTTAACAAGAGGTTTTCAGTCGGCAGTAGATACACGTTTACATTTCGGATTAGATTCTTTAACAACAGTTGACTCCTTACTGATAATTTGGCCCGATCAGTCTTATCAAACCGTAAAAGAGCCTGTCATTAATCAACAACTGAATATTGAAAAAAAGAATGCTGCAGGAGAATTTGTTTACAATCATTACTTTGGTGTACCTGCGCCTTACTTCACTGATGTTACCAATGAGATCAACTGCAATTGGAAACACAATGAGAATGATTTTTTTGATTTTAATGTACAGTATCTCATCCCTCATGCACAAAGTACAAGAGGACCTAAACTTGCTGTTGCAGATGTAAACGGCGATGGACTTGATGATGTTTATGCTTGTGGTGCAAAAGATCAACCCGGCACACTATTGGTGCAACAGGCGAATGGAAATTTTCAATCGACCAATCTTACATTGTTTGCGAAAGATGCCGGGTGCGAAGATGTGGATGCTGTTTTTTTTGATGCAGATGGAAATAAAACGATCGATCTGTTGGTAGTAAGTGGAGGTAACCAGCTCCCAGATCAAGCGGGTGATTTGGCCGATCGTTTGTACCTCAATGATGGCAAAGGAAATTTCGCCAGAAAAAATGATGCGTTTACTATTCAATACGAAAACAAATCCTGCGTAGCTGTTGCTGATGTAGATCATGATGGCGATAAGGATTTCTTTGTTGGTAATCTTGCCAGCCCAACAGGTTATGGATTACTGAAGCCTTCTTATTTGTACTTGAATGATGGCAAAGGAAAATTCACGCTGGCTTCTATGCAAATGGCCGATCTCACAAACCTTGGCATTGTTACTGCAGCTGATTTTGCAGACATAAACAACGATGGCTGGGATGATCTTTTGGTTACAGGTGAGTGGATGCCTTTGAAAGTATTCATCAACAACAAAGGGAAATTTATAGCAGCCGATGTACCTGCATCAACAGGTTTATGGCAAACGATAATGGTAACAGACGTAAATACAGATGGGTATGCAGATGTACTCGCTGGTAACTGGGGACATAATTCAAAATTATGGGAACGTAAGAATGGCCCGTTGAAATTATATGTAAAAGACTTCGATAACAATGGCAAAACAGAACAAATACTTGCTTATACGATCAATGGTGAGGAGTATCCATTCCTTGCAAAAGATGAACTGGAGCGTGCATTACCTTTATTGAAAAAGGCATATCTCACTTACAGTGAAGTGGCAGGCAAAACGGTGCAGTATATTTTTTACGATCTCTTTAAAGATTACAAAGAATTGAAAGCAGAAACACTCAGCAGCTCTGTTTTCATGAATGATGGAAAGGGAGGATTTAAACGTTACGATCTTACGGATGATCTGCAGCTTGCCCCGGTTATGAGTTTTGCATCTGTAGGTGACAAAGCTGGCTATGTTGCAGGAGGTAACTTTTACGGCGTTATCCCACACGAAGGCCGTTACGATGCTTTGTATCCTTCATTATTCTCATTTAATGAAACAATAACAACATTGTATGGAACAATGCCCGCTATCAATGGCGAAGTAAGAGATATGAAATGGATAAATACAACCGCTGAAAATAAACTATTAGTGGTAGCAAGAAATAATCAGCCCTTACTTTTTTTTAAAAGCATCGGGCAATTGCAAACAATGAAATAATAACTATTGAACAATGAAAAAGCGCATACTAAAAGGTGGTTTAATTTTATTTGCGATCCTCTCTCTCAATTTTAATTGCAAGAAAAAAGGAGGGGGCGACACGCCCAATACAACGGGTGCAGAAGTAAACTGGTGGATGACCAGAGGTGATCAATCAGTTTTGTTACAAAAACAAACCGCCTTTGCATTTAATAATGGCGGAACGGCTGTGTTAACCATTGATGTCGACAGTGCACAAACTTACCAAACCATTGATGGTTTTGGTTATACCTTGACAGAAGGGAGTGCATACCTCATCAATAAACTAAGTACATCAGCAAAAAGCAACCTGTTGCAGGAATTGTTTGGTGTTGCAGACAATGCAATTTCTGTAAACTATTTACGCATTGGTATGGGTGCAACCGACCTTAGCACAAAAGTGTATAGCTATAATGACTTGCCAAATGGTGAAACAGATGTAGCACTTACTAAATTTTCGCTTGCACAGGATACTGTTGATGTGATTCCTTTATTGCAGCAGATCATAGCCATCAATCCCAACATCAAAATAATGGCAACTCCGTGGAGCCCGCCTGTGTGGATGAAGGATAATAACAGCAGTATTGGCGGACGATTGAAAACACAGTATTACGGTGTATATGCACAATACTTTGTAAAGTATATCCAGGCCATGAAAGCGAAAGGGATAACGATCGATGCGTTAACGATACAGAACGAACCGCTGCACGGTGGTAACAACCCCAGCATGTTGATGAATGCAGCAGAGCAGACGGATTTTATTAAAAATCATTTGGGCCCTGCATTTCAAACAGCAGGAATCACAACAAAAATTGTATTGTACGATCATAATTGCGATCGTCCCGATTATCCGATTGCCGTGTTGAACGATGCTGCTGCAAAACAGTTTGTTGATGGTTCGGCTTTTCATTTGTATGCGGGTGATATAACAGCATTATCAACTGTACATGATGCACACCCCACTAAAAATTTATACTTCACGGAACAGTGGACGGGTGCCAACGGAAGTTTTGATGGTGATTTAAAATGGCATATCCGCAATGTAATTATTGGTTCAGTTCGCAACTGGAGTAAAGTTGCATTGAACTGGAACCTTGCAAATGATGGAAGTTATAATCCACATACACCTGGCGGTTGCGATCAATGTAAAGGCGCACTTACGTTAGATGGAAGCATTACCCGTAATGTATCTTATTATATAATTGGCCATGCATCAAAGTTTGTTCCATCCGGATCGAAACGTATTGCCAGTTCTATATCGGGTAATCTTTATACTGTTGGTTTTTTGCGTAATGATGGAAAGAAAGTGTTGATTGCTTTGAACGATGGCTCGACTACTCTTCGGTTCAATATTAAATTTAAAGGAAGTAATGCTAACACCAGCTTGCCGGCTGGTGCGGTAGCAACTTATGTATGGTGAATTTAAAACTACGACTATGAATAAATTATTCTTAATTGCTGCAAGTTGTTTGTTTGCAGCATGCACATCATCCACTCAAAAAGAAAAGGAAGCTGTATCAACGGTTGGTACGGGTTTCTCAGTGGAAGGAAAGAAAGTACTTGTGTATTCAACTGCAGACAGTACTGATCTTCGATTATCACTCAACGATACTCTAACCTTTGTTGAAAAAGGTCAGCCATTCGAAAATGAGATCATGGTATTTGTTGATCCTTCTAAAACTTTTCAATCATATATGGGAGTTGGTGCAGCATTAACCGATGCATCTGCAGAGGTTTTTGCTAAACTGCCGAAAGAAAAGCAACAGGAATTTCTTACGGCACATTTTGATAAAGAAAAAGGCATTGGCTATACCATTGCCCGTACCAACATCAACAGTTGCGATTTCAGCAGTGATATGTACACCTATGTGCAGGATGGCGATAAAGAATTAAAATCGTTCAATATTGAACATGATAAGAAATTTAAAATTCCATTGATCAAAGCAGCCATGAAGGCCGCAGGTGGAAGTTTGACTTTGTTTGCAAGCCCTTGGAGTCCGCCATCATGGATGAAGGATAACAATGATATGCTGCATGGGGGGAAACTGAAAGCCGAGTTCGCTGACAGCTGGGCCATGTATTATACCAAGTTTATTAAAGCATATGAAGCCGATGGTATTCCAGTATGGGGCATCAGTATTCAGAACGAACCAATGGCAAAACAAATTTGGGAGAGTTGTATTTATACTGCTGAAGAAGAAAAAGATTTCTTGGTAAAGCATCTTGGTCCAACGATGGAGAAAGAAGGATTGAAGGATAAGAAGATCATTATGTGGGATCATAACCGTGATCTTATCTATCAGCGTGCAACAACATATTTTAACGATCCCGAAGTAAAAAAATATGCTTGGGGTATTGGATTGCATTGGTATGAAGACTGGAGTGGGGGCGATCAGATGTTCGACAATGTGCGTCGTGTATATGAATCGTTTCCTGATGTACCCATCCTGTTTACTGAAGGATGTAATGGTCCGTATAAAACAGAAAATGTTTACCAATGGAAATGGGGCGAACGTTATGGCCGCAGCATGATCAATGATTTTAATAATGGCATGACTGGCTTTACTGATTGGAATATCCTGCTCGATGAAACTGGTGGCCCCAATCATGTAAAGAATTTCTGTTTTGCACCAATGCATGCAGATACACGTACTGGTGAGTTGATCTATACCAATGCATATTACTACATCGGTCATTTTTCAAAGTTTATAAAACCCGGTGCGAAACGCATCAGTGCAGCAGCTAGCAGAAGTCAGTTGTTAACAACTGCATTTCAAAATCCTGACGGAAGTATTGCTGTTGTGGTGATGAATCAAGGCAGTAATCCAACCGATTTTATGTTATGGATCAATGGTAAGGCTGCAACAACAAAAGCACTGCCGCATTCTATTAACACGTACGTTATTCAATAAGTGAATGGTTTTTGCAGTAAACAACATAATGAAAAAAGGATTTTTATATGGTATATGTATTTCGTTGCTGGTTGTTTCGGCCTGCAAAAAGAAATCATCTCCGCCTGTGCCGGAGCCGCCAAAGCAGGTAACATTGAAATCAATTAAGCTGAATAGTGTTGACTTCAATGACATGCTGTATGGAATTAATCTGCAGCCATTAATCCGTTTACAATTTTCTCAACCAATAAAACAAAGTACGATTGCTGCTGCAGTAAAACTTTACACAGCAGGGGGTGTTGAAACCGCAGTTACAGCAACATTGCAAAACAATGATTCGGTTATTCTGCTGCAACCAACTTCATTATTAACAAGCATTTCGAAATACCAGTTTAAAATACTTGACGGATTGAAATCTGCATCGGGTGGAAATTTTGTTGGTTCTGTTGATAACAGCTTTGTTACACAAATTGATTCATCAAGAAAGTTTCCAGCAATTACAGACGCTGAGCTGTTAACCAAAGTGCAACAGCAAACCTTCAAATACTTCTGGGATTTTGGTCATCCCACAAGCGGTTTGGCAAGAGAGCGTAATACATCAGGCGACTTAGTTACATCAGGTGGTTCCGGTTTTGGAGCTATGGCCATTATTACAGGTATCAACCGTAATTTCATTACAAGGGCGCAGGGTTTACTACGCATGCAAACCATTGTTGGCTTCTTAAAAAATACTGCACAGAAATTTCATGGAGCATTTCCGCATTGGTTAAATGGTAATACGGGAAATGTAATTGCTTTTAGTGCAAAAGATGATGGAGCTGATCTTGTTGAAACATCATTACTGATGATGGGGTTGTTAACTGCACGTCAATATTTTAATGGAGGAGATGTGGCGGAAACGAATTTGCGTAACGACATTACTGCATTGTACAATGCTGTTGAATGGAGCTGGTTCAGAAAAAATAATGAACAGCAATTATATTGGCACTGGAGCCCGAATTTCGCTTGGGATATGAACCTGCAAATTCGGGGATGGAACGAATGTTTAATTACTTATGTGTTGGCAGCTTCGTCAACAACTTTTGGCATCCCTAAAACAGTATATGATAATGGATGGGCGAGAAATGGTGCTGCTGGTTTTGTAAACGGCAATCAATATTTAAATATCACATTGCCATTAGGTAGTGCATACGGTGGGCCATTATTCCTTTCTCACTATTCATTTCTTGGCATCAATCCAAATGGGTTGAGTGATGCATATGCGAATTACGAAACACAAACAAGAAATCATTCACGCATCAACTATCAATATTGTGTTACGAACCCAAATGGAAATTATGGATACAGCGACTCTGTATGGGGTTTAACAGCGAGTGATATTCCAAATGGTTATACAGCAAGTTCACCAACGAATGACGTAAGTGTAATTGCACCTACGGCGGCCATATCATCAATACCATATACGCCAACAGAAAGTATGAAGGCACTGAAATTTTTTTACTACACGTTAGGAGATAAGTTATTTAAGGAATATGGATTTATAGATGCATTCTCATTAAAGCAAACCTGGTTTGCATCTTCATTCCTTGCAATAGATCAGGGACCAATTATTGTGATGATCGAAAATCACCGCACTGGTTTGTTGTGGAATCTGTTTACAAGTTGTCCTGAAGTAAAAGCCGGCATGTTATCACTTGGATTTACTGCACCTTATTTATAAAGTATGAAGAAAAGTATATTCATAGTTTTTACCACATTATTTATTATACACACAGTTTCAGCACAGAAACAAAATGTAAAATTCGATCCGCTGAGCCGGCAAAAGAATTTATCAGATTCGGCTTTGCTTGATCTTATACAGAAACAAACCTTTCGTTATTTCTGGGATTTTGCACATCCTGTAAGTGGTTTGTCAAGAGAGCGAAGTAATGTAGCTTACGAATATGGCGCTGAAGTAGTGACTACCGGAGGAACAGGGTTTGGCATTATGAGTGTACTTGTTGCAGCGGAGCGTAAATGGATCAGCAGAGATACTGCAGCGAAATTTTTATTACGCATGGTGAAGTTCCTCAGCAAAGCAGATTCTTATCATGGTGTATTTCCTCATTGGTTAAATGGTGCAACAGGCAAAACAATCCCATTCAGCAGAAAAGACGATGGAGCAGATCTTGTAGAAACCTCGTATCTAATGCAAGGATTATTATGTGCACGTCAGTATTTTGATGGAGATGAAAGAACTGAGAGAGAACTACGTAACCGCATCAACTGGATGTGGAATGATATTGAATGGAATTGGTTTACCAATGGCGGACAGAATGTATTGTACTGGCATTGGAGTCCGAATAATGGATGGGCGATGGATTTTCCTGTACGTGGCTTTAATGAATGCCTGATCATGTATGTATTGGCAGCATCATGCCCCAATGAAAAATACAAAGTAAGCCCGGCAGTGTATCACCGTGGCTGGGCCGAAAGTAATTTCTTTAAAAACGGAAAACAGTTTTATGGCATTAAACTGCCGCTTGGTTTTGACTATGGAGGACCGCTTTTCTTTTCACAGTATTCATTTCTGGGATTAGACCCGAGGGGACTGAAAGATCGTTATGCAGATTATTGGGAGCAAAATAAAAATCACACACTCATCAATCGTGAACATTGTGTTCGCAATCCCAATAAGTTTAAAGGGTATAGTGCAGAAAACTGGGGCTTAACAGCAAGTGATACTTACAATGGATATGCGGCACATTCCCCAACTGAAGACCTCGGTACTATTTCGCCGACGGCTGCATTAAGTGCATTCCCATACACACCTGAATATTCAATGCAGGCATTAAAACATTTTTATTTTAAACTCGGCGATAATATATGGAGCGAGTATGGTTTTGTAGATGCATTCAATGAAACAAAGAACTGGGTAGCAAAAAGTCATCTTGCAATCGACCAAGGGCCCATAATTGTAATGATGGAGAATTACCGCAGCGGCTTGCTATGGAAATTATTCATGAGTTGTCCTGAAGTGCAGAATGGGTTGAAGCGGTTAGGCTTTGCAAGTCCGGCAATAAAATAAAACGAACGCTTAAAATAAATTAACGATGATGATGCGATTCATTGCCATATTATTCTTCGTTCACTCAATTTCGTTTGCACAAACACGCTCATTAGATAAAGGAAAATATGCCGATGGTCCCGATAGTATTGCACCAGTTGGCATCATGAAAGGTATAACCGATGAACAGTTATTAGAAACTGTACAGAAACAAACCTTTCGTTTTTTCTGGCATGGTGCACATCCGTACAGCGGATTGGCCTTGGAAAGGAGCAACAGTGTGAAAGCCGAGCATTACTGGGATTACATCAACGAAGCATGGGATGAACCCAATTTCAGTAAAACGGAATTCGGAAAAGATGCAGGTGCAATCGGTGGTACGGGCTTTGGTATTATGAGTACCATTGTTGCAGTGGAGCGTGGATGGATCGGCAGAGATACAGCTGTGCGACGTTTGATACAGATTGCGGATTTTCTTATTAATGCCGATTGTTATCATGGCATTTATCCGCATTTCATGAATGGCCGCACAGGCAAAACAATCAAGTTCGATCGACTGGATGATGGTGCCGATATTGTTGAAACTTCTTATTTGCTGATGGGTTTTCTCTGCGCAAGAGAATATTTTACCAAGGACACACCAAGAGAAATTTACCTGCGTAAGCGCATTAACCAGATGTGGGGTGCTGCCAACTGGAACTGGCATACTAACGGCGAAAATAAATTGTACTGGCACTGGAGCCCGAACAATGGCTTTGATATGAACTTCCCGGTGTGGGGTTATAATGAATGTCTGATCACCTACATCATGGCTGCGTCATCACCTTATAAAGGCATTAAGAAATCGGTGTACGATGGAACATGGGCGGGCAGCACAGGATTTAAAAACGGTAAAGAATATTACGGCTACGTTTTACCGTTAGGTAATTACGATAAAGACAAAGGTGGTCCGTTGTTCTTTGAACAATATACCTTCCAGGGAATTGATCCGAATGGATTAAAAGATTCGTTGGGCAACGATTATTTTTTGCAGGGCAAACATCACACACTTATCAATCGTGCATACTGTATTGAGAACCCCAATAAGTTTAAAGGTTATTCTGATAAATGCTGGGGCTTAACAGCGGGCGACAGTTACAAAGGTTATGTGGCGCATAGTCCGGAGAATGATCGTGGCGTTATACAGCCGACAGCTGCCATTTCATCAATGCCTTATACACCCAAAGAAAGTATGGAAGCCTTGCGGTATTTCTATTATGAACTGGGCAATAAGATCTGGAGTAACTATGGTTTTGTGGATGGCTTCAGTATTCATCACAACTGGTATGCAAAAAGTCACCTGGCAATTGACCAGGGACCAATTGTAGTGATGCTTGAAAATTACCGCACAGGTTTGTTGTGGAAATTATTTATGAAGATACCGGATGTACAGAACGGATTGAAGAAGCTGGGATTTACATCGCCGTATATGAAATGAAATAATTAGAAACGATGCCGTTGAGCCACCCTTGAAGAAAGCGAGTGACTCACCGCAGCTTATTTATAAAAGTGTTTGCCATGAACGATCAATTATCACGTGAACAATTTTTAAAAACCACTGCAATGGCTGCAGCAGCATTGCTGGTGTCTTCGTTAGAAGGTTGGGCGGCTGCATTACCCGAAAAGAAATTACGTGTAGCGGTGATTGGTTGCGGCAGTGTAAGCAATCGATACATTCCTCAACTCTTATCATCAAAATTAATTGAAATAGTAAGTCTCTGCGATATAAAGTACGAACGTGCAGTGGCGCAGAACAAGGAATACAAAGTAAATGCTGCAACCTATCGTACCATTGATGAACAGCTGAAAGGTGTTCCGTTTGATATGCTGGTTACACTCACCGATATGCAGGTGCATGGTGAACTGAATAAGAAAGCATTGCTCGCCGGTAAGCATGTGTGGAGTGAAAAACCAATGGCGAATACATACGCCGAAGGAAAAGCATTGCTCGATTTAGCGAAAAGTAAAAAGCTGCGCATCTGGGGAGCACCTGCTGTCGTTAACAGTCCGCAGTTTGCATTTATGAGTAAAACAATTCAGGAAGGGAAACTGGGACGCATTGCCAGTGCGCATGGGCAGTATGGACATACAGGCCCCACCTGGAGTGCCTTCTTTTATGAAAAAGGTGGTGGAAGTATGCCCGATCTGGGTGTGTACAATATGGCAACACTCACCGGTTTGTTAGGCCCTGCAAAAAGTGTAATGGCTATGACGAGCATTGTAAAGCGGCAACGTACGGTTGATGATAAAGGAACAATTAAAGTAGAAGCAGAAGATAATGCGCATGTATTGCTGGAACATGATAAAGGAGTGATCAGTCATGTGATGTGCGGGTTTAATTATTTCGATCCACACGGACATGAAGCCGGTAATCAAACCTTACATTCGATACAGATCTATGGCGATTACGGTAATATGCGGTTGATCGGTTACGATTGGGAAACCAATGGTGTGATGCTCGATACATCGTGGGATAAACCTGCTGTGTTGATGAGTACCGATAAAGGTGGTTACGAATGGCAGGAAGGTGCAAGAGTAACCGGCGAAAGTATTGTTAACGGAACCGAGCCGTTGATTAATGTGGAGCATGCGTTGCATGTACTGGAAATTATTGAAGCGGCACGCAAATCATCGGCAACAGGAATGAAAGTAAAACTGAAGAGTGCGTTTCCGTGGCCAATAGTGAAATGATGATCGATTCGTAATTCGTAAATATAAAACGATGGCAGCCTTTTCTTTAACCCCCGAACAAATTGCAGCATATCAAACGGATGGATTCCTGGTTGTGCCGGAATTTCTGTTGGCTCAGGAAGTAGAGAAACTTCAGCAGATTGCATTTGATGATGCCGTCATACGTAAACATGCGTTTGATCTGAATGATCAGAGCGGAAAGAAAACGAAGCTTACACTCTGGTACAAACCCGGCAACGATTCGTATGGTTTGCTTACACGGAGTGAACGGATGCTGCACACTGCCAATCAACTGATGGAAGGTGATTCTGCAGTTTGCCATTTTCACAGTAAGCTGATGCAGAAAGAACCACGTGTTGGCGGTGCATGGGAGTGGCACCAGGATTATGGTTACTGGTACAAGAACGAATTTTTATTTCCCGATCAGATGTTGTCGATTATGATTGCTATTACCGATGCCAATAAAGCCAATGGCTGTTTGCAGGTGATTAAAGGCTCGCATAAAATGGGCAGAGTAGAACATGGTTTTGCAGGCGAGCAGGTTGGTGCAGCACAACGTTATGTTGATCTTGCTCTGCAGACAATGGAATTGCTGTATGTAGAATTAAAAGCAGGTGATGCATTGTTTTTTCACCCGAACCTGTTACATCGTTCAGAAGCAAATTTATCTGAGAAGGCCAGGTGGTCGCTCATTTCTGTTTATAACAGAAATGCGAATGTGCCGTATAACGAACCTTCACAATCATCTACCATGCCGGTACAGGTGGTGCCCGATGCAGCATTACTCCATTGGGATAGTACTGCCATGGAAGACACGGCTGATTTTCTGACCAAAGAAAAAGACGAAGCCTTAAAATAATTGCTATGAAGAAATTCTTTTCAGCAGAACCCTTTGCACCCAATGTGGGTTTAACGTTGGTACGCATGATTGTTGGCTTGTTTCTTATCTATCACGGTTGGGAAGTAGTTGATGCAGCGAAGATGAATGAATATCTTACCTGGGATAGTTTTAAACAAGCTGCTAATGGAAAGATGTTGGTATATGCAGGTAAGTCTGCCGAGTTAATAGCGGGTGTATTGTTTGTGTTGGGTTTGTTTACACGTGTTGCTGCAGTACTTACAATCGGCAATCTTGGTTACATTGCATTTGGATTAGGCAATGGTGTTGTTTGGTACAACGATCAGCATCCGTTTATGTTTGTACTCATTGCATTCCTGTTTTTATTTACAGGCCCGGGAACAATCAGCTTAGATCATTACTTATTTAAACGAAGTTAAAATGAAGAACTGTGTAATGTTTATATTGCTGTTTGTAACAGTTTGCAGTAGTCATGCGCAGCAAAAAACCTATTGCAATCCGATTAATATCGATTATGGTTACACGCCTATTCCCAACTTCAGCGAATGGGGCCGGCACCGTGCAACGGCCGATCCTGTGATTGTAACGTACAAAGGTGATTATTATCTCTTCAGCACCAATCAATGGGGCTATTGGTACAGCAGCGATATGCTCAACTGGAAATTTGTATCACGTAAATTTTTACGTCCGTGGAATAAATCATACGATGAATTATGTGCACCTGCAGTTGGCATCATCGGCGATACCATGATTGTCTTCGGTTCAACCTATACCCGCAACTTCAGCATCTGGATGAGTACGAATCCGAAGGAAAATGAATGGAAGCCGTTGGTCGATTCATTTGATATCGGAGGTTGGGATCCTTCTTTCTTCACCGATGATGATGGACGTTTGTACATGTACAACGGCAGCAGTAATAAATTCCCCATGTACGGTATTGAACTCAACAGAAAAACATTGCAGCCCATCGGTACAAGAAAAGAAATGTATTTACTTGAGCCTTGGCGTTTTGGCTGGCAGCGTTTTGGTGAGCACATGGACAATACATTTCTTGATCCGTTTATTGAAGGAAGCCATATGACGAAGTATAATGGGAAATATTATTTACAGTATGGAGCACCCGGTACTGAGTTTAGTGGATATGCAGATGGTTTATTAGTAGGCAATGGACCTTTGGATTTTTTTGAAGCACAAAGCGATCCGTTAAGCATTAAGCTCGGAGGTTTTGTACGTGGTGCCGGGCATGGTGCAACCTTCCAGGATAAGTTTAATCAATTCTGGCATGTATCAACAACCGTGGTGTCGGTAAAAAATACATTTGAACGCAGGCTCGGCATCTGGCCAACAGGTTTTGATAAAGAAGGTAACATGTTTTGCAACACAACCTTCGGCGATTATCCGCATTATATTCCATCAGATAAAATCGATGGATCGGATTATGGAAAAGATGGTAAGTCGCCTTACTTCACCGGATGGATGTTGTTGAACTATAACAAACCTGTACAGGTTTCATCTACGCTTGGTAATTACGTTGCCAATCATGCTGTTGATGAATTGATCAAAACATACTGGAGTGCAGCAACAGGCAACAAAGGTGAATGGATACAAACCGAGTTGGGAACTGTATCAACCGTTCATGCAGTGCAGATCAACTATGCAGACCAGGATGTGGAGCAGAACCGTTTGGGAAAATGGAACGATCAGTTTCATCAGTACAAAATGTATTACTCGGTTGATGGAAAGAAGTGGACCGTGCTGGTTGATAAGAGTACAAACAAAACAGATATTCCACACGAATATGTAGAACTGGAAAAGCCGGTGCAGGCACGTTATATAAAAGTGGAGAATATCCATATGCCTACCGGTAAATTTGCAGTCAGCGGTTTACGTGTGTTTGGTAATGGTAATGGCGCAAAGCCGGAAGCAGTGAAAGGATTTATTGTATTGCGTACGGAAAAAGATAAACGCAGTGCGTTCATTAAGTGGAAGCCGGTTGACAACGCCTTTGCCTATAATATTTATTATGGCACTCATCCGGATAAATTGTACACCAGCATTATGGTACACGCCAACAATGAATACTGGATGAAGGCAATGGATGCATTAAAGACGTATTATTACAGCATTGAAGCCGTGAATGAAAATGGCGTAAGCGAACGTTCACCCGTAATGAAAGTAGAATAATGATGAAGAAAGTTTTCGTTAGTATGTTGTTCCTCTTTGTTGTGCTTGATACCAATGCGCAAAGCAAAGAGCCGTTTCCCTTCTGGAACGAAGTGCAAAAATTTAAGACAGCCGATAGTACAGCTTTCCCCTCAGCAAACCAGGTATTATTCATCGGCAGCTCATCGTTTACGATGTGGAAAGATGTGCAGACTTATTTTCCCGATCGTAAAATACTCAACCGTGCATTTGGAGGCAGCACACTGGCCGATGTGATCCGTTACCGTTATGATGTCATCTTTCCTTATCAACCCAAACAGATTGTGATCTATTGCGGCGAGAACGATTTTGCATCGAGCGATACGGTAACAGTTGAGCTGGTGATGCAACGCTTTACAACCTTGTTCAATTACATCCGTGCAAAGTATAAGAACGTACCTGTTGCTTATGTGTCGATGAAACCAAGCCCGAGTCGTGTTCACTTGCTTGATAAGTATAAAGAAGCAAACCAAAAGATTAAGTCTTTTCTGGCAACAAAACCCAACACAAAGTTTGTTGATGTGTACAGTGCCATGTTGAACGAAAAAGGCGAACCGATGCCGGATATTTTTTTGAAAGACAATTTGCATATGAATGCAAAAGGGTATGCTATCTGGAAAAAGAAACTGCAGAATGTTTTACTCAAATAATAAATGTTTTTTTATGAAAGTCTTAAAGGGATTGTTCATCGGATTTTTCGTTTTGCTTTCTGTTCAATTACAGGCTCAGCAAACGAACGAAGCAAAGATGAAAACCTTCATTGATGCATTGATGAAGAAGATGACAGTAGATGAAAAGATTGGCCAGTTAAACTTGCCCGGCTCTGGGGATATTGTAACAGGCCAAGCCGGAAATTCTGACATTGGTAAGAAGATCAAAGAAGGAAAAGTGGGAGGTCTGTTCAATATAAAATCTGTTGCAAAGATCAAGGCTGTGCAAAAAGTTGCAGTAGAAGAAACACGGTTGAAAATTCCGTTGCTCTTTGGGATGGATGTTATCCATGGTTATCAAACAGTGTTTCCTATTCCATTAGGTTTAAGTTGCAGTTGGGATATGCAACTCATTGAACAAAGTGCACGCATTGCTGCCATTGAAGCAAGTGCAGATGGTATCAACTGGACCTTTTCCCCAATGGTTGATCTTACACGTGATCCCCGTTGGGGCCGTGTATCAGAAGGCAATGGCGAAGATCCATATCTCGGCGGACAGATAGCAAAAGCAATGGTGCGTGGTTATCAAGGAAAAAATTTGTCGTCGAACAATACGATTATGAGTTGTGTAAAACATTTTGCATTGTATGGTGCGGCAGAGGCCGGTCGTGATTATAATACAACTGATATGAGCCGCTATCGTATGTACAACGAATATTTTTATCCTTACCAGGCAGCAGTTGAGGCAGGAGTTGGAAGTGTAATGGCATCTTTCAACGATATTGATGGCGTGCCTGCAACTGGAAATAAATGGTTGTTGACAGATGTGTTGCGTAAGCAATGGGGCTTCAAAGGATTTCTTGTTACCGATTATACCGGCATCAATGAAATGATGGATCATGGTATAGGTGATCTCAAAACTGTTTCAGCAAGAGCATTAGGTGCAGGTATTGATATGGATATGGTAGGCGAAGGATTCTTACTTACACTTAAGCAATCATTGAACAGCGGTAAAGTAACCATGCAAATGATCGATGCAGCCTGCAGAAGAATTCTCGAAGCAAAATATAAACTCGGCTTGTTTGATGATCCTTATCGCTATTGTAATGAAGAACGTGCAAAGACAGAGATATTTACCACCGCTCATCGCAAGATGGCAAGAGAAACAGCTGCGCAAAGTTTTGTGTTGTTAAAAAATCAAAACAACATGTTGCCGTTGAAGAAAAGTGGAACAGTGGCTGTGATTGGCCCGTTGGCAAACGACAAGCGCAATATGCCCGGTACCTGGAGCGTGGCTGCAGAATTTGATAAAGCAACAGCTGTATTAACAGGTTTGAACGAAATAATAGGCAACAAAGTAAAGTTCCTGTATGCAAAAGGAAGTAATCTCGATTACGATGAAGCATTTGAAGACCGTGCAACCATGTTCGGTAAAGGAATCGGCCGGGATATACGTTCACCCGAAGAAATGATTAATGAGGCTGTTTCTATCGCTAATCAAAGCGATGTGGTGTTGGCAGTGCTCGGTGAAAGTGCCGAGATGAGCGGTGAATCATCGAGCAGAAGTAACATTGAAATTCCGCAGGCACAAAAAGATTTACTCAAAGCATTATTAAAAACAGGTAAGCCGGTTGTGTTGGTTTTATTTACAGGAAGACCGTTAGCATTAACATGGGAACAACAAAATGTACCAGCCATTCTCAATGTTTGGTTTGGTGGCAGTGAAACCGGTTATGCAGTTGCTGATGTATTGTTTGGCGATGTAAATCCTTCCGGTAAATTAACGATGACGTTTCCACAGAATGTAGGCCAGGTGCCTTTGTTTTACAATCATAAGAATACTGGTCGTCCGTTGGCAGAAGGGAAGTGGTTTGAAAAATTCCGCAGCAATTATTTAGATGTAAGTAATGATCCGTTGTATCCTTTTGGTTATGGACTGAGTTACTCAAGCTTTAGTTATAGTGATGTAAAGATCAGCAATGCATCACCCAAGGGTAATCAAACCATCTCAGCAAGTGTAACACTTACCAACACGGGCTCTGTTACCGGTAAAGAAGTGGTGCAGTTATATATTCGTGATGTAGTTGGTTCTGTAACTCGTCCGGTGAAAGAACTGAAAGGTTTCCAGAAAGTAGAATTAAAAGCAGGCGAAAGCAAAACAGTTACATTCAACATTTCACCCAATGATCTTAAATTTTACAATTACGATTTAAAACATGATTGGGAAGCGGGTGAGTTTCAGATCATGATCGGTGGAAATTCAAGAGATGTGAAAATGGTAAAAGTAAATTGGAGTAAATAAAGTAGTTCAATTGTTGAGAATCGTGACTGTTTTCTGATAACAAAGAAAACAGTCACGATTTTTTTTGCATAGAAATGTTGCTTTAAAACCGCACAAACCATTCGCAGAAATTGCGCCAAAACTCAAATTGGTAAAATGTAAATACAGAAATATGATACAGCAGGAGTATGAGTAAAGCAAACGGGAATACATTCCATCTTTTATGCGATCGCCAATCCCAGATGCAAAGACCGATCAACATCAGGTCAGCTAACAGGAACCCGGCGAAAGGTGCAATCGGGTTGCCTTCGATCGTTGGCATATAATCCAGGATACTGCGGAAATGAATATGGATCAGGCGGTCTGTTACAGGAGTAAACATGGTAAACGCTGTACAGATCATGTAACGGGCATGTATAGTTGATTTCTTACGATGATAAATCGCAAGACCGTAAAGAAGTGCAAATGCAACAAGTGCGTTTGCCGCCAGTGCAACAAAGAAGTAATCCATCGTGCCCAGTTGCGGCACTGGTTGTAACTGATATTTTAATAAATCAAGTGTGGTAAAGATCATGAGCGGTACCAGTATGTATGATGCTTTGCCAACTGTTCTGTGCAGCTTTGTACGTTTTGTACGGATGAGATATGGCTGTACGATGAGCATCAGGCACCAAAGCGTTAAAGCAATGCCATGCAGGTGCATCCTGTAATTCTTCTGTTCAAGTAACTTGGTAAAATAAGTAACCCAGAAACCGGCTACTACAAAAAGGAAGAAAGCAAGAAAATAAAGATGACTCTTTTGAAAAATTGTTTTTTCAAGTTTCATGGCAATTAGTTGGTTAGCACGCAAAATACAAATCTGGACGGATTAGCTAACCAATTCTCTCACCAAATCCATAAATGGAAAAAGCATCAGCTTTGCTCCATATATTCCTGCAACAACGCAGTATTGAGGATTTGTGTTTTCTTGCCGTCAGTATTAATGGCTTTTTCGCTACTCAATTCATTCATGATCCTGAATAGCGATTCATACGTAGTGCCTGTGTAAGACGCTAAATCCTGTCGACTGATAGAAAGATTGATGTATCCATTCGCATCTTTCCCAAACTTGTTTTGTAAATAAAGCAATGCATTTGCAATACGTCCCTTTACATTCATGTGTGCAAGGTTACGCATGCGTTTCTCCGACTCTTTCAACTCAGCAGCAAAGAACATTAATAAGTTGTATTGAAAATCGGGATTGGTACGTAGTGTACTGTTAAAGAAAGATAGATCAATATAGCAAACATCAGTAGGCTCCATTGCTGTTCCTGAAACAGGATAAACTGTATCAGCTCCTAAACCACGATGACCTACAATATCTCCATCAGTTGCAATACGAAGGATCAGTTCTTTTTCATCGCTCCAGCGTTTGTGAACCTTTACCAGACCTTTGCTGATAAAATACATGCCTGTTACTTCCTCGCCTTCAATAAACAGTTGCTCACCTTTTTTGAAATGAAAGCTTTTGCGGTTGGCATCAAGTGCAGGCAACCAATGGTGCTGGCATTGTTTGCACATGGTACAGCTTTTCAGGTCGCAGTTCTTTTTGTTTTGCTTCATTGCGGATTTTAGTGTTTGCTGCTGCAAAGTAACAGCAAACGGTGTTTGGGTTCATCACAAAGATTTCTTCTGAAAGATACCATCCCTTGTTCGTTCGTTGATAGCAGATTTTAGAAGTGAAGGATGCAGTTTCACTACTTCGCCCACAATAATGATAGCAGGGTTGCCAATACCTTCGTAGGTTGCTTTAAAGAAAATATCTTTCACTGTGCCGATTATCATCTTCTCATCTTTGGTAGTACCATTCTGAATAATAGCAACCGGCGTATCGCTTTTGCCATGTGTTCTGAAAATATCCATAATACCTTCAAGCTTACTCATGGCCATTAATATAATAACAGTAGCACTCGATTTTGCGGCTAATTGTATATCAGTCGATATTTCACCGGTACGGGTAGTGCCGGTTGTTACCCAAAAACTTTCATTGATGCCACGACAGGTTAGGGGTATCATTTGAGAAGCAGGCACAGCAATAGCACTGGAGATGCCCGGCACCAACTCAACTTCCATTCCGGCAAGTCTTGCTGTTTCAATTTCTTCCTGTGCACGGCCAAAAACAAACGGATCGCCGCCTTTTAAACGCACAACTATCTTGTGTTTCTGTCCATATTCCACGATTAATGTATTGATCTCTTCTTGTGAAAGGGCATGGCAACCATAACGTTTACCCACAAAACGCTTGATGCAGGCAGCGGATGCATAATTCAAAAGTTCATCGTTGGCAAGTGCATCATATAAGATGATATCTGCCTGTTCCAGCATACGTATAGCTTTTATTGTAATAAGTTCCGGATCGCCTGGTCCGGCCCCGATAAGTACCAGTTTAGCCTGTTTCATACAAATTAAAATAAAATATATGTTATTGAAATCATGTTTCGTTTAATAAAATTACAAAAAATAGCCTTAATTTCATGACAGAAATCATTTAATACGCTACTGATAGTTGAATTTGCCATAAAAAGTATTATATGATTATAATTTAAATACGATTGCTTGCTACCATTATTGTTTACACTTAAAACAGTAACAACATGAAAGTGGTAGTAATAGGAAACGGCATGGTGGGTTACAAGTTCTGCGAAAAGCTTGTAAAAAAGAATAGTGCCGGTAACATCTCCATCGTAGTTTTTGGAGAAGAAGTAAGACCTGCTTACGACAGGGTTCATCTAAGTGAGTATTTCGCCGGTAAGTCTGCCGACGACCTTTCCCTCGCCCCCAAAGAATGGTATACTGATAATGGTATAGTGCTGCACCTTTCAGATCCTGTGGTTTCAATCGACCGGGAAAAGAAAACCGTGCACTCACATGCAGGTATAACCGAAAATTACGATTACCTGATCCTGGCTACCGGTTCGGCCGCTTTTGTTCCGCCAATTCCGGGTGTTGAAAAAGAAGGTGTATTCATCTACCGCACAATTGAAGATCTGGAGTTGATGACCAAGTGGGCCAAGAAGTCGAAGAAAGGTGCAGTGATCGGTGGTGGCTTGTTGGGATTGGAAGCTGCGAAAGCCATGCTCGACCTTGGTGTTACCGATACACAGGTGATTGAATTTGCTCCACGCCTCATGCCTCGTCAGATAGATGATGCAGGTTCAAGATTATTACAATCGAAATTACAAGACCTCGGTCTTACAATTCATACATCAAAAAATACAACGGCTATTAATGGTGATGAAGCCATCAGCAGCATGCGTTTTTCTGATGATAGTTCTTTTGATGTTGATATGCTGGTGATCTCTGCAGGTATTAAACCAAGAGATGAGTTGGCAAGAAATGCATCAATTGAAGTTGGTCCACGTGGAGGAATAACCGTTAACGACAACTTGCAAACATCCGACCCTTTTATTTTTGCTATTGGCGAATGTGCTTTACATAAGGGAATGATCTACGGTCTTGTTGCTCCCGGCTATGAAATGGCTGAAGTAGTGGTAACGAATTTAACTGGTGGTGAAAAATCATTTACAGGTTTTGATATGAGCACCAAGCTCAAACTGATCGGGGTAGATGTTGCAAGCTTTGGTGATCCGTTTGTGAGTGGTGATGGTGTTAGAAGTATTGTGTTTGATGACAGCGTGAAAGGTGTTTACAAACGTATTAATGTAAGTGCCGATGGTAAAGAATTGTTGGGTGGAATTTTAGTAGGTGATGCAGAACAATACAATATGTTATTGCAAACCTGCAAAAACAAAGTAGTGTTGCCTCCCAATACAGAAGATGTAATTCTTGGTGCAAGAGGTGGTGAAGGTGATGGTGGTGCAGGTGTTACAAGTTTACCTGATGATGCAGTGATCTGCAGTTGCGAAGCAGTTACAAAAGGTGCTATTTGCGAATCTGTAAAACTTGGTTACGAAACTGTTGATGGTATTAAAAAATGTACCAAAGCAGGAACAGGTTGTGGTGGTTGTGTGCCCATGGTGAAAGATCTGATGGTACATACCATGAAAACACAAGGCAAGGTTGTTCGTAATGTATTGTGTGAACATTTTGATTACAGTCGTCAGGAATTATTTGATCTTATCAAAATAAATGATCTGCGCACCTACGATGCAGTGCTGGATAAGTTTGGGAAAGGTGATGGTTGCGAATTGTGTAAACCTCCTGTTGCATCGATCCTCGCCAGTTTGTGGAACGAAGTAATCTTGAAAAAAGGAAATGATACAGCGCAGGATAGTAATGATCGTTTCTTAGCGAATATTCAAAAAGGTGGAACATATTCTGTAGTTCCCCGTATTCCCGGCGGAGAAATTACACCTGATAAATTAATTGTGATTGGTCAGGTTGCGAAAAAGTATAATCTCTATACAAAAATTACCGGAGGTCAGCGTATTGATTTGTTTGGTGCACACTTAAGTGATCTGCCGAACATCTGGGAGGAATTAATTGAAGCTGGTTTTGAAAGCGGACATGCATACGGTAAAAGTTTACGGACTGTAAAAAGCTGCGTGGGTAGTACCTGGTGTCGTTTCGGTTTGCACGATAGTGTAAGTTTTGCTATACGTGTTGAAGAACGTTATCGTGGTCTTCGTTCTCCACATAAATTAAAAGGGGGTGTGAGTGGTTGTATCCGTGAATGTGCCGAAGCACAGAGTAAAGACTTTGGCATCATTGCTACAGAAAAAGGCTGGAACCTCTATGTATGTGGCAACGGTGGTAGTAAACCACAACATGCATTGTTACTCGCATCAGATATTGATGAAGAAACATGTGTGAAGTATCTCGATCGTTTCTTAATGTTCTATGTAAAAACTGCTGATCCGTTAACACGTACTGCTACATGGTTGAACAAGATGGAAGGTGGAATTGATTATTTACGTTCAGTTGTTGTGCATGATGCATTAGGCATGAATGCAGAATGGGAAGCGGCCATGGAAAACCATGTAAACTCTTACGAGTGCGAATGGAAAGCTGCCATTGAAACACCTGAATTGAGAAAACGCTTCAATCACTTTGTGAATGCACCCGAAGAAAAAGATCCAACAGTTGTATTTGATCCAATGCGTGAACAGAAGCGTGCTAAAGAATGGAAATAAGAATTTTTGGTTTTGAATAAGACGATTGCCGCCATATAGAAAGTTGCTTTTTAACCTCCGGATAATACCTCAAATGAATTTTCGATGATTGATTGCTAAGGCCCCAATGGCCACTTTTCTGCGATTGCCTGCATATAAAAAAAGGAAGCTCTGTTCTGTTGTGTAAACACTTGTTTCGTCAACAGGTATTCAATAAGTCCTTTAAGTACTAAAAATATGATCGCAGAAAAAACAATTACATGGTTTGCCGCCTGCAGAACCGAAGACGTTCCTGCCAACGGTGGTGTGTGTGTAAAATACAACGACACACAAATTGCACTTTTCCATTTTACAAGGAGAGATGAGTGGTATGCCACCCAAAACGAATGCCCACATCGTCAGCAAATGGCGTTGAGCCGTGGTATGATCGGTACACAAAACGAAGAACCGAAAGTTGCCTGCCCGTTTCACAAGAAAACATTTTCGTTGGTTTCAGGCGAATGCCTGAGTGGTGATGAATGCGCCATTAAAACCTACGAAGTGAAAGTGGAGAACGGTACGGTATATATCGGCATTGAAGATTAATAAAACAACTATTTCAAAACCAAAACTTACAGACTACATGAAGAGAAAGTAAACGAAATACTCAGCACAGCTGAAAAAAATAGCCCGGCAGATGGCAGTCTAACCGGGCCGTATGATTCCAGGATTTATCACCTTAAAATCGACCAAAATTAACATGAAAAATTTTAAAACAACACGAATAATCTTTTTGAGCTTGATGCTACTCGCTTATTGTACAACAAAGGCACAGTTCACATTATCAGGCCAGCTCCGCACACGTACTGAAGTGCGCAACGGTTTGGGCAACCTCGTATTGAAAGGTTCAAAGCCCGCTGTATTTACTTCACAACGTACAAGATTGAACTTTGGCTATAAATGGGACAGGTTAACTTTTGGTGTGGCAGTACAGGATGTTCGTGTTTGGGGACAGGATGCATCTTCTATTTCGAATGCAGACGGTAATCGTTTAATGCTGCATGAAGGTTGGGCAGATCTTACATTGTTCAACAGTGCAGACACCACGATCAAAGCAAAAGGTATTGACCTGATGAGCCTGAAAGTGGGACGCCAGGAATTAATTTATGATGATGTGCGTTTGATCGGCAATTTAGATTGGTTGCAACAGGCACGCCGTCATGATATGGCTTTGCTGAAAACCGTACATAAAGGATGGCAGATCGATATCGGTTATGCTTTTAATCAAAACACTGATGCATTTGGATATACCGGAACAGGATACGTTCCTTCCAATATACCAGCTTATGTAAAAAACTCATTTGGTACCTTAGTACCAACACCTGCCGGTATGTTACCAATGGCAACGGCAGGTAATGCTGCGAACAACAGCAGCAAAACAGGTGCTCCTGTTTTTATGAATCCGCCCACAACAAATGGTGGTAACCAGGATTACAAATCATTCGCAAGTTTGTACATCAGTAAGAAAATTAAGCAGACGAAATTTTCTGCGCTCTTCTTCAACGACAATTTCGGTAAATACAAACTTGATTCAGCAGGCAGTGATGCAACAGGTTATGTATACGGTCGTCGCTTTGTAGCGGCAAGTGCTGCTGATCCTTTCAACTACAAAGGAATGAACCAACGCTACACGTATGGTTTAATGATCAACCAAACAATAGGTAATGCTTCAGGTTTTGGGAAGATCGCTTTTCAAGGTGCGTTCTATGCACAAAGCGGCAAAAACCGTGATGGTATAAAAATGAAAAATGCATATCACTATGCTCTCTCCGCAACTTATCAAAAAGGGAAGATCAGTATTACACCCGGTTACGAATTATTAAGCGGTAACGATGCAATAACAGCAACAGATGAAAAATTTGATCCGTTGTATGGTACACCGCACCGTCATTGGGGTTTTATGGATTATTTCTATGTAGGAACAGGTTCACCTGCAGGTGGATTGAAAAATCCTTACTTCAAAGTGAAGTACACCGGTACAGCTTTAACAGCGGGTGTTGATTTTCATTTGTTCTCTATTGATAAGGACATGAAGAAAGCCGATGGTTCTTTTATTGGTAAAAATCTGGGTAATGAACTTGATTTCCTGTTGAACTACAACATGAACAAGTTTACGAATATAGAATTGGGTTATTCAATTATGAATGCAACCGGTAATATGGCCATTGCAAAAGGACAGGCAACAACTGATGCGGCTGCAGCGAATTACAGGAAAACAGGAAATTGGTTTTATGCAATGCTCCGCTTCTCACCTGATTTCCTTTATACAAAACCTGTGGCGATTAAACAGTGATAATGTGATGAATGAATAAAGATTGGTAACACTTAAAACATTTAACAATGAAACTCTCAATTAAAAATATAATTCTTTTTTCAGCAATGACATTGTTGCTGACTGGCATTTTTGCTTTTAAGATTTCTTCGCCTGCACGTAAAATAAAACTGGGGTTTATTCCTCTTACCGATTGCGCACCACTGGTAGCGGCAAAAGAACTCGGACTCTTTGCGAAGTATGGAGTGGATGTGGAACTTGAAAAACAGGCATCATGGGCTGTAGTGCGTGATAAAATATTGAATGGCGAACTGGATGGTGCACATTGTTTATTCTCGATGCCGCTTTCAGTTTATACAGGTGTTGGTGGTAAAGCAGGATCAGAAATGAAGATCGCCATGGTGCTGAACAACAACGGACAGGCCATTACACTTTCAAAAGATTTTTGCGGACAGGTTGGTTTTAAACAAGTGAACAAAGCAGCTGGTGGTGTAAAAAATGTTCAGAGCAGAAAGGAAGTAACTTTTGCACAAACATTCCCCGGTGGTACACATGATATCTGGTTGCGTTACTGGATGTCAGCAGCGGGTATCAACCAAAAGTCAGTTGGTATCATCACCATTCCTCCTCCGCAAATGGTTGCCAACATGCGTGTTGATAATATGGAAGGTTATTGCGTGGGTGAACCATGGAATGGTGTTGCAGCCGCACAAAACGTTGGCTTTACACATATCTCTTCGCAAGATCTCTGGAAGAATCATCCTGAAAAAGCATTGGTGGTTAACTCAGCATTTGCTTCAGCTAACAGGGAAGACCTGAAGAAAGTGATGAAAGCAATTATTGAAGCATGTAAGTGGCTCGATAATATGAGCAACCGTGCAAAGGTAGCTTCATGGCTCTCAAAACCGAATTATGTAAACGCTCCTGTGCAGGTATTGGAAGCAAGATTAAAAGGTTCATACGATCTCGGTTGCGAGTTAGGTGTGCAAAAGTATAAAGATGATTACATGACCTTTTATAATAACGGCATTGTAAGCACACCAAAGAAGTCATATGTTCATTGGTTTCTGGCACAGTATGTACGATTTGGTTATTTAAAAACTGAACCGAATTACAAAGCCATTGCTGAGAAATTAGTGTTGGATGATCTGTTTGCTGAAGTGGCAAAAGAAATGGGTGTGCCTGTGCAACCTGATATGCAGGTGATCAAAACAAATTTTGATGTAGCGTTTGATCCAAACAATGTGTCGGCGTATTTGAAAACAACAAAGCATTAATAAAGGTGAGTGGTGAATGGTGAGTGATTCGCTCTCACCATTCACTACTCAAAAAAAATAATTACGATGAAAAATTTCTTCTCACTTAAAACGCTCCAGTCGCTGCTCTACTTCTTAGGTGGGCTTGCACTGATGGGTGGTATATGGGAATTAATTGCAGCGATCACTAAACACGAAATTCCTACGCCGGCAATGACATGGGAAGTGTTTAAGGAAGTAATGCAAAATCCCATGCAGGACGATCCTGATTATAAAGGTATCGGTACAAAACTCATCAGTTCATTAAGTCGTGTTGGTATTGGTTTTGGCTTTGGTAGTTTAATTGCCATTCCAATCGGTTTGATCATGGGCTCTAATAAAATTACCATGAACATCATTAACCCAATGGTACAGATCCTTCGTCCTGTTTCTCCATTGGCATGGTTTCCGTTAGGTCTTGCCATTTTCCAGGATTCACCACAGGCAAGCATCTTCATGATCTTCATTTGTTCATTATGGCCAACGCTCATCAACACAGCATTTGGTGTTTCACATATTCCGCAGGATCATAAAAATGTTGGAAAAGCATTTGGCTTCTCCCGTTGGAAATACATTACAAAAATTGTGTTGCCTTATACATTCCCACACATCTTAACCGGTTTGCGTTTGTCGATTGGTGTTGCATGGATGGTGATTGTGGCAGGTGAGATGTTATCGGGTGGTATGGGGCTTGGTTATTTTGTTTGGGAAGAAGGATTCAACGGCGGAAGTATTGCGAAAATTTTAGTAGCTATCATCATCATCGGTATTGTTGGGTTATTGCTCGACAGAATTTTTATGGCACTTCAAAAACGTTTCAGCTTCGCTGCTTAATACACAAAACAAATGTTTATGAATAAGAAAAATATAACAACAGCTTTACTGGTAGCAGTGATCGTTGGAACTGTTTTGAACATCATAAACAGTTACGATGTGATTGTAGATGGAACATTTACAGGGAAGAACCTGATAAGGATCATGCTTACTTATATTACTCCGTTTTGTGTGTCGCTTTATTCATCAATAAAAGCAACAAAGCAAAAAGCATGAACGGGGCGATAACAGAAAACGAAATTTTAAATTCTTAACTGAAAAGTTATGGCAACAACATTAGAATTAAGTCCACGGGTGGTAGAAATAAATTCAGCAGTTGATACGGTTGAACAGCCGAGCATTGAAATCAACAATGTATCTGTAAGCTTTAAAACACCTACTGGTGTTTATACGGCGGTGAAAGAAATTTCATTGAATGTAAAGAAAGGAGAGATCGTTGCACTCATTGGTCACTCCGGTTGTGGTAAATCAACGTTGATGGGTACTATCAGCGGCATGGTGAAACCAACATCGGGTGAAGTGATCGCCAATGGAAATATAGTATCAAAGCCCGGCCCCGACAGAGGCATCGTTTTTCAAAACTATTCTTTGCTTCCCTGGTTGAGTGTGTACAGTAATATTTACGAAGCAGTTGACGCTGCTTTGAAAGATAAAACTACAGCAGAGAAAAAAGCATTAGTTGAGAAAAACCTGAAGATGGTAAATCTCTGGTCGCACAAAGACAAATTGCCCGGTCATCTTTCAGGTGGTATGAAACAGCGTGTGGCTATTGCGAGAGCATTCGCCATTAACCCAAGTATTCTTTTGCTCGATGAACCATTTGGTGCACTGGATGCCTTGACCAAAAGCAATATGCATGTTGAGCTCTTGAAATTGTGGAATCTTGATAACAGGGAAAAGACAATTGTGATCGTTACACATGATGTGGAGGAAGCCATCTTCTTAAGCGATCGTGTAGTGGTGATGAACAATGGTCCGGCTGCAACCATCAAAGAAATTGTGGATGTGCCATTGCCAAGACCAAGAAATAAAAAAGAGATCGTTCATGATGATTGTTACATGGCGATCCACGACAAGTTATTAAGTCTGCTGATCGATAAATTTTCAATCAACGATATACATTAATTCATTCTAACACTTAAACAACAGCTGATGTCGCAAGCAAAATTACAACAACCACTAAGCAAACTCAATATCTTTTCATTGAGTGGTGTGCAAATGAGAACCTTCCATATTACATGGCTTACATTCTTTGTTTGCTTTTTTGGATGGTTTGGTTTGGCTCCATTAATGCCAACCATTAAAGAGGACCTGCATTTAGATAAATCACAGATCGGAAACATTGTGATCGCATCTGTATCAGGTACCATCATTGCACGTTTATTGATTGGTCGCTTGTGCGATACATGGGGTCCACGTAAAACATACACAGCTTTGTTGTTAATAGGAGCCATACCTGTAATGGGTGTTGGGCTTGCACAATCGTACACTTCGTTTTTGTTGTTCCGTTTAGCGATCAGCGTTATCGGTGCATCGTTTGTGATCACACAGTTTCACACATCCATGATGTTTGCAGCAAACATTAAAGGAACAGCCAATGCAGTTGCAGGTGGTTGGGGTAATCTTGGTGGTGGTATCACCAACATGGTTATGCCTTTGATCTTTGCAGCTATTGTTGGCTTTGGTTACACAAAAGGTGAAGCATGGCGTTATGCAATGATCGTTCCCGGTGTAATGATGCTGATCGCTGCATTTCTTTATTTCCGTTATACAAAAGATACACCCGCCGGTAACTACGATGAAATTGAACGTGAAGTAAAAGCGAAAGGCAAAACAGATTACAGTGTGTTAAAAGACTGGAGAGTCTGGTCGCTTGCATTAGCATACGGCGTTTGCTTTGGTATGGAAATTACATTCGACAATATTGCTGCGCTTCACTTTGTACAGGAGTTTAAACTATCACAAAGCAGTGCAGGTTTCTGGGCCGGTGTGTTTGGTTTCATGAACATTTTTGCACGTGCACTCGGCGGCATCTTTGCTGATAGAGTTGGTAGAAAATATGGTATGCGTGGAAAAGGTTTATTGCTTGCTGCTGTATTGTTACTCGAAGGTGCAGGTTTGATGCTCTTTGCACAAGCCGGTTCATTTACCATGGCCATCATCTCCATGATCTCTTTTGCATTGTTTTTGAAAATGGCGAATGGTGCAACTTATGCCATCACTCCTTTTGTAAATGAAAAGAATGTTGGATTAGTGAGTGGTATTGTTGGCGCAGGTGGCAATGTGGGTGGTATGTTGTTTGGATTTCTGTTTAAAAGTAAAAGCATTACTTATGTTGATGCGTTCGGATATATCGGTATGATCGTAATGGCAGTATCGTTACTGGTACTGGTAACAAGGTTTACGAAGAAAGAAAAAGTAGCAGAGCTTAATGTGGCGTTGGAAAACGCAGCCTGATGATTCAGTGATTGCTTATTATAAAAAAGTATAGTGAAGGAAACGAATGAACATACTATGGAGTTAAACAGCTCAGGAAATGCTGCGGCTAACCTTACCACCTGTTGTTATTGCGGTGTAGGTTGCGGTATTGTTACCAGCAAGGATAAGCTCGGACGTTTGCATGTTGAAGGGGATAAAAACCATCCTGTAAACAAAGGAATGCTTTGCAGTAAGGGAATGAACCTGCATTACACAGTGAATGATCGCTCTGATCGTTTGCTTTATCCAGAGATGCGTTACAATCGTAACCAACCTCGTCAACGGGTTACATGGGATACAGCGTTGGAACGTACAGCGAAAGTGTTTGCAACGTTAATTGAAAAGTATGGTCCTGATTCTGTTGCTTTTTATGCATCGGGTCAGTGTTTAACAGAAGAGTATTATGTCATTAATAAACTCATCAAAGGATTTATTGGCAGCAATAATATTGATACCAACTCCCGGCTTTGCATGAGCAGTGCAGTGGTTGGTTATAAAATGAGTTTAGGTGAAGACAGTGTGCCGGTGAGTTATGATGATCTTGAATTGGCTGATGTGATCTTTGTTGCGGGTGCTAATCCTGCCTGGTGTCATCCCATCTTATGGAGAAGAGTGGAAGCAGCACGTGAGAAAAATCCTGACCTGAAGATTATTGTCAGTGATCCACGTAAAACACAAACCTGTTCTATTGCGAATGTTCATCTGCAGTTAAATCCCGGTACTGATGTAACACTGCATCATGCAATAGGAAGAGTGATCATCGAGAATGGAGATGTGGATCTCGATTTCATCGCTAATCATGCAGAAGGCTTTGAAAAATACCGAGACACGGTTTTTGAACGCACCATTGCAGAAGCAGCTATCATTTGTGGTGTTGATGAAAAAGATATTCGTTTAGCGGCTTCTTACATTGGCAAAGCGAAAGGTTTTATTACCATGTGGACGATGGGTTTAAACCAAAGCGTGATTGGTGTAAACAAAAACCTTTCACTCATCAACTTAAATTTAATTACCGGTCATATTGGAAAGCCAGGCTCCGGTCCGTTGTCATTAACCGGTCAGCCAAATGCAATGGGAGGAAGAGAAGTTGGAGGTTTGTCAAACTTATTACCTGCTCATCGTGATCTGCTGAACCCTGAACACCGTGCTGCAGTTGAAAATTTCTGGGGTGTTGCTCCGGGAACGATCGCTGCTAAACCTGGTCTTACTGCTACAGAAATGTTTGAAGCGTTGAATGATGGACGATTAAAAGCCATCTGGATACTTTGTACCAATCCGCTCATCAGTTTACCCGATGTGCGCATGGCAGAAGAAGGATTGAAAAAAGCAAAGTTTGTAGTAGTGCAAGACGTCAGCAATCGCCCCGAGACAATCAGGTATGCGGATGTGGTGTTACCTGCTGCATCATGGACCGAAAAAGAAGGCACCATGACGAATGCAGAGCGCCGCATCAGCTACTTGAATAAAATTATAGATGCACCGGGTGAAGCCTTGCCCGATGCAGAGATCATTTGCCGCTTTGCAAAAAAGATGGGCTTTAATGGTTTTGATTACAACAGCTTCTCTGAAATTTTTGCGGAACATGTAGCACTCACTGCCGGTACAAATATCGACATGAGCGGATTGAGTTATGAAATTCTGAAAGAGAAACGTTCGGTGCAATGGCCTTACACTTCTTCATCGGAGGGTTATGGTACAAAACGATTGTTCACCGATCGTAAGTTTCATACGCCTTCGCAAAAAGCCATCATTCACTCATTTAATGACGAGAATCAATCAGAAAAATTAAGTCGTGATTTTCCATTGGTGTTAACCACCGGTCGCATCCGTGATCAGTGGCATACCATGAGCAAAACAGGAAAAGTAAATAAGCTCAAACAGCATATTTCAGAATCGTTTTTAGAAATACATCCTGATGATGCAGCGAAGCGTTCCATTAAAGAAAACGACCTCGTTGAAATTTTTAATGGAAGAGGTAATGTGCGGGTGAAAGCAAGATTTTCAACTGACATTAAAAAAGGTGTTGTGTTTTTGCCGATGCATTGGGGCAAAGTGTTGAACAGTGATTTAAACCGTGCAAATAACCTCACCAACAATTTAGTTGATCCGAAAAGTAAAGAACCTGATTTCAAATTCTCTGCTGTTGAAGTGAAACTTCATAAGAAAGTAAAACAAAAAATAATTGTAGTGGGTGCAGGTGCTGGTGCCTGTGGTTTTGTACGCAGCTACCGCATGATCAATACAGATGATGAAATTGAAATTTTCAGCAAAGAAGATTTTCCATTTTACAACCGTGTATTGCTGCCCGACTATATCAGCGGCACTTTGCAATGGCAGAACCTTATTAAAATGAGCGATGCGGAAGAATATGATTATAATATCAAACTGCATCGTGGTGTAAGTATTATAGAAATCAACCGTGAACAAAAAACGGTGATCGATAGCAAAGGCAATGTTCATCAGTACGATGTGTTGTTATTGGCAACCGGTAGTCGTGCTGCTATGCTGCGTGATGTGCCAGCTATGCAGGGCATTTTTACAATGCGCAGCAGAACTGATGCTGATAATTTCAAATACCATGTTGATCCGGCAAAAGGAAAAGTAGTGATCGTTGGTGGTGGTTTGCTGGGTATTGAATTAGCAGCATCGTTGCGTGAAGTAGGAGTGGAAGTAACCATTGTGCAACGTATCTCCCGTTTAATGGATCGTCAACTTGATCCGTTGGGAAGCCAGTTGCTGCACGAAGAGTTAACAGATAAAGGTGTTGATATTTATTATAACGATGAGATCGAACGTTTCCTTGGCGATACAACTGTTACGGGCATTCGTTTAAAGAGTGGTTTGATGATCGATTGCCAGGCAATTGTGATTGCAATCGGCACTGTGCCGAATATTGAAATTGCAAAAGCAGCAGGCATCGATTGTAAACGTGGTGTTGTGGTGGATGAATACCTGCAAACAAATGATCCTTCTGTATTTGCCATTGGAGAAATTGCAGAATTCAAAGGATTTCTTTATGGCATCACTGCAGCTGCTGAACAACAGGCAGAAGTTGTTGCAAGATATTTAGGTGGAGATATATCGAACTACTATTCCGGTTCATTGCTCATGAACATTTTGAAAATGCATGGCACAGAACTTTGTTCATTGGGTGAAGTGGAATGCCCTGATGATCCTGCATATGAAGAAGTGGTGTTTATTGATAAAGCAAAACGTTATTACAAGAAATGTATCATTCACAATGATCGTTTGATTGGTGCAATTTTAATAGGTGATAAGAGTGAGTTCCTTGAATACCGCAACCTCATTGAACAAAAAATGGAGTTGAGTGAAAAACGTTTGCAATTATTACGTTCTGGTAAAGCACCTGAGCCTGTGATCGGCAAACTGGTGTGCAGTTGTAATAATGTGGGCGAAGGAAATCTCATCAACAGAATAAAAGAAGGTTGTAAAGATCACTTGCAGTTGTGTCAATTAACAGGCGCTGGTATGGGTTGCGGCAGTTGCAGACCTGAAGTGAAAACGATCTTGGAAAACAATCTTCATTCAAACGTAAAAGAAACAGTACTCGCAGAAAAATAAAGTGTGTATGAACAGCAGTACAACGATAAAGATCAATTTTCGTGGTGGAATTATTTCGCCCGGTGATCTGTATAATATTTTAGTGGCTGCTACAAAAGCAGGTATCAAACACGTGAGTTTTGGTTTGCGTCAGCAATTGCTCATTAGTGTAAGTGTTGAAAACAGGCAGTCATTGCTGAGCGAACTGAACCTCATCGATATTGCATACAAAACAGGCAATGAGCAATATCCAAACATTGTGAGCTCTTATCCTGCCGAAGAAATTTTCATCAACAATACCTGGTTGAGTGAAGGAGTTTACAAAGATATTTTTGATGGCATCGATTATCAGCCCACCTTAAAAATAAATGTAAGCGACAGTAACCAGAGTTTCACGCCGATGCTTACCGGTAACATCAACTGGGTGGCTGCAAGTGAAGCTGCACATTTCTGGCATCTGTTTATTCGTTTCCCGAAAACCAACACCATTTACGAATGGAATCAGTTGGTGTACACAAATGATGTGGCAAGAGTGTCGAAAGAAATTGAGGAGATCATTATTGATCATAAAGGGCGCTTTTTTGATAACACAGAAGCACAGGGTGAAACATTGATGAAGCTGGTGCATACAGATCGTTACATCACCAAGCCTGTTGAAAAAGCTGTGCAGTTGCCGGCATTTAATCTACCTTATTACGAGGGCTTCAATAAATATAACAACACGAAGTATTGGATGGGTGTGTACCGTAGAGATGAATTGTTTAGCGTTGATTTTCTGAAAGAACTATGTAAGCTTTGTTTGGAAACCAAGATCGGACAGCTATGTTCTACACCATGGAAGAGTATTATTGTAAAAGGGATTGATGAAAAGGATAAACGTAAGTGGAGTTTATTGCTGGATAAATATCATCTCAATGTGCGACATGCAGCGAACGAATTAAATTTCCAGGTGGAAGATGATTGCAGCGAAGGATTGGCGTTGAAAAATTATCTCGTCAAACAATTGAACAATGAAGACATCCGCACCTTCGGTCTTTGTATTGGTATTAAAACAAGAAGCAAGAGCGAAGTGTTCAGTAGCATACTGGTAAAACGTAAACCGCTATTGAAATTATTCGGTTGGGAGTTGTTGTATGTGTACGATATTCTTTGTGCCAATGATTTTAACCCGAATGAACGTACAGGATTTGTGTTCAGCAGTAACAATCCTAAATTTTTACTGTCTGAGCAATTGCGTCGTTCGATAAATGCATTTTACCAGAACCGTGAAGGGAAGATGTCCATTGTTGAAAAGGTATTACCTGCGAAAAAAGAAGCGGAGAAAAAACCTGTTGCACAATATGTTCATCAATGTACTGATTGCTTAACGGTGTATGATGAAACAGTGGGTGAGCCTGAAACGAATATTGCAGCAGGAGTAAAATTCGAGTCATTACCTGCAGATTATTGTTGCCCTTTATGCGATGCAGGTAAAGAAAGTTTTACAAAAATTGAAAAATCGGAACTGGGTTTACAAACCGTTTAACTCAGCATGCGCATTAAAGTTACGGAAGCAGGTTTTTTGTGCATCGTTCAGTTGAATGCTGAACACAGTTAAATGATCAAGCATAAATTTCATGCTGTGCCGTGTTAATGAACCGTTTTGCAGCATATCGAAAATTGTCGCAAGTCCCTTTGCCGTATAGATGGCGCACAATGGCTCGGGTTCATGATCGTTCATAAACACATACGCATCATAGCCGGGGTTTTGTTTATACGCAGCAGAAAGTTCTTTGATCAATATTGGTTCCATCAGCGGCATATCGCAGGCAAACACAAACAGATCTTCGGTGTTGAATTGCAGATGGGCACTCAATACTCCAAGCAAAGGCCCGTGTAATTGTAAAGAAGCAGCATCAACAAACAGATCATCTGCTGCAAACACTTCTGCATAATCATTCAGCTGTTGCCTGTTAACTGAAAGCTTTACAGGAATACCCAATATACTGAGTTTATCAACAGCAGTCTGCGCCCATGTCTTTGCTTCATGTTTGAGCAAGCCTTTGTCGCTGCCCATCCGTGAACTTTGTCCACCACATAAAATAACTCCGATCATAACAGTCAAAGTGAACTTTGATGATGTGGTTTGGTATCTGCATGTCCAAGGCTTTTACCCGGACTTACAATATCTCTCACCACCTGTTTCAATTCTTTGATCTCAGGAAAACCGCCATACGTTTTACGGTTAAAAATTTCCTTACCATCAATGGAGATATGAAAGTCACCGCTTACTTCACTTGGTTGCAGTGTAACGCCTTTTAATTCGTTTTCGAACGTAGTGAGTAACTCCTGTGCAATGTAAGCCGAACGCAAGAGCCAATGACATTTGGGGCAGTATTCAATGGTAATAACGGGTTTCATGTGTTGAACTTGATTGTTAAGGATAAAAGAACCTTATAAAATTACTGTTATTTTAGTCTGTTAAAAATTATTCTTTGCGGCAAAAGCAAAGCTGGCAGGCGTTTACAAATACTGTAATTTTAGGCATGCTTTCGATCAGCCATTTATATGTTTATCCCATTAAGTCGTTGGGTGGAATTGAACTCAGCTCGGCACGTTTAACCGACAGAGGTATTGAGCACGACCGCCGTTGGATGCTGGTGGATGAAGACAATCGCTTTTTAACGCAACGGGAGTTTCCGCAGATGGCGTTGTTGCGTACAGCCATTCATGCAAATGAATTAACCGTTTATGAAAAGGGGAATGAAGTGGATAAGATCCGTGTTAACTTGTACCCAGCAGGAAATGGAACAGTGAACGTGCAGGTGTGGGATGATGTGTGTGAAGCGTTACAAATGGGTGATGCAGCGAATCAATGGTTTTCTGAAAAGTTGAAACGAGTATGCAAACTGGTGTACATGCCCGATGCAAGCAAACGAAAAGTGGATACTGATTATGCGCTGAACAATGAGATCACCGGTTTCTCCGATGCGTTTCCGCTGTTAATGATCGGTCAGGCGTCGCTGGATGATTTGAACAGCCGTTTAGAAATTCCGGTGCCGATGAATCGCTTTCGTCCGAACATTGTGTTCACAGGTGGAGCTGCATTTGAAGAGGACACGATGAAACATTTCCAGATCAACGGCATTGATCTTTATGCAGTAAAGCCTTGTGCAAGATGTGCCATCACCACCACCGACCAGAAAACAGGTGCAACTGCAAAAGAACCGTTGAAAACGTTAGCATCATACAGAACAGGAAATAACAAAGTGTATTTTGGACAGAATATTTTATATAAACAGCAAGGAACAATTACAGTGGGAGATGAGTTGAAGGTTGTGCAGAGAAAAGAATCATTGCAGTTGAATGCCTGATCATCTCTTAAATAAAAAGAACAACATGTTGATCGACAAATATAATCGTGTACATAATTATTTGCGGATATCGTTAACAGATAACTGTAACCTGCGTTGCTTTTATTGTATGCCTGAAGAGGATTACGAATTTACGAAGCAGGCAAACCTGATGCAAGCTGATGAAATTGAATCGCTGGCAAAAACATTTGTACAACTCGGCGTCAACAAGATCCGCTTAACAGGTGGCGAACCATTGGTACGTAAAGATGCCGCTGATATTATTCTTCGCTTAGCAAAGTTGCCCGTTAAACTTACACTCACTACAAACGGCACAAGACTGCATGAGTTTGTAGATGTACTTGAAGAAGCAGGTGTGCGTTCACTCAATGTAAGTCTTGACACTTTACAAGCTGCCACTTTTCAGCACCTCACCAGACGAGGTCAGTTTCAGCGAGTGATGGATAATATTCAACTGCTTATCAACCGCAACTTTCATGTAAAAGTAAATGTGGTGGTAATGAAAGGTTTGAACGATGGAGAGATCAATGATTTTATTGCGTGGACAAAAAATACACCTGTGCATGTTCGCTTTATTGAGTTTATGCCCTTCAGCGGTAACCAATGGACAAGCAACCAGGTATTCACCTGGCAACAGATCTTACAGGTAGTGGAACAACAATATTCGTTTCTTCCGTTGAAGAATGAAGAGCATGATACGGCAAAAGGTTATATCGTTCCCGGCCATGCCGGAACATTTTCTGTCATCAGTACCATGAGTTCGCCTTTCTGCAGCAGTTGTAACCGCATGCGTTTGACTGCAGATGGCAAAATGAAAAATTGTTTGTTTGCTGAAAAAGAAATGGACTTATTAATTGCATTGCGAAGCGGGCAAGATGTAACCGAACTCATCCAACAAAATATTGCATCCAAAGCAAAAGAACTCGGCGGACAATTCACGGCCGACTTTGAACACATCAATGCAGAGACAATTCATAACAGAAGTATGATCGGTATTGGAGGATGAGAACAAATACGAAGACGTAACTGATCCATATCAAGAAAACGTGCAAGATAATACTGTATTATGGAAAAAAATCTATAACAAAAGACTCTTGCTTTGAACAAAAGAAGCCATTCGTGTAATTCTATTCTTTTTCGACCTGTATATTTTGGAGAATAACTAACTTCCCTAAAAGTATTCCATTATGGCAGCTATCAATTTGAATGTAAATGGTAAAACGCTATCGGTTGATGTTGATCCGGCAACACCTTTGTTATGGGTGCTGCGTGATCATTTAAATCTGGTTGGTACAAAATTCGGTTGCGGCATGGCACAATGTGGTGCATGCACGGTTCACCTAAACGGCAGCGCCGTTCGTTCTTGTTCCTTGCCGGTTTCATCTGTAAAAAATAATGCAATTGTTACCATTGAAGGGTTAAGCGAAACAGGCGATCATCCATTGCAACAGGCATGGGAAGAGCTCGATGTATCGCAATGTGGCTATTGCCAGGCGGGTCAGATCATGAGTGCGGCTGCTTTATTAAAACGCAATCCAAAGCCAACAGACCAAGATATTGATAATGCGATGTCTGGAAATATCTGCAGATGCGGAACACATGTCCGCATACGCAAAGCAATTCATTTAGCAGCCAAAACACAAAGCAAAAAATAATTATGGCAACAACACATTCAAGAAGAAATTTTCTGAAAGTATCTGCTTTATCAGGTGGTGGTATGCTCATCAGTTTTAGTTTGCTCAACCTGCCGGCAGAAGCAAAGGCATTGGAAGAAATGGTTTTTGCTCCGAATGCTTATATCACCATTGCTGCTGATGGTTCCATTGTGTTATTAGCACCAAATCCGGAAATTGGCCAGGGTGTAAAAACATCGTTGCCCATGATTATTGCCGAAGAGCTGGGTGTTGATTGGAAAAAAATTAAAGTTGAATTGGCACCATTACACAGTAAAATGGGCAGACAAACTGCCGGTGGCAGCGGATCGGTAAGAGGACGGTTTACAGAGTTGCGCACAGTTGGGGCAACAGCACGTGAAATGTTAACGACTGCTGCAGCGCAACAATGGAATGTTCCTGTAACAGAGTGTACCGTAGAAAATGGCGAAGTGATCCATAAAACAAGTGGAAAAAAATTGAGTTATGCATCGTTGGCATCTGCAGCTGCAAAACTTGAAGTGCCGGCTAAACCAACATTAAAAGATCCGAAAGAATTTAAATTGATCGGCACAAGAGTAAAAGATGTCGATGCACATAAAATTGTAACCGGTCAGCCGTTGTTTGGCATTGATACAAGAAGAGAAGGAATGTTGTTCGCAATGGTAAGCCGTGCTCCGGCTTATGGAAAAACATTGGGCGAGGTAAACGATGCAGCCGCATTGAAAATTGAAGGTGTAAAAAAAGTGGTGAAGATTAAGAACGCAGTTGCAGTACTTGCAACATCTACATGGGCCGCCAAAAAAGGAAGGGACGCATTGGTGATCCAATGGAATGCCAGTGAAAAACTGGAGAATACGGCCGAGCATTTCGCAACATTTAAAACCTTACTTGATAAACCTGCGCCAACAGAACCCACCAGGAATGATGGAGATGTTGATGCAGCTAAACAAGGTGCTGCAAAATTTCTTGATGTAACATATGAAATACCTGCACTGTCGCACGGACAAATGGAGCCGCTTAATTTTTATGCGAATGTGAAAGATGGAAAAGTGGAATTGTTTGGCCCAACACAAGTGCCCGGAGCTGTAAGAACGGAAGTATCAAAACAATTAGGAATAGCAGAAGAAAATATTACCATTTCTTCACCCCGACAAGGTGGTGGTTTTGGCAGAAAGTTAATGACCGATAATGGTGTAGAAGCTGCGTTGATCTCGGCAGCAGCACAAATTCCGGTGCAGGTACAATGGACTCGTGAAGATGATATGCAGAATGATTTTTATCGTCCTGCAGAAATGTGGCGTTACCGTGCTGCACTTTCATCCGACAACTTATTATCGTGGCATCAATCAGGTATTGGTATCGGTCGTGGTGTGCGTGGCGATAGTTATGTGGCAGGTGCAATTGCCAATTACCGTGCCGAGGGGCAAGGCTTTACAAGTAATACTCCAACAGGTTGGTGGAGAGCGCCCGGTGCAAACACATTGGCCTATGTTGCCGAAAGTTTTATGGATGAAGTATGCACCGCATTGAAAAAAGATCCGATAGCATTCCGTTTGGAGTTGTTGAAAAAAGCAAAAGAGCAAACGGTTGGAAAAATCAATTACGATCCGGAGAAATATAAAAGTGTAATTGAACTTGTTGCGAAGATGAGTAAGTGGGGTTCAAAGACACCCGGAGTGTTCAGAGGTTTTTCCACCTGGTTCTCGTTTGGTTCGTATGTAGCGCAGGTAGTGGATGTGCAAATCGTGGATGGTCAACCAAAAGTGAAGAAAGTGTATTGTGCCGTAAACTGTGGCCGTGTTATTAATTTGAGCGGTGCAGAAAACCAGGTGCAGGGTTCCATTGTGGATGGCATCAGTCATGCCATGTTCCCTAAAGTAACCTTTGTGAACGGTGCTGTGGCCGAAACAAATTTTCATACTTATAAGTTCTTGCGTATGCGAGATGCACCAACCGAAATTGATGTGCAGTTTGTTGAAAGCGATGAAGCCCCAACCGGTTTGGGCGAACCTGCGTTGCCACCAATAGCAGCAGCACTTGCCAATGCAATATTTGCAGCCACCGGTAAACGATTACGCAAGCTGCCATTCGCCGAACAGTTGGCATAAATCAGTTTCATTTCTTTACTTTGATTTGTATCAATTACTGATTCTATTGCCCATTGAACAATCGAATCTGTAATTATGGTAGGTAAATCCGTAATCTGTATACCAATCAAACAGAAAAAGTAATGAATTTTAGTGTTTGTAAACAATCAAGATTGTGCTGCCCTGTTTTTTGCTGAGGTTGAAATGTTTTGATTGCATCTTCAATAATAAAATATCTGTAAATAACTTTCATAAAAGTATTTCGCTATGCCAGTAATCAGTTTAAACGTAAACGGTAAATCTGTTTCAATTGATGTTGATCCTGCAACACCTGTACTCTGGGTGCTGAGAGAGCATTTAAATTTAGTTGGAACCAAATACGGATGCGGCGTTGCACAATGCGGTGCCTGTACCATTATGCTTGATAATGTAGCAGTGCGTTCGTGTTCATTGCCTGTTTCTGCTGTGTCAAAAAGAGCAATCACAACCATTGAAGGCTTGAGTGAGAATGGTGAACATCCGGTGCAGAAAGCATGGATAGAACAGGATGTAGCACAGTGCGGCTATTGCCAAACGGGGCAGATTATGAGTGCAGTGGCATTGCTTAAAAGCAATCCCAATCCAACCGATGCGCAGATTGAAGCATCAATGAGTGGGAATATTTGCAGGTGTGGAACTTACCTGCGGATTAAAGAGGCCATTAAAACAGCAGCGAAACAAATGTAAACTGCACATTCATTCAATTGTATACGTTTCAATTCATCAACAATGGAAAAGTTCAAAACCGATAATAGCAGAAGAGCATTTTTAAAATCATCCTTTCTTGCAGGTGGTGGTCTGATGATCAGTTTTAGCGGATTGGCAGAGCTCAGTCTGGAGAATAAAATAAACCCTGCGGATCTGCCTGCTGACTGGCATGAGTTAACAGGTTATATCAAAATAACATCCGATAACATCATTAAGATCTTCAACCCCAATCCGGAGTTTGGACAAAATGTAATGACTTCTTTGCCGATGATTGTAGCGGAGGAACTGGATGTGGATTGGAAAAAAGTAGTGGTGGAGATGGGGCCACACGACAATGTAAAACTCGGCCCGCAA
Organism: Lacibacter sp.; assembly: GCF_035299325.1. GTDB lineage: Bacteria > Bacteroidota > Bacteroidia > Chitinophagales > Chitinophagaceae > Lacibacter. The sequence continues at coordinate 299,528 of NZ_DATGWT010000004.1, read as the reverse complement.
TTTACCGGTGGCAGTAATTCTGTCCGCATGTATTGGAAACCTTTGCGTGATGCTGGTGGGGCGGCACGTGCAATGTTATTAACTGCAGCAGCGCAAACATGGAATGTGCCGGTGGAAGAACTGACGACCAAAGCAGGAGTGATCTTTCATGAGAAAACAGGTAAGTCAGGAACCTATGGTGAGTTTGCATCAAAAGCAGCAGGCATTCCCATTCCTAAAGATGTAAAGCTGAAAGAGGTAAAGAATTTTACTGTTGTACGAAACTCACAGAAGAATGTAGAAGGGCAGAAGATCGTAACAGGTAAACCACTGTTCGGATTGGATTATACACAGGAAGGAACATTGATCGCTATGATCGAACATCCACCTGCATTCGGTATGAAAGTAAAATCGTTTGATGCAAGCGAAACATTGAAAATGCCTGGCATCAAAGATGTATTTACATTGAAGTTGTATGAAGATAATTATGAGCAGGCCGGTTTCGATACACGTACGTTCAACGATCTGCTGGTGGTTGTTGGTAAAACAACATGGGAGGTAATGAATGCCCGCAAAAAATTGAAAGTAAGCTGGGAACCGAAAGGAGATACAAAAGATACGATGGCAGGCAGAGGCGGAAAGAGAGAAGTAGTTGTGCCGGGTGCATTGGAAAGTACAGCCACGCATCTTGCAAAAATGAAAGAGTATGCAAGCAAGCCTGCCCAACTGTTACGAAAAGATGGTGATCCTGAAACAGCGTTTAAAAATGCAGCGAAGGTGATTGAACGCACGTACAATGCACCATTCTTAGCACACAATTGCATGGAGCCGATGAATTGCTTTGCACATGTAACCGATGAGAAAGCATTGATAGTTGGGCCGCACCAGTCTGCCGGTTGGATTGAACCAACTTTGTCAAAAGTATTGAATCTTCCTGCCGATAAAATTGAAATACAAATTACCCGCATGGGTGGTGGTTTTGGTTTACGGGCATATGGGCATACGTTTACAGAAGCAGCGCTTATTTCCCGAAAAATAAAAGCTCCGGTGAAATTGGTTTACAGCAGAGAAGATGATATGACTTATGGCATTTATCGTCCGATGTATACTGCTACCTACCGTGCTGCATTTGATGCCAATAAAAATTTAATTGCGTTTCATGTGAGAGGTGGTGGTATTCCTGAACATCCAATTCATGCAAACAGGTTTCCTGCAGGAGCAGTTGATAATTATTTAGCGGAAGGTTGGGAAATACCGTCGAACATTACTATCGGCGCATTCAGAGCACCACGTTCTAATTTCAATGCAGCTGCAGAGCAATCGTTCTTAGATGAAGTGGCAGAAGTGATGGAAAAAGATCCGATTGAATTCAGATTGGAGTTGTTGAAACGGGCGAAAGAAAATCCTGTTGGTAAAAACAATGAGTATGATGCAGACAGGTATGCAGAAGTGTTGAAACTGGTGAAAGAAAAATCCGGTTGGGGTAGTGCGGAGAATAAACAATACAGTCGTGGTGTGGCCGCTTATTTCTGTCACAACTCTTATGCGGCACATGTAGTTGATATTGTAAAGAAAGATGGGCAACCATTTGTTGAACGTGTGACAAGTGCAGTTGATTGCGGCATTGTAATCAATCCAGATGCAGCTGCTAATATGGTGCAAGGCTGCGTTGTGGATGGAATAGGTAATGCATTGTATGGTGAACTCACGTTTAAAGATGGTGTTCCGGAGAAGAATAATTTTACACGTTACAGAATGATCCGTCATCGGGAAGCACCGAAAAAGATCGACGTACATTTTGTACAGAATGATATCAATCCAACAGGATTAGGTGAACCACCTTTCCCGCCAATATTTGCAGCAGTTGCAAATGCATTGTATAAAAGTGAAAAGAAGCGTTTTTACAATCAGCCATTTTCAACTGAGCTTCATAAGAAATCATAATGAGTTTGATAGACATAACTAAAATGTAAGCGGAATATGAAAATGATACTTGTAACATTTGTGCTGTCGGCATTTGCAATAACCTTACTTTCTTTTAATCAGACTTTTGATTTGAAAGCAAGTGTAAAACGTGGTAAAACTGTATACGAGACAAATTGCATGTCTTGTCACATGCCGGACGGAACCGGGCTTGAAGGAACGTTCCCTCCTTTGGAAAAATCAAAAAGACTGGCTGATAAAAACCGTTTGATCAAAGTGATTCTTCAAGGCATGAAAGGGCCTATAAAAGTAAACGGAGTAGATTACGATAGTCAAATGGCTCCCGTAAGTTTAACAGATAAGGAAGTTTCGGATGTGTTGAATTATGTCCGCAATTCATGGGGCAATAAATATCCTGCTGTATTACCAAAAGATATTCAGCCTGGATTAAAAGCTCCTTCGAAAGGATATCAGAAATTTTAATGAATCATTCGTAAATACAAATTGTTTTCATTATTGCATGACGAAAGAGATCAATGAAATAATTGCAGCATATAAAAAGGCGGTGCAGAAAGGAGTGAAGACTGCATTAGCAACTGTTGTGTATGTAGAAGGATCTTCCTACAGGAGACCAGGTGCACGAATGCTGGTGGAAGAAGATGGGCGGATGACCGGTGCAATCAGCGGTGGATGTTTAGAAGGAGATGCATTGCGAAAAGCATTGCTGGCTATTCATCAAAACCAAAATAAACTTGTTACATATAATTCGATGGATGAAGAAGATGTTGAGTTTGGCGTACAGTTAGGTTGCAATGGTATTGTGCATATTTTATTTGAACCGATTAATGCGGAAGATGAGAATAACCCCATTGCATTACTGGAACGATCGCAGTTATACAGAAGAGAAACGGTCTTGGTCACTTTGTTTTCACTGCACAACTTCCATGGTCATCAACCCGGTACTTGTTTTTTTCTTGATAAGGAAACAAACTACAGCACCATTGATGATGATGCTTTGCAAGCCATCGTTCAAACCGATGCATCATCAATACTTGCAACAGGATCATCTGTTATCAAAGAATACGAATCGTTTGAATTGACAGCCTTTGTTGAATTGTTGCAGCCATCTGTTTCATTGATCATTGTTGGTGCAGGTAATGATGCATTTCCGTTAGTGGAAATGACGAAGGTGCTGGGTTGGCAGATAACGGTTGCTGATGGACGATCCACACATGCCAATGCACAACGTTTTCCTGACGTGCATCAATTGATCATAGGAAAGCCTGCAGATGTTATCAATCAACTTGTGCCGGATGAATGGACGGTTTTTCTGTTGATGACACATAATTACAAGTATGATCTGGCAATGATGAAGCTGTTATTGCAGATCAACTGCAGATACATTGGTACACTCGGGCCAAAGAAACGTTTGGAGCGTATGTTCGATGAATTAAAAGAAGAAGGTATTACAGTAACAGATGAACAACGTGCAATGATCCATGGACCGATTGGTCTGGATATCGGCGCAGAAGCTGCAGAAGAAATTGCTTTATCAGTATTGGCAGAAATAAAAGCTGTGTTTGCAGCACGTACAGGTGGCTTTTTGAAAAAGCGCTCCGTCAGTATTCATACCCGCAATGAATTGGAATTACAGAAATTAAGCAGCAATGGCAAATGAGCAAAAAAATACTACCGGCCTTATACTGCTTGCTGCTGGTGCATCGTCACGTTTAGGTTCCCCAAAACAATTATTGGATTTTGCTGGTTCAAAGCTGTTGCAACATGCCATTGATACAGCACTCGCATCAAATGCAATACATCTTGTTGTCGTATTAGGCGCAAATGCAGACATCATCAAACAGGGTTTAAAAAATACTACCGCCGAAATGATTGTGAACGATGAATGGAAAGAAGGAATGGCTTCAAGCATCCGCTTCGGTTTACAAACGTTGGTGAAATTAAATCCGGATGTTGAAGCCGTAGTATTGATGGTGGCCGATCAGCCATTTGTAACAGCCGACTTATTGAATGAGTTGATGGAACTCAGCAAAAAAGAACAGCGCAGCATTGTTGCAAGTAAATATGGAACTACTTTTGGAACACCTGTTTTATTTACCAAACGTTTCTTTCAGGAGCTTTTGGGATTAACAGGAGATGTTGGGGCAAAAAGCCTGGTTCGAAAGTATTTAGACGAGGCAGCATTTATTCCTTTTCCGAAAGGAGAAATAGATATTGACACAGTGGAGGATTATGAAAATCTTTCAAAAGATGAATGAAGGCACGCTCTGTCTGACGCACTCGTCTGACAAAAAAATCAGCAAACAATGATTACTGTAGCAGAAGCAAAACATATTATTTCAAATAACGTAACCGCTTTAAATCCAGTTACAGTTTCGTTGTTACAGGCAAGAGGAAAAGTGCTGGCAGCAGATATATTTGCAACAGTCGATATACCTGCCTTTCCACAATCAGCGATGGATGGTTATGCATTTGCTTTTGATGATCTGCAGAAAGAATTAGTGATTGATGGAGAGATGGCAGCAGGAAGTTCATCAGCAATTGAAGTTGTAACAGGTAAAGCCATCCGCATTTTTACAGGTGCACCTGTACCCGCAGGAGCTGATACAGTGGTGATGCAGGAAAAAGTAAGAACAGAAATGGGTGTGTTAATTATCGAAGATGATAAACTGCAACGCAACAGTAATGTTCGTCCGATCGGTTCCGAGATAAAAGCAGGCGAATTGGCTTTGCCCAAAGGAAGTTTACTCACTGCAGCTGCAATAGGTTTTTTAGCAGGGATTGGTAGCACAGAAGTATCAGTGATTCCTGATCCGGTGATCAGCATTATACTTACGGGCAACGAATTGCAGGAGCCGGGCAAACCATTGTCGTACGGGCAGGTTTATGAATCGAATTCGTTTGGTTTAACAGCAGCATTGGAATCGCTGCATTTTCCTGTGCATCGCATTTACAAAGCAGAAGATGATCCTGAAGTATTAACAGCAATCCTGCAACAGGCGTTGCATGAAAGTAATCTGGTATTACTCACTGGTGGCGTAAGTGTTGGTGATTATGATTTTGTGTTGCGGGCTGCAAATACATGTGGCGTTGTGCAGCAGTTCCACAAAATAAAACAACGGCCTGGCAAGCCTTTATTTTTTGGAACGAAAGGAGATAAACTTGTGTTTGGTTTGCCGGGTAATCCATCCTCAGTACTTACCTGTTTTTATGAATATGTAACAGAAGCATTGTCATTGCAAACAAAACGCCCTTTGCAATTAAAGACTGTGCAAACTGTTTTGGCAGCAGCTTGTAAAAAAGCTCCGGGATTAACACATTTTCAAAAAGCATATTACGATGGGCAAAGGGTGTTGCCTTTAACAGCACAGGAATCATACAAATTAAATTCGTTTGCAACGGCCAACTGTTTGCTGCAATTGGATGGGGAGAAAGAAGAGTATGAAGCAAATGATCCTGTAATCATTCATCTTTTACCAGTTTAATTGAATGGATTTTATTTACCTGTTTTATATTCTTTTATTCCTCGTTGCATTTTTATATGCATCAGTAGGGCATGGCGGGGCAAGTGGTTACCTGGCATTGATGGCTATTTTCAGCATTGCACCTGATGTTATGAAACCAACAGCGTTGTTGTTGAATTTATTTGTATCGCTTACATCGTTCATCCAGTTTTATCGTGGTGGTTATTTTAAATGGAATTTGTTTTGGCCCTTTGCTTTACTTGCTGCACCGATGGCGTACTTTGGGGGGAAGATAGAAGTAGATGCGTTTGTTTATAAAAAAATTCTTGGTCTGCTTTTATTAATACCAGTTGTACGCTTTTTTTTCTTTAGCAATATCCAGGTAAATGAACTGAAGAAAGTAAACACAGGACTAGCCGTTGCAATAGGTGGCGCCATTGGTTTTCTGTCTGGTCTTATTGGAATAGGTGGTGGTATTATTCTTTCGCCGGTGCTTTTTATGTTGAAATGGGCAAATATGAAACAAGCTGCGGCAGTAAGTGCTTTGTTTATTTTCGTTAATTCACTTACAGGTTTATGGGGGCAGATGGAAAAAGGTATCCACTTTACATCCGATATGTATCTCTACGTAATCATTGCATTTGCAGGTGGATTGGCCGGGGCATATTACGGTTCGGTAAAATTCAATCAGAAAATATTAAAGAATGTATTGGCACTGGTATTGCTGGTTGCCGTTTATAAACTCTTACTGACAAACGCATAACATGAAATTTACCTTCACAGCTGTATTATTATTTATTTGTTTAGTCACAAACGCTCAACACAACATCGTTACAACCGAAAGTTTTGTGGTAAAAGGAGCTGTGCAAAAAGAAATCATTGTGACAATCTCCGCATTAAAGCAATACAAAACAACCAAGCTCGACAGTATTGTTATTACGAATCATCTGAAAGATATAAAATCAGTAATGAAGAATGTAAAGTTGGTGGCATTAAAAGATGTGCTCAAAGGATTGGAACTTTCAGAAACAAATCCCAAACTGTACAGCGAGTTTTATTTGACGATGATTGCAGCTGATGGCTACAAAGTTGTTTTTTCCTGGAATGAATTATTTAATACGACGGTTGGTAACAATGTGTTCCTGATCGTGGAAAGTGACGGAAAGTCGATTTCTGATTCGGATAGCAGGATTGCTCTCATTTCACCAATGGACTATGCCACCGGTCGTCGGTACGTAAAAGGATTACAAAAGGTTATTGTCAGCAAGGTTCAATAAATTTGCAGTATGATCACGGTGTTATTTTTTGGTAAGCTGGCAGACATCGCAGAAGCAGCAGCGGAATTGCCGCATGTATCTTCAACAGATGAATTGCTGGAACAACTGCGTTTGCAGTACCCGGCGCTTGCAGCTGAAAAGTTTATTATGGCAGTTGACAAGAAAACAATCTCAACAAATACTTTGTTAACGGATAACTGCACAGTTGCTTTATTACCTCCATTCTCGGGTGGATAAAACATGAACAACGACCGACTATATGAACGTTACCAACGCCAACTGATCCTGAAAGGATTTGGTGCCGAAGCACAACAGAAACTGTTGTCTGCATCTGTATTGGTAATTGGTGCAGGAGGATTGGGTTGTCCGGTGTTGCAATATCTTGTTGCAGCCGGTGTGGGTGCAATTGGTATTGTGGATAATGATGTGGTATCGCTTTCGAATTTGCATCGACAGGTTTTATACAATGTGCAGATGATCGGCAGACCGAAAGTTGATTGTGCAGTTGAAGTATTACAACAACTGAATCCGCAGGTAAGGTTTACTGTTTATAACGAACGGCTGACAAATAAAAATGCTTCAACTATTCTTTCTGCATTTGATGTAATAGTTGATGGCTCCGATAATTTCGCTACACGTTATTTAGTGAATGATGCCTGTGTGTTATTGAATAAACCTTTCGTCTATGGTGCTATTTCACAATACGAAGGACAGGTTGCTGTGTTGAACGTGCAAGAGAATAATGAACGTTCTGCCAATTACCGTGATCTGTTTCCGCATCCTCCAAAAGAAGGGGAAGTGTTGAATTGTGCAGAAGCAGGCGTGTTGGGTGTGTTGCCCGGCATCATCGGCAGTATGATGGCGAATGAAACCATTAAGCTCATCACAGGAACAGGTGCATTGCTGGCCAACAAATTATTTACGTATAACACACTCAATAATCAAACCTATGAACTGGAGTTGAGCAAACGTACAGAAACTGCATCACTTATTCCTGCAACACTAGAAGCATTGCAAGAAACAGATTATGAATGGTTGTGCAGTACTGCTACACTTGCAAACGAAATTGATGCAGCCGCATTTAATGATATTGTTGCTGATGGTAAAGCTGCTATTGTTGATGTTCGGGAAAAAGATGAACAGCCTGTTGTAACAGAGTTCAGTCATATGCAAATTCCATTGAACAGTTTACAGCAACATACTGCTTGGTTAACGGAAGAGACAATTGTGTTATTTTGTTTATCAGGCAAGCGAAGTGCTGCAGCTGCCAAACAGTTGACAGAACTATTCGGCACATCAAAAAAGATCTATAGTTTAAAAGGCGGTATTCAGCAATGGATGCAGCAACAAAAACAAACCGTGTAATGGAACGTAAACCGAAGAATATATTTACACAAGGTGCTATTGATCCGGCATTTATTGCAGACAGTATTGCCAAACATAGCAGTAAAACAAACATCGGCGGACATAGCATTTTCTTAGGACAGGTAAGGGCAGATCTCATTGATGAAAAGAAAGTCGCAGCCATTGAATATACAACGTATGAAGAGTTGGCATTGGAAAAAATGCATACCATTCGTGAAGAAATATTTGCGAAGTATGAACTCACCTGCATGCACATACATCACAGCTTGGGAACAGTAGTAGCAGGAGAGATCTGTTTGTTTGTATTTACATCATCGGCACATCGCCGTGCAGCCATTGATGCCTGCAACGAAGTGGTGGAACGCATTAAAACAGAATTGCCGGTTTGGGGAAAAGAATTATTTGAAGACGCATCGCATCAATGGAAAGTAAATCAATAAACAATGGTCGACATTACGCATAAATCAACAACCTTACGCCAGGCAATTGCCACAGCATTGCTCACCGTTTCCAAGCAGGAAACCATTGATGCTATTCAAAACAAAACTGTACCTAAGGGTGATGTGTTTGAATTCTCCCGTGCAGCCGGTTTACTGGCGATCAAAAAAACCAGTGATGTCATTCCTGATTGTCATCCGTTGCCTGTTGAGTTTGCCTCCATCAAACATTCCATTGAAGGATTAAGCATTCTCATTTCAGTTGAAGTGCATACGATCTATAAAACAGGCGTTGAAGTAGAGGCGATGCATGGTGCAGCTATCACAGCTTTAACCATGTATGATATGTTGAAGCCGTTGGATAAAGGTGTGGAAATTTCCTCCATCAAACTCGAAAGCAAGAAAGGTGGTAAAACAGATTTTAAAGATGAACTGAAAGAAAGCATCCGCACAGCAGTCATTGTTTGTTCTGATTCTGTTGCAGCGGGGACTAAAGAAGACAGGAGCGGTAAAGCCATTCTGCAAAAGCTGGAACAGCATCAACTCAAAACATCAGTGTACGACATTATTCCAGATGAGTTTGATTCCATTCAATCCAAAGCCAAACAATACAGCAGCGAAGGATATAACCTCATCTTATTCACAGGCGGCACCGGCTTGTCGCCACGAGATATTACACCGGAAGCGATTCAACCACTACTTGACCGGGAAATACCCGGTATGATGGAAGCTGCCCGCAACTATGGTCAGCAACGTACACCCTATGCTATGTTATCAAGAGGTGTTGCAGGTTTCATCGACAACTCACTTGTTATTACATTGCCCGGTTCAACCAAAGGTGCAGAAGAAACAATCGATGCGTTGTTTCCCTATGTGCTGCATCTGTTTCGTGTGGCCAAGGGTATGCGTCACGATGAAAAATAAAACTATCGTATAAAAACTGTCTTCTCTTTCGTCATGGCATCAGCGAGCCAATATGGATTTATTGTTGCAAGCTCACTAGGAAGTTGATCAGGAGAAAAGAATTTCAATTCCTGGGTTTCATTATTTGAAAAACCTTCGGCTATCTCTGTTGTAAGCTTTGCTTCAAAGTAAGAAGTAACATATTGTACTGTTCTGTCAGAGTAATTATATGTTTGAGTTGCAGGCGAAGAGTAAACGCCGATAAAACGAATGAGATCTGCTGTGCTGTTTGTTTCTTCTTCTATTTCACGTAACAAGGCTTGTTCAATTGTTTCGCCAAATTCTACATGTCCTGAAATAATGCACCATTGATTTACATCTTTTCTTTTCTGCAGGAGTATTTCACCATTTTCATTAAAAATGGCTGCTGCAACTGCAGGTAATATTTGCGTATTCATCATTACTGTTTTTATAAGCTAAGATACAAATGAGTCTTTAGCTTGACTGCTGTGGCCATATTACAACGTTGTAGTAAGGATATTTGTCGTTTTAACGAATAAAAAACGCCGTTGGGTATAAGAGCTTTTTTCCAGTGTAATCCTTTATCAGTAAGGGTTTTGCTAAATCAAGTGGCATTTGGCATCATAAAAACAGGCGCATCTTGATTTGATGGCTAAACACAGGTTCAATAATTTTACATCATCAAATCAGGGAATAAGAAGTTAAAACCAAATAATTCTCAGGATTTGAAAGCTCAACAACCAGATTTTCAGAACTCTTTTTTATATGGCAAGCAATCGTTAACGGTCACCTGTTTCTACAGATGACCTTTTTCTTTTATAACCCTTTTCAAACAACTACTCTTCATCATTCTTAATTTTTGCAACAAAGCTGCTCAGGCTTTTGCCGATAAACTCATTGCAGAATAAGATATGTTTGCAAAAGGATTTGTTCAGAAAAACAAATCAGTTGTAACGCAAAACATGAACTGGAAATATATTGCTGCCGGAGTATTCTTTGCATTGTTGTGGTCGTCGGCAGCAACTGCTACAAAAATCTCATTGCAATCGGCTCAACCATTTGTGATAGCTGTTGCCCGTTTCTTCATTGGAGGAATAGGCATGTTGGTTTTTGCACATCTAATATGGCGCAAACGTTTACCACAAAAAAAGGAGTGGCTATCTATTACCGTGTATGGTTTACTCAACATCAGTTTATACCTGGGTTTGTATGTAGTGGCCATGCAGGAAGTATCAGCGGGCTTAGGAAGTATGGCCGTAGCTGTGAACCCGGTACTCATCAGTATTCTTTCTGCAGTTCTGTTTGATCATAAGATGGGCGCAAAGCATTGGCTGAGTTTATTGCTTTGCAGCGCAGGGGTGGTTGTTGCAGCCTGGCCTTTGTTACAAAACAGTTTTGCCACAATAAATGGTATTCTCATTATGCTGGTGAGCATGCTTGCTTATTCCGCTGGCGCCATATATTTTGCCCGCACAAAGTGGAGCAATCTGCATATTCTCACAATTAACGGGTGGCAGACCTTGATCGGCGGTGTGCTACTCATTCCTGTATTGTTACTTACATATAACAGCGAACTCAATCGTTTTGATCTTAATTTCTACAGCGGAGTATTATGGCTGGCCATACCGGTTTCAATTGCAGCTGTACAATTATGGTTATGGCTGCTGAAACGAAATGCAGTAACAGCATCATACTGGTTATTCCTTTGCCCGGTATTCGGGTTCATCATTGCGGCAATAAGTCTGAATGAACCGATCACGCTGTTTACAGTTGCCGGGGTGCTGCTTGTAACAGCTGGATTATATATGGTACAAAAGAATATTGCAGTAAAAAAGAAAAATTGATTCAGCTTTTAACAAGCCCTGTACAGGTGCCCAAACTCGCTACCAGCATTTTTAATGATCTGTTTCCGGTGCTGTAATCTTTTCATTTTATCATCAAAGTATGGACTTAATCCCGCTTATCATTGGAATATTTCCATCCGGTCAGTTAGACTTTGAAGGCCAAAACGCTCCGAAAAGTCAAAAATTTACATGAAACTTGAGGGTGTTTATAAAAAAGTGGAAAAACTTCTATCATTTTTTTAAGAAGTTTGGAAAGTTTAGCTACTTTAGTCCCGCTGTTTATAAATGATTGCCATGCTGCTAAAGAATAACCGTTACAAAAGACAGATCCAAAAGCATCTCTATTTTGAGAAGGAACTTTCCTGTGCTGATCTGAGTTTACTAACCGATAAGAGTCTTCCGCTTACAACACGTGTGCTGAACGAGTTGATTGAAGAAGGTTCAGTAGTTGAGTCGGGCTACGCCAGTTCAACAGGCGGTCGTCGTCCCCTGGTTTATTCCCTCAAAGCCGATATGCTTTATGTTGTTTCAGTAGCAATGGATCAGTTGGTGACCCGTATTGCTATTCTGGATATGCAGAATAATTATGTGCTCGAGCCGCTGCGTATTGAACTTCCGTTGAGCAACAACCCCAATGCATTAGCACAACTCACACAACACATCAACAGTTATATACTTTCTTCAGGTATTTCCAAACAAGCCATCGCAGGCATTGGTATTGGGATGCCGGGTTTTATTGATGTAACAAAAGGGATCAATCATTCATTTCTTAAAACAGAAAGCGGCAGCAGTATTGTAAGTATTGTTGAAGCAGCAGTTGGCGTACCTGTTTTTATTGATAACGATTCCAGTTTAATTGCATTAGCTGAGTTGAAATTTGGAGCTGCCCACAATAAACAAACTGTAATGGTGGTGAATGTTGGCTGGGGTATAGGCTTAGGAATGATCATGAAAGGTGAATTGTTTCGTGGCAACAATGGTTTTGCCGGCGAATTCAGTCATATTCCTCTTTTCACCAATAATAAAATGTGCTCTTGCGGTAAGAGCGGTTGCCTGGAAACTGAATCATCTTTATTTATTGTTACAGAAAAAGCCATCCAGGGATTGAAGGAGGGAAAAGTTTCTATGCTCAGGAACTTAACACTGGAAAACGCAGAAGATTCATCAAGGGCAATTATGGATGCAGCCGTTAAAGGTGATAAGTATGCCATTGAATTACTTTCTGAATCCGGTTACAATATTGGCCGTGGTATTGCCATTCTTATTCATTTGCTCAACCCTGAGTTAATCATATTAAGTGGCCGTGGTTCTGTGGGCGGAAAAGTTTGGTTGGCGCCAATTCAGCAAGCTATTAATGAACATTGCATTCCTAAAATTGCCGAGAATACCGAATTAGAAATTTCATCATTAGGATTTCAGGCCGAGTTGATTGGAGCTGCCGCATTAGTTATGGATCATTTTGACTCTCTCGAAAGGCGCAAAACCAAAAGCACCGGCAATGAAGTAGAACTATAAAATACACCTCATACTGCTTATCCCATTATTCACTTGTCTCTTTTATTTTTTAAACCCCATAAACAAACTGCAATGAAAATGTTGCTAAAACGATTGCTGCTTTATACCATGGCAGCCGTGTGCTTTATCCAGGTAAATGCACAGGAAAAAAGAATGGTTTCAGGTACGGTCAGGGATGCAGACGGAAATGCTGTGCCGGCTGCAACCGTTACAGAAAAGGGAACTTCCAATTCGGTTACAACCGACATGAAAGGTATGTTCTCAATTAGTGTTGCTTCTTCTGCAACACTCGTAATTACTTCAGTTGGCTATAATGATCTTGAAGTAAAAGCCGGATCAACCAACATTAATGTTGAACTGCAATCTGCATCAAAAGAATTGCAGGGTGTGGTTGTAACAGCACTTGGTATTAAACGCCAGAAAAAATCGCTGGGTTATGCCGTGCAGGAAGTAAAAGGCAGTACACTTGTTGATGCACGTGAGCCAAACCTTGCCAACACACTTACAGGTGTGGTTGCAGGTTTACAGGTTGTGCGTTCAAGCAATGGCCCTGCAGGTTCTTCAAAAATTATCCTGCGTGGCAGTAATTCACTTACAGGTTCTAACCAACCATTGATTGTGGTTGATGGTGTGCCCGTTGATAATTTCACCGGTGGTAACAACAACGATTACTGGAATCCTTCTTTGGATTATGGTAATGGTTTGGCAGATCTTAATCCAAGCGATATCGAATCGATCACTGTGTTGAAAGGACAAACAGCTGCTGCCTTGTATGGCTCACGTGCAGGTAACGGTGCTATTCTTGTTACAACTAAAACAGGTAAGAAGCAGGCTGGTCTTGGTATGTCATTCGCTACTACATTTGGCTTTGAAAGTGTGTTCACCAATCCTGAAATGCAAAATGTATTCGGACAGGGTAGTAACGGTGTATTCGATGCTACTGGTCCTGATAGAAATTTAAGCTGGGGTCCAAAGATTGCGGGGCAACAGGTATCGCCAAACTGGAATAACCAAAGCGAAAAGCTTACGTATTATAACAATGTAAAGAATTTTTACGATAAAGGTTTCAACCAGAACTACAACCTTACTTTCCAGCAACAGTTCAATAATATTTCGGTGTACAGCTCTTTTAACCGTTTTGAAGATAAGAGCATGATCCCCGGTGCAAAACTGTTACGTCACAACTTTACCACACGTAGTGTTGCAAAATTCGGACGAGGAGATAAATGGACAGCTGATATGAAAGTGCAATACTCAAACACAACGGCTCAAAACAGGCCATTGGCTGGTAACAATGTTAACAACGTTGCCAGATTGTTGTACACTATGCCCGTATCACTTGATGTTACTCAATTCAAAGCTGGAACAGATAAGTTTGATAACATGATCTGGTGGAACCAGTCATCGCAGGTAAATCCTTATTGGATGAGTAAAAATGCGTTGAATAAGGATAGCCGTGATCGTTTTATTTTAACAGGTTCTCTGAAGTATGATATAGCCAAATGGTTAAGTGCTGAAGTAAAAACCGGTGTTGATATGTACACCAACAATTATACGACAAAAGTTCGGGCAGGAAGTCCTATTGCAACCAATGGCCGTTACGGTACTGGTAAATCAGTTTTTTCTGAAATGAACTACAGTGGTATGTTATCAGCAAAGAAAGATAATCTCATTTCGAAGCTGAGCGCAAATGCAATGATTGGTGGCAACCTTATGCAGACGAAGAGTTCGGGTATAGACGGTTCAGCAAATCTTGTTGTGCCTAACCTGTTCTCTTTAGGTAATGCAGTTGGTAATCCCAGTATCTCAGAATGGGTTAGCGAAAAGCGCATTAACTCAGTGTTTGGAACGGCAGGTATTAACTGGGATGAATATCTCTACCTCGACGCTACATTCCGTAACGACTGGTCTTCTGCTTTAGCAAAAGCTAACCGTTCTTATTTCTATCCCTCAATAAGTGCGGCAGTTGTTGTATCTGAAATGCTTGAGAAGAAGAATGTAAACATGCCGTCATGGTTCAACTATGCGAAGGTTAGGGCATCATATGCTTCAGTTGGTAACGACATGCCCCCTTATCAGTTGTACAATTCTTATTGGATCGGTCGTGATCCGAACAATGCAACTACCGCAGGTCGTAACAATACATTGTACAATGAAAACGTAGTGAATGAATTGATCAAATCAAGAGAACTTGGTGCTGAATTGAAGTTCCTCGGCAGCCGTGTAACAGTTGATTTCTCTATGTATAAGAACAATGCAACAAACCAATTGATCGACCTGCCGCTTGATGCAACAAGTGGATATAATTATAAGAAGATTAATGCGGGTAACATCCAGAACAAAGGGTACGAGATCATGGTTGATGCTCGTGTAATCAACAAATCAGATTTTGTTTGGAATGTTTCTGCCAACTTCTCTCACAACGATAACTCCATAATTGATATCCTTAGAGATTCAGGTGTCACAAAGTATCCGTTGGGTGGTTTTGATAACCTGGCTATTACTGCAACTGCTGGCGAAAAGTATGGCGCTATTTACGGTACAACATTCAGACGTGTAACTGATGACAAAAGCCCTTACTATGGCCAACTCATCTTGAATGGTACCACAGGTTTGCCGCAGTTGGGCGAGTCGAATGTATTCCTTGGCAATCAGCAGGCTTATGGTTTATTAGGTGTTACCAATACATTCGGTTACAAAGGCATTACACTCTCGTTCCTGGTTGATGCACGCTTTGGCGGCAAAATGTTCTCCTCAACATTAGCAGCTATGCAGGCAAGTGGTACTGCTGCCGAAACAGTGGTGAACGGTGCAAGAGAAAACTTTGTGGTGGATGGTGTGGTAGTTGATGGCTCGGGTTTTAAAAAGAATACAGTTGCGGTTACGCCGCAAACCTATTGGACAGCAGTTGCAACAACCGGCAACATGGGTATTAGTGAGGCAAACATTTACGATGCAAGCAATGTACGTTTAAGAAATGTACAGCTGTCGTATCAATTGCCAAAATCATTCCTGTCGAAGGCCCGCATTCAAAA
This sequence comes from Lacibacter sp., assembly GCF_035299325.1. Taxonomy (GTDB): domain Bacteria; phylum Bacteroidota; class Bacteroidia; order Chitinophagales; family Chitinophagaceae; genus Lacibacter. The sequence goes on along the minus strand of NZ_DATGWT010000004.1, from coordinate 283,747 downwards.
AGCAACTGTTGGTGTGTCTTGCAACAACGTATGGCTCATTTCAAGCCATATGAAAGGATTAGATCCAGAATCTGTATTTGCAACACGCACTAACGCATTAGGTTTTGAAAATGCAAGTCCTCCCACATCAAGAACAATCTTGTTTAACCTTACTCTCAATTTCTAATTTGATTAAACGATTTATATGAAAAAAATATTCATAACAACAGGAATGATGCTGGCAATGGCAGCAATGATCCCTTCCTGTAAAAAATTCGATAGTCTGACAGTAAGTCCTACTGCGGCTACATCCGAGCAGGTGCAGGTAGAGTACTTACTCACCAACTCAATCGTGGGTGCACAAATGGATCCGCATATTGCAGAACGTGTGTTTGTACTTTACTGGCGCAATGCATCTCACCAGCAATTAGGAAGTACTGTTGCCATTGGTACCGATGATGATGGTTGGACAAGTGATTATTACCGCTACATTTCTGAATGGCTGAACAATGCAAATGCAGCCATCCAGGTAGCAAACGAAAAAGTTGCAGCGGGCAACATCAAGCCTTATACAAACAACCTGCTGCAGATGTCAAGGATCTGGAGAGCTTACCTGATGAGTGAAATGTCCGATAACTTCGGTCCGATTCCTATCAATGGTTTCCAGGGTGTAAATCCAACCTTCTCAGATGTAAAGTCTGTTTACTATTTCCTGTTAGATGAGTTGAAAGATGCATCAGCAAAGCTGGAAACAAATGTTACTGCAAAACCTTCAGATGCAAACGGAGATCCTGCTTATGCATACAATTATGCAAAGTGGAAAAAGTATGCAAATTCAATGCGTATGCGTTTAGCCATGCGTTTAAGTGAAGTAGATGCAGGAAAAGCAAAAACAGAATTTGAAGCTGCTGTTGCAGGCAGCGACTTTATTGCATCTGCAGCAGATTTCTTCCAGGTGCAGGAGAAAGATGGTTGGGATCCGTTAACAGGTGTAATGAGCCGTGAGTGGAATCCGCAGGTTCTTTCTGCGTCGTTAAATAATCTGTACACCGGTTTAGGCGGTATTCAAACAACTGCTCAATTACCTGCTTCATATCATACAGCTGTTAAGCCAGCTGATTATGTAGGTTTACGTTTGGTTGATCATTTCCCAACAACTACCAATAATCCTGTAGCTCCTTACTGGATGGATGGTTTACCTAACATGATCGATCCACGGGCTTATAAGGCTTTTGCAATTCCTGGTGATTTTACTGATCCCGGTTTTTGCTTCTATCCATCATGGGATAACAGTTCAAGAACTACTAACCGTACATTGGCAGCCGGTGGTGCTTCGAATGTTGCAGTAAACATTAATGCTTCCAATACTTTCAATGGTTACAATGGTGGCGATTGGGGTGCAAAGGGCAGCAGAAATACTGTAAGAGCATGGGGTGGATCAATGCCACGTTTGAAACTTAATTTCAGAAACAGTAAAAGCAAACGCATTTTCTTTGCTTCATGGGAAACTTATTTCCTGATTGCAGAAGCTTCAGTGCGTGGATGGACTGTTCCAATGAGCGGACAAGCTGCTTACGAAAAAGGTATTGAAGAAAGTTTCAGCTACTGGGGTGTAAGTTCTCATCTTGCAGCCTACAAAGCTTCAACTGAGTATAACCGTTGTGGTACATCTGTAAGCTGGACACATGTTGCAGAACCTCCTGCCAGCTACACTGCAAACTATGTTGATGGTTACACCAATACTCCCGGTACAGCAACTGTTTTATATCCGGTAAATACGATTTATAAAAACGGTGCAGTAAAAAATGATCTGTTGAGTAAGATCATCACACAAAAATATATTGCACAAAATCCATGGTTGCCGTTAGAAGCATGGAGCGATCACAGAAGACTCGGACTTCCTTTCCTGGAAAATCCTTGTGTTGAAAGCGGTTCGTTACCAAACAACCCTGCATTAACTTCTGCTACGTACATGACCAATGCTGCTAACTTCTTCCCGCAACGATTGAAATATCCTTCGGGTTTGAAGAACAGTAACGCCAAAGGTTATACACAGGCTGTCGCTGCACTTGGTGGTGCCGACAATTTGTTTACATCATTATGGTGGGCTAAAAAGTAAACAAAAGAGTTTTCTCATAATCAGTAGTTTTAGCATACAAAACTATCGGGCCGGCCATTCCTGGCTGGCCTCTTTTTTAAAAACTGTATGTGTTCGTGGTTAATTGTTTTTTATGATCAAGGAATTTCATTTTTCACTGCTACTTATTTTCCTTCTCACAGCAACAGCAGCTGCACAACCTGCTGTTCAGAAAATACCACTCCATCAAAACTGGCAATTCAGCCAGCACAACCAAGACAAATGGTATACTGCTAAGGTTCCCGGCACAGTGCATACCGATCTGCTTTATAACAAACTTATTCCCGATCCTTACTACAGAGACAATGAAAAAAAACTGCAATGGATCGGCGAAACTAACTGGGAATACAAAACAACATTTAGAACAACTGCTTCTGTATTACAGAAAAAAAATATTGAACTGGTGTTTGATGGGTTAGATACTTATGCTGATGTGTATTTGAATGGTCAGCTTCTTTTTTCTGCTGATAATATGTTTCGCCAGTGGAAAGCTGATGTAAAACAATTGCTCAAACCAAATAATACATTACTCATTCGCTTTGGATCAGCCAAAAACAAAGTTGATTCCATTGCAAAATCGAAACTGCCTTTTGTGTTGCCCGATAATCCCCGAACGTACGCACGCAAAGCACAATATCATTTCGGGTGGGATTGGGGGCCGACATTCATCACCTGCGGCATTTGGAAAAATGTTTACCTCGAAGCTTTTGATGATGCTGTTGCAGAAAAACCATTTACTGCAGTTAATAAAGTTGAATTAGTACAGGAGCCCGATCAATACGGCAAAACATTTTACTTTAAAATAAACGGTAAGCCGGTATACATGAAGGGAGCGAATTATATTCCTTCTGATATGTTCACCACACGATTAACAAAAGAAGATTATCGAAAAATATTAATGCTGGCGAAAGATGCAAACATGAATATGCTGCGCATATGGGGTGGTGGTATTTATGAAGATGATGTGTTTTACGATCTCTGCGATGAGCTGGGTATTTACATCTGGCAGGATTTTATGTTTGCCGGAGCAATGGTGCCGGGTGATGAACAATTTTTCAATAACGTAAAAGAAGAAATCAAATATCAGATTAAACGTTTACGACATCATAAATCAATTGTAGTATGGTGTGGAAATAATGAAGTGGATGAAGCATGGCATCAGTGGGGATGGCAAAAGCAATTCAACTTACATGGACAGGATTCTGCAAGAGTTTGGAATGAGTATGTGCGTTTATTTCGTGATAGCATTACAGCGTGGGTAAATGAGCTTGATGGGACAAGGCCTTATGTGAGTACATCGCCCACAAACGGCTGGGGACGTGCAAAAAGTATTACCGAAGGCGATAGTCATTACTGGGGTGTATGGTGGGGATTGGAGCCTGTGGAAGTATTTGAGCAAAAGACCGGTCGCTTTGTAAGCGAATATGGCATGCAGGCAATGCCCAATTATAGCAGTATTGAAAAATTTACCTTGCCGCAGGAACGTTTTCTTTTTTCAGATGTGATCAATCATCATCAGAAAGCAGGTAATGGGTTTGCAAAAATAGAATCGTACCTGCATCGTTATTTTCTTGATTCTTCGAAAGTGAAAAATCTCTCTTTGCAGGATTATACCTACCTCACACAATGCCTGCAATACTATAGTTTTAAAAATGCTATTGCTATTCATCGCAGCAAAGAACCTTATAACATGGGTACCTTGTTATGGCAGTTAAACGATTGCTGGCCGGTTGCGAGTTGGAGTATTACCGACTACAGCCGTGAACCTAAAGCTGCCTGGTATGCTGTAAAAGAAGCGTATCGTGACGATGTGAAACTGGTAAGAGACAGTGTGTATCCCAAAGACCTCGTTTTAAAGAAACCTTCGTTTTTAATCAGGCATGAAGGGGAGAACCTGTTCAGCATTGTAAGTAATGTGGATGCGAAATATGTGTACCTCCATAAACAGCAATCGTTTTTTGATATCGACGATAACTATTTTGATTTGAAAGCAGGGCAAAAGAAATACCTGCATGTGAAGAACAGGTATTTTTCAACAAGAGAAATTCCAACGATCAAAATAAAATCGCTAGTTGATGTGTTGGGCAAATGATGATGTAAAAAGCTATCAGTAAATAATATAAAGTGATGAAGAAACTATTGATTGTGCTTGTGTTTTTTGTTTCGGTAAAAACAAATGCACAGCAAAAAACAGATCCCGCAACGATTAAAGAAAAAATGCAGTGGTTTGCCGATGCCAAGCTGGGCATTTTTATTCATGCAGGTATTTATGCGGTGAATGGTATTGATGAATCGTGGAGCTTTCATAACAAAAAGATCAGTTATGTCGATTACATGAAACAGCTGAAGGGATTCACCTTGAAGAATTATGATCCTGCTGCATGGGCCGATCTGATACAGGAAAGCGGCGCAAGATATTCGGTGATCACTACCAAACATCACGATGGTGTTGCGATGTATGATACCAAAATGAACAAGCTGAGTACAGTACAGGCTACTCCCTCAAAAAAAGATATGATCAAGCCTTTCTTTGAAGAGCTGCGGAAACGCAACATCAAGTGCGGTGCATATTTTTCATTGCTCGACTGGAGCCATCCCGATTATCCCGGTTTCTTAAACGACAGCAGTCGTTATAAAATTGTCAATGATTACGAACGCTGGAATCGTTTTCGTTCTTTTTTCCAGGGACAGATTAAAGAAATTAATTCCATGTTCAAACCCGACCTCTGGTGGTTCGATGGCGATTGGGAACGCAGTGCTGAAGAATGGGAGTCGCAAAAAGTAAGAAATATGATTCTGTCTGTTAATCCAAATGCAATTATCAACGGGCGTTTACAGGGCTATGGCGATTATGATACACCTGAACAGAATTTTCCGGTATCAAGACCAAAATTCAACTGGTGGGAATTGTGTATGACCACAAATGATAACTGGGGTTTTCATCACGACAACAACTGGAAAACGCCTTATGAAGTGATCAGCATTTTTGTTGATGCCATTTCAAATGGTGGTAACCTGTTACTCGATATGGGGCCAATGGAAGATGGAACAATTCCTGCTGAACAGGTGAATGTGTTGAAAGAACTGGGTGCATGGAACAAACGTAACGGCGAAGCAATCTTTAATACCATCGGCGGTATTCCGCAGGGACATTTTTATGGTCCGACAACATTATCAAAAGATTCCTCAACGTTGTATTTATTCCTGCACGGAAGTTCGGGTGGTAATATCATGATCAAAGGATTGGATAATAAAGTTCAGGACATTACTGTACTGGGCAATAATGCAAAACTTTCGCACAAAATTGTTGGTAAAATATCGTGGAGCCATGTTCCCGGATTGGTGTATGTGAATGTTCCGCAAAATGTGTTGGAAAAGTATATCACTGTTGTTAAAATAAAACTCGATAAACCGGTAAAGCTTTATCGTGGACAAGGTGGATTTAATTAAGAAATGAAAATATAAGACGATGAAAAGAGTAGTGTTTGTTTTTTGTTTTATTATGTTGAGTGTTTTAGTTAATGCACAAACAAATTATGCAAAGCTTGTGAATCCTTTTATTGGTACAGGCGGTCATGGTCATACGTATCCCGGCGCTACAATGCCGTTTGGTATGATGCAGTTAAGTCCTGATACAAGACTGGAAGGCTGGGATGGTTGTGGCGGCTACCATTACAGCGACAGTATCATGTATGGTTTTTCGCATACGCATCTGAGCGGCACCGGTATTGCGGATTACTGCGATGTATTGCTGATGCCGTTTACAGGTGAGGTGAAATGGAAGAACAGTGAATATGCTTCTCCCTTCTCACACAAAAATGAAAAAGCACATGCAGGTTATTACGAAGTGTTGCTGAAGAAACACAACATTAACGCAGCGCTCACCACATCATTCCGTTCGGGTATGCACCAATATACATTTGATGCAGCTGCAACAGAAGGAAAAGTATTGCTCGATCTGAAACACCGAGATGAAGTATTGGAATCATCGTTTGAAATAGTAAATGATTACGAAGTAAGAGGCATGCGCCGCAGCAAAAGCTGGGCATCAAACCAGGTGCTTTACTTCTACATGAAATTTGATAAACCAATCAAAGCGTATGGCATTGCTTTGAACGATGTGTTGCAAAATAATTTGCGTTCTGCCAGCGGAAAAAACATCAAAGCGTATTTCAGTTTTGATGTAAGCAGCAACAAAGCCGTACAGGTGAAAGTGGGTATTTCAGGCGTAAGCATGGAAAACGCAAAGCTGAATCTTGATACAGAAATTCCACATTGGAATTTTGCAACCGTAAAACAGAAGGCGGAAGACGAGTGGAATAAAGAGCTGGGCAAGATTGAAGTGAAAGGTGGAACGCAGGATCAGCAGGTGGCATTTTATACGGCGTTGTATCATGCATCGGTAGCGCCCAATATTTATACCGATGTAAATGGCGAATACCGTGGCACAGATCTGAACGTGCATAAAGCTGATGGGTTCACAAATTATTCTGTATTCTCCTTATGGGATACACACCGTGCCTTACATCCGTTGATGTCTATCATCAATCAAAAAAGAACTGCAGATTGGATCAATACATTTTTAGCGCAATACAAACAGGGTGGCATGTTGCCGGTTTGGGAGTTAAGCGGTAACGAAACATTTTGTATGATCGGCTATCATTCTGTGCCGGTAATTGTTGATGCGTATCAAAAAGGAATCAAAGGTTTTGATACAAAGCTGGCATTGGAAGCAATGACGAGTTATGCAGAAAGCAATCGCTATGGTTTAACACAATATGCACGCCAGGGATTTGTTAGCAACGATCATGATCATGAAAGTGCATCGAAGACGGTAGAGTATGCATATGATGATTGGTGTATTGCTGAGTTCGCCAAATGGATAGGCAATGAAACTGTTGCAAAGAAATATGCAGCACGTGCATTGAACTATCGTAATCTTTTCGATCCCACAACGTATCATATACGTGGTAAAGTGCAGAGCTTTTGGTTTTCGCCATTCAATGCAACAGAAGTCAATAACTTTTTCACAGAAGGTAACTCCTGGCATTATTCGTTCTCGGCACAACAGGATATTGATGGTTTGATCAAATTATATGGAGGCAAAGAAAATTTCTTACGCAAGCTGGAAGAACTTTTCACCACCAAACAAACATTGAGCGGTCGTGATCAGGCCGATGTAACCGGATTGATCGGTCAGTATGCACATGGCAACGAACCCAGCCACCATATGGCTTATTTGTTCAATTATGCAGGTAAACCATGGCGCACACAGGAGATCGTTCACCAGATATGTACAGAGTTTTATCCTAACAATCCGGATGGTTTGATTGGTAACGAAGATTGCGGACAAATGAGCGCATGGTTTGTGTTGAGTGCAATGGGTATTTATCAACCCACACCTGGCAGTGGCGTCTATGCATTAGGCACGCCTTTGTTTGATGAAGTAAAAATTCATTTAGAGAATGGCAAAACATTTTCTATCGCTGCTAAGAACAGAACAGCAAAAAACTTTTATGTAAACAATGTGCTGTTGAATGGGAAAGCACATTCAGCGACGTTTATTAAGAATACGGATGTAGAAAATGGTGGTGAACTGGTTTTTGAAATGAGTGCAACACCTAACAAAAACCGTGGTATCGACAAAGCAGTTATGCCATCATCGAAAGTGAATGATGAAGCGTTTGTAGCTGTTCCGTTCTTTCATATGAATACAAATAAATTCAAAAGGAGTTTGTCGGTTACGCTGAAACATCTTGATCCGCAGACCGAGATCTATTATGCAATTGTGAATGGTGCCGCAAAGCCCAGGTTTTATCGTTACGAAAAACCTTTTGCTATTACTGAAACTGCAAACATTGAATTGTTTGCAAGCAAGAATGGAAAGCAAAGTCCAAAAATTGTACAGAAGTTTTACAAAGTACCCAGCGACAGAAGCATTACCGTGTTGAGTGAAGTGCACCCCATGTACACAGCAGGCGGTAAAGATGCATTGATCGATGGAATTATTGGTGATGCCAACTGGAAAACAGGCGACTGGCAAAGTTATTTTGCAAAAGATTTTGTGGCTGTCATTGATCTGCAAAAAGTGAGGCCGGTAAAATATGTTGCTGTACATGTATTGCAGGAAGTTAGTCCGTGGATTGTTTATCCGAAAGAAGTAGTGTTTGAGATCAGTAACGATGGCAAAACTTTTAAACCCTTAACAACAGTTGAAAATAAAATAATAGCAGAATTAAAAGAGCCGGAAGTACAGACCCTCGGCGCCAATGTAAATGCAACAGCACGTTATATACGTGTGCGTGCAAAAACAGGAGGGGAGTTGCCTGCATGGCACGAAAGTGCAGGATCGCCTTCACATATTTTTATTGATGAAGTAATTGTGAAGTAAATTATGTGCCCTGCAGCAGTTTTGTTTTATAAGCTGCTTTTATGCTCAACCGTTTGCATCGTTTATTGAGTTAATAAAAAAGTAAGTTTGGTTGCTGTTCGTTTTCAATCAATTTAATTTTAAAAGTATGCGTACAATTTTCGGTTTTCTGTTTGTTGTGATGACACTTTGCAGCGAGGCACAAAAGGCAGAGAACATTATCATTATTACAACTGATGGATTACGTTGGCAGGAGTTGTACAAAGGCATGGATTCCGCCATTGCAAATAATAAGAAATTTCACAAAGGTGATAGTGCGTATATCTATCAACATTACTGGGCTGCAACGCCGGGAGAAAGACGAAAGAAGTTAATGCCATTCATCTGGTCAACTGTTGCGGCAAAAGGACAATTGTATGGCAACAGAGCGTATAATAACAAAGTGAACAATGCCAATCCTTACTGGTTCAGTTATCCCGGCTATAGTGAGATCATGACGGGTTATGCCGATACAGCGATCAATTCAAATTCATACAAACCAAATCCGCATGTAACCCTGCTTGAGTTTTTACATCAGCAACCCTTGTATAAAAACAAAGTAGCTGCGTTTGGTGCATGGGAAGCATTCGATCGTATCTTAAATGAAGAGCGTAGCGGTTTTCCTGTTGTGTCGGCTTACGATACTTCTGCTGTTCCATCATTGACATCAGAGCAAAAAATGGTGAACGCAATGCTGAAAGATTCATACAAGCCTTGGCATGAAGATGAATGCCTGGATGTATTTACACATTATGCGGCACTCACGCATTTAAAAGCTAAAAAGCCTAAAGTGCTTTACATTGCTTATGGTGAAACTGATGAATGGGCGCATGCAGGGCAGTACCGTTCTTATCTTGATGCAGCTCACCAGGTTGATGCATGGATCAAGCAATTATGGGATTATGTACAAAGTGATCCTGCTTATCGTAATAAGACAGCTATCTTTTTCACAACTGATCATGGAAGAGGAGATGTTGTAAAAGCTGAATGGACAAGCCATGGTAATTCTATTAAAGATGCTTCTGAAATTTGGTTTGCAGCAATAGGTGCCGGCGTTCCTGCAAAAGGAGAAGTAAGAGCAGATCAGCAATTTTATCAGCAGCAGTTTGCACAAACCATTGCGAAGTTGTTAGGCTTCACCTATAAAGCGAAACATCCGATAGCAGATGCAATTAAAGAAGTGCAGCAATAAACTTTTTACTATTCAAATATTCGTGCAAAATGATTCTCTAAGTGATTCCGCATGCCATTCCTGAATTGTTCAGGCGAACCATTCTCTAAAATTTCCACCAACTCTTTATGCGACACGAAAGTTTTGAGTGCTGTTTGTTTTTTCAGTAAACCACTGTTGTGTACATAGTCAAAAACCGGTAACAACATCTTCTGGAATTTCTTCATTGTTTCGTTGCCTGTGATTTCATACAGCTTTCCGTGAAACGCAATTTCATGTTCTACATTAAATAAATGATCCTGTGCGGCAGGTGGCTCGTTCGCTACAATTTGTTTCAGTTCTTTTATGTCAGCTTTTGTAATACGATGAAAGAGAAAATCAGCCATACCTATTTCCAGCACCAACCGTATTTCAAATACTTCTTTCAACGTGCCTGGGTCTAGTATATGCGGATTCATACTCTTGCTGAGGTTGCCGAAAATATCCGGGCTCGTAATAACAGATCCTTTCTTCTTCTTTGACTCGATCAGACCCATCATTCGCAATCGCAGCAAAGCTTCACGGATCACGGTGCGGCTTACGCCCAACGCTTCGGCCAGCTCAATTTCCTTGGGAATGCTATCCCCAACCTTTAGTTTTTGCTGTTGAAGTAACTCCACCAGGTTGGCTTCTACCTTATCAACCAGGCTGCTGGTTTCTATGGTTTTAAAGTGTCCGTTCAAAAGTGTGCTAGACATATTATGTACTACTTAATTATTCAAAATTAGGAAAATCCACCAGTCCTCGCAGAATTTCTGCATTGATTATTAATAACTTAAAAATAGTTGAAAACTTTTTTTGGTCAAATGCAGAAAGTTTTTCAATTTTATTATGTCATACATAATACAAAAATAAAACAAAACTTGCTGTATGAAAGTATTTTTAAAGATTGGGTTGATGTTCGCTTTTGTGCTTCTCACATTGATAGCGGGAGCTCAGTCCATCAAAGTTTCGGGCCAGGTAATATCGAAAGATGATAATGCAGGCCTTTCCGGTGCTTCAGTTGTGGTAAAAGCAAAAAACACCGGCACTCAAACCGATGCTGAAGGCCGTTTCAGTATTGAAGCTGCTATCGGCGACATCCTCGTTATTTCCTCTGTGGGCTTTGTGTCGCAGGAAGTAAAAGTGGAAAATGCAAACAGTATCACCATTCAACTACAATCGTCTGCTTCTAAAATGGACGAAGTTGTAGTTGTGGGTTATGGTACTACCCGGCGAAACAAACTAACGTCATCAGTTGCTAAACTGGACAACAAAATCTTAGAAACAGGATTGCGTTCCAACCCTGCACAGGCATTGGCCGGTACTATTCCAGGTTTAAGAGTTTCCACCGGAACAGGAAGACCGGGTTCTTTGCCTGGGATCACTCTAAGAGGAGGAACCAATTTCGATGGTTCAGGCAGTCCTTTAATTTTAATGGATGGTCAAGTCAGAGGTTCGCTCAGTGATATAAATCCAGAAGATATTGGTAGCATTGAAGTGTTGAAAGATGCATCTGCTACAGCTATCTATGGAGCAAGGGCCAGCAATGGCGTAATACTTATAACATCAAAAAGAGGCAAAGCTGGTTCCTCGTCGATTAGTGTAAATGTTAGAAGCGGAGTCAGCTTTCTAAACGTTCCTTATAACTTTTTAAGCGCTGAAGATTACATTAAATGGAGCCGTTTGGGTTTGGTGCAATCTTTTATCAATGGCACTAATGGAACAGTTGCTTCTAATACTGCCCTTTCTGTTGTTGGTCCAAGAGCAACAGGAAATTTATACAGAGATCCTGTAACAGGGGCCATCTTAGATGGCAACTATGATAACAGGGCTGTTTGGAGCGTAATGCGACTGAACAGTACAAACAGCGACTTAGTTGGCCAGCCTGGCTGGAAAACAATGAAAGATGCTGTTCCTACCAATGCACAAGGGAACTATGATCCTAACGGAACTTATGCAGACCTGATTTATAAGGATTTTAATTATGGAGATTACGGTTTGCATGATCAGGCCAATATTCAGGAATATAATATAGGCATGAGGGGAGGAAATGACAAGGGAGGATATTTTGCTAATGTGGGGTATTATGATGAAAAAGGTCTGTCACTTGCAACCTTTTACAAGCGTTTAACCTTTACACTCAATGGCGATTATAAAATAAAAGAATGGTTGAAGTCGGAAAGCAGCATACAATTCAATAAAGCCAATTGGAGAGATCAATCATTACAAAACGGCGAGGGAAATTATTGGGGTCGTATGCTTTCGGCACCACCGACTATGCGAGGAACCAATGCAAATGGCGAGTTCATTCTTGGTCGGGATGCAAGCGATGGTAATCCAATAGTTAATATTGATAAGTACAAACGTCATAACCAGTCAGATAAATTTACGCTAGGTCAGTCTTTTAAAGCTGATATATGGAAAGACCTTTACTTAAAGCTGGGAGCTATATGGATGTATGATGAAAGTGAATCAGAATCTTTTAATAAAGATTTCCGTACTGGTTTTTTAAGCCTAACTAATCCCAATGCAGGTTGGAACAGGACAAGAGAAACCTCAGCAGGTTTCGACCGCACAATCCGCCAAACTTATAATGCTACCTTAAATTATAGTATATCCTTCCTGAAAAAGAATAATGTTGATGCCATGGTTGGCTTCGAATATTATGATGCATATAATAAAGGAATATTTGCAGGTGGCAGCCAGGCTCCCTCAGATGATTTTGGCGACTTACAATACACACTAAACAATGCACTCACTCAAACACGCAGTACAGATTCATATCATAGCAGGGAACGTATCATGTCTGGTTTTGGCCGTTTGCTTTATGATTGGGACGGGAAATACCTGGCCAGCTTAACAGTAAGAAGAGACGGTGTTTCAAGATTAAGTACCGACAATCAATACGGAACTTTTCCTGCGGCATCTATTGGCTGGTTGGTACATAAAGAAAACTTTATGTCATCTGCCAGAAGTTGGTTATCATATTTAAAAATGAGAGCAAGCTGGGGAAAAAATGGAAACATAGGTATCGGAACCAGCAATGCTATTGGCTTGTATGAAGTGCAGGGTTCTTATGGTTCTCAAACTGCTTATAATGGTAACATCGGTTTCTTATTGTCATCATTAGCAAACCCTACATTAAGATGGGAAAAAACAAATACAACAGAAGTTGGTGCTGATTTAGGTTTATTCAACAACAGGTTAAATGCATCCTTTGCTTACTATAACAGAATTACTGATGATAAACTTGCCTTTGTGAGTTTGCCCAGTTCTTCCGGAGTTAACAGTGTAAGAACAAATAATGGAAGTATGCGTAACAGAGGTTTTGAAATGGAAGCGGGTTATAAAATACTTCAAAAAAGAAATTTAAAGTGGGAGGTTAGTGCAAATGCTGCTTGGAATAAGAACACTATTTTGAAACTTCCGTATAATGGCAATGACAAAAACAGGCAAGGTGGAGAACAGATTTATGATCCAAAAACCGGGAAGGTAATATGGGTTGGCGGTTTCCAGGAAGGTCAGGAGTGGGGTGAAATATTTGGCTTCGTTGCAGAAGGTATTATACGAACACAAAAAGATCTTGAAAACTATAACAAGGTTGATGAAGCAGCCAAGGCCGCTTATCAGAATGGCGGTGCTGGACGTGGTGTAGCCAGTCAGAAATTAATAAATCAGTATAATTTAAATGCAGGGCGTCCGGCAAACAACCCGCTGTATGTTGCTACACAATTGGGCGATGTTATGTGGAAGGATATTGATAAGAATGATACGATAGATTACCGTGACAGGGTTTCATTAGGTCGTACACTTCCCCGCTGGACAGGTGGTTTCAACACAACTGTATCCTGGAAAGGTTTCAGTCTTTTTGCCCGTCTTGATTTTGCCTTAGGTCATATTCAACAGGATTTCCAGCAGATGTGGTCAATGACAATGGCACAGGGTGAGTTTAATGCAACCGACCTTGTAAAACAAACATGGACGCCGGATAATCCGAATGCGAAATACCCACGCTATACCTGGGCCGATCAACTCAATACCAAAAACATGGATCGACCAAGCAGTATGTTTTTTGTGAATTCAAGCTACCTCGCCTTCAGGGAAGTTTCATTGAGTTACGCTTTGCCGTCTAAAATTTTAAGCAAGGCTAAAATCAGTGGCCTGAGACTTACCATTACTGGGCAAAACCTGGGCTATATCACAAATAGTCTGTTGAATTTGCCCGAACGTACAGCGGTTCAAAGCAGCGCTTACACTATACCAACACAATTGGTTTTTGGAGCTAACCTCACCTTTTAATCAATACATAAATTTATCAGATAATGAAAAAATTTAGATACATACTATGCATATCGATGCTGGCGCTTGCTATGTCATCATGCCGTAAAACATTGGAGTTGGCTCCAGAGGACTATTATGGTGATGGTAACTTTTGGAAAACAGAAGGTCAGGTAACCAATTTTATGGTAGGCCTTCACAACAACTTCCGCAATAATCAATTTATGTTTTTTCGCCTTGGCGAAATGAGAGGTGGTAGTTTAAGCAATGTGGACCGTACAGGGGCATCGTTGAATGAATTGACAATTATTAATCAGGCTATCCAGGAAACTTCTGCAGGGGTTGGTAGCTGGGCTGGTTTTTACGGCCCCATTCTTCAACTTAATCTTTTTATTAGCAAGGTAACTGCAATTGATTTCATACCCGCCGCTAAAAAAGACTTCTTATTGGGGCAAGCCTATGCCATGAGATCGTACTACTATTTTCATTTACTTCGTACCTATGGCGGTGTGCCATTAGTATTGGAACCGGAAGCTTTAAAAGGGAACATTGATGCAGTTACGCTTCGTAAGGCAAGATCCACAGAAGCAGAAATTTTAGCATCAGTAAAATCAGATATAAACAAATCATTGAGGCTGTTTGGAACGTCCGCTTCTTCTGACAAAACACAATGGAATCCAAAGGCAGCATTAATGCTGAAAGGAGAAGTGTACCTATGGTCTGCGAAAGTATATAACACAACCGCCGACCTTACAGAGGCAAAAACGGCACTAAATGCCGTAGCCGGCAGTTCACTACTTAGCAATTTCGCCAATGTGTTTAAAACCAAAGACAATAGTGAAATTATTTTTGCCATTCGTTACCGTGATGGAGAAGCAAATATGGGCACCGGTTATTCTTTTTTCCTCTATGATTTGTTTAACTTCAATAGCAGACATGTAAAGGACTCAACAACGGTATCGCCAACTTTAATAGATCCGCTCAATATTGGCACCTCCACTGCACAACCGATTCAGCGCTATGGCTACACATTTGAATTGTTTCAGTCGTATAGCCTGTCAGACACACGCCGTAATGCTACTTTTTACGATTATTACAGAACAAGTGGTACGCCCCCGAGTGTGGTGGTTAATATCAGGAATACAGCATTGGTAAAATTCATCGGAATTATGAATTCAGCAAACATAAGGGTATTTACAGATGACTGGCCAATTTACCGTGAAGCGGACAGGTTGTTAATGTTGGCAGAAATTGTTAATGCTGAAGGTGGAGACCCTACTCAATATATTAAAGCTATACGTGACAGGGCATTTGGTGGCGCTGTTAATGACCCTGCACCATTTGTGAACGGATCAAAAGATGCAAATGAACTGGCCATATTTGCAGAACGTAGTAAAGAGTTTGTCTATGAAGGCAAGCGCTGGTACGATTTACGGAGAATGAAATTCGGCTCAGAACCATTAGTGTTTAAAAGCCTGAATCATCCTTACGGTGTTTTGGATAAAGCAACACAGGCTCACAAAATTCTCTGGCCAATTGAAGCTGCAATATGGACCAACGACCCTCTGGTTAATCAGACCCCGGGTTACCCGACATCAAAACCGTAGAAAAAATTTTCATAATCAGCAGTTAGTTTTAGCCGGGAGTATTCCTGCTCCCGGTTTTTTTTAATGTTTATTAATTTTTTAGCAATTAACCGAGCACATGAACAAACAACATTTACAGGGCTTGATTGCAGCGCCTTTTACACCTATGCACACAGATGGTTCATTGAACCTTGCAATCATTCCATCTTATTATGAAATGCTGAAAGCAAACGGCATTAAAGGTGCATTCATCTGCGGGTCAACAGGAGAAGGAGTTTCGTTATCATTGAACGAAAAGAAAGCCGTGGCAGAAGCATGGGCTGCAGTAGCAAAAGATGATGCAGATTTTATTGTAATGCCTTTATTAGGCGGCACCTGTTTAACCGATTGTAAAGAGCTGGCGTTGCATGCACAGCAAATTGGTTTAGATGCGATTTCTTTTACAGCACCATTTTATTTTAAACCGGCTTCTGTTGAAATGTTGGCGAAAGCTTGCAGTGAAGTAGCATCGGTAGTGCCCGATATGCCGTTTTATTATTATCATATTCCGGTGCTTACTGGAGTAGGTTTTCCTATGATTGAATTATTGAAGGCAGTTGACAATCTTATTCCCAACTTCACCGGTGTTAAATACACACACGAAGACTTTATGGACTTTCTTTCCTGCATGAATTTTAAAGAGGGCAAGTACGATATGCTGTGGGGCAGAGATGAGAATATGTTACCAGCATTGGCATTGGGTACAAAAGCATCAGTAGGCAGTACCTTCAACTATGCAGCGCCTTTGTATTACGATTTGATTGATGCGTTTAATAACGGCGATCTGAAAACAGCCAATGCATTGCAGCAAAAGTCGATCGATATGATTACATTGTTGGGTAAGTACGGCGGCATTGCAACAGGCAAAGCTTATATGAAATTGCTGGGTATCGATTGTGGTGAGTTTCGTTTACCTGTAAAAAACATGACGGCAACCGAATTTGAATTATTTAAAAAAGATACCGAGCAGATCGGGTTCAATCAATTCTCATCACGCTTACAAACAGCCGTGAATGTATAAACTGAAATGAATCGCTTTCACATATCACTTTTTCTTTTATCCATGTTTTTTAATGCAGCCATACATGCACAAAAAAAACAGGAGCTGTCACTGCAATGGAATGTTGCTGCTGAGCTTCCTGTTGCCGCAAACGGAGCGAAAGCGCTGGGTGTTGCAGGTGCTGTTGCTGGTGTGTATAAAAATAAACTCATTGTTGCAGGCGGTGCAAATTTTCCTGCTGCTATGCCTTGGTTGGGCGGTAAGAAAAAATATGAAGATGCTTTATATGTGTATGCTAAAAAAGGGAAGGGTATTGTATTACAACAACGTATAAAACTTCCGTTTACCATTGCTTATGCTGCTTCCTGCACAACTGATGAAGGAATTGTTGCAGCCGGTGGTGAAAACGAAGGCGGCCTAACTAATAAAACATTTCTGCTACGGCTTACAAACAATGCATCCGTATTTGCCATTCAAAATCTGCCCGATCTTCCGTTTGCCCTAACCAATGCATCAATTGCGGTTGACGGACAGAACGTTTACTTAGCAGGTGGTGAAATGACCAATGGAGTAAGCAATCAGCTGCTTGTACTCAATCTCAATAATCTTAGCGCAGGATGGAAGCAATTATCAACAACAGTAAACAAGGTGTCGCATGCCGTGCTGTTGATAAATAAGCATATACTTTATTTAATTGGTGGAAGGATGCGAAACAGTAATGGCATCAGCACGCTGTACAATTCTGTTTTTGCATTTGATCTGTTAACCCATCAATGGACTGAAAAAAAATCCTTACCCTATGCTTTATCTGCCGGCACGGGAGCAGTGTATAAAGATCAACTGCTTGTATTTGGCGGCGATAAAGGCGCAACCTTTCAACGTACAGAAGAATTAATTGCAGCGATTAATGCTCCTAACGATGAATCAACGAAAAAGAAATTAACCGATGAGAAAACAGCTTTGCAATCAGCTCATCCGGGTTTCAACAAAGAAATTTTATCGTACAATATAATAAATGATAGCTGGGAGGTTCTTGGAAATATTCCTTATGACACACCTGTTACAACAACAGCTGTCAAATGGAACAACTGTTTTTTTATTCCAAGTGGAGAAATAAAAGCAGGAGTACGTTCGCCTTTTATACTATCTGTTAAACCAGTAACCAGAAAATGAGTAACTCAAAATCATATCCCTGGATCGTTGTTGGTTTGCTTTGGGTAGTGGCATTACTCAATTACATGGACAGGCAAATGCTCAGCACCATGAAGCCATCGATGATGATTGATATTGCTGAGTTGCAAACAGCTGCCAACTTCGGCAGACTGATGGCGATTTTTTTATGGATCTATGGTATCATGAGTCCGTTTGCAGGAATGATTGCCGACAGAGTAAACCGCAAATGGCTTATTGTTGGAAGTTTGTTTGTTTGGAGTGCAGTTACCTTAGCGATGGGGTATGCACAAAACTTTACACAATTGTACTGGCTTCGTGCAATCATGGGCGTTAGTGAAGCGCTATACATCCCGGCAGGCCTCTCTCTCATTGCCGATTATCACAGCGATAAAACAAGATCACTCGCTATTGGTATTCATATGACAGGTTTGTATATGGGCCAGGCATTAGGTGGTTTTGGTGCAACCATTGCATCAGCATTCTCGTGGAAAACGGCCTTTCATTCTTTTGGTTTGATCGGTATCTGTTATTCAGTTGTGTTGATCCTTTTCTTACGGGAGAAAAAAGTAAATACAGTTGAATCAGCAATCAGCTCAACAACAAAACCATCTGTTACAAAAGGGTTAGCATTACTACTCAGCAATATTTCTTTCTGGATCATCTTATTGTATTTCGCTGTACCGAGTTTACCGGGTTGGGCAGTAAAGAATTGGTTACCGACATTGTTTGCCAATAATCTCAACATCAATATGTCACAGGCCGGTCCATTGTCAACCATTACCATTGCGGCATCTTCTTTCATCGGTGTCATCTTCGGTGGTTTGTTATCCGATCGTTGGGTGCAGAAAAATATCCGTGGACGGATTTATACAAGTGCTATTGGTTTGGCATTAACCATTCCCTCATTATTATTTATTGGTTTGGGTGATACCGTGTTTCATGTAGTAGCTGCAGCTTTTTGTTTTGGCTTCGGCTTTGGTATGTTCGATGCGAATAATATGCCTATTCTTTGTCAGTTTGCTTCATCGAAGTATCGGGCAACGGCGTATGGCATTATGAATATGACAGGTGTTTTTGCAGGAGCATTCATCACCGATTGGTTAGGTAAATCAACCGATGCGGGTAACCTGGAAAAAGATTTTGCAATGCTCGGGGGCATTGTTGCATTTGCGTTGATCATACAGTTGTGGTTCTTGAGACCGAAAGCCACCACTGTAACAGAAGAATAATCATTCATCAGTTTTATATAATCGAACATGAAAAGATTTTATTTGAGTGCTTTTGTTTTGTTGATAACAGCAACAGCGCTGTTGGCACAAACTACACCGGTTACAGTATTTGAATCGGGGAAAGAAGGACATAAGAGTTACCGTATTCCTGCCATTGTAAATTTAAAAGACGGAACGCTGCTTGCATTTGCCGAAGGTCGTGTAAACAATGCAGGCGATTTCGGCGATATCAATATTGTATTAAAACGCAGCACCGATCAAGGTAAAACATGGAGTGCCATACAAACTGTCGTAAACTACGATCAGTTACAGGCAGGTAATCCTGCACCTGTTGTTGACGTAGCAGATCCAATGTATCCGCAGGGAAGAGTTTTTTTATTTTACAACACCGGTAATAATCACGAAGGCGAAGTACGTAAAGGAAAAGGTTTGCGTGAAGTGTGGTACAAAACATCCACCGATGGCGGTGTTACATGGAGCGAAGCAGTGAACATCACTACACAAGTGCACCGTCCGAAACAACCGGCAACAAATGCTGCTTACAATTTTAACGAAGACTGGCGGAGTTATGCTAACACACCGGGTCATGCGATGCAGTTCAGTACAGGTGTATACAAAGGACGAATTTTTGTAGCAGCCAATCATTCTGCAGGTGAACCCTTGAAGCAATCGGAAGATTATAAAGCACATGGATTTTATACCGATGATCATGGTAAAACATTTCAGTTAAGTGAAACCGTTGATCGTGTCGGTGGTAACGAAGCAATGGCGACTGAGATTTCCGGCAATCGTTTAATGATGAATATCCGCAACCAGAAAGGTGATGTGCGTGCAAGACTAATTGCCATCAGCAACAATGGTGGAGCGAATTGGGATAGTGTTTATTTCGATAACAACTTACCCGATCCTGTTTGCCAGGGAAGTATTTTAACGGTTGGTAAAAAGAAAGGCAAACATATTGTTGCGTTCTGCAATGCGGCCGATACAAAGAGCAGGGATAATCTTACACTTCGCATCAGCTACAACGATGGATTTACCTGGAAGAAGAGTATTCTTATCGATTCAACAGGTAAAAGAGATAATGCAGCTTATTCTGATATCGTTCGCATTTCGAAAAAGAAGATCGGCATCCTCTACGAAAAAGATAATTATGCAAAGATCATTTTCACGGTTGTAAAGTGGAACTGATCATTCTATTTAAATAATAAAGAGATATGGCTTACACAACAAACGATTTAATTTCGTTACGGGATTTTTATGCAAACCAGTTACTGAATGATACAGTTCCTTTCTGGTTTCCCCGTTCCTTCGATACTGAACACGGTGGCTTTTTGTTAATGCGTGATTCAAATGGTTCACTCATCGATGATGACAAGGCCGTTTGGATTCAAGGGCGGGCTACATGGCTCTTATCAACTTTGTACAATACAGTTGAACAAAAGCAGGAGTGGCTTGATGGTGCCAAACTCGGCTATGAGTTTTTGAATAAGCATTGTTTTGATAGTGACGGACAAATGTTCTTTCATGTAACACGTGATGGGCAACCGATTCGTAAACGCAGGTATTATTTCTCCGAAACATTTTATGTAATTGCCGCCGCAGCTTACGCCAAAGCAAGTGGCAGTGAAGAAGCCGCCGCCAATGCAAGAAGAGTGTTTGGGGAATGTATTGCATACGCAAGCGGTGAAAAAAAACTGGAACCAAAGTTCACAGGTACGAGACCCACACGTGGTATTGGCGTGCCCATGATTATGACCAATACGGCGCAACAATTAAGAGAGTTGATCGGGGATGAGCGTTGCGATGAATGGATCAGCAAATGGATCAATGAGATTGAAACCTACTTTGTAAAGGATGATATTCAATGTGTGATGGAACAGGTGGCGCCTGATGGCAGCATCATTGATCATATTGATGGACGCACACTCAACCCGGGGCATGCCATTGAAGGTGCCTGGTTTATTCTGCACGAAGCTAAACATCGCAACAACGATCCGCATTTGATTGCACTGGGTTGTAAAATGCTCGACTATATGTGGGAGCGTGGCTGGGATAAAGAATACGGAGGTATTTTGTATTTCCGTGATGTGTTCAATAAGCCGGTGCAGGAATACTGGCAGGATATGAAATTCTGGTGGCCTCATAACGAAGTGATCATTGCTACTTTGCTTGCTTATACAATGACTGGCAATGAAAAATATGCACAGTGGCACAAGCTGGTACATGATTATGCATACAGTCATTTCCACGATAAAGAAAACGGAGAATGGTTTGGTTATCTCCATCGTGATGGCAGCATTGCACAAACAGCCAAAGGAAATTTATTCAAAGGCCCGTTCCATTTGCCAAGGCAGGAATGGTATTGCATGCAATTGCTGAATGAGCATCTCCAAACCGATACGAATTTTGCGCATACGTTTGAGCATTTATCTAAAGATTTTATTTTATAGTTTCAATCCAGCAATTTTTTAATTGTTCTCATCAATGAAAAGATTGTCATTCTGTTTACTTTTTTTATTTCCCTATGTTGCCATCGGTCAATTGTCGGTGGCAACATTTTTTTCGGGCAATATGGTGTTGCAAAGAGATGAGCCAATTACTGTCTGGGGAAAAGCAATTCCGGGTAATGAAGTAACTGTTCAGTTTGCCGGTGAATCGAAGAAGATCATTGCGGCTGCCGATTCGGGTTGGGTTGTTTACTTTCAAAAACAATCTGCAAATGCAAAACCACAATCGATACGTATTGAAAGTGGAAATTCAAAGATCGAACTAAACAATATTCTGATTGGTGATGTATGGCTTTGTATCGGGCAGAGTAATATGGAATGGCCCTTGCAACGTGAAGTGCATTACAAGAGTGAATTGCCATTAAGTAATCTGCATCAGCTCCGTCTTTATAATCCAAACTATGCCGGTAAAAGTATTTTTGCCAATGCCTTTACTGATTCTGTTACACAGTTGCTTACTACTGAGCATTTCTACAAAGGAGTATGGCAGCAGTGTGACAGTGTTTCAGTAAAGCAGATGAGTGCAGTTGCTTATTACTTCGGCAAGACATTAGTAACATCGCTTGATGTTCCCATTGGTTTGATCAATCTGTCTATTGGTGGTGCACCGCTTGAAACGTTTATCGATCCGGTTGCATTAAAAAAACATAAACAATTCTCTTCTAAAATAAATGGCGATTGGTTGCGGAATACTTCTCTACCTGTTTGGGTAAAAGAACGTGGACAGCAAAACATTGGAAGTAATTCAAATGTTCCGTCAGATGGATATGGTAAGAATCATGCGTACAAACCGGGCTTTGCATACAAAGCAGGTATTGAACCTTTGTTTCGGTTAGCTATTAAAGGAATTATCAATTACCAAGGCGAAAGTAATGCGCAGGAAACAGAACGGGTAGAAGAATATGCAGCTTTATCTGTTGTTATGATTAACAATTACCGCAGCAAATGGAAAAAGAACCTGCCGTATTATTTTGTACAGCTATCATCAATTGATACGTTGCAGTACAAAGGGCAACTCTGGCCGCAGTTCAGGAATGAACAACGGAAAATGCTTGCACTGATACCCAACAGCGGTATGGCTGTAAGCAGTGATCACGGTGCAGCAAACGATGTGCATCCCACCAATAAAAAAGCAGTGGGCGAACGTTTGGCAAGATGGGCTTTGCATCAAACCTATCAGAAAAAAATAATTCCTTCAGGTCCGTTACCGCTGAAGGCAATCTATAAAAATGGTTTTGTAAAGATTTCTTTTCAATATGCTGCAGGTTTACAAACCAGTGATGGAGAACCTTTAAATGGTTTCTCAGTTAACGGAAAAGAAATGAGTGATGCAATTATCAGCGATAAACAGGTGTTAGTGAAATCGAAACAAAAGCCTGCCTATATTTATTATGGCTGGCAGCCATTCAGTAAGGGTAACCTGGTGAATGGGGAACAACTGCCTGCATCAACTTTTAAATTATTAGTCGAGTGAAGAAGATCAACATTGCATGCCTGCTGTTGCTGATGCAGCAATTTTTGTTTGCACAACGTAACGACGTAACCATTCGTTTTAATGCTGCTGCTACACATTTCACCGAAAGTTTACCATTGGGTAATGGACGACTTGGTGCGATGATGTTTGGCGATACAAAGAAAGAACGTATTGCACTCAATGAAATTTCGTTGTGGAGTGGTGGTCCGCAGGATGCAGACAATGAAAATGCCTATCAGTTCTTAAAACCTATCCAGGATTATTTGCTTGCAGGCGATAATAAAGCTGCACAGGAGTTGTTGCAAAAGAATTTTATTGCAAAAGGAAAAGGCTCAGGACGTGGCAGAGGAGCGAATGATAAGTATGGTGCATACCAAACCATGGGCGATCTGTTCATCAGCTGGAAAGACAGTAATGCAGCTGTGAGCAATTACAGTCGTGTGCTTGACCTGGAGAAGGCAACTGCCACGACCATATTCACCCGCAATGCTGCAACGTTTACAGAAGAACTGTTTACCGATTTTGTACATGATATTACATGGGTGCGTTTGTCAACCACAAAGAAAGGCAGCATCAATGTTGTGCTTGCATTGTATAGAAAAGAACATGCACAGATCAAAACCAAGAAGAATACCATTGCGATGATGGGACAACTTCCATCAGGCGCTGATAAAGGAATGCAGTTTGTGACTTTAGCTCAACCAACAGTAAAAGATGGAACGATCAGGCAGGAAGGAAACGAATTGGTGATTGAAAATGCAACTGAATGCTGGATTAAAATTTCTTCGGTTACGAATTATGAGTATGCAACAGGCAATCTTTTTGCAAACGATATAATTGAAAAAGCATTTCAGTACATCGAAAAAACAAAACAAACTTCCTTTACTGCGGCACAACAAAAAAGTACTGCTGCTTATCAGCAACTCTTTAACCGTTGCCGCTGGAACATGCCCGATAGTAAACCCGGAACAGCAGTAACTACAAATCAACGCCTCATCAATTATTTCAAAGGCGAAGAAGATCTGCAGTTGCCTGTTTTGTATTTCAATTTCGGTCGATACTTACTTATCTCTTCTTCACGTCCGGGTTTATTGCCTGCTAATCTGCAAGGATTGTGGGCAGTGGAATACCAAACACCATGGAACGGCGATTATCATCTCAACATCAACATACAAATGAATTACTGGCCGGCAGAGTTAACCAACTTAAGTACACTTGCCGAGCCGATGCATCGTTTCACTTCTTCCTTAGTAAACAACGGAAAAAAAACAGCGAAGGCTTATTACAATGCAAATGGTTGGGTGGCGCATGTTATCAGCAATCCCTGGTTCTTTACATCACCCGGCGAAGGTGCAGCATGGGGATCAACCTTAACAGGTGGCGCATGGTTGTGCGAACATATCTGGGAACATTATCGCTTCACAAAGGATACGGCCTTCTTAAGAAAATATTATCCGGTGTTAAAAGGTGCCGCCCAATTTTTACAATCCATCTTAATTAAAGAGCCTACACATGGATGGTTGGTAACTGCACCATCGAATTCACCGGAACATGCATACAAAATGCCCAATGGTTTTGTGGGTAATACCTGTATGGGTCCAACAATGGATATGCAGATCTGCAGAGAATTATTCAATGCCTGTATCAGTTCATCAACTGTTTTAAAAATAGATGCCCAATGGCGGAACGAATTAGCAACAACTGTAAAACAATTAGCGCCGAATCAGATTGGTGCAAAAGGCGATTTGAATGAATGGGTGAACGATTGGGAAGATGCAGAACCGCATCATCGTCATGTATCGCACTTGTATGGCTTACATCCGTACGATGAAATTTCGATCAATAAAACACCTGCGTTAGCCGAAGCTGCCAAACAAACATTGTTGCAACGTGGCGATGCCGGTACCGGTTGGAGTATGGCATGGAAAATAAATTTCTGGGCACGATTGCACGATGGGGAACATGCATTGCAATTGTTTAAGCAATTGGTGAAGCCTGTTGCAGGTGGCGATGAAATTAAGATGAGCGGTGGTGGTGGTACTTATTCCAATTTGTTTTGCGGGCATCCGCCATTCCAGATTGATGGCAACTTTGGTGGAACGGCAGGTCTTGCAGAAATGTTGCTGCAAAGCAATGATGAAGAAATAGAATTATTACCTGCATTGCCTGCTGCCTGGCATACCGGAACAATAAAAGGATTGTGTGCAAGAAATGGATTTGATGTAAACATTGAATGGAAAAACGGACAACTTGTTTCCTGTTCGTTGCTGTCAAAAGCAGGAAATGATGTTACTCTATTATACAAAGGGAAAACGATTCGGTTGAAAACAGTGAAAGGTAAAAATTACAAGTTTGCCTTGAACGATTTTAAATAACATATGATGATGAAGCGATTGCTGATTGCCTTTATTCTTTTAACACAGCTGCAGTTACATGCACAGGTGAAATTGCCGGTATTACATGATAGTCTGTTCTCCACTTATTATCATCAGCGGGTGACGTTGTTTAAGTCGATGCCGCAAACAAAAGAGGAGATTATTTTTCTGGGCAACAGCATTACCGATGGCTCGGAGTGGGCGCAACTCTTCAACGATCTGCGTATGAAGAATCACGGCATCAGCGGCGATATAACAGCCGGAGTATTGCATCGATTACCTGTTGTTATAAACCGTAAGCCTTCAAAAATCTTTTTGCTCATCGGTACAAATGATCTTTCAAGAGGAATCAGTGCGGATAGTGTACTGAAGAATATGATGCTGACTGCTGATTATGTAAAGCAGCAATCGCCCAAAACAAAATTGTATGTGCAGAGTATTTTACCGGTGAATGAACTGTATGGAAAGTTTGGGGGCCATACAAAAAACACAGCACTCATCCAGCAAGTAAATGAGCAGTTAAAAGCAAATGCTGCGGCTCATCTGTACCAGTATGTTGATCTGCATACGCCATTCAGCAATGAAAACGGAAAACTGAAACCGGAGTTAAGCAACGATGGGTTGCATTTAATGGGTAATGCCTATCTGTTGTGGAAGCACATCATCTATCCGTATGTGTACGATCTGCAACCAAAAGCTTCACTGATTCCGCAGCCACAACAAGTACAATGGAAGACAGGTGCGTTTGCTTTGTACAATTGCAAGACGATTGTACTGAAAGATAAAAGTCTGCTGAAGGAAGCAACGCAACTGCAGCACTATCTTCAATCGATTGGTTGGGAAATGAAGTTGACTGATAAAGCAGCAGCCGGTGAATTGTTTATTGAGTTAAGTCTTGGAAAAGTAAAAGCAGCACAACATGAAAGCGAAGCGTATCAGCTGGATGTGAATGCAGCAAGCGTAAAGCTGGTTGCGAATACTGCACACGGTATGTTCAATGGTATGCAAACACTCAAACAATTGCTGCGCAGCGAAACAATGATTGATGCGGTAAGTATTACCGATTGGCCTGCGTTCAGCTGGCGGGGCTATATGATTGATGTGGGACGGAATTATATGTCGGTGCCATTGCTGAAGCAACAGATCGATGTGATGGCGGCGAACAAACTCAATATTTTTCATTTTCATGCAACAGAAGATATAGCGTGGCGCATCGCCAGTAAACAATATCCGCAACTTACTGCACCCGAACACATGCTGCGGAACAAAGGCATGTATTACAGCGAAGCGGAGATCAAAGAACTGATCAGCTATTGTAAAGACAGACATATAACTTTCGTTCCTGAAATTGATATGCCCGGACATAGTGCAGCGTTTAAACGTGCCATGAAAACCGATATGCAGAGTGATAGCGGGTTGGCGATTGTAAAAAATATCCTCAAAGAATTTTGTACAACCTATGATGTGCCGTACATCCATATTGGTGCAGACGAAGTAAAGATCATCAACAAAAACTTTGTTCCCGAAGTAACAGCATTCATTGAAAGTATGGGCAAGAAAGTGATCGGCTGGCAACCCGGTGGTAATTTCAGCAACAGCACCATCCGTCAACTGTGGATGGATGACAATGCACATCACACATCAAACAATCAAATTCAGTTCATTGATTCCCGGCATTTGTACCTGAATCATATGGATCCGTTGGAAGCGGTGACAACGATCTTCAACCGAAAGATTGCTGATAAAGAAAAAGGCGATGCAACAACACTCGGCGGCACCATCTGTATGTGGCACGACAGAGCAGTAAGTAAAGAAGAAGATATACTGAATATGAATCCTGTTTATCCCGGTATGCTGGCATTTGCAGAACGCAGCTGGCAGGGTGGGGGTATTGATGGTTGGGTAGCAAACATCGGCGAACCGAATACAGCAAGAGCAAATGCATTCACTCAGTTCGAAAACAGATTACTTGATCATCAGCAGCAGTACTATTCTACACTTTCATTTCCTTATGTGCAGCAATCAAATCTTGTTTGGAAATTATTCGGGCCATTTGATAACAAAGGCGATCTATCCAAACAATTTGCACCGGAACAAAAAAGTTTTGATGCAGATAAAACAAAGCCAGCAACAGAACAGGTTGGTGCAACAGTTGTATTGCGTCATTGGTGGGCACCGTTGATTAAAGCTGCAATACCGAATGCAGAAGACAGTACGACCTGGTATGCCACTGCAAAAATCTGGAGCGATGAAGATGAAACAAAACAGTTCTGGATCGGCTTTAATAATTTGTCCCGCTCACCTGCTACCGATGCGCCACCTGCTAATGCATGGGATGCGAAACAAAGTGCAGTATGGGTAAATGGACAATTGATTCCTGCGCCGAAATGGAAACATGCAGGACAAAAAGGAAACAGTGAATTACCATTGGCCGATGAAGGGTATGAATATCGTATGCCAACAATTATTACTTTAAAGAAAGGTTGGAACACGGTCCTGATCAAAGCGCCGGTTGGCAGCTTTAGAGGGAAAGACTGGCAGAATCCGGTGAAGTGGATGTTTACGTTTGCACCTGTTCAATTTTAAATAAATAAACACGTATTGATTATGTCCTTAAAATTTGTAAAGTTCCTGTTGTTGCTTGCTTGTCCGTTAACTCTGTTTGCGCAACAGGTTTCTATTATTCCGCAACCGGTTGAATTAAAACTGAACGAAGGAAATTTTAGTATCGATAAAAATACAACTGTACAGTTCAATGCTTCGCAGGCTGCATTAAAACCGGCTGTTGATTTTTTTCTCAATGCTGTTAAAGATATTTCCGGCATAGCATTGCAGCAGAATAAACCGGCGGCGAAAAAAGTGGAGTTTATTCTTGCTGCACAAAATGCATTCAAGCCCGAAGCATACAGCTTAACGGTTACGCCGTCACTGATTCAGATAAAAGCAAGCAGCTATGCCGGTATTTTTTACGGCATTCAATCTGTGCTTCAAACATTGCCACAGGTA
Organism: Lacibacter sp.; assembly: GCF_035299325.1. Lineage (GTDB taxonomy): Bacteria > Bacteroidota > Bacteroidia > Chitinophagales > Chitinophagaceae > Lacibacter. The sequence continues at coordinate 255,363 of NZ_DATGWT010000004.1, read as the reverse complement.
CGCACCAATGCAGCGTTGCAGGTGCCTTGTATGCAGATTAACGATGAACCACGTTTTAAATGGAGAGGCATGCATCTTGATGTGAGCCGTCATTTCTTTTCAGCAGATGTAGTGAAACAATACATCAACCTGATGGCGATGTACAAGATGAATACCTTTCATTGGCATTTGGTAGATGACCAGGGCTGGCGTATTGAAATCAAAAAATATCCAAAGCTTACTTCAACAGGTGCCTGGCGTGTTGATCAGAATGATAAAGTGTGGGGCAGTCGTCCGCAGGCAAAACCGGGTGAAGCGGCTACTTACGGTGGCTACTACACGCAGGAGGAAGTCAAAGAAATTGTAGCCTATGCAAAGACAAGAAATGTAACCGTTGTTCCCGAAATAGAAATGCCGGGTCATGTGGCATCGGCCATTGCAGCTTATCCGCAACTGAGTTGTACGCAACAGCCGCAGCTGCCGTTAACAGGTGGTAATTACAATAACGTGTCCTCAAACTATTGTGCAGGTAACGAAGAAGTGTTTTCATTTTTGCAGGATGTACTAACAGAAGTGATCGCACTCTTCCCTTCAACCTATATTCATATTGGTGGCGATGAAGTGGATAAAGGTCCATGGAAAAAATGTGAGCGTTGTCAGGCTCGTATGAAAAAAGAAGGATTGAAGAATGAAGAAGAACTGCAGAGTTATTTTATTAAACGCATGGAGAAATTCATCGTCAGCAAAAAACGGAAAATGATTGGCTGGGATGAAATACTGGAAGGTGGATTAGCACCTGAAGCAACGGTGATGAGCTGGCGTGGTGAAGCAGGTGGCATTGAAGCGGCAAAGATGCATCATGATGTGGTGATGACTCCCGGTTCGCCTTGTTACTTCGATCATTACCAGGCAGGGCCCGAAGGTGAGCCGTTGGCCATTGGTGGATTTAATACCGTAAAGAAAGTGTACGATTATGAACCCATCCCAAAAGAATTAAGTGCAGAACAACATAAGTATGTATTGGGTGCACAAGGCAATGTGTGGACAGAATATATTTCCACTGCAGAACATCTCGAATACATGGTGTTGCCACGAATGCTGGCGTTGGCAGAAACGGTTTGGTCGCCTGCAGCAACAAAAAACTGGAATGATTTCAGCAGACGTTTACATTTTCATTTTAAAGCCTTTGATGCAAAAGGGTTGCATTATTCACCGGGTAATTTTACAGTTGATATAAAACCTGCTGCCAAAAATGGAAAACTGGAAGTGGGGTTGTTTTCGGAAGTGCCCACTGCTTCCATTCTTTATACAACTGATGGATCGGTACCAACTGTATCTAGTGCGGTGTACACACAACCCATTGCTGTTGAAAGTACACAAACGATTCGTGCAGTAACCGTGCAGAACGGAAAGATCATGAACCTGCAACCCGTTGAACAACGTTTTGTGATGCACAAAGCAGTTGGTGCCAATGTGCAGTATGCGTTTGCTCCATCACGTTCGTACATGGCCGATGGCATCAATTCGTTAACAGATGGGGTGCGTGGAAAATCAGCAGTCAATAAATTCTGGCATGGTTTCAATAAAAATAATCTTGTTGCAACAGTTGATCTGGGTGCAGAAAAAAATATCAGCCGTATTTCACTTGGTTGCTTGCAACATTACCGTGACTGGATCTTTTTACCAACTGCTGTAAAGTTTGAAGTATCACTTGATGGAAAAATATTCACTGAAGTAACAACGGTGCAGAACGATGTGCCGGTGAATACCCTTGCGCTCACCATCAAAGATTTTACAGCAAAGTTTGCAGCAACCAATGGCCGTTATGTGCGTGTAACAGCGTATACGTTGGAAGCTTGTCCGAAAGGTCATCCGGGTGAAGGAAAACCTGCATGGACGTTTGCAGATGAACTTATTGTAGAATAAGTAAACGTAAAAAACATACGAATGATCACTTTTGAATGATCAGTTGCAGGTAATATGGCATTCGATATATAAGGTGGGAGATGCCGGTAAAATTGTTTCACTGACAATTCTGCATCAGTATTTACATACTTTTGGTGCAATTACTGATACGTGAAGCGACTGTCGAACATTTATAGTTACTATTTTATCTTACTTGCTTTTCTGTTGATAGCAGGAGATGCAGCAGCTATTCCACCCATTACCCGTTTAGGAATTGAAAAGGGACTTTCAAATAATTCTGTACGGGTTGTTTACCAGGATAAACGGGGATTCATTTGGCTGGGCACGTATGATGGGTTGAATCGTTATGATGGAAACGAGTTTAAAATTTTCCGGAATAAGCTGAACGACAGCACATCATTACCACACAATTATATTTACTCTCTGCATGAAGATCAGGCAAATAATTTATGGGTTGGTACCGGACAAGGAGTTGTTATCTACAATCATATTTATTCCAACTTTAAACAGCTGTATGGTTTTCCTTACCTGGCGAAACAACCTGTAAAAGTCACGATCAACGCCAATGCAATTAAGTCTGATGCTCATGGAAATATTCTCATCGGTACAAATGGATGGGGCCTGATGGTGAAAAAAAAGGGGGAAGAATATGCAAGAGAAATTCCGTTGAAGAAAGGTGCGCAAATGGAAGATGGATATAATGTGCGTGATATCTTAATTACCGGGAAAACAATTTGGGCTTTTATTTTAGGGAGAGGTCTTGCTCATGTTGATACGAAAGTCGGTGTAGTAACAATTGTAAATAATACCATCAGGTCGGCCAACTGCATGCAGGTTGATCAGGAAGGGAACCTCTGGATCGGATCAGAGAATGGTTTGCATAAATATAATCCTTCATCAAATTCTTATACTCAACATTTCAATGCTTCATCCGGACAGTTAAGTGCTACCGATGTGATCAGTATTTGTTTTGATCGTAAACAGAATTTATGGATAGGCACTGATGGCGGCGCAGTAAACATTCTCAACACATCAACGGGAAAATTCACATACATCTTACCAGGCTTAGAGAAAGAAAACGTTTCCAGCGAATCAGTTTATTCCATCATTTCCGATAAAGAAGGAAGGATGTGGATCGGAACATTAAAAGGTGGTTGCAATGTTATTGATGAAGAAAAAAATCGCTTTCTTACCATCGAGCGGAATCCGTTTATTACAAATACATTGCCCAGTAATTTTATCTATGCATTTTTTGAAGATAAGGACAAAGACTTGTTGATAGGTACAGACGGTGGTGGTTTAAGTGTCTGGAACAGGAAAGCAGGCAGATTTACAAATTACAGGCATAGTGCAGGCAATAGTAATTCCATCAGCCATAATGCACTCACCAGTATTATGCAGGATCATACCGGCAGTATTTGGGTGTCGACTTATGGTGGTGGTATCAATAAATTCAACAAGGCATCCGGAAGTTTTGAACACTTCCGTTGCGTAAACGAAGTAACGGGTATTGAAAACAGGAATGTTTGGTTGTTATATGAAGACCGTGCTAAAATATTTTGGGTAACAACCTTCAGTGATGGTAAGGTTTATACGTTTAACAGAGCAGCAAACCGATTTGAAGTATTTGATCAGTCTCTTACCGATATTATCTCTATTAAAGAAGACAGTGATGGAAATTTATGGGGAGGCAATTCCAGTCAGTTAGTAAAAATTGACAGGGTTAAGAAACAACATTCATACTATAGCATAAACAAACCGGTAAGAGCTATTTTTGAAGACAGTCAAAAAAACTTATGGATTGGAACAGAAGGAGGCGGGCTGATCTTATTTGACAGCAAAAAAGGAGCGATCAAAAAACGATATTCCTATGCTGATGGTCTTTGTAACAACGCTGTGCTGAATATTAAGGAAGATGGAAATGGTTTTATTTGGCTGAGTACATTTAATGGGCTGTCGAGGTTTGATCCGGCAACAGCAACATTTAAAAACTTTTACCAGAGCGATGGTTTGCAAAGTAACCAGTTCACATACAACGCTGCCTTACGGTTAAGCTCAGGCGAAATGGTATTTGGTGGCATCAATGGTTTTAACCTCTTTGCTCCCGGTCAGGTTACAGGGCGTGATTATATGCCACCGGTTTATGTTACCAAAATACTTGTAAATAATAAATCGGCAGGCGAGTTAAATGATTTCATTAACCGTTCAGATGATGTGCAGGTAACTGCATTAAGAATACCTTTTCGTGAAGCAGTTCTGTCGTTCAGTTTTACAGCGTTGGAATATTCTTCACCGGAAAAAATATCTTATGCTTATTATCTCGAAGGTTGGGATAAGGGTTGGAACTATTCAGGTAACATACGGAACATCAACTATAATAATATCAGTGAAGGCAGCTATAAACTTTATATAAAAAATACAAATGCAAATGGCGATTGGAATACAAAAGAAGCTGTGTTGGCAATCACAATTCTGCCGCCGTGGTACAGAAGTATTCTTGCTTATATTCTCTATGCGTTGATCGCCGGCTCAATTATTTATTTATGGTACCGTTACAGGATGCAGCAAACAGATCTGAAGTATAAAGTGAAACTGGCGCAGCTAAATGCAGAGAAAGAAAAAGAAGTGAATGAAAAACGTCAATCCTTCTTTACAAATATCACGCATGAATTTCGAACGCCGTTAACACTCATCATCAATCCTGTAAAAGATCTTTTGAAGCGTGATGATAATAAAGAAGAAAAAGATGAATTGAATGCAGTATATCGTAATGCCCGTCGCTTATTAAGTTTGGTTGATCAGTTGTTGTTGTTCAGGAAAACAGAAAGTGAAACAGGCAAGCTGCAGGTAACTGCTATCAACCTTTATGATCTTACACACGATGCTTTCCTGTATTTTAAGCAGCAGGCAAAAGCAAGGCAAATCGATTACACATTTGAATGCAGCAACCAGTCGTTGGAGTTGTTTGCTGATAAAGCCAAATTGGAGATCGTATTCTATAATCTTCTGTCGAATGCATTTAAATACACGCCCGATAAAGGCAGAATCATGATCAGTATAAAAGAAGATAGCAATACAGTCTTAGTAAGAATTTCAGATAGTGGCCAGGGAATACCTGCGCATGTAGGCAACAAAATATTCGATAAGTTTTACCAGGTAAGTGAAGGTAATATGCCTCCTAAGCCAGGTTTTGGAATTGGCCTGTACCTGGTAAAGCAATTAGTGGAAGACCATCTCGGCACTATTGAGTATAATAGTAAAGAAGGAGAGGGCACAAGTTTTATTGTTGAGTTGAAAAAAGGTAAGGAGCATTTTGGCAAAGTGTCTATACAACAACATGCTTCTATACAGGAAAATCTGTTGCTTGAAGAGATCAGTGCAGGTATGGAGCCAATGGGTGCAGCAAAGGCAACAGGCACTGATGGTCTTGAATCGATCGTTAGTGAAAAACTTTCGATACTGATCACAGATGACAATGAACAGTTGCGTAGTTACCTGGTGCAGGTATTTAAGGGAACCTTTATTGTTTACGAAGCCAAAAGTGCAGAAGAAGGATTAACGATGGCAAAGCAGATATTGCCGGATGTGATCATCAGCGATATGGTGATGGGCGAAATGTCGGGCATCGATTTTTGTAAGATTGTAAAAGAAACCCCGGCACTCAGTCATATACCTTTTATAGTAGTTACAGGAAGTTTCTCACCAGAATCGAAGCTGAAAGCAATTGAAGCAGGGGCCGACGATTATATTACCAAGCCGTTTGAAAAGGATATGTTGGTGGCCAGGGTGCAAAGTCTCATCAAAAAACAGGAAAACCTGCAGAAGTACTTTTATAACGAGATCACGCATCAGCAAAATACCCTCAACATTTCGGGTGAGTACAAGGAATTTCTGGAAGCCTGTATTGCCGCTGTTGAAAAAAATCTGGACCGGGATGAGTTCAATATCCAGACCCTGGCTTCTGAAATGGGTATGAGCCACAGCAAGCTTTACAAAAAGATCAAGACCATTTCTGGGCAAAGTGCCAACGCATTTATCCGGTTCATCAGGTTGCGCAAAGCTGCCGAAATGTTTATTAACTCCGATTATAATGTAAACGAAACGGCATTTTATGTGGGCATTAAAGACATCAAATACTTCCGTGAGCAGTTTGCCAAAACCTTCGGCATGAAGCCATCCGAGTACATTGAAAAGTACCGGAAGAACCTGGGCAAAAATTATAAGCTCAATGAAAAGGTAAAAAAGGACTAGTTCAAACCTTACAGTTCTCGCTCTTCGTATCTCTTCAGCTTTTCTGTCAGCCGGGGTTTCTTTTTCTCGCTTTAACCCCATTTTCAGGGGTGGAATCCGAATTTACCCCCTTTTTGTACCGCAGAATCCCCCATTTACCCCCTCCCGAAATGGTAATTTTAGTTCGCAATTTTAAAAACTTCGATTGCTAATTAAATAACTGCTGTATGAGATTGTTCAATTCCAAGTTCCCGAGCCTTGTCAGGAACCGACAAAAGAGAAGCTCTGTCGCTTTGCCAATCAACCCTCATTTACTTTTTCATAAGCCCTTAAACCCTTCGATCATGACAATGTTACCAAAACGGGCGACACTTCTATGTACATGCCTATCCCTGATAAGCATGGGAACATTTGCCCAAACTGCTGAGAAAAAAGACAGTCTTCCGCAAAAGCCGCCGGTGCAGTTGATCTATACCAGCGCCAAGCCGCACTTAACTGCAACTTCAACCGAAGCACTTTATTCAAAAGACATTTTAAAGTCGCCTGTTACGAGCGTGAAAAGCACACTTACCGGTCGAATGGCTGGTCTTTATTCATTTCAGGGTTCCGGTCAGCCCGGTGCAGATGGTGCTTCGCTCTCACTTCGTGGCTTTGATCCATTAGTGATCATCGATGGGGTGGTGGCCAACCTGTCCATTTTCAACCTCGATGATGTTGAAAGCGTAACGCTGCAAAAAGATGCCCTCAGCTCAGCTATGATGGGTGTTCGTGGCAGCAACGGTGCATTGCTCATCACCACAAGAAAAGGAAAGCCGCAAACACAAAGCATTTCTTTTACGGCACAAACAAGTTTTCAAAAGCCATTGGGTGCGCCAAAAACATTGAATGCTTATGATTATGCAACATTATATAATGAAGCGTTGACAAATGACGGGTTGCCTTTGCGTTACACGCAGGCAGATCTGGATGCCTTTAAAAATGGTTCAGATCCATACGGTCATCCGGATGTTAACTGGCGAAATGAAGTGTTGAAGTCCAGTTCACGTTTCGATCGTTATTCATTAAATGCGTCTGGTGGTAATGGCTTTGCCCGTTACTATGTTTCACTTGAGCATGTGAATCAAACCGGTTTTTTTGTAACATCTGATCAGAATAAATACAACACCAACAATAGTTTCAAGACCTATGTTATCCGCAGCAATGTTGATATCAACGTAAACAAATCATTGAGCGGTGGTATCTATTTATTAGGACGTATCCTCAGTGGTACAGAACCCGGCAGTACAACCGGTTCAATATTGGGTGCGTTGGTAAATACTCCAAATAATTCATATCCTGTTTATAATCCCAATGGTTCTTTTGGTGGTACAAACCTGTTCCAGAATAACATCATGGCACAAACCATCGGTTCAGGTTACCGCTTAAACTACAAGCGTGATATGCTGGCTAATTTCTACCTCAAACAAAAACTCGATGGTATTACGCCGGGTTTATGGGCACAGGTAAAAACAGCATTCAATGCAAATTTATCAGAAGATAATAACCGCAGCAAAACCTATGCGGTGTATCAAATGATCACCACAACAACTCCTGCAACCTACAACCAATATGGTGTAAACGGTGCGCAGGCAAATGGTAACGGTATTGTTTACCAGGGCCGCAGTAATTATGTGGAACTCTCAGTTGGTTACGATAAAGTGTTTGGCGAAAAGCATGGTGTAAATGCATTGCTGCTTGCTAATAACGATAATAGTATTAACGGTGGCGATCTGCCTTATACGATCAGTGGTATATCCGGTCGCTTTGCTTATAACTTTAAAGAGAAGTATGTTGTTGAAGCTGCTTTTGGTTACAACGGTTCAAACCGTTATCCGCCACAAGGCGATTTTAAACGTGCTTTTTTTCCTGCTGTTGGTTTAGCATGGAATATGGATCGTGAAGAGTTTCTCTCATCTTCCGATTTCGTCAGTCGTTTAAAATTATATGGCTCGTTGGGTAAAACAGGTTGGGATGATCCAGGTTATTTTAGCTACTATCAACGCTTTTTTGATGCAAGCAGTGTGTTCTTTGGAACATCGGCAGGTTCACAAACAGCTATTACTGAGCAGCCTCTTGCAAATCCGAATATTGATTTTGAAAAGGCGACTAAATTCAATGCAGGTATTGATGCTGCTTTCTTAAATGATCGCTTAACATTCTCGGTTGAATATTTTAATAATAAGTATTACGATCTCTTACAGATACGTGGACGCAGCACAACAATTCTCGGAAATGATTATCCAAGAGAAAACATTGGCACCAACCGTTATGCCGGTGCTGAGTTTAAATTAGGCTGGCAGGAAAAAACATCAGGCGGCTTGCAATACTTTGCTTTGTTAAACACAAGTTTACTACGCAGCAAAGTTGTGTTTGCTGATGAGGTTTATCGTCCATATTACTGGATGAAACGAACAGGTTCGCAAGTTGGGCAAACATTTGGCTATTTAGCAGATGGATTTTTTCAAACACAACAAGAGATCAATAACAGTGCAACAACAGTTGGGTATACGCCTCAACCAGGTGATATTAAATACATAGATCTTAACAGAGATGGTGTAATTGATCAGTTTGACGTAACGCAAATTGGTCGCAAGTTTGCACCATTGTTATTCTTCGGATTGTCGTTAGGTGCAGAGTATAAAGGTTTTGATTTCAGTGCACTTATTCAAGGTGTAGCAAATCGTGATGTGTATGTTGGCGGTTCAAGCATCTGGGCATTTCAGAACAATGGTTTTGGACAGGCATACGAAAACAATCTCGATCGTTGGACACCTGCCACAGCAGCAACAGCAACTTACCCCCGTTTAAATATTGGCAGCAACGGAAACAATCATGCGCAATCTTCTTTCTGGTTACGCAATGGCGATTATGTACGCTTAAAACAAATTGAACTTGGCTATAGTGTTCCCGAAGTTTGGTTAAAACGAATCAACTTGGAAAACATCCGTCTGTTCGCAAGAGGATACAATCTCTTTACACTAAAATCAAAAGAGTTGGATGACCGTGATCCTGAAGTGATCAGCGCATTCAGTTATCCCATGCAACGCCTGTTCACCTTTGGCATTAACATTAAACTGTAATACTCTGCTATATGAAAAAAAGAAATTTATTTTTAAGAGGCGCTCTTTGCAGTCTGTTGCTGGTGATGCTGTTTACCAACAGTTGTAAAAAAATTGAAACAGTGCCGAAAGACTGGTTTGGTTCTGATCTTGTATTTGATACATTGGATCGTCTTGGTACTGTTGCAGCATTCAATCTGAATGATCTTTATAATTATATTCCCGGTGGCTTTGCACGCATCAGTGGCGATTTTTTAGATGCTGCAAGTGGCGATGCAATACCAAGCCGTAACAATACATTGGTGGAGTATTATACCAACCGCCGTGTGAGTGTGGTAAGTAACCCCGATCCTTATTGGGCAAACAGTTATGCCGGCATACGCAGAACAAATATTTTTATGAAAAACATCAACAATGTTCCTATTGTTGAAACGGATGCCGCAACAATTGCCAATGCAAAACTTACACGCCAGTACTGGAGAGCAGAAGCACGTTTCATTCGTGTACTTATGTATTTTGAATTATTGAAACGTTACGGAGGTGTGCCGCTTGTTGGCGATAAAGTGTTTACACTTGATGATAATCTGCAGATACCACGTAATACGTTTGAAGATTGTGTAAACTATATTGTAACAGAATGCGATGCTGTAAAAGACAGTTTGCGCAGGGAAAACATGCCTGATGGTGATTGGGGAAGAGTACAGCGTGGTGCAGCCATTGCATTAAAATGCCGTGTGTTATTGTATGCTGCAAGTCCGTTGTTTAATGGAGGCGGTATTGAAACCGATCCTGTAAAAAAAGCATTAAGCGGTTATCTTAGCTACGATGCCACACGCTGGAATGCTGTGATTGCTGCTGCAGAGGAATTGCGTAGTATCGGTTTTTATAAATTGAACGATGCAGGCTCACCTACTTTTTTTGCTGCAACATTTACGACCAAACGAAATGCTGAAATTATCCTTGCCAAGCAAAGTTCTAACAACACAAGTTTAGAAAACACACAGGCGCCTGTTGGTTTTGCAGGTACAGCAACAAGCCAGGGTCTTACAAGCCCAACGCAAAATTTTGTAGATGCATTTCCTATGCTGAATGGATTACAACCATTCAATGCTGATGGAACCATCAATGTTGCATCAGGTTATAGCGCTAGCAATCCTTATGCAAGCCGTGATCCACGTTTAGATGTAACAGTATTTCGTAATGGATATGCATGGTTAGGAAGAACAGTAGAAACATTTGAAGGAGGAAGAGATAAGCCCAACACATCTGTTACTGCGGTGCAAACAAAAACAGGTTACTACCTGCGTAAGTTCCTTGGAAATTTTCCAACAGGTTCAACTTACTCTAATCAAAGTCACAACTTTCCCATTTTCCGTTATGCAGAAATTCTGTTGAATTATGCGGAAGCATTGAATGAAGTAGGTCGTGTTGAAGATGCAGTAACGCAGATCGGTCTCATCAGAAAAAGAGCAGGTATTACAGCTGGTGCTAATTCAAGATACGGTATCAGGGTTGGTATTACACAAGATGAGATGCGCCAGGTCATTCGTAATGAACGCCGCATTGAATTAGCGTTTGAAGAACATCGGTTCTGGGATATACGCAGATGGAAAACAGGAGCTGTTGACCTTGCCGCACCTGTATATGGTATGAAGATCACAAAAACCGGTTCAACACTCACTTACGAGAAAGTGCAGTTAGGTGTGTTACAATTCGATCCGAAACTGTATCACATGCCCATCCCTTATGATGAAATGATCAAGAATACAACGCTTATTCAAAACCAGGGATGGTAATCATTCAAACTAACAGCTTAAACTAAGTACAATGAAAAAATTAATTTATATACTCTTTATTCAACTCCTTGCAATGGCACAATTGCAGGCGCAGAACAGGGTTATTACAGGTGTTGTTACAGATTCTGCCGGACCTGTAGTGGGAGCAAGTGTGGTTGAAAAAAATCTAACCAGCAATGGTACTGTTACCAACTCCAACGGACGGTTTACAATTACTCTGAAGGGGAAAAGTAATACGCTTATCATAACAGGTGTAGGTTATTTGGAAATGCAGGTGCCTGTAGCCGACCGTTCTGACGTAAGTGTTACGCTTTCTCCTGATGCAGGTGGATTGGAAGATGTAGTGATTGTTGGTTATGCCAAACAAAAGAAAGTAACATCAACAGGTTCGGTGAGTAGCGTTGCAGGTAAAGAGTTGCGGGAGAATCCTTCAGCAAGTTTACAGAATACATTAGCAGGTCGTTTGCCTGGTTTCTTTTCAGTGCAACCTTCCGGTCGTCCAGGTGCAGATGGTGCACAGTTTTTTATTCGTGGACAAAGTTCTTACAATAACGGATCGAATTCACCATTGATCATTGTAGATGATATTGAATTCAGCTACGATCAGTTTGCACGACTTGATCCAAATGAAATTGAATCATTAAGTATTTTAAAAGATGCATCCACGACAGCCGTGTATGGTGTTAAAGGTGCAAATGGTGTTGTGATCATTACAACAAGAAGAGGAAAGATAGGTGCGCCAAAAATTTCTGCACGTATAGAAACAAGTTTACAACAGCCTACACGTATTCCGAAATACCTGAATGCTTATGAAACAGCTTTGTTATATAACCAGGCGCAGATAAATGATAACAAGGTGAATCCTGTTTCAGGGTTTACTCCACGTTTTTCTCAAGCTGATCTTGCTCATTATAAAAATGGAACTGATCCTTACGGTCATCCTTCAGTTGATTGGTACAGTACCTTGTTCAAACAATTCAGCAAACAGTACAGGGCCAACTTCGATATCAGTGGTGGTACAGAACGGGTAAAATACTTTGTATCGCTTGGTGGTTTGTTCCAGGATGGTATGGTAAAGAATTTCAGTAAGTCGCAGGATGTGAACGGCAACTATTATCATATGCGTTACAACTATCGTAGTAACCTCGATATTAAAGTGACCAACACCACAGATCTGCGTTTAGATCTTTACGGTAATATTGGTGAGATCAATACACCAAACGTTGGTAGTGCATTTGGCTATAACGATGTGTTCTATGAATACAGCAGCTTCTTCTCGTTAGCTCCATTTGCATATCCTGTTTATAATCCAAATGGAACTTATGGTTACAGTACATGGCAGGTGAATGGTGGTTATAACAACGCTGCATATAATACAAACAACGTAGTAGGCCGTTTGACCATGTATGGTTACAACCGTAACTATGAAAATAATATCAACTTAATTACAACTGCAACACAAAAACTAAACTTCATTACAAAAGGTCTTTCCTTAAAAGGAACGATCGCTTATGCAAGCAGCTATGGTTACTCAAGAAGTATGACAAGGGATCAGTTCCCTTCCTTTATTCCTGCTTATGATTCTGCCACTTCTTCTTACAAATACTCACCAAGAGATCCGAACGTGTATCGTGTGCGTCGTTTCTTTAGTGGATACGGAGCAGGTTCAACCATTCGTACGTTAACTGCACAGGCTATTTTAAATTACGACAGAACCTTTGACAAACACCACATATATGGTCTTGCATTGTACAGCCAGGGCACTGATCTTCGTTTCAGCTCAAACGCTGTCTACAACTTTATACCAAACAACTATCGTGGCTTTACCGGTCGTGTGGGTTATAACTATAAAGAGAAATACCTGGTTGAATTTAATACAGCTTATAACGGATCAGATCGTTTTGCAAAGGAAAATCGTTTTGGATTGTTCCCTGCTGCCTCTGTTGGCTGGAACATTTCAAAAGAAGAGTTCCTGAAGAATGCAATGCGTAATGTAAATAACCTGAAAATCCGTGCTTCATATGGTTTGGTGGGTAACGACAAGCTTGGTAGCGGATTTAACTATTACTATTTACCAACATGGAGTAATTCTGGTTCTATCAACTTCGGTACAGTAAGTAACAACTTCGGTGGTATCCGTGAAGGAACACTTGGTAACGACCAGGTAACATGGGAGAAAGAAAAGAAAATGGATATTGGTTTAGACTTCGGCATGTTTGGTAATAAGTTCTTTGGTACTATCGAGTATTTCAAAAACCAACGTTATGATATCTTAACAACAAGAGGAACTGTATCTGCAGTGATTGGTCAGGGTTTGCCACCGGTTAACCTTGGTGTTGTTGACAACGCAGGTTATGAAATTGAGTTGAATTATACCGGGAAGATCGGTCGTGATTTTCAGTATCGTTTAAAAGGAACTTACTCTGTTGCAAAAAATAAAATCATTTTCCAGGACGAACCAACTTTTGCAAACGGATACCAGGCATATACAGGTCATAGTATTGGTATGCAACGTGTGTATCGTTGGATCGGATATTACCAGGATAGCGCTGATATTGCTAACAGTCCTAAAACTGCACAGCAGGCTTACCCCGGCGATCTTAAATATGCTGATCTGAACAAAGATGGTAAGATCGATGGTTTCGATCAGGAAGTAACAGGTTATTCAAATGTGCCGAACACAACCTATGGTTTCCAGATCGGATTCACCTACAAAGGGTTTTCAGTGAACACCTTCTTCCAGGGAGCAATGAACTTTAATGTAAGAGCAGTTGCTGAAGCTATTCGTCCATTTTCATCTAACCTACAGGAAATTCATAAATATTCATGGACACCGGAGTTAGGTAACAATGCTCGTTTCCCACGGTTAACATTGGGTGCAGGAGTAAGTGATGCACTCGGTTTTCCATCAACCTTCTATTTTATATCCGGTAATTACCTGCGTTTAAAAACTGCAGAGATCGCTTATACCATTCCTCAAAGATTCACCAAGCGTTTGAAAGTGGATAATATCCGTGTTTATTCTAATGGTTACAATCTTTTAACATGGACAAAGCTTGATAAGTTGTATGAATTTGATCCGGAGATCAGTACCAATACTGATCGTACGATCTATCCGCCACAACGTACTGTCAACTTTGGTTTAAGCATTACTTTTTAATTTATTCCGAAATCATTAAGATATGAAGAAGATACTTTTTTTACTCGTTCTGCTCTCAAGCTTACAGGCTTGCAAAAAGCAAAATGCGTTTCTCGATGGGCAAGCCATCACACTCAGTGAAGAGCTTGTGTTTACTGATAGTGCAAGAACGATGGCCTTTTTAACTGGCATCTACTCTGATATTGCGTTCAGTTTTAACAAAGGCCGTTGGGATTCGCATGGCAATACTGAACAGGCAACAGATGACGCTGAGTACACACTGTCTGGTGTTGCACAGATCGCTGTTATTTTATACAACGGTTCTATTTCGCCAACAACTTATAATACAAGAGGTATTGTAGGTGATTTCTGGAATACTCCGTATACCAATATCAGGCGGGTAAATTTGTTGCTTTCAAAACTTCCTTCAACCCCGCTTTCTGCTTCGCTGCAATCAAGAGTGAAAGGAGAAATATTGTTTTTGCGTGCATGGTATTATACTCAATTGATGATCGCTTATGGTGGTGTTCCTGTTGTGGGCGATAAAGTGTATGCAAAAGATGATCTCATCAACTTACCAAGAGAAACCTTTGCAAATACAGTTAAGTATATTTCAGAAGAGTTAGATAAAGCGGCTGCGTTATTACCCGCTGTTTATCCTGATGATATTGATTATGGCCGTGTAACTAAAGGCGCATGTCTTGCATTAAAATCAAGAGCATTGTTATATGCAGCAAGCCCATTGTTTAATGGCGGTTGTATTATTCCCGGTCATCCGGCTGAGGCAATTGTAAGTTATCCTGCTGCAAGCACAACTTACTGGCAGGCCGCTGCTGATGCTGCACAGGCAGTGATCAACACAGGTACTTATTCATTGATGGTTGATAATGCTACAAAACCCGGCTATGGTTTTTATAATGTGTTTTTACAACGGGTAAATTCTGAATACATTTTTGGTTACTACCGTGCTGCTAACAGAGATTTTGAAGGTTATTACAATCCACGCACCAGAGGTGGCAGCACCAACCGCTCATTACCTACGCAAGACCTGGTTGATTGTTTCCCTATGAAAAATGGTTTGCAACCGTTGAATCCTGATGGAACTGTAAACGTTGCTTCAGGCTACAGTGCAACCAATCCCTATGTAAACCGTGATCCCCGTTTTAATAACTCCATTATCTTTAATGGCTCAAGTTATTTTAATGCATCAGGTGGTTTGTCGCCCGTGTACACTTTTGTAAATGGTTCCGGAACAATTCCTGCGCCAACACAAACCATCGACGCATTCGATGCAGGTACAACAACCGGCTACTTCAGCCGCAAAATGTGCGATTCTATGATCAGTGCAAACAGTAGTGCAAACACAAACAGAGCATGGCCGTTGATCCGCTATGCTGAAATTTTATTGAACTACGCCGAAGCAATTAATGAAACCGGACAAACCAATCTCGCATATCCTAAGCTCATTGAATTAAGACAACGTGCTGGTATTGATCCCGGTCCCAATAACATGTATGGATTAAAAGAAAGTATGACGAAGGAAGAAATGCGTGAAGTGGTGCGTAATGAACGTCGTATTGAATTGGCATTTGAAGATCATCGCTGGCATGATATCCGTCGCTGGAAGATCGCCATGGTAACGAATAACAGATTTAATAACGTGATGAAAATCACAAAAAATTCAAACGGGACTTATACGTACGAACGGAGATCTTCAATCCGTCGTCATAACTTCCGTCCGGAAATGTATTTGATGCCTTTGCCTGATGCAGAGATCAATAAAATGCCGGCCATGTTACAAAACCCGGGTTGGTAAACATTAAATAAACTTGTGTTTATGTTGAGTAAAAACTGTGTTTTGATTTTATCATTACTTGTATTGTTACAATGTTCAGTAACAGCACAAACATCTTTTAATACTGCGGTAACCGTTACTGAAGTTGGCAAAGGATGGGCCGGTAATTCTGTTAACACAGTTGTATTTCGAAAAAACTCATTAGCATCTTACAAAAACACACAGGTTATCAGTTATTATGATGCAGATGGATTTGTTGTACTTGGTAAACGAAACATCGGTGAAAATCACTGGCAATTAAAACGCACAACATACAAAGGGAATATTAAAGATGCACATAACAGCATCAGTATTGCAATTGATGGAGATGGTTATCTGCATATTGCATGGGATCATCATGCCAATCCTTTACGTTATGCAAAAAGTAAAGAACCATTGTCACTGGAGTTGACAGTCATGATGCCGATGCTGAACAAAGACGAACAGAAAGTAACGTATCCTGAATTCTATAATATGTCCGATGGTAATCTGTTGTTTTTTTACAGGGATGGTGCTTCCGGTAATGGCAACATGGTATTGAATAAATACGATGTACAACAAAAGCAATGGAGCCGTTTGCAAACCAATTTAATTGATGGTGAAAACAAACGCAATGCATATTGGCAGGCATGTGTTGATGCAAAAGGTGCCGTCCATATTTCATGGGTTTGGCGGGAGAGCCCTGATGTAGCAAGTAATCATGACATGAGCTATGCTGTATCAAAAGATGGCGGTGTTACATGGCAAAGATCAAACGGCCAGAAATATGTACTGCCAATTACAATGGCAACTGCAGAAAAAGTATTGACCATACCACAGAAAAGCGAGTTGATCAATCAAACATCAATGAGTACTGATACAAAAGGGAATCCCATTATCGCCGGTTATTGGAACGATGGAAATGGAATACCGCAGTATCATGTTATTTATAAAATAACGAAGAGTTGGGCAGTAAAAGATCTTGCGTTCCGCACAACTGATTTTAGTTTAAGTGGAGCAGGCACAAAGAAGATACCGATTTCTCGCCCACAGATCATTTCCATTGAATCAGGCAAAACAAAAAATGCTGCTGTTATTTTTCGTGATGAAGAGCGTGGCAACAGAGTGTCGGTTGCTTATGGCGAACTGAACAGCAAATCAACATGGAAGCTTGCTGATCTGTTACAAACAAGTACAGGTTCATGGGAACCAACCTATGATATAGAATTATGGAAGCAACAAAAGCAATTGCATTTGTTTGTACAGGATGTACAGCAAGGCGATGGAGAAGGCGTATTAAAAGTTGAACCGCAACCGGTACGTATTGTAGAGTGGTTGCCGCTTGCTGCAAAAAAACAAGCAGAACAAATCGCAAAGAAGAACGAATTGTTGCAGGTAATACAAACAGTAAATAATTACTGGCAAAAAGCAAACCCTGTTCATGGCCGTGCTTTCTGGGATAATGCAGCTTATCATACCGGTAATATGGAGGCGTATGCGCTCACAAAAAATGAAGCGTATAAGAATTATTCTGAATCATGGGCCATCAAAAATGAATGGAAAGGAGCAAAGAGTAATAACAAGGCCGAATGGAAATTCAACTACGGTGAGAAAGATGATTATGTGTTGTTTGGCGATTGGCAGATCTGTTTTCAAACCTATATCGATCTCTACAATCTGCAACCTGAAGAAATGAAAGTAGCCCGTGCAAAAGAAGTGATGAGTTACCAGGTGAGCACTGCAGAAAATAAATACTGGTGGTGGGCCGATGGTTTGTACATGGTGATGCCGGTAATGACGAAGATGTATAAGCTCACCGGTGATAAAATTTATCTCGATAAACTCTACGAGTATTATACTTATGCTAACAGCATTATGTATGATGCGGATGAAAAGATCTACTACCGTGACGCAAAGTATGTATATCCAAAACATAAAAGCGTCAATGGCAAGAAAGATTTTTGGGCACGTGGTAATGGTTGGGTGTTTGCAGGTTTAGCAAAAGTGTTACAGGATTTGCCAAAAGATGATGCGCATTACAACGAGTATGTTGAGAAGTTCCAAGGAATGGCAGCTACGTTAAAAGATCATCAGCAAGCAGAAGGGCATTGGACAAGAAGCATACTCGACACTGCACATGCACCCGGTTATGAAACAAGCGGTACTGCATTTTTTACCTATGCTTTTTTGTGGGGCATGAATAATGGATACCTGGACAAAGCAGCATACACTTCAGTTGCATTAAAAGGGTGGAGCTATTTGAAAAATATTGCGATGCAGCCCGATGGGAAAATTGGTTATGTGCAGCCCATTGGTGAACGGGCAATTCCGGGGCAGGTGGTTGATAAAAACTCTACTGCAAATTTCGGCGTTGGTGCTTTCTTATTGGCAGCATGTGAAATGGTTCGCTTTAGTGAACCCAAAAAATAATTAAACGAGCATTTTCATATCAGCAGTTAATCAATAACCGGCTGTTTCTACAACCGGTTTCTTTTTAATGAAATCGATTTTTCAATAAGTAATTTAATAAGCAAACAGTTTTAATTAGTACACATGTTAAGCAGAGCAGTTAGGTTAGGTATGGCAGCAATGCTGCTTTTGGCAAGTAATGTTTTTTCGCAAAGCACAGCAAATGATTGGGAGAACCCAACACTGATTGATGTAAACAAAGAAGCAGCGCATGCTTCCTTTATGTTGTTCGAATCGCAACAGGATGTAATTGCAGATGATTACAGTAAGTCGCCCTTCTATCAATCATTAAATGGTACATGGAAATTTACGTATGTAGATAAACATGCAGACCGTATCAAAGATTTTTACCGCACAGATATTAATACTTCCACATGGAAAGATATTACTGTTCCTTCCAACTGGGAGTTACAGGGTTTTGGTGTTCCTATCTACACCAATGTCGTTTACCCCCATCCAAAAAATCCTCCTTACATCGGAGAGAATAATCCTGTTGGCACATACAGTAAGGAATTTACTGTTCCTGAAAATTGGAGTGGTAATGAAGTGCTTCTGCATTTTGGTTCAATCACAGGTTGTGCATTTGTGTATGTGAACGGACAAAAAGTGGGAATGACCAAGGCATCAAAAACAGCCGCAGAATTTAACATCACAAAGTATTTGCAAAAAGGAAAGAACCTGTTAGCAGTACAAGTGTTCCGCTGGCATGATGGAAGTTATCTCGAAGACCAGGACTTTTGGCGTTTAAGTGGTATTGAACGTGATGTGTTTTTATTCGCCATGCCAAAAGCAACAGTGTGGGATTTTTATTTAAAAGCAGATCTCGATCCACAATATAAAAACGGAGTGTTCAGTGCCGATGTTGATGTTCGTCAGTTTGCAGGTAATAAATTAAGCACAGGCGTATTAACCGTTGCATTAATTGATAAGCAGGGCAAGAAAGTGTTTTCGCAAAGTAAAAATTATGTGTTGGGTACAGATAGCATGAAAACTGTCTCATTTTCCGGCACGATCAAAAATGTGTTGAAATGGACAGGTGAAACCCCCAATCTGTACGATTGTATTATTACCAACGCTAACGGTACAGGTATTGTGTTTGCAACATACGCAGGAGCTAAAGTTGGGTTCAGAAAAGTTGAAATTAAAAATGCGCAACTGCTTGTAAATGGTATGGCTATTGAAGTGCATGGTGTAAACAGACACGAACATGATGATGTTACTGGGCATACTACTTCAAAGGAGTTAATGTTGAAAGATATAAAACTGATGAAGCAGTTTAATGTGAATGCTGTTCGTTTGTCGCACTATCCCAACGATCCGTTGTGGTACAAACTCTGCGATGAATATGGTTTGTACCTGGTTGATGAAGCAAACATAGAAACACACGGTATGGGTGCAGAATGGCAAGGTGGGTTCGATAAATCAAAACATCCTGCCTATTTACCTGAGTGGGCCGCAGCGCATTTAGATCGTATGAAGCGCATGGTTGAACGTGATAAGAATCATGCATCCATCATTATCTGGAGTTTAGGAAACGAATGTGGTAATGGCCAGGTTTTTCATGACGGATATAAATGGATCAAAGAACGGGATAAAAGTCGTCCTGTGCAATTTGAACAGGCGGGCGAAGATTGGAATACAGATATTGTTTGTCCTATGTATCCGAGAGTAAGTGATATGAAACGTTATGCAGAGAACAAAACAAAAACACGTCCGTACATCATGTGTGAATATTCGCATGCGATGGGCAACAGCAATGGTAATTTCCAGGAGTATTTCGATATCATCCGCAACAGTCCACATATGCAAGGTGGTTTTATCTGGGATTGGGTTGATCAGGGTTATAAACAAACAGATAAAAGCGGGAATATATTTTGGGCTTATGGTGGCGATCTTGGCAGTTATAATTTGCACAATGATGAAAACTTTTGTTCAAATGGTTTGATTGCTGCTAACCGTACTCCACATCCGGGTTTATTCGAAGTAAAGAAAGTGTACCAGGACATTCTATTCTCAGCAAAAGATATCAGTACAGGTGTTATTAACATAAGTAACCGTTTCAATTTTACAAATCTCAAAGAATATGATTTTGCCTGGATGTTAACAAAAAACGGAACGGTGGTTCATACAGGTACATTTAATGTTGATGCTGCTCCTCACACAAATAAGGAGGTAAAGCTTGCGTTGCCTGCAGATAAATTACTGGAGGCAGGTGAATATTTTATAGGTGTATACGCAAATATTTCTGCAAGAAGTACAACTGAAATGTTGCCGGTGGCACATGAAATTGCACGAGAGCAATTCAAGTTGAACGGCGATTACTTTACAAATCGTAAAGCTGTAACCGGAAATCTGCAGGTAAAGAATGAAAACGGGAAGTTGAGTTTTTCAGCAGGCAATGTAACAGGTGAAATTGATTTGAAAACAGGTGCGGTAAGAAATTACCGTATAAAAGATGGTATGCAGTTGAATCGTTTTCCTGAGCCCTATTTCTGGCGTGCACCAACTGATAATGATTTTGGCAGCGGCATGCCGGCTAATCTCGGAATCTGGCGCTCGGCACATCAAACAAAAAAAGTGAAGAGTGTAATTGCAGGTGAACAAACAAAAGAAGGGGTGGCAGTAAAAGTAGAATACGAATTAACAGGCATTGCAGTTCCTTATACCATTGAGTATTTTATACAGAACGATGGCAGTATTAAACTAACTGCAAGTATGGATATGAGCGGAAGAGACTTGCCTGAGCTGCCACGTTTTGGTATGCGTATGCAATTGCCGCCTATGTTCGATAGCTTACAATACTATGGCCGTGGACCATGGGAGAATTACAGCGATCGTAAAACATCTTCTTTCGTCGGATTATATAATGATAATGTAAAGGATCAGTTTACATCTAACTATATCCGGCCACAAGAGAATGGCTATAAAACTGATGTGCGTTGGTTATCACTTACTAATAACAGTGGACGTGGTTTGTTGATTGAAGGGGTACAGCCAATTTGTTTTAGTGCATTGCCTTATTCAACAGAAAGCATGGATCCGGGTATGACGAAGAAGCAACAGCATCCAAGTGATCTGCGTCCGGATAATAATGTATATCTGCAAATAGATTACAAACAACGTGGTGTTGGCGGCGATGACAGTTGGGGTGCATTGCCTCATCCTGAATATCGTTTAACAGAGAAGAAATACAGTTACAGTTATATCATTCGTTTATTGAATTAAAATCATGATCGTTCGCAATAGTAAATTCCTTTGTTTGTTTCTGCTCATTGCAGCATGTAACAGGCATGCAGCTGTAAAAACAAAACAAACAACTGTTACGCAAGATGGTTATACATTAGTGTGGGCAGATGAGTTTAACAGTAACGGCAAACCCGATACGGCCAACTGGAATTATGAATATGGATTTGTGCGCAATGAAGAGTTGCAATGGTACCAACCGGAGAATGCAAGTGTTGGTAATGGATTGTTGTTGATCGAAGCACGGAAGGAAGAAAAACCAAATCCTGATTATAAAGAAAACACTAAAAGCTGGCGAACAAACCGGTCAACAATTCAATACACATCATCTTGTTTGCTCACAAGAGGTAGGCAAAGCTGGTTGTATGGCCGCTTTGAATTGCGTGCAAAGATCGGCATCAGTAAAGGTATGTGGCCTGCATGGTGGACATTAGGAGTTGATAAAGGTTGGCCGGGCAATGGCGAGATCGATATTATGGAATATTATCGTGGGATGTTGCTGGCGAATATTGCTTGCTTAGGTAGTGATCGTAAAGCACAATGGTTTAGCAATACATTTAAAACAGATTCATTGGGTGGAGAAGCATGGGCAAGTAAGTTTCATGTTTGGCGAATGGATTGGACGGAAGAGTTTATTGCCTTGTATTGCGATGAACAGTTATTGAATAAAGTAAGCCTGGATAAGTTGGTAAATAAGGATGGCAGCGGTTTTAATCCCTTCAAACAAAAACATTATATGCTGTTGAACCTTGCCATGGGTGGAATGAATGGCGGCGATATTACAGGAACAAGCTTTCCACAGAAATTTGAAATAGATTACGTTCGGGTGTACCAGAAGAAATAATTAAGTATGAATTTGACTTACAGTAAGAGAATGTCAGCGATGCTTTGCGCTGTTGTTTTATATTCAGGCATTGCATCAGCACAATACAAAGCATACCTGTTCACTTATTTTACGGGTAATGCAAAAGCTGATGAACAGATAAGATTTGCTATCAGTACTGATGGATATAATTACCGTGCATTGAACGGCAATAAGCCAGTAATTCAATCGTCCGAAATAAGTGAAACAGGTGGTGTGCGTGATCCGCATATTCTGCGTGGTGCCGATGGTAAAACCTTTTACATGGTGGTAACCGATATGGTTTCCTCCAATGGCTGGAATTCAAACAGGGCAATGGTATTGCTTAAATCAACTGATTTGATTAACTGGTCATCCAGCATTATCAATATGCAGAAACGTTTTGCAGGTAACGATAGTCTGTTACGTGTATGGGCACCACAAACGATTTATGATCCTAAGGCCAAGAAGTATATGATCTATTGGTCGATGAAGCATGGCAAAGGTGCTGACATTATTTATTATGCATATGCCAATGCTGCGTTCACAGATCTCGAAACTGAACCTAAGCAATTATTCTTCAGTGCAACCAACGGTTCATGCATTGATGGCGACATCGTTTTTAAAGACGGTAAGTATCATTTGTTCTTTAAAACGGAAGGCGAGGGTGCAGGTATTAAAATTGCAGCGTCAGATAAATTAACAGAAGGATACGTGTTGCAGGATAAATATGTGCAGCAAACCAAAGATCCGGTTGAAGGTGCAGGTGTATTTAAATTAAACAATGGTGAAGGATATATTTTGATGTATGATGTGTACACCAAAGGGAAATATCAATTCACGAAAACAAAAGATCTGAAAACCTTTACCGTTATTGATGAAGAAGTGAATATGAATTTTCATCCACGTCATGGAACTGTGATGCCGATTACTGCTGCAGAAGCAGAAAGGTTGATGAAGAAGTGGGGAGCTGCAGAAGATGTGCTGGGTAATGCTACATCAAAACAAATCAAGAAGATCAACACAAGAATTGATACGGTTAATAAAACAGTTTATCTCTCAGTAAAACCAGGCACGAATCTCAAATCATTTAATCCTGCTTTCAGATTATTACCTGCAAC
Organism: Lacibacter sp.; assembly: GCF_035299325.1. Lineage (GTDB taxonomy): Bacteria > Bacteroidota > Bacteroidia > Chitinophagales > Chitinophagaceae > Lacibacter. The sequence continues at coordinate 231,708 of NZ_DATGWT010000004.1, read as the reverse complement.
AACTGTTTCGCCTGCAACGCCGCAGGATTTTACAAAAGCTGCAGTTAAGTATGTGGTAAATATTAAAGGACAGCAACCACAAACATGGAAAGTGATTGCACAGGAAAATCATAATCCTGTGCTCGAAGGTTACTTTGCTGATCCGGATGTATTGTATTCAGAAAAAACAAAAAAGTATTACATGTACCCGACAAGCGATGGGTTTGATGGTTGGTCAGGAACTTATTTCAAAGCTTTTTCATCAACCGATCTCGTCAACTGGAAAGATGAAGGAGTGATACTTGATCTTCATAAAGATGTAAGTTGGGCCAAACGAAATGCATGGGCACCTTGCATAATTGAAAAGAAAGTAAATGGTCAGTACAAATACTTTTACTATTTCACAGCTGCTCAAAAGATTGGTGTAGCTGTTGCGGATGATCCGACAGGTCCGTTTACAGATATGGGCAAAGCATTGATCGATAAGAAACCGGAAGGCGTTCGAGGCGGCCAGGAAATTGATCCCGAAGTATTTACTGATCCGCAAACAGGAAAAAGTTATTTGTATTGGGGTAATGGCTACATGGCTGTTGCTGAGTTGAATGATGATATGATTTCGTTGAAACAGGAAACGTTGAGAACGATCAAGGTTGATAGAACATTCCGAGAAGGAACAACTGTTTTCTATCGCAATGGTCTTTATTATTTTTTGTGGAGTGAAGATGATACAAGAAGTGAAAACTATCGGGTGCGTTACGGAACTTCAACATCACCACTGGGTCCAATTAATATTCCAACAGATAATTTAGTAATAGCAAAAGATCCTTCAACAGGTATTTACGGCACAGGACATAATTCAGTTTTACAACTCCCCGGTAAAGATGAATGGTATATCGTGTATCATCGCTTCAATTATCCAAAAGGAATTACGATGGGTGGTGCTGCCGGCTTCAACCGTGAAGTATGTATTGATAAAATGGAATTCAATGCCGATGGAAGTATAAAACTGGTAACGCCTACGCATGCGGGTGTAAAAGCACTTAAATAAAATCAATTTGTAGCGATGCGGAATTTGATGAGAAAACTACTATGCATTACTTTGGTTCTTTGCTGTTTTGGGGCAAAAGGTCAGTCTTCTGATTTTGTACAATATACAAATGGCAAAAAAGTATTTAAAGTTGCAGCTCCCGATTATAAACTAAGTCCACATACAGGTGTTACAAGAAAGCATTGGAAAGATGCGGCGATGTACTTGCTCGAAGGTGCATTCAGTTATATTCATTCGTTGGATGATCCGATGAAGTTTCCAAAACAGCCGGGCAAAAGCTATCCAAGAATTGAAGCGCAGGTGCCCACAGAAAAACTCGAAGGTCTTGTGCGTACGTTATTTATTGCAGCACCATTACTGAAAGAAAATCCTGAGCTTATTGTCAACAATATTAAAGTAGCAGATTATTATCGTCACCAGATATTGAATTTACTTGATCCGACACATCCATCTTACATCAAGCCACAGGCAAAGGGTGGAGGGCCCAGCCAGATATTGGTTGAGTTTGGTGCATTATCTGTATCGATGTTTTATGCACCGGAAGTATTATTCGATCCGTTGACCAAAGAACAGAAAGATAAACTCGCAGCAACGATGATCAGTTATGGCGATGGCAAAACTGTTGGAAGCAACTGGAAGTTCTTCAACATTTTTGTGTTGAGTTTTTTCAAGAGCAAAGGATACGCAGTTAATGAAAAATTATTAATCGAATACCTTGATAAATCACTGGCACATTACCGTGGAAATGGCTGGTATAACGATGCGCCTGCGTATGATTACTACAGTATGTGGGCTTTCCAGATGTATGGTCCGGTATGGAGCGAATACTTTGGAAAGAAATACTACCCTGAGTATGCAGAGAAATTCATGAACAATTTTAAAGATGTAAAGAACAACTATCCATATCTCTTCAGTCGTGATGGTAAGATGGTAATGTGGGGAAGAAGCATGAGTTACCGCATTGGATCCATTGCACCATTTCCGCTGATGGGTTATGAAAATGATCCAACGATTAATTATGGCTGGATGCGGAGAATTTCTTCCGGTGTGATCTTGCAATTTTTACAGCACCCTGATTTTTTGCAGGACAATGTACCTACTCTTGGTTTTTATGGCGCATTTGAACCAGCTGTACAACCTTACAGTTGCAGAGGTTCGGCTTACTGGATGGGGAAAGCATTTGTTGCGTTGATGATTCCGGCAGATAATCCATTCTGGACGGCAACTGAAAACGAAGGTGCCTGGGAAAAGGAATTGCAGAAAGGAAAAGTGTACAACAAATACCAGGACAGTTCGCATATCCTCATCACCGATTATCCAAATATTGGTGCTTCCGAAATTCGTGCATGGTGTAAAGTAAAAGCCATTGGCGCAAACGAACCTTTCCGTGCAAGTGAAAATTACAATCGTCTTTCATACAATAGTGCATTTCCCTGGCAGGCCGATAGTGTTGCAGGTGTCGTTGCCATGAATTACATCGTCCTCAATAAAAAAAATGAATGGGAGCCCTTACGTTTATACGATTTTAAAAAGTTTGAGAAGGGAGTTTATTACCGTGATGCGGTAGTTGAAACAAATAGTAATATTAAATTTCATCTTGCTGATATGCCTTTGCCCAACGGTATTCTCCGTGTTGATAAAGTAATAAGCGATACTGCAACAGAAATCCGTTTAGGTCATTATGCATTACCTAAGCTGAAGAACTCAATTAAAACCACCATACGAAAAGTAAAAGGCTACACAGCAACCATCATCGATAACGGTGAATACCAGCTGGCATTGGTACCTGTAAATGACTGGAATGTAGCAAAAGCAATTGCTACAACCAATGTACATCCGGAGAGTAAAGAAAGTATGGTCATCAATACTATGCAGCAGTTGAATCCAAAGAAAGAATCTGTTTTTGTTACGCTGATGTTGTGGAAGAAGAGTGGTGAGAAGTGGACGGACGATGAGTTGGTTCCTGTAATGAAAGTGAGTGTAGTGACAGCAACTGGAAAAGTAGAGGTGAAAATGAAAAGTGTAAATATGTTATTTGATCTTAACTGAGTTTTTGTTCAATGTAGTAAAACGGCAACCCAACCGGGATATCCGTTTTATTCTTGCTCTCATTATATCTCCTTGCGAACCTCGGCACTTTTAATTTGAGTATAATGCGAAGCACTCATGAATGATACAATGAATGACGTCAGTAAGTAATGGTCAATCCTCCACCAAGTCCCATATCACTATCATAGCGGGTAGAAAGAGAAATGTATTTCGTAAGGATATACCTGAATCCAGCCATGTACTCCTTATCACTGTTCGCCATAAAGTTGAAACGTAACCTGCTGCTGACAGGGATATCTTCTCTGCCTAATTGCACACGCAACTTTCCTTCCGTGTCAATCCTTGCATCAGCTCTTACCATCATGGGCAATGTGTATTGAAAACCAAAGCAGATGACTCCACGTTTGTCTTTTGTATTCACTTGCCCGAAAAGATTTTTCTCGGTTTCTCCATGTTTACGATAGCGCCAGTCGAAACCAACATAAGGCATCAGCCATTGGTTACGCCCAATCAACCGACCAATGTGTAATTCATTTTCAAATCCTTTTTCGGCCGTTAACCCGAGTCGCCATTCGTTCTGCAACATCCAGCGAGTATTGGAATACATGATCTCACCATCGCTGCCGGTACTTTCCATACCAACCTGTGCTGAAAAATACATACGACGGTCATCATGATACACTTTTTTCAATGCTTTCTTTGGATCGGGTAACTGTGGATTAGGAGGCGTGTTTTCATAGGTAAATATGCGGCCCATACCACTCATCATGTGATAGAGAATGTGACAATGAAAATACCAGTCGCCATATTTTTCTGATGCATGAAACTCAATGGTATCCGTTTCCATTGGCATAATATCAAGCACGGTTTTTAGTGGAGAATATTCACCTTGTCCGTTCAGCGTACGGAAGAAATGTCCATGCAAATGCATGGGGTGGCGCATCATGGAGTTGTTGGTTAGAATAATGCGGATGTTCTCACCCTGTTTGATCAATATTTTATCCGATTCAGAAATCGTTTTATTATCCATCGTCCATACATACCTTGTCATGTTGCCGGTAAGTTCAAACTTCATTTCACGAACCGGGCCTTCAGGTAATGTTGTTTTCTTTGGTGCTTTCAGCATGGCGTAGTTGAGTGTAACAATGGATTTATTGCTGTCAACAATTTCGGGATACATCACCGTGTTCATATCCATCTGCTGCAAACTCATGTTCATATCCATGTCATTCATGCTTCCATCCATATTCATCATGTCGTTCATCATCTTCATGCCTTCAAAATATTTTAAGCGGGGCATGGCACCTGCAGCATGTTTTGTACCGCTACCTAACCAAAGCGATGTGCTCCTTGTGCGGTCTTCTGAAGTTGATAATAACTCGTAACTGCCGTCTTCAGGTATAGTAACCATCACATCATACGTTTCGGAAACACCCACAATAAAACGGTCCACTTCAACCGGCTCAACTTCTGCACCATCATTTGCAACAACACTCATCTTTCCTCCGGCAAACTGCACCCAGAAATAAGTTGATGAACTCCCGTTGATGACACGTAGCCTAACTTTATCGCCTGCTTTGTATTGTTTCTTTTCTTCTGTAATATTTCCATTGGTGAACAGTGCGTCGTAATACACATCACTTACATCCATTGCAAGCATGCGTTTCCATTCGTTCGTGATCTTTACGCCGAGTCTTTTTTCTTTCAATGCTTGCAGGTAATCCTGTGTTGCTTTCTTTTTTATAGCATACCAATCGGTAGCATAATGGAGTGAACGTTCTACCTGGTTGGGATTTTCATTTGTCCAGTCACTGAGCAGTACTACTTCTTCAGCTATAGTTTGTTTTACTTTTTCATGAATAACAATTGCACCGTACATACCGCTTTGTTCCTGCAACATGGTGTGCGAATGATACCAATAGGTGCCATGCTGCACAATAGGGAAACGGAAAATATGAGTACTGTGGTCTTTTATAGGTGCTGTTGTTAAATACGGCACACCATCCTGTTCATTCGGCAAGATCAAGCCGTGCCAATGAATGGAGGTTTCCATATGCATTTTGTTGTGCACATGAATTTCGGCAGTGTCGCCTTCCGTAAAATGGAGGGTTGGTGCCGGAATAGTTCCGTTAATGGCAACGCCTTTCGCTTTCTTACCTGTGTAATTAACAATTGTATCAGTTACATACAAGTGATAAACAATCTTATTGCCGTGTCTTGTCATGAACGGCTCTTTTGCAGTTGTTGTTTTTTGCATGCCATGTTGTGCATTGGTTTGCAGTACGAAAAGGACGGCCGCCAAAAGACTGTAGATCGGTTTCATGTTGATTACTGTTTAATCGTTTCTTTTACGTTTCCACAGGTAAGCATTTTGTTTCCATAGTATGGATTTTTGATCGCTTTCTCAGCACTAAGCCATGAGGCCTTTTTCATAGGACAGTAATCAATATAAATTTCCGTATCTGACAGTGTTGTTGCTTTTGCCAAACTGATCATATTGTTCGACAGGGATGAAAACATTTCCCGTTGTTTACTGATGTCGTTTGTTGCAGCAATTGAAGCTGCTTCGGATTGCAGTTTTTGTTTTACAGTTTCAAATGCCTTTACTTCAGCAGCAGAAGCGTTTGAATTATTTACAGCCTCAACGGCTGTTTTAAAATCTGCTGCGGCAGTAGCTGTTGTTGAGCTGTTGCCGGCAACGAGTTGATTTTTTAGTTTGTAGTACGCATCCAATACTCCGGAGACTGACTTGCTTTGTGCCGATGCAGCTGTGCAGGTGAAAACAGCAAGTGCAAGAAGAAATGATTTCATATCTGTTTGAATTGAAGTTGAATAAGAAAGTATAGCCGGTAGTGATCCTTACCAGCTATACTGTTTACTGTTGAATAGCTTCGGCTTTGTAGCCTGCTTCTGTAACTGCTTTAATAACGTCTTGAGTTGAGATGGGTTCATCAGTTTCAATACGCAGTATTTTATCAGGATTCGTAATGTCTACTTCCCAATTGTCTTTGCCTGCCACCTGATCAAGAAAAGGAGTTGCTTTTGCAATACAGCCTGAGCACTTAATGTTTGTTTTGAATGTTAATGCGTCCATCTTTCAAAAATTTAATCGTTCAATCTTTTTGCCGGCTAATTGCCGGTTTGTTTACGATGTAAAATTAGAAAGAGGAGAAGGGCCGACTGTTACATAATAAGGAGGGAGATGTATATAATTTCGGCATGATGACAAATGACGTCTATTCAGTGATTTTGTCGAGAGGTTTACGCTTGTTTTCTTTCAGCTGCTTGAAATGCGATGGTGTTAAGCCGGTTACTTTTTTAAACTGTTGCGAAAGATGTTGTGTACTGCTGTAGCCCATTTCATAGGCAATTTCGCTGAGGTTCTTTTCGTCGTACATCAACAGTTCCTTGACTTTTTCAATACGTTGAAGAATTGCATATTTTTCTATGGTAATGCCTTCTACCGATGAGAACAGGCTGCTGAGGTAATGATAATCCATACCGATCTTTTCTTCCAGCATGGCCGATAGCTTCAGGTTAAACTCATCAGCATCTTTGCCATGTATGAGCGACACAATAGCTGTTTTAATACGATCTACGGTTTTTGCTTTCTTATCGTCCAGTAGTTCGAAGCCTTGCTGTTGCAGCATTGTCCGCAGTTGTTCAAGTTGCGCTGCACCGGGTTCTTCATTCAGCTCAACCTGGCCCAACTGAATGTTTTTGTACTGTAGCTGTAATTCATCAAATTGTTGACGAACCACCATTACGCAACGGTCGCATACCATATTCTTAATATGTAGAATTGCTGACATCGTTTTGCAAATATAGTCACGAATAAGAATATACCGACAGGCGGTAGTGCAAGTGTACCTGCAGATTTTATACAAATCTCAGCTAATCATATAACAATACCCGAAGGTCCTTTTTTTTACTTTGTTGTACCAAATCAAAATGCTATGCAACAAACAGTTTTTATCAAGGGGATGGTTTGCAACCGCTGCATTACCACCGTTACACAAGAACTCCGGCAACTGGGTATTGAACTGGATGAAGTAAACCTGGGTGAAGTGAAATTTGCTATAAATGCCCCGTTTACGGATCATGATGTGCTGAATAAGAAACTTGCGCCGCTTGGCTTTAGTGTTTTGGAAAACAAGCGTACAAAACTGGTAAAGGAAGTAAAACAACTGGCAGCCGAAGTATACTCTGGTGAGTTTGACTTTCCGCATCATTTTCGATTTTCTGATCTGGTAGCGCAGAGGCTGGAGAAAGAGTATGACTTCATCAGTCAGCAGTTCTCCGCAGAAGAGGGAACTACCATTGAAAAATTCATCATTGATTATCGTATCGAAAAAGTTAAAGAAATGCTGGTGTACACCTCTCTGTCACTGGCCGATATTTCTTTTCAGCTGGGGTTCAGCAGCGTTGCGCATTTATCCCGGCAGTTTAAACAACAGACTGGATTAAATCCATCTCATTTTAAGACAATGCGCCATAGCCGGAGTTAGATTTTCTTACCGGTTGAAATTATATACATCGCAGGGCAAATAGTATAACAGAAAACGGGATAGCACAAATTAGTTTTGTACAAAGAAATTTTATGAAACAGGAAACGCTCAATAAGAAATCAGTTTCAACAAAAACAAAAGGCTCAACACTTGTGAAAGAAACATTCCCAGTGCTTGAAATGACTTGCGCAGCATGCGCTGTTAGTGTTGAATCAATGTTGAAGTCAGTTGAAGGCGTTAAAGATGCAGGTGTGAATTTCGCCAACCAGGATGCATGGGTTGAGTATGATCCGGCGGTTGCCACTCCTGAACAATTCCAGGAAACGATCCGTTCAATTGGTTATGATATCATTATTGAAAAGGAAAATCAAAATGAACTCAAAGAAGAAGCACAGCAAAAACATTATGAGGCAGTAAAGCAACGTACAATATGGTCTTCCATTTTGTCGGTACCCGTAGTTATTATTGGTATGTTTTTTATGGATATGCCGTATGGTAATTATATCATGATGGTGCTAGCCACACCTGTTGTATTTTATTTCGGTAGAAGCTTTTTTATGAATGCCTGGAAACAGGCAAGTCATGGAAAAGCGAACATGGATACATTGGTTGCACTGAGCACCGGTATTGCCTGGCTCTTCAGTGCATTCAACAGCTTCTTTCCTGAGTTCTGGCATGCACGTGGCTTGCATGCACATGTTTATTTTGAAGCTGCCGCAGTAGTGATAGCGTTTATATCGCTTGGAAAAATGCTGGAGGAAAAAGCAAAATCAAATACATCATCTGCTATCAAAAAATTAATGGGTCTTCAACCCAAAACTGTTACGCTGATGCTGGAAGACGGGCAAACGCAGGAATTGCCTGTGAGCCAGGTGAAAAAGGATTTTATATTATTAGTAAAGCCAGGTGAGAAGATTCCGGTTGATGGTGAAGTTACAGGTGGTGAATCTTTTGTGGATGAAAGTATGATCACGGGCGAACCTATTCCTGTTGAAAAGAAATCCCGTGAGAAAGTATTTGCAGGTACCATTAATCAGAAAGGAAGCTTTCGCTTTCGTGCAGAAAAAGTTGGAGCAGAAACCTTACTCTCGCAAATTATTAAAATGGTGCAGGAAGCGCAGGGCAGTAAAGCACCTGTGCAAAAACTGGTCGATAAAATTGCCGGCATCTTTGTGCCGATCGTAATTGGAATTTCTATTTTCACATTTGCTGCCTGGATGTTGTTTGGTGGCGAAAATGCATTTACACATGCCTTGTTAACTGCTGTTACGGTATTGGTGATTGCGTGCCCTTGTGCATTAGGACTGGCAACACCCACAGCCATCATGGTTGGTGTTGGTAAAGGTGCAGAGCATAATATTCTTATTAAAGATGCAGAAAGCCTTGAGCTTGCGCATAAAGTAGATGCAATCATTCTCGATAAAACAGGTACCATTACCGAGGGTAAACCGGAAGTGAGTGATGTAATGTTTAATGAAAGTTCGAATATCATTCAGTTGAAATCAGTTCTGCTTTCAATTGAAATGCAGTCGGAACATCCGCTTGCCGAAGCTGTGGTGCGTTTTATTAAAAAAGAAAAAATAGATCCTGTTTCACTGCAGCAAATTGAAAGCATTACAGGTAAAGGTGTTGCTGCTCTCTATAACGGCAAGCAATACTTTGTTGGCAATGCCAGGCTGTTACAGGATAAAGCTATTAAGATAAGTGAACAGTTTACAATGCGAATCAGCGAACTGCAACAGCAGGCAAAAACAGTTGTTGCATTTGCAGAAAATGATCAGGTGGTTGCAGTTATTGCCATTGCTGATAAAATCAAAGCAAGTTCAAAAGCAGCGATTGAAAGTTTACAAAAAAAGGGAATTGAGGTGTATATGCTTACCGGCGATAATAAGCAAACGGCTGCTGCAATTGCCAAAGAAGTTGGATTGAAAGAGTATAAGGCAGAAGTAATGCCTGCTGATAAAGCTGCGTTTGTGCAGCTTTTGCAACAGCAGGGAAAAGTGGTGGCAATGGTAGGCGATGGGATCAATGATAGCCATGCACTTGCTCAGGCCGATGTAAGTATTGCCATGGGTAAGGGAAGTGATATTGCAATGGATGTAGCAAAGATGACATTGATCACATCCGATCTTAGCAGCATTTCAAAAGCAATCGATCTTTCAAAGAAAACAGTAAACACCATTAAGCAAAATTTATTCTGGGCCTTTATTTATAATCTTATCGGTATCCCTATTGCGGCAGGAGTGTTATATCCTGTTAATGGTTTCTTACTGGATCCAATGATCGCTGGTGCTGCCATGGCCTTGAGTAGTGTTAGTGTTGTGAGCAACAGTCTCCGTTTAAAATATTCATCATTGTCCTGAGAATAAATCAGACATACATGGTTGGTTTTGGTTATTACCCGGTATTCTTACCGGGTTTTTTATTTGATGATCGTTGTAATTATATACAACAGGGGGCGTATAGTGTAACAGAAAGGCTTTTTTGCCATTGTAGCTTTGAATGGTGATTCTGATCACGGAGACAGGGAAAACTTAAGCCAGTTTATTTTTTTCGTTCACCAGCTATGCAATATTTGTACAGCAAATTGCAATTGTGCAGACCGGTGAGTAAAGATAGACGGGGGGTAAGAGTAGCAATCAATCTTTTGCTGCCTGATTCTGTGGCAATTTTAAAATCTTGGTAAACACCAAGAACCAAGTTCTGTGCTATATCGATTTTTGTATTCTAAAAAAATAAGACATGGAATGAGTCAAGAAACTTTTCGGCCAATTTATATATCTGGCGATGAAAAATTTCGGGGCGATTAACATGCGGCAACAACTATATGGAACTGATAACTTTCAAAACAAACATCAGCAACGAAAAAGCATTACAACGTGTTGCTCCATTACTGAATAACGCAGTTGGTTCTAATAACTGGCAATTGGATGTGTCGGGAGCCGGGAACAAACTGATGGTCTATTCGCCTGGCAGTATCAATGAAATGCAGGTGATTGATGCGGTCCACAAAGCAGGGTTTTATGCTGTTAACATTGAAGATTTCTATGCCATTTTCTAATATTATTCATCGAAAAATTAACTGCTATGTATTCTTTAATTATGATATTTCTATTGTTTGTCAGCTCAGTTGCAGGTACAGCCATTTTAACCAACGCTGCCACAGTTAATTGGTTAAAGAAACAGGAATTGAAAGCGAACTGTTCAACGCATGCTCCTGCCGCAATGCCAAAAGGTGGCGTGTATTCGGTGTCAGCTGAAGAATATTATTTGATTCATTAATCCATTTCATAAAATCTATTAATCATTAAACCTCATCTCATGTATCTCAAATGCAGTTTTATCATTGCCTTGTTTTTTTTCACGATTGCTACGGGCTGCCGTAAGCCGGTTGAGCCCCTTCCGGTAATTCCGGATATTGTTGACAGCTCCTCTTATCTGCAACTTACGTTCAACGGTATGTCGCAAAACCTGGGAACGATGTATGCGATACTCAGCATTATAAAGCAAAATGGAGATTCGGTGTTTACCAACCGGAAAGTTGCCATTACGCAATCAAATCAACAATACATTAGTGAAAAGATAAAACTGGGTAAGAACAGTTATAAACTAAGTAAGCTTGTTGTTGTTAAATCGTCTGACACAGCAAAGTTTGCAACACCTCAAATACAATCTGCCAAGTCTGAATTGGTAAATGTATCACTACCGCTCCCAGTAAATATCACTGCAACAGGGGTTCATGCAGTTCAGATTTCTGTGTTACCTGTTTCTATATCTGAAGACCCTTCATCGTTTGGATATACGACTGCTGATTTTGGTTTTGAAGCATACTTTACTCTTCTGGCACATTTGCAAATGAAAGTTGGAGATGTTGGTTACGACAGTTTGCCCGGTTTATTAAAACTGGAAGCTGTTAAGTCGAATGGAGATCGCTGGTTGAGAGAAGTTGAATTACGAAAAGGGATCACACGTGTGCAAATTCCGCAGGAGTATGATAACTATACTTTCAGTATCACCAAATGGAATACCAGCATTCAGAAACAATTTAGCAGGATTGAGTTAAACAACAATATGATTGTTTCATTAGCTGGCACCCGTTCTGCCAAGCGTCTGGTTGAAGAGTCTGTTTTCATCGATAATTCAGTATCCTTGACAGCAGACAGCAGAACTGAATATTTCTATAATCAAAGCGGCAATCTGCAATCCATCCGTTATTATCAACGATCATTACAGGTTCAAGGATTGCCACTTACGTTTGTCTACAACTTTCATTATACACAAATCAATGCATGGGATACCGTATTCCGCTACAATGCCAGCCAGCAACTGACCGGCTATACAAGTATAGTGCGTAACAACAACGGGATTCATTCGATGTTTAATAAAAGTTACGATCAGCATACCGGTGCTGCAGTTACTTATGGCATGGTAAACGCAAATAAAGAAATCCTGGTTGACTATTTATTCAGTAATAACAACAGCATGCAGTACAAACTAAAATTCCAGCACGGTAATAAAGTAGAAGATCGTGCACAAACTTCAACGGGTGGAGTAGAGTCAGGCACTTATTCATATGATGATGCTGTTAATCCTTATCATCAAATGGGCTACGACGATTTATATTTTACCAATGCATCAAAGAATAATTTACTGTCGATGTCAAAAGGATATGCCGGTGGTTTTCCAACAGTAATTCCTTATCGTTACGAATATGTGTATGATGAAGATGGTTATCCCAAAGAATCATATGTAAGCTATAAGGGATATTCATCCCAACAACACTTATACAGAATTAAAAAAGTTTTCCGTTACCAGTAGGTTTTAGGTTCAGTGCTGATGTTTTTTATCAGTAACAAGAGGGATTATTTTCAATCCCTTTTTTGTTTTTAAAAAATTCCAAAATGGTATTTGTGGAAATAACCGATAATCACCTGGCTTTTATAAGATAGAAAATTATATACAATCCACACTGTTTAGTGTAACAGCTTGGGCTTTACATGAATTTATTTTCGTACTCAAATAAATTATTATGCAAACAACATTAAACCTTTCATCAACGAAGTATGAAAAAAGATGGACAGCACTGGCTTTATTATGTGCTGCGCAATTCATGGTAATTATGGATACATCCATCATTGGTGTGGCCCTGCCCGCCATTAAAAGTGAATTAGGATACACACAAAGTGGTCTGCAATGGATTTTCAATGCGTATGTAATCCTGTTCGGTGGGATATTATTATTAGGTGGCCGTCTTTCTGATCTGTTCGGTGCACGTAAAGTTTTCATGTGGGGTTTTGCCATTCTTGCAGCAGCTTCTTTTTTTGCCGGTGCAGCATGGTCGCCTGAATTATTAAATACAAGCCGTGCATTGCAGGGTTTGGGTTCGGCATTAATTGCTCCTGCCGCAATGACCTTGTTAATGACAACCTTTACCGATCCGAAAGAGCTGGGCAAAGCATTTGGCTTCTGGGGAGCATCGGCAGCTGCAGGCGGTTCAGCGGGAGTATTTCTTGGCGGTGTTATTACAGAGTGGCTCGATTGGCGTTGGGTGTTTTATATCAACATTCCTATTGCACTTATCGTACTTGCATTCAGCAAACAATATCTAGTTGCAGGACGTAAAGCCATTGGTAATGTAGATTGGGCAGGTGCAATTCTGGCAACAGTTTCTTTAATACTGTTTGTTTATGCCATCGTTACTGCCGAATCTGCCGGTTGGTTTTCACTTCAAACAATTGGCTTGCTGGCAGTGGCTGTAATCCTGTTTGTTGTTTTTATCAGCTCACAAAAACGAAAGCAGGAACCGTTGCTTCCATTGCACATATTTAAAGTGCCCAATTTAACGGCAGGAAATATTGTAATGGGGTTGATGGCGGCTGCATGGATACCGCTTTGGTTTTTTCTGAATCTTTATTTACAACAGATACTTCGGTTAAACGCTTTTAATAGTGGCCTTGCCCTGTTACCTATGACGGTTGTGATCATGATCGTAATGGTTGGACTCACAGGTAAACTGGTTGCTAAATTTGGTTTTAAGCGAAATCTTGTTGCCGGTTTAATTTCATTAACAGCATCACTTATTCTTTTTGCATTGGTTCCAACCGATGGAACTTATTGGCTGAATGTATTGCCTGCTTCTTTATTAGGTGCACTGGGAATGTCTCTCGCATACATTCCGGGAACAATGGCTTCAATGTCCGGTGCAAAACCAGAGGAAACCGGGCTTGCGTCAGGCATTGTAAATACAAGTTACCAGATAGGTTCGGCAATAGGATTAGCAGTCATTGCCGTAATTGCTAATGCTGTAACAAAGTCGGCTACTGCATCAGGTGTAGTAGAAGCAGCTGCTTTGAACAGTGGTTTTCAAACTGCCTTCATCAGTGCAGCTCTTGTAAGTGCAGTAAGTGTATTTATTGCAGTGTTAAAAATCAAACAACCAAAATAATAACAGCATGCGTTCATACACCTGGACAACAGCTTGCATTTATCGTGAAACAGCAGATACAGTTACCATCGTATTTAATGAAGGTAGTGAGCTGTTCCATTTTAAAGCAGGTCAATTTATCAATCTTACATTAACGATCAATGCTGAAAAAGTTACCAGGGCTTATTCGTTGAGCAGTTGTCCGGGTTATGATGAACATCCTGCTATAACAGTAAAGCAGGTTGATGGCGGTTTGATGAGTACTTACATTCTTAAGTATGCTGAAGAAATAGAAGAGTGGGACATTGAAGGGCCGCATGGTTTCTTTCATGTGACAGCTGAAACACAAAGCAGTAAATGGGTTGTATTGATTGGTGGTGGAAGTGGTATTACACCGCTTTATTCTATCCTGAAATATCTTTTGCGATCAACATCAGTAAATGTTCTGCTTATCAATACGAACAAAACAGAACGAGATGTTATTTTCGGAAAAGCGTTAATGCATATCAGGCGATCTTTTTTACATCGCTTTAAAACGGTTTATGCTTTTACAAAAGAAATGCCGGCTGATACCCGGTTTTCTGATGAAGTTGGTGGTGGAAGATTAACACGCATTCGTTTAAAGAAACTTATTAAGGAGTTTACGGGTGTAGAATATCTTAATGCTCACTATTATTTGTGTGGCCCAAATGGTTTATTGCAATTGGCGACAGATGCATTGCAGTCGCTTGAAATTCCGGCTCTACAGGTTTTTAAAGAAACATTTCAGCCTGCGGAACAAGAAAATTATGTTCAGTTGCCAAATGTTGCACAGGAAGTACTACTGCATCACTACGAACGAACCAATTTATTGGAGATCGTTCCGGGAAAAACAATTCTTGATGTTGCATTGGAAGATCATGTGCCTGTGCAATACTCGTGTAAAAACGGAACCTGTGGAATATGTATTGGTAAACTTACTTCAGGAAAAGTGCATATGAAACAGAATTATGCACTACAACAGGAGCAGCTAGATAATGGGTTGGTATTGCTGTGTCAATCACATCCATTAACTGCCGATGTTACAATTGAGGTGGGGAAGTGGTAAATTTTATACTTACATGTTTGAATTGTATAAATAAAAGGCTACATGACATAGTAGCTTTACAGTAAAATTAGAAGTTATGAAAGAGTATACATTTATTATTAAGGGAATGGGTGGAGAGCATTGTGTAAATGTGATTAAAACAATCCTTTCAAAACAACAAGGTGTCACGATTCATCAAATTGAAGTAGGCAAAGCAACAGTAACTATCGATGAGTCTTTAAATTCACACAGTAATGTGATAGCGGCGATCGAAAAAATGGGTTATAAAGTAGAAAGATAAAAGTGATGATGCCAAGTGCGCCAGGCGCTACGGAACTTTACGCAAAGAATTCATTCAATGCTTTAAGAAAAAACTGATACCATCAAATCTTCAGCAAGTTTCGGGTTTGATGGTGCCAAAGTTCTCTCGACATTTACAGTATGAAATGACAGCGATATGACGGAGCAACAACAGTTCACATATAAACGAATTGCAGAAGCAATTGAGTACATTAAGGCAAATTTCAAGAAGCAACCAAATCTGGATGAAGTTGCCAAGAAGGTGCATTTAAGTCCGTTTCATTTTCAACGTTTGTTCAGCGAATGGGCCGGCACAAGTCCGAAGAAGTTTTTGCAGTACACAACGCTGGAGTATGCAAAATCGCTTTTAAAAGAGAACCAGGCAACATTGTTTGATGCAGCATACGAAGCGGGTCTTTCAGGAACAGGAAGGCTTCATGATCTGTTTATAAATATTGAAGGAATGACTCCTGCCGAATATAAAAATGGCGGTAAAAATCTTGATATCAACTACAGTTTTGCGGAAAGTCCATTCGGTAACATCCTGGTAGCATCAACACAGAAAGGCATTTGTTATATGGCTTTTGCCGACGATGAACATCTTGCATTTGATGCACTGCGAAATCATTTTCCAAATGGCCGTTTGAGACAAATGGTTGACTTCATACAACAAAACGCATTGCACATTTTCTCACAGGATTGGACCAAACTCAATCAAATAAAATTGCATTTAAAAGGAACCGATTTTCAATTAAAGGTTTGGCAAACATTGTTGAAAGTACCAATGGGTCAGCTTACAACCTATGGAACTATTGCAGACAAGATTGAAAATCCGAATGCCTCAAGGGCTGTTGGTACTGCTATTGGCAGTAATCCGGTTGCATTTTTAATTCCCTGTCATCGTGTTATTCAATCTTCCGGTGTAACGGGAGGATATATGTGGGGTGCCACAAGAAAAACTGCCATCATTGGTTGGGAAGGAGCGAAAACACATCCACAGTAATTGCGCAAGTTTCGGGTTTTATTGGTTTTGCTGATTGTTCAACTTTGTGTTGAATAAAAACAAAAAATGAAAACATTTATTTTAATACATGGCTCATGGCACAGCTCGTGGAACTGGCACAAAGTAATTCCCATTCTAGAAAAGTTTGGGCATAAAGTTTATGCAATTGATTTGCCGGGTATGGGTAGAGACAAAACGCCTGTCAACGAGGTAAAGCTTCACTCAACAGTACAAAAGGTTTGTGAGTTAATAGACAGTATTGAAGGAAAAGTAATTATGGTGGGGCATAGTAAAAACGGAATTGTTATTTCCCAGGCTGCAGAATATCGTCCTCAAAAAATTGAAAAATTAATTTACCTCGCAGCATATTTAATACCAAACGGGAAAACACAGGCAGAGTATTCTGCATTAGATGTTAATGGTGTTTTGAAGCCTTATGTTACACGATATCCGGAGCTGAATGCGCATACATTGCAAACAGCAATTTATAAAGAAGGTCTTTACCACGATTGTGATGATTCTATTACTGAGCTTGCCAAACTGTTGTTAAGCCATGAACCGGTAGAGTCGGGAATCACACCGTTGCAGTTAACCGACGAGAATTTTGGATCTGTCCGTAGATTTTATATTGAATGTACCGACGACCGGGCTGTTACGCCATTTATTCAACAGAAAATGTACAATGAAACTGTTTGCGAGAAAGTTTACCAGATACATACAAGTCATTCGCCATTCTTTAGTAAGCCAAAGGAGCTTTGCGATTTATTTCTGGAAATAGCTTCCCTTTGATAACGAATGATCAATTAGAAATTTAAGGAAGGCGATTCGGCGGAATTGCCTTCCTTAACTATACGGAGTGATGTTAAACTACTGAAATAGGATTCTATTTCAACTGCGAATTCTCCTTCCACAATTAAATACTTTACGCAACCTTTGCAGATTTCTTCTCTAAGGGAAATAAGCAAACGATGTTTCACTGGAAATTGTGGTTTGCTCACAATTATTCAGTTATTTCCCAAGTTACCCCAAAAATCGACCTTATAGAATTAGATAGAATACCAAAATTTTAAACTGAAAATGCTTAACCATTCAGGGTTTAGGTAAGGATGGATTATCTTATGTTTCTTAACTTACCGTTCAATGGAAACAAAAAAACGGCAAATTCGGGTTAAAAAACAGGAAGGCTTCGAAGGGCAGCGCATGATTGTGCTGCCGAGAAAGATCGAACGGGATTTTTTGCTACGTGATGCTGTAAGCCGCCAATTGTTTGTTACGGACATTGGTCATTATCCCAAGGCCCGTTATCATTATGTGCATCGAAAAAACGGAGCCGATCAATTCATCTTCATTTATTGCACACAGGGGAAGGGTTGGGTTGAATTCAACAAGAGGCATATTATTCTTTCACCTTCGCAATTTATAATCATACCCGCCAACACCGCACATAAATACGGAGCCGATGAAAAAGATCCCTGGAGCATTTACTGGTTTCATTTCAAAGGAAAACTGGCAGCGAATATTGTTGAGCTTATTGTTCAGAAGGCAAAAACGGAGCATCTGCACATTGCACATGCAGAAAATAAGATCAGGCTATTTGAAGCAATGTACAGCAATCTTGAGAAAGGTTACAGTGCCGATAATCTCCGGTTCATCAACATGACGCTTCATTATTTTCTCACCTCCATTTTATATGAAGATAAATTCAGCTATGAAAGCCCGAAGCGGAAGAACGATATGATCGCTGCTGTAATTGCACATATGCAGCAAAACCTCGACAGTGTATTTACATTGAAGGAACTGGCTGTTTTTGCAAATCTGTCTTCCTCGCATTTTTCTGCTTTGTTCAGAACAGGTACAGGTTATCCACCTATTGAATACTTCAATCAATTAAAAATTCAGAAAGCCTGCCAGTTACTGTTGTTTACTGATCAGTCGATAAAAGAGATCGCTCATGAACTGGGTGTTGATGATCCGTATTACTTTTCACGGATGTTTACCAAGCTGATGGAAGTATCGCCCACTGAATACAGGGGTAGGAATAAGCCAACAGGAATGGCCGCATCAGATAATCAGTAAGCATTTTGATACGGTATTCAAATCAGAAGATTGTCCATCATAATCAGCAGGAAATGCATTGCTTCTATTGTTGAAATCAGGATATTTGAAACAGGATAGAACCTTGTTCGTGATAACCGGTTCAGTTATTCAGATCAACCAACGTTTGCTTTCGTCATCATGCGTAATCTCTTTCGTAAAAAGTATTTACTTATTACAACTGCATTGGTTGCACTGATCGCTGTTGTTGCCTTCATGTTCAAAGACAACCATCGCATCGATTATAATGTGGATGTTAAGCCCATTCTAAATAAAAAATGTATCTCCTGCCACGGTGGTGTAAAGAAGCAGGGAGGCTTCAGTTTACTCTTCAGAGAAGAAGCATTGGCCGAAACAAAAAGCGGTAAGCCTGCTATTATTCCCGGTGATCCTGATGCAAGTGAAATGATCAGAAGGTTGACGCTGAAAGATGAAGAAGAGCGCATGCCTTACAAAGAACATCCTCTTGCTGAAGAAGAAATCAATGTGCTTCGTACATGGATTAAACAGGGAGCCAAGTGGGGAACACATTGGGCCTATGCAACGGTGGAAGAACAGGAAGTGCCCAAAGGCAACAGTCGTTTCTTTGGTTTGCTGCCTGCAAAGAAAAACGAATGGGTACGGAATGATGTTGATTACTTCGTGTACGATAAACTGAACGAACAAAAACTTACGCCTTCACCAGAGGCTGATAAAGCAACATTGTTACGTCGTGTAAGTTTGGATATAACAGGTCTTCCTCCATCAGAAAAAATTGCACAACAGTTTTTGAATGATTCCACAGCAGGTTCGTATGAACGTTTAGTGGATAGTTTATTGGCTTCTCCGCAATACGGTGAACGCTGGACATCGATGTGGCTGGACATGGCCCGTTATGCCGATACAAAAGGTTATGAGCGTGATGGCTATCGCTCCATTTGGCGTTACCGTGATTGGTTGATTCAATCGTTTAATGAAGACAAACCTTACAATACCTTTTTAATTGAGCAAGTGGCAGGCGATCTGCTGCCTAACCCAACCGATGCACAATACATTGCGACTGCTTTTCATCGTAACACCATGACAAATGATGAAGGTGGTACTGATAATGAAGAGTATCGCACAGCAGCAGTAATGGATCGTGTAAACACAACATGGGAAACGTTGATGGGTACAACATTCGCCTGTGTGCAATGCCATAGCCATCCTTACGATCCGTTCAGGCATGAAGAGTATTACCAGTTTCTTGCCTTCTTCAACAACACACGTGATGAAGACACGTACGAAGAGTATCCTGTGTTGCGTGAATATAAAAATGCTGACAGTTTGAAATTTGAAAAGCTGAGTGCATGGTTGCAGCAACATGTATCAAAAGAGAAGAAAGCAGAGATCATCCGCTTTCTTAAAACAGGACAGCCGGTTATCAACTCTGTGGTGTGCGATGCATTTACCAATAGCGCATTGGCAGATACGAAATGGTTATCATTACGAAATAACGGAAGCACACGCATTAAGAAAGTCGATCTGCATACAAAAGATCAATTGCTGTTTCGTTATGCAACCGGCGTTGAAGGTGGTGTTTGGACAATTCATCTTGATAGTACGAATGGTAAAGTGATTGCAAGTGTTCCACTGAAAATAACCAAAGGCTGGGCTGTTGCAAATGCATCAATACCTGTTACCGAAGGCGTTCATAATCTTTGGTTGACGTATAAAAATCCAAACCTCAAAAAGCCTGAAGATAACGGTGCAAACTTCAGCTGGTTTTATTTTACACAAAGTTTTCCGGGCAAAGAGCAGCCAGGTTATGATTCTGTACGGCAACAGTATTTCGATCTCATTAGTTCTACACAATATACATCTACACCCATCATGGTTGATGGCACAAACAGTTTTGCACGAACAACACATGTGTTTGAACGTGGTAACTGGATGGTGAAAGGAGCAGAAGTAAAACCAGGTGTACCATACACATTAAATACAATGCCGGCAAATGCACCTGCAAACCGTTTAGGGTTGGCCATGTGGCTGACAGATAAAAAGAATCCGTTGGTTGCACGCACGATTGTTAATCGTATTTGGGAACAGTTGTTTGGTCATGGTCTTGCAGAAACATTGGAAGATCTCGGCACGCAAGGTATTCCGCCCACGCATCAGCAATTGCTCGATCATTTAT
The DNA here is from genome assembly GCF_035299325.1 of Lacibacter sp. GTDB lineage: Bacteria > Bacteroidota > Bacteroidia > Chitinophagales > Chitinophagaceae > Lacibacter. The sequence goes on along the minus strand of NZ_DATGWT010000004.1, from coordinate 211,082 downwards.
CGTGGCAGCTGATGCACAAGTATAACTGGAGTTTAAAAACACTCATCAAAGAAATTGTATTATCAGCAACGTATCGTCAAAGTTCCATTGCTTCAAAAGAGTTGATTGAAAAAGATCCAACCAATAAATGGTATGCAAGAGGTCCACGGGTTCGTTTATCTGCAGAACAGTTGCGTGATCAGGCATTGGCAGTAAGTGGTTTGTTGAGTAAAAAAATGTTTGGCCACAGTGTTATGCCTTACCAGCCACAAGGCATCTGGCTCACACCGTATAACGGAGAGAAATGGAAGATGAGTGACGGAGAAGATAAATACCGCCGTGCAGTATACACCTTCTGGAAACGCAGTGCACCTTATCCGTTTATGATGATGTTTGATGGTGCAGCACGTAATGTTTGTGTGGCACGACGCATTAATACCAATACGCCATTGCAGGCGCTGGTTACATTAAACGACTCTTCTTATTTAGATATGGCAAGAAACTTTGCGTATGAGTTGAAGCAAGAAGGAGTGAAAGATGCAACACAACAGATCAGCAAAGGGTATGAGCAGATGATGTATAAACCCATCAGCAAAGAAAAATTAAAAGCACTGACAGATCTGTACACACAAGCATTGCAAACATTCAGTAAAGATAAACTGAAGGCATGCGAAGTGATAGGCATGGACAGTAAACACAATAATCCTGAAACAGCAGCACTGGTAGTGGTAATGAATGCCATGCTGAACCTGGACGAATGGATCACAAAAAATTAATTCTGTAAACGTATACTATGACACGTAACGAATTAAATAACGAGCGACTTGCTGCAGAAGCAAAACAAAAAGAACTGCAGTTCTTTACCCGCAGGCATTTCTTAAAAGAAAGCGCCATGGGTTTTGGTGCATTGGCACTTGGCTCTTTGCTTGGGAGTTGCGGTAATAACATGGGCATGGCTTCATCGCCTGTGTTTGATGCGGCACATCCGCTGGCACCACGCATGCCGTTCTTTCCTGCAAAAGCAAGATCCATTATTTATCTGCACATGGCAGGCGCACCATCGCAACTGGAACTATTCGATTATAAACCTGAATTAGCAAAACTCAACGGACAGGATTGTCCGCCTTCTTTACTCGAAGGAAAAAAGTTTGCCTTCATTCGTGGTGTGCCTAAAATGTTAGGGCCGCAGGCAAACTTTAAACAGCATGGCAAGAGTGGTTTGTGGGTGAGTGATTACCTGCCGCATTTTTCTACAATTGTTGATGATGTGTCGATCATTAAATCGGTAACAACCGATCAGTTTAATCATGCACCTGCACAATTGTTGATGCATACCGGTAGTGCAAGATTAGGACGACCAAGTATTGGCAGTTGGGTGACGTATGGTTTAGGAACAGAAAATCAAAATCTGCCCGGCTTTGTGGTGTTGACATCGGGCGGTAATAATCCCGATGCAGGGAAGAGTGTATGGGGCAGTGGATTTTTGCCGAGTGTCTACCAAGGTGTACAATGCAGAAGCGAAGGTGATCCGGTTTTGTTCATTAACGATCCACAAGGTATGGACAGAGATTTACGCAAAGCTTCGATCGACGCAATTAATAAAGTGAACCAGGAGCAGTATAAAGAGTTTAATGATCCTGAAATTCTTTCACGCATTTCGCAATATGAAATGGCGTACAAGATGCAGATCTCTGTTCCGGAAGTGATGAATATTAATGATGAGCCGGAATACATTCGTGAAATGTATGGCGCACAACCGGGCAAAGGAAGTTTTGCCAATAATGTATTACTTGCACGCAAGCTGGCAGAGAAAGGTGTACGCTTTGTACAGTTGTTCGATTGGGGATGGGATACACATGGTACAAGTGCTGATGGTGCTGTGGATATTGGTTTGATCAATAAATGCAGACAGGTTGATAAAGCCATGACAGCATTGATACTTGATTTAAAACAACGGGGACTGTTAGACGAAACGCTGGTGGTTTGGGGAGGAGAGTTTGGTCGTACACCGATGCAGGAAAACCGTGATGGAAAAGAAATGCCCTTTAAAGGAAGAGATCATCATGCAGAAGCATTCAGTATGTGGATGGCCGGTGGCGGTATTAAAGGTGGTACCACGTATGGCGAAACAGATGAGATCGGTTACAGTATTACAAGTGGCAAAACAGAAGCATTCGATATACAGGCAACCATTTTAAACCAGCTTGGTTTCGATCATGAAAAATTTACGTACAATTTTCAAGGTCGACCATTCCGCTTAACAGATGTGAGCGGAAAAGTCATCACCGATATTCTTGCTTAATCACATTCAAGACAACCCATCATTACAATGAAACAAGACCGTCGCAACTTTCTTAAATCAACTTCATCTGCAACAGCTGCAGCTATGCTGGCGCCATTTGCAGCAATGGCTGAAACAGAAAAGCCTTTGTTTCCTGCCAACGATCAATTCAAATTGTTGTTCATGCAAACAAGCTGGGGCTTTGCAGGTAACATAGATGCTTTTTGTGCAGCTACAAAAAAAGAAGGCTATGATGGCATTGAAGTCTGGTGGCCAGCTGATGATAAAAAAGCACAGGATGAATTATTTGCTGCATTAAAGAAACACAATTTGCAAGTTGGATTTTTATGCGGTGGTTCCCAAAGCAACTGGCAGGAACATCTGGCAACATTCAAAAAAAATCTGGATGCGGCAACAAGTAATACCATTCAAAAACCGGTGTATATTAATTGTCATTCGGGTAGAGATTATTTTACGTTCGATCAGAACCAGCAATTCATCAGTTATACCACGCAGAAACATAAAGAAACGGGTATTCCCATTTACCATGAAACACATCGAGGCCGTATGCTGTTTGCTGCACACATTACCCGGCAGTTCATTGAAAAGAACCCGGAGTTGCGTTTGACACTTGATATATCGCATTGGTGCAATGTGCATGAAAGTTTATTGGCCGATCAGAAAGAGACAGTTGACTTGGCATTGAGCAGAGTGGGGCATATCCATTCACGTGTTGGTCACCAGGAAGGGCCGCAGGTAAACGATCCACGTGCACCTGAATGGGAAGCAACCGTGAAACAACACCTGGCCTGGTGGGATGAAGTAATTAAACGCAAGAAAGCAAACGGTGAGCAAATGACGATCCTGACAGAATTTGGTCCGCCAAATTATATGCCTGTGTTGCCGTATACGAAACAGCCGCTTGCAGATCAATGGGCGATTAATGTTTACATGATGCAAATGTTGAAAAAGAGATATGAATGAGATGATAAGTAATGAATGATCAGTAATGAGTGTGCTCACGTACGACGGGCATCCTACAAAGAATAAAAAAACAAACAGCTTTAGTTAAAGTAAAATACTCGCAGCTTTCTATCATGCTTTTAACTGTTTCAGAATTTCTTGGTCGCTTTCATCCGGTGCTGGTGCATTTGCCAATCGGAATATTATTGATTGCAGCTGTATTTTATGTGCTGTCGTTGCGTGAAAAATACAAGACATTGCAACAGGCAACGACAGTTGCTTTGTTGCTGGGCATGTTGAGTGCTGTCGGTTCCTGCATCAGTGGTTATTTGTTATCCATCAGCGGCGATTATGAAGCCGATATGGTGAGTACACATAAATGGATGGGTTTTGCTGTTGCTACTGTTGCCATTGTTTCCTATTTCCTTCATACAAGAAAAAACAATGCTGTCAAGTGGACGATCGGGTTAATGACACTGCTGATTTTTATTACAGGACATTCAGGTGGCTCACTTACACATGGTTCCGATTATCTTACTAAATCAATCACTACTCCTGCAGCAAAAGCAGAACGTAAACCCATTTCCAACGTGCAGGAAGCTGTAGTGTACAAAGATGTAGTGCAGCCTATCCTGGAAGAAAAATGTTACAGCTGTCACAATGCAGCCAAACAAAAAGGAAAGCTCCGGCTCGATGGCCCTGAATGGATCAGCAAAGGAGGCAAGCAGGGTGAAGTGGTAATCACTGGTAAGGCTGATGAAAGTGAACTCATCAAACGGCTTTTGTTACCGAAGCAACACGAAGACCACATGCCGCCAAAAGAAAAACCACAGATGAATGAAAAAGAAATTGCGTTGTTACATTGGTGGATCAACTCTGGTTTGTCATTCGATAAAAAAGTAAAAGACCTTGCACAAACAGAAAAAATAAAACCATTGCTCTTGAGTTTGCAATCTGCAGTAAGCAATGAAGTAAAAGCAAAACCACAGATCCCGGAAGCCCCGGTTGAAAAAGCCGATGCTGCTGCCATAAAAAAACTGGCGGACAGGGGAGTAGTAGTGTTGCCTGTTGCACAAAACAGTAATTATCTGATGGCAAATTTTGTAACACTACAGAATTTAAAAGAAGAAGACATCAAACTATTGCTGTCAGTAAAAAAACAACTTGTTTGGGTAAAGTTCGCCAACCAACCGGTGAACGATGCTATGCTGGCTGCCATTGCCGAATGCAAAGCGATTACCCGTTTAGACATCAGCTATACAAAAATCACTGACAAAGGATTCATGCATCTGCAACAGCTGCCAAACCTGCAAACACTTAACCTGGTTGGCACAGCCGTTACAACAAACGGACTGATGCAATTAAATAATCATAAAGAGTTACAGGCGGTTTACATTTATCAATCGGCAGTTGATAAAAAGGCGTATGCATCTCTAAAAAAATCTCTACTCAAAGTAACGATTGATACAGGCGGTTATAGTGTGCCGACACTTGCAGGCGATACGACGGTATTTACAAAGCCCAAACAATGACCTCATGTAAGGGGAGTAAATGAAAAAGAAAAGCCACCCGAAGGCGACTTTTAAAGCTGTGGAGAATACCGGAGTCGAACCGGTGACCTCTTGCATGCCATGCAAGCGCTCTAGCCAACTGAGCTAATTCCCCTGTTGGGTTGCAAATATAAACGAATTTGCAACACATGAATGATTGTTCAGCGAAAGAAAAAAGATACAATTGAAAGGGCAATCATTGCAACTGTTCCAACAATGAACGTACCGAGACTTAATAGTTTGTATCCCGTCTTTACGTTCATACCGGTGAACTGTGTAACCACCCAAAAAAAGCTGTCATTTACATGCGAAATAACCATCGATCCGGCTCCAACCGCTATTACCACCATTGCTTTATCCCATTCGCTTATAAAACCAAGTGAAGCCATAAGTGGCGATAATACTGAAGCTGCTGTTATCATTGCAACGGTTGAAGATCCCTGTGCGGTTTTAAGTATTGCAGCTAATAAAAAAGGAAGGAATAATCCCAACGATGAGGCGGTCAATGCTTCCCCTAATTCGCCTGCTGCGTCGGCTTGTTGCAACACTTTCCCAAATACACCACCCGCAGCGGTAATAAATAAAATTGATGCCGCACTTTCTAATGCTTTGCCCGTCCATCCGTCAGCCGCAAACATTTTTTTAACGATGCGTTCGGGTAACAATAAACAACATGCAAATCCAATCAACAGTGCAATAAATGGTTCGCCTGTGAATAAAAAGATACTTTTCAGTGTTGATTGCCAGCCGGCATCAGCAAAATAAATACTTACTGATTTTAAAATAATCAACAAGATGGGAACCAACACAGGTAATGCTGATTTGAATGTTGATGGCGGCTTGCTTTGATTTTGTTCAACAAGTTTTTCTGTTGTTTCAATAATCGTTTTCACAGCAATTTTACTTGCAAATAAAATACCGGCTGCAGTTGCCGCTGCTGCTATAACAAAGCCCAGCAATATTACTTTGGTTAGATCTGCACCAAGAATACCTGCTGCAGCTACGGGCCCCGGTGTAGGCGGTACAAGCGTATGTGTTGCCAATAAACCAAGTGCCAGCGCAACAGAGGTAGCGGCAATACTTACACCAGCCTTGCGACTTAGTGTTTTGTTTAATGTTGACAACAGAATAAAAGCACTATCGCAAAAAACAGGAATCGAGATCATATAGCCAATTACACCCATGGCAGTGATGATGCGTTTTTGCCCAACGATGGACAAGATTGCTTTTGCCAGCACCATGGCAGCACCGGTGTGTTCAAGAAAGCTACCGATGAGTACACCAAGAATAATCACAAGACCTATTTTGCCAAGTGTGTCGCCGAATCCGGTTTGTATGGCTGATAGTAATGCATCGGTTTTCATTCCCATTACCAAACCGGTTGCGAGGCTTACCAGCAGCAACGCAAGGAAAGGGTGCAGTTTTAATTTTGTAATCAACAGCACCAATACAATTATGGCCAGCACTAATATGGCAATGATCATGAATTTGGTTTATGTTTTAAAGATAACACTGTTGGCAGAAAACAGACAGCGTTTACGTTTCAACTGAATTGCCCTTATCTTGCACTAACGATTGTTTTAAATAAACTTTAGCCTTATGGATATTCAGTTCAATAAGAATGATGATGTGATGAAATTGTCGCTCACCGAAATGCGGAAACGCCTGCAAAAGATCTATGAAGGGGGCGGAAAAAAATCAATTGAAAAACAGCGTGAGCGGAATAAGCTTACTGCACGTGAACGTATCGAGTATTTGCGTGATGCAGATAAACCATTTATTGAGATCGGTGCATTTGCCGGGTATGAAATGTATGCAGAGCAAGGCGGTTGTCCGGCGGGAGGAACTGTTGCAGGGATTGGTTATGTAAGCGGACGACAATGCGTGATCGTAGCAAATGATCAAACAGTAAAAGCAGGAGCGTGGTTTCCAATCAGTGGTAAAAAGAATTTGCGTTTGCAAGAAATAGCGATGGAGAATCGATTGCCGGTGATCTATTTGGTTGATAGTGCCGGTGTATTTCTTCCCCTGCAGGATGAAATTTTTCCTGACAAAGAACATTTCGGACGCATTTTCCGAAACAATGCAAGGATGAGTGCAATGGGTATTACACAAATTGCGGCGGTGATGGGAGCTTGTGTAGCAGGTGGCGCCTATTTGCCCATCATGAGCGATGAGACATTGATGGTAGAAGGCAATGGCTCGATCTTTTTAGCAGGACCGTATTTAGTAAAAGCGGCCATAGGTGAAGATATTGATGCTGAAACACTCGGCGGTGCTGCAACTCATACCGAGATATCAGGCATCGCTGATTACAAATTCAAAACAGAAGAAGAATGTTTGGATGAAGTAAAGAAGCTGATGAACAAGTTGGGTGAAAAAAAGAAAGCAGGTTTCGATCGGATTGCTTCGAAGCCACCCAAAAAAGATCCACAGCAGTTATACGGTTTGTTTCCCGCCGATGGGAAAACCTATGATATGCTGGAAATTATTGAACGGATTGTAGACGATAGTGACTTCGATCAGTTCAAACAGGATTATGGTAAAACAATTCTTTGTGGTTATGCACGCATTGATGGTTGGGCAGTGGGCATTGTGGCCAATCAACGGACTATTGTTAAGAATCGAAAGAATGAAATGCAGTTAGGTGGTGTGATCTATAACGACAGTGCCGATAAAGCCGCTCGTTTTATTCTCAACTGTAATCAAAAGAAAATACCGTTGGTGTTTCTGCAGGATGTTACCGGCTTTATGGTGGGCAGCAGAAGTGAACACAGTGGTATTATTAAAGATGGAGCCAAGATGGTGAATGCCGTAGCGAATAGTGTGGTGCCGAAGATCACCATTGTTATTGGTAATTCGTATGGCGCCGGCAACTATGCCATGTGTGGCAAGGCATACGATCCCCGTTTTATTTATGCATGGCCGACCGCAAAAATTGCAGTGATGGGTGGAGACCAGGCTGCCAAAACATTATTGCAGATCCAGGTAGCTGCTATGAAAGCAAAAGGCAAAGAAGTGAGTGCAGAAGATGAAAAGACTTTATTGGATGAAATAAAAGGACGATACGAAACACAAACAACGCCCTATTACGCTGCTGCACGGTTATGGGTAGACGAAATTATTGATCCCCTTGAAACACGCCGTGTGATCAGCGAGGGAATTCATGCAGCAGATCATAATCCGGATATGGATGCGTTGAGAGTGGGAGTGTTTCAAGTATAGAATTACAATTTCAATTATCCGGTATTTTATGCGTAGCTTCTATAGCGTCTTTTTTCTTAGCTTATTTTGTTTTGCAGTGAGTTGCTTTAGTCCGCCTTCTGACAAAGCAATGCTCAGCGATACTTATCTCAATAAGCAATTAAAGGATTATAAGTCGGTATTACTGGTTTTTACCGGTACTGCTGTTGATAGAACAATTCTGGAGAATCTAGGGTTGGAGCTGACCAAAAAATTAAAAAAGAAAAATATCGTTGTAACAACTGAATACTTCAGTGATGAAAACAGTAAAACAACGAACCACCTTTTACGTGTGATAAATAAAAAGCAAGCGGATGCAGTAATGGTATTTACTCCGTTAAACGGAGCAAAAGTTAAAGAGTATTATGGAGGGATTCAGGGCTTAGAAACCAGACAGGCTAAAACAAGTCAGCGGTATGACGTACGCCTTTACGATGAAGATGAAAAGCCGGTGTGGGGAGCGAGACTAAATATTCATATTACAATTGATAGTAAACGGCCGTATTCAAAAATTGCAGATAAGATTTTGTTGCATATGTACGAGAATGCCATCCTGAAAAAGTAAAAATATAAAAAGCTCCATCTTATGATGGAGCTTTTTATATCAAAGAAACAGCTGTTGCTTACGCTCTCGCTGCTTTTAATTCTCTTGATGTCAACAAGGCATAACCGCCGAATAACATGGTGCAAAATACAACGGTAGCATACAAGCTGCCGGTGTAAAATGGAATACCGTCAGTTAAAGTAAGCATCAATCCTTCCATTGTTTTTGGATGATGGTAACCACCACCGCCGATCCAAACCAAAAAATTACTTACAAAGAAGTAAACTGTTGGTCCGGCTAAAGCACCTAAACCGATCTGCCATACTTTCTTTTGATTGATAAAGAAACCAATCACAGTTAAACCTGCAAATAAAATATAGTTAGTCAACTGTCCGCCGTAAAAACCTTTAATGGAAGTAAGTCCTGCGCTGTACAACACCTGATACAATGCATCACTGATGAACATACTCAGAATTGGTAATGCAAAGGCATATTTTTTATCCTTCATAATTGAACCGGCAAAAAGAGCAATTGCAATTTGTGGTGCAAAACCCAAGGGACGGTTTGGTAAGATGCGGTACAGTGCAGCTACAACAATCAGTGCTGCCAATGTAAAAACGAATGTTTTATTCAACTTCATAAATCCTGTATTGAACGACAAAAATAGCTAAAAACAGCTCCCGAAAACCCATTTCGGAAATTGTCTTTCCCAGATATGTGGATAATGCCGAAAGGATTATTTTAGTGCAATGGCAAAACACCTTGAAACCGGCAGGCAAGGAGAGGAGTTGGCGGCTGAATGGCTGCTGGCACAGGGTTTTGTACTTCTGCACCGCAATTGGAAGCATTCGTATTTTGAATTGGATGTAATTGCCTCCAAAGACAACATCCTTCATTTCATTGAAGTCAAAACAAGAACGAACGATCTTTTTGGTCACCCGGAAAAAGGCGTGACAGCTAAAAAACTGGAACGGTTGATGAAAGCCGGCGAAGAATTCCTTTATCAATATCCGGAATGGAAAAGAATCCAGTATGACATACTCAGCATTCGCCTGCACCGGTATAAAGCGCCGGACTATTTCTTTTTGGAAGATGTTTCTTAGCTGATAGCCTATAATTGATAGTGAGTAGCCAGGACTACTTGCTACTCACCAATACCAACTATCGGCTTGTATTAATATTTTGGATTAACGCCGGTATAATTATAGGGTGTAATGGCACTCAACTCTTTTTTCACATCAGCATTTACTTTTAGCCCTTTAATAAACGCATGCATTGATTTTTGTGTAATAGCAGCGTTGCCTCTGGTTAACTCTTTCAATGCTTCGTATGGGTTTGGATAATTTTCCCGACGGAGAATTGTTTGAATGGCTTCTGCAACTACAGCCCAGTTGTTTTCAAGATCCTGTTTGATCTTGTCTTCATTCAGCAAGAGTTTGTTTAATCCTTTTTCAATTGATTTGAGTGAAAGGATAGAATGTGCAAACGGAACCCCGAGATTGCGTAATACTGTTGAATCGGTAAGATCACGTTGTAATCTGGAGACAGGAAGCTTGGCCGATAAATGTTCGAACAAGGCGTTGGCAATACCAAGATTACCTTCTGCATTTTCGAAATCAATAGGATTTACTTTGTGCGGCATAGCACTGCTGCCCACTTCGCCTTTCTTGATCTTTTGTTTAAAATAATCCATCGATACATAGGTCCAGATATCACGACAAAGATCAATAAGAATAGTATTGATGCGTTTAATACCGTCCATTTGCGCAGCAAGATTATCGTAATGCTCAATTTGTGTAGTGTATTGCTGACGTTGCAACCCAAGTTTTGTTTCAACAAACTCGTTACCAAATTTCACCCAGTCTTTTTTCGGGAAGGCAACGTAGTGTGCATTGAAGTTGCCCGTTGCTCCGCCAAACTTTGCTGATGTTGGTAAGGCAGATAATTGTTGCAATTGATTTTCGAGTCGCTCAACAAACACCATAATCTCTTTACCGAGTTTGGTAGGAGATGCTGCTTGCCCATGTGTGCGTGCAAGCAACGGAATGTTTTTCCAGTCTTTTGCAAAACCTTTCAACTTTAAAATTAATGTTGAAACAGAGGGGAGCAGTTCGTTTTCCAATGCTTCTTTCCATGATAATGGAATAGAAGTATTGTTGATGTCTTGCGAAGTAAGACCAAAATGGATCCACTCTTTCAGGTCGTTTAAGTTGAGCGCTTCCAGTTCACGTTTCAGAAAATATTCAACAGCTTTCACATCGTGGTTGGTAATGCTTTCAAGATTTTTAATCTCCTGCGCCTGTGCTACGGTAAAATTCGTCACTACATCTTTCAACGACTGTTTTTGCTGTGCAGTGAGTTTAAAGAATTTCTTTTCAGAAAGAAACAGGAAGTATTCTATCTCAACTAGCACACGGTAACGGATAAGTGCAAATTCGGAGAAATAAGCATCGAGTTGATGCAATTGGTTACGATAACGTCCGTCGACCGGAGAGATGGCTGTCAGATTCTGAAGTTCCATGTAAAAATGTATGGTTTGTAGTTGATCAGTTGACAAAAGTATTGCTGCGTATGGTTGTTGCGGTACAAGTGTGCGACGCAACCAAAGTTCCCTAGCAGCAAACAGCCTGCCCACCAAAAAATCCTTTTCTTTGCAGCGCAAAAGTAAATGAATTGAAGAAGATAAAAGTTGGAGCAGTCAGTTATTTAAACACAAAACCCATGATGTATGGTATGCAGAACGAAGCATTTCTGCAGGATCATGAATTGGTGCCCGATTATCCGTCGAAAGTGGCTGAAATGCTGAAATCCGGTGTGGTGGATGTAGCACTGGTACCGGTGGCATTGCTGCATGATTTGCCTGAATATTACATTGTAAGCGATTACTGTATAGCTTCTGACTTTGAAGTGGCTTCAGTTTGTTTGTTCAGCGAAGTGCCTGTACATGAACTAACCACTGTTTATCTCGATTACCAAAGCCGCACTTCGGTAGCGTTGGCCAAATTGCTGATGAAAGAATTTTGGGGTATTTCACCAGAACTAATTAATGCAACAGATGAAAGTTATCGTACAAAAATAGAAGGTACTACAGGTGCAGTTGTTATAGGCGACAGGGCTTTGGAACAACGCCGTCTCTCAACCTATATCTACGACCTTGCAGCGGAATGGCAGGCAATGACGCATTTGCCATTTGTATTTGCGTTGTGGGTGAGCTTAAAGCCGATGAGCAAAGAATGGATCGATCGTTTTAATGCCGCCAATGCAGTGGGTTTTACTGTGATCGATGAAATTGCGGAGCAACAGAAATATCCGGTTTACGATCTGCGTAAGTATTACACACATAATATCAGTTATTTACTTGATGATGAAAAACGAAAAGGGATGCAAAAATTCCTTGAGTTTTTGAATGTGTAAAGTTTTATTTTTAAATATGCCTGTTAACCGGATGCATTACATTCTCCGCTTTTGTTTCGTATTCCTGTTCATTTGCTTAACAGTGTTTCTTCATGCACAGGAGTTACGGTATCAGTTTAAAAATTACACCCCCTCAGATGGATTGCCCAGCTCCGAAACTTACCAGGTATTGCAGGATGCCAATCATTATATGTGGTTTGCTACTGATCATGGAGTAACAAGGTATAATGGTTATGAATTTGAAACATTCAACCTGCCTGATAATTCGATCATGGGCTTGTTTGAAGACTGGAAGAAAAGAGTATGGGCCTTCACATTTTCTGGCCGGTTGTTCTATTACGAGAATGGGAAGTTTGAGATTTACAAGTGGAATGATAAATTGGTTGCAGCAATTAAACCCGGTGTAATACAGTCAATGTATGTTGATAGTAGTGAAGTGGTGCATGTTTCTTCGTCGGGGCCAATTTATATCACTGTTAATGCCGAAGGTATACTAAAGAGGCAGATGGAAATTAAAAGCAGGGCGAGATACACTACAATTGAGATAAAAAAAACAGACTTTTTTGTTCGTGTAGTCACTTTCCCTCAAGGTTTTCTGAATACTATTCAAAAGTATGATACGATTACTGAGTTCAATATTAATGCAGCAGGCAGAAGCTTACTAGTGAAAATACCAAAGCTTATTCAACATGAGCGATGCAGGTTGAAACAGCTGGCCGACGGTAGGTTTATATTGTATACCAAAGATTGTTATGTGATCATTAGATCCGAAACTGATTTTAGCTTAGTACAAACACAATATACAATTGACGATGTCGAAGAAATTGATAATAATATTTTTCTCGCAACCGAGCAAGGCATACAGCTTTTGAATAAGAAAGGGGAAGAGGTTGAAAAGTACCTTGGAGGAATACATGTTACTTCAATCGAAAAGGATTATGAAGGAGGTGTTTGGTTTACTACACTCACAAATGGAGTTTATTATTTGAATCATTTCAGAATAAAACATCTGGCGCAAAAAGGGACTATAATTGATAAACGAATAAACCTGTTATACAAATTAAAGGATTCCTCAATATTGGCCGCTGTGCATGGTAATGAATTACTGAGGTTCAAGGTCGGTTCAAATTTGGAAAGCATTCGACTCAGGCTAAAAGATATTACTGCATTATATGAAGTTGACCGGTCTTTTATTTTGGTTGGTGGATCAATAGGCTGGTTTAATTTGAAGATATGGGACGAAGATAGTGGTAGTGAGTTTGGTCCTGTTACTTACTTCCAGATACCTAATAGTTCAAATTTTGTTATTAGAGATAGCACCCTTTACAGCGGGTTGGCAACAGGTATTTATGAGTATAAGTTCGGTAATTTTAAAAATTACGAAACATATTCATTGAATGGTTTCCGAACAGCTAAATTGTTTATAGAAAATAATGGAACAATACTCGTAGGAAATCATTTCGGCCTGTGGCGTTATGCTAAAAGGGATATTACCCCATATGATTCAACAAAGAAAATCCTTAGTTCCCGTATAACAGATATAGCATATTTTCAAAACAAATTTCTATGTCTTTCAACAAGAGGGAATGGTATGTTGCTGATGGTGAATGATAGTATTTACCAGGTTAAGCATTCTGACGGGTTAGTAAGTGATAACATCCGGAAGGTCTATGTTGACAAAAATGATATTTGGCTGGCATCAAACAATGGTATTTCCATAGTCACAATAAATTCATTACGGCCATTTCGCTATGTGGTTAGAAATATTACAGTGCAGGACGGGCTTCTTTCAAATGAAATAAACTCGATTATTAAGGATGGCAAAGATGTAGTAGTGGCATCCAATAATGGTATTTCATTTCTTAACCCCGAGGCGGTTATGTCTAAGGAGGTTTCTGGGCTTCCATTGTATATAAAAGAGACTAAATTGAACAACATGCCCGTTGTTCTTGACGAATTACTAAAACTTGGCTATCGAAAGCGGAATCTTAATATCAGCTTTGAAGCATTGAACTATAGTGCTGCCGGTAAAAATAATTACCGCTACAGATTGTCAGGCTACGATTCAAACTGGATCTATACAAATAACCGGGAGATACAATTCAATCCATTGCCCTATGGCAGTTATAAACTGGAAATACAGGCAAAAAGGGAATACGATGCATGGAGCAGCTCAGTGAGTTTTATTCAACTGTCAGTTTTGTGTAAGCCTCCGTTTTGGGCCACAACCTGGTTTTGGGTAGCTGCTTTTTCTTTATTGATGTTTCTCGTAATTCTGCTATTCAGGAAAAGGATCAGCGATATCAGGTTGCGGCAAAAACAACAGGAAGATCTGAAACAAAAGATCAATGATACAGAGCAAATGGCTTTAAAAGCACAAATGAATCCGCATTTTATTTTCAATAGTCTTAATTCAATTCAGCAGTATGTAATAGACAGTGATGTGAAAGGTGCTAATGAGTTTATATCAGGCTTTTCAAAATTAATTCGGCAAACACTTGAATTTTCATCAAAGGAGCTTATAACTCTTGATGAGGAGATTAGTTATCTCTCCACTTATCTTGATCTTGAGAAAGCAAGAATGGAGAGTGGGTTTACTTATAACGTAAACGTGCAAACGCAGCAGCCCGGGTCTCAACTTGAAATTCCACCTTTGCTCTTGCAGCCATATGTGGAGAATGCCTTGCGGCATGGTGTACGCTATCTGAAAAATGTTGATGGTGTAATTTCGCTGTCATTTATTGAATATCCGGGGTTGCTTGAATGTATTATTGAAGATAATGGTATTGGAAGGGACAAGGCCATGGAATTAAAGGCAGTAAACCCGATCGAGTACCAGTCACGTGGCATGTCGTTAACTGCTGAGCGTATCACGCTTTTAAATGAAGGCCAGGAAAGAAAAATTGAAGTTGTAATTGAAGACCTGAAAGACCCGAACGGGAATGCTTCCGGTACAAGGATAAGGGTGCTGTTTCCCGTTTAATGACTTTAAAAAATCTTTATAAAGTTCAACGTGTGATTATTATCTAATTTTACCCTTGGCAGTGTTTTTGTGTATGGAAAGCGTCGCTTTCCGGCATCAGACAAATAATAATTTGCATATGGTGAAAGTATTAACAGTTGACGACGAACCAAAGAATTTAAGGATTATAAAAGAATTGCTGCGATTGTATTGTCCCAATGCGACACACATTGGCGAAGCAGATAATATTGAAACTGCCCGTCAACTGATCAATGAATTGCAACCCGATCTTGTTCTGCTTGATATTGAAATGCCACATGGCAATGCGTTCGACCTGCTTGATAAAATAATGCCTGTAAATTTCGAAATCGTATTTGTTACAGCGTTTGATTCATATACACTTAAGGCTTTCAAATATTCTGCCCTCGATTACATTTTAAAACCAGTTAATATTGATGAACTGAAAGCTGTTGTTACAAAAGCTGAACACAGGGTTAATGAAAAAAATATTAATCAGCAACTGAGTTTTTTACTGCAGAACATGAAGCAGCCATCTGTCGCTTTACAGAAAGTTGCCATTCCTACGTTTAAAGATCAATTGGAATTTATTGAAACAGATTCCATCCTTTATTGTGAAGCAAGCGGTGCTTACACATTTATTTTTACAGAGAATGGAAATAAACTGGTATCGGCTAAAAGCCTGAAAGAATATGAAGAAATGCTGCCCGAAAGTATTTTCTTCAGGCTTCATCATTCGCATCTTATTAACCTCAATAAAGTGAAAAAATACCATAAAGGAAGGGGCGGGGAAGTGGAAATGGACAATGGGGTCTTTCTTGAGGTGGCTACCCGCCGAAAAGACGAATTCCTGAGGCGTATCGGCTTCTGACCAGTCATTTATACACAGTTATTTATCTATTTACACGCCTGCCAAGTAAACTGTCTCTGTTCATTATGTTTATGGAATTAGGGCTAGCTTCGCATTACCTATTATTTTATGGCCGTTGTTTAACCACCCTTGAAAAACCCTATACTTTTACCTCACAAGTTTTGCATTCAACTTCTTTTAATGAAGTCGTATGCATTTTCCCGCTGATCATATAAGAATAAGTTCCCGGAACTTGAGCCATTGTTTTATAATTTCCAGTTAAGCAAGTAGTAGGATATGTAATATAAAATAAACTTTGTGCTTATCTTCTAATGCAGTCGGTATTGGTAACAATTTTAATCTTATACAAATAGCAGAATCAGAGCTTGCGTTGATAAGCGGAGTGTCAACGATGAACTTGAACTATCTCAGTGCTATTATGTGATGATGGCACCAAGAAAACTTTAAAAAATATCTTGCTCTTAAGCCTATCTTTTCATGCCGAGCCGTTTTTTCACTGATTTAATATCGGTCCAAAATTGGGAGTGGGCTTAATTACCAGGTACCTGCTTCAAACAACAATCTGAAAAAAGCACTTTAATAAAAATGGACAATCATCCATTTATACTCACAAGTAAATCATCAAACGATATCTTTTGCGCACACATATAGCCGAAATCTGCACGTCCATAATATGTTTAAGCAGTAGATTATCTTTTAAATACAAAACAATTACTTTTATTTCGGTAAATATTTTAGCAGTTGTCTTAATTTTTAAATTAAGCCTGAGTCAAAAACTTTAAAAAAATATGCAAAGAAAATTCCTCTTTACCTTATGTACGGCTTTTTTAATATTCTCTAGTTGCAAGAAAAAAGATAGAGTTCCGAGCCCCCCAACTGCAAATGCCGGTTTGGCCCGAGTCATTCAATTACCAGACAACTCAGTTACACTTTCAGGAAGTGGGAAGGATGCTGATGGTTCCGTAGTATCTTACTTGTGGAGTAAGGTATCGGGACCAGGAACCCCGGTAATCGTATCAGCAAACACTGCCGCTACGGTGGTTAATAACTTCACAAAAGGGCAATACATTTTTAAGCTTACTGTTACCGATAACGAAGGTTTAACAGGAAGCGATACTATATCTGTTACAGTATTGGCGCCATTTAACAAAGTACCGACTTCGGAGGCTGGAAATCCCGTTGAGATAACATTGCCAACAAATACAGCTACATTAAATGGGTCCGGAACAGATAGTGATGGAACTATTACGGCTTATTTATGGAGCCAGGTTTCTGGTCCTTCAGTTTCTATTGTTGGTAACCCAGGTTCTGCTTCAACACAAATTTCTGGTTTGAGTGAGGGCAAATACATTTTTCAATTGATGGTAACCGATAATGAAGGTGCTGTTGGTGTGGATACCACATCGATTGTTGTGAAAAAACCGGTAATTCAGCTACTTACGCTTCAGCCTGCTGCAGCGGATGCAGAGGTGGGGTACGTTTTTGCTACACAAAGTTGTACTACAGGCACACCTTTTGCCAATGCAGCCAATACCTTACAGCCTCAGGTTGAGGATATGCCAGTGGGAGCGTGGACATTTGATAATAATGGATGCGCAACCGGACAAATTAGATCATTCCTTAAATTCCCAGGTTTAAATGCCATACCTCAAAATGCTACTATCATATCGGCGAAACTAAGTTTATACGGGGTATCTTCAAGTGGGACATTTACAGTAGGCAATTCTTATTATCCGGGCTCTGGTTATAATGCATTTGGCACTAACGAGCTTTGGATTAAGAGAGTTACAAGTAACTGGGCAGAAAGTTCCGTTACCTGGAATACACAACCAAGTGTTACAGAAACTAACAGAGTAGCTATACCAGCTTCTACCTCACAATGGGGTTATACTGTTACAGACATAGATGTAACAGAAATGGTAAAATCGATGGTAAATACAAGTAATGCTAATTATGGATTTTGTTTCATGCTTCAGAATGAAACATATTATCGCTCCATGACATTTGGAAGTTCTAATAATACAAATGCTGCTAAAAGACCTAAGCTTGTAATAGAATATCGATAAGTTAATTGAGGTGCAATTACAGGAAAGGGGCAATGCCCCTTTCCTGTTTTATAGATCTTCCATATTCAGAAAGTATAATAATGCTGCTAACGAAAAATATGAGTTTTACTGTAGTTGTCTGATATGGTAAACAAGCCAATAATATTTAATGAGTTTGAAGTGTTTTTTGTTTTCTTTCTGTGCCTTAATACGACAGAGCTCTTTTAATCGAGATTATTACTTTTATTATCTCGCTAACTAATAATACATCTAAATTGAATAAAAGAAACATCCCCAAATTATATTCCATTGCATCATTATAGTTTTTTACCTTTTGTGAAAAACCCTATACTTTTTACCTCACAAGTGTTACAATCCCACTTCTTTTAATGATGCCGCATGCGTTTTTTGCGTTGATCACATAAGAATAAACTCCCGGAATTTGAGCTGTTGCTTTATAATTTCCATTCCAGCAGCTATTAGGATCTGTAGTGTAAAAGACCCGTTCTCCCCATCTGTTATAAACGCTGAATTCGAGATCAGTAACAGGCCCCCAGTTTTTAATTCCGAAGCAATCATTTATTCCATCATTGTTTGGTGTAAAGGCATTTGGCATTAAATAGTTGCCGGAATTTGCAGCCGTTACTAAAACTGTAATGCTATCGGTATTGCTGCAGCCATTTATATCTTTCCCGGTAACAATGTAGTTTGTTGTTGTTGATGGTGATGCAATTGGGTTTTGGATTGCTGCATTGTTCAATGTGCCTGAGGGCATCCATGCATATTGAATGGCTCCGGAAACATTCAGCTGACTGGTCGCATTGCTGCAATCAACATCATTTGATTTTGATGTAGTAAGTACAGGTAATGGATTAACAACAACGGTTGTGGTTAATGTTTGAGAAATATTACAAAGGGTATCTGTAATTGTTACATCATAGCTGGTTGTGTTTGTTGGATATGCCAGCGGATTCGCAAGATTAGTATTCGAAAGATTTGATGCGGGACTCCAGTTATAAATATCGCCGCCATTAGCTGCTAGTTGAACACTGTCTCCAATACAAACTGGTGTTGATGGGCTGATGTTGAATGTATTTGGCTGCCTTACATCTACTCGAACAGAATCGGTGCTGTTGCAATTATCTGCGTTTATTACAGTAACATGATACGTTGTACCAACCAATGGGATTGCGATAGGATTGGCAATAACAGCATTGCTTAAAGTATTAACCGGCGACCAACTGTAAGAAGCGCCTCCGCCAGCGGTTAATTGTATTCCACTGCCACTACAGATCAATGTGTCGTTCGAAATACTTACGGTTGGTTTTGGTTTTACGGTAACAGTAATACTGTCTTTGGCTATACAACCAAAACTGTTTGTTCCTGTAACAATATATTTTGTGGTTGCAGATGGAGAAGCGAGCGGATTTGAAATAGCAGTATTTGAAAGTCCGCTTGCAGGCGACCATTGGTAATTTAAAGCGCCGGATGTATTTATTTGGATGGATGATCCTGTGCAGATAGCAGAATCAGAACTGGTGCTGATAAGCGGAGTGTCAACTGTGATCTTTACACTATCCCTTGAAATGATTATAGGGGAGAAAGAAATATCATCCAATGCAAAATCATTACCTGTATAGATCTGGTTTTGGTTTACAATTGAAATCGTAGCGGATGTATTATTCCCAGAGTTCCATGTAGTGTAAAACCTGTCCCATACGCAACTGGTATTATTTGCTGTGAATATCGGGCCTATCGTAACGCCGTTAATTGAAAATTGCAAGCTCGCAGGATTTACGCTAGTAACATGCTGTAACCATGTTTCAAATGCATAATTAGTGTTAGGCTGCACCGCAACTGTTTGTGTCCATACCTTCACATTTAATACTTCAGCTCCATTTACCAACATCATATTTCCATTTCCACCAGCACCGGTATGGTCGGTACAACTTGGCATTTGAGGATGCCATGCTACAGGGCTGTTGCCCACGGTATAAACACCGGGATTAAAGCCTGACGAAGGGGAGTATAAATAATCTGACGAAAAGCCTGTGTTACCCGCTGAAAAATTACCGTTCACCACAAGGTTCGTTCCTTTTTTCTCTGAAGTAAGATAATAAGTAATGCTTGCCGGAGAAGATGTTATTGGATTTTGAATTGTAGGGTTGTTTAAATGCGTGGCAGGCGACCAGCAATAAGATAATGCTGGCGCTGCTTTTAACTGTTTGCTGCTGCCAATGCAAATTGTTGTGTCAGCTGTTGAAATTGTTTGATTGTCGTTTTGTATTGCGGCAGAAAATGTTTTACGCACCGTGTCGGAACAGTTTGGATACTTCAGGATCATTGTCACAAGATAGTTGCCCGGCGATGCATAAGTATGAGATATAGTTGAAGAGCCTGTAGCAGTATTTGTGTCACCAAAATCCCAAAAAACATTTTGGTATCCGTTGGCAGTTGTTGAGAATGTAAGTTCATAAGGGCTGCAAACGTTTTGCTTAAAAGAAAAATCACTTTTTGCCGGGCAAAGGGGGAGTGAACAAGAGTCTGCTACAAATGTGCATGAAGTATTGGTTGCATTAATTGATGCATTTCCAAGAAGCGTTGCGTTCCAACTGGGATTTCCTTGTTTATTAAGCAGATTATCGAAGCTGTAATATGCAAGTAACCCGGTTTGTGCTGCAGGATTTGGTAATGGCGAGTTCATGTAAGTTTTTATCTCTGTCTGTGTTCTGGCCACATTCCAGATGCGAACTTCATTGATAAAGCCGTTCAGGTTTTCAGTAACCCCAAGAGTGCCGGGTGCAAAATCTCCAATAGTCGTAAGCCAATTGTTAAGGATAAGGTTGCCTGAAGCCGGGATTTCCTTTAAGAGGAAACCGTTTCTGTAAAATTTTAAACTCGCTCCATCATAGGTCATTGCTGCGTGATGGGTTTTATTAAGTTCTATCTCGCAAACCGGAGGTGTTTGAAAAAAGCCATTAGTTGTGGTGATTTCGGCATTATTTGGTCTTAACAGGTAGTTACAATCAGTTGGGTCGGCGTGTTTTGATACCAGGTCACCTCCGTATAAATAGCCACCTGTGTAAGGAGCTGTTCGGTTAAAGCTTGCTTCTACTGTTATTTTGTTTCCTGTGATATCAAGATCACCGATTTTAACTGCATCACCGGGGTTGGTTGTTTTTAACCAATTGTTACACGGTGTTTGAAGAACCTGGCAGTTGCCAACAATGGCATTTACTTCGTCCGTATTTAATACACGATTGTAAAGTCTGACATCATCCATTTTGCCTTGATAAAAATTGCCAAATGATTCTCCCTTTTTTCCAAAATTAATTCTGGAAGTTCCATCCTGAAGTATAAATTTTGTTTGAGATGCATCTGTTGATTCAAGTCTCCCATCAACATAAAGTTTCCAAACTCCATTTTTGTAAGTAGTTATGATGTTATACCAGCATGGTGAATTAGTAAATACTGTTGAGCCATTTAAGATGTGAGTATAGGCATACCCACTCATAGCTTTATAATCAATCATGTAGCTTCCATAATTCCAAAGTGACAAGGTAAAATCAGGATGAGGAGGCGATTTTACCACGAGTGCCTGAGCTGGAGTTTGATTCCCGGGATCAGGTAATATCCAAACAGAGATAGAAAAGGAATCCTGAGGTGAAAAGTTATACAGAGCTGAATAAGGTAATTGAATGTAAGCGTTTGTCCCATTAAAATAGTAAGCACTATTAGGATTCCCGTTTTTGTCAGTTGTTAAAGTTGCATTCGTAACAGTACCATTAATAGTGTTTCCACTTACATCATTTGCATTTCCTGAAAATGGGTAATGGGCGATTAAGCCTTGAGTTAAGTTTACCTGAGCAAAAAGCGTTTCAGAGATAAAAAGCAACAGGATTAGTAGTCTGGTCATAGAGGAGTATTGCCTAAAATAGTCAAAAAATAACATTACCATCTAAAGCAACATAATTTATTTATGCCAAATTTTTATATGCGCTTTTTCGGCAAAAAACTGTGTTGATATACGTATCGGCGTAAACAAAGTACCCATTGTCTTCAAAGAAATTGATGAGCTCAAGGTTTTTAATTTCTTTTTTATTACTCGTATACATCAAAGTTTCAACGCAAAAGACTTCTGGTTTGTATTTATCGAAATCCAGCGTTTGTGCAATTTGCAGATCGAGACCTTCCACGTCAAGTGAAATGAAATTGGGGTAGGGATTAAAATAATTGGCAATTATCTCGTTGATGTTGATCAGCTTTGTTTTAATAACCTCTTTTACCTGAAACCTGCCCAAGGCTTCAATGCCGGTTTGTTCCCAAAAATCTGCATCCGTTTTTGAAAAAGTATTAAGTCCATGCGCATCATCCTGGAAAACATAGTAATCAGCTTCTGTTTTTTCGTTGAAAGCTATACCGGCATTAATGCAAACATCTTTTTTCCTGGTTTGACGCAATTTTTTATACAAAACGGGGTTTGGTTCAATGCATACACCCCGGCTGCCTTTGGTATAAAGGCGGTATGTATTACTTAATGCGACTGGTTCATTTGCTCCAATATCTAAGTAGCTGGGCTGAACAATATTCAATCTGGCAAACAAATCGCTAATAATTATATCTTCGCCACTTTGTGAATAGCTGGATCTTAAGTGCCTGAAAAAAGTGGAAGTGATGATTTTTTTAAATTCCTTTAGGTTGAAAAAACTCATAAAGATGGATCGATTTTGATTCTTTCTTACTGAACGAAGATACGGTTGTTGGGGATTTGCAAATAGCTATACTTTACAATATTAAAAACGGCGATCTGCAGTAAGCTGGCGTGAGCTAATTTTATAAAATGAGAAAGATAATCAGAAAAATATTAAACCGTTTTGGATACGAGGTCATTAAAACAGATGATTGGTATGTTTCAAAAAGCGGAAAGAAAAATGTGGTGCAGGTTGGTAAATATTCTATCAATATGCCAGGCAATAATACGCTTTCCAGAACTTATGACATTTACCCGGATTTTAATAGTATTATAGGGCGGCTTGCAGCTTCAATTGCTAAAAAGTATCCTGAAATGACTATTGTTGACATAGGTGCAAATGTGGGTGACACTATTGCGATTGTAAAATCTGTTGTTGAAGTGCCGATAATTGGAATTGAGGGTGATGAGGTTACCTACAGTTTTCTGAAACAAAATGCTCAACAATTTTCTAATATTTCAATTATTAACAGCTTTCTAGGAGATAAGAGGCAGGAACTTAAAGTTGAATTGGAAAGCAGTGGTGCTAATACCACTGTTATCCCTTCAGAAAGTGGGACGAGAGTGATTGCCTTTAAAACATTGGATGAAGTATTGCAGGAGGGTTTTAATGACCGAGTCATCAAACTGATAAAATTAGATATTGAAGGTTTTGATACAATTGTTTTGCGAGGTGCTTACGAACGTATCAGGAAAGACCAGCCGGCTCTTTTTTTTGAATACAACCGGGATGTAATGAAAGCAATAAATGAAGATGGGTTATCCACGTTACTTTCATTTACTGAATATGGCTACAACAAAATTGCTTTTTTTGATTATCATGGAAGGCTGCTACTAGTAACCTCAATGTCAAATCAAAAAGAGATTACTTACTTGCATGAATATGCTATCGGGAAAAACAACCTGATAGGGTATTACGATATTTGCATTTTTCATCAACAGGATGATCTGTTGGCCGATGAATTCTTCGATGGAGAGGCAGAATATTGCAGGAAGAATTCATAACAAAAATTCCCTGATTGAATTATGAATCAATGTATCAGTGATAGAAGTATAGCTCCCGTTTAATCAGCTGGCAGCCACTTTCAATTCAAACGTGTATATCCTCGGGCTTGTTCTGTGAAATGATGTTTGTAGAATTTTATTCCATACATCTTCCTTCCATTTGTGATAACCAAGCAAGCTTCTAATTATAAACCTTTTTATGGCTGACATATGCTTCGTGCCATCAGGGTCAATAAACTCAATGGTTGTAAAGCCTGCAGATTTTAATACGTAATTGCATGAGCCGGCTGTAAAAAGAATGGTATGTGTAAAATCTTCGTAACGCCAGTAGGACCCGGTATATGATTGTGCGTTGGGTACCATCAATAAAAACACTCCGCCTTCTTTCAAAAGAAATTTCCTGATATGAATTAAAGTGTCGATGATCAAGTTCTTGTCTATATGCTCAAGAACATGACTCATAATAATACGGTCAAACTTTTCGCCTGTATAGTTTTTAGCAAATTCTCTGATGTCTGTTATTTTCTCAACTGCTAAACCATTCTTCCGGCATATATCAATTGACTCGTCATTAATGTCTATTCCGAATAATTTTTCAAACCCTTTATTCTTCAGATAGTTTAATGCTTGACCAAGACCACAGCCAATATCCAGAATGTTCAAGACCTTATCTTTTTGCTGGAAATATGGCGTAAGGTATCTTGGAAGATTATAGTTGGTATATAAACTTGCATCCACATTTCTGTTTGAGAAATAGGCACTTTTTTTTATTTCATCATTAATGAGATCAGGCATGTTTTATATTGAATGAGTTTTAATACTAATTAATAAATGTAAATGTTTTTTATTTTTTACCCGTTACTATTAGTGTGTTTAGCCGGGATTGATAACTGCTTCACAATCTTTTCAAACTGTCCCTGGTAAACAAAGTCATACGCATCTTTCCCTTCAGGGATTACATTGGGGCATTCGAAACAAACTTCTAACACACGTTTTACTTTCAATGCTTCTGCCAATGAAAAAGGGAATGATTGATTGCCGATGAAGAATTTGCATCCGGCAATCACTTGCGCCAATTCAAGAAAATTTTGAACGGGTTTGTATTTCAGCTTTGGAATCGATTGTTTCAGATCTTCATATTCTTCTTTCAGCCCAACAAATGTAAGGTTCGGGTACGTGTTCAGAAATTGATAACTGATACCAGGTGCCCTGTAACGAAAACTGCGGGCAATTACAATTTCATCGGCAAATGATCTGTCAGGCTCAACAGCTAACCAGGGTTTTCCAAGATCGGCACTAATTCCGTACATGTGAAAATACCAGCGACAGATATGATTGGTATTATAATCAAACGGAAAATTTCTGAATTCATCGAGGTCGTAATCGATCCTTTGATCAGTCAATACATCACAAACTGCAAACTCAGGTTGTGAAAGTAAAAGAGGGGCGATCATCTCCACACTTTTCTCCGTGAGGATCTTGCCTTCATTCGCATGCTTCATGCTCTTTTTGTACAACGATTTCTGATTGATCTGCAAATGAAGATGGATCTTTTTATCGCCTGCCAATGCTTTCATGGCAGGTATGGCGTAGATGATATCGCCCACCAATCCAAAATGTTTGAAGTGAACAGCAGTGGGCTCAGTTGCGGGATACAGGTCAGGCTGACGTACACTCGAAAGAGCTTTGGTAAATAGTTTTCTTTTTGCCTCCTGTTTAAATACCGCAATGTAGAGCCGCTCTAAAATGTTCATATGCTGTTTTACTGTGCCCCTCAAAAGTAGCTATTTTACGCCATTGTAATCAGCAGTCCTCCATGTGATTAAATGGAAATGTATTACCTTGCCAGCCTGCAATTCGACCGATAATCAGGCTTTTGCAGATAACACAATCAAGAAACGACCGACTTCTATGCTCAGGAAAATAGGCTTATTATTTTACTACCTGTTTCGCTATCCTGTTTACAAATTGATGCTGGGCAAGATCGGTTCTTCATCCCGTTTAATTTCGCCAACAATTACAGGCCACGGCCGCATTTTCATTGGTTCAAAAGTTTACGTCAATGATAAAGCGTGGTTGGCCTGCGAACCATTAACGGGTGATGCAAATGCTGCACTTACAATTGGCGATGGAACATACATTGGTCGTTTCAGTCATATCTATGCCACATCAAAAATTGAAATAGGGAAGAAGGTGTTGATGGCAGATAAGGTTTATCTCAGCGATAACCTGCATGGCTATGAAAATGTTGAATTGTCTGTTATCGATCAGCCAATCCGTCAAGCCAATCCTGTGATCATAAAAGATGGCGCATGGTTAGGTGAAAATGTTTGTGTGATTGGGGCCAGTGTTGGCAAGAACAGCGTGATCGGTTCTAATTCAGTTGTAACAAAAGATATTCCTGATTATTGTGTGGCAGTTGGCAGTCCGGCTGTTATTATCAAGCGCTATAATTTTGATGCAAAACAGTGGTGCAAAACAGATAAAGAAGGACAATTTATTTAAATGAGTAATCGTAAAGTTTTAATTAGCGGAGGAGCAGGTTTTATAGGTTCAAACCTTGCATTACACTTGCTGGAGCATGGATATGAGGTAACGGTGCTGGATAACCTCTCCGAACAGATACATGGTACTGATGCTGAAACAACATCTCCTTTATACCGATCAATAAAAGATAAGGTTCGCTTCATTAAAGGAACAGTAACCTCTGTTGATGATTGGAAAAAAGCCATTGCGGATAATGAGGTGATCGTTCATCTGGCTGCTGAAACAGGTACAGGTCAATCGATGTACCAGGTAAGTAAGTATGTCGATGTGAACATTGGTGGCACAGCAATTATGCTCGATCTGTTGGCCAATCATAAAACTAATGTAAAGAAAGTAGTGATCGCTTCTTCACGTGCTATTTATGGTGAAGGAAAATACATTTCGAAAGAGTTGGGTGTTGTTTATCCTGAACATCGTACGGCTGCTTTGATGGATGCAGGTGATTTTGAAGTAACATATCCCGGCGCAACAAGTCCGTTGCAATTAACTGCTACTGATGAAGAGTCGAAAGTCCATCCTTCATCAGTTTATGGAATTACAAAGTATAACCAGGAACAAATGGTGATGACGGTTTGTTCATCTATTGGTATTGCAGCGGTTGCTTTCCGTTACCAGAATGTGTACGGACCGGGACAATCATTAAGCAATCCATACACAGGTATTCTTTCCATTTTTTCTACACTCATTAAGAATAACAAGCCCATAAATATTTTTGAAGACGGGAAAGAAAGTCGTGATTTCGTATTTATTGATGATGTGGTGAACGCAACATTTCTTGGTATTGAAAAAGACGAGGCAAACGGCCAGGTATTCAATGTAGGAACAGGCGTTGCTACAACAGTTGAGGAAGTGGCGTCTTTGTTGGTTGAATATTACAATGTGAAAGTTCCGCTTCAGATTAGTGGTAATTATCGGCTGGGCGATATCCGTCATAATTATGCAGACATTAGTAAGATTGAACGAACACTTAGCTTTAAACCTTCCGTTGATTTTAAAACAGGCTTAAAGAAATTTACTGAATGGGTGAATGGGCAACAGGTGCAAAGCAGTAAGTACGAAGAGTCGATACGTGAAATGAAAGCAAAAGGTTTAATGAAATGAGCCACAAAAATGAACGAGTAAATTATGTCAACTTACGAGGTTCGTTTTTATGGCGAATAACATGCGGCCAAAAAAATTTTTAAAAGAACGCATGAAATAAAGCTATGGCAAAAATTGGCTTAGTTACAGTGTTGTTTAAAAGCGATGAGGTGCTCGATGGCTTTTTTAAAAGTGTTTCAAGGCAAACACATAAAGATTACATCCTGTACCTTGTTGATAATTCAGTAAATGAACAATCAAACAAAGTCATTGCCGATTGTCTTGCTGCACATCCCATCTCAGCTTATCAGCACATTAAGAATACAGATAATGTTGGTGTTGCCAAAGGAAATAATATTGGTATTGAAGCTGCATTAAAGGATGGCTGTACGCATGTTCTCATACTGAATAATGATATTGAAATAGAACAGGAAACAGCTTTTGCTTCACAGTTGCTGTTGATGGAAAAAGGGGAGAAGATCATTGTTCCGAAAATCTATTATCCCGACAGAACGATCTGGATGGCGGGAGGGGAAATGGTGAAATGGCGGGCCTTGGGTATTCATTATGGGTATAACAAAGCCGATAGCGAAGCGTATAATCTGCCAAAATATATCACCTACGCACCTACCTGTTATATGTTGGTCGATGCATCAGTATTTAAAAAGGTTGGGATGATGGATGAAAAATATTTCGCTTATTATGATGATACTGATTTTGTGTATCGCTCATGTGATGCCGGCTACAAACTTTATTACGATCCATCGGTGACCATCATTCATAAAGTATCGCATTCATCAGGTGGCGATTCCTCTTTCTACATTTTTTACTCTAACCGGAATAAGCTTTATTTTATCCGTAAGAATTTCTCCGGCTTCTTAAAATACTTCGCAATCGGATACACGTTCTTTACACGAATTTTTTATTGGCTTCGCTTCAATAAAGATCAACGGAAGAAATTGGTGCAGGCGTTGAAAAATGGTATGACTTATCCTGTCTAATTTCCGTCAGACGGAGCGTACAACCTGTTCAGCAATCTGTTGCCAGTTGTAATACTTATAATAATTAACCGGAGTGTCAGTTTGTTGCTGTGCGTGTTTCAAGATTTCCTCTGCAAATCCATTCCAATCGTTATCCGCAACTCTTATCAGTTTTTCTCCTGTTACAGCATGCTCAATGCCAATTGCGCCGGTCTCTGTCGAGATCACGGTTGTGCCGCAGGCAATAGCTTCGATCATTTTTGTTTTCACACCACCACCACTTTGTACAGGATTCAGAAAAAGGTCGGCTGCTTTGAAGTAAAGATCAATATCATCAACAAATCCTGCGTAATGAATATGATGTTGATTCCATGCTTTCAATTCATTTAGCTCGGCGGGTAGCCGCTTACCGGTGATGATAATATTACAATGCAGATTTGATTTTATAAGAAGAGGGTTGATCTGCTCAAGAATTGCATGTAAGGCATCAAGGTTTGGTTTGTAGTCTAACAAGCCGTTGAACAAGAAAAGCGATGCCGTCGAATCAAGTTTATGCTTATTGCAAACCTGTTGCTTGCACTGCTGCTTATCATCCGGCATTTGTTTTTGTGTGATGCCATAAGGAACAACAATACATTTCTCTGCCTGCAGTTTCATGTTGTTGATCATCCATTGCCGGTCATCTTCTGTAATACAAAATACTTTATCAGCCTGGCGCAACACAAAGCTTTCATAGAACTTCAAAATAGGCCACCAGCTTTTTCCAAGCGTGCGGAAGCGTTCGTATTCGATATTATGTGTATGAACAATGAGTTTGATCTTGCAGGTTACTTTCAACATCCAACCAAGCCAGCCGAGATAGGGATGCTCAATAATAACAGTATCGATCTGTTCTTTCTTTATCAGTTTTTGCAGGCGAAAAAAGGAACCAATATCCGCATAGCGGAAACGAGTGTTCTTTAAAATCGGGTGTAATGTGTATGTGTTTGCAAGTGCAGCATCATTATCTGCTGTTCCTGCAACATGTAAAACGCATTGCTCACCCACGTATTGATTGAAGTGAGCAATGAGTTTTTGTCCGCCGGAGAAATAAGGAAGATACTGGTAGGGGACAATATTCAATACCTTCTTCATTTATGCCTGCTTGCTTGTTTTCCAGGCCATGAATAAACCGCCAAGTACGATCAGGTAAACAAGAATTGATGATACAAGATTCAACGTATCTCCCAGCTCATAAGATTTCGGTTCAAAGCGGAATTCAATTTTATGTTTGCCTGCAGGAACTGCCAGTCCACGAAGAGCGTAGTTTGTTTTAACGATCTCAGCTTTCTTGCCATCTATGAATGCATTCCATCCTGCTGTGTAATACACTTCACTGAATACAGCAAACTGGTTGGTTGCAGCATTTGATTCGTAGTTGATGATGTCGTTTTTATTTTCGATCAGTTGAATGCTTGCTGTGGAATCAGCGACAGGTTGGTTTGCGATTAATGATTTGAATTTTGTTTGCACAACTGCTGTATCACGCAGATTAGTGCTGTCCAATGCTTTCATTTCTTCTTTACCATCAGCTACATATTTAATTCCTTTCACAAACCAAACTGGCCCAAAGGCTCCTGGGTTCTGTTGTGCAATGGGCTTACCGGTCTGCGGATTCTGTACTATAAAATACTTTGTATTGAGCATATTTAACACCTGCATATTATTCTTACCGATCTGATTTTCGATCAGATCCTGGTAGATCTGCAACTTAGCCGGATGATAACCTCCAATTGAATTATGATGATAAGCTGTAACTGATTCATTGGTGAAATCAACAGTAGTGTTTAATACCCGGTAATAACCTTTATCCTGTTTAATCATTTTATCTGCATCTGTCATCGCAAATGCATTGTCAAAATCAGATGGATCAACAAAGTTGCCATCATTCAAATAACGTTTACCTACGGATAACAGATCGAAGCTGCTAAGCAGCAGCAGTATGACCATTACAGGTAATGGCTTCAGTTTTTTATTTGCGGCAAGCCATAATACGACTAATGCAAGTGATAATAAAATGACAGAACGTGTAAGGTCGCCTGCAAACAATCCTTTACGGTCGGTTTGAATAGCTGTTACAAAACCTTTTCCGAACTGTTCGGCCTGTTGTTGCAATTCAGCTGTTGGTTGCTGTCCTTGTTGAGTGGCTTGTTGTAACATGGCCGTACTCATATTTTCTTTTAAACGTGCGTCACCTGGTGATGCATAATCGAACGAGAAATAAAGAACGCCGAGAATAGCTACAATGGCTGCAGTAGCAATAGCTGTTTGCTTAAATGCTTTCTTGATCTTTTCTGCACTGTTATCACCAAACAACAAATTATTGACAGCAACAACTGCAAGTATTACAAAACAAAGTTGTGGCATTACAAGACCCATTGAAGGCGCACGGAATTTCTTGTACAAAGGAAGATAGTCGAACAGGAAGTAGTTGATCGCTTCTGCGTTCTTACCCCAGGCAAGAATGATCCCGAACATACCTGCTGCAAACAGGCTCCATTTGAACCAGCCTGATTCAAAGAACATCGCAAATATGAACAGCAACATAATAACAGCTCCAAAATAAACAGGGCCTGATGTTGGTTGCTGTTGTCCCCAATATGAAATGCCATTTGCAAACTGAAGGGCCTGGTCTTCAGGATAACCTACTTTCTGCATTTCATCAGCAAACTGAGAAGTCTTGTATTCATTGCCACCATTGCTGCCACCATAAATACCCGGCACAAGTAAGGTGAATGTTTCTGCTATACCAACACTGTATTTAAATGCATAGTCTTTATCCAATCCACCGCTGGTGGTATTCTTATCTTTTGTTTCTTTCAATTCACTCACTCCACCACGCATACTTTCTTTAGCATATTCCCATGTGGTGAGTGTGCCAATGGCATTTGTACCTAAAGTGATAATACCAATGATTGCCGCAAGTGCTGTTGCTTTTAATGCAGCTGCAATTTCTTTTTTCTTAAAGCTGTCAATGAAATAGCCAACAGTAACAGCGCCTAAAATGAGTAGGGTGTAATAAACGATCTGCAAGTGGTTGGTACCAAGCTGTAGTGCAAGACCTGTTGCCAGTGCTGCACTTCCCAGCCACCATTTTTTCTGAAACAGGAGTAACAAGCCTGCAACTGCCAGTGGTGCATAACCGATGGCCAGCATTTTTGTATCATGACCTGCACCGATGATAACCGGATCGTAGGTTGAATAAGCATAGGCCAACGCACCCATAATACCGATCCATGGATTTATTCGTAATACCAATGCCAGTAAGTAAAAACATAAACAGGCAAGGAAAAAGAAGTTGATTGGTTTCGGCAAGCCGAGGGTTAAGATATAGCTCACATAGTGAAACGAAATATTGTGTGTGCCTTCCAATGCGATCTGGTAGGTAGGCATACCTCCAAACATACTGTTTGTCCATTTTGGAAAATGACCAAGCTGTTCCTTTTTTTCAAACGACTGTTGAGCCATTCCTTTCCAGCCAATATTATCATGTGCATTCAATACCTGTCCATCGAGTGCAGGTTTGCAATAAGCGATTGCGACAATAACGAAAACGATTACTGCAATGGCGTGTGGAATCAGCTTTTTGAAATCAAAGTTCATGTGCTATTTTTTATTTCTTTTTGGTCACATAGAATTCGTCCTGAAATTTTCATTGCTGAAAGGGAAACTACCAATGAAAATTTCAGGACTCATTTCATGAGGAAAAATTTTCAGTTTCAGTGAGGCAAAATAATGGTATTTTGGGGGATTGACAGCATTTTTAACGGTATGAAATGTCCCGGAAAGAATATTCATTAGTTTCACCTTACAAAATGAATATTCTTTTAGGGTAAATACCATCTGGCAATAGCCAAAATATCAATGAACGGATGAACGGATTTTTGTTTTTCAGCAAGGTGGCCTTTATTCTGAATGTGTTATTCTTTGTTGCTTTAGGGTTTCGATATATAAGTGTCGACCTGCCACAATCTGCTGCGGCCATACTTGTGATTGGCGGATTATTCCTGAGCTTGATCGTGAACCTTTTCATCAACAGTTGGTTTGTAGTTCTGTTGATTAGAAAAAGAATTGAACTAAAGATCAACAGCATTTTCTTTATAAACCTTGTGGTGCTCATTATTCAATTATTCATCTTTTTTATATGATCAAACAGATACTTTCTGACAAGTCGACCAAACTGTTTCTGATCCTGTCGGGATTTTTTATCGCCAATGCGATGATCGCTGAATTTATTGGTGTTAAGATTTTTTCATTAGAAGATACGGTTGGTATTAAACGTTTAGAGCTGCCTTTGTTTGGAAGTAACTTCAGCTTTCATCTTACCGCCGGTGTTTTGTTGTGGCCGGTTGTATTCATTATGACTGATATTATAAATGAGTATTACGGTTCAAAAGGGGTGAAGTTTCTTTCCTATTTAACTGTTACCCTGATTGCGTATTCTTTTCTTATGTTTTCGGGTGCAATTGGTTTAAAGCCATCTGAATACTTTACAATTGGAAATGATATTGATAATGCCAACAATGCATTTAAAGGGATTTTTGGCCAGGGGTTATGGATTATCATCGGTTCGATGGTGGCGTTTTTAATAGGTCAAGTGCTTGATGTATTTGTATTCCATCGGATAAAAAGAGTAACCGGGGAGAAAAGTATCTGGCTGCGTGCAACAGGCTCAACGTTGATCTCTCAATTGGTTGATAGTTTTGTGGTATTATTTATCGCATTTTATATTGGCCGGAGACTGCAGGAAGGGCAGGGAGATGCATGGAGTTTAAAACAGATTCTGGTTACAGGAACAGGTAACTACATCTATAAATTTATTGTGGCAATTGTACTTACGCCGGTGATCTATCTGATTCACGGTGTTATTGAAAGATACCTCGGGCATGAAAAAGCAGCTGAAATGAAAAAAGCTGCAATGTTGGATTAAGAAAAGACGATGGACGATAGACCACGGACGACAGAAAGATAACTCGCCATTCACTACTCGTCACTCACTTTTCTTTTAATGTTTTTCCTTCAGCATCCGTGCAACCAATTTATCAATAGGAAGTGTAACTGTTTCCTCATTGAAATGTTCCCAATCAATTAATCGTATTACTTCCGATTCACCTTTTGGATCTGCCACCTGGTGTGGTTCAAAATCGAAAGGAGTTGTTTTGAAAGGGAGCAAGATCGGCTCAAGAGGTTTTACATAATAGTAAATGGAGAGTATCTGGTGTGCAGTATTAAATGCACTCTGCTGGTAAAAATCGGTTGTATATAAATGTTCACCTATCTCTGAATCGATAAACAGTTCTTCTTTTATCTCACGCTTCAAACAATCTCTCGTGCCTTCGCCAATTTCTAAACCACCACCGGGAAATTTTGTGATGTAAGCTCCACGAATATATTCATCACTTACCAAAACTTTCTTATCGTCAGTAATAATAATGCCGTAAACACGAACCGTCAGTGTCATAATTGTTCAGCTATTTAAAATAATTTCTTCCGAAGAAAATAGATGCCGAGTAAAAGCGATAAGCCAAGTGATATCAGGATCGGGAAATAAAATGCAAAAGCAGAATGAGAGCCTGGAATAGGCACGTTCATACCATAAATACTTGCAACCAATGTTGGTAATTGTAACATTACTGTTACAGACGTCAAACGCTTCATCACCTGGTTTTGGTTATTGCTGATGATGCTGGCAAATGCATCCATGGTTGAGCTCAGGATATTGGTATAAATATTTGCCATCTCCAATGCCTGGCTGGTATCAACGATCAGATCCTGCAAAAATTCATCTTCTTCATCATTCAATGCAAGGAAATTTGTTCGTTGCAGTTTCATCAACAACATTTCATTGCTGCGTAATGCAGTTACAAAATATACAAGACTTTTCTGGATGCGCATCAGGTCGAGCAGTTCTTCATTTCTGTTGGCGTCATAAAGTTTTTGCTCTAACAAGTTGCGACGGTGATTGATCTCTTTCAAAAATTCCATATAAGCCTGCACCACTTTTTCAAAGATCTTCAACACCATCATGTTCCGTTTATCGGGGTGACGGTTTTGAAATGTATTCAGGAACTTTTTGATGGCACCGTTATCGAACGAGTTTACTGTTACGATCTGGTTATGTGTAAGAATAATACAAATAGGAATCGTGATGTAAAAGGCATCACTATCGTTGAACGAATTGTTCTCAGCCGGCGTTTTAATGACGATGAGCTTTACATTATCCTCCAGCTCATAGCGTGAACGTTCATCAATATCCAGTGAATCGGTTAAGAAATCGAGGGGAACATCTAATGTTTCTGCAATCTCTGTAAACTCTTCCTGTTTCAGAGGGGGCACAATATTTACCCACGCACCTGATTCAGGTTTTTCGATGGCAAGTGTTTTGCCGTTCTCGTTTTTAAAAAATTGCAGCATAGCGGCGCAAAGGTAAGTGCCCGTTGTTAATCTGCGGTTGAAAATTCGATGGCTTCGTTTTTCCTGTTTCGGATGGTTTTGTAGTGATGCGTATTATGAAACAGGTTAAAATAAAGTAACTCACGAATGGTAATGAGACCAAGTACAGGATGTGGCACCTGGTATTCGTCCATTGAATCATCTTCCCAATAATATCTTATCTGGTCGAGGAATTTTGTGCAGATATGTTCAAACCTGAAAATGAGTTTTTCTTTAGCACCTTTCTCTTCTTTTACATTCGGTATGTAACGCTTATCCTGCTCGTAACCTGCATCAAGCTTTTGATAATAGTCTTGTAGCAGTTCTTCGTATGAACGTGATGCGTGATCGGGTTTGCCGTATTTCCATTTCAGAAAAAACTTAGGAGCAAATAAACCAAGCCAGCTTTTATGAAGACTTAAGGAGAGATGTTCAAGATTTTCTGCAACAGACCATTGCTCTGATTTATAAAAAAACAGAGACTCATCCATTTGCCGGCACTGCTTGACGATATCGTCAATGGTGTTCTCAGCATGGCTGATGATCTGAAATTTGTTTAAATGATACCGTTTGGCAATCATCGGGTGTTGGGGTTAGGGTTTAGGATTTGGATTAAAGTTCGATACTACCCGAGAAGACAAATGTGGCAGGTCCACAGAGCCAGATGTTTTCAAAGGACGTATCGGATTTTTTTTCAAACTTCACTTTTAACTCTCCGCCCGGCGTCAGGATCTTTTTCTCCTGCTGGCCGATGGTGCTGCTGCTTGCAGCAATTGCTGCGGCTGTAACACCCGTACCACAACTCAGGGTTTCGGCTTCTACACCCCGTTCATAAGTACGTACACTGAGAGCATCGTCATGAAGCTGAACAAAATTAACATTGATACCCACTTCTGAAAATGGGGGTGAGTAACGAATGCGCTTGCCTTCTTCGAAAACTGCGGTTTTTGCGATATCCTTTTCCCACCGTATGTAATGGGGCGAACCCGTATTTAAAATGGTATGGTCTGCAAATTTTTCAACTTTATCCACGTCTTTCATCTTCAATTCCACCCAGCCGTTTTCTTTCACAATGGCTTCGTGAAACCCGTCTGTAGCAAGGAATGCAGCGGTTTTATCGATCACGCCTAGGTCTTTTGCAAAGGCCACTAAACAGCGTCCGCCGTTGCCGCACATGCTGCCTTCCTTACCATCGGCATTGTAGTAAACCATCTCAAAATCATAGCCTTCTTTCAGCTGTAACATCATCAAACCATCGGCTCCAATGCCGAATCTTCTATCACATAAATTGGCTATTTCTACGCTGGTTAATTGCGTAAAATTACCTGTACGATTATCCAGAATAACGAAATCGTTTCCGGTGCCCTGGTATTTGTAGAAAGGAATGGTCATGAATCAGTTTAAAGTTGGAGGTTAAAATTACAACTTATTAAACTGATACCTGTTCGTTGTAATGCCTGAAAACGTTAAACATTAAACGTTCAGCTCTGTACTATAGAAACGGGCACAAACCTGCCCGGATAATTGATTGAACCGCAAACAGCTTGCAAAGTGAGATGGTAATCTTTTTGCAATAAAATCAACGATTATATTCACTGGTTACAACTTAGCATAGTTCATTACTCAATGTCCATCTGTGTCCCCCCAGCTTCACTATTCTCATCATCTCCCTGCTTCGCTCATGCTGTGGCACAGCCCGCCGGTAAAGAACAGAAGTAATTTTCGAAGCACTGCGCATCCGTTTTGCACAACGCATTGTCTCCGCAAAAGCAGGATCATGTTTTACCCGCTCGCCGGAAAGTAAACTCTTCCCCCTTGCATAGTTCACGCCATCTATACAGTAAAACAAATACTGACAATCGCCCCCGTAATTTTTAATAACCGTTTTGCGTCGCCATATGTACATGATAGAAAATCCGGTCGCAGCATGAAACTCAATCGGCCGCTCTGCCACTTTTTGACTGTTTATGCCGCTTTTGCACACATGAATTGTTGTTAGGTTCTCCCCAAAAAAGGAGGATACTGGCAGGCTAAAGCTACTCTTAAGCCACCTTACGCCGTATTAAAAGCGCTCAAACTGGTAGTGAAAGTCTGTTCAACTGCAATACTGCTTTTGCCATAAAGAAGATATTCGACGGGTATGGTGAAGCAAAAACCAATCTTAATTCATCCGTTAAATCAGGGGTAAATTAAAGTCCGTTTCTGTTAAACTAAATAGTAGCAATAATCTCCATCGATTTTTTGATCAGATTCTCAACCGCCGCACCGCCATCTTTACTGAATTCCTTCTTTACCCGGTTGGCAACAATGGCGCTGATGGAAAGGCATTGATGCCCCATCATTTTACCCAAACCGTAAATGGCTGAGGTTTCCATTTCAAAATTGGTAATGCGGTGTTGACCGAATTGAAATTGCGTTAATTGATCGATGAGAGCAGGGTTGGAGAGACCTAAACGCAACACACGGCCTTGTGGACCATAAAAACCCGGACAGGTTACAGTGATGCCATGATGATAGCCTTCTACAAAATGTTTGAGCAGTTGAGAGCCTGCGCCTGTAATGTATGGATAAGATAAACTGTCTTGCGATTGTGTATGTGTGATGAATGCCTGCAGTAATTGTTTCTCTTCTTCATTGTTATCATGACGATAGAAATGCAGCAGGTTATCAATACCCAAACCATGCGTTGATACCACAAATCCATCAACAGGTATGCCGGCCTGCAAAGCACCCGAAGTGCCCAGCCTGATGATATGAAGCGACGTTAAATTGGGTTTGATGGTTCTTGTTTCAAAATCAATATTCACCAAGGCGTCAAGTTCGTTTACCACAATATCTATATTGTCGGGACCGATGCCTGTTGATACAACGGAGATGCGTTTACTGCCGATATAACCGGTGTGTGTAATAAACTCACGGTGTTGCAGCGTGTGTTCAACCTTGTCAAAATGTTTGGACACTTCCTTTACACGATCAGGGTCTCCAACGGTAATGATGGTGTTTGCCAATTCATCGGGCCTGACATTCAGGTGGTAAACTGCGCCTCTGTTATTGATGATCAGTTCACTTTCTGCAATTCTTTGCATAGTTCTTTGGGAGTATTTACCCGAATATACTACATTTGCACCTCACAAATTGGTCCTGTAGTCCGCCGTTGGCGGATAGACAGAACTCACAAATTGGTCCTGTGGCCGAGTGGCTAGGCAGAGCTCTGCAAAAGCTCGTACAGCGGTTCGAATCCGCTCGGGACCTCAAAAAAAATGAAAAGCGTTGGAAACCATCCTGCGCTTTTTCTGTTTGTAAACTATGCGTAATTCAAATTATATCGGAATTTTTGCCGGATTGCTTATGATCATAGCAGCCGTTTTTCCCTGGATATCTATCGCCTCAATTGATGCTGTAGTCACCGGTTTCGGTTCTGAAAAAGTAACAAGATTTGGAATGCCGGTTTTAATGAACCTGTTCATGATTGGGTTAACCACGATTTTTTTTCTTGTACCGAAATTATGGGCAAAGCGGGCAAACCCATTTGCCGCTGCTATCAACTTTGCCTGGGCATTACGTAATCTCTTACTACTTTCTACTTGCCGTAACGGCGAGTGCCCGCAAACCACTGTTTGGCTATATGTTTATTTCGCCGCTTCTCTGATTTTATTGGTAATGTCGGTGTTGCCTGATATGAAAGTGATTGAAAAGAAATAAGGTACAATGAGCAAGGTTCAAGGCGCAAGAAGTAAAATCCAAAATCCAAAATCCAGAAAACAAAATCCAACAGCGAACTTCCAACTTAGAACTTAAGAACTCAGAACTTTCAACTCACAACTGTATTAAAATTAAGCCGCAGTAACAACCATCGGCTCTGATTCATGTTCATCTTCTGTATTCAATTCTACACGATGCAGAATATCTTTCAATGTTGCAAAACGTTGGATCATATACGGCACCGTATCTAACCCACTTACAAATTTGAGAATGTAGGTATAGATACCGATCATATCGCCAGCCAGCAATGTTTTCCCGTTTACCGATGATACCGTTAAAAGCGAAGCAGTGATAATCAGCATCACCAGTAATTCCATTACACCAAAATTCCATGCCTCCTGATCGCTGATCTTGATCTGCCACTTTCGGAGTTTGTTGTAATGTTCGTTGATGCGTAATGGGTTTCTTGTTGCCAGCACATTGATCTGCTGTTCCAATTCATCATTCTTGAATTTGTTCAACCTGCGCATGCGTTTGCCATAGATATAACTGGTAATGGTAACTGGCACCAACATCAATAAGCAAAGCAACACTACTTGTGTATCATAAAAGAATAAGAGAATCATAGAGCCGGCAATATTGTACACGGCTTCAATAATGTAATTAAGATCAAACTCGAGGAAATCAATAAATTCTCTTGATAAGGTTGAATGCGCACTGAGTTTAGAAAGATCTTTTTGTTTGTGCTTGCTCATGAGTTTTACCACAAGCGAGGTATAGATCTCAGAGTAAGTACGTGAATCGTAACGGTGGCGGATAGTGCCTGTAACAACCCATAGCAAATGAGCACCGGCGAGGTAAAACAAACCAACGTAAGAGCCTTTAAGCAGATCATTCACCGCTTCTCCAAGAAAGTAAGGGCGCATCAATAAACCCAGCATCTCCACCGCAAAAAGCGCATAGGTGAGCAGCAGCTTATACTTATACTGTTTTACAATTGTTTGGATAACCCATTTACCAGGCATACTTGTTCCTTCCTTTTAAAAATCCTCAAAATAGACTGTGCAGAATTGCCGGGGTTTAGCGAAAAAGAAGATTTCTTTTTCCCGGCGTATGGATTAGTATAAGGGCAAAGTTAGGTTGATGGGTTGTCAGTGAGGCCTGTTAATTTGTTCCCTTTGTGTGACAGAATTGCCTTTGCGACCGGAAACGATCTTTCGGCAATCGGGTGTACCGCACTGGCATTCAAATGTTTCAGCTGAATCATCGAGCAGGTCGGAATAGTCCATTGTGAGCTCCTGGCCGGGCAAAATAGGGTTGAGGGCAACCAGGTTGAGCCCTTTGTAGGCAGTGTTAGGTCGGCACGAATGGTTCTGTGGCGCCCATTCAGATGGGTTATTGTCCCACAAAACATACACTTCAGTGCTCAAAGGCACAGCGTAATGTTTGAAGAGCAGCTTTTCTTCAGGCAGCCAGTTTGCTTCTACAAACTGCTTGGTAACGATCCGCTGCGGACGTTCTTCGCCTTTAAAGATCACTTCACCTTCAGCAATGGGGCAGGTGGCATAAATACCAAAGCCGGCAATGGAATTACCTTTCATGAGATATTTCTTCTGCTTGCGTTTGTGGCGTGCAATACCTTCTTCAATGATGTGTTGCAGAAAACCAGCCTGGCCAATACCATCGGCCTTAATTATATAATCGGCGCTGCCTTCATATCCATCCGTATAAAAAACCGAACAGGTAAAGTTTACTTCTAAAAAGAATATTTTCCCTGCTTCGTTCATACGAAAATCCATACGTGCATAACCAACACCGCCAAAACTTCTGAAAATGCGTTGGGCCGCTTCCGTTAGTTGTTGCCTGATGTTTGTGTCCGTAACAGGTATATTACTTTCGGGATGAAGCTCCGATGTTTTAAGAGCGTATGTTTTAAATGTTCGTCCTTCAGGAAAAATAAATTCAATGGGTTGGAAGACTTTACACTTCTTATCATCTTTTGCATCAGCAGCAACCAGTACCGTAAACTCTCTGCCGGCAATGTATTCTTCAACCAGCAGTTGGGGATATTCCTGTAATACCGTTGCTGCTTTTTGTTGTAACTCTTCAATAGTATGACAAACTGAATGTTCATCAATTCCCAGACTATCACCCGCTTTCGATGGTTTTACAAACAACGGAAAATTTAGATGATTTACATGCTGCTCTAACTGTTCAACTGTATCGATCAAAGCATAGTTTGCTGTAGCTACACCTTCGGTATATGCTACATACTTCATCAATTCTTTTGGCGGATCGTAGAGTAATGTGTTTGGCCCGGTGAACGGAAGATTGAGTAATTCTAATGTATAGATTACATCAATGGAAGGTACTTCCCATTCGAGATAACCTTCGCAGAGATTTACAAAACAGTCATAACCTTTCTTGCTTAACTCAAGCAGTTGTTTATAAGTAGTGAGTTTGTTGAGCAATACATGATCGAACTGAACATGCGGCAATAAATGCGATAAATTCCTTGCAGGATCGTAATATTGGTAATCAACAGCAGAAGTAGAATAGTCGGGTTGCAGTACACAGATCTTCATAAACCATCATGCTGTTAACGCACAGCCACTGCCTTTTTTTGTTTTTTGTGATGACGCTGCATAGCGTCTTGTAAAATATGCAGAACTAAACCGGAGTAAGATTGATTACTTAAACGAACAATAGCACCAATGGAAGTATAGTTTTCGTCTTCACTTAATCCGCATTGTGCATTTACTTCCAGTACATACAATTTGCCGGTGGCCTTATCCATACGAATATCGATACGGCCGTAACCCGTACCTCCAACTGCACAATAAGCTTTCCAGCTCAGGTCCATGATCTTTTTCTGTAAGCCGATAGGAGGTAAGTTGTATTGATAAAAGTCTTCGAACTCGCCAATAGGTTTTTCCTGTTCATAGGTTTCCCATAAACGATCGAAAGAAAGAAACTTTTCAGTATCGGGTAAGTCTTTATGAAAAATACGTTCAACCGGTGGATATACTCTTCTGCTTCTTGGTGATTGATGGGAGCCCGAAAGAAAAACGGTGTACTCTGGACCATTGATAAATTCTTCAGCTACCAATCCGCCAAATGAGAAATCCCAGCCACGGTAACCATCAAACAATTCTTTTACCAATGCTTTCAGCTCTTCATCATTGTGCACTACGTTCTTTACGCCAAGACCCATACTTCCACCACTAACGGCAGGCTTTACAATCAATGGTGTGCCAACATAATTGCAAATGCCGCTCAGCTTTTGCTTGGCATGATGAATAGGAACCCACTTCGCATGTGCAATACCTGCTTTATCAAACAACTCCTTCATAATGATCTTTGAAGTAGTATTGTCGTAAAACGGAGCATCGGCTCCTGTATAAATGAGTTGCTTTTCTTTTAAATAGTGGATAACGGAAACGCCCGGTGTGCCATTCACTTCATCACCATCACATAAATTAAGAACGATGGGTGTTTGAAAAGAAGTGGTAGCAGCGATATCATCAATGATGCTTTTGAAATTATCCTGCGTAACTGGTTGCCATTTCCAATTAAGATTTAATTCACCAAACACCTTTGTGTATTCATCAATGCTCTGGGTAAAATCATAGTAGTAATCGAGATTTGCATCGTTGGTTTGGAGATGCGGGGCCAGTACCCAAATGAAGAGCGGATGTTCGGTTGAAGGAAGTGAAGGAAATGGGTTAGAAACCATAAGTAAATGTATAGATTAATCGTTTATTTCATTCACTTTCGATTCAATAAATGCTGTTAAGCGATAATGTTTCAACAGGTCTTTTGATAATTCTTTTGCTCCTTTTATAACACCAATACAATTTACTTCACCGCAATGGCATGCAAAAGGATCGGCCATGAACCATTCAGTTGATGGATAAAAGAAGGTAAACTCATCGCCTGCCGCAATAGGTTGCAATGCTTCTAATTCCATTGTACTGGTATTAAAGAATGCATTGGGGTTGCAACTGTGGTTAATGTATTGCAGGAATTCAGGATGCAGAATAATGTGTTCCTGTTCATTTACCTGAACGGTGTAACGTGATGGAACTTCATGCACTTCACTTGCGCTGAATTTGCTGATCACATCGCCGGGTTGAAATGCCTTGGTTGCAAGTAAGAGCTTATGATTTGAGTCGGGATGCAGGTGAACATCTGCAAATCCGTAATGGCCGGTTACAATGCTTGGGGTGAGGGTTTCTGTACTCATGGGAGCGTTTTAAGTGTTAGATGAGTCGACTGGTTACTTTAAAACAAAGTATTGTCGGTATTAATGCTTTGAAATTAATTAATTGATCTTATAAACTGTAGTTGGTTTAATGAATGTTGAATGAATGTGAATAAAGAAATGGATTTGATGTGAAACCAGAGATGCTAAAAGCACAAGCTATGAAGTGTGTGGTACGTTGGCTTCATTCAATAAAGACTATTAAACTTTTCAATGACGCCATGAAATACAGAACCATGAAACGAGCGTGGCAAGGGACGCTGCTAGTTGTAACAATGCCGGTAACAAAATAGTTTTTCATTTTTCGGTCTGACCTTCGGTGTCGACCAATAATGAAAAACCCGTTTCAAAACTGAAACGGGTTTCTATGATCGTTGTACTAAAATCTTACATGTGTTGCTCGATCTTCTTAACGAAGTTGCCTTTTGGCTGTGCGCCTACTAATTTGTCAACTACCTGACCATTCTTCACGAATAGGATCGCAGGAATTGAAGTAATACCGTAGTTCATACTAACCTGTGGGTTTTCGTCAACGTTTACTTTACCCA
The DNA here is from genome assembly GCF_035299325.1 of Lacibacter sp. Taxonomy (GTDB): domain Bacteria; phylum Bacteroidota; class Bacteroidia; order Chitinophagales; family Chitinophagaceae; genus Lacibacter. Next base: position 167,865 of record NZ_DATGWT010000004.1, on the reverse strand, counting down.
CTTTTACTTTACCATCGTATTCTTTGCTCAATTCTTCAATAACCGGCCCGATTGCACGACATGGTCCGCACCATTCTGCCCAAAAATCGATTACGCTGAGTTTATCTGAACTGATTACTTCACTCTGGAAGTTTGCATCTGTAAATTGGAGTGCCATAATTTATATCCTTTTAATTTTTTTTGAATGAAGGGACAAATTTAAGCCCATTCCTGTTAATCTGATGTTATGTCATTATCCACAGCTGTTCACAAATAAAAAACGACAGGATGTACTACAAGAATGACAGTTAAAGGGCCGTTAACGCTCGATTTTTCATTCTTCATCTGTAGATTTTGGTGGAACGATCAGGGAAAACTAACAATGAATAGGTTAAACAAACCTTCCTGCTTTCTGAAAGCCGGAGTTTTTTTATAAAGTTAAACTTGCCAATTTGATTGTTTTTGCTTTATTATCGGCCCATGCAAAGTACAATTTATCACCTGCCTTCGTCATTTGCGGGAAACCGCTTGATCTTGCATCGGAAGATTCAGCAACAACAATAGCCTGTCCTTTTGAACCATCAGCATTTACTTTAATTGCTTTAATGGTAGATCCTTCCATCCAGCTAACCACTGCTGTTTCTTTATCGATCATCACAACATCAACACGGCCAATTGCTTTGCCTTCATCAATACGGATCGATTGTTGAAATGTAGCGCCACCATCAGTAGAAAAAATAATTTTCACTTCAGCATTCTTGTCTTTCATAGAAAACCATGCAATCGCTAAATTATTTCCAACAGCATCGGCTCTTGGCCCGTTCACCGGACAACCGGCAATTTTCCATTCGTCAGGAAAGATGGTTTTCGGTTGTGTCCATTCTCCATTTACAAAACGAACGATGGACATATCCCTGATCTCATTATCGGAACGATCTCTGTAAACAACGATTGGTCCGTTATCCGTAATGGCAATAGTTGTTTGGCAGCAATCACATATTCTTCCGTCGAGTTCCCATTCTTTTGTTTTTGTTCCTTTCTTATCCAGCAGTGCTCCTCTTAATGTCATTTCACCATGATGTCCATCATGGCTGCTGTGATCTCCTTCCATTGCAGTTTTTCTTCCATCGAGCCAGGCTGCAATAAACTGATCATTATAAGGAGTGATAGAAACGAAACCATGTTCGGCTTTCTTGCCATCATCGTGTAAAGTGGTTGGCGTTCCCCATGTTTTACCTGCATCTGCAGATGCAACCAACTTAATATCGTAAGTGAATTTTGCCGTATCACTTTTTTCTAAAAAATGTGCAAGCATATTGCCGGCAGCATCAGAAGATACAACAGGATAATCGGCCCAGTTTACAAACCAATTGTTTCCGGAGCTGATGGTAACGGGTGCTGTCCATTGATCATTTACAAGTGCAGAAAAATGCAGCGATGATTCTTTTCCTTTTTTCTGCACCCATGATAAATGAACGATGCCCTTTGCATCAGTAAACAAATAAGGTTCTGCAGATGAATCGGCAGCAGGAGAGGAGAGTGTTACTACTGTTCCAATGGTTTTTGTTTCGGTTGTTTTATCTGCACATGATGCAAATACAACAATCAGCGAAAGGATAGTGATCAGTTTGTACATATTATTTTCCGGCGTTAAGAATTAAGTCAATATTACTTTTACTATCCCACTTTCTGTACCCCATTTCTGAGAAAACAAGTTTTTTGTTTGAATCAAAAATATAAGTAGTTGGCAAGGCCATAATTTTTAGTTGCTCCAGGTTTTCTACCCGTACATAATGGAAATCGTACGGCTGCTTTTTCTTAAACGTTTCAATTGCTTCCACTTCTTCGTTTGATGCAAACAGGAACACAATATCCTCATCTTTCATACTGTTCTTCGCCTTTTGAATCGAAGGCATTTCCTGTATACAAGGGCCGCACCAGGTTGCCCAGAAATTAATAAAGAGGGTTTTGCCTTGGTATTGCTGCAGGTCAATTGGCGTGCCATCAAGTTCGGTTAATTTTATTTTATCGAACTCTGATTCAACTTTTGTTACAAAAGTTGGTTTGTCTTTGTTGCTAGATGATTCTTTTTCCTTACAGCTTACCAGCAAAAACAAGAAGGCAACTGCTATTTTATAAATCGGTTTCATTTCTTGTATTGGTTTAAACGACACGCTTTAACGGAAGCACAATAATACTTACATTTTTTTAGTGGTTGTGCCCCGCCATCGGGTCTGCGCCTTTTTTAAATACATATTCACTGTGCAACAGGTAAGCGCCACTCATCACTACCACATCACCAGCCGTTAAGCCTGATTTTATTTCAATGCGATCATTGCTTTCCAATCCCACCTCCACCATTTTGCTTTTGAATGAATGTTCACCGGTTCTGATCCATACCGTTGCACCTTTCCCATCTCTGATCACTGCATCGATTGGTAAGGTGAGTGATTTACGTTGTGTGCTTTTTAATACCACATAAGCCGGCATACCGGGTTTTAACAAGTTGCCGGTATTGGGAATGGATACACGGATGAGATTGATCCTTGTATCGGGGTTGATCTCGGGGTTTACAAATTCAATTCGCCCTCTTATGTCTTTGTCGTCCATATCGGGCAATTGAACAGTTGCTGTTCCGTTGAGATCAATTTCTGAAAGTTGCGACGTATACACCTGTGCCTCGGCCCATAGTGTTGAGAGGTCGGCCAGCTTTACAATGGTTCCTCCTTCCATTGCATAATCGCCTTCACGAATTTCCATGCTGGTAATATAGCCCGACGCTGTACTGAAGAATGTAGTAAGTGGTGTTGATTTTTTTGTCTTCGCCAGTTCATTGATCTGCGCTTCACTCAATCCCCATAGTAATAATTTGTTTTTGGCGCTTTGTAATAATTGTTCAAAGTCGATGACTGTTTCTGTTGCAAATGTTTTCTTCTGTTCCAATGCAAGAAGATATTCCTGTTTGGCATTGTTGAGATCTTCACTGTAGATCGCATATAAAGCTGCTCCTTTGCTCACATAATCACCGAGATTTTTGAAATAAAGTTTTTCTATCCGGCCCATTACTCTTGAACTTACTGATGAGGTTTTCATCTGATCGAAGTTGAGACTGGCAGTTAATACTAACCTGTCGCCAATAGTTCCGGTGCGGATCGTATCGGTTTGAATATTGCCCAACTGTATCTGCTGATCACTCAACTGTATTTCATCTTTCTTAGCACCATTACTTTTCTTAACAGGCGTAAGATCCATTTTGCAGATGGGGCATTTGCCCGGCTTTTGTTCTACTACTTGTGGGTCCATGGAGCAGGTGTAGTACACATCGCTTTCTGTTTTTGTAATTGCTTTGTCTTTGCACGAAGTAAGAACTGAAGCAAAAAGAAGAAGTATAAAAAGATGTCGCATAATTATTGTTTTACTTTAATGAAGCTTTCACTGTCCATTAAATATTGTGCATTCACCGCAACAGAGTCTGTTGCTGTTAATCCGCTGATGATTTGAATATGTTGTTCGTGTAAAATGCCGGTGTTCACTTTGTGTGCTTTAAATCCGCCATCCACTTTATGAAACACCACTTTATCTAACCCGAGCGATAACACGGCTTCTTTCGGCAACCAATAAGCATCTTTTGAATTGCCATTGATGACTGCTCTTACCTGGCTGCCGATCGGAATTTTCAAACTGCTGTTATTAAAATATACTCTTGCCGTTAAGGTTTTACTTTCTTTCCGGTAGAAGGGTTCAATAAAATCAATGCTTGCCCTGAAACCTTTGTTCGGTGCTGTTTCGGGAATAACATGCACACTGTTTCCTTTTTTAACTAGGCCCTGGTTGTCGCCAAAAATATTTAACAGTGCCCATGCCTGCGTTGGATTATAGACAATGAAAACTGATTGGCCTTTATTGATGTACATGCCTTCTTTCAATGAAAGTTCCTCTGTTAATTGCGAAATGTCTTTCATTTTTTCAGGTGCTGTATTCATGGATGCGCCGGCTGATTCATGAATATGTCCGCTGTAATTGCTGTAAACTGAAATGGTAAATGATGCTTTTTTTGTTTGCAATACCTGTTGTAATTGCTGACTGCTCATGCCAAGAAGTAAAAGTTTTTGCTTCGCTGCTTCAATAAAGCTTTTATTTTCCGGATCGTTCTTTAACAGGAATAATAAATTCTGCTGGGCAGTTAAAATTTCCGGACTGTAAATATCCATGATGCGTTGCCCTTTGCTGATCTTCTGGTAACGGTGACGCACATAGAGTTTTTCAATTCGCCCACTCACTCTTGCTGAAATCGTTCCAACTTCTCTCGTGTCGTAAGCAATGGTTCCCAACGCTTCTATGTTAATATGCTCTTCTTTCTTTTCAATTGTTGTTACAGGAATAGAAGACACAACAAACTCATTGGTCGGTTTGAGCAAGGCATCCAATCCAATTTCAGTTGATGCACTGCCACCGGTTTCTTTTTTAACTAAATCCATTCCGCAAATAGGGCAGGAGCCGGGTTTGTCTTTAATTACATCCGGATGCATGGGACAAGTATATTCTGCCGCTGCATTTTCATGATCATGATCTTGCTGTGCGGCAGGTTGTTCCATCTTCACCAATTCCATTCCACATTTGGGACAAGTGCCCGGCTTATCGCTGAACACCGAATCTTGTGGCATTGGGCAAGTGTACATGTCTTTTACAAGTTCCTGCTTGTGGTTTGCATGCGGATCATTGTTGTTACAGGCAATTGCCAATATCAACAGGAATGATCCGATTATATAAAATAGTTTCTGCTTCATCTGTATTACTTTATTGTCTTTTCTTCTTGAACCTTGTCTCTTGTGCCTTGTACCTTCTCTGTTACTTTTTTTCAATCAACCGTTCAATCGTTACCTGCAGTTTCAATGCCTGGTTGAGTAACTCAGTGTATTCCAGTTGAGTCATGTACAATGTTTCCCATGCATCATAGAGCATAAAGAGTTCTTCGGTGTTCTGTTCATAACCCAGCTGCATGGTTTTGTAATTATTCTTTAAGGCAGGAATAATGTTGTCATCGTACAGCTTCAATTGTTTTCGTTTTAGCTCCAGTTCATTACGCATGCCATAGGCCATGCCGCTGTATTCATTCAGCATCATTTCTTTTTGCGATTGCAATGCACTTGCTTTCCATTTCAAGCTCTCAACATTTGCCTTGCTCATTTTCGACGACCATTTGGTAAGCGGAAGCTTCATCATGCCCATCAATGAAAACTGCATGGGCAATCCGCCAAAACCAAACATGTGCTCGTATCGAATACCGAATTGCGGTTTCAGACTTTGTCTTTCTGTTTCCTGTTTCAGCCAGGTAAGTGTAATGTTTTTATCAATTGCTTTCAGGTCACTACGGTTGTTGTAGAGGAGAGTGCTGTCGAATACCATCGATGAATAATCATTCAATTGAAAAGTGGTGTCAATATCAAAATTGATCATGGCATTACGACCCATCAGGGAGTTGATGCGGATCCGTTTTTCTTTAATATCGCTTTCAAACATCAATCGCATATTCTGCACATTGCCCAATGCAGCTTTGGCTTTGTAGTAGGCACTGATTTTCTCCAATCCATTCTTATAACGGATTTCTGCATTTTTGATCATGAACTCGAGTAGCTTCTCGTTCTGATCAAGAATAGCAAGTTTCTTTTTTAAAATGATCCATTCGTAGTAAAGCTGTTTGGCATCATTAATCAGTTCATTCAGCGTAGCATTCTTTTTTTCTTTTTCAACAGAGGACATCGCTTCCATATACTTCGCATCTGCACTTTGTTTTTGTTTGTTGGGAAACATCTGTTGCCCTCCGATCATGTATTGACCCATACCTTCTTTAAGGCCTCCCATGCCGTCATCCATTTTTTTCCAACGAGATGGGTTATAAGGAGTCATCCATAAACCACTGCTGAACTCCGGTGGCATCCAGCTCCTTGCACCTTTCGCCGCTTCATCCATTGAACGGATCTCGTTGTTGTACATTCTTACAACAGGATGCGATACAGTGATGCTGTCAATGATGGCATCGAGTTTTATTGTTTGAGCGTTGCTGTTGAGTGCAGCAAGGGCAAACATTACCGGAAGTAGTTTATTCTTTAACATCGATCAATTCAATTTTACCGTTACGTTTTAATTCACGTTCCTTTATCATTTCAAAAATCACAGGCGTGATGAGCAATACATAGATGGTGGATGAAATGGTTCCGCCAATCAAAGGAATGGTGATCGGTCGCATGATATCGCTGCCCACACCGGTTGCCCAAAGAATAGGGAATAAGCCAAATAGTCCAACTGATACCGTCATCAGCTTGGGACGTAATCGTTTTGCCGATCCTTCAATAACAAATTCACGGATGATGGCGGGTGTAATGGTTGCTTTGCTGTTACCATGTTTGGCCACCATGTTCTGCATGGCTTCGTTGAGATAGATGGTCATCAGCATGGCTGTTTCAATCGCCATTCCAAACAGCGCAATAAAACCAACAGCAACAGCTACTGACAAATTAATGCCATAGAAATACACCATAAATACACCGCCGATCAATGCAAATGGAACAGTGAGCATGGTGACTGCTGCTTCTTTAAAGGAATGATACGTGAAGTACAGTACCATGAATATGATGATGAGTACGATAGGCAAAATGGTTTTTAATGTTTGGTTTGCACGGATTTGATTTTCCCATTGGCCACTCCATTCTAAAAAATATCCTTTGGGTAATTTCGTGATCATCTGGTTCAATCGTTCCTGTGCTTCTTTTACAGTGCTTCCTAAATCACGCTCACGCACATTGAACAAAACTGTTCCTCTCAACATTGCATTTTCTGAATTGATCATCGGCGGACCATCACTCAATTTTATATCGGCTACTGCTTCTAAAGGAATGGGACCGAAGTCCATCGTTTGCACCTGCAAACGTTTTAATGCTTCGAGGTTGTTACGGAAATCCTGTCCGTATCGTGCATTCACTGAAAAGCGTTGACGACCTTCAACGGTAGTCGTAAGTTTCATACCGCCCAATGCACTTTCAATTACAAGATTTACATCATCAACACTTAAACCATATCGTCCGATCTCTTCACGCTTCACTGCAATGTCAATGTATTTACCACCGGTGATTGGTTCAACATACAGATCTTTCACGCCATCAATTCCTTCCAGTTGTCGCTTGATGGTTTGTGCAAATGCATAAATGCTGTCGAGATTTTGTCCGTATACTTTCAATCCCACATCAGTACGTATGCCTGTTGAAAGCATATTGATGCGGTTGATGATGGGTTGTGTCCATCCATTTGTAACACCCGGTATTTGCATTTTCGCATTCAGTTCATTGATGATCGCATCTTTGGTCATGTTATTCCGCCATTCACTTTTTGGTTTCAAGAGAATAATGGTTTCGATCATACTGATAGGAGAGTTGTCTGTTGCAGTATTTGCACGGCCCGCCTTGCCCAACACATGTGCTACTTCCGGAACTGTACGAATCAATTTGTCCTGCACCTGCAATAGGCGTTTTGCTTCCGAATTAGAAACATCCGGCAATGTAACTGGCATGAACAATAAAGAACCTTCATCTAACGGCGGCATAAATTCAGAACCCAGTCTCGTCATCATAATAATACCAACCGCCAATGCAATCAGATTAATAGCGATAGTTGTTTTGCGCCATCTCAAACACCATTTTAAAATGGGCGTATAGATTTTTTCTAAAGTTCTGGTGATGGGGTTTGCGCTTTCGGGTTTTAATCTGCCTTTCAGAAAAAAGGAGATCAATACGGGCATCAACGTAATGGCGAGTACCGCATCAATTAACAGGATAAATGTTTTTGTCCAAGCCAGCGGATGAAAGAGTTTTCCTTCCATACCGGTTAATAAAAACACGGGAAGAAAAGATGCTACCACAATGATGGTTGAATAGAAAACACCCGGCCCAACCTGTTTCGACGAACGTTCGATGATCTCCATCTTTTCAGCCGCCGTTAAAGGATCTTTATGTTGCTTAAATAGTTTCATGTGGTTTGCTTATTGTCTGTTGTCTATTGCGTTTTCTTTTGCGAGTTGTGCTTCACTGATATGCCGGTAGGCATTTTCCACCATCACAATACCATCATCAACCACTACACCAATGGCCAATGCAATACCTGTGAGCGACATGATGTTCGATGAGATGCCAAACATTTCCAGGAAAATAAAACCTGCTGCAACTGAAATGGGTAATTGAATAAGAATGATAACTGCACTTCGCCAATGAAAAAGAAAGAGCAGTACAACAATTGATACGGCGATCATCTCTTCGATCAAAGTGCCTTTTACCGATTCAACTGCTTCCTGAATTAATGTGCTGCGGTCGTATGAAGTTTTAAAAGTGACACCGTCAGGCAATCCCTTTTCTACTTCCTTCATCTTCTCTTTTACTGCGGCAATTACTTTATTGGCGTTCTCATTGTAACGCATCACTACAATGCCACCTACCACTTCACCTTTCCCATCCATATCAAAAATGCCGAGACGTAAGTCGCCACCCATTTGCACGGAACCAATATCTTTTACACGAACAGGGATGCCATTGTAGTTTGTGAGTGCAATATTTTCTACATCCGTTATGTTTTTGATATAGCCTAATCCACGAATGATATAAGCCATGTCTGCCATTTCAAATTTCCGTCCGCCCACATCATTGTTGTTGCTCTTCACTTTGTTCATTACATCCATCAGGGAAATATTGTAATACTGCAACTTCACCGGATCAATTACGAGTTGATACTGTTTTTCAAATCCTCCAAACGATGCTACTTCGGCAACACCGGGTACTGTTTGCAAAGCGAATTTGATGTACCAATCCTGCAATGCACGTTGTTCACCTAAATCCATTTTGGGTGCATCCAGATGATACCAGTAAATATGACCAACACCTGTTCCATCAGGGCCAAGCGAAGGTGTTACACCTTGCGGCAATAATCGTTGTGCAAAATTCAAACGCTCCAAAACTCTTGTTCTCGCCCAATAGATATCAACATTGTCTTCAAAAATTACATACACAAAACTCATCCCGAACATCGACGAGCCTCGGATGTTTTTAATTTTCGGAATGCCTTGCAGGTTACTCACCAATGGATACGTAACCTGGTCTTCAATTACCTGTGGACTACGTCCCATCCATTCCGTAAAAACGATCACCTGGTTTTCACTCAAATCAGGAATCGCATCGATCGGATTTTTGTTGATCGAGTAAATGCCGTAGGCAAACAGGCCTGCTGCTACCAACAATACAACAAGCCTGTTACGTAAGGCCAGTTCAATTAATTTTCGAACCATATTTTTTATTTTTTGTATCCGGCTGAAGTGGTGCTATTCACCTTTTGTTGCGTCGCACTCTTCAACATCCTGTTCTTTTTTGAACTGATCAATGCTTGTGCTCTTTCTTCTTCAGGTCCATTCCGCATTTGCTGCATTTACCGGGCTTGTCGCTTGTAACATCTGCATGCATCGGGCATACATATGTTTTTGCAACTTCTGTTTTTGTTTTTTCTTTTGCTTTCACCAGGTCCATTCCACATTTGCTGCACTTGCCGGGTTTATCACTTGTAACATCTGCATGCATAGGACAGCTGTAACTTTTTGTTACTTCTGTTTTCATTTGTTCTTTTTTCGACTTGTTCAGATCCATTCCGCATTTTGGACACTTGCCGGGCTTATCGCTGGTAACATCGGCATGCATCGGACAGCTGTAACTTTTTGTTACGTCTTTCTTCATCTGCTCTTTTTTAGAAAGCTCCAGCTTCATGCCGCAAACCGGACAGTTGCCAGGTTTCTTTGCAGCAACAGAATCATGCATTGGGCAGGTATATAATGTGGGGTGAGATCCTTTATCTTTTTTGCCTGCTTTTTCCTGCGCAACTATGTTTACAGAAACGATGGTGAATACTGCCATCAACAGTAATTGAAACGTTTTCATGTTTGTTGTTTTTAATGTGAAGAATAAGAAGAGGTATATGGAAATACCAATAGCCCGGCAATACAATTGCCCGGCTTATACAAACGGAAAGAATTTAAATACGGAATGTGCAGTTACGGATATAGACAGCCGTCTGAGAACTTCGGGGAGGCGCATTGCTTAACGGGAATTCTTCTGTTACAGAAGCGATGCTTGATAAGTTGTAAACAGGATAAGATACAGGTAAGGCTGTTGCCAATGAAAGCGTGAATTGAAATGCAGTTGCAGCTTTCTGATCTTTTTCGATCTTCAATTGCTTTTGTTCGTCTTTGCAGCAATCATTCTTGCCCTTGCCATCTTTTTCCATCCCGCAATTATTGCAGGTGTTCTTCCCATCGTTATGACCAATGCTCCAGTCAACCAGTTTGTCCATGCAATAATGCATTTGCAAAGTGGCCCCACTTGAGGTGCTGATGTAGAGAAAAGATAATATGGCTATTACGAGCTTTTTCATCTGTTAAGCGAAAGTAATAAGATTTATTCCGAATAAGTATGAAAATGTACTGACAATAATCAGTTAGCTTAAATTTTCGCCTTGACCTGGTTTATTCATCTGCACAATATTTATGCTGTTACAACAGTAACATTCAATTCCGGTTTATCCAGCAGGAACAATGCCATCTCGTCATTCATCTCAAACCCTTTCTCCACTGTGTACATACCTACTTTCCAATTGTCTTTCGGCTCGTATAAGTTGAATTTGAGATTACTCTTGCCGGGATTCTTCTTTACGTTCGTCTCCATAAAGTTGACCATCTCTTCAGTAAGGAAACGGGGTTCAATATCAACAATGAGTTGTTTGGTCATCGTGCGTTTTACTGTTTCAAGTAGCAATACCTGGTTGATCTTGAATTCAAAATCATCGTCTTTGTTCCAGCGTGTTTTGAATACACCGGTGATGAACACAACAGCGCCAGGCGTAAAGTGATCTTTGAATTTTACAAAGTCTTCGCCAAACAATGCAAACTCAGTATTACCTGTATAATCTTCGATCATACAAATACCAAACTGCTTGCCTGTTTTTGTTACACGTTGGTTGTGTGCAGTAACCAAACCCGCCAAACGGAATGTCTGGAATGGATTTGCATGTAAAAGGATGGCTTCTTTAAATTCATTGAAATCACTAAGTGGTGTGATTTTGTAATGCTGCATCTCAAATTTGAAATGATCTAACGGGTGACCACTGATGAAGATACCTGTGATCTCTTTTTCATGATCGAGTTTTTCTGTTAATGTCCACTCTTCACAGTTCACAATTTTGGGTGTAGGAATTTCCATCATCATGCTTTCACCAAACAAGGTGTTGGTATTGCTTTGCACATTTGCCTGGAAACGGTTGCCGAAGTTGATGATACGTTCCAATGTATTCACCGTATCTCCCGGCATTACATGAAAATATTGTGCACGATGGTATTCTTTGAAGCAATCAAATGCACCACCATACACCAGGCTTTCCAATGATTTTTTATTAACCGTACGCTGATTCACACGTTTGATAAAATCAAACACATCTTTATAAGGACCTTTCTTTTCACGTTCTTCAATAATACTATCGATCGCTGCTTCACCCACACCTTTTAATCCACCTAAACCAAAACGTATCTCACCCGCTTTGTTCACGGCAAAACCATTTTGTGATTCATTAATATCAGGGCCAAGTACTTTAATGCCCATGCGTTTACACTCTTCCATAAAGAAGGTGATCTTTTCAATAGCGCCGGCGTTGTTCAACACAGCACTCATGTATTCACCGGGATAGTGTGCTTTTAAATAAGCTGTTTGATAAGCAACAAATGCATAGCAGGTAGAGTGCGATTTGTTGAAAGCATATTGAGCAAATGCTTCCCAGTCGGTCCATATTTTTTCAAGTTTATCAGCAGGGTGTCCTTTGGCAGAAGCACCATCAATAAACTGCTTTTTCATTTTATCGAGTACAGCCTTTTGCTTTTTACCCATGGCTTTGCGCAAAACATCCGCATCACCTTTGCTAAAGCCGCCTAGTTTTTGGGCCAGCAACATTACCTGTTCCTGGTAAACAGTAATACCATAGGTTTCATCAAGGTATTCTTCCATTTCAGGAAGATCATAACTGATGGCTTCCTTACCATGTTTACGATCAATAAAGTTGGGGATGTATGCGATAGGACCGGGACGATACAAAGCGTTCATCGCAATCAAATCACCAAACTGATCGGGCTTTAATTCACGCAGGTATTTTTGCATGCCCACACTTTCAAACTGGAATGTACCGATGGTTGAACCATGTTGATAGAGTTCAAATGTTTTTGCGTCATCTAACGGAATGGTATCAATATCAATTTCAACGCCGTGATTTTGTTTGATGAGCTGCAATGCATTCTTTAAGATGCTGAGTGTTTTTAAACCAAGAAAGTCCATCTTGATTACACCTGCATCTTCAATTACACTTCCTTCAATTTGTGTTAACCAGAGTTCCGATTCTTTTGATGTACAAACCGGGATGAGATCTGTTAAGTCTCTTGGTGCAATGATGATACCTGCGGCGTGAATGCCCGTGTTACGAACAGAACCTTCCAAGATTTCTGCTTCGTGCAAAATTCTTGATGGCAGATCATCGCCGGCATAAACCTGGCGGATTTTTTTTACCATCTCCAATTCATCCGGACCAAAGGCTTCTTTTTCTGCTAAACTTTTTTCACCGGTGAAGGGCGCATGCAACACACGTTTCAAAGAAACACCAGGACGTTCAGGAACTAATTTCGATAATGCACGGCTCTCTGCCAATGGAAGATCCATTACACGGGCAACATCGGCAATACTACTTTTAGCAGCCATGGTACCATAGGTGATGATCTGTGCCACCTGTGCCTTTCCATATTTATCAACTACATAGTCAATTACTTTTTGTCGTCCTTCATCATCAAAGTCCGTATCAATATCCGGCATTGATTTACGATCAGGATTTAAGAAACGCTCAAACAGCAAATTGTATTTGATGGGATCGATATTGGTGATACCAATACAATAAGCCACCACACTACCTGCTGCTGAACCACGACCGGGCCCAACAAACACACCCATATCACGACCAGCTTTAATGAAATCACTTACAATTAAGAAGTAACCGGCAAAGCCCATTGTTTTAATGGTGAATAATTCAAAGTCGATGCGCTCTCTTGTGGTTTCTTCTATTTCATGATAACGATCTTTTGCACCGATATAAGTAAGATGTTTTAAAAATTCCCACTGGTTCAGATTCGCATCATCATGCACCTGGAATTCTTTCGGAATCGGAAAGGCGGGGAGCAAAATATCTTTCTTGAGATTCAGTACTTCGATCTTGTCAACGATCTCATTGGTATTGTCGATGGCTTCAGGTACATCTTCAAATACCTTTTTCATTTCTGCTGTTGTCTTGAAATAGAATTGATCGTTAGGAAATGCAAAGCGTTTGTTCTTTACATTCACATCATCATCAGAAAACTCACGCAGGGCAGGTGTGCTTTGTTTTTCACCGGTGTTGATGCACAACAAAATATCGTGGGCATTAAAATCGGTTTGATCAACATAATGCGAATCATTACTGGCGATCACTTTTACATTGTACTTCTTTGCAAACTTCAGCAATACAGCGTTTACTCTATCCTGCTCAGCCATGCCATGCCGCTGTACCTCTACGTAATAATCTTTCTGAAAAATATTCAGCCACCACTTGAATTCATTCTCTGCATCTTCTTCACTCTTATTCAGGATCATCTGCGGCACCATGGCTCCAAGGCAGCAGGTGGTAGCAATTAATCCTTCATGATATTTATGAATCAGTTCTTTATCAATGCGTGGGTACTTGCTGTACATGCCTTCAATAAAACCAAGCGATGTAAGCTTCACCAAATTCTTATAGCCCTGTTCATTTTTTGCGAGCAGCACCTGGTGGTAACGATGATCACGCTGTTCTTTGCTGAAGTTTTTTATATGCCTGTTCTCGGTTAAATAAAATTCGCAGCCAACAACGGGCTTCACTTTTAGTGAGCCATCTTCATTTTTATGTTTGTAGGCTTCGGCCACAAACTGGAAGGCACCAAACATGTTTCCATGATCAGTAATGGCCAACGCAGGCATGCCGTCAGTGATGGCTTTGTTGTATAATGAACCGATGGAAGCGGCTCCATCGAGCAGAGAATATTGAGTGTGAACGTGTAAATGCGAAAATTTGCTCATAGTCAGGCGTCAAATTTCGTTGTTCTGAATCGAAAAAAAGTGAATAAGAAATCCACAAAATGAGCGTTTTAGATAAAACAACAGGTGAAAATTTGTCAGCAAGCCCTCAATAACTATCTTTAACGGATAGACGATTTGGCTCGTTTCTTGCTAAAAAGGGGCTGCATCGGTACTTTTGCGCCGTTGGAAAAATTCAATACCATGATTAGACATTTGCTTACATATCTGTCTGCCATACTACTGCTCACCAGTTGCAGTGCGGTAAAGAATGCGTTTCAGCCGAAACAAACTTCAACCGCATCAACAACAGTTGAAGAAAAAAATGAGGTGCGACCTGAATACAAACGTGTACGCACCGGCTCCTCAACATCAACCCAGCAGGCAAGTATTTTTCAAACAAAGGATGTTGCTACTTACAGCTCATCACTCGAATTATTTTCGCTCTCTCAGTTCAAATATGCCATCCGTCTGGATGTGCCGGTAGAAACCATCCAGAATAAATCCTTATACGAGCTGATCGATAACTGGTGGGGTACGCCTTACCGTTTGGGCGGTACCACCCAAAAAGGGATCGACTGCTCTGCTTTTGTACAAACTTTAATGATGGGTGTTTTTGCCATGCAGTTGCCACGCACAGCCCGTGAGCAGAAAGAAGCAGCTTCCTGGATACCAATGGACGATTTGAAAGAAGGTGATCTTATATTTTTCAATACACGTGGGGGAGTATCGCATGTGGGTGTGTACCTGCATAATAATAAGTTTGTGCATGCATCCACATCGGGCGGGGTTATGATCAGTGATCTGAACGAAACCTACTGGAGCCGGAAACTGCTGGGGGCAGGGCGGGTATTACAAAATAGTTCACCCAAACCATAAGCATTATCTTTGCAAAGAGCTTGGCTTCAACTTAACTTGAAGCCTTTTTTATTTTATGTTGACGAAACGAATTATTCCCTGTTTAGATATAAAAGATGGCCGCACGGTAAAGGGTACCAACTTTGTTGACCTGCGTGATGCAGGCGACCCCGTTGAACTGGGTGCTTTGTATGCTCAGCAAGGGGCCGACGAACTGGTTTTCCTTGATATTACTGCAACAGTTGAGAAGCGCAAAACTTTAAGCGAACTGGTGAAACGTATAGCCCGACATGTGAACATTCCGTTTACGGTTGGTGGTGGCATCAGCACCGTGGAAGATATGAGCGTACTGCTCAATTCCGGTGCTGATAAAGTAAGTGTAAATACAGCGGCTTTTAAAAATCCTCAACTCATCAATGATATTGCATTGGCTGCAGGCAGTCAATGTTGTGTATTGGCAATCGATACCAAGAAAGAAGAAGACGGCGAATGGTATGTGTACCTGAATGGTGGCCGCACCAAAACCGATATGAAATGTGTGGACTGGGCACGGCAGGGTGTTGATCTGGGGGCAGGTGAAATATTGCTCACCAGCATGAACAACGATGGCACCAAACAGGGGTTTGCATTGGATATTACCAAGAAACTGTCGGTTGAGTTACCAATTCCGGTAATTGCCAGTGGTGGTGCAGGAACAATGCAGCATTTTGCAGATGTTTTTGAACTGGCTTATGCCGATGCAGGATTAGCGGCCAGTATTTTTCATTTTAAAGAAATTGAAATTGCTGACCTGAAAGCTTATTTGAAGGAGAGAAATGTTGCAGTAAGGATTTAGCTTTGCGGAGCAACAAAATAGAGTCACAAATAACACGGAAAGTGCAGATGAAACGGATTTGATTTTGATCGGTTGTATCTTTTTAAATCAGCGTCATCAGTGTTTCTATCAAATAAAAAATAAAAAATCAACTACGTTGAAACCAGATTTTTCGAAATACCACGACGGACTGTTACCAGCCATCATCCAGGATTATAAAACCAGTAAAGTATTGATGCTTGGTTTTATGAATAACGATGCATTTATTAAAACGGAAGAAACAGGAAAGGTTACGTTTTACAGCCGCAGCAAACAACGGTTATGGACAAAGGGTGAAGAAAGCGGCAACTTTTTATCAGTAAAACAGGTGTTACTCGATTGTGACCAGGACACATTGCTCATCAAAGCTGAGCCTGCGGGACCAACCTGTCATACCGGTGCAGATACTTGCTGGAGCGAAAAAAATCACAGCGACGACTTTTTATCGTATTTAGAAGAGATCATCGAATTACGCAGGAAAAGTACCGATGGCAAAAGCTATGTAAAGAGCCTGTTCGATAAAGGCATCAATAAAATTGCACAGAAAGTAGGAGAGGAAGCAACCGAAATTATTATTGAAGCAAAAGATAATAACGAGGAGCTTTTCTTAAACGAAGGAGCAGATCTGCTCTTCCATTTTATCGTTTTATTAAGGGCGAAAAATGTTTCTTTGCAGGATGTGATCTACGTACTGAAACAACGTCATTCGCATGCAGATTAATATGAAGTTTATTGTAACGATATGTTTGTTGATGAGTGTTGCACTGCAACTGCAGGCACAACAGCCATTTCAGATCAAAGGAACGATCAGGGGTGCAAAGGAAAATGCAAAGGTAAGTTTGCGCATGGATGGGCAGGACACTGAAGCGCTTGCTGAATCAACCGTTAAGAAAGGAAAGTTTGAACTGAAAGGCAATATTACTGAAACAGCGCTCTATGTGTTAAGCGTTGAAGGGGGTAAACAGAACCTTGGCATTTTTCTCGATCCATCTGTCGTAACTGTTAATGCGCATGTTGATTCTTTGCAGAAAGCTGTAGTGAACGGATCGAAAACGAATTATGAGTTTGTACGTTTTCGTCAGCAGTTCGACCCTTATTTTATGAAACTCGATGGCTATGGTAAGCAATTGCAGAACCCTGCCATGCAAAGCAAACAGGATTCTATTTACAATCTTGTGCGCAATCTTGTAACCGAGATTAACAGTTCTGCCGATACGTATATTCTGAAAAATAATCAATCGCCGGTAACACCTTTGTTACTGTATGTGATCTATAGTGTATTTCAACAGGCTGACGTGTTGGATTCTAATTATGCAAAGCTTTCTGAAACAGCACAAAAAAGTTTCTATGGCCGCATGGTGGGAGGAATTGTAAAAGAAAATAAGATCGGTGCAATTGGTACCGAAGCAATTGATTTTACACAGGCTGATACATCGGGTAATCCAATATCACTCCAATCGTTTCGTGGCAAATATGTATTGGTTGATTTTTGGGCGAGTTGGTGCGGACCTTGCCGTATGGAGAATCCTAATCTTGTTGCAGCCTTTCATAAATTCAAAGAAAAGAATTTTACCGTGTTGGGCGTTTCGCTTGACCGTGACCGCAGTAAATGGTTAGAAGCTATTGCACAGGATGGGTTAGCATGGACGCAGGTAAGCGATCTGAAATTCTGGAGTAACGAAGCAGCCCGTATTTATAAGATCACGTCTATTCCACAAAATCTTCTCATTGCCCCTGATGGAAAAATTATTGGCAAGAACCTTCGTGGAGAAGAACTACTGGTACGTTTAGAAGAATTGTTCAAATAAAGTAAGCATGAAAAAATTGTTGTTGATTGTGCTTGTATTTGCTTTTGTAAATGCAACAGCACAGGAAAAGAAATTTACAGTAAGCGGTACATTACCGCCTGCAACGAAAAAATACAATGTTTTGCTGAGCTGGAATAATGGGAATGGAGCAGAAGAAGCAAAAGTTGAAAACGGAAAGTTCACCATTAGTGGTGAGATCGATGAGCCGGTGATGGCCACCCTGATGTTGCAGGAAGCAAACCCACCTGCAGGTAAAGGATTTGATATGACCGAGTATCGCCGTAGCAATCTTACTTTTTTTCTTGATGCAGGAACTATTACGATCGTTTCGAAAACATGGTTGAGCGAAGCGGAAGTTAAAGGTTCAGCTATTGTAAATGATTATTACAAATATCAACAGCAAACAAAATCATTAAAGGAACTGGAAGATAAGATCGGTGATGTGTATTATGAATACAATAAAGCGAAAAACAGCACAGCAGCTAATCAGCTGATGGAAATGTTCAGGGTTCACCAGGATCTGATCTATGCAGAGCAGTTGAAATTTGTAAAAAATAACCCTGCCTCACCTGTTTCATTATACATGACAGAGCAGGCTTTGGGTTTCGATATGGATGCAGCAAAAGCAGAACCATTGTTCTTGTTGTTGAATGAAAACCTGCGTGCTTCAGAAAAGGGAAAGCAATTGCAGGAAAGTATCAACATTGGAAAGAAATCAATGGTAGGCGTAGTTGCAGCTGATTTTATACAGCCTACTGCTGATGGAAAAAATATTTCACTTTCGTCGCTTCGTGGCAAGTATGTGTTGGTTGATTTTTGGGCAAGCTGGTGCGGGCCTTGCAGGGCAGAAAGCCCCAATCTTGTAAAGGCATACGAAAAGTATAAGCCGAAGAACTTTGAAATATTCGGCGTATCGCTCGATCAAAGCAAAGACAAATGGTTGAAAGCAATTAAAGATGATAAATATACCTGGCCACAGGTTGGTGATATGAAAGGTTGGGAAAATGCAGCTTCGCAACAGTTTGGCATTTTAGGTATTCCATTTAACATGTTACTCGATCCGAATGGCGTGGTGATTGCACGAAATTTAAGAGGGGAGGCATTGGAGAAAAAGCTGGAAGAAATTTTGAAATAAACTTCAAAGGCAAGAGGTTCAAGAAGTACCAACATATAAGAGAAAAGCCCAAGTTCGTAAACGAGCTTGGGCTTTTTTTTAGTTGGACCTTGTATCTAGATTTCTTTCTTGTGCCTTGTACAATTATTTTTTTGCTTCTACAGTTGACTTCGGATCAAAGTACGCTTTACTGTAATTCGCTCCCCACATGTCGTAGCGTTTAAACTGAACAAGCAAACGCTTTTCAAAATCAGCAGCGTTTCTTTTTTCTTTTGCTGTCCATAATACTTCACTCAATGCAGCCATACGTGGGAAGATCATGTATTCAATTTTACTGCTGTTGTTCATGTATTCGGTCCAAACATTAGCTTGCGCACCACGCACAAACTTCCACTGCGATTCAGGTAATTCTTTTGGAATTGGTTCGTAAGTATATACTTTTTGCACCGTTGTAAAACCACCAATTGTTACTGAATCTTCATTAGCTGTTTGTTTATGATCGAAATACATGTGGCTGCCCGGTGTCATGATCACATAATGATTTTCTTTTGCAGCAGCAATACCACCTGCTTCACCACGCCAGCTCATTACCTGTGCATTTGGTGCAAGTCCGCCCTCAAGAATTTCATCCCAACCAATAATTGTTTTACCCTTGGCGTTGAGATATTTTTCAATGCGCTGAATAAAATAACTCTGCAGTTCATGTTCATCTTTCAGCTTCAGCTCTTTCATGCGCTTCTGGCAATTAGGACATTGCTTCCAATGAGTTTTGGGGCACTCATCGCCTCCTATGTGAACATACTTCGATGGGAACATCGTGATCACTTCATCCAACACATTTTCAAGAAACTTGAATGTTTCATCTTTACCTGCACAGAACACATCATCAAACACGCCCCATGTTTCCTGTACAAATTTCACACGGCCTTTTTGCGCTTCCTGTACCGTTTTCATTGAAACCATGTTTAACGGAATCTCTGTTGTACGGTTAGGAAAACAGCTTAACGAAGGATACGCTGCAATAGCAGCACTGCCATGACCGGGTAATTCTATTTCAGGAACAACTTCTACAAAACGGCTTTTTGCATAAGCTACCACCTCTTTAATTTCTTCCTGTGTATAATAACCTTCATGAGGTTTGTTGTCGTTGCCTTTTCCGGGGTAACGGCCAATGATGGTACCATTACGTTTGCTGCCGATAGTTGTTAACTCCGGATATTTTTTGATCTCAATGCGCCATCCCTGGTCTTCTGTTAAATGCCAATGAAAAACATTGATCTTATGTAAAGCGAGGTAGTCGATATATTTCTTGATAAAAGAAACAGGTTCAAAATGACGACCTACATCGAGATGCATTCCACGATAATCGAAACGGGCTTTATCGTAAATCTGTACATAAGGAATTGCAGCGGTGCCGTTTTGTTGAACAGGCAACAATTGAATCAATGATTGTACGGCATGAAAAGCTGACTCATCGAAATTTGCTTCAATGCGGATACCGCTTTTGCTAACGTTCAAACGATAAGCCAATGCACCACCCGTAGGCATGCGGGTTGAAGAAAAAACAATATCAGCTTTGCCGCCTTTTGCTTTTACTGCTTCAATGTTGTAATACTTCTTTAAGTATTCTGCAAGATAGTTTGTAACAGCATTTGTGCCCTCACCATCGGGGAAGTTACTGCTCCATGTGATCTTTTGTTTCAAGGTATAACTTCCTTTCTGAGGTTGTTTCACTTCGAATGGTTGTGGAATAATGTTGATCTCCTGTGCCGAAACGACTAGCGAACAACAGGCAAGCATGATCGATAAAAACCTTTTCATCTGCTGGATTGATTTTGTTAAGAGTTATAATGAATGATTGACTTTACTTTAATACAGGTAACACAATGTTTGATCCGTTCTTTGCATCATGCCATATTTTGATTGTACTCTTGATATAGTCTTTTGCATTTGCTTCATAAATATTTACAAACTGTTGCGGGTTGCGATCCACTAACGGGAACCAACTGCTTTGGATCTGTATCATAATGCGATGCCCTTTTTTAAATGTGTGTGCCACATCAGGCAATTCAAATTTTACTTTCTCTACTTTGTTAGGTGTAAAAGCAGCAGGTATTTCAAAGCTGTTGCGGAAACGTCCACGCATTACTTCGCCACGCACCAGCATCTGGTAATCGCCCATTGGATAACTTCCACCACCTAAGCGACCAGCTGCTGATGTATTGCCGGGATAGGAAAAGTCACTCGGAAATACATCAATGAGTTTCACCACAAAATCTGCATCAGTTGTAGAGATACTTGTGAGCAGATCAGCAACCACTGTTCCTGCAAGTGTAATATCTTCTGTTAAGATTTCTGTTTGAAATGAAAGTACATCTGTTCTGCGATTAGCAAAACGCTGGTCATCGGTCATGTAAGCAATGGTTCTGCTGAAGTGCACATCTTCTGTGTATGGAACAGGCTTTGCAGGATCGCTCACATATTCTGAAGAACTATTGGAAGAAGTTGGTTTGTTCCAACTTAAGCCACCATTTGATTGTAAGAACATCGGCGTCATTTTTACATTGGCAGCAGGCCATTGTGTAAACTTGCGCCATTGATTTTCGCCGGTAAAGAAAATCGTTGCTTCTGCAAGTTGATCAATATTTGCTTTACCTTCAAGATGATGCATGAAGAAAGGCAATTCAATTTCGTTTTGATAATAAGTAGAAGTATTACTCCCAAATTTTACATTGCCTAAACTGGTTCCATCGCCTCTGCTCCATTGACCATGATACCATGGACCCATCACAATACGGTTGTTATTCTTTGCTTTCTTTTCAATGGCTTCATACGTACGCCATGCACCAAAACAATCTTCAGCATCAAACAATCCACCTACAACAAGTGTTGCTGTATGCGTTGGAACATTATTGACGAAGTTGCGGATGTTACGGGCTTTCCACCAATCATCATAGTTAGGATGTTTATACATCTCATGCCAGAAAGCAATACTATCGCCAATAAGTGTTGCAAGATTTTTTGTGGAGCCGGCTTCTAAATAAAATTTATAAGCATCTCTTGTAGGGAATTGAAAACCCGGCGAACCAACTGTTGTTGGTTTTGGACGTGGCTTGCCGAAAGATGAATAGAATGAAAATCCATCCATTTGAAAGAAAGCGCCATTATGATGAAAATCATCACCCATAAACCAATCGGTAACGGGTGCCTGCGGACTAACTGCCACAAGCGATGGATGATTACTCAAGGCTGCAATGGTGGAATAGAAACCGGGATATGAAATGCCAAAGATGCCCACCTTCTTATTATTATTCGGGATATTTTTTGTCAACCATTCAATCGCATCATACGTATCACTTGCTTCATCAAACTCAGTTCCTTTTTTGTTGGGGTTGAAGGGACGCACATCCATAAACTCGCCTTCACTCATCCAGCGGCCACGCACATCCTGTATAACAATGATGTAATTACGACGCATATAATAACGCCACTGGTTATCCCAGAATGCACGAAAATTATTTTCACCATAAGGTGCGCAGGAATACGGTGTGCGATTCATTAAAATGGGATGTGCTTCACTGTTATTCTTTGGTGTGTAAACAGCAGTGAACAGTTTAATACCATCCCGCATGGGGATCATGATCTCTTTCTTTGTATAGTTATCACGTATCCAAGCAGAATCCTGCTGGTTTAATGTTTGTGAACTGAGTGATAAAAAAAGGAACAGCGATAGTACTGTGAATGCAAGTTTTCTCATGCCTTACGATTTAGGCTTGAAAGTTATTGAATTTGAGTGACACCTATTCGCCGGTTATGTATTCAGTACAATCGGTTGCACATGGTGAGTCACCCGCCTGTTCTTACTGGGTTCACCCCATTTGAAAAATCTGTTCGGCAATTACATTCCATTTTCCGGGGTTCAATTTGAGCAGCGAAATTGCAGATGCTTCAAATTGCTCATCAAAATGTTGCCTTTTAAAATGATCCCAGGCTTTGATAAAGTCGCCGGGTTTTATATCCCTGTTGGCAATGGTAACATGCGGATGAAAGGGACGATCATCGGGTTTTATTTCATCGTGGAATGATTTCATAAAGTGATCTTCCACAGCTTTTCGTAAACTACCTAATTGATGATTTTCTTCAACTGCAGCAAAAATAACCCGGTTGCTGAAATGAGAGAACTGCTGAAGATGGATGTTAAAGGGGGGGATTGTTGTTTGAAATGAATGAATTGTATCAATCAATTGTTGTTCTTTTTCATTGTGTAACCAGAATGGAGGAATAAGTGTGATGTGTGCTGACGATTTTAATGCAACGGTACAGCCAAAACGATCACGCATCCATAATTTGTACGCCTGTATTTTTTTGTCGATCTCAGGTGAACAAAGAACAGCGATGTAAAACATGCTATGTGTTGCAGGGTTATTCATTAAAATAAATCAATGGCCATGAAGGCTTTTTAAAACAACTTTGGTATTTCATTTATAAACGTCACCACGCTCATCCATAACATCACTGCAACAACCATCCATCCACTCCATAGTAACCACGCAGAGTGCTGATAATGCGCTAACTTTCGTTTCATCATTACCCATAACATCAATCCCAACGAAAACGGAAGAATAAAACCATTGAGTGTTCCGACTATAATAAGAATAAATACGGGTTTGCCCCACAGTAAAAAAATACCTGTCGATATAAGAATAAACAGAATGGTAGAGAGCCGTTGTTGGCGGGTGAAAACAGGATGCAACGTTTTTAAAAATGTAATGGAAGTGAAGGCAGAACCCACAACTGAAGTAATGGCCGCACACCATAACACAACACCAAATATCTTATAACCCAATGTGCCGGCTGCAGCCTGGAACACAGATGCAGCAGGATTTGCTTCATTCAACTGAAAACCCTGGTTTAAGATTCCATACACAGCAAGGAATAATAAAATACGCATACAGGCAGTTAATACAATGCCATTGACAGCACTTCGTTTCACTTGCTGCATGCTGATTGCTGTTGATTTATCTTCCAGTAAACGATGTGCACCTGCAAACGTGATATAGCCACCAACTGTACCTCCAACCAATGTTACAATAGAAGTGAAGTTGATGACGGAAGGCGCAAACGTTCGATGAGCAACTGTTGCAAGAGGCGGCGCTGCATAAAACACTACATAGAGCATGAGGCCAAGCATTACCATGCCGAGAATTTTCACAAACAGGTCCATTGATTTTGCAATATCTTTCGATAGGAAAATAATAATTGCAATTACTGCACTGATAATGCTGCCTGTTTCAACACTCACCGGAAACAAAATATTCAATCCCAAACCTGCACCTGAAATATTGCCGATGTTAAAAGCTAATCCGCCAATACAGATCAATACTGTAAGCACATGGCCGCTGTTGGGAACAACTTCGTTTGCCAGTTCTGAACCACGTTTATTATTGGCTGTGAGTATTTGCCAGATGTTGAGTTGAGCAATAATATCAATGATCACCGACACAAGAATCACAAAGCCCATGCTCGCCATCAACTGTTGTGTAAACACAGTGGTTTGTGTAAGAAAGCCGGGCCCGATTGCTGATGTTGCCATTAGAAAAGCAGCGCCCGCACCTTTGCCACCAAGTAGTTTCCAGTTAGTTTGCTTTGATGTCAATATGTGCCTGTTTTAATGCGTAAGAGATTATTTTCGCAAAAGCAACAGCATTGCTGCCGTCGCCATGTATGCAAATGGTATCCGCTTTTAAGTTAATGATCTTTCCTGTTACACTCGTGACTGTATTGCTGTTGATCATTTGTAATATCTGTTGCAGCGATGTTTGTTCATCAGTAATTAATGCATTGGGTTGAGAGCGGGGAGTTAAGCTGCCATCATCCTGGTAAGTGCGGTCAGAAAATACTTCATGTGCAGTTTGTAAACCGAGGGCTACTGCTTCCGCTAATGAAATGCTTCCGCTTAAACCAAACATAATAAGAGAAGAATCAAAATCATAAACTGCTTTTGCAATAGCTGCTGAAATCGTTCTGTCTTTCGCTGATTGATTGTACAATGCACCATGTGGTTTTACATGATGCAGTTTTACGCCTTGTTCTTTTGCGATTTGAGCGATGAGCAAAAGTTGTGCAGTTACAATGTTATAAATTTCTTCTGCTGTCTTCTGCATTTCTGTACGACCAAAATATTCTTTATCAGGCCAGGAAGGATGTGCGCCAATAGCCACGTTGTATTGCAGACATAATTCAATGGTGCGTTTCATTGTATCAACATCACCTGCATGATAGCCACAGGCAATATTTGCACTGCTGATGAGCGGTATGATCTGTTCATCAGTAGTTAATCCTTCGCCAAGATCACAATTAAGATCAATTGATTTCATGTTACACATTGGTCGGCACGGCCCTCAGGCCGTCAGACCATTTATAGTTTGTGATTTATTGCCGGTGAGCAACCCCCAAATACAGCGGGTGGCTCACCGCATTATTTTTTAAGCAAGTTTTGATTGTAACACTTCTTTCACCCGCTTCAGATCATCCACACGTTTCATGTACAATAGTTCTGCTTCCTGTAAACTTACTATTTGAAATTGAATTTTGTCGCCCGGTTTCTTTTGAGCCAGTAAAGAAAGATCTGCAGCACATACCTGTGCAATGCGTGGATAGCCACCAACTGTTTGTGCATCGGCCATAAGAATGATCATTTCTCCCGACGGTGTTAACTGAGCTGTTCCTTGTGTTACTGGCGAAGAGATGATCTCAGAATTTCTGTTGGTCTTTAATATTTTTTCATTTAACCGATATCCCATACGACTGCTTTGCGGACCAATCGTAAAAGAAGCTTGTGAGAACAGTTGTGTTGATTTGTCATCAAGATAATCCCATTCAACTCCCTGCAACACACGAATGATATTGTTTGTTATTGATGCAGTTTCATGATTGATCTCAACTGTTGCACCAGCTTTTAAAACGTTCAACAGTCGTTGTTGTAAAACAGATAGTTCTTTGTGTTGTTTCAGTATGTCGTCTTTTCGTAAGGGCCTGCCTTGGTAACCACCGGATTTAACCAAAAGATCAGTAGAGTAACTGTTAAGAAAAGTATCAGCTTTAAACCCGCCTGCCACGGCCATGTATAATCGAAAGCCTGGTAGTTGAAGTTTACATTCAACTGTTGTACCTGCCGGAATAAAAAAAGATTGATTGATTGGTAATAAAGTTTCCTGTAATTGTGGTTGCAGACCACCACCTGTAAATGCAACAAGAGTGTCTTGCATAAAACGAAAGCGATGTGGTGATTGGGTGATCTCTAAAACAGCTGCTGATGTTTCGTTGCCAATGAGTGTGTTGGCAAGTTGTGCTGCATGCATATCCATTGCGCCGCCTTTGCTCACACCAAACTGCAGGTAGTTTGTTCTGCCGGTATCCTGCAGCGTAGTTAGGAAGCCGCATTGTTCAATATGGATGATTGGTTTATTCATTATTACTTCAACTCTGCTTAGTATGAACCATCGATAGGGTTTCAAATTCTTCTTTACTGATTGGTTTAAATTTTACTTCGTCACCTGCTTTTAATAAAAATGGATTTGATCGGTGGCGATCAAACAAAAGCAAGGGCGTGCGGCCAATAATATTCCAGCCGCCCGGAGTAGCAAATGGATAGATGCCCGTTTGGTTACCTGCAACAGCAACAGAACCCGGTTCTACTCTTAAGCGTGGTTGTGTTTTACGTTGTGTGAAAATGCGTTCATCAACAGTACCCATATAAGGAAAGCCGGGAGTAAACCCGATCATGAATACCTTGTATGTTTTGGCAGCATGAATATTGATCAATTCTTCAACTGATAATTTTAATGCATCTGCAGTTGTGATAAGGTCAGGTGCAAAGACAGGATCATAACAAACCGGTATTTCAACTAACGCTCCTGATGAAGTAAGCTGATCAGCCGCAACTGTTTCTAATAAGTGCTGCACTGATTGAAGAACAGTTACTGAAACTGATTCATTCTTTTTCTCTACTAAAACCGGATTGTAATAAACAGCCAGTGAAGTATATGCAGGCACCGTTTCTACAAAGCCTGGGAACGGATTTGCTTCAATTGCAGCTTTCGCCTGCATTACACGTGCATGCACATATTCATGAATCAGTTCTCCAAACGAGATCAATAGAGATGATTCATTAATTTGTATGAAACTGAGATGTTGCATCAAACATGAAAATACGAACTAAACAAAAACGCCCCTGATAAAAGGAGCGTTTCAGTTTATATAAGTTGTTGAAGCTATTAATCAACAACGGTAAGCTTGATAAGATTGGTTGGCAGATGAAGATGAACAGG
The DNA here is from genome assembly GCF_035299325.1 of Lacibacter sp. Lineage (GTDB taxonomy): Bacteria > Bacteroidota > Bacteroidia > Chitinophagales > Chitinophagaceae > Lacibacter. Next base: position 140,725 of record NZ_DATGWT010000004.1, on the reverse strand, counting down.
CGTGCTGCCGGTATTCACCACAATATCACCCGGATTTACAAATCCTCTTTCTTTCAAAATATTGATCTGGTCGTTGATGATATCATCCACACTGATCTCTTCTGAATAATAAAAGGCACGAACGCCCCAACTAAGACTCAGCTGATTCACCAATGTGCGTTCTTTTGTAAAGATGAACAACGGCGATTTCGGACGGAAGCTGCTCAACATAAAACCGGTGTAACCACTTTGTGTCATACCAATCAAAGCCCTTGCATTAACGTCTTTTGCAATTTCGCAGGCATTATAACAAATCGCATCACTTAAGAAAGAAGGAGAGTGTGGTTGCGGTTTCAGATCTTCTTCACGATCGTAACGGTAGTAAGAACTGCTTTCAACTTCTTCAATAATTTTCACCATTGTTTCAACTACCAAAGAAGGATGGTTGCCTGTTGCAGTTTCTCCACTCAACATCACTGCATCAGCACCTTCAAGTACGGCATTGGCAACGTCTGTGATCTCACTACGATTTGGTTTTACACGATCAATCATACTTTCCATCATCTGTGTAGCAACAATCACCGGTTTTGCACGGTGAATACATTTACGGATGATGTCTTTCTGAATCAATGGAACCTGTTCAACAGGAAGTTCAACACCAAGATCACCACGGGCAATCATAATGCCATCACTTTCGATAATGATATCACGGATGTTGGCAACAGCTTCAGGCTTTTCAATTTTGGCTATGATCTTGCTCTTGCTCTTGCGTTCATCGAGTTTATTGCGAAGAATGATGATGTCTTTTACATTACGTACAAATGAAAGTGCTACCCAATCCAATTCCTGGTCAATGATAAATTCAAGATCAGCAAGATCTTTATCTGTTAAAGCCGGTAAAGAAATTTTTGTATCAGGTAAGTTGATCCCTTTTTTAGAAGAAAGCTTTCCGCCCAGTGTAACCTGCACCTGCACATCTTTTTCACGGGTGATACCCACAACTCTAACTTCCAGTTTGCCATCATCAATTAAAATGATGTTACCTGGTTTTACATCTTTATGCAGATCAGGATAAGAAACGTAAATGCGTTCTTTAGTACCAATGAGTTTTTCGTTCGTAAACGTGAGGATATCGCCTTCGGCCACATCAATACCTCCATTCTCCATTTCACCTACACGGAGTTTTGGTCCCTGTAAATCACCAAGTATGGCAATGTTATATGGCTCATTCTTATTGATGTTGCGGATATGTTCAATGATCTGAGCTTTGTCTTCATGTGCACCATGCGAAAAATTGAGACGAAAAACATTTACACCGGATCTTACCAGCTCCAACAGTTTATCATATGTGTCACATGCAGGACCAACTGTAGCAACAATTTTTGTACGGTGGCTGCTCATGTGCCGTTTACCCGCTTCTTTATCCATTTCAGTATGTAAATATTTTGCAACGTTCTTCGACATAAGTAGTTATTTGAAAATGTTTAATTTAATTTCAGTTAAGTGCTTTACATTTTTTTAGACAACCGTTTTGCTTCTTGCCACATGGGCAGATCTTTAAATCATCAAATTGCAAATCTCTCACTTAACTCGCAAGAATCTTCACGATCTTCATCCACTCATCACTGATGCGCTGTTTTGCCTTCACAGCTTTGTCAAGTGGAGTATAATGAAGTTTGTTATTCATGATACCGATCATGGTATTATGTTTTCCTTCTATTAATGAATCAACCGCTGCATAACCAAGACGACTTGCAATTAAACGATCGAGACATGTTGGTGAACCACCACGTTGAATATGGCCGAGAATACAAACCCTTGTATCAAGATGGGGAAGACGCTTTTTAATAATAGCAGCCACTTCGTTACCTCCGCCGGTTTCATCGCCTTCAGCCACCACGATCATGTTCACCAGTTTTTTGCGACGCTCTTTTTCTTCGAGCGAATCAACCACCAGTTCAAGATCGGTTTTTGTTTCAGGGATGAGGATATGCTCAGCACCTGTTGCAATACCACTGTGCAATGCAATATATCCTGCATCACGACCCATCACTTCAATAATGAACAGACGGTCATGCGCATCGGCTGTGTCACGTATCTTATCAATTGCTTCAATAGCTGTGTTTACAGCTGTATCAAAACCAATAGTAAAATCGCTGCCTGCAATATCTTTATCAATTGTGCCGGGTAAACCGATACAAGGGATGTCGAATTCGTTAGAGAATTTTTGTGCACCACGAAAACTACCATCGCCGCCAATGATCACTAAACCATCGATGCCGTGTTTCTTTAAGTTTTCGTAAGCCTTTTTGCGTCCTTCCGGTTCGTAAAACTCAACACATCGGGCAGTTTTGAGAATGGTGCCGCCACGTTGAATAATATTTGCAACACTTCGGCTGTGCATGGGCACAATGTCGTCATCGATCATGCCCTGGTATCCACGCATGATACCAAACACTTCCATATTATGATAGAGACCGGTACGTACAACGGCACGGATGGCTGCGTTCATGCCCGGAGCATCGCCACCTGAGGTTAAAACGCCAATCTTTGTAACTTTTTTGCTCATTATAAATCAAATTAGTAGAATGCAGGTGTTGATCAATGGTTGTATCGGTTTACAGACGGTTCCGATTTTTGAAGAGCCAAAAATAAGGAAATGCAATGATAACGCTTGTTCGCTGCTAGTTTTCAAACGTTTGCAGCACAGTTCATTAATGCACAAAGTCAAAAGCAGTAAGGGTTTGCGTGATTTTTTGTGAAAACAGGATTTTTTCAAAATAACTGATCTTTAAAAGCATTTCATATATTCAATCAACGAATGCCCAAATTCCAAGCTTCATTTACAAAACTGAAAATGACTTTCACGGGCATTAAAATGGCTATTGAAACAACTAATCCTTAAAGCATGAAAGTGTTTGTAACAGGAGCCAACGGACTTTTAGGTCAGCATCTTATTCGTCAATTGGTTGACGAGGGAAAGTTTATGATCCATGCCACAGGGAAAGGCCCAAGCCGTTTATCGTATGGCGAAAAAAACGGAGTTACGTATCATCAACTCGATATTACTGATCATAAAAGAACACAGGCACTTGTTGAAAAAGTTTCGCCGCATATTTTAATCCATGCAGCAGCTCTTACGCAACCAAACGATTGCCATGCCGATAAAACTGCCTGCTGGAAAATTAATGTTGCTGCTACCAGAACGTTGTTGCGTGCAGCAAAGAAATCACGTTCCTATTTTATTTATGTAAGTACTGATTTTGTGTTTGATGGAAAAGATGGTCCTTATGATGAAGGAGCAACACCAAATCCTGTTAATGATTATGGCGAAAGTAAATTGCTGGCCGAAGAAATGGTAGCGATGAGTGGTTTGCATTGGGCAATTGTAAGAACAGTGTTGTTGTATGGTGGAAAGATTCCCGGCGGACGACCAAATTTTATACAATGGGTGAAAGATAAACTCAGTGCCGGAGAAAAAATTAAAGTGGTGGATGATCAGTTTCGCACACCCACTTATGTTGAAGACCTGGCGAAAGGAATTATTCTGGTATTGATGAAACATGCAAAGGGTGTATATCATATTTCTGGTAAGGAAATGTGTACGCCTTATCAATTGGCAGTAACTGTTGCCAACCTCTTACAACTCGATGAAGGCTTAATTGAAAAAGTAACAGCAGCATCCTTTGCTGAACCGGCTAAACGACCGCCAAAGACCGGCTTCATTATTACAAAAGCAGTAAAAGAATTAGGGTATGTGCCTGTTAAACTCGAAGATGGTTTGAAGCGTGTATTCGGACTTTAGCAGAACTTTGCAGCGTAGATGAATTGTTTATAAAAAGAACAGGTCATGAGTGAGTTAAGAATATATGCTGAAAAACAGATGAGTTCTGCTCTCCATTTACTGGAAGAATATAATTCTGCCTCCGATAAAGAAGTACTGCATCAGTTGAGAGTGGGTCTTAAGAAAGTAAAGGCTGTTCTTGATTATCTACGCACTCTCAACCCCAGGAAAATAAAATCACTTCGCAAAAAACTTCAACTTGTTTTTCATGCAGCAGGTTCTTTGCGTGAAGCTCAATTGCGTTTTGATTGGCTGAAGGGTAAGCAATTCCTGATTTTAATTCAGCATGCATTTTTGGAGCAGAAGATCAGGGAAGAGGAGGAATTGTTTGTTACTCAAAAAAAAGATCATCTTAAATTACTCAAATCTATCAGTGTTGAACTTGATAGATACTTGAAAGAAGTTGAAGAGAAGGATTTAAGCCGGTATGTATTAGCGCTGAAACGAGAAGTTGAAGTGCGGTCGCAAGTTGTTGCAAAGGAAGGTTGGCATGGATTGCGTAAACTCATCAAGCAATTGTTGTATGCTCATCATTGGCTTGCCGAACAGGATAAAATAAAAGTGCTGACGGTTGCAGCATATAAAAGACTCGATCAATTGCAGGAGAAGATCGGTGCTTGGCATGATGCAGTTGATTTGCTTGCATGGTTGGCAGATGGACAATTCTTTTTAAGCAAAGACAAATCTGTAAAGCAACAATTCAATAAAGCATTTGCGCTGGTGCAGAAAGATATCGACGTGAAAGAAAAAGCAGTGTTGAAGCAGTTGCAGGCAATGAAAAAGCCGGTCAAATAAAAATGATTGACCGGCTCTGTATTAATTGCTGATTACTTTTTTAGTGGAAGAAAAACTTCTGCCATCATACATCTTGCACTTCCGCCGCCATTTGTTTCAATGGTAGTAAGATCGGAATGAATGATCGGGTTAAAGCTTTCTAATTCCTGTATTTGTCGGCTGGTTAATGCATTGTAAGCCTGGCTGCTCATTACTAAATAACGCTGACCGGTTTTGTTTTCAACCTGCAACATATTGCCTGCAAATTGATTCATCTGTTTGTAAGAAATTTCGATGATTGTTTTGCCACTATCAGTGATTGTGTCAAAAACATTATCCCGCTCTGTCGCATCACGAATGCTGTCTAAACAGATCACTACGTATTGATCGGCCACGCACATCATGACATTGGTGTGATAAATTTCGCCGCCGTTTTCATCAACGCTGTAAAAACTGCAAGGCTTGTAATTCATCTTACTGCACCATTCTTCAAATACAGTTTTATCAGTACGTGGTGAAAGACAGGCGTATGCAATTTTATTATCCCTGTCTAATACCATGCTGCCCGTACCTTCTAAAAAAAGGTCTTCCTTTTCTTTTGAGGTAAAGTCGATTTGTTTCTTCACATCAAACTTTGCAGCAATTGTATCAAGTACATGTTGTTTACGTTCGGCCCTTCTGTTTATAGCATACATGGGATATAGTACAATGCTGCCATCCTGGTGAAAGCTGATCCAGTTGTTTGGGAAGATGCTGTCGGGAGTATGCGGTTGCGGCGTGTCTTGCACAACTGTAACATCCACACCTGCAGCAGTCAGTTTTTGTACAAAGCCATCAAATTCAGCTTCGGCTTTTTGCTGTGCATTTTCATTGCTGCCTTCCTGCTGAAAGGCATTGTTCACAGCTGTTTCAGCATTGAAATCAAAAGCAACGGGTTTGATCATTAATAAATGCGATGTTGTTTGCATCAAATTACAATTTGAAAATTTGAAAATTTGAGAATTTGAAAATGAGTGACGATTGTGTTCGGAAACTCATCACTCATTATTCATTACTCATAATTTGTCTCTCAACAACGGCATACTCATACAATGGCTGCCGCCTCTTGCTCTTGATAATTCAGCACTTGGTAACAAGATCAACGTGTTTTCGATTGTTTCAGGATCTACACCCTTTTCGAATTGCTCAAACGCTTCGGTGGTGGTGAGAACATTGAACCCAGCTTCTTTAAATGCATCTGCTGTTTTATCGTTGCGATCATAACCAATGACCACACCTTCTTTCACGGCAACTACATTACAGCTGTCGGTCCATTGTTCACGTTCATCGTGTGGAAACAGGTTGCCGCCACTGTAAATAATTTTTACATCTTCCGGGTTGGCGCCGAAATCTTCCACACTTATTTGTCTTAATAGTGATTCAATACCGGGAAGCCGTTTGTGAATACTGTAATCTTTTGTTTTAATGTACGGCTCGTTCGTTGGTTTCTGGAATTGCAGAATTTCCACCTGCTCCATTTCCAACTGACGGGGATTGTGCGACAGCTTGTTGACATAACTGTGCCGGCTGATGTGTTCTGCACGTAAAATACGTTCGCTGAAACGACCGTACAACACCCATACATTTCGTTTTACCTGTGTAAAGATGGTATCGATGTGCATCTGTGCACGGTTCTTTGGAATTTTTACAACTGAAACTTTTTCAATGCCCAGTTCAGGTTTGCTGAATAATGTATGCACCATTTCGTTTACTGCACTGCTGCTGGTACGTATACTGCAGCCGATCACAAAATGTTTGGGATGGATCATCATAACGTCACCACCTTCAATGGTAATGATGCGATGTTTGCGTTCTTCTTCTTCATACAAAAAGAAGTCGCTTTCTTCAATAATCTCCATAACTTTTTGCGGCTCATCTTTAAAGAAATAGTAGAGCGATAAGAATTTGGTGAGCAACGATTCTCTTCTTCTTGCAACAGTGGCCATGCGGCTCAACAGAATATGATCTTTCACCATGATGCCGATATCACGTGTAAAAATGAAGTTGGGAATAGGAGGGAAGATATATTGATCCTCCTGCGTGCCCATTGCTTCTGCAGGTAGAATTCCGGTGATGAAAATTTTTGCAAGCAGTGGAGCATCATTAATATTTTCCAATACCTGCTGAATGGCATAACTTGATTCTTCATAAGAACATATCGCTGAGATCAACCGGAGCTTTACTTTTTCATCTTTGATAATTTCAGCCAGCAGTTGCTGCGTGTCAAGTACTTTTTCGCTGTTGAAATATTCATCTTTGCCGGGAATATAACACCACGACTTTTTTTCTTCGTCAGCCGTTTGTTGGTATTGGTTGATGTAATTTACTTTTTCACGATCGAGAAAATAGAGTAAGAGTTTTACATAATGATTGTACTCTTTCTGCATTTTGTTGAGGTGTACAATATCATCGTAGAGGTTATCGGCAAACGTACCCGGGATGATTTTTCCAATACCGCCATCAGGACTATGAATGACTAATTTCCGCAATCGTCCTAATTCGTTTTCAACGTAATAATTATGTTGAGCCATAAAAGAAATATTTAAATGATAAGTGTTTTGTTCTTGAATATAGTGAAATCAGGGAGTTGTTCAGCTTGAAACGTTTTGTCGTTCATTCAAAAAAAATGAATACGAATTTTAACGCACAGTTATACTGAAAACAAGTTGGAACAAGTGAATTAGTAATCGGGCAAACTGCCTTCACCTGCAGCGATCAGGTTGAGGAAATATGGCAGCAAATTATTTGTAGTGATATGTTTCTGTAAAAACATACTGCAAGATAAGGAAAATGAGTGATGAGTAATGAACGATGAGTGGCAAACCGATAGTGAAAGTCGGAAATACAAGTTTATGCACGATATTCAATCCCGATCAACTCAAAAAACTCTTTCTCATTCATCTCTTTAACGGCTCCGGGTTTCAGGTCGCCGAGTTTTAAGTTGCCAATGGAAATACGGATCAAACGCAGGCAACGACGGTGAATGGCCAAACACATTTTTCGTACCTGGTGAAATTTACCTTCGGTCAACGTCATCAGCATCCAGGTGTGCGGGTATTGCTGGCGCACATCATCCATGTGTATATAATGATCCTTTACATTCTCCACGATTTCAATGGAGGTAGGTACTGCGATGTAGTCTTCACCGGTTGTAACAGGAATGGAAACACCTGTTCTTAATTGTTCCAGCAGTTCAGGTGTAACAGTATTTTTTACCATGATGAGGTAACTACGTTCATGTTTTTTCTTGGGATCAAACAGCAGACGTGTCACTTTTTTATTTGTAGTGAGTATCAGCAAGCCTTCTGAATGATTATCTAAACGTCCAATGGCATGCGTGCCTTCCGGAAATTCAAAATCAAGATCGCCCAGCAACCGCACATCATGCGAACTGACGAATTGCGAAACCATATCGTATGGTTTGTTGATGATGAAATAACGGTGTGTTGGAGTGGACATGTTATTGACTGCAAGATTACAGCTTTTGAGCGAGTGGGTGTCTAGCTAAGCGGTGCAACGTCTTCAATCGTTCCCCAACTCGTCAGCACCTTAAACCGCACAAACATATCCTCACTATACCAATTTTCTTTTCTTGTTTTCTGGATCACATCGGTATGCCGTGGCATTTTGTAAGCAAACTGTTTCATCTGTTCTTTGCTGTCCCAAATGGAGAAGGTGGCTTGTCGTAACCACGGCGATTCGCCAATACCTACCGAAAACCGGAAGCCATCAGCTTTCCGCATATCGTTCGAAACGGCTTCCACATGTTCCCAAAACCGGGAGCGTTTGCTTGGGCGAATGGTGGCCCGGGTAAGCACGGCGATCCTGCCTTCATAATCCGATTTGGCGGGCAAAGCACCAAACGCCTGTTTTCCATCCCAGCTTCCATGTGCTTCGATGGGCTGCAGCAGCACCGTCCAGGTTTCGCAGCCAAAGAATTTCCACCAGCCACGGATAAAATTGCCGTAGGCTTTTTGCTGTAATGTTTGCTGATCGGAGATGGCAGTTAATGCCTCGTCATTCGTCACCACTAATAATCCCCATTGCTGCCAGTCGGGCGTTTTGCTGAAGGTGCCGCCTTTGCCGCACCCCAATGTTTTTGAAAAATGAACGTCTTTTCGAAACAGGAATGGCAGCCGATGGATGGCCATGGCTAGCAAAGCGAAATAGATGAAGCGTTTTTTATAGCGAATGATGGTTAAAACTGCATACATATGTTCAATAACCGTTGTGCTGCAAAATAGTTCTTTCTGAAGTGGGTTGAAATTGCAGCGTGGGTTTTGACGTAAAGTACTCCCTGTTGCAGAAAGCGATACAGCACAAGCGAGTCCCGACGATGAATGTCGGGATGCAGACCAAGGCGTCTGCACGTGGCAACGAAGACGCCATGAAAACCTGCTGCTCACACCCAAAAAACACACCAATATCTCCAGTTAAGACAAAGCAGCCATAGTACAAACAAAAGCTTTCACTTGTTGAAAACCTATGGAAAACTGTTGATAAGAAGCAAAAAGGGTAAAATTTTATTACAATCTTAATCTCCTATATTTGTCGCCTTCCTAAATTGAAAAATAGTGCGTTTAAAGAGCTTAGAAATCAAGGGTTTTAAAAGTTTTGCCGATAAAACTGTGGTTAGTTTTGATGAGGGTGTAACCGGCATCATTGGCCCCAATGGCTGCGGCAAGAGTAATATTATTGATAGTATCCGCTGGGTAATTGGTGAGCAAAAGATCAGTCATCTCCGTAGTGAAAACCTCGAGAGCCTGGTGTTTAATGGCTCCAAAACAAGAAGCGCTTCGGGTTTAGCCGAAGTGAGTTTGACGTTTGAGAACACCCGTAACCTACTGCCCACCGAATTCAGTACCGTAACCGTTACCCGTAAGTTTTATAAAAGTGGTGAGAGTGAATACCGTCTCAACGATGTGCAATGTCGTTTGAAGGATATCCAGAACCTCTTCCTCGATACCGGTGTAAGTACCGATAGCTATGCCATCATAGAATTGGGCATGGTGGATGATATCATCAAGGATAAGGAGAACAGCCGTCGCCGCATGTTGGAGCAGGCTGCCGGTATTACCATTTACAAAACAAGAAAGAAAGAAGCGAAGAATAAACTGGATGCAACCGAACAGGATCTGGCACGTATTGAAGATCTGTTGTTCGAGATCAACAACCAGTTAAAAACATTAGAGAACCAGGCCAAGAAAGCAGAGAAGTATTACGAGATCAAAAAAGATTATCGTGAAGTGAGTATTGAGTTGGCGAAGGCTGCTTTGGAAGGATTTAATCTTACCTGGAAAGACTTGAATGAACAGCACGATGCTGAAGTAAATAAAAAAGTAGAACTCGAGGCAAAGATCGCTACGGAAGAAGCAGCGATTGAGCAGGAGAAAGTTGGTTTTATCGAAAAGGAAAAAGAATTGCAAACGATGCAGCATGCGTTCAACGATATGCTTCAGACTTTGCGTTCGAAAGAAAACGAAAAGAATCTTGCGCAGCAGCGTTTGCATTACCTGAAAGAAAAAGAAACAAGTCTAAACGACTTTTTACAAAAAGCAGGCGGACAGTTAAAAGGAATTGAAGAAAGCATTGAGTTTACGCAGCTGCAGATCACAGAAGAAGATGCGAAGTTGAATGATCTAGGTTCACAGTTAGATAGTTTACGCAGTGCCGTTGAAAGCACTCGTAAAGTGTTTGATGAAAAGCGTAGTGGAATCGATGAGATTCGTAAAGAAAATCAAGCGATTCAACGCAGTCAGTTTGAAGCAGAGAAGAATGTGGCTGTTGGCGAAACATCAGTACAAAATTTACAGCGTACCATCTTCCAGTTAAAAGAAGAGCAAACAAACCGTAAGCAACAACTACATCAACTCGAGGAAGAAAAGCAGCAGAAAGAATATGAGTTGAATAACTGTCGTGAAGAATTACAACAGTTACAAGAACAACATGCATTTACCAAAGATCAGATACTGCAAACTCAGGAAGCACTCGAAGGTTTACGTAATCAACTGGCTGATGAAAACAGGAAACTCGATTCAAAAAAGAACGAGCATGATCTGTTGAAGAGTCTGGTTGACTCAATGGAAGGTTATCCCGACAGTGTGAAATTCTTACACAACAACCCTGAATGGAATGTTGAATCTCCATTGTTGAGTGATGTGATCTATTGTAAAGAAGAATACAGAACAGCAGTTGAAAATCTGTTGGAACAATACCTTAACTATTATGTAGTTGGTAATATGAGTGATGCGTTAAAAGCCGTTCACTTATTACATGCCAACCAGAAAGGAAAGGCAAACTTCTTTATGCTCGATCAGTTTAATGGTCAGGCAGTGTTGAACAATGTTCCTGCAGGAACTATTTCTGCATTGAGTGTTGTTGAAGTGGAAGCAAAATATCAATCGCTTATCAACTATCTGTTAGGTCAGGTAGTGATTGCTGATGATGAAAATAATTTACCATCCGATTTTGATGGTGTGGTATTGGAGAAGAGTGGTAAGTTCTTCAAAGGGAAATATGCATTGAGTGGTGGTAGTGTTGGTTTGTTTGAAGGAAAGAAACTCGGCCGTGCAAAAAATCTTGAACGTTTACACGAAGAAATTTTAGCACAGGAAACAGTTGTGTTGGATCTGAAGCATGCCATTCAAATGCGTCACAATGAAGTGATCGGATTTAATGAGCAGCTGAAAGAAAATGCCATCAAGCAAACCGAAGCAGCCATCAATCAATTGGTGAACCAGGTATATGGAATTGACAACCGTATGGAAAACCTGCGAGGCATGGAAACCAATGCTGTAAAGCGTTTGGAAGACCTTGAACTGCAGCAGGAAGAAGTAATGGAAAATCAACAGGTGTATCGTGATGAACTGGAGAAATACAATTCACAGTTAGAAGAACTTTCAAGCAAGCTGGAAGTAATTGAACAGGAGTTTACCGCTGCTGAGCAACAATACAACGAAGCCAATCAATCGTACAACGATTATAACCTGAATGTTACCCGTCAGCAAAGTCGTGTAACAGCGTTGAAACAGGAATTTGAATTCAAACAAAATCAATTCCAGGATCTGCAATTACAGATCACCACCAATTCAGCAGCGTTGGAAGAAGCGGCTAACCAGATCAACGAAAGCGAAGTGATGTTGCTGGAAGCGCAGGATGGATTGGTAACATTGTTACAGAATAAAGAAACAGAAGAGCGCAAACTCAACGAAGCAGATCAGTATTACTATAATCTGCGTAATGTGTTGGGTGAAAAGGAAAGCGAGCTTCGTCACAAACAAAAAGAGAAAGAGCAGGTTGATCATTTGCTCAATGAAATAAAAGATAAACTCACTGAACTGAAGTTGCAGTTAAGCGGAACCAAAGAACGTTTACTGGTTGAGTTTAAAGTAAATCTTGAAGAAGTAATTGAAGAAGAACGCACAGGCGAAGAACCATTGGAAGAATTACAAGCCAAGGTTGATCGTATGAAAAAGCGTTTGGAAAATCTGGGTGAAGTAAACCCCACGGCGATCGAAGCATTTGAAGAAATGCGCAAGCGCTATGAGTTTATTCTTGAACAAAAGAATGATCTTGTAACTGCAAAAGAATCGTTGCTGCAAACCATCCAGGAAGTGGAAGCAACGGCCAACCAACGTTTCCTTGAAACTTTTAATCAGGTGCGGGAAAACTTCCAGAAAGTATTTAAGGCCTTGTTTACGGAAGAAGATACAGCTGATATGGTGTTGGAAAATCCTGAGAACCTTGCGGATACCGGTATCGACATTATAGCGAAACCAAAAGGTAAACGCCCAAGCAGCATCTCTCAGTTGAGTGGTGGTGAGAAAACATTAACAGCAACAGCCATGTTGTTTGCGATCTATCTCATTAAGCCTGCTCCGTTCTGTATTCTTGATGAGGTTGATGCTCCATTGGATGATGCCAACGTAGGTAAGTTCACCAACATGATCCGCCAGTTCAGTAACAATTCACAGTTCATCATTGTAACCCATAACAAGCAAACAATGGGAGCAGTGGATGTGATCTATGGTGTAACCATGCAGGAAGCGGGGGTAAGTAAACTGGTGCCGGTGGATTTCAGGAATTTGAATTAAGAGATTATCATTTATAACAGAGAGCCGAAACTTTTGTTTCGGCTCTTTACTTTGTATAAAAGATGAATCGTTAATTATACAACAACATCTTATCTACAATTTCATTCAGTTGCTCTGTATGTTCAAACACATAACTCTCTCCGGCTTCTTTCAACAACTTTAAATTCCTTTTCGAAACATTATCCATTTCCGGTGATGCAGTTTTCAGATCTGGTTCTAAACGGTAATAATCAGGTTTATCTGCATCATCCAACGTATCCCACATACGGGTGAGGTGGTAATGTACTGTTTCACTATTGCCGCTCATCATGATGTCGATCAGCACAGGCAACCATTTGATTAAACCTGCATTTCGTAATTGTTCAAACTCATATTTCCGTTTACTGCTGCCTGTTCCAATGCTGATAAGTAACATGTCTTTAGCAGCAGGCTTATCAGGCTTGGGTAATTTATACTTTCCATAAAGCACACGATCCTCATTAAAGTTCAAACCTCTTGCTTCACTATAGGCACACAATGCCGGATTGTTGACGAATACACCGCCATCAATTAAATATTGCGGTGCTTCACTTAAACTGTAGATCATTGCCGGTTCAAAATAAGTGGGTGCTGCACTGGTTGCTCTTGCCACATTCCGTATTTTAAAATCACGCACTTCACCACCAATGCGTCTTGAGTTGGCACTGTTGAAGAAAGCCGCCCTTCGTTCATAAAAATTATAAGCAGTGATCACACATGGTTTGATCATTTGGCTCAATGTGGTATCGCCTAAATAATCCTGTAAAAGTTTTTCAAGATTATCGGAAGGAAAACTTTCATTCCAGAAACTGAAATTCTTAAACTGTTGCCAGAAGTTTTTATTGAAGATCTTGTTGCCATGCTGCATGTAAAGTTGCAAAGCATCGGTAGCGGAAAATTTTGCTCTGCCCGGATCTTTATCGTCGGGCATCAGGTAAATGCTGGTGAGAATACCACCAGTGCTTGTGCCTGCGATCATATCAAAGTACTCACCGATTTTTGCATTCTTATCGCCGGTAACGGCACGTATACGTGTTTCAAGATATTCAACGATAGTGCCGGGGATAATGCCTCTTATTCCTCCTCCGTCAATACTGAGGATTCGTACTTTGGAAATACTGCGGTTGCTCATGGTTAGGTTTGTTTGCAGAAAATTACAAACAACACATTAGAAATAAAATACCTCTTTACGGGGTGTTTGTACAGCGTTCGTTTGCGTGAATTACGTGTTGGCTTTGTTTATTTGGGTTATTCGTTCGATATTCGGTTTCTAAATCAACTGCATGCAACGTATCTGCTTGTTCCCGGGAACTTTTGATCCCATCACTGTCGGTCATCTCGATATTATTTATCGTTCACTTGATCTGTTTGACAAAGTGTATATCGGTATTGGGCGTAATGCAGCGAAAGTGCCCATGTTCAGTGAAGATCAACGGATCAGCTGGATCAATGAAATATTTAAAGACGAGCCAAGAGTGAAAGCTGTTTTTTATGAAGGTCTTACAGTTGATTGCTGTAAGAAAGTAAAAGCAAAATTTATTCTGCGTGGCATCCGTTACGTAAATGATTTTGAATACGAGAAAGCGATTGCAGATATGAACCGCAGTCTTGATCATGATATTGAAACGATCTTTCTTACCTGTTTGCCTCAATATACTTCGGTAGCATCTACACTCGTACGTGATGTAATCCGTAACGGGGGAGATGCATCTCCATTTTTACCGGATGTGGTAAATAAAGCGGTCTCTAATCAAAAATAGTTCTGACAATGGATGCTATCTGGTTTAATAAAGAGTTGTCAATAGAAGAACTATCAGCACTAGGTAAACGTACAATGGCTGAAACACTTGACATCAGGTTTACTGAAACCGGTAAAGATTTCATTAAAGCAACTATGCCTGTTGATCATCGCACACATCAACCTTATGGCTTGTTGCATGGCGGTGCCAGTTGCGTATTAGCAGAAACATTGGGCAGTATTGCAAGTGCCCACGTGATTGATCCTGAAAAATTTATTTGTGTTGGTATTGAGATCAATGCCAATCACATCCGTTCAGTTAGAAGTGGTTTAGTCACCGGCATCACTACGCCAATTCACATTGGTGCCAGCACACATGTGTGGGATATTAGAATTTATGATGAACGAGAGAAGCTGATTTGCATCAGCCGTTTAACTGTTGCTATTCTGAAAAAGCCAAAGTAATCACCTTTAATTTTACGACTCTTATTTTTGACAGATACCAATATCATGTAACTGGTACAATTATTTGTGTTGTACCTTTCTGCTGTATTCACACATAACCTACGACTATGAATTGGCATCATCTTGAAGCAACAGAAGTAATTGAAGTGACGGGCTCATCACCTGATGGGTTAAGTAATGAAAAGGCACAATTGCAACTGGCAGAATACGGCCCCAACGAGCTGCTGGTGAAAAAGAAAAAACCGGCCTGGGTATTGTTCCTTCATCAGTTCAAAGATTTTATGATTTTGGTCTTGATCGCCGCCGCTATCATTGCAGGTATTGCAGGCGATCTTACAGACACCATCATTATTATGGTGATCGTGTTACTCAATGCGGTGGTTGGTTTTGTGCAGGAGTATCGTGCTGAAAAAGCAATGGAAGCGTTGAAGAAAATTGCTGCATTCCAGGCGCAGGTGTTGCGGAATGGAAAACCGGTTACACTTCCTTCAGCAGAATTGGTTCCGGGTGATCTTGTATTATTAGAAGCAGGAAATGTGGTGCCTGCTGATCTTCGTTTTATCGAAACATTCAGTTTAAAAATTGATGAATCAGCGCTCACAGGTGAATCGGTGCCCGCCGAAAAAACCGAGCAGCGAATGAAAGAAGTTGATCTTTCTCTTGGTGACCGGCTGAATATGGGTTTCAAAAGTACATTGGTCACCAATGGCCGTGCAAAGGGAATTGTCATTGCAACGGGTATGCAAACAGAGATCGGACTCATTGCACGCATGTTGCAGGAAGATGAAGCAGCAACACCTTTGCAAAAACGAATGGCCGATTTTGGTCGTAAGCTATCCTACATCATTCTGTTTATTTGTTTACTGTTATTTGGGATTGGATTGTTACGTGGTGAAGAACCATTGAACATGTTACTCATATCCATTTCACTGGCAGTAGCAGCCATTCCGGAAGCATTGCCTGCGCTTATTACCATTGCATTGGCGATGGGTGCTAAGCGATTGGTAAAAGTGAATGCACTCATCCGCAAATTACCTGCCGTTGAAACATTGGGATCGGTTACCTATATCTGTTCCGATAAAACGGGGACACTTACACAGAATAAAATGAAAGTGGTACAGGTGCATGGCGATGAGCAGCAGAGTATGCAACTGGAAAACATGAGCATGCTGGAAATTGCCATGGCGTTGAATCATGATGTGAAAGAGGCGGAAGATGGTACAATGGTAGGTGACCCGACTGAACTTGCGTTGGTCGATTATTTTATTCAACAACATCCTGCACAACCATTGCAACAAGTGTTGGAGCATTTACCACGTGTGGCAGAATTACCATTTGATTCAGACCGGAAATGCATGACCACTGTTCATCGTTTTCAACAACAGTTTCTTGTTATTTCAAAAGGTGCGGTTGAATCGATCACGGCATCATTGCAAGCCAATACTGATACAACATCCATTTTAAATGAAGCTGATCAGTGGTCATCGGATGGTATTCGTGTAATTGCATACGCATTTAAAATTGTAGATGTATTACCCGAGCCATTCACATACGAATCGGTGGAAACTGATTTGATCTTTGCAGGATTGGCGGGTATGATCGATCCTCCACGTGAAGAAGCAAAACTTGCTATTCAGGAATGCAAAGCAGCAGGAATACATGTGGTGATGATCACTGGTGATCATCCTGCAACTGCATCAGCCATTGCAAAACAGATCGGTATCTTAACAAAGAATGATCTGGTGATGACGGGTAAAGAATTGAAAGCAATTTCTACAGAAGATTTTGATGAGCAGGTAGAAAAGATCCGTGTGTATGCACGTGTATCGCCTGAGCAAAAATTGAATATTGTAAAAGCATTGCAACGCAAAAATCATTTTGTTTCCATGACGGGTGATGGTGTGAACGATGCGCCTTCCTTAAAAGCTTCCAACATTGGTGTAGCGATGGGTATCAACGGAACCGATGTGAGCAAGGAAGCATCACACATGATCTTACTGGATGATAATTTTGCAACCATTGTAAAAGCAGTAAAAGAGGGGAGACGCATCTATGATAATATCCGCAAGTTTGTAAAGTATATCATGACCTGTAATGGTGCAGAAATATGGACACTGTTTCTTGCGCCGTTAATTGGATTACCCATTCCATTATTACCGATCCATATTTTGTGGATCAATTTAGTAACCGATGGTTTACCGGGCTTGGCATTGGCGAGTGAAAAAGAAGAAGCGGATATTATGAGTCGTCCGCCACGCAAAACAAATGAAAGTTTATTTGCGGATGGAATCGGCTACCATATTCTGTGGGTGGGTTTATTGATGGCCGGTGTTACATTGGGCATACAGGCTTGGGCGATTAATCACAGCGGTTCACATTGGCAAACGATGGTGTTCACAGTATTATCGCTGGCGCAGTTGGGTCATGTGTTGTCGATCAGAAGCGACCGGCAATATTTATACAAGCAGGGATTGTTCAGCAATCTGCAGTTGCTGGGAGCAGTATTGTTGACATTCGTGTTGCAGCTTGGCGTAATTTATTTGCCGTTTGCAAATAAGATATTTAAAACACAACCGCTTTCCTTAAATGAGTTGTTGATCTGTATCGGTGTTTCTGCTATCGTGTTTCATGCAGTGGAATTTGAAAAATTCATCAAACAACGATTGAAGAAGAAGGAAAACAAACGATAACAAAAAATAAAGCCCTTGCAATTTGCAGGGGCTTCGTTTTCCTTTTTATATAAGATTTGTTTACGTAGGGGCATGCCTGTAACGTTACAGTGATTCGGTTGTTGAAAAACTGCCGGTTATAGGCAATCGTTGTTTAAAAGGGAATTAATTACAGCACAATCACGCTGTTGCTGCCGCCAAAGGCGTTCGGTTGTTGTTCATCGGCTTCGGGTTCATTCACCCATTCAGTAGCATTTACTAAGTATTTGAATTCGTGCTTGGTTTCTTTCGGAAGATTCACCTCTGCACTAAACGTTCCGTCTTTCTTTTTGCTCATGATCACAGCATTTTGCCAATCGCTGTTCAGACCAAGAATTTCGATGGTTTCAGCATTTTCAACTTTAAATGAGAATTTCACTTTGCAGTAATCCTTTGTCTTGAAGTAAGTTTTTTGTACCATTTTTCTTTGTTTAAAGTTTTAAGTGTTTTGTCAAACATCGGGCATTTTTCAGTTAAGCAGTTGCTGAGATGATGACATGGAAATAAATATTCCCGCTCTTTATACCCGAATCGGGAAAAAGTAACCCTCTGAAAGCCTTATGCAGCTTCATTCTTATTAACAACTAACAGCTGTTATGTTGATAAACTCAACGCAATAGTTTGTTTTTGGCGGTTTCTTCCCTGATCATTTCCGGGTAGCCCATTTTCCTGGCCAATGCAGTTACGGCCATGGCAATACGTTTGGCTTTTGTAGGTTCTGTTTTGGCACTATCGATCCATTTACTGAAATATCGCTGATGAGAGCCGGTGAGGCTGTTAAAGTGTTGAAGTGCTGCGGGCTCATCCTTCAGGCATTCCATCAGATCATGATTGAATTGAAAGGCACTGTTATCGGCTGAAATTTTCACATCAACCGTTGCACCCTGTCGTTTGGCAATTGCTCTGCGTACATCAGCATTCAGGGCCATAATAAATTTGCCGCCGCCAACAGGATAGAGTGGCATTTGTTTAAACGCATAGTCATCCAGTTTGCCCTTTACCTTAAATTCTTTCTTGTGACCGGGTTTCAATTGCTCAGGAACACCATCAGGAATTTCAATATAAGTCCACCCGGTTTTTTCGCCCATGGTTTTATATTTCTGTATAACTGCTGTGAACTGTATCATAACTTATCCCGAAAAGTTGTTAAGCTAATTTATAGTAAAAGCGAAGATAATTTTCCTGGATATGCTATGTGGCCAAAGAAAATTAGAAAATAATTGCATGGAAACGAACTTAAACAGAAAATCACAATCAGGGAAGTAATGCACATTATTTTCTGCTGGCATGGTTATTGTTTTTCATGGAAAGAACTTCGTACGAATCATTCAACTCCCATCTTCCCCGTGTATAAGTATGCCTGAAAAGGCTTCTTTCCCTGAAAGAATATATGTATGTGTATAGTTGCTGAAACTATAACGTTGCAGCTTTTGCTATTATGTAATCAAGTATTATCAAACTTATAAATTCAACACAATGAAAAAGATTTTTCTCGCATTTACCTCAACCGCATTCGTAATGATTGCATCTATTGTAACCGTTAATGCACAGGTTGATACAACTCCTGTTGTTACAGCACCCGTAGCTCCTCCGCCGGCTGTAGCCACATCTGATATTGTTGGTGTTGCTACAGGTTCTGTAGAACATACAACTCTCGTTGAAGCAATCAATACGGCCAACGTACTGAAAGTATTTCAACTGAATGGTCCTTTCACAGTTTTTGCTCCAACAAATGCAGCGTTTGACAAGATCCCTGAGGCAGATCGTAAAAAATTGATGAAGAATAAAGCAGAGCTGGCAAAAACATTGAAATACCATATGGTAGGTGGCACCTGGAATTCAACTACACTCATGAATGCAATTAAGTTTGGTAATGGAGTTGTTGAACTTCCAACGTTAAGTGGTGGTAAATTAAAAGCAACAGTAGAAGATGGTAAAGTGAAATTAACAGATGAAATGGGCAATTCTATGTTTGTAACCAATGCGGATATTATGGCTACAAACGGTATTGTTCATATTGTTGATGGTGTGGCAATTCCATTGCAGCCAGTTACAGCAGCGAAACAGTAATGGTTCCTTATAGCTCAAAAGCCCTGCCTTTTTTGGCGGGGCTTTCTTTTTTGCTGAAGGAAGCTACTTACTGAATTAAATTTTATAGCCTCATAGAGGCGATATGTTAATAGGAAACCAGATGTTGTAATGTTTTAGAGCTCCGTAGGAGCGAGATATAAAAACATATCGCTCCTACGGAGCTAAACTAACCTTTGCTGTATTATACATCTACTAACATTTCGGCTCGATGAGCCTTTGCTAAGTCAGTTTTTTAAATAGCCGCCACTAACGGGTTAAACTAATAAATCCGTTACTTTTAATGCATGACTCTGCTTGTTACAAATATTAAACAGCTGGTGGGTGTGCATGAAGAGAGTGTATTGTTGCGTGGAAAAGCGTTGGCCACATTGCCTGTTATTGAAGATGCTTACCTGCTTATTAACGATGGATTGATTGCTGCTTATGGCGAAATGAAAAATCTTGGTGCGTGGGCCGATACTATGGAACATCGTATGGATGCAACCGGACAACTGGTGTTGCCTGCCTGGTGCGATAGCCATACGCATTTGGTTTTTGCTGCAAGCAGGGAAGAAGAGTTTGTTGATAAGCTGAAAGGAATGAGTTACGAAGCTATTGCTGCAAAAGGTGGAGGTATCTTAAACTCTGCAAATAAACTGGCAAAGCTTTCAGAGCTTGAGTTACTCCGGCTTGCATGGGGACGATTGGAAGAGTTGATCACCCTTGGCACAGGTGCCATTGAAATAAAAAGCGGTTATGGGTTGTCGGTAGAAGCGGAGTTAAAGATGCTGCGTGTTATTCAGCAGTTGAAAGAAACATCACCCATACCTGTAAAGTCAACATTCCTTGGCGCTCATACTTATCCGTTAGAGTACAGGGATAATCACCAGGGCTATATCGATCTTCTCATTAATGAAATGCTGCCCGTAATTGCAGATGAAGGCCTTGCTGATTTTGTTGATGTGTTTTGTGAGAATGGTTTTTTCTCTGTTGATGAAATGGGACAGATTTGTAAGGCCGCTATGAAATATGGATTGCAACCCAAACTGCATATCAATCAACTCAACAGTATTGGCGGATTACAAAAAGCAATCGAGCTCAATGCCATTTCCGTTGATCATCTTGAGACAATGACGGATGCAGATATACAAAGTCTTGCTCAATCAAATACCATCGGTACATTATTACCAACAGCTGCTTTTTTCCTGCGTATGCCATTTCAACCAGCCCGGCAAATGATCGATGCCGGTGCCGCCATTGCTTTAGCCAGCGATTATAATCCGGGCTCATCGCCCAGCGGTAATATAAATCTTGTGGTGGCCATGAGTTGTATTGGTATGAAAATGTTACCGGAAGAAGCCATCAACGCTGCCACTATCAACGGAGCGTTTGCCATGGATCTGCAGCATGAAGTGGGCAGCATTACCGTGGGCAAAAAAGCGAACCTCATCTTTACCCGTTCCATTCCATCCATTGCTTATTTACCTTATGCGTTTGGCAGTAATCTTATTGACAAAGTGATGATCGGGGGAGAATTTTTCGTCTGACGGAATATGTGCTGAAATAAGTTATCTTTCAATACCAATCAAATCAGCCATATGCAGTCATTTCGTTTTTACAACAAGGAAGATGTACTCACATTAACAAAGATCCGTCGTTTTGAAACCAAGGTAGGAGAACGGGTACAGTTGCCGCACAGCCGTGAACAGTTCGAGAAAGTATTGCAGGAATCAACAGCGAAGTTTGCATTGTTTGGTATACCGGAAGATATTGGTGTAAAAGCAAATGAAGGTCTGGGTGGAGCCGATACTGCATGGTTCCCTTTTCTCACCGCTTTCCTCAATATTCAAAGCAATGATTTTTTACAGGGCGATGAAATTCTGTTGCTCGGTCATTTTGATTTTTCACATGTTGAATCGGTGATTGAAGAAAATGCGCATGGCCATGAAGAAAAACTGGATGCCTACCGTCATGCTGTACATTCAATAGATGAAGAGGTTGAATCGCTGGCAAAGTTGATCACAACATATGGAAAGATCCCGATAGTTATTGGAGGTGGTCATAACAATGCGTATCCGCTTATTAAAGGCACAGCAAAAGGGTTACACAAAGCAGGTAAGGTTCAACTGGCACAGATCAACTGTATTAATCTTGATGCGCATACTGATTATCGTCCGGTTGAAGGACGGCACAGTGGTAATGCTTTTCGCTATGCAGAAGAAGATGGTTACCTGCAGAAGTATTGTGTAATCGGCGTGCATGAAAATTATATTCCGCAGAATGTATGGATTGATATTGTGAACAATCCTTTCTTCGATCTGATTACCTACGAAGATATTTTCATCCATGAAAAAAGGAATTTCATACAGGCAGTAGCACATGCTACCGGCTTTACTGAAGATACGTATACAGGTCTGGAACTTGATCTTGATTCTATTGAGCATACACTCAGCAGTGCGTTTACGCCAACTGGTATTGGGAAGCTGCATGCAAGACAATACATCAATTTTGCAGCCACTGATGCAAAAGCTGCCTACCTCCACATTTGCGAAGGGGCCAGCTTTTTAAGTGATGGACGTAAAAGTGAAGGCACAGGAAAACTCATCAGTTACCTGGTGAGCGATTTTGTAAAAGCAGGTCTTGCTCCTTAAAGCACAGGGGCATTAATTTTTATATCGGCATTGGCAATGGCTGATTTCAGTTGCGGCTGCAATGCAGCTATTTCTTTTAGTTTTGCCTGTTGAAGATAAGCCAAGTGTAAGCCCGTCATAGCCCAGATGTTATTGTTGTTATTCTTCAGATCGCTGAGCAAAACTTCCTCTGCTTTTTTCCAATCTTTCTGTTGCAGGTAAGCGTTACCTAAGTAATGTTTTGGGTTGAGTAACCAATCTCTTGGTTCGTTATACACCATTTGTTCTTCTGTTGCAACTGCTTTGCTGAAGTTTTCAATGGCAGCTTTATTATTCTTTTGTGCAAGTGCAATTGTGCCGGCAAGTAAATTGGCCGCAACAGTAGCACCATCAATGGACGGAGAGAAAGGTGCAAAAGGTAATGAAAGTGTACTGTCTTTTAAGAGATCGCTTAAATAACCGTATTCTTTCTTTGCATCAGCTAGTTTTTGTTGATGTGCATAGGCTATTCCTTTTCCAAAATGATACAGCACATTTGAGTAAACCTGTTTTGCCGGTGGTTGTGTCATTGCTAATAAAGCATCCCAACGTGCATAGCGAACATCAACCAAAATATTTGTATAGTAAATGTATTGAAGGTAATTGCCGAGTGCTCCTTCCATCAATAAATAATCGGCTGGTATGCTGGCTGCAGTTTGCTTTGCACTTTCAATGGCATACTTCTTATTACCACTCATGATGGCATGATTGGTTTGCATATGCAGGTTATGAATCACATACAAAAAATCTGCACCGGCGGCAGGAGCAAACAGTTGTAACACATTTTTATAACTCTTTACTGCTTCTTCATTTACTGCAGCTCCTTTACTGTAATTACCCGTGCGTAAATAAATATGCGAAGGCATATGTACCATGTGCGATAAAGCCGGTGTGAGACTTCCCAATCTGTCGGCACTTGCTGTAGCAAGCGATGCATAAGGCGAAGGTTCCATCACATGTATGTAATAATGATTGGCACCGGGATGAAGTGGAGCAGTAGCTAATAATTTTTCAAGTACGGTTCTGATGCGTGGTGTCCATTCTTTTGGTTTACCATTACTGTACCAAAGATCCCAGGGATGTTGCAGCATCAAAGCATCGGCATATAAAGCAGCAACATCTGCTGTGGTTGAAAACTGTTCATACAGCTTTTGCATATTATCTGCATACAGTTGATTAAGGTGCTCTCTTGTTTGCGTGCTGTCAGCTGAATAGCGAACAGCTTGTGCAAGGATCAATCCTTTTTCAACAGCCGTACAATTGCCGGAAAGTTCTGTTGCTTTTTGAATAGCAGTCAGAGCATCGGGTGAAGCAGCATAACCAAGATCATTAATGTTGGGTCCGTATGCCAGTGCTTTTGCCCAATGAATCATGGCTGCATCTGGATCGAACTTCTCTGCTTTTTTAAACGATGCCATGGCTTCAATAATATGAAAGCCGTAGTACATATTAATTCCCTGGTTGAAATAAAACTGGGCACTATCGTTTGCAGTTGTGATCTTCCATTTGTAAGAACCGGCACCGGGAATTGGTGGAATATCCACTTCGTCCAATACATCTTTTAATGCATCCCAATCAGGACTGCAACGAATAGAATTCTCCAGTTTATATTTTTTCAGCTTTGCTATTTCTTTTGCAGTTTGATAGCGATCAGTAAACTGCACAGCAAGCAATGCAGTAACAAAAGCAGGTAATGCAAGTAAAAGCAGCTTGAGTTTCATGTAAAGTAATTTAAAGCGAAAAAGTTACAATAAATGATGCATAGCTGCAAGAGATCAGGAAGCATTTTGTTGAAAACCGGTTGTGGTTTTCAACTCTTCCATTACATTGAAAATAATAGGGCAGCGTTCGTAATGCATCATTACAGAAAATAGCCGTTGCGTAAACTGGGGCAGGTGTAAAGCGGGGAACTCTCTGCAACCTGCAAATCGCACATCATAAATAGTGCAGGCGTTGTTCGCAAGAAAATGACAAGGCATTTTATTCATGATCATGAGTTCATGACTTCCTTTCTCCACATATTGTTCATCAAATACTTCACGTGTAATTTGTAAACGTGCCGCAGCCCTGTCGGCTTCTTCGGCGGTAATATTCACCATTAAACTTTTGCAGCAGTTGCCGCAGCTTGTGCAATCGATCTTTGGTTCTATCGTTTGGTTAAGGCGTTGCACTTCTTCATCAACTTCTTCGCTGTTGCGTTCTTTTAAGAAATTTACAAACCGGAGATTTTCTTCCTGCTTTTCAGCCGCAACTTCTGCAATAAAGGGGAGTGATGTGTGAATTGTCAATGAAGTGATTTGCGGTAAAGGTAGGTTTTAAAAGGTGATGAGTGATGAATGATGAGTGATGAGTGATGAATGATGAGGGATGAGTGATGAATGATGAGTGATGAGTAATGAATGATGAGTGATGGACAAGCGCAGAGTTTCAATAAAGGTCCGGGGTTTTTAAAACCCCGGACCTTTTCCCGTTGATTATCTTTATCTGTTTCCCCAGATTTCTTATATTCGAACTCCAACTTCTAAAAAACACGACATGGTATTGCTTGATATTTCTTCCTGGTGGCAAGGGATGGATTTGTTTGCCAAAACATTCTGGGCATTTGCACTTTTGTTTTCCCTCCTATTTCTTATTCAATTGGTCATCTCTTTTGCAGGTGGCGATGGCGATGCCAGCTCCGGTGATGCAGATGAAGCTGTGGGCGATGATCATGGTGTAGGTTATCAATTCTTTACTATTAAAAACATGATCGCCTTCTTTACGTTTTTTGGCTGGACGGGTATTGCCGGTATAAGCGGTGGGTTGGGTAAAGGATTAACCATTGCGCTTGCGTTTGCAGCCGGTTCTGTTGTTGTTCTTATTATGGCTTTCCTGTTTCGCAGTATGAGCAGATTAAAGCAAAGCGGAACTTTGCAAATAAAAAATGCGATTGGATTGATTGCAGAAACTTATTTATTCATTCCCGCAAACCGTGGAGGTTTTGGTAAAGTACATATTAAAGTGCAGGGTTCCTTGCACGAACTGCAGGCTATTACCGATGATGCAGAACAAATTCCTACCGGTAAATTGGTAAAAGTAATTGCTGTTGTAAACGACAGTGTGTTAATCGTAACATCATCTCTTTCCTGATCTATAAATTAACCTGAATTTTATGGCTGAGTATTTATTGTTAGTTGTTGCAGGGGCAGTCCTGTTTGTGTTTATCCTTATTTTTTCGATGTTCAGACGTTACAAACGTTGTCCATCGGATCGTATTCTTGTTGTGTATGGTAAGGTTGGTAAAAATGCAGAAGGCTCGAGTACAGCAAAATGTATTCATGGCGGTGCAGCTTTTATCTGGCCCATCATTCAAGACTATTCATTTCTTGATCTCACACCTATTTCCATTGAGGTAAATCTTACCAGTGCATTGAGTAAGCAAAACATTCGTGTGGATGTGCCTTCCCGTTTCACCGTTGGTATTTCCACCGAACCAAGTGTAATGCAAAACGCAGCAGAACGTTTGCTGGGCATGCAACGTCCTTCTGTACATGATCTTGCAAAAGATATTATCCTCGGACAGATGCGTTTGGTGGTTGCGATGATGGATATTGAAGAGATCAACAACAACCGTGATAAATTTTTGGCCAACATTGCCAGTAACGTTGAAGCAGAGTTGAACAAGATCGGTTTGAAAATGATCAACGTAAACGTAACCGATATTAAAGATGAAAGCGGTTATATTGATGCGTTAGGTAAAGAAGCTGCAGCAAAAGCTATCAACGAAGCCAAGATCCGTGTGGCAGAGCAGGAGCGTACCGGTGATATCGGTAAAACAACGGCCGAAAAAGAACGTGATATTAAAGTGGCCGAAACACAACGTGACAGAGATATTAATGTGGCGATGGCGGTGAAAGAAAAAGAAATTCAAATTGCCGGTGCCAACAGAGATGAAAATATTGGTAAAGCAGAAGCTGAAAGAGATACCCGTGTAAAAACAGCAGAAGCAAATGCAATTGCGGTACAAGGGGAAAACTTATCAAAGATCGAGATCGCTAATTCAGATGCATTAAGAAGGGAACGTGAAGCAGAAGCGTTGAAAAAAGCGATGGCTGCTGAAAAAGTACAGGCAGCAAAAGCATTGGAAGAAGCTTACCTCGCTGAAAAGAAATCGGAAGAAGCACGTGCCGAAAGAGACCGTGCTTCACAAAATGCAACGATTGTAGTAGCAGCTGATATTCAGAAACAAAAACTCATTATTGAAGCACAGGCTGCTGCTGAACAGTTGCGTGAAAAAGCAAAAGGTGAGGCTGATGCCATTTATGCAAAGCTGGAAGCGGAAGCAAGAGGTTTGTATGAAATTTTAACCAAGCAGGCAGATGGTTTGGAACGCATTGTGAAATCGGCAGGTAATGATCCGAAAGATGCAGTACTGTTATTGATCGTTGATAAATTACCGGAGTTGGTAAGACTGCAAACGGAAGCCATCAAGAATATCAAGATCGATAAAGTAACCGTGTGGGACGGTGGCGGACAAGGTGCTGATGGCAAAGGTTCTACTGCCAACTTTATGAGTGGTCTTTACAAATCAGTACCACCATTGAAAGATATTTTTGATATGGCCGGTATGGATTTGCCTACATACCTCGGTAAAGTAAAAGGTAATGTAACCGAAGCTGAAGAAGTAAAAGACAAATAGAAAGAAGATGCTGATAGTAAGTGAGGCTGCCCGGAAAGGCAGCCTCTTTGTTTTATGCTGATCCCGGAAAAGCTGTGGATAAGGGTTGCCAGCTTTCTGCAAAATGCCTTCAGGTAGTTTGAGGGGCTTTAAGCAGGGGGAATATAGCCTGTAAACAGGCTTAACAGTGGCTTAAAAAGCGAAGGATGAGCGAAGGATGCTTGCATTTGCGTGTTATATTGTTTATCTTGTTTATTCAAATACCTGGATTTATGGCAAGAACAAGCAATAACAGTCTTACAAAAGGATTGAGAGGCCAGATCGGCAAACAACTTGTATTTAAGCAATATGGTAAGAAAACAGTGGTGACCCGTTACCCTGATATGAGCAAGGTGGTACCGAGTGAGCTGCAGAAAGCGCAACGAAACGGCTTTGCGGAAGCGGTTGCTTATGCAAAATCGATCAATAATGATTCTGCGTTAAGAGCGAAGTATGCAAAAAAGGTAAAGAAAGGGAAGAGTGTGTTTCAATATGCGATACAGGAGTTTTTGAAGGGGAAGAATGGTTGATGGTTCATGGTTGATGGTTGATGGTTGATAGTTGATGGTTGATAGTTGATGGTTCATGGTTGATGGTTGATGGTTGATGGTTCATGGTTGATAGTTGATGGTTGATAGTTGATTGTTGATGGTTCATGGAAAAGCAAATACCATTTTTTAAACAAGCAGAAATAATTACTTTAGCGTTATGACAGAAAAGACCATACATGAAGGAAGAAATGTAAAACGTTTTCGTGAAATGCTTGGTATAAAGCAGGAAGCATTGGCACATGCACTTGGTGATGACTGGAACCAAAAGAAGATTTCTTTGCTTGAAGCAAAAGAGCAAATTGAGCCGGCCATTTTGGATGAGGTTGCCAAGGCATTAAAAGTGCCAGTTGACGCAATAAAAAATTTCAGTGAAGAAGCTGCAATTAATATAATCTCTAGCACGCTACATAATACCTATGGATTAATAAACTATTCACCGACGTTTAACCCATTAGAGAAATATGTTGAAGCACTAGAAGAGAATAAGAATCTTTATGAACGCTTACTTGCTGCAGAAAAAGAGAAGGTTGCATTGCTTGAAAAAATGCTTAGTAAATAAAAAAAGAAAAAGATTGAACGTCCGCCGTTAACAACGGCGGACTTTTTTTGTTTACCGGGTTTCTTTTCTGCAAAAGAATTAAGATATTAGTTGTGCAGTGTAAACACCTGCTATTATGGCAACCATCGCCTACCAACTTATAATACACCGCAACAAACCCCGCATACTTGTGCAGTTTGCACATAACAAAACCTGGAACGAGCGTGTTAAAAAAGTACCCGATGCCCGCTGGAGTAATACCCTCAAAGGATGGCATATACCCGATACGGAAGAGAACCGTAAAAAATGCGGACTTGCACCTGCAACTGCATTAAGCATACAGCATCAGAAAGTACAAACATCGTCCATCCGGCTATCAGCAAACAACAAAACAGAATTATTACGCTGCCTCGAGCAACTGGCCTTAAAAAAATACAGCAGCAGTACATTACAAACCTACCGCAATGAATTTATGCAGTTACTGCAATTACTTGGCGACAGGAATGTACAGGACTTAACATCCGAACATTTGAAACGTTATATGTTGTATTGTGCAGTTAAGTTGCAGCTGAGTGAAAATACATTGCATAGCAGATTAAATGCACTTTACCCCGTTGGATTAAAAAAATAATTCTATGTATTACTATGTATATGTTTTGTTAAGTGAAAAAGACAATCTTTTCTACACAGGATATACTTCTGATCTGAAAATTAGACTCGAATTACATAATCAAGGCAAAGTAACTTCAACAAAGAATAGAAGACCCTTGCAATTAATTTATTTTGAAGGCTGCAGAAATCAACAAGATGCAACACGCAGAGAAAAGTATTTAAAATCGGGTAATGGAAAAATATATTTAAAAAACAGATTGCGGATTTTTTTTAATCCTACGGGGTGAAGTTTTATTTTGAACAGGTGTTGAAGCGGGAAAAGTTTTTCTGGGAGATCCCACGTTCAAAAAAACAATTACAACTACCCAAAGTATTGAGCGAAACAGAAATCGGACGGTTATTTAAAGCAATTACGAATCTGAAACACAAGGCCATTGTTTTTACAGCTTACAGTGCGGGGTTACGAGTAAGCGAAGTGGTAAACCTGAAGCAAAAAGATATTGATTCAACCAGGATGACCATTTATATTGAACAGGCAAAAGGAAAAAAAGACAGGTATGTGAATCTCAGCCCTGTGTTGCTGGATATACTCAGAAACTATTTAAAACAACAGGCACCCCGTCCGAAAGTTTATTTATTTGAAGGACAAATTCAAGGGACAGCTTACAGCACCAGAAGTGCTCAGCAAATATTCATTGACGCAAAAAAACGAGCCAATATACCAAAGCATGTAACGTTTCATGGTTTACGACACAGTTTTGCAACACATTTATTAGAGAAAGGAGTTGACATCAAATACATCAAGGATATTTTAGGGCATTTCGATATCCGCACCACCGAGCGCTATGTGCATGTGGCAAGAAAGCAATTGGTGAATATTGCAAGCCCCCTTGATGATTTATTTGAAAAGGGGCTTTTATAGGCGGGCAATTGTGCAACCCAACAATCTGAAAAACGCATATAGCAAACGATGAAAATCAAAGAGTTGGAAAAATTGTTTTTGGAAGGAGTTGCGTATATTAGCGTGTTAGCTGCAACCCTGTAGGACACTTCCCGTTAACTCAATCGGACATTTTTTGCGACACTTCAAAACCATCTTGTAACGTTGCTGATGTCTTTGTATTTAAGTATTTGCTTAAATAAGTAATCTTTGCTACATTTGACCCGACAAACAAATTTGACAATGGCAAACGACACTTGCATAAGGTTACAGGCAGACATAGAACAAATTAAAAGCTGCCGAGAAAAATTAAAGTCTAACTCAAAATCATTTTTGCAGTTGGGACAGGTTCTTGCTTTAGCAGGCAACGAAGTGCGACTGAAAATACTGTTTCTGCTTGAAGAGGAAAATGAACTTTGCCCTTGCGACCTTAGCGATATTTTGGGAATGAGTATTCCTGCCATTTCTCAACATCTTCGCAAACTAAAAGACGGTAACATCATTGAAGCCAGAAAAGCAGGGCAAACTATTTTCTATTCTTTACGCAGCGAACATCTAAAAACTTTAAGACCGTTTTTTAAATTTATTAATCAACAAAATTTGGCGACAGTATGACAACGACAACAAAAAATAGTAAAGGTTGGGTTGCAGGTCTGTTGACAGCAGTTGCGGCTTCCCTTTGTTGCATAACACCAGTTTTGGCTTTCTTAGGTGGTACAAGTGGACTTGCTTCCTCGTTTTCGTGGATTGAACCGTATCGTCCATATTTAATCGGTTTGACAATTGCAGTTTTTGCATTTGCCTGGTATCAAAAACTCAAACCGCAAAAACAAATTGACTGCGACTGTGAGGCAGACAATAAAAAATCATTTTGGCAATCAAAAGCATTTTTAGCTATCGTTACAGTAGTTGCAGGATTGTTAATTGCATTTCCTTATTACGCAAAAATATTTTATCCAAAGCCTCAGGAAGCAAAAGTTATTATTGTTGATAAAAGCAATATACAGACTGCAGAATTTAAAATAAAAGGTATGACCTGCGAAGGCTGTACAGAACATATAAACAGCGAACTTTCAAAAACATCGGGAGTGATTGAGTTCAATACTTCTTATGAAAAAGGCAGCAGCCTTGTTAAGTTTGACAACAGTAAAACTTCCGTTGACAGCCTTGTATCCGTCATTAATAAAACTGGCTATAAAGTAACTTCTCAATCAGTAATCAACAACTAATGGAAAAAACTATCATACTTCAATCTGTTATTACTTGCCCTGTTTGTGGACACAGACAAGAAGAAACAATGCCAACAGATGCTTGCCAATATTTTTATGAGTGTTCAAATTGCAAGACACGACTTAAACCAAAAGAAGGTGACTGTTGTGTTTATTGTAGTTACGGGACAGTAAAATGTCCACCAATGCAATTGGGAACATCCTGCTGTTCGTAGTGACGAAGGGTATGCAGCTAACAGCGAGGTTTGCTGCTATGCTGGCTGACGAATATAAACTCATCTTCATATCGCTATCAGCCCATATCCAGCCGACGGAATTCTATCAGCTTTTGTTGTTATCTTCATCATCAGTTTTTCAATCGGCTGCGGCTCCGGGCTGGACATTATAAAATACCAGCACAGCAGCAAGCCCCAACGTTGTGCGTCACTTTAGACAACCCTTATTTCATAACATCTAATATGACAATTAGGAACATTTTAGTCTTACTTTCCTTGGGTCTACTGGTTTGGATGTTTATTGACAGCTCTTTCCAACTCGACATAGCTGCGACAAAAAATAATGGACTAACCAATATGAAGAAAATGGAAGTCGACCGTCTTCAGAATATTGATTCTCTAAAATCTATTGCAAAGACAAACATTGACATAATAAGGAACAATACAAAAGCAAATTCTACACATGCTACAAAACGACTTTGGATAATTGTGGCATTAGGACTAGTTCAAATAGGTATTTTGTTTTTGAACAAAAAAAAGTAAATCAACGGTAAGACTATTATGGCGACACAAATCTGTCCAAGTTGCAAGCTAGATTCCTTTACATGGAGCATTGGCGAAGAAGAATCGCCGTTGATAAGATGGAGTTGTTATGAATGCGGATACACTGCTTTTGAAGATGAATCATTAGAAAGAGAATGTTCTAATTGTCACAAAAAGACAGAGAGCAAATTGGAGGACACTTTAAAGAAATTTTGGTGGTGCAGTGGTTGCAATCGAATAACAATACTTAACGAATAAAGCGAACGCACAACATTGGGTTTTATGCAAGTAGGGCTTTATAATGTAACCTCAGCGAATTGCAAATCCAAACTGTGGTTCGGGCTGGACAAACAACTTTCAATTTTAGTACTTAAATTCATCTTTATATTTTCAATCAGCAGCGGTTGTCGGCAGGCGGAATCCTAATTCCCAACCTGCATAAAGCCCTGCTCGTTATATGCAAGCCATGAACACTCTTCGAAATATAGCTCTATTACTAATTGTAGGCATTTGCCTATACTTTCTCTATGATAAAGTAAAATTGACAAAGGAGCATTCAATCGTAGACGACTTGGAAGTATCAGACAACTTCATGAATCAGCCTGATTCTATCCGTGACAAAATCGCACTGAACAATTTAGTTTCTGACATATCAGCTTTACAAAATTTGGAATCGAAGCATATCGGAATCGAAGGAAGAGAATCAACGCAACCTGATTACTTGAGCATTTTGAAAAAATGGGCAGACACTAACCAATTGGTAAAATTAACAGAGCATGGAAATGCCTTAGTGAGATCCCTGTCATTCCAAGCATTAAGAGATAAAAATTATATCGGGCTTATAGAAATATTTAAAAAGCATTTAAATGACAATCAAACCTACAATGTTCATAGCGGTTGTGTTGTTGAGCCAGTTCCAGTTAACATTGCTTTTTTTCGCTGTATATATCCGACACTTAGTGCGGCGGAAGCGAAGTCATTTAAGAATGAGCTTTTAAAACAATATAGAGATACAGGCTTTGAGTTTAATTTACGTTATCTCTAAATTGGCCAGCATATAACATTGGGTTTTATGCAAGTCGGGCATGACCAGCAAACATCAGCAAATTGCAAATCCATGCTGTGGTTCGGGCTGGACAAACAACTTTCAACTTAAGTTCTTAAATTCAACAATATATTTTCAATCAGCAGCGGTTATCAGCAGACGGAATACTAATTCCCAACCTGCATAAAGCCCTGCTCGTTGTATGCAAACATATCGACACCTCAAAATGCTAAGACACCCTATAAATTGTGCAGCGTTGACAATTTCTTTTTTTGCAATTGGTCTGTTGACTATTGTATCATTCTTTGGTGCTTGGGCATACGACGAAGGAACAATTAACAGCTCTATCCTTGCTTCTCTTTTTAAAGTATTTCGTTTTCCGACACATGCTTTGTTTTGGGACTTTTTCAATCGGACTGCAGCGACTTTTTATTCAGGACTATTATTGAACACAGTCTTTTATGCTTTTTTGGCCGAACGTTTATTTTCAAACCTAAAAAGACAAAAAGCAAATGACTAAGTATTTTATTTCAGCTTTATTCGCAGTGACACTTTATTCTTGCCAGACCCAGAAAAAATTTGACAAAGAAAAATGGGCAGAGGTTGCGGACTTAATGACTTTCCCAAATAGAAAATCAATGGTTGACGACTTATCAAAGAACATTCCTCTGAAAGGAAAAAGTTATCAGGACATAGTTTCATTACTCGGACAACCTCAACATTCCTTAGACAGTACAATGAACATTGGATATAAAATTGACGAAGACTATGGTAGCGACATTGACCCAATTTATACCCAAACTCTACTATTGCATTTTGACCAAGACTCGACTGTAAAGTCTTTTGAAGTTAAAGAATGGAAAAAGTAATCGGTTTGACAAAGAATGTCTGCATACAACAGCAGGTTTTATGCAAGTGGGCCAGACGGAATGCGTCATTCATCTTCAGTGCATATCCCAGCTTCATATCCGGCTCGACTTGCTTCGCTGCGTCGATATATGTATTTTCAACTTTAGTAACTTTATTCGGCTTCAGTAGGCCGGGCTCAACGGAACAACATTGCCCACCTGCATAAAGCCCTTGACGTTGGCAGCAAGCACAGACACACCCTATATATCAAGAAAATTACGAATGACAGCTTTAGACATTACCATTTTAATTTATAGCTATGCTTTTAGTGGACTGCTTATTTATTTGATTGACCACGGACTTGTTAGACGATATCAGTTATTGAATATCGGAATCGCTACACTTATTTTTTTAGGTTATTTGCTTTTTTCAAATCGTGGACAATTTTCAAATTTGAATTATGGCTTTTTGACATTACCAATTGTAGCTATTATAGTTTTTAATTTTGCTGGACTACTTTCATGGAAATTAAGCGGACGAGAATTTAGAGCAACTTGGCGAGGGGGACGGTACTTTTACACCGAGAAAAAAAATTGGATTGATTATCTTTTATCATTTGTTGTAATAGTGACAGAATTAAGTTGGCCTATTCTTGTCGCAATTATTTTGAAAGAAAAGACTTGAAGGCCTGCAGCCAACATTGGTATTGCCAATAATGGGGCTTGACATTGGAGCAATCAGCAGCGGTAATTCTGCTGTGCTGCGGTTCGGGCTCGACGAATAGAGCCCAGCTTTAGTTCTTAATATTTAACTTTATCAAAAGCCAAGCTGCAGTTCCGGCGGACGAATATAAAATTCCCCACCATCGGCAATACCTGCTCGTTATAGGCAACCGCAATTGGACACACTATGCGTATCATCTCATTACTTTTATTGTTGACACTTGCTCTTTCCTCAAACGGACAGACAAAAAATCCTTTTCTATCTCTTAAGTTCGACAAAGTGATAATGTACGACTATCAACCACTTGGTGAAGACCCTTCTTTGGTTGACAAAAAAGGGCAATTAATAACCACGGTAAAAATCAAAAAGCAAATTCAGGTTGACACAGCGACAATAAATACTTTCAACAAAAAAGTTGGTGACAAAAAATCTTATGGACAAGTTACTGCCATGTGCTTTGACCCACACCTAGGAATAGTTTATTATCTAAAAGGTAAAATCGTAAGACACATTTTAGTTTGCATGGACTGCAATGCTCTCCGTTCAGACATTGACATTCCTGCACAACATCAAGACAAACAAGGGCAAGGTGACAAACCTTATTATCTCGGCGACGGCATGAGCAAATCTTTCCGACAATTTTTAAATGCACTGTTGATTAAGTATAATTTTTCGCATCAAATAAAAGATGGCTCAATGTTCGACAAGTAGCGGTATGCCTATAACATTCGGTTTGCTGCTATGCTGGCTGACGAATATACTCTCAGCTTCATATTGCTATCAGCCCATATCCAGCTGACGGAATTCTACCAGCTTTTGTTGTTATCTTCATCATCAGTTTTTCAATCGGCTGCGGCTCCAGTCTGGACATTATAAAATGCCAGCACAGCAGCAAGCCGTCAACGTTGTACGCAACTTTCGACACTCAACCATGACTAAACTTCTTAGAGGCACAATACTTCTGACAATTTTCTTTACTAATTGCAAAGAAAGTACACGAAATCAAGCAAACATTGACACTTTGCAAACAATAATTATTGACAAACAGACGGATTGGGGTGGAAATTTTAAGCTCCAAATAGTTAACAAATCAATCAACGACACGGCATATGTTTATAAAGTTTGTTCAGTTGACAATGGACTGCCAGTTGGGTTTGAATTAGAAATTCCTATCAATATAGATAAATTTGGCGCTGGAGTAATTTTCAGGACACTTGGTGACACCAGTGACAATTTTCTACAAACACTTTACTCAATCTATGGCCTCAATTTGCAAAGCAATTTAAAGTTTACGAATAAAATTACATGCAACTATACTGGACTAAATGACCTCACTTTTAAAGGTAACGGGGCAAAAAGGCTTGAGACTATAAGTTATATTAAAATCTTTTTTGAAGGTACTGGAGAAGACGAATATGCAGAGCTTTATTTAAATATCGATGAAACTAATAAAACAGTTGAGTTTGAAGAAAAGGACTTTGAATACAGACCCTACATTGCTTTTTTTCTAACAGCAGAGTGACACCATTCGTACAACATTCAGTTTTGCGTCAGCGGGGGCGACGCAAAGCGTCGTTCAGCACCTTAATTCTATTTAGCTTTTGTACCGGCTGACATTTATCTATTAAGCTTTTGAATAAAATTTTATCTTTAGTATCACCGTTCACCACTCGTCGCCAGGGGCGACGTCAAAGAATTGCCCCGCCGTCCGCAAAGCTGTGAACGTTACATGCCATATTATGAGAGCAGTCACTCTACTTTTTCTTTCGTTCATTATCTCGTGTGACAGACCGCAGAAAGATATTACGGGCATTCATGGTTACGACGGTAACACCTTTGCTTACATCTACAGAGAAAATGGAAAGGAAGGCTTGCTTGACACAAACATGAACGTTATACTTCCTGCTCAATTTGACTACATAGAAGATTGGCAAGTTGATAACCTTGTACGTATTGACAGTGGTGGCGAAAGGTTGAAAGGCGGCGACGTTGTTGGCTACAATTTCAAAAAGTATGGACTTATAACTACAAGCGGTATAATTGTTTCTCGACCAAAATTTGACGACCTGACTATCTCCGATAATTCAGCACTTGTTAGGCTGGACAGTCTATTCGGCTTTTTAGATAACACTGGGAACTGGATATTAAAACCAACCTTCAAGACGGCATATCCATTTTACAAAGGAACAGCAGTCGTGAAAGACAATAATCAATTTTCATTACTCAACAAACAAGGACAAAAAATAATCAGTGAAACGTTTGACACCGTATATCGTTTCAAAAATGATGTAGCTATTGCTTCAAAAAACAAGAAATGGGGGTTAATAAATTATCGTGGACAATTTATTTTACCGCTTGACAATTATCGAGGACTTGGTGAGTACAATTATTATCATGGAACTTTTATGAAAGATGATGGCAAATGGTATCTTGTTGACACAGCAGGAAACATTCCTATAAAAGAAGGATTTGACAAAGTGCAAACAGAAGCTGAAGGTGACACAATTTTTGCAGTTGGCTTACAGAATGGCAAACAGGTTAAAATCCGACTGAATTAATACGGCATGTAACATTGGTATTTGCAAAAGCTGGGCAGACGGAAGCCGTGTTTCAACTTTTGTTTTTCACTTTGGCTTCATATCGGGCAGACGAATATCTATTTAGCTATGTGCAAATCATCAACTTTTAATTATAAATTTAGCTTCAGGTAGCCAGACTGGCGGAAGTCTATTTCCCAGCCTTCGCAAATACCTGCTCGTTAGCCGCAACTCTGCAAATCTCCTTTTCATGAAGTTTTTAATTCCAATTCTCGCATTCATCTGTTTATACTCATGTGGACGAAACGATAAACGGACACCATCAACCATTTACAAGGACGCCGATTTCTTGCATGTTACCCTTGAAGTTTACCCTAAAAACAAAGAAACCATTCTTGCAGACCTCCGTATTTCAAACACTTCTAAAAACTCGGTTCTACTTTACAAGCCATTGTTTCCCTTTAACGGCAAAATGGCCTTTCCTTGTTTCTCGATTTTCAACGCTGAAAGCTTTGAGCAGGTTTCCTTTTCAAAACCTATCGGTAAGTTTAAAACCTATGACCCTTACGATGAAGGAGAAGAGATCATAATTCCAGAAAGCACACCTGAAAAATATTTTACGCTTCACGGTGGTGAAACGGTGGCGTTCCAAGTCAACTTATCCGATTGGTACCATTTCAAATCTTCTTATTCAGGGCAAACCTTTAAGGTAGTTCCTTCAATTAGTAATCCGTTAGTCTCCGGCGACTACAAACAGCAATACGAAAAAGATTCCGTTGACGGACAAATGAAGCCAGTGTTTTGCCACATTATGTTACCCAAAAAAAGTGACGTGGATTCTATGCGAGTAAAGTTTGTATTACCCTAATGCGGCTAACAGGTGCATTTGTGCTATTGGGGGGGGGCGACGCAAAGCGTCATTCAACAGCAGTAACGCTGTTGGGCTTTTGTACAAGCTGACCAAATGCTATCTGGCAACAGAACAAATTTTTATCTTTAGAAACAAAGTTCGGCATTCGTCGCCGGGGGCGACGAACAAATGAAGTCCCCAACAGCACAAATGCCTTTCCGTTGTGCGTCACTTTAAACAGACATTGCGTTTAACTACTTACATATTGACAATTGCTTTTTTGATAACACTTTTCTCTTGTGATAGACTCAAAAGAAAAGGGCACGATGTCGTTGACAAAACGCAAGAAAAAATTAGCGAGACAAAGCAAAAAATTGTAGATAAAAAAGACCAACTCGTTGACAAAGCTTTTCCAACTTATGACAATGGCAAGCCAGACACAGAAAATAACAAAAAGCGTTTTAAAGAGCATTTGCAAGTTGACTTGACAGACGATGTAAAAAACATTTATGCATATGGTGACTTTTTGGGTGCTGACTATAAAGTTTTGATTTCATTTAGCTGCGACAAATCAACCATTAACAAAATAATTTCCACTAAGAAAATGCAAATGACGACTTCAAAAGACGATGATGGATTATTTTTTTTAGACGAATTCAAATGGTGGGACAAAGACAAAATTGAATTGTTAGAACCGTATAAAGTTGGTAAAGAAGCCGAGTATTGGCAATATTTATGGTACGACAAAAAGAGCAAGACTGCATTTTATGAAGAGTACAGCTTATAGCATAGCGTTCACTTTTTGTCGGTGGACAAAAAGCGAACGCACAACATTGGTATTGCTGCAAGTGGGGCTGGACGTTGAAACTTCGGCTGTTTGCATCGCTGTACTTTAGTTCGGGCAGACGAAAATCTATTTGGCTTTTTGTCGTTAACTTCAACTTTATATTTTCAATTGGGCAGCAGTTCCGGGCTGGACGTTATAAAATATCCCACCTGCAGCAATACCTGCCCGTTATGTGCCAGTAAATTGAACACCTCACTATGACAAAAGCATTGACAATAATTGCCCTATTCTTTTCGACACTTTTGTATGGACAAGTGGCGAAAGAAGCTGCTTATAAAAATATTGATGGTTTGACAGTTGCAGATTCAATTGCATGGAAAGACATCGTAGGTGGTTTTTACATCAGCGACGGTTTTGGCGGTTACAACTTTCGGCTCGACTCAAATATGACCTTTCGTAAAATTGACTTTAGTTGTATGGCAAGGTTCACGGTTGACAGCGGCTCGTGGACAATAAGAAATAATAATACAGTTGTTCTAAAATCTAATAAACAGACACTTTACTTTGACATAGTTAAGTTTGACAACTTCTATTTTTTTATTCTGCCAACACAGCGACAAAAATTCGTAGCAGATTTACAGTCGACAAGAGTAAAATTCAAAAACGCTAAACCATTCACAATTGACGACAAAACATACTCTGTGAATTATATGATTGGCTACAGCTTGGTAGAAAAATACTTTGCAAAAGAAATTGAGGACATTACCGGCACATAACATTGGGTTTTATGCAAGTTGGGCACGACCAGCAAACATCAACAAATTGCAAATCCAAGCTGTGGTTCGGGCTGGACAATCAACTTTCAACTTTAGTTCTTAAATTCAACTTTATATTTTCAATCAGCAGCGGTTGTGGGCGGACGGAATACTAATTCCCAACCTGCATAAAGCCCTGTTCGTTGGCTGCAATCATGAGAACCCTTTTAGTCATATCATTTCTTTTTCTTTCTAAGTTTTGTAAGTCTCAGGAAGTTAATAAGCTAACTCTTATAACTGCTGAATATAGAGTTGACTCACCCCAAATTGGGAATTTTACTTATTTAATAGCATACAAGTTTGTAAACGGCGTCTTGTTTTCGAAAGACACCATAGCTGGATTTCCTACAAATAAGAAGGGAGTTCCAGGCTCTTATGTTCGGTTCGACCTTGGCGAAAACTTTATATACAAAGACCGTTATATTATTTCTGGGACAGGTAATGTAATAGATATTGAAACCGGAACGCTTGTTATTGAAGAAAGTGACAATTTCGTTGAATCTTCTGGTGATACTCTTGTGTTTTATCGAAATAATATTTTTACCGGTACAGGTTTTTTACACTTAAATCTGAAAACCAGCGAATATAAATTTGTAAATCACAAAGAGCGTATTTATGATATTAGTTTTTCTCCAGACCAAAAACAAGGCTTATATGTCGACAGAAGTGTGTTGCCATATAAAATAATCCTCAAAAGAAATGGATACAAGGATAAAATAATTGTTCCAGATGCAGGTAATGGGCCTAACCTTAAAGGTGGAAGTCAGTTTCCCACAATCCGTACATATTGGTTAGATAATACAAGCTTCTTGTACACCGTACACAAAATTATTTACCCAATAAAAGAGGAGGTATACTCTGAAGTTTCGATAAGAAAATTTAATACTCTTGAAAATAACGACCTTCTATTTACAAAGTTAGACTCTATAAATTCCGGTATTTTGAATGACAAGTTCTATACAGACGGAATTCATAATATTATCTATCGAACAAGTTCGGGAAAAGAATACATCATTGATACTATGAACAGTAGGCTTTTGCCATATCCTTCCTATCAATTTGGGTTTGGTTTTTCAACAGACAATTATTTCTCAAAAGAATATGGTCGAATAATTCGTTATAATGAATCGGAAATTGGACGATTCTGGTGCTCAATACAATCTGTATCGAAAAGTGCAGTAGCTGTTGAATATGGAGAAGTTGGGTCAAACTTAGGATACCCGAAAGGCTTAAAAGTTTGGACGACAGAATCAAAATCATGGACAACTATTGATGTTCCTTGGCTATGTGCAATTATCGGAATGATTGAAGACAAATGACAGCAGCCAACAGAGAGTTTGCTGCTATGCTGGCAGACGAATATATTCTCAGCTTCATATCGCTGTCAGCCCATATCCAGCCGACAGATTGCAATCAACTTTTGTTGTTATCTTCATCATCAGTTTTTCAATCAACAGCGGCTTCGGGCTGGACATTATAAAATACCAGCACAGCAGCAAGCTCTGGCCGTTAGCGGTAACTCTATGAAGACACACTATAATTAAGATGAAAACAATGAAATTAAACATACTTTTATTTCTGAGCATATTAACTCTATTGACTTCGTGCAATGGACAGACAGCTGATAAGAAAAATAACACAAACCAATTTGCAAATGGCGACACAGTAAAGGAACTTGGAAACAGTATAATGGTTGTTTACCAAGACAAGAAAAACGTTTATTGGTTTGGCAGTTGGGAAACAGGAGTCTATAAATATGATGGAAAGACTTTGATTAATTTTACAAAAAAACACGGTTTGTCAAACAATAGAGTCGATGAAATTAAAGAAGATAAATTAGGGAATATTTACTTCGTTAGCTGTTCCCCTCAATCGACAATTGTTAAATTCAACGGGCAATCATTTACTACAATTACAGTAACTAAAAGCAATGAATGGAAGCTTCAACCTGATGATTTGTGGTTTAGAAATGCTTACCAAACTGAAAAAGTATATCGGTTTGATGGTGATAATTTTTATGAATTGACATTACCAAAACCACCAAGCCATCCAAATCCATTTGAAATCTATAGTATTTATCAAGACCAAAAAGGAAATATTTGGTTTGGTACAAACCCTGTTGGTGTTTGCCGATACGATGGAAAATCATTTAAATGGATTACAGAAGAAGATGTGACGGAATTTCGCAACGAAGGTGCAAACGGAGTACGTTCAATCACGGAAGACCAAAATGGGGACTTTTGGTTTAATACCGAAAACCGTTATAGTGTTTACGACAGCACAATTTTAAAAAGCAGTAAGTTTTATATAAGACACGAAAGTATAGGTAGCTTAGATGGAAAGAATACCAGTGGTCTAAATGAGTATCTATCAACAGTAAAAGACAACAATAATAATTTGTGGTTTGTAACCTATCGCAGTGGCGTTTGGAAATACGATGGTACAAAAATTACTCATTATGCGGTTCAAGAAAACGCAAAAGACATTACCTTATTCAGTATTTACAAAGACAAAAATGGTGGCCTGTGGCTTGGGACACATGAAAACGGTGCATATAAATTTAATGGGACGGCATTTGAAAAATTCAGGCTTTGACGAAAGATTGAAGAGCTACCGCTAACAGCGTGTTGCCTAAATTGGCCGTGACGTGCAAAATTGAAGCTGAGTGCTCCTGTCAAACTTTTGTGCAGGTTGACAGTGAAGTGCTCCGAAATCGCCAACTGCGGCAACACTCAAACCGTTAGCGGCAATGCTATGACAAACTTCAAACTTATATCAATTGCTTTTATCTTGACTCTTCCAATTCGGTTGACATATCTAAGTCTGTTAACTCTGTTCAAAAGAATACTTCATTAAACCACGGGCAGAGGAAAAAGGAGCGGAGATAATATCTCCGCTCTTTTTTATTCACTCGAAAGCTGAAAAGCAACTGCTAAAACAGATTAACGGCTTTCTGCAAATTTTCTCAACCCGTTCATTAATTTATTAGTCTTATGCCGGGTTGTTTCTTGCGTCTTCCAATTCCCAGACCCTGTGGTTAGCAACGGCCGTAATAAAATCTTTTGCAAAGCCTGCACCTGCTTCAAACAGAACAGCCGGGTCTTTTCCTTTGGTGGTATTTACATTTGTTAAAGAACTGAATGCTTCTGTTTGTTTTCCAAATCCAATAGCCTTGCAATGTTTGTATGCTTCGTTTACAAAGAAAATAGCAGCGGGCTCTGCTTTCAATGCATCGATCGATTTTTTGCCGGGTGCTATATACACCGCATCAAAGCATACACTGCTTGTACTGAGTAAAGAATGATCGGGTGTAAATTCAGTGTCATCGTCGGCAAGTACCGTGGCCATATTGTTTGCAACGAACTGCACGACTGCTCCTGCTGATTTTAATTTGGCAGTGAACGTATTTATTGATTTAGCATCCACACCATTTGCAATCAGGAAAGCAATTTTTCGAGTTTTAATACTGTTCTTAACTGTATTGGCCATGCTCAATTTATCCGACTTTTTCAACGTCATTTCAAACTCTTTGCTTTGAACATCTTTTGGGTCGGCATCTGCAGAAAAACTGTGATTGACCGGGCTTTCGGGTTTCACTGGTTTAATGCCAAGGTTGTCGCCCACTTTTTTTGCAAGATCTTTGTTTATAAAATTCAGTAATCCAAC
The DNA here is from genome assembly GCF_035299325.1 of Lacibacter sp. Taxonomy (GTDB): domain Bacteria; phylum Bacteroidota; class Bacteroidia; order Chitinophagales; family Chitinophagaceae; genus Lacibacter. Next base: position 97,732 of record NZ_DATGWT010000004.1, on the reverse strand, counting down.
CACTCTTTCCCTTATGGCTATTGTTTTTACTTTCGATAACTCGAAAGTTAGTGCATCGATCATATGTTTCTGTTCAGGCAAAGTCTGGCTATTGAAAAATAATTTTGCCTGCGAATAGTGATCTACAAAACTTTTACTTCTTGTTCTTATTTTTTGTCCGTCTACACGTTGGTTGTGCGATGTAAAACCACCATCTTTCATAGATGCCTGGAACGGGCAACCGGCAGCAAGTGTATTCGGTTCATAACTCACTTTTCCTTTGTTGATGGTTTGCCGCATCATGCCATCACGTTGATTGTTGTGTACTTCGTTGATGGAACGGTTAATGGGAATTTCATGAAAATTAGGTGTGCCCAGCCGGCTCAATTGTGTATCAGTATAAGAAAATAATCTTCCCTGCAGCAAAGGGTCGTTACTGAAATCAATACCGGGAACTATATGGCCGGGATGGAATGCTACCTGTTCTGTTTCTGCAAAAAAGTTATCCGGATTTTTGTTCAGCGTCATCTTACCAACAATGGTTACAGGCACTAGTTCTTCAGGAACAAGTTTAGTGGGGTCAAGCAAATCAAATTCAAACTTATGTTCATCTTCTTCCGGGATGATCTGCAGTCCTAATTCCCATTCAGGAAAAGCGCCGCTGTCAATTGCTTCATACAGATCCCTTCGGTGAAAGTCAGAATCCTTACCGGAGATGCGGGTGGCTTCATCCCAACAAACGGAATGAACACCTAACAAAGGTTTCCAATGAAATTTTACAAAATGAAATTTGCCTTCTTTGTTAATTAATTTGAACGTATGCACGCCAAATCCTTCCATCATCCGCAAACTTCTGGGAATTGCACGATCGCTCATGGCCCACATGATCATGTGCAATGATTCGGGCATCAATGAAATAAAATCCCAAAACGTATCATGTGCAGAAGCTGCCTGTGGCATACCATGATCGGGTTCGGGTTTTACTGCATGTACAAGGTCAGGAAATTTCATAGCATCCTGTATAAAGAAGACGGGGATGTTATTACCCACAAGGTCATAATTACCTTCCTGCGTATAAAACTTAACAGAGAAACCTCTTACATCTCTTGCCAGGTCGGTAGAACCTGCGCTACCGGCAACAGTTGAGAATCGAACAAACACCGGCGTCTTCACTGTGGTGTCGTTTAGAAATCCTGCTTTCGTGTACTTGCTCAGATTTTTGTACAATTCAAAATGACCGTGTGCTGCTGAACCTCGTGCATGTACAATCCGTTCAGGTATCCGCTCATGATCGAAGTGCGTAATTTTTTCACGCAGAATAAAATCTTCCAGAAGAGTAGCACCTCTTTCACTATCCTTTAACGAATTTTGATTGTCATTAATTTTTAATCCCTGGTTGGTAGTGAGTGCTTCATCGTTGTTGATGGTTGTATGTTGCAGAAGCTGTTCTGTTTTAATGGAACCTGCTTTTGGAGATGTGTTTTTCTTTTTCATAACAAATGATTTACTGATAGAAAAGATAAAAGGTTGCCTTCCTTACGAGGCAACCTTTCGAAAAAATTCCGGCGTACAATCATACTGATGAACGCTTTATAAGGACTAATTTTTAATTGCCGCTGTGTTCAATTCTGTATCTGCAATGGAGGTAAGTAATTCATCACATTTCTTTTCTTCCTTCAATGTTTGTAATAAATTCTTCAACGCTGTTTTTTGATCCAGCACTTTTGCAAAGGCAGCCAGTGTTCCGTAGGTAGCAATTTCGTAATGCTCTACTTTCTGTGATGCACCAATGATCCCCGCATCCCTTACGGCCCCGGGTGCTGTTTCTTCCATGATGCTTACGCCTTCTTTCAACAGGCCTTCCATGGCATCACATTTTTTTGCAACTGCTTTTTTGCCGATCGACTCAAAGCAGGCTTCCAGGCGTGCAACATGTTCCATTGTTTCTGCAAGATGTGATGCAATTGCTTCTTTTAATTTCGGGGATGTTGCATTTTTCTGCATTTTCGGCAATGCTTTGGTGAGCGCTTTTTCCGCCCAGTAAATATCTTTTAAACTGTCTTCAAAAAGATCTTCCAACTCTTTGGCAGCACTCTTTTTAGCAGGAGTTTTTCCGGCGCTTGCATTTTTTGTTTTCGTTGCCATCGTTCATTTGTTTTAGTGATTAATTGATGCTAATGGTAAGTTGCATGATCGATGTAATTACCATGTATTAAAGGTGAATCATCAAACGAGTAAAACTGTTATGCAACTTTTGGAATTTGTTGCATAGTTCACAGGTTTGATGTTAACTTTTTCATGCAACTATTCAGTGCAAGTGATCACAAGCAATGGATAATTTGCAGCCGGCAGAATACAATTGTCTACCACTCAGGCATAGTATTATTCAACACAATCATGTTTGCAAACATTTAATACATAAATTCACTCCACACTTAAAAACAGAATACCTGATATGAAAAGAAAAATTTGTGGATTCATCTTGCTGTTAGCACTTTTCTCTTCCTGTAAAAAGAAAACGGGGCAAGCGGGAACCACAGCAACACCTCAGCCCGTGGTTGAATCGGCAGCATTAAAATCGGTGGCTTCATTTCCCATTGCTGCAGCGGCAAGTAACGGATCTTTTATGATCAATACGTTGTCGTCCGGCATACTCAAGAGGGATTTTAACGGGATCACGTTTGAAAATGAAATGAAAAATAATGCCATTGTCAATAGTTCGGGCGGGTATAATTTCAGTACAGCTGATGCCATGGTTGCTGCGGCACAAGCGGCAAACATCCAGATTCACGGTCATGTATTAGCATGGCATGCACAAACACAAGGGACGTATTACAGAAGTCTGTTAAGTTCTTCAACTCTTAGTACAACAAACCTTGCACAAAACTCCGGTTTTGAAAATGGTGACGCAACAAGTTTTACGAATTTCACTGTGTTGAACTCGGGTAATCCTGCGGGAACAGCTACAATAACTGTTGGCACAGGCGCAGCGGAAGTACGAACAGGTACACGCTCGTTGAAAGTAGTGAATCCTGCTGCCTACACAACAGAGCAATGGCGTGTGCAAGTGGCGTCTGATCCTATTACACTAGTAGCAGGAAAGCAATACCAGATCAGCTATTGGGTAAAAGCGTCGGCAGCAAATGGTTCCATCAGGCTTTCAACCCTGTCGCCCTCTTCCTTGTACCAAGCCGATCAGGTTATCGGCACCGCATGGCAACAGGTAACGTGGCTAATTACTGCTAACCAGGAACAAACCCGTCTATCGTTTGATATGGGACGCAACAGCAATACTTATTTTATAGATGATGTAAGTGTAAACGAATTAATTCCTGCCGGTGGCGCTTCCAACAATTATGCAAAAGTGGACAGCTTGCTGAAAACAACGATTCAACAGATCGCCGGGCATTTTAAAGGGAAGGTGCGTGGATGGGATGTGATCAACGAAATGTTTGCCGATGGTCCTGCTGGCGCCATCCGAAACAATACGAATACTGCCAATGCTACAGCGAATGATGTATTTGTGTGGAGTGAATACCTGGGTCGTGATTTTGGAGTGAAAGCATTCAACTATGCAGCGGAAGCTGATCCCACAGCCAAATTATTTATCAACGATTATAACCTTGAATTTTCTGTTGCCAAACTTGATTCGCTGATTGCATATGTTGCAGAGATCAGGGGAAGGGGAGCGAAAGTAGATGGTATCGGCACGCAAATGCATGTGAGCCTTAATACCAACAAGAATCAGATCGATAATCATTTTATAAAACTGGCAGCTACCGGTTTGCTGGTGCATATTTCTGAACTGGACATTGGTGTGAATACCAATAATGCAACCAGTTTGGTATTTACCCAGGACCTGGAAAATGCGCAGGCAGAGATGTACAATTATATCATTACATCGTATATGCGGCATGTGCCAAAGCCACAGCGTTATGGTGTAACCATTTGGGGCCTGCTGGATAATCAAAGCTGGCGCTATAAAAATGGTGCCGATTATCCACTTCTTTATAATCCGGCGGGAGCAAAAAAGAAAGCCTATGAGGCCGTGTTGAATGCATTAAAATCGGGACTGTAATTTATTTACAGATGTTTACAATTTCTTCAGCGCACAATTCGAAAGAGTTGTGCGTTTTTTTGCGCAAGTGTTCCACCTTATTGGATCGCTTTTTGCTGAATAAAATCATTCCGATTTCATCGGCGAATTTGCAAAACAAAATTTATTATCTGTTTTAACGTTAACCGAAGTCTGCAAAGAATAAATTTGCAGCTCAACTCAAAGCATCGGCCAAATCAATCATCAACAACAACACAACATGAACCTTATTCTTCAATCATTACTGACTTTTATCATCGCAGCAACCAATCTCCAATGCAGTTCTCCAAAACAGGAAACGTTTCAAGCCAAAGAGGTGTACAAGTCGGATCGACTGGTCATTACCCAAATTGCCGCCCATTCGTTTGTACATGTATCATATTTGCAAACCAACGATTTCGGGAATGTGCCTTGTAACGGTTTGGTTGTAAGAAACAGCAACGAAACAATTGTGTTCGATACGCCAACCAACGATACAAGCGCAGCAGAGTTGATCAAATGGATCAACGATTCCTTGAAGTGTAAGATCAAGGCGATTGTGCCTACGCATTTTCATGATGATTGTTTGGGAGGACTTAAGGCGTTTCATGCAAATGCCATTCCTTCGTATGCAAATGCAAAAACCATTGAACTGGCAACAGCCAGGAACTATACCATTCCGCAAAACAGTTTTACAGATTCAATTGTGTTAAGCATTGGTAATGAAAAAGCGATTGTGAAATTTTTTGGTGAGGGACATACAAGGGATAATGTGGTGGGTTATTTTCCTTCGGATCATATTTTGTTTGGCGGTTGTTTGCTTAAAGAAGTGGATGCTACGAAGGGCTTTTTGGGCGATGCAAATATTGCAGCCTGGTCGGGTACAGTTGAAAAAATTAAGGCAGCCTATCCCGATTTGAAATTGATTGTTCCGGGCCATGGTGCTTATGGCAACACTGCGTTGCTTGATTATACGATACAGTTATTCAAAAATCAATAATTGTAGAGAAGGTTTTTTTCGGCGGCAGGAGCAGTAATACGATCATTATAAGCCACGGCCTTTTTTTTCGTGGAGACACCACCAAGGCGAAATCAACCTTTTGAAATTAGAGTTCAGCGAATGTAGAGTTTGGCAGAGAGATTAGCACCTGTTATATAAAGCCCGGCAAAAGGTCTTAACTTCAATAACATATTTTCAATTGGATATTTGTGACGGAATTGAAAGTGCACGAGTTTCCTGCCTTCGCAAATACCCGAACGTTAGCAGTCATTTAAACCAGAACTAATGAAAAAACTTACAAAGTTGAAATCAATCATCGTTATTCTTCTGTTGCTTACGGGTACTACCTGTTTTACGCAAAACATAAAGTCCGACTTTAGCCACATTGAAATTATCATCGATTCGGCTTCATTTGAAAAACTGGTCGCAAACGACTTTATCAGGAATAAGCTTGCTCCTTTTACATATGATACCATGATGCCTTCCCCGATGGTGCTTAGCTATTATATTTTTGGGCAAAACAGTTTCATTCATTTTAATCCTGCCAGAGGCTATTTTGCTACCCAGCTTGGCACTGCCTATTTGATCTTTCAAACTCGACGACCGGGGCAGGGAAAGATACTGGAAGAGAATTTCCAGAAGGTTAAGAACGACTCTATTATTTCCTATGATTTCGAAGGTCCGGATTTTAAATTGACAGAGATTATTTATCGTCATCACAGCAACCTCCGTAAAAAACAGAATAATCATCTTATACCGATGTTGAGTTCGTACTCGGTTGAAAGCTATCGGAAATGGGGATATGGTGATTCTGCAGAATTAAGTATGAATCAATTCCTTGCGAGAGAGTTTGTAAAAGGGAAGAAACTGTTTGAAAGCATTGTTTCCATTGACTTAGCAATTACGCAAAAGGAACTAGAAGATCTTACTCCTGTTTTGGAACTTACGGGATACCTTAAAAAGGAGAATAAGTTTATCAAGACTAATGAGCCAACTATCTCTTACATCGTAAATAATAAACTTAACGCATTCAAAGTTGAAAAGCTCACATTAAAACTTTCAGATAATGTTGATGATAATTTTTTCGATTTTGGCAAAATGAATTTACTGATCAGGAACAATAGTGCAGAGTTTTCTTTTCGATAAACAGCCTTCAACATGAATTATATTAAAAATTCACATCGCAAGTGTTCAATCTCAGCAGATCACTAACTATCAAGTAAACCTGCAGAAGAAAAGAGCATCGTTTGTCTTTTTTATAAAACAGCAACGGCTTTCAATTGAAAGCCGTTGCTGTTTTATTTGTTGCGGATGTTACAGCACAGGTGTGAGGTATTGTGTATAGCAATAGCCTTCTTCACCATCATCTGTTTTAACATACCACCACTGATCGTTTTCTTTGCGCAGCAATGTAATGATCTCATGACGGGCCGCTTTGCCAACAATTTCATCATTAGTGCTTGGGCCGCTGCGGATATTGAGATTGCTGTTGTTGGTGGTTACTTTCAGTTTAGCACCGTCTGTAACTCCGGCTACGCTGTTAATGTTCAGCATCAGATCACCTGATGAGTAATCAGGATCCAGCTTCTCATAAATATCCCACAACTGTTGCTTTACTGTACCTGTTGCTTCGCCATCAATGTATAATACTTTATCCTGCTCACGTATTTGCAGATTGTTTACACCTGAAGCTGCTGCAGCATCGGTAAGTTCTTTGTATTTATCCTGTAATGCCATAAGATGTTTCCTCCTTGTTTATTTTTTTATTAAACCTGATGACTCAATTTTTGTGATCCCCATTGATTTGAGTGCATTCAAACGCTGCATCAAACTTTGCAAATCAGACCGTTTGATTTCACCCGTCAATGTAAGTACGCCATCTGTTAATGAAGTTTGTACACCCGGGAAATCTTTTACGGCATCTGCCACAGCTTGTGAAAGAGCATCATTTACAGGCGGTACAACGGCTGGAGGAGGAGCAACGGTACAATTGTTCACTACTGATTTTACACCTTCTACTTTTGCTACTGCTGCTTCGCATTTTGCTTTGCAGGCTTCATCTTTACATTCGCCGCTGATGGTGGCAACGCCATCTTGTACTGTTACCATTGTACTCCTCATATCGGCATCAGCAGAAAGCACGGCCTCTATACTTGCCTGTATATCGGTGTCTTTTAATTTCTTTTTACAGGACATTGCTCCCAGCACCAGCACAGATGCGAACAGGATTACACATAACTGAAGTGTTCTTTTCATTTGTTTGTTTTTAATGATGATGAAATTGATAGAGGCAGTCTTCAGAGTGGGAAGGTTTGAACTGTATTGTAGTTCGATATGACAGTGTGTGCAAGCCTTATGCCAATTATGCTTAAATACAGATATCTATCAACAAAAAAGCGACAGGCAATTACCTGTCGCTTTCATACCGGGATAATAGTTTAATAATCTACTTTCATTTCCACTCTTCTGTTGAGCGCTCTTCCCTTTGCTGTTTTGTTGTCAGCAATTGGTTTGGTATCGCCATAACCCTTGTAGGTAATGCGTTCCGCAGCAATACCTTTGCTGATGAAGTAATCTGCTACTGCTTTTGCTCTGCGTTCGCTCCACATCATGTTTCGTTCAGGCGTTCCGGCATTGTCAGCATGTGCTTCAATGTTCAGTTTCAACGAAGGATTCTCCTGTAATACCTTGGCCACCTCATTCAACGAAGCAAATGATGATTTTAAAAGAACATCGCTGGCAAACTGGAAGAGAATATTCTTCGCTGCAAATTCTATTTTCTGTTTGATCTCCTGTTTTATTTCAGGGCAACCGCTGTTTGCAGTAATGCCAGCTTCATTGGGGCATTTATCTTCTTCATCATTCACGCCATCATTATCCGTATCAGGAATTAAACATCCGTTATAACGGGCAAGTCCTGCCACATCTTTACACTTATCATCTTTATCAGCCACGCCATCATTGTCACTGTCGGGGCAACCATTCAATGTGCCTTTATCGTTCGGGCATTGATCATCTTTGTCTGTTATTCCATCAGCATCCGTATCAGGACAACCATTAAGTGTTCCTTTTACGTCAGGACATTTATCATTTGCATCGGCAAAGCCATCACCATCTCCATCAGGGGGTAATACAGGTTCAACCGGAATTACTACAGGGGCTTCTGTAACTTTTTTCTTTCTTTCAAACGGGTTGTCTTGTGCAAAGCTGAAACTGTAATGCAGGTAATCGTTATTAATGCCATCCGTTAATTTCTTTCGCCATTGTGCCTGCATGAAAAAATAAGACCCTTCTTTAAAACGGAATTGCAAGCCAACTCCTACTGGTGCATAAGCAGCGATCTTGCCGGGGAAATAACCAACGCCTAACCCTGCAGTTAAAAAAGGGTTTACAGGAGCCTTGTCTTTAAAGGCCCTTATGTGCAATAAAGCATTGAGTTGTGTGCTGAACTTCGCCTGACCTACTGAATCATCTTTTACAAAGTTGGCAGGAAAGTTGGAGAACGTTCCTGTGATGGTACCTGAAGCATCTATCTTTTGCGTGAGTCCACGCCAGTAACTTAAACCAACACCAAATGATTTGTTGCCTGGTTTATACCAGTCGCCTTGGTTGAAAGCTTTGCCGGCTGTTGAATCACTGATGAGTTGAGGCAAACGGTAATCAGAAAAACTGATGTTGTACGAAATGAGTTCGGGTTTTTTCAGTTGCTGATCCTGGGCATGCAGGCCAATGATGCACATCAGTGCAAGAGCGGTTAGTAAGCAGTTTGGTTTCATAGAAATTAATTGAGCGCTAAATTAACGTTCCAAACCGTATTTTATGCATAAATACTGTTTTCTTTTTGTGCGTAAATCATCTGTTTTTTTATAGGTTTTATCGGATGTATTGACTAAATTTATTTAGCTCTTTGATGATATCTTATTTATTCACTATTAAAACTGTTTCCCATGGTTTCAACAGACACAACACAGCTTAACAGGGAATGCAGCTCCTGGAGGGAGCATTTGCGTTCCTACCGTAATGAAATGAGTCAACTGAGAGATCAGCTTCAACTCATGGCAAGCGGAGAAAAAGACAAGGAAGTCCTTACCGAAGTGGAACACTATCACAACCAGTTTTACATTCAACAGATCAACATCCACGATCTGAAACAGGCCATCAAAAACCACGACCGAAGATTACAGGTTGAAAAAGATCCGGCAAGCGGTCATCCTTCTGAAGCAGCATTGCAGGAACATGAAGAACTGCACGGTCAATACGAAATACTGGAACATACGTTAAATGAACTGAGAAGCGATTTCAGAAATTTCGTTGCTAAGGCATAAGCATATTGCCTTTACTACATCTATCAAAGACATTCACAGCCACCCATTCAAATTCTATCTGTTCCCTGTACGGTTACGCTTGTACTTACATGCCCATGTAAGCAGGTGATTGTTTACATTTTAAAAATTGAATGTTATGGCAGACTTTGATACCTCACACGTAAAAAACATTGTCTTGCTGGGCCACGCCGGCTCCGGTAAGACAACATTAGCGGAATGCATGTTATACGAGGCAGGCATTATCAACCGCAGAGGCACAGTTGCAGAACGCAATACTGTTGCCGATTATCATGAACTTGAACAGGAAAGAGGCAATTCCGTTTTTTCAAAACTCTTACACAGCAAATGGCGTGGCTATAAGATCAATATTATTGATACGCCCGGTTATGATGATTTTGTTGGAGAAGTGATCAGTGCATTACGTGTAGCCGATACCGGTGTAATGTTGCTGAATGCCACTCGTGGAGTGGAAGTGGGTACAGATATTATCTGGGATTACACCGAGCAGTTTAAAACACCCATGATCTTTGCGGTGAATAAACTCGATGATGAAACGGCCGATTTCGAAAAAACGGTTGCAGAAGCCAAAGCTCATTTTGGCAGTAACATTACAGTGGTGCAATATCCACGACAACAGGGCGCAGGGTTTCATGAAATTATTGATGTGCTGCGCATGACGATGTATAAATTTAAAGATACAGGCGGCAAACCGGAAAAATTACCTATTCCGGATGATGAAAAAGAGAGAGCTGATAACTTACACAAAGAATTGATTGAGGCCGTTGCCGGTAATGATGAAACATTAATGGAAAAATATTTCGATAAAGGTGAGCTGGATGAAGATGAGATCAAAGCAGGAATGAAAAAAGCAATGATTCATCATGATCTGTTTCCGTTATTCTGTTTATCTGCAGAACGCAACATGGGTAGTGGCCGATTAATGGGCTTTATTGATAATGTGTGCCCCAGTGCCAATGAAATGCCTCCGCAAAAAACAAAAGCAGGATCAACATTGCCCTGTGATGAAAATGGCCCCGGCTGTATTTTTATTTACAAAACGGTAAGTGAGCCACATGTTGGCGAGCTTTCTTTTTTTAAAGTTTACAGTGGCACCATTAAATCAGGAATGGAACTGGTGAATGAAACAACCGGTGTTGCGGAAAAGATGAACCAGTTGTTTGTTGTAGAAGGAAATAAACGCACACAGGTAAATGAACTCACTGCAGGTGATATTGGTGCAACGTTGAAGCTTAGAAACACGCATGTAAACAATACGCTGCACGAAAAAGGAAAAGATATTGAGTTACTTCCCATTGAGTTCCCGGCTTCAAACCTTACAATGGCTATTGAAAGCGTAAAGAAAGGTGAAGAAGAAAAACTGGCTGCAGCTTTACACGATCTTCGCCATGAAGACCCCACGTTTAAAGTGGAAGTATCACAAGAGTTAAAACAAACATTGATCCATTGCCAGGGCGATATGCATTTAGCTGTTGCCAAATGGAAAATTGAACATCAACATAAACTTGAAGTGAAGTTTACACGTCCTCGCATTCCTTACCGTGAAACAATACGTCGAAGTGCCGATAGTATGTACCGTCATAAAAAACAAAGTGGTGGTAACGGACAGTTTGGCGAAGTGCATTTACGTATTGAACCCTGGTATGAAGGAATGCCTGAACCCGCAGACCTTAATGTCCGGGGCAGGGAAGTGCATGATTTACCATGGGGTGGCAAATTGGTTTATTACAATTGTATCGTTGGTGGTGCTATCGATGTTCGGTTCCTGCCATCGATCTTAAAAGGTGTGATGGAAAAAATGAACGAAGGACCGCTTACCGGCTCTTATGTGCGTGATGTTAGGGTATGTGTGTTTGATGGAAAGATGCATCCCGTTGACAGCAATGATATTTCGTTCAAGATCGCCGGGTTGCAGGCATTCCGCCAGGCATTTCAACAAGCCGATCCGCAGATACTTGAACCAATGTATCACGTAGAAGTGCTTTGTCCTGAAGATCTCACCGGTGCTGTTATTGGCGATCTGCAAACACGACGTGCAATGGTGGAAGGTATGGATACCGAAAGCCATTTCACAAAAGTGATCGCTAAAGTTCCATTGGCAGAGATGCAGGATTACAGCAGCAACCTGCGTTCGTTTACACAGGGCCGTGCAAAATTCCGGATGCATTTTCTCGATTATGAGCCATTGCCATTTGAAGTACAACGCAAACTTGCTGATGATTACAGTAAGGTAGCGAAGGAAGAAATAATGGCTTAACAAAGAGTTGGTTTAAATAAAAGATCCTGCGTTATTTAACGCAGGATCTTTTATTTAAATGCAATAACAGAATCAGTTGCATTTTCCAAGTACTACCCAAATCACAATAAAAATCAGGATGGTGCTTAAACAGCCGCCGCCAAGTTTCTTGGCGCCATATCCTGCAATTAATCCTCTGAATAGTTTATTCATATCAATGGTATACAGTTTTAAACTACAGCAACACCTTCAAGTTCGGCTGCTTCAACATTTACGGCACTTACTGCAACTTCAGTTAATTTTTCATCCGCCCCTTTTTCTTCATCCAATGTTTGCTCTAATAGTTTAGCTGCTTCTGTTAACTTAAGTGTTTCTGCAAACTGACGCAATGTGCCGTAGGATGCAATTTCATAATGTTCAATTTTTTGAGAACCTGCTATAATACCGGCATCGCACATGGCACCCGGCTCACATTCTTCAATAATAGCCTCAGCTTCTTTCATAAGTCCGGCCATTGCTTCACATTTTTTTGCTGTTGGCTTCATATCAATTGATTTGAAAACCTGTTCCAGACGTTTAACCTGCTCATTCGTTTCTTCAAGATGGCTTTCCAATGCAACGATCAATTCTTCTGATGTTGCTTTTGCAATCATTTTGGGAATTGCTTCTGTCAAAGCTTTCTCAGCCCAGAAAATATCTTTCAACTCAGTTTCAAATAATTTCATGAGTTGCGAAGACTGCATGCCCTTTTGCTGTTTTTTGTCTGCGGCAACGTTTTTTTTGTTTGACTCACTGTCAGGTTTCTTTTGCATAATGTAATTTTTTAAATGTCAAGACTCGTTATTTACTTAATCTAAATCAGAGGTTAAGGAATTCATTTGTTGAACTCTGTTTTTATGACTTTTTACCTCTTCCTAAGCGAAAAACTAAAAAGACGATAAGAGCAATAATTGCAATTACAATAAAAATCCCGAAGCCCATCCCGGCTTTAAAAATACCTTCCACCAGTTGGCATGAACTCAACATTGAAGTCATTGAAATGAGCAGTATGCTTATATATTTTGTTATGTTCATAGTCTTTAATATTTAAGGTTTATTGTAATTGCTTATTTCTGATCTTAAGCAGATGTGAAATAGAATTTAAAGCTCAAAAAACTTTGGTATCGTCTTCTTTGTTGATGATGGCGGGGGCATCTGAGTCACCATCAATACCTTCCTCCGGCCTTGGATTGATTGGTTCGTCAGTTACCGGCGCCTCTGGTTTATACTCTTCTTCAGAACCAGCTTTCTTGTCATTTTCTCCAATTATTTCGCCGGGGTTCTTTTTTTTATCATCTCCAATACCGGGTACTTCTGTTTCAGGTGTTTTTTCTTTTAAATCGGGATCATTCGATAAAGGTTTCTTACCATTAAAATCCTGATTCGTCTTTTGTTTCAATGCATTGACTGTATCTTCTTTAATTTCTTTGTTTGTTTGATGCTTTTCCATGATAAAATTGTTTTGTTGTGAAAATTAATGTTGCCTTACAAATATGAGTTTCATTAGCTGTAAATACATTACATGATCTGATGATACTCTTACAACTTTCACACATGCATCGGTTCCGGTTAACTTTTCCTTTTCAATCTCAGAGTACAGTTAAAGAGAAACGTATTGAAAATGGAAAAGCGACACTTACAGGTGTCGCTTTCTGATATATAGAAGGAAAACCTATTTTAGTTTCAGCACCGGCTGTAGAATATAGTTACCGCTTCCATCCTTACTGATGGAAAGAGCAGCGTCAAAATCTACAAGCAAAGAATCAAGACCGGCGGCAAGACTGCGGTTGATTTTTATTTTCAAACCACTTTGCTGGCTGCTTGGTGTACTTAAAGGATAAATAATGCTATCAATCATAATTGTATTTTGTGTTCCCAACACCAGGCGTAATTCTTTAAGTGTACCGGTTGGCACAGTGCCTGCAGCAAGAAATGTATCAACGCCATTCTGTAATTTCAACAGATCATAAATACCTGCTGCTGTTTCAAGTTTTATCCAGCCGGTAGAATCGCCATTGAAGTTTACATTCACTTCTTTAATATCAACGTTTACCTGTTGTGCATTATAAGGTGCATCCGTGAGATTAATTTTTAATTCAGTATTGTTTTTACTTTTCTTACATGCAGCAAATAACAGTGCTGAAGAAATTAATACTAACGAGCAAATGAACATTACTTTTTTCATGAGTATGAGATTTTAAAACGTTTACTTCAAAAAACCATGCCAAAGCAAAAAATCTGTTCATGTAAAACTACTTTTGTGCAAAAGTTATTTACGTAGTGAAAACAAAGTTGAGCACATAACGATTAAACTTTCAATTGATTCTGCGAACATTTGTAAGGTTTTTTCTTTTGCCGTGCTGATGTTGCAGAACGGTTGTAATTCTGTTTTTTACTTATCTTCCTTGCATGAATCAACCGACTGCTTCCTCTTCCATCTGGAAAGTAATTGCTGCTTCCTCGATGGGTACCTTAATTGAATGGTACGACTTTTACATTTTTGGTATGCTTGCCAAAACAATTTCAGTTCAATTCTTTCCCGAAGGCAATGATGTAGCTGCTTTGCTCAGCACACTGGCCATTTTTGCGGCCGGGTTTATTGTGCGTCCTTTTGGTGCATTATTATTTGGTCGTCTTGGTGATCTTATCGGTCGCAAGTACACCTTTCTTTTAACACTGGTACTGATGGGCAGCGCTACTTTTTTAATCGGGCTTGTTCCCGGTTATAAAACAATTGGGGTATTAGCGCCCATACTTGTTTTATTACTTCGATTGATACAAGGCCTGGCATTAGGTGGCGAATATGGCGGTGCTGCTACTTACGTGGCCGAACATGCGCCGGCCAATAAACGTGGATTGTACACAAGCTGGATACAAACCACTGCAACATTAGGTTTGTTTGTTGCATTAGGTGTTATACTGTTGGTGAAATCAAGCATGAGCAATGAAGCGTTTGATGCAGAGTGGGGTGGATGGCGCTATCCTTTTTGGTTATCTATTCTTTTAGTGGGTGTTTCTATCTACATACGAATGAAGATGAAGGAATCGCCATTGTTTGCCAAATTGAAGCATGAAGGGAAAACATCTGTTAATCCATTAAAAGAAAGTTTCAGCCATAAAGCAAATTTCAAAATGGTATTGCTGGCATTGTTTGGTGCAGTAATGGGGCAGGGTGTTATCTGGTACACCGGTCAGTTTTATGCTCAGAATTTTTTAGAAACAAGAGTGATGATTGAATTCGGACAAAGCAGAACCATTTTGCTCTGGGCTATCCTGTTTGCAACGCCCTTCTTTGTTTTCTTTGGATGGTTGAGTGATAAGATCGGTCGTAAATGGATCATGCTCATTGGTATGTTGTTGGGTGTGTTGTTTTACCGGCCCATTTATCAGAGTTTTCTTGACAGTGTTGATCATACAAAAATTGAATTTGTAGATCTTAAAGTAACCGCAAAACCAAAAATTGAAGCTGTACCAATTGGTACAACCAACGGATTTGTTCGCACCATCACTACATCGTATGCTTCTGCAAATGGCTGGGCTTATACAGAAACGGTAAGAGATACTGTGAGACAACAAGGCGATGCTATTGTAGCAAAGCCAATAACAAAATATACCGATCGGCAACTACCAAAGCCGGTGTTCTGGAAGTTTGTATGGCTTGTGTTTATACAGATATTTTTTGTAACAATGGTGTATGGTCCTGTTGCAGCATTTCTTGTGGAGTTGTTCCCAACAAAGATCCGTTACACTTCTATGTCGTTGCCATATCACATCGGTAATGGCGTATTTGGTGGGTTGGTACCTTTTATTGGTTTATTGCTCACCACTTCTTTCCCTGCTGATCCGTTGGTAGGGCTGTGGTATCCTATAATAGTAGCGTCATTATGTTTTGTTATTGGCGCTTTGTATCTCAACAACAAAATTGATCCAAACGTAAACGATTGAAGTATGAACAAGTTAAAACGATATGCAGGACTTGTGTGGATAATAGCCGGTCCGTTAATTTTTATTTTACTCCTGATTGCTGCATGGTATAATATTGACAGCGCCGGAAAGAAGGATATTAACAATCCTGTTCCGTGGGTTATCATTATCGGTATTTTTTTACCGATCGTTATTGGCCTTGTGATCTTTGGTTGGTATGCATTGAAAGGCGAGTATGATCATTTGCCGGAAGATTCAACCGAGATTGAGTAGAAGAATAATTCAAGCCGATTATAAATAAAAAAGCACAGAAAGATGATTCGTAATTCAGCTTTCTGTGCTTCTTTTTTTGGGAGTTCTGCTTATTCAATTCTGAACGATATTTTACACACGCATCCAAAGGTGGTTACCTGGCCATCTTTTACATGTGCTTTAATATCCTGTACATAAACGGAATCAATATTCCGCACTGTCTTTGATGCTTCGGCCACGGCCTGGCGAATAGCATCATCAATTCCTTTGTCTGACGAAGCAATCACTTCAATTATTTTTACAATTGGCATAACTGTAAGTTTTTTTGATGTTTGTAGAATGGTTTGCTCCAATAAGATAGGTAAAGAATCCGGTAAGTTCAAGCAAAGATTTTAACCCATTTCATTAAAATCAACTTTTGTAAATCTATAATACAACAGGTTTAAAACGCCGGTATTAAGCTGATGCATGATAGTTAAAAAGTATATGAACCATTTTTTGTCGCATTTTGTTTTGCATTCCATAAGTGCTATCTCTTAGTTATGAAAAAAATATGTTTGTTTGAACTTTTTCAACCATGTTCTAACGTCTATTAGGCAGAGCTTTGCAACAAGGAAATATCTAACTCCATTTATAATGGATACTGTAATGTTTCCGCAACTTGATCCAACCCAATCAGCTGCTTAGGTGATATAAGTGAAACTGCTTATTTCTTAAAATCATGTAAAGGATGCAACATCCTTTTTGTAAAACCGATACGTATGTGTGTTTTTGAACGCATATCCGTATAAAAAGTCAGAACTATGAAGATAGCAGAACGACCAAAGTTGGAAGAGATGAGATTGCTCGATCTTCAGCTTTACGATATTCTTGATTCTCCCGAAGAACAGGAGTTTGATGATCTCCGTGAACTTGCTGCACAAATTTGTGATTGTCCGGTGTCGCTCATTACACTGATTGACCGGGATCGTCAATGGTTTAAATCAAGGCAGGGTATTGAGGAAACAGAAACAAGCCGTGATTTATCTTTCTGTTCACATGCAATATTAGGTGATGAATTGATGGTGATTGAGGATACTCTGAAAGATGAACGGTTTTTCAATAATCCCTATGTAACGGGCGAAGCCAATATCCGCTTCTATGCAGGAGCGCCCATCATTTCTCCTAACGGTCAGAATTTAGGAACCGTTTGTGTATTTGATCAGCAACCACGTAAGCTGAATGAGCAGCAACTGCGTGCGTTAGAAATATTATCAAAACAAGTAACGAAATTGCTGGAGTTAAGATTAAAGACAAAGCTGATTGCAGAACGAACTACCCAGCTCATCAAAATAAAAGATCAAACTGTTCAACAATTTATTCAGGAGAGGGATGAGGAGAATTTATCGGTTGCCAAAGAATTGCATGAAAATATTGCCCAGGAACTGGCCGCCGGCCGCCTTTATTTGAATATGGCATTGGCAAATGAAACGGATAGATTACAGCATATGCAGGATGCTGATGAAGCTATCGGCAACGCATTGACAGAAGTAAAAAATCTTTCCTACAGCATCAGCCCTACAACGCTTGAAGCTGTATCAATTAAGGACATGCTGGAAAATTTTCTCTTCCTGCACAGGTATGAATATTCGTTTACAATCGAATTGAAAATTACAGGCAATCCAACATCGGTTGGTTTTACGCAAGCAATGAATTGTGTGAGAATTGCAGAGACCTGGTTAAGGGTATTGCAAATGCAGAAAGAGATTACAAAAGCAATTGTAAAGGTTAATGTGGATAATGATATTGAGTTGTGTATTGAAGATGATGCAGTGAAACATGATGTGCAGGAAAGAGAAAAGAATATTCTCAGCAGCCTGGTTTATTACAGGGTTATCAATATGAATGGACGTATTCGTTTTGGCGAAACTGCCATGGTGAGAAATAAGCTTTGTGTGAGTTTCCCATTAATTGAAAAACCAGGTTTAGAAAAGCTGGCCGTTTAATCCCTGAATTCCTGTGATATCATTAATCCGTTTTGCCCTCCGTCAACAATACCAATACCAACACGCCCAAATGATTTGTTGAGTATCGCTGCACGATGACTGGGAGAATTCATTAAACCTCTGTGTGCATTTGCAAGTGTTGATGCGTAAGCAAGATTTTCTCCTGCTTTTTTATAGGTAATACCTGCTTTCTTCATCCTGTAAAAAGGATCTTTTCCTTCAGGTGTCATATGAGAGAAGTAACCTCTTTGCAACATATCAGATGAATGTGCCCTTGCTACTTTTCGCAACTGCTCATCCGCAACAAGCGGTTTCAATCCTTTTTTCTTTCGCTCAGCATTTACAAGCTGCAACATCTGTTGTTCAAGGTCTGGCCTGATGCTGTAATAATTTGTTGCATAAACTTCCGGTTCTGATTTTCCGTTAGAAAGGGCAACGTCAAATGTTTTTTCAAGTATCGGACTAATTTGTTTCTCTGCAATTTCACTATAAGGAGAAAGCATAGCAGCCACTTCACTTTTTTCTGCTTCTGCACTAATATTGTCGATTACCGAATAGGTAAGAAGCCTGGCGGTAACAGCGCTCAGCACAATACCCAACACAAGACCCGGAATAATTCCGCTCATTCTGTCGAGAAAATGAATGTTGTTTTCGTTGTTGGTTGCATTCATCAAAATACGTTGAAGCACTGATAGAAAAATATACACAACCACAAAGCCGGCAATCAAACTTAACGGCAGGTACCAATCCTTTAGTGAAGGTAATTTCTGAAAAACTTCATCAACCGTATTTGTATAAAGAAGAATACCGGCAATAAGAGCTGCCGACCATTTAAACAGTTCCAATATAAAACGTAGTGCACCAAACCGGTAACCAATAAAAGCTGCCAGTAAAATGAGTAGTACCAGAAAAATATCGACAGTGTTCATATGCCAATGACTATATCAAAAAAAGCGGAGACCAAACATCAGATGAAAGATCTCCGCTATTATTCAACGTTCAGACTGTTTAATAATTGCCTTGTTTTTTATCAATTGAACGGCCAATAGCCCAACCACCACCGGCACCTAATACACCACCAACCAATACACCGGCTACACGGTTACGTTTACTTACCACACCACCAATAACGGCACCACTTGCGCCGCCAATGACAGCACCTTTTGTAGCGTTGGTCCATTTTTTCTTAGCTGGTCTTGTGTTTGTAACAACAGCAGGTGAAGTGTTGGCTGAAGTTTGTCTGCGCTCAACATAGCGAACGGTAGTCGCTTCCTTCATTTTTTTCATTTCCTGTTGTTCTTTCCATTCCTGGAAAGCTGCAAACTCTGCAGAATCAACCGCTGATAAAACATTCGTTTGATCAGTTGTTGCTGTTTTTGTTTTGCACGATACTGTTACCACTGCAACAATTGCTGCTACCGATAGGATTGTAAATATCTGTTTCATAATTTCTGGCTTTTCGGTGAATAAATATTGTTTCGTTTTATGTACAGATAGATAGAAAGACCATGCCAGAATAAAGCAGAATTGTTAATGAAATCATTATATGCAACAAAGAGATCTTGATTTTCAGCGTATATGCTGCTGATTTGTTTTAACATGTGCAAACAGGATGTTGCGTCTCTTAACAATTGCTTAAGAAGGAGAAATAAAAATCCCGGCTGTATCAGTTTTTCATTTCGATAAGCCGGGAGTATAAAACGTAAGTTTTGAACTTATTGTGCTGCAACAAGTATTGCCGCAGGTGCAGCAGCAGGGGGATTTACATCAAATGGCTCGGATGATGATTGAGGAACGGGTGCATTTGAAAAAAGTTGCAAAATTCCGCTTGAAGTTTGAGCTGCATTACGGATACGTACAGTTACTTTTGGTAACGAAGATGTTGAGCCATCGGTACGTTTTGTTACTGAAAGTACATCAAAGGCAACAATACCAAGATTAGCACCTTGTAAATTTCCATTTAATGGTGAGTAATTGATGCTGATATCACCATCATAAACAACGGCCAGTATTGTTTTGCCAATGAGCATCGATAAACCTGTTGCACGCAGCGGAGTAACATCAGGAATTTTATCTAACAATATTTCTTTGTCATCTTCGCCGCCACCAAGTTTAGGACCTGCCTGTAAAAAATTTCTAGTGCCATTTGTTGTAGGTCCGGTGCTTATCCAGCCGGAAGGAATTGTTTTTAATGCATGCCAACCCTCATCGCCCACATCGCCGGTGTAGAGGTCAATTGTTTTGCCAACATTATCCTGGAAATAGCGAAGTTGCTGACGTAACCCCACACTTGCCAGCTGATCGTTTACATCATTTGCAGAGAAATTGTTTGGCTCATTTCCATTGTCAATACTTTCTTCATCAATTAAAAGAAAAACGGGAGTTGATCCATTTTCTGAATCATTGGGATTGTTTTGCCGCTCACAGGCTGTAATGAATAAAAGGATACCTGCTGTCAATAGATAGTTGATAGGCTTCATGATCGGTGATTGATTTTTGATGTGAATAAAATGTAAGTTGAACGACTTGCATTGACATCTTTATAATCAAAAATTAAACCAAATGAAACCGGCTTGTTTTTGAATTTTGCTTTTGTTAAGTCTTTTTTAGCCTTGGTGTTTCTATTGCTAAACAGCTGCTCTTAAATTGTGATTTTTTTTCAAATATGAAATGAAACAGACAGTTTACAACCTTTGCCTGCTGCAGACTCAACATCCATTTGCCCGTTGTAGAGTTGTAACCTGCTCTGGATATTGCGGAAGCCAAGTCCTGTTTTCATTTGGTTTTTATCAAACCCATTTCCGTCATCATAGATCACAATGCCCACCTCGTCATTTTTTGTTTGTAAAGTGATTTTTATTTGTGTTGCCTCTGCATACTTAATAATATTATTCAGTTGTTCCTGCACAATGCGATAGATCATGAGCAGTTGTTCGTCTTTTAGTTCGCTTTCATTAAAATCAGTTGTTATAAGAACAATGCTGATATTTTTTACACGATTGATATCAGCGATCAGTTTTTCAATTGATTGCTGTAATGTCATTAATGAAAACTGCGGAGGTTTAATTGTAGCAGACAGCATCCTTATTTCCTGTTGAGCCTCTGTAACCATCTGCTTTGCCTTGCTGATCATAGAAATGTTTTTTTCTTTGATCACCTCGGTATTGCTGAGGTAAAGATTCACTACGGTCAGCAGTTGTGAAACATTGTCGTGCAGCTCTTCGGCCCAGCGGTTACGTTCGTTCTCCTGCGCTTTGATGATGGTGCTGGCAAGCCGTTGTTTGTGTTTTAATTGTTGGTTATAATATTCGGCCTGCAAATTTCGAAGTTGTGTGATATCCTGAATTTCGCCAATCAGCCGATGCGTCTTGTTTGTTTCGGTATCACGGATCAGAAACAAGCTGCTTAATACTGAATAATAAATTCCATCAACCCCTAATAAACGGTATTCTGTTGTCCACACATTCTGTCCCGTTTCGTTTGCCATTTCAAATTCAGATCTTACACGTGCGATATCAGCTTTGTGGATGCGTTCCAAAAAACGCTGAAAAAAGTTTTCAATTCTTTGCCTGCCACCGGGCATAAAGAAGCTCATCTTTTCGTTTATAATGGCCGTTTTTGTTTCTGTGTCGTAGTCGATCATTCCTCCACGTGCTGCTACGTTCAGCGCTTCAAATTTTTGCTCTAAAGTGGTTTTGCTTTTATTTGAATGGCGCAAACGTTTATAAAGGCTGTGGCTGATCATGAAAAGAAGTAAGCTGGAAAGTAAAACAAAGGCGATCCCTTTTTGATTCTGAAGTTCAACAAGCAAGGCCGAATTATTATGGGCGAGCTTTTCTGCCAGTGCATCACTCCAAAGTATCCAAATGATACTGATGGTAAGATAGATGCCCGTGATAAGTAGAGCCGGACAGAATTTAGAAACATCTGACCTTAGCTTCAAAAGGTTGGGATGCGAGTACATGATTTTTATTTAACTGTAAAAGTAATAGCACATATTGCGGCTTTTCATGCGTAAGATTATCACTCTGTCTGACCAAAATCATCCTTTTGTTTGTTTTACTCAGAACAAGACATGAACATTTAATACCGGCCTTTGTTATAATTGATGTTTCTTTACCCAATTGTTAACCTTTAATTGATTGTATGAAAAGTGTATTTGCGACTATTCTTCTACTATTGGTCTTTGTTTCCTGTAGCCCCAAACTTTCACCTGATCATAACTGGGATCAAAAACGATGGACTTTGTATGAACTGAAAACTGTACCGGTTCAGCTGAGTGGTACGGAGAAAGACGCAAATCTTATGTTTGTACCCTCTCAAAAACAAATTAGCGGTACCGGTGGATGTAACCGACTTACAGGTACTTATGAGTTAAAGAAAGGTGGGGATATTAAATTTTCAAATATCACTACTACAAGAATGATGTGCACCGATCAGGCATTTGAAGATCGTTTTCTTGAAGTACTGAATCAGGTTGATGGATATGCAGTTGAAAACAATATCATGTTGCTGAAGACAGGAAAGGAAGTGGTGATGCGGTTACGGTAAAATAAAAACAGCAGAGTTTGTTTATACCAAAACATCCCGCAATTGCGGGATGTTTTGGTATATGTCAGAGATTAATCTAATCCGCCTCTGCGTGTTGCTTTTGTTTGCGTAGGCCATTTGCCCGGCTCACCTGTTCTTTGGTTAACAGGTAACACAATACGTTCACGTGATGTTTTATTTTCATCTTCACAAGCCATGTAAATAAGAATGGCGGTGAGGATGGCATTGTTTTGAACATCATCAAACACGATCTTATCATACGTATCACGGTTGGTATGCCAGGTGTAGTTGCCATAACTCCAACTGTTGGAGCTTAATGAAAATGCGGGAACACCAGCTGCAACAAACGATGCATAGTCTGATCCACCACCACCGGGTGCACCCGGGAATCTTGTTTCAAGTTCAGCTTTGTATTTGTTGGGCACACGTGCCAACCAGCGACCAATATAATCGTATGCATGTAAAAAACCTTGTCCTGAAATATTTACAACACGTCCTGTTCCATTATCCTGGTTGAACAATGCTTGTATGTTTGAAACAATTTCCGGATGATCTTCTACAAATGCACGTGAGCCATTTAATCCTTGTTCTTCACTTCCCCAATGACCAACAAGAATGGTACGTTTTGGATTGGGATAAACCAGTTTCAAAATGCGCATTGCTTCCATCATTACCAATGTGCCTGTACCGTTATCTGTTGCACCGGTGCCGCCATCCCATGAATCGAAGTGTGCAGAAAGCATGACATATTCATTTGGTTTGGTTGAACCTTTTATTTCAGCAACAGTATTATAAGTTGGCACAACACCTAATTCTTTTGAATCGGCCCGCACACTGATCTTTGGTGTGGTTCCGGATTCTGCTAATCGATAGAGTAATCCATAATCTTCTAATGCAAGATCAACAGTAGGAACTTTCCTTGTGTTTGCACCAAAGATCTTATTCACACCAAAACCTCTCGACCAGTTACTCATCACCACACCAACAGCACCTGCATTTTCCAATGCAACGGGTAATGTTCTTGCAGTGCAGCCTGTTTTGCTGATGCGTTTGCTCCATGCTTCTGTTAATTCAGTGCGTTCTTTTTTCATTTTCTCAATGGATTCTTTTGTGCCAAACTCATCCCAGTTATAATCAGGACGACCGGTTGGCTGATTCATTGAGATCATTACAAATTTTCCTTTTACCGTTGGCAGCCATTTTTGAAAAGCAATTGAATCAGCTAAGTCGGGCACAATCACCACATCAGCAGTAATCGTTTTACCGCCTGTGCCGGGACTCCATGCAAGCTGCATGCCTTCTAATGTTTTTACACGGGGATGCACCATGTCAACATGCGTAACGCCACGCTGCCATCCACGCCATTCGCCCCATTTTTCATTACGTGCAGTAATACCCCAGCCGGTATATTTTGCAACGGCCCAATCATGTGCCTGCTGCATTTGCGGTGTGCCGACAAGACGAGGCCCGATGCCATCCATCAATTCAAGACCAAGTTTTTTCAGTTGAGAATTTTCGGTAGCCTCTTTAATGATGCGGCTCACCATAACAGAATCTTTATGCTGTGCAAAAGTTGCAGTACTTAGCAGCAACAAAGCAATTACGAATCGGATCATGTTGATAGAGTTGTGGTTTAGTTACGAATGTCCCGAAAATAGGGAATGATTACTGACGCCGAACCCGGAATCAGGAGAATATGATGAGTGGGAAATAGAATTGATTAAACAATGCTGTACTCAGTTTTTTTGCTGAATTGATTGAAGGATGCGAACGGCATGTTCTCTTGAATTTTCGATAAAGAGCCGGGAGGTGTTCATGCCGCCACAAATAACACCTGCGAGATAAATGTTGGGCACATTTGTTTCGTGTGTTTCTTCGTTATACTCCGGTTTGCGGACATCGTCGTTCGACAGTGTAATGCCAATTTTTTCAAGGAACGATAAGTTGGGTTGATAACCTGTTGCTGCAATCACCCAATCGTTTTCAATTGTTTTAATTCCTCCAGGTGTTTGAATGAACACTTCATGTTCTTTTATCTCCATGATCGATGATTCATAATAAGCTTTGATGGAACCTTCTTCAATTCGATTCACTACATCAGGACGCACCCAATACTTCACACGTTCGCCCACTTCTTTTTCTCTTATTACCATTGTTACATCAGCACCTTTGCGCCATGTTTCCAAAGCTGCATCAACCGCCGAATTATTTGCACCAACAACAATCACTTTTTGAAAAGCATAGAAGTGAGGGTCTTTGTAGTAATGTGTAACTTTTGGTAAGTTTTCCCCTTTTACATTGAGCAAATAGGGAATATCATAAAAGCCGGAAGCGATGATGATATGATCGGCCGTATAGTTTTGTTTTGTTGTTTGAATGTTGAACTTGTTTGCAGTACGTTCAATTGTATTTACTTCTTCAAACAAATGGATGTTGAGTTTATATGCAACAGCTACTCTCCTGTAATACTCCAACGCTTCAGCTCTTGTTGGTTTTGCATTCACTGAAACAAAAGGCACATCACCAATTTCCAATCGTTCTGATGTGGAAAAGAACGTCATATTGGATGGATAGTTGTACAACGAATTCACCAGACAACCTTTTTCTAAAATAAGATAGGGGATGCCTGCTTTCTTTGCTTCAATGCCACAGGCCAAACCAATTGGTCCGCCGCCGATGATAATGATGGGGAAATGTGTTGTTTGCATGAAAGGCAAAGATAGGGTGGGGTGGGTTAGGGAGAAAGAAGGGGTCAATCGTAAATATCTCTTCTGTGACCAACATCTAGAACAAGTACACGCAGAATTTTATCTTCTATTTCATAAATGATGCGATAATTTCCTTCACGAATTCTGTAAGCTTCCCTGCCCTTTAGTTTTTTGCAGCCATTAGGTCTTGGATTTTCCTCAAGTGATAACATGGCAGCTTCGAGTTTAGACGCAACACGATCAGATAATTTCGATAATGTTTTTTGAACAGTTTTTGTAATGATAACTGTATAACTACGCTGAGACATTTTTCTTTCGTTTACGTAGTTTAATGGCTTCTCTGAGCGGAATGTAGGTTTGCTTTTTTGCTTTTGCTTTATCGTAGGCTTTTACAGCAGCAAGCTCTTCACTTTCATTCAGAAGTTTTTCATAATCCTTAATCGAAAGGATGATCCCTGTCTTTCTTCCTTTTTTGTCGGTAATGATTTGTGGGGCCATACTGATTTTTTATAAAGGTATAAAATTTATCAATGAGGAGAAAGGCACAGCACTAAGTTAAGACTGCTCAACCTTCGCTTCTCTTCTGCTGCCACTATATAATTCATATTCCAGCAAACGACAATCAATGGTGCTGTTGTAAAATTCTATTCTGCGTTTTGCTTTTAATCCGATCTTTTTTGCCAGCTCCATATTGCCGGTGAAGATGTAACCATAATAACCACCGCATTTTTGTTTCATAAAATCGCCGATGCGTGCATAAGTTGCTTCAAGTTCTTTAATGTCGCCTAAGCGTTCACCATATTCAGGGTTAATCATCATTATACCTTTTGAATCGGCTGGAACGGCTGTATCTGCAAAATCACAAACAGCAAATTCAATCAACTTTTGTACACCTGCGGCTATCGCATTCTTCTTTGCATTCTCAATTGCTTTCGGGCTATAATCGGTAGCAATGATTTTTAAAGCAGGCACGTCAATAATTTGTTCTTCCAGCAACGCATCTTCTTTCACATACACACTCTCATCATAACCCTGCACATGCATAAACGCATAATTGGTGCGGTACAAACCCGGTCTGCGGTTCGTAGCGATCAACGCAGCTTCTATTGCCAACGTGCCCGAACCACACATCGGATTAATGAATGGCGATACACGATCCCACACCGTTGCATTAATCGTTGCTGATGCTAAACCTTCGAGCATTGGTGCAAGTCCGGGAATTTTTCTGTAACCATGTCTTGCCAATGAATCGCCTGAAGTATCAATAAACACTTCTGCATCTTCATTCTTCCAGAACAAATGAATAACAGTACCTGTTAACTCAGCACCTGTTGATGGTCTTGTGCCTCGCTTATCTCTTATTCGATCAACAATAGCATCCTTCACCCGAAGGTTGGCAAACATGCTGTTGTTGATGGTTGGATTGTTAACATTACTCGTCACCGAAAAATAACCGGGATCAGGTAATATGTTTTCCCACTGAAAATCTTTCAGGTTCTTATAAATATCATCACCATCATGTGCAATGAATTGTTTTAAACTGTACAACACCTGGCTTGCACAACGCAGATTCAAATTGAGTTTAATACAATCGTTGATGGTGCCCGTCAACTTTACACCGGTTACAAATGCTTCATCCACTACAAAGCCCAATTCCTTTACTTCATTTTCAAGATAAGGAGCAATGCGTTTGTGACAGGTGATGATGATGGTGGAGGGAGTAGTAAACAGGTTCATGCGTATAGTTTAAGAAGCAAGAAAGAGAAAGGTACAAGGCGCAAGGTACAAGGAACAAGATGAAGGCACAAGACACAAGGTGCAAGGCTCAAGGAATGTAGGCGTAAGTGCCTGTGCCTTGCTTTCTTTCTTGAACCTTGTGCCTTGTTGCCCTATTTGGCAACTGCAATTTTCACTTTCTTCCCTTTGATCTTTTGATCTTTAATTAAATGAAGTGTGTGGTTGGCCTTTATTTTTTTTACGGCAACGAACGCAAAAAAATCTTTTACTTCAATTAAACCGATATCTTCTTTTTTCAACTCGCCTTTCTGACTCAGGAAGCCTACAATA
This sequence comes from Lacibacter sp., assembly GCF_035299325.1. Lineage (GTDB taxonomy): Bacteria > Bacteroidota > Bacteroidia > Chitinophagales > Chitinophagaceae > Lacibacter. Next base: position 70,573 of record NZ_DATGWT010000004.1, on the reverse strand, counting down.
TCCACCTTGTTCACTTTGTCTTTTTTACCCGCTGCAATAAACAACGTGCTCCATTTTGGCTTCTCCGGAATCTCTGCTGTTTCAGGTAATACGATCTGTTCAGCATCAGCAGGAATATAAGCCGGTAATTTTTCATCCGGACCGAGAATTACAATGGCAGTTCCGCTTGCATCCATACGTGCTGTACGACCGTTACGATGCGTGAACGCATCTTCAGTATATGGTAAATGATAATGAACAATGTAACGGATGTTGGCAATATCCAAACCACGTGCAGCAAGATCAGTCGTAACAAGAATGTTTGATGTGCCGTTTCTGAATTTACACAACGCTGCATCACGTTCCTGTTGTTCCATTGCACCGTGATAAAATACATTCAGAATATCACGTTCTTTCAGCAGTTCGCTGGTGCGTTCTACTGATTCACGGTGGTTGCAGAAAATGATGGTGGAGCGATTACCCAACATACACACCAAACGAAACAATGTTTCGAGTTTATCTTTCTCGGGACTGGGTAACACTTTAATCGCAAGTCCTGTATCAGAATCTTCGTTGCCCGCAAGAAAATCGAGTTTCTGCGGTTCGTTCAAACCAACAAAAGAAGGAATCTCTTCAAGATTTGTCGCAGATGTGAGCACTCTCTTTTTAATGGAAGGAAGCGAACCAATGATGAAACTCATTTCTTCCTGGAAACCCAGCTCCAGCGATTTGTCAAATTCATCGAGTACTAATGTTTCAATACTTGCAACCGTTATACTTCCACGACGGATATGATCAGCCAAACGGCCGGGAGTACCAATCAATAAAGCAGGTGCCTGCTTTAAATTGTTTTCTTCGATCTCCCGTTTATGACCACCATAGCAACAGGTTACTTTCAGGTTGAGCTGCATACTTTTAAACACATGCTCAATCTGGATGGCCAGTTCACGTGATGGCACAATAATGAGTGCTTTTGTTTGATTGCCTGCGGCCTGTAACTGTTCCACCAGGGGTAACAGAAAGGCCAGTGTTTTACCCGATCCCGTTGCAGATAACAGGATAATGTCTTTTTCTGATGCCTGTGCTTCCATAGAAGCCACCTGCATTTCATTCAACGCTTTGATTTTTACGTTTGCCAGGACCTCTTCCAGCCAAACCGGTTTCTTTTGCATAACGGCGAAGGTAATCAATTGTGGGGGAGTGGGAGTTTAGAGGTGCCAACCTTTCAACGCCTGCTGGTATTATCGGTCAGTTTGAGAAAGGTTGGCAACCAAGAGCTAATTGGAAGATCGATTCCCATTTGGTTTTGCCGCATGCTTCGTATATCTTGTCTATAGTGCAAGTTTTTATCATTAACTCTCCCAAAATGAATAAGAATATACTCGACATAATCAGTCGTGATTTTCAGGAAGAAGAAAGAAAAGCTGTAGCTGATGAACTTTCTTCAATCGGATTAAATCATGTGATGGCTGAATCTGAAGAAAATTTAGAAGCTACCCGTTTATCCATTTTGAAATTAGCAAAGGGTGACCTTAATGCCGTGATCCTTTTAACAAAAAACGCAAAGGCAGATTTCAGGGATGTTATTATGTGGGCATCTGAATAGTTCTGTTATTCATTATAATCAGATGGATAGTAAATCAGCTTGCTTTATCATTCGTATTTCGCACTAACCCAATACCGGCAAAGAAGAAGATTGCACCCACAATTCCAAATGCTGCAATGAGTTTTATGTTTCCCGTGCCTGATCCTCCATTGATAAAACTAATGGCTGCATAAATAATACCACCAACACCTAACAAGGATAAAATAATACCTAATACCCGCTTTTCCATAAATGTTTTTTTACAAGGTAACTTTATCAACCTAATAGTTGGCTTCTGATTGCCGTAATGTGAGAATGATGCAAGAAAAACGAAGAATTGTGTAAGGCAATACTTCGGTAAGAGTAGTGCAGGCGTTTCGCCAGAGCTGAACAACAGCAGATCCAGACTTTTTCATTTCCTCATTTCTCTTCATCTTCGCAGCCAAATTAATTCTGCTATGCGCATTGATGATTTTCTACAGAAACTCCGTACTCAGCCCGATGCTATTTCGTTTGCCGATACAATGGAAACAATTGAAGCCAACTATCATTTTACGCCGGTGCGTTTTACTAACGGCAGTGTTGTAAACGAAGCTGGCACCAATTCCGGTTCATGTAAATTATTTGCATTCGCCAAGCTGCAACAGTTGAGCAAAGAAGAAACGCTGGCTTGTTTTGGTGATTACTATCGTGTTGATGTGTTGCAGCATCCTGATGCAAGTAATCATGCCAACATCCGGAATTTTATGGTTACAGGTTGGGAGGGTATTGGTTTTGATGGGGAAGCATTACAGCCAAAATAAAAAATATTTCAGTTCGAGTAAATGCAGTACTCTGAATCTGTAGAGATTTCTCCTTCGTCGAAATGACTAGACTCAGCAAGGTTGAGATCATACGTTTACTTAAACAAACTGCGCCGTCATGTCGAGGTAACGAGACATCTCTGCGATTTCAACCGGCAAGGCAATAGTCGAACTGGTAAATGCAACATTCTGAGTATGTAGAGATTTCTCCTTCGTCGAAATGACGGCACTCCGATAGAAAAGAGTTCATGTATTTCTAAAACTTACAATCGTTATCTTTGCTCCTCAAATTAATTTGCCAGATGAAAGAAGTATATGTTATCTCCGCCGTTCGTACACCCATGGGCAGTTTCGGCGGCAGTTTAAAAAGTTTAACCGCTACACAGTTAGGAGCCATTGCCATTAAAGGCGCTTTGCAAAAAGCAGGTGTTGATGCAGGCAAAGTACAGGATGTATTAATGGGGTGTGTGATACAAGCCAATCTCGGTCAGGCACCAGCACGACAGGCAGCCAAGTTTGCCGGCTTGCCCAACGAAGTAAATTGTACAACTGTAAATAAAGTGTGCGCCAGTGGTATGAAAGCTATTTCACAAGCTGCGCAAAGCATCATGCTCGGCGATGCTGATATTGTAATTGCCGGTGGTATGGAAAGCATGAGTAATGTTCCGTTTTATGTTGACAGTATGCGTTGGGGAAACAAGTATGGCAACACAAGTTTTATTGACGGGCTTGCAAAAGATGGATTAACAGATGTGTATGATGGCAAAGCAATGGGCAATGCTGCTGAGTTATGTGCAAAGGAATGTGGCATCAGCAGAGAAGACCAGGATACATTTGCCATTGAAAGTTATAAACGCTCACAGGCAGCATGGGAAAAAGGTTTGTTTGATAATGAAATTGTGCCTGTTGAAATTCCGCAACGCAAAGGTGATCCTGTTGTGTTTGCAAAAGACGAAGAACCTTACAATGTAAAGTTTGATAAAATACCAACACTCAATCCGGCTTTCCAAAAAGATGGAACTGTTACTGCGGCTAATGCTTCAACAATGAATGACGGAGCAGCAGCATTGCTGTTGATGAGTAAAGAAAAAGCAGAGGAGTTGGGATTGAAACCGATTGCTAAAATTTTATCGTATGCCGATGCAGAGCAGGCACCTGAATGGTTTACTACAACACCATCATTAGCTGTACCAAAAGCAGTTGCCAAAGCAGGTTTGCAAATGAGCGACATTGCTTATTGGGAACTCAATGAAGCGTTTGCAGTAGTTGGTATTGAAAACAGCAAACGTATGCAACTCGATCCTGCAAAAGTAAATGTCCATGGTGGGGCAGTATCACTTGGTCATCCGTTGGGTGCTAGTGGTGCAAGAATTATTGTTACACTTATCAATGTGTTGAAAGCAAATAATGCGAAGTATGGTGCTGCTGGTATTTGCAATGGTGGAGGTGGAGCAAGTGCAATGGTGATTGAAAACCCCCAGACCCCCTAAAGGGGAGTTTGCTTGACGCAGCCCTATCTTGTTTAAACGTATGTATAATAGAAAGCTCTCCGATTTTCGGAGAGCTTTCTATTTGTAAATAAGTTCTGCATAGCAAGGGCTGTGCAGCGGACTCTCTCCCTTTAGGGTAACCGAAGAATGAAGGTTACGAGCGTAGCTCGGAGAGGGTGTTAATTCGAAATCACTTTCACAATCCTGTATATAACCCTTGCACTTTGCTGTGTTCTCATCTTATCGATCATCTCAAGGTTGTCAGGCACTACAAGATCGGGAGCCCAGGGTGTAAGCAATGCATCCTGCAACGTGCGGAACAGATCGTATGAAATGGTATTGAATTTCATATCGCCACCTGTTGGCGAAAGCACTCTTGCATTACCCCAGCCGATTTGCTGTGTTTGTTTTTTATCCATGGCTGTTTGTAAAAATGGTTTCCAGATTGTTTTTTCTGCATTAATAAAACCGGCCGGGTTTTCAGAAAGGTGATAGTTCATCACCACATAATTAAAGTCCTTTGCCGGATTTACTCCTTTTGCTTCGGCCCAGTCTTCGCCATGGAAAAATATCTGGCTGGTTACAGTTGTAAACGAGTTGGTTTCCATTTGTGCATACGGAACTTTCGGAAACAGTTTTGCAGGATCAAACGTATCGCCGCTCCATGCAGAATCCATATTTGAAAATCCATTGATGAATAAAAAATTGGAAGAGTTAGGCAAATCGTATCCGCCAACTTTTTCAAACAATCCCCAGAACGTCATCTTTTTTGCATCAACGGCTTTCTGTGCAACTTTGCTCCAGTAAGTTGTTTCACGTTTAATAAACTCTTCAACTTTATCAGCAGGAACATGACGGTATTGATAAACTGATATCTGTGCATACAGTTGCTGTAATGGAATCAGGAATGTAAACAGCAATAAGCTGAAGATGATCTTTTTGTATAGGGAAGAAATCTGTTTCATTGTATTGATTATTTAATAAAAGAAAATTGTTTTGGAAGTGGGCTTCCTATTTTGAACTTAAATCTGCTCTGTAGATTAATAACTCACTCCAAACTTTATCCAGGTAGTTTCTTTGAACATCAACCCAGCCATCCCATGAGTCAGAGCCATTGATCGCTTCATAACGTTCTTTCATTGGCTTACGGAAATTTGGTGCCCTTTCTTTGAGGCCTTGTTTGTAACGTGTAACAACAGCAAATTGCAATGAGCCCGATGAACTTGAAGAATAACCTGCCATTGTTTCGCCACCTGCCAGCCAGGCTTTTCTTAAATTTCTGATGCCATCATATACTTTACCTGCCCAACCGATTTTGGGAAAATAGTGTGTGATATTAATTTTATCTGAATAATCACCAATAGCAACAGTGCTCAACGAATCAATAAAAGCATAGTAAGCACTGGAACCTCTATCGGTTAAATGAATGGACACACTTCTGTTCCAGTCGTTATTATGTTCTGTTCCAAGGTTACCTCTGCCATCAATTGCTTCCCAGCTGGTTGGCCCTTCTGTAATATGATAGCCACCTGCATCAGGTCCTGTTGTAATTTCAAACACACGCCAGCGCCAATCGCCTGCATGATATTTTTGAGCATGTGTAGTTAATGCTTTTTCAAATTCCAGCACCTTGTCAACTTTTGGAAACACACGATTGACGTTTACGATATTTTTTGGCTGACTGATTCCGATAAAAGGAATAAGCAGGCAAATAAGAAAAATCTTTCTCATTGTTATTTATTTAAAATGTGATTGGAAAAACTGCAGCGACAGCTGTTTGTTTTTTTGATAAAAAGTAATCGTTGATTTTTATAATAGTTTTTTAATGGCACGGGAAGCAAAATTATTTTGAGCCCAGATCTGCACGCAGGCTAAGCATCTCAGTCCAACGGCTTTCAATTGCTTTTGCATAATCGGCCAGGTAATAATTCCATGCACCTGCACCATGCACTTCATCAAAACGTTCTGCCATTGGTTTACGGAAGCCGGGACTTAATTCTTTTAATCCATTTTTCAGACGGTTAACTGTTACAATTTGTGGCGGGCCGGAAAGACTTACATTGTAGACAGCCACACTTTCGTTACTGGCAGCCCATACTTTTTTTAGTTTTCGCACCAGGTCGCCTGCATCTCTGATCATGCCCGGTTTAATGAACATATGTGTGATGATAATTTTATCGCTGTAATCGGTAATGGCAACATTACTCAGCTCGGTGTTGTAAACGGAATAACCGGTAGTGCCACGCTCAGTTGTATGTGGTGAAACATTTTTAGCCCAGTCAAGTGTATGTTCTGCACTCAGGTCGCCACGTTTATCAAACTGATCCCAGCTTAGCGGTCCTTCCGTTATATGAAAGCCACCAGCATCGGGCCCGGTCTCAATATAAAATACCCGCCATTTCCAGTCGCCGGTGTGATACTTCTGCGCATGGGAGGCCAAAGCTTTTTCAAATTCCAGTAATCTGTCTGTTTTGGGAAATGCTCTGAAAGTACTAACCACGTTGTTCTGGCTCATTCCAATTATAGGAACAAGCAGGCAGAGAAGAAAAATCTTTCTCATGTTTTGTTGTTTTAGAATGTGAATAAAGAGAGGGTAGTGTTGAGATAGGGTGGGAAGAAAGATTAAGTTATAGCAATTCCCTGCCAAATCAAAGGAGAAAGATTTGCATTATTTCGTACAAGCACACTTGACAGCCCTCCACTAACGGTAAAGGGCAAGGGAAGATATAAGCTTTGGTTTTAATCTTTGCGTGCAACACACATCCAGTCCCACGGGTGTGGTTCATCGAGCCACTTGGGTGGATTGTTGAATTCGGTTTTCCAGGTGTAGTTGATCTTTTCAACCCGGTCAACCGTAAACCCATCAAGCTTCAGCAATAGTTCAAGTTCTTCTTTGAGGTAATGTTTGGTGGGCACGTTGTCAATATCAGTAACCCCTTGTTTGATGTTTTTTGCAAGAGCATAGGCTTTTTCAACCGATTCAATTTTTTCTTTATGATCATCATCTACGTTCCAGCGGTTGGCTATAATGTTGGTATAGAGTTTTGATTCGAGAGATGGTACAACAAGGATCAGGGTGCCGCCCTGGTTTAAACATATATTGAGCGATTGAAAAAAGTTGATGCGTTTTTTTAAATTATCGGTGAGGATGGCGTTGATGCACACGGCCACATCGCAGGGAGTAACGGTTAACGTGTAAGCGCTCATATCCATGCGTTGGTACTCCACGTTGGGATAGTCTTTACATTTCTCTTTGGCAATGTCGAGATTGATCGCCGAGATATCTGTCGCCACCACATACTTGAATGCCGTTGCCAGTAACGGGATCCATTTGCCAATTGCGCAACCAATATCTGTAACCGTCTTCTCTTTTGATGCCACTTCTTCAATGGCGCCCACGATTTTTCCACTGGTATCGTTTTTCAGCACATCAAAAATTTCTTCACTGTAGTTTGGTGCAATGCGTTCCCAATAATTTCTGTCCATTTGATCAATCGGTCTTTCGCTAAAGATAATTTTTTGTTGTTGATTGAAATGTATTCCAGTAATTTAACTTCTCAACAAAAAGCTATGAGTTTAGTCACAATACGATATGCCGGTCCTCCTGATGCAGAACTGATTGCTGATATGAGCCGCACTTCTTTTTATGAAGCCTTTGCCAAAGACAATACGAAAGAAGACATGGATATTTTTATGAACGAACAGTTCACCAAAGAGGAGCTGATGAAAGAAGTAGAACAAAGCGAAGGTATTTTCATGCTTGCTTATATTGACGAGGAGCCGGTTGGGTATGCAAGGTTGCGTGTAAAGAATAACCTTGCACATGAGCAGGCCATTGAAGTTGCACGCATCTATGCATTGGATAAAGCGATAGGAAAAGGAGTAGGGAAGGCGTTAATGCAGGAATGCATCAATAAAGCAAATGAACTGCAGATGAAATCGATCTGGCTGGGTGTATGGGAAAAAAATGAACGTGCACTTGCATTTTACCAACGCTGGGGTTTTGAGCGTTTTGGTGAACATCAATTCCTGTTGGGGACAGATCTGCAAACAGATTGGCTGCTGAAAAAGACTTTATAAGGCATCGTATTTCTACGTGAGTTTGTAGTACAACCTATCAAAACCCCTGTAAATACAATCATTTCAGCAAAAAAGCGTTATCTTAGAACACCTCTTTAACTATTAAAAACCATTTTCTATGAAACGCTTTGAAAAAACAATCCCGTTTTACACACGTAAAGATGTTCCGTTTGCTTTGTTCATTGTATTCTTTTCATTGGCGCTGATCTTGAGTATCGTCATCACAGCTTATAAATAAGATATTATTCTTTCTAAGGAACCTTTACCAACTGCATACAAGTAAAAGCCCCCGGTTTACGGGGGCTTTCTTTTATCCTTTTTTCAGAACGATCTTTTGTCCTTCATCTTTTTTAATGGCTTCAAAACTGTTAGCCACTTCATTAAACTTATCGGGTGGTACAATGTGTTTGTGCAGCTGCAGTTCTGTTGCAACGCTGAGCTTTGTTTTTGTTTCATTCAGCTGAATGCTGTTCTGGTATTTAATAAAATCGTTCCTGATCTCTTTTACCGGAGGTACGGTTTCTGTTAAAAAGCCTTCAGGCAGTTTGTATGTTATATGGTCTGTTTTGATATAGGGATAATCAAAGAGAAAGTCATGCTTTCGTGTTTCAGCAGGCTTAATGCTTTCATCGTTTAATTTATATTGACGAAGCGGGTAGAAATGCTTACTTCCTGCTTTGAAATCATAAAACTGGTTGTATGCTAATTTTATTTCAACCAAATGACCGTCGGCCGAATCAGAAAGAATTTTTACTTCGAGATCATCGGGTGCTTTGTAGCCAAATGCATTTACCAAAGCTCTTTTTGTATCTTCTTTTGTTTGTCCGTTTACATAAGCATCTACATATTGCCAGAATTCACCCGATACAAATAATTTGCTGGTAAGTATTGCAGAGCCGTCGTCAAATAAATCTGCATCGGTAGCAGATATCCACTTGTTGAATATGCTTTTACTGCTTGGTGTTTTAGTTAGTACTCCGCCATTTTCAGTAAGCAACAAGGCATTTCTGTTTTCAGTAAAGTTGCCAAGCATACCAGGCAGCGTTTGTTTGCTTGTACATTCAAGCCACACTGTATCATTCTTAAGAGGTACACAAAGTATTACATGGTTAAAAATGCTTGAAGCAAATGAAGGATCAACCGGATATTCGTTTGTGCCGGCATTAATAAGTGCTGCATGCGAACGAATGCCTACTGCCTGCAACATATTTTTCATGTAATGCGTTAAACCTTTGCAATCGCCATATTTCTTTTGTTCGGCAAAGGAAACAGGAAAAGGCTTAAAGCCGCCAATACCGAATTGGATACTTACATAGCGAAATTCTTTTTGCATATAGCTGTAAAGGGTAGCAATTTTTTCCTGTTCAGTAGTTGCATCTTTAATTAATGACTTAAAAAACTCAACACGTTCGGGTTTGAAGGGATTTGTTTCTTCATAAAAAGGATAAGTCCATTTGCCAAATTCCTTCCAGTTTTCCAATGAACCGGGGTAGCCATCATAACTGAATTGAACAGGTGATACATCAACCCAGGGAATCGAAACCCAGGAGCCGTAGGATGAAACTTCATTTTTTTGTACGGGGCCGTTAGACATCTCCCATGTGTAGATTGTTTTTTTACCCTCTGTTGTTACGATGGGTTCGCCTTTAAAATTATAAGCCTTGTATTTAATGGGAACTGCTGATTTTATGACCAAGCGACTTTTTTTAAATGATTCAGTGGTGCTGCCAAAAAACCAGGGTTGAATATCAAGAACTGCTTCGAAGTCAAGTTTGTATTCTGTTTCAATGGTACAAGGTGTGCCTGGTACAGGAAAATCAAGTTCGTATAGTTTGTTATCAGTAGCAATTGAAATGCCATCGAAAGAGCCTTCCAGTTTGAAATCCTTTTTTTTGAAACGGGATACTTCAATACCTAAATCGTTGTAAACTTTAACGGTTATTTCATCAAGCTTATGTAGTTTATCAACTCCTATACGCACAACTGAATGCCGTGGTAACCCCTCTTTGGTAAGAACAGTGACAATGTTATGCGTTTTCATTGTCATCTTAGATGGTGATTCTATTTCATATACAGTTTCGTCTAAATGATAAACAGCATCAGCATCTTTCTTTAAGCTGTCTGGCAAGGTTAATGAGGAGTAATTAAGGAGGGATTGCGACCATCCGGTTACACATACTAAAATAAAAACGAGCAGAGCTTTCAGTTTTCTCATGGCTTAGGTATTGTTTTTCTTTTGAATACAATTTGTTCATTCAGTATTTCAAACAGTTTGGCGTAAAATGTTTTGAAGGCTGGATATTCATCGGTATAATAAGTGGGGCGTTTTATTTCCAGCGTATAACGCATGGAAATACTATTCTCATTCTTACTTACAATCCTTTGAAGCGAAATACTGGTATCGGGCATTATCATTCGGGTATTCTTTGGCAGTTCTTCCAGTTCAAATTCCTGGGGAAAACGAAGTGTGGTGAACATGTTGTAATACTGGGTATATCCAAATTCAATATCAGTAAAACGTTTATCGGAAATGAATTCGTTCTTCTCAAGTTCAATTAGAAAATTGGGAGAGTAAAACAGATAATTACCACTGCTGTTTAAGTTCCCGCTGAATTGTATAACATTCTCAAGGGGTAAACTGTCGATTTCGTTGTTCTTGTATTTCAGCGAATCGAATTTAAAATTAGGATGGGGTGTGTTAAAATAATCCGACAGGTATTTCTTCTCACTTTGCCGTAATGATTGCAAGCGTTCAGATTTGGCATATTCAAATGCAAGAATGCTTGCAGAACCTGTAATCTTTCCGTCATCTTTAATGTCGGCCAAAACTGAAGTAGTAAGTTTAAATCGGTGTTTTAAATCGCCAAGGTTTATAAACTGTGCCATTTTTTCGTCAACCAGTAAGCCTTCTGTAAACTGAACGTCCCAAGGAACTTGAGTAACTGGATTGGTTGAGTTGGTAACGTCAATAATATGCGGATTCCCGTTTGTTTCGGTGTATACATATACATCGTTAAACTGGTGAAGAAAAGGTTTACTAGTGTCCACTTTCCCATGGTTTCGGGTACTAACCAAAACCGGGTACGCTTTAAAACCTGTTTCTTTCAACAGGCTTGTGAGTAGTAGATTCATGTCGGCACTATTGCCATAGTGTTTGTCTAGCACATTGTTAATTCCTTCCTGTACCCACATTGATGTTTTTCCATTCCAGGTCACTTCCCGTTTTACATAGTTTACAATGCAGTTCAGTTGATCGATCGGATTGCTGAGCTTTTCTAATTCGTTCGAAAGGTTTGTGTTTTTGTAAACACTCTTTTTTAGCTTTTGGCTATAGGATTCGTCTTTAAGTAGCAGAGATAACAGTTTTTCCCAAGAGGTTTCCAGTGACTGTCTATAAAGGGAACGATGTTGAAAGTCTATACGTTGCAGATAATCTTTTGAACTGCTCATGAAAGGTTCCTTGGAAAGCCCGGGAATTTCTTTCATTACAAAGCGTTTAATTTTGTCTTCTGTGGTATCCTGAACAGGGAGAGTATTTCGAATGTGATAAACAAGGTCAAATCTTGATGGTATTTCCACGTTGTATTCACTGTAACGAACCGGGTAAGGGCGTTGAAATACCCAATCTTCAATTTCATAGTAGTTGCGCCTTGTGTGCTCGTAACGGTATTCAATGATGCTTCCTATTTTAACGTTAGGCATTGAAAATACCATCATCTCCACATTTTCATCCACACGCTGGGTAAGTATAGATTTTTTTTCCAGCTTGGTTTCCTCCACTTCACCGTTTGTGTTTAGGTTGTAAGTGTATCCTTCAATTGCACGAATATATTCCCAGCCATCTTTACTATAAAAACCAATGCGCACGTTTGCGAGTTCCAGCGCTTTTTCATTCAGTATTTTAATACGTATTCGATTAGTGGTCTCATTCAGGAAAGTACTACCAGTTACGTAATAACGTACTTCTGCCATATCAATTAAAAACTCTGCAATTGCCTCTTTGTCGTAACTGCATTCCTTTATAGCAAATTCCTCTTTGTCAAGTTTCCCGAAAGACGGAATTTTTTGTGCCGACGTTTGGTTGTAAAAACTAAAAAACAGCATCAACAAAATCATGCATTTCATTCTGATACGAGCAACATGATGAAGCTGTGATTGCAACCATGTGAAAGACTGCCCTCCAATAAAAAATAAGAGAAAAAGGAGTTTGGTCATGGTTTAGGCGCAGGCATTGTTTTTCTTTTGAATACAATTTGTTCATTCAGCATTTCAAACAATTTGGCGTAAAATGCTTTGAAGTCGAGGTATTCATCGGCATAATAAGTGGGGCGTTTTATTTCAAGGGTATAACGCATAGAAATGCTGTTATCATTCTTGCTGACAAAACGTTGAAGCGAAATACTGGTATCAGGTAAAATCATGCGGATATTTTTTGGCAGTTCTTCCAGTTCAAAACCTTGCGGGAAACGTAGTGTAGTGAACATATTGTAATACTGCATATAGCCAAATTCAATATCAGTAAAACGTTTGTCAGAAATGAATTCGTTTTTCTCCAGTTCCATTAAGAAGTTAGGAGAGTAAAATAAATAGTCGCCGCTGCTGGAAAGGCTGCCTTGAAACTGAACAAGGTTTTCTAAGGGCAAGCTGTCATTTTTTTCATTTTTATATGTAAGCGAATCGAATTTGAAATCAGGATATGGTTTGGTAAAATATTCTTCGAGGTAATTTTTTTCACCTTTACGCAAAGTTGACAGCCGTTCATTTTTTGCATACTCATAGGCAACTATATTGGCGCTTCCGTTTACTTTTCCATCGGGTGTAATTTCTCCAAGAATAGAAGCCACTAACCTGAAACGATGCTTTACATCACCCAATGGTATAAACTGTGCCAGTTCCTGGTCAACAAGAAAGCCTTCTGTGAATTGCACATCCCAAGGAATTAAAAAAGGAGGGTTGCTGTAATTGGTTGCATCAATTACATAGGGAGTTTGGTTGATCTCGGTATATACATACACATCATTGAACTGGTAAAGGAATGGATAGGTAGCATTTACTTTCCCATTGGTTCTTGTGCTTACCAGAACAGGATATGCTTTTAATCCTGCATCACGAAGTAAACTTACAAGCAGCAGGTTCATATCGGCACTGTTGCCACTGTGTTTATCAACAGCATTCTTAATGCCTTCATCTGTCCATATAGATGATTTGCCATTCCATGTTACTTCTTTCTTTACATAGTTGAGAATGGTTACAAGTTTTTGATATGGATCTGTTATTGTTTTTAGTTCGCCTGGTAATGGAGTGTTTTTATAAACGTTCTTCTTAATCTGTAATCCGAAGCTTTCCGATTCGAGTACTTGTTCAGTGAGCTTTGCCCAGGTGGTCATTCTTGGCTGACCATTAATTGATCTCAATTGAAAATCGATACGCTGCAAATAATCTTTTGAACTGCTCATGAAAGGTTCTCTGTCGAGACCCGGAATATTAGTCATGATAAAACGTTTGGTTTGGTTGATGCCTTCAGTAGTTTCTTTAACCGGCAACGATCGTTTTATCATGTAAGTAAACTCAAGCTCTTTTGGTATTTCTACATTGTATTCGCTGTAGCGAACGGGTAATGAGCGTTGAAATACCCAGTCTTCAATTTCAATATAATTACGTTTGCTGTCTTCGTAACGGTATTCAATAATACTGCCCACTTTTACATTCGGCAATGTAAACACCATCATCTCCGATTCGCTTCCGAGTTTTTGTTCCATCACCGATTTCTTCTCCAGCTTTGTTACTTCCACTTCACCATTTGCATTTAAATTAAATGTTTGTCCTTCGATGTTGCGGATACGTTGACGGTTACCAACACTGTAATAAGGCAATCGCACATTTGCAAGTTCAATTGCTTTTTCATTCAGTATCTTAATGCGTATACGGGTAGTAGTTTCATTTACGAAATCAGATGATGTAAAGTAATAACGCACTTCTGCAATATCAAGCAGGTATTCAGCTATTGCTTCTTTATCATAGCTGCATTCCTTTGATTTAAATTCTTCTTTGTCAATTTTTCCGAATGATGGAAGTTTCTGGGCTGAGGTTTGAGAATGTAGGGTAACTAACAGCAACAATACAATGATGCTTTTCATGTTGATAGAGTTTTAGGCAACACAATAATAAAAAACAATTACTAGTAAATCCCCTATCTACATAAAAAATTCCCTCTTATTTTTAATGAATAAGAGGGAATACTTAGTTGAAAAATTCAGTGTTAATACTGCTCTAATCCACTGAAGAAAAAGCTTCCTTCAATTTTTGCATTATCATCACTGTCACTTCCATGCACAGCATTCTCACCAACTGATGTTGCATATAATTTTCTGATCGTTCCTTCATCTGCTTTTGCAGGATCTGTTGCGCCAATAAGTGTGCGGAAATCGGAAACAGCATTGTCTTTTTCAAGAATAGCTGCGATAATAACACCACTGCTCATAAACTCAACCAACTCTCCGTAAAAAGGACGCTCTTTGTGAACTGCATAAAATGCACCTGCAGTTTCTGCAGTAAGTTTTGTTTGCTTAAGCGCTACGATGCGGAAACCAGCTTTAATAATTTTGTCTAAAATAGCACCGGCATGACCGTTCTTCATTGCATCGGGCTTGATCATTGTAAACGTACGATTGCTCATGGTTATCTTGTTTTTTGCGGCGCAAAGATAGGGAAGCAGCAGCAAGCTGCAAGGAACAAGACAGAAGGCACAAGAAATACAAGAACCAAGCTGCAAGAAGAAAACCAAAATCCAAAGCAACAAAACAATTCACACGATTCAAGTTAAGACCCTATCCATTTTATCTGCCCATAACTCCCAACTGCAACTCAGGACTTAAAACCCAGAACTTTTGTTATCTACCCTTAATTCTTTCTCAACTGCTTCAACTCCCTCATTTCCCCTACATTTGCAACCGCCGTTATGCAAGCAATCAACGAATTATACCCTTTACTGGTCACACCTGCAAAGGTGGTTATTACAACTCATCAGAAACCCGATCCCGATGCGATGGGCTCTTCCCTGGGCTTATATCATTTACTGGTTCAGCTAGGTCACCAGGTGCAGGTGATCTCCCCAACTAATTGGGCTGCGTTCCTCGACTGGATGCCTGGCTCTGAAAAGGTGTTGAATTACGAAATAACGATCGATAAGAGTAATACAATAATAAATGAGGCAGATTGGATCTTTTGCCTCGATTTCAATGCGTTGAACCGTTTGAAACGGATGGCAACAGTGGTGGGTGAGGCGAAAGGCCAGCGTGTGTTGATCGACCATCATCGTGAACCACAGACCGAAGTATTTGCTTACGGTGTGAGCGATGTAACAAAGAGTTCCACCTGTGAGATGATGTATGATTTTATCGTAAAAAGCGGTCATGCAGATAAGCTGAACATGGATATGATGCAATGCCTTTACGCAGGGCTGATTGGCGATACAGGCAGCTTCCGTTTTGCATCGGCCAGCGCTTCAGTATTTGAAATTGTGGCTGATTTTAAACGCAGAGGGCTTGAGCACACCAGTATTCACGAAAATATTTATGATAATTTCCTGGAGAACAGGTTCCGTTTCATCGGGCATGTGCTCAGTAACCGTTTGGAGATTGATTACCAGTTAAACACGGCGTTGATCTGGGTTACAAAGCAGGATTTGCTCCGTTACCAGATAAAAACCGGCGATACAGAAGGGCTCGTAAATTACCCGCTTGGCATCCAGGGCATCAAATTGGCCTGCATTGTGATAGATCGAGACGAAAAAAGAAAATGGAGCTTCCGCAGCAAAGGTGACTTTGATTGTAATACTTTTGCCCGCACCCATTTTAACGGTGGGGGGCATTTCAATGCGGCCGGTGGCGAAACCGACGACAGCCTTGATACAACCCTCAAGCATTTTAAAGAAGTGATTCATAATTATAAATCGCAGTTAGAAACGTTTTAAAAACAAACAATGAAGACAATTCAATCAATTTTTGTAGCCCTGCTGGCAGTAACGGTGCTGGCGAGTTGCGGTGGCGGTTCTTTTAAAAAGACAAAGGGCGGCTTGCTGTATAAAATCATCCCCGGAAGCAAAGGGAAAAAAGTATCTGCTGGTAAATTCTTCGAATTACAGTTTGGCGAAACCCGTTATAAGGGTAGTGATAAGGATACCTTGCTTTCTGATCCTGCAAACACCGGCAGCCAGATCGTTCCTTTTGATTCTGCAACATTACCTCCTGACTATTATGCCATCTTTGCTCAAATGGCAAAAGGCGACAGCGTGATCATCCGTCAGTCAACTGACAGTATCATTAAACAAAGCCAGGGCCAGGGATTACCTCCTTTTATCAAGAAAGGTGCATTCATTGTAAGTACGTTTAAAGTGCTTGATGTATTGGATACTAAAGAAGATGCTGACAAAGCAAATCTTGCGATCATGGAAAGAGCAAGAACAAGAGATTCTGTTCGTGCATTAGAGCAAATCAAAAAAGATGATAAAATTATTTCCGACCATCTTGCTAAAAACAATATCACTGCAACAAAAACTGCAAAGGGCGTTTACGTTACCATTGCAAATCCTGGTGCAGTTGAAAAACCTGTAGATGGCCAACAGGTTTCTGTTAAATACACAGGTATGAGCTTTGATGGTACTAAGTTCGATTCAAATGTTGATTCAACTTTTGGTCACCTGGATCCTTATACATTTGTATTGGGTCAGCAAGGAAGTATCCCGGGTTTTGAGGATGCTGTAAAGCAAATCGGTAAAGGTGGTAAGTTGAAAGCTTATATCCCTTCTGCATTGGCTTATGGCGCTCAAGGTTCACCTCCCAGAATTAAAGCAAACGAAAGCCTGGTATTTGAAATTGAGTTGATTGATGTTACTACTCCTAAGCCAGCTGCTCCGTCAGCTCCGGGTGGGAATCCAAACGGGCAACAATAAGAACTTAATTGACCCATAAGAAAAAAGGAAACAGTTTAACTGTTTCCTTTTTTTATGTACTAAATTTTGTTTGCAGTTATGCTTGACTGTAAGCTTCGTAAAGAGTAATTGCTTCCACTGCTTCTTTTACATCATGAACACGAAGTATGCTTGCGCCTTTTGTAAGGGCAATGGTATTCAAAACAGTCGTTCCATTCAGTGCTTCTTCCGGAGTGATCTCTAGTGTTTTCCAGATAGTTGATTTGCGGCTAAGCCCGGCCAGAATCGGCACATTGAAAATTTGCAAAGCTTCCATGCTTTTCAGCAGCTGGAAATTGTGTGAAATGGTTTTGCCAAATCCAAACCCCGGATCAAGAATAAGATCAACAATACCAGCTGCTTTGCATGCAGTTGTTTTCTGTATAAAGTAATCAACAACTTCTTTTGTGATGTTTTCATAATTGGGATTTTGCTGCATTGTGTCTGGCGTACCTTGCATATGCATGGCAATGAATGGAACTTTTAATGCTGCAACAGTTGAAAGCATAGCTGTATCCATATCACCGGCACTTATGTCGTTCACGATATCAATTCCTGCAGCAACAGTTTCTTTGGCCACTTTTGCGTGAAAAGTATCGATAGAAAGAAAGACGGAAGGGAATTCTTTTCTGATAGCTTCAATTGCAGGTAGCACACGTTTCAGTTCTTCATCTGCAGTTAAACGAGCGCTGCCTGGCCGGGTACTTTGCCCGCCAATATCAAGTATGGTAGCGCCTTCATTGATCATTTGCCGTGCTTTCTGTAATACCTCACTTTGTTGAATACGGCTGCCACTGTAAAACGAATCGGGTGTAATGTTGAGAATACCCATCACCACCGGTTTATCCAGCACCAATAATCTTCCTTTGCAGTTGAGTGTGTACATTGTATTTTTGGGAACTTAGCTGTTTTTGAAACAACAAGTACAGCACGAATTAACGAAACAATTTTCAACCGTTCATGAATACGATCGAGCAATATACGCAGGCAGTAAATCAATGCAGGGATATCTTTAAGAAAAAGACGAGCGACTATGGTACTTCATGGCGGGTGTATCGTACTATCTCCATTGTTGATCAGATCTACATCAAGGCAAAGCGTATCCGCACTATCCAGGAAAAGCAGGAACAAAAGATCGGCGATACCATTGCTTCTGAATTTAAAGGTATCTTGAACTATGCAGTGATGGGTTTGATTCAACTGGAACTGCCGCCAAGTGAAAATGATGAGTTATCGGTTGAAAAAGTAATGGAGTTGTACAACGATAAAATTACAAAAGCGCAGTTGCTGATGCTCGATAAGAATCATGATTATGGTGAAGCATGGCGTGAGATGAGCCAGGAAAGTTTTGTTGACCTGATGCTTGCAAAATTGCAACGCATTCGCCAGATATTACAGAATGATGGAAAGACATTAGTGAGTGAAGGCATTGATGCCAATTATTACGACATTATCAATTATGCAGTATTTGGTTTGATCCTGATTGAAGAAGGGGTGCACAAGGGATGATTTCTGATGTAGGATGTATGATTTAGGGTTTTAGATTTACGATTTCAGATTGATTTGCCAATAGCCATTTGATTATTGCTAATTGACCATTGCCTATTCGCAATTAACTACAACAATTCACAACATGAATAAATCGCTTACAGTTTCCCGTTGGTTCGTTGGTATTCTGTTTATCTTTTCCGGTTTGGTAAAAGCAAATGATCCGTTGGGATTAAGCTATAAGATGCAGGAGTTTTTTGAAGCCTGGGGTGTGCAGGGCTTTCATGATTATACCTTAACACTATCGGTGTTGATGAATGCCTTCGAGATCATTGCAGGTGTAGCGGTGATCATTGGCTGGCGCATGAAACTATTCAGCTGGCTGTTATTGTTACTCAACATCTTTTTTACATTCCTCACCGGTTATGCATGGCTGGCAAAAAATGCAGATGGTACAGCTAAGTTTGCTTCCTGTGGATGCTTTGGCGATTGTTTGCCGTTAACACCACAACAATCTTTTCTGAAAGATCTCTTATTACTTGTGTTGATCGGTTTCATTTTCAAATACCGTCATACAATAAAACCATTGTTTAAAAAAGAGCTGATCAATGCCTTCCTCATTTTTGATGCAGCAGTGCTGGCATTTGTATTTCAGTGGTACACCTTGAAGTATTTGCCGGTTGTTGATTGTCTGCCGTTCAAAAAGGGAAACAATATTCTTGAGTTGAGAAAATTGCCTGCTGATGCAGTGCCTGACAAATACGAATATGAATTTGTGTATGAGAAGGGTGGCAAACAGCAATCGTTCTCAATGAAAAACTTACCTGACAGTACATGGAAATTTGTTGATCGAAAGCAAACATTGGTTGAGAAAGGAAAGAACAACGAACCAAAGATTAAAGACTTTGATCTCAAAACGCCTGATGGCGCAGACATCTCTTCAGAAATACTGGAACAGAAGGGAACTTATTATTTATTATTCCTCCAAAACTTCAATAAGCTCAGTACAAAAGATGAGTGGGTGAAACAGATGAGTAAGCTGGGGAAAAATCAAAAACTCATCATTGTGACAAGTGTGCCGGATATTGCGAAAGATTTTCTTGCATCAGATATTATACTTGGTCAGATGCAGTTGATCACTTGCGATGTTACAGCTATTAAAACAGCTGCACGTGCAGTGCCTACCTTGTATAAAATGAACGGACCCGTAGTGGAAGGGAAATGGAGTGCTGCAAATTTTGATCAAGTGAAATAAACCCTGCTGCAATTTGGGAACTTATTTTCTTCGGAAACTTTTTTATGGCTTGCTCGTATTGATGGGCGTGGTTACTGTTGTGTTCTGGATGTTCCAGGGCTTTGGTGATCCTGCACGGTTGGTAATGGGGCAAACCGGCGATAGTGCAACCATCGCCAACATCAAAAAAGAATTATATCTCGATCAACCCAAATGGAAACAGTTTGCTTTGTATGTAAATGATGTGTCGCCGATTGCTATCCATAGTAAAGAAGAGATTGAAAAGAAACAGTTGAAAGGATTGTTCATAGGCGGAGAAAAGAAGCTTGCGGTTAAGTGGCCCTACCTCCGGAGAAGTTATCAAACAAAAAAACAAGTAGGTGAGATATTAATGGAAGCTTTGCCCGGCACCATCATGCTGGCGTTAGCAGCAATGTTATTGGCAACGGTGCTAGGTGTTTTTCTTGGCGTGATCGCTGCTGTAAAAAAAGATACCTGGATGGATACATCAGCTGTGTTCAGCAGTATCATCGGTATCTCTGCGCCATCATTCTTCATGGGTATTCTGATCGCTTATTTCTTTGGCTTTGTGCTGAGCAAATATACTGGCCTGAACATGACCGGTAGTTGGTTTGATATTGATGTACAAACCGGAGAGCATTATTATACACTTCA
Organism: Lacibacter sp.; assembly: GCF_035299325.1. GTDB lineage: Bacteria > Bacteroidota > Bacteroidia > Chitinophagales > Chitinophagaceae > Lacibacter. Next base: position 50,271 of record NZ_DATGWT010000004.1, on the reverse strand, counting down.
AAATTTAATCTTACCTGCATTAACCTTGGGTATCCGTCCACTTGCCATTATTACACAACTTACACGAAGCTCCATGCTCGATGTGCTGAACCAGGATTATGTACGCACAGCTTATGCAAAAGGCTTAAGCCGACGAACTGTGATCTGGAAGCATGCTTTACGCAACGCATTGAATCCTGTTATTACTGCTGTTACAGGTTGGTTTGCCGAGCTGTTGGCAGGCGCTTTCTTTGTTGAATATATTTTCGGCTGGAAAGGAATCGGCAAGGTAACGGTTGATGCTTTGGAGAAATTAGACTACCCGGTTGTTATGGGCAGCGTGCTGTTAAGCGCTTTTATTTTTGTTTTAATCAACATTCTTGCGGATCTATTGTATGGTATGGTAGATCCGAGAGTGCGGGTGGGGTAGAAGTGCAAAGTGCGAGGTAAGCATCGTCCGATGCTCTCGTATGACGGATTCAATAAAACAAATAAACCAAATCAATATGCGATTTCTTATTTTATTTCTGTTCGGGTTCGTGTTATTTTCCTGCAAGGAAAAACCAACTATTCCAACTGTTGCTGATTATTTTAATTATAGCGACAGCGGTATACAATCAGCCGGTATTAAAATGATCCCGATTAAAACACCGGTTGGTGAATTTAAAGTTTGGACGAAGCGATTTGGTAACAATCCCCGCATCAAAATCTTATTACTGCATGGTGGTCCGGCAATGACGCATGAATACATGGAATGTTTTGAAAGTTTTTTCCCAAAAGAAGGTTTTGAATTTTATGAGTATGATCAACTGGGTTCTTATTACAGTGATCAGCCAAAAGACAGCAGTCTCTGGACCACTGAGCGTTTTGTTGAGGAGGTGGAACAGGTGCGCCAGGCAATTGGTGCAGACAGCAGTAATTTTTATGTACTCGGGAATTCATGGGGCGGTATACTTGCTATGGAATATGCACTGAAGTATCAACAACATCTAAAGGGATTGCTGGTGGCAAACATGATGGCCAGCGCACCGGAATACGGAAAGTATGCCCAGGAAGTATTGGCAAAACAAATGGATTCTTCTGTGCTTGCAGAAATAAGAACTATTGAAGCAAAAAAAGATTTTTCCAATCCACGTTACATGGAATTGTTGTTGCCGAATTTTTACAAACAACATTTGTGCAGATTGGAAGAATGGCCGGATGGGTTTAACCGTACCATGAAACATGTGAACGGTGAAATTTACACGATGATGCAGGGGCCAAGTGAGTTTGGCGTAGGCGGCCGCTTGGCAAACTGGGATATTAAAGCAAGATTAAAAGAAATAAAAGTACCGACGCTCATGATCGGTGCAAAACATGATACTATGGATCCGGCTGCTATGGAAGAACAAAGTAAACTGGTGCAGAAGGGCAGGTATCTTTATTGCCCTAACGGAAGCCATTTGGCCATGTGGGACGATCAGCAGGTGTTCATGGCCGGTGTGATCGATTTTATTAAAGATGTGGACGAAGGACGATTCTAATCACCTCTATAAAAAAACAAGAGCTGCCTGGAAAGGCGGCTCTTTTAACGATTAACAGCTGACCGAATTTGCACAGCCAGTATTTTTAAGATGGATTTACATCCATTTTACGAGGTAGAGTTTAAACTCATCTCTCAATTCATTTATTACTTTTTCAAAGCTTTCAAATTCTTCTTTAATTTTTGTGTGTTCTGCCACCTGTTGTGATTCAACACGGCCTACATGTTCTTTTATGTCGAGCATAGCTTTGTGAGCGTGCTCATTAATATTGTGGCGTAGTTCATCGATGGTATTTCGCTGAATGATAAATTGGTTCTGAAAATGTTCAACGCCTTTCATTGCATCAAGCCCCGTGTTCTTTTGTGCAACTTCTGCCAGGCGGTTTTCTAGAATATCAAGTTCATTTTCATAAAAGTCAATTGCCTTTAACCAATCCTGGTGTTCGGCTACAAGATGTGGAACTGCTGTATAGCTCATGGTATTCAGTTTTATATTTGTTTCTGAAGCATGTTAACAGATCAAAGTTTCCTGAATACAGCCAAATAAAACATGATGGGAGTCAGCAAAAAGAATGAGAGTTTTCAGGATTGGTTTCAATACGCTGAGAAGTGGGCCGACCGGGCATTGCGTTACTTAATAATCACTTCTTTCACCGCATGTTCATTGAACAGTTCGTTAATGCGGTTGCGGATCTTTTCTTTTTGATATAATAATTCCTGTTTAAGCGGAGCTACAGTTGTTGTAATGATTAGCTGCTGATTAACAAGTTTAATATCATCCGTGTACTTGGCAATGGTATTGCCCATGAGTTCAGCCCATACATCTTTTATCTCCAAAGCACGTACCCGTTGCTTGAGTTTGCTCTGCTTCAGAAACTGTTCCATTGCTTCCTGTATACTCATTTCAGCCATGCTGCGAAGATAGTTAATGGAATTGGCAATGCGCAATAAGCAATATTCAATAGGCAATAAGAAATGGTAAAATGGTAAGTCTGAAGTTATGATTTGTAAATTGCCCATTGGCAAATGCCTATTGATTATGTCAATTCAATCAACTGCACCTTTTTACCTAATGCCTCAAACGCAGTAACAATGCGATCGGGGTGGGGGTCGGTGAGAAACACCTGTCCGCCAAACTGCGTACATACATAATCCAATAAATTGTGCATGCGGATGGCATCCAGTTTTTCAAACACATCATCCAGTAAAAGGAGTGGAGCAAAACCTTTCTGTTGTTTCAATACTTCAGCTTCTGCAAGTTTTAAACTGAAGAGTAAACTTTTGCGTTGTCCTTGCGAAGCTGTTTGTTTAAACCCTTCATCATTCAGTGAAAACAGGAGATCGTCTTTATGAATACCGGTAGTGCTTCGTTGCAACAGGTGATCTTTTTCTCTCGATTGCTGCAACAAACTTTCAAATGATTGTTCAAGCAGTTTACTTTCATAACTCACTTTTATGGGCTCTGCTTTACCTGCAATGGTTTGGTAAAACTGTAACACCTGCTCATTAAAGCCCGGTAAAAAGTTTTTCCGTTTAGTGTGAATATAATTTCCGGCATTGAGCAATTGTTCATCCAGCACATCAAGCAATGCATCATTTCTTGTTTGCGTTTGTGCACAGTTCTTTAAAAAACTATTCCGCTGCTGAATGATTTTATTGTAAACGATCAGCTGCTGCAAATAGGTTGAATCTAACTGCGAAAGCATTGAATCTAAAAACAAACGGCGTTCTTCACTGCCGCCAATGATCAATTCCACATCATCGGGCGCAATCACCACACAGGGATATTTACCGATATGCTGCGAAAACTTTTCGTAGGGTACTGCATTGCAACTGATCTCCTTTTTCCCTGTTTCACGCAACACAATATTGATCCCGGTTTCTTCCTTTCCTTCCTGCATCTGCCCTTCAATTCTGAAACCCTGCAGGCCATGTTGCACATTGGCGCTGTCGGTTCCTGAGAAGTAGCTTTTGGTGAAGCAGAGGTAGTGGATAGCATCGAGGAGATTTGTTTTGCCGATCCCGTTTGCTCCGGTAACAGCCACAATCATTTCATCAAACGCAAAACGCTGATGGGTATAGTTTTTGAACTGTGTAATACTGACTGACCGCAGGAACATGGGCTGCAAGATAAGAAGAGGATAGATGTGATGACGTTTTTTGCAATGAGCCTTTTCATTACAAAAACCTCACTCCGGATCGCCGTTTTTGTTTGTAACTTGTACAACACCTTTTTTTTAACATAAAACTTACAATGATGGAAGAGAACAAAAGCACCCAGGCAACAGACACTGAAAAGCAAGGCTGGAAAGATAAGGCAGAGGATACTTTGCAGGATCTGAAAGCGAAAGCATCAGTTTATGCAGATAAGGCTGAAGAGAAGCTCGAAGAATTGAAAGACAAAGCCGAGGACAAGTTTGAGGAGTTCAAAGATAAGGCCGAGGATGTGGTAGACGATCTGAAAGAAAAAGCATCCGGTCTTTGGGACAAAGTGAAAGATAAATTTGATGGTGATGATGAACCGGCTAAAAAAAATCCAGGCAACTAACCTTCCACAGGCTGCAAGAGATTGCAGCCTTTTTTCTTTCTTTGTTTTATGAGCGATGTTTTTTTACAATACGATCTGCATGCAATTGAAGCAAGTTTGTGGAAGTTATTAATTGAATCGGTAAGTTCTTTCAAGGCTCCATTTCATACAGGTGCGGTAGCTACGGTTAATGAACAACAACCGGAACTACGCACAGTTGTATTGCGACATGCAGATACAGAGCACAAGAAATTATTTTTTCATACTGATATACGTTCACCTAAAGTGCCCCAGTTGCAATTGCACCCGCAACTGAGTTGGCTGTTTTATGATAAAGACATTCGTATGCAACTGCGGTTAAATGCCACAGCTGTTGTTCATACAAATGATGAAGTGGTGAATGAAGCGTGGGAGCAGGCAAGGCTCGCCAGCAAATTGACTTATACAACATCATCAGCATCAGGTACCATTCTTTCTGCACCTGAATTGATTAATCTTAATCAAGCAGAAGTGGAACCTCAATTGATAGCAACTGCACGTAAAAATTTCTGTGTGGTAGAAACAGCCGTTCAGCAAATGGATTGGGTATTTCTTCACCATGCAGGCAACCGCAGAGCTTTGTTTAACTATACAACACAGGAATTTCAATGGATACAGGTTTAAACCTCAACGCAAACGAATTGATCAGTATGCTGCAACTTGAGCCTCACCCGGAGGGTGGTTACTACAGTCGCACTTATGCCAGCGATGAACAAATAGTTGCAGCTGCACTGCCTGCAAGGTTTCGTGATGATCGCTTCATTTCCACTGCTATTTATTTTTTATTGGAGGGGAAAGATTATTCAGCCTTTCATCGCATTAAGAGCGATGAGCTCTGGCATTTTTATACAGGCGGCGGCTTGCATATTTATGTTATTCATCCTGATGGAAGAGGAGAGGTATTGTTGCTGGGAAATGATCTTGCCAATGGCTATCGTTTTCAACAAATAGTAAAAGCAGGTTGCTGGTTTGCTTCGAAACCTGCGAGTGAAAATAGTTTTTCATTAGTTGGTTGCACTGTTGCTCCCGGTTTTGATTTTGCTGATTTTGAAATGGCGAAGGAAGGAGAACTGTTGAATGTATATCCTAAACACCGGCAATGGATTGAACAGTTGTGCAGGTAAGTTCCAGTTGAGTCTTTTATTATTTCTTGTTTATGGAAATGGTAAAAAAAAATGCATTCGGTAATAATTAAATTTAAGGCCTCTCAGATTTTTGTAAGAAAGCAGAATGCTTATCACTCATCATTTTTCAAAGATGTAAGAATTGCCATTTTTAATAGCAGTAATTCCGTTAAAATTTATCCCTCTTATTTTTCCGAAACCTTGTACTTTACAACACCTTGAATCTATATACTCATAATCAATGATCAGGGTATCAATATCGGTACTTTTCAATCGTAAATAAACAGTATCAAGTGTATAATCGGGACTGGCGTAAAGATTGTTATTGTAAACATTAACAAACGAGAAATAGCCACAGGTGTTGCTGATAAGAACTGGGTCTGCGCAAGGCCTTAATATCATAGAGTCTCTTTCATAAATAGAAGCTGGGCCAAAAACCAGATCCTGTTTTGTAGTCTTATCTAAAATTTTAAAATAGAAGTTTTCAGAACAGTTTGCATTTAAACAAGGGTCACAACTTATGGAACAGAAAAATATTACTAAAAGTAAAACGAAGTTTTTTGTTGATCTCATAAACAAAGGGGTTAGCGTATTAATAAATATGTTCGTTTCTAAAGTTAAGAAATTCCACCGATAACTGAAAGGTTCACACAGCTCTATAAAGCAACGCCAGAGAGGCTACAAAATGTTTTTCAGTTGGAGGTATTGTAATAGCATGATAGTTTTAGCATCTTTTATTTCCCCGGTTTCAATCATGTGCATGGCTTTTTCAAAGGACAGTTCTAATACTTCAATATCTTCCTGCTCGTGTTCAACACCACCGCCTTCGGCTATTTTCATTTGTGGCTCATACGCTGCTATAAAGAGATAGAGAATTTCAGTAACTGATCCCGGCGACATATAGGCTTCATACACTTTTTTGATCTCTGTTACTTTATAACCTGTTTCTTCTTCGGTTTCACGGCGTATGCAATCTTCAGGATTGTCTTTGTCTAACAAACCTGCACACACTTCAATAAGCATACCTGTTTCATTGCCGTTGATGTAAGTAGGTAAACGGAATTGTTGTGTCAGGATGACCGTTTTTTGCTGAAGGTTATATAATAAAATCGCTGCACCATTACCACGGTCGTAAGCTTCACGTTGCTGCACCTGTATGCTGCCATCCTTCTTACGATACTCATAGGTTACTTTTTTTAACGTGTACCAATTATTGGAAAGAATATCGGTTTGCAGAATATTGATATTGTTGTTCATGGTTTGATGAGTGTAAAGTTTTTTACGAACAGGTGTCAGTGTTAAACTTAAGGGTAAGAATTATCCATTCTTCATCTTATAAATCACCAAAAAGCCCAGCACAATCAACACTAAAATCAAAAAAGTAGTTACAATAATCAACGATTGATTGGGCACAGGTCTGTGCTTTCTTTTTCTTCGCTGCTGTTGTAATTGAAGGGAGAGTTGTTTATTTAGATCGGCCACCGCATGCTGCATCTTTTTTTCATCAGCCAGTCGTAATCCTTCTTCCGCATCGCTCATCATATCAGATGACGAAAGACGTTGCTCAACTGCATTCCGCTCTTCGGGTGTAAGATTTCCATGCAGGTATTGGAGCAGTTCCTGTTCAGTGAGATCGTCACGCTGGTTCAATATGTCGAGCAGGTTATCGGCCATTATTCTGTTGTTTCAGCAAAATCATTTTCAAGTTACGTTTTCCATTTTGAATATAGCTTTTCACCTGCATTAAGCTGTAGCCGGTAGAGGAAGCAATATCGGTATAGCTTTGTTTTTGCAGGTAAAACAGTTCAATACAGGTGCGTTGCTCAGGTATCAGTTCAGTTACGGCAATGGTTAGCCGCTCCAGTAATTCATCTTTTTGCAAATGCTCGGTGTGGTTTACATCTTCGGCAGGAGTGGCCATCATCTGTTCACTTAGTTCTTTGGGCAGTTTGCCTTTATCACGCAGTTGCATCAGGCAGTGGTTCTTCGCCACCATGTAGATCCAGCTCTTGAAATAATCCACTTTGTATTTGCCCAGTTCTTTTATGGCTTTTTCAAACACCTGTTGCACGGCATCTTTGGCTTCCTCCTCATTCTTCAAATATTTCATACAAACACCAAATAACAACATGGTATAGCGTTGCAGCAACTGGCCAAGCCATTTGTTATCGCCATCGTGGTAAAAGCGGTTGAGTAATTCCTGGTCGGGTATGGTGGAGTAGGTTGTATTCACAAACAGGTTTGTGAGGTCAAGTTAGTTATTTCTGTTGAAGAGATGCAAGAGCACACAAAATTCCATATATTCATAGTACTCAATTTCTTTACATGAATAACGCCCTTTGTATTGTTCCGGTTGCGCCTGTCCGTAAGGAGCCGCAACAAGAGTCTGAGATCACCTCTCAATTATTATTTGGGGAAGCGGTAGAATTATTGGCCTCTCATGGAGAGTGGGTTGAACTGGTATGTCTTTATGATGGCTACACCGGTTATTGTTTACGCAACCAGATTACAGAAGTAAATGAAGCTATCGCATTGCAAGACCAAGTAGCATTGGTGAATACATGGAGCGGTATCATATTGGTAAATGATGTACCCATGCACGTGCCGTTTGGCAGCGCAATCCCCGGTTTACAAAATGGTGAAGTAATTTGGGGTGATCATAAAATTAAAAGCAGCAGCAAACTTGTTATGGAAGGTGCTTACGTATTTGATGAAGAAAGTATCAGGCAGGTGGCATTTGTGTATTTGAATTCAGCTTATCTATGGGGCGGACGTTCCGTATTCGGGATCGACTGCAGTGGCTTTGTGCAAGGGCTCATGCGTTTCTTTGGAAAGAAATTACCACGCAACTCGGCCAACCAGGCAATGGTGGGAGAGGATCTGGGATTTTTACAGGAAGCCCGTTGTGGTAACCTGGCTTATTTTGATGATGAAGAAGGAAAGATCATTCATGTTGGATTGTTATTGAACGATCATGAAATTGTACATGCAGCAGGTAAAGTGCGTATTGATAATATTGATGGAGCAGGAATTATCCACAGCGAAACAGGTGAGCGGACGCATCGGTTAAGGATGATCAAACGAGTTTAAGGTACAAGGCTCAGGAAAAAACCAAAAGCCAAAAAACAAAATCCAGGAAAAAAAGCGAACTCCCAACTTAGAACTTAGAACTACGTGAATTAAAAACTCTTTATCCAATTCACAACTGCTTTCTCCCAGCCAATCATTTTAAACGCAGTATAAAATAACAGAATAGCGAAAACTTTTTTCACTGTTTCCTGTGGTAAACTCAAACTCCATTTGCTTCCGAAATAACTGCCCACTACAAAACCAAGCGCAAGTAATCCCACCACTTTAAAATCAACATGGCCTGCTTTGTAATAATTGATCATACCTAATAATGCAACCGGTAATACCAATAAACCTAATGAAGTGCCTTGTGCTGTGTGCTGACTGAATCCAAGAAAGTAAATCAATGCCGGCACCACAATTAACCCGCCACCAACACCCACCATGCCGCCCAGTATGCCGGCTGCCAACCCAATAATGAGCACGGCAATAATAATTGTTGTATCCATTTTTTTTGTTTGCATGTATTAGAGTTTGTCACGGTATTTTTCTTTGTAAAACTCGATCGCTTCTTCTATGATCTGAAAGGCTTCGGCTTTGTTCTGAAAATTATCGATCTCCACTACTTTATTCTCCAGCACTTTGTATTCTTCAAAATAATGTTTCAGTTCATGAAAGAAATGCTCAGGCAATTCATCAATGTCCTTAATGTGTTTTACAGTTGGGTCGTTACTTGCAACCGCAATAATTTTATCGTCACGTTCACCTTGGTCGATCATTTGCATGTTACCGATCACCGTAGCTTCAACCAGGCACAAGGGTTGAATAGATTGCGAACAGATAACAAGTATATCTAACGGATCACCATCTTGTCCGAGCGTTTGCGGAATAAAGCCGTAGTTAACGGGGTAGATAAACGAAGAGAAGATTACCCGGTCGAGACGAAGCAAACCGGTGTCTTTATCAATTTCATATTTACTGCGACTGCCTTGTGAAATTTCAATGAGTGCATTTACACGCTCAGGAGCTTTCGGACCATAATGAGCGCCATGCCAGGGATGAAGGACTGTGATCATATTAATGAATAAATGTTAAGTAAGAGAATAATTAAATAGTAGTTTTATTTTGAAGCTTTGCTTATGCAGTGCTTATTCAAAATCTTTATAGATCAGGTATTTCTTTCGTATTGCTTTAAACTTGGCAATTGCGGGTTCCCAACTCTTGCGTATTTCCTCTTCCGTCTTGCCATCTTTTATCTGTTGCATCAATGTGCCGTTGCCGGCAAGTTTATTAAAGAAATAATCGGTTGGTTTGCCACTGGCTGGTGCAATGAAAAATTCATCTTTATTCGGGAAAAGGTTATAGGCTTCAAGCAACCATTTCAATTGCACTTTACTGCCGGCAGTGATAAATACTTTATCAGCAGGCCCGCTTAAATCCCAGCCATAACATAGTTTGTCTTTCAGTTTCGGATCTTTTGCACCATCCCTGCTGCGTGGTATAAAAGGTTTTAATGTTTTTGGTAGTGAAGGATGTCCGAATATCTGGAATGGTATGTTAGTGCCACGTCCTTCGCTTAACACAGTGCCTTCAAAAAAACAAGTGGAAGGATATAGCCAGATCGATTGACTGCTTGGTAAGTTAGGTGAAGGCTTCACCGGCAACTCATACTTGGTTGTATGATTGTAATTATTACAAGGAATGATCGTTAATTCAAATTTTCCATGACGGCCGGCCAATTCATACAAGCGTGGTTCAAGCCATTCTTCATCATAGATCATTTGTGCATATTCACCAATCGTCATGCCATACACAATAGGAACTGGCTGCATACCAACAAATGATTTGTATGCGGGTTCAAGAACAGGTCCATCAACATAATGTCCATTTGGATTTGGACGGTCAAGCACGATCAGATGCTTACCCCATTCAAGAGCAGCTTCCATGTAATACTCCAGTGAAGAGATGTAAGTATAGAATCGCACGCCCACATCCTGTATGTCAAACAACATTACATCAACGCCGGCAAGATCTTCTTTTGAAGGTTTGCGTTTTGTTCCGTAAAGTGATATTACCTGGATGCCTGTCTTTTCATCTTTATAGTTACCGATCTTTTCACCCGCATCTGCGGTGCCACGAAAACCATGTTCAGGTCCAAAGATTACTTTGATGTTGATGCCAAGTTTTCTTAATGAATCAACAAGATGACTTTTACCGATAATTGAGGTTTGGTTGGCAAAAACAGCAACAGTTTTTCCTTCAAGCAGATCAATATAATTGTCAAGATTTTCGGCACCGGTTTGAAACAACCTGTTTTTAATGGAGCCACGGTTATAACCGGAGCGGGCGTGTTTTTGCTGGGCTTCAGCACAGAACGTCACAAATAGAACCAGAAAAAGGAGTAATTGTTTCATTCCAAATGGTTTGTACCTCAAAGTTGCACAATTAGTACCGTAAAAAAAATTTATTGGCAGGGGTAGCATTTGCCAGTAATTTTGCCGGAAATTAAAAATTTATGCAGCAGGCAAAAAAAGGTGATACCGTACGTGTGCATTACACCGGTAAATTGACAACAGGTGAGCAGTTCGATTCAAGTGCAGGCCGTGAGCCACTTGAGTTTGAGGTGGGTGCCGGTATGATGATCAAAGGTTTTGACGACGCCGTGGTTGGTATGGCCATTGGAGATAAAAAAACAATCAATATTCAGCCGAATGAGGCATATGGCGAACGTAATGAGCAAATGATCATTGAGTTTCCACGTTCAAACTTCCCTGATGATATGACGCCGGAAATCGGAATGCAATTGATGATGAACAACAGTGCAGGTCAGCAATTTCCTGTTACCATTACAGAAGTGCAGGAAGAAATTGTTGTGTTAGATGCGAACCACATGTTGGCCGGTAAAGAACTCGTGTTTGATATTGAAATGGTAGAGATTGATGCGAAGGGATTGATCATTGTTCCTTAGTCATTAGCCGATAGTAAATAGTAATTAGTCGATAGTAAAAGTCCACAGCTGAGTTATATTCAACTGTGGACTTTTTGTATTTAGAACTAAACACTTACCACTACCTACTATCGGCTTCTGGTTTTTACTTCCTTCTCATCCACCATCCCAACCAAACACCCACCAAACCCCAACTCACCAAGGCGTCCATCAAATAGGCGTTAATATCATGTTTAGGATACCATATATGCCCGGTATATGGACCATTGGCAAAGCAAATGATCCCCACAAATATGCTGGCAAATAAATAAGTGCCAAAACCCTGCGCTGTCATCTTTGAGAATATCCATGCAAGAAAACAAACAATAATGATATTAGTCAATGCTCCTCTTGCCATGTTCATGCCCATATTCATGTTCCAGGCTTTGTAATAACTAAGCTGGGCCCATGGTTTTCCATCAACTTCTTTCATGAATTTCTCCATCTCTTCCGATGAATTTTCATTTTGAAGCCGGGGCATAAAATAAGTGCCTTCTTCCAAACCTGAATTGTTTAAGAACTGAAGAATGCTGTCTTGTTTAGAAGTGTAAGCCTGTCCTTTGTCATGAAGATTAGCAACTGCGAAAGAAATGGTTTGCCATGCAAAAAGCAAAATGCCGCCAACGAGGCCGCCAATGAGGATCTTCTTCATGTTTGTTGATTTTGGTGAAGAAGTAAAGTAGAGATTCTGTTTAGCATTCACAAATTCTGAATGCACATTTATTCAACGTTGCTGTTGTATTTCCGCTGAAACAAAAAGAAAAGGGCAATTGCCATGAGGCTTGTAGCAAAAGTCGTAAGCCACGATGCTTCAAGGCCAAATGCTCCGCCGGTTAACAGGATCGATCCCTTCAGGTTTTGATCAAGCAAAGAAGGTAATGAAAGTCCACTCACTTCAAAACCAAGTACAGGCCCTTGGAAAAAATTCCAACTGAAATGAAAGAAGATGGCAAACCAAAGATTGCGAGTGAAGATATAATTTACGCCAAGCAAGATGCCTGCAATAAAAATATTGATGAACGCAATAAGATTAAAATTGGGATTGAGTGAATGAAACACTGCAAACAAAATTGCAGACGTAAACAAGGCAGCTTCTTTTGGCATCGACTGCATTAAGTTATTCAGCACATAACCACGAAACACCAACTCTTCTGCAAAACTCACCAGTATCATCATCACTACTGCAAGAATAAACCCATTTGGATCAACATCTGCAGGAAACCACTGCAGCAACTTCATTAACCATAATACCGTTGCCATTGCAGAAAGTAGAAGAATGCCCGTGAGAAAACCTGCCGCCCGTTCTTTACCAAAACCTTTCCAGGTAAATCCAAGGCTTTTGACTGTTTGTCGATCGAATACATTTCTGAAAAAACTAACAGTTGCAAAAGCAATAATAAAACTGAGAACGATTGTGCCGTAAAAAAGAGTTTCTGCCGTAACCGTTAGTCCTGCAAGAACGATCAATACACCTGCTAATGCGCTTCCAAAGAAGATGAGCAGCAAGTAGCCAATAAGGAAAAGCAGTACACGTAACCAGCCTTTCTGGATAATGGGAGATGATTGCATAGAGTTGGTTTTGGTATGAGCGCAGAAACACTGTTATTTTACAAGTTCAAAAATAAGCGTATGGCAACAGAAAACAAATATGGAACGGCAGAAAGGTTGATGCGGTATGTGCAGGTAGATACACAAAGCGATCCGGAGAGTAACAGTTCACCCACAACCGAAAAGCAGAAAGACCTGTCGAAGATATTGGTGGAAGAATTGTTGGTGATGGGAATTGCCGATGCACATATGGATGCTGACGGCTATGTATACGCTACAATTCCATCAACTACGGATAAAGATGTCCCTGTTGTTTGTTTCTGCAGCCATGTTGATACAGCGCCCGATTGCAGCGGCACAGGCGTAAATCCTATTCTTCATAAAAATTATGATGGAAATGATATTGTGTTACCTGATGATGAAACACAGATCATCAGCACTTCGAAATACAGCTATCTGAAGCAACATATTGGGAAAGATATTATCACCGCAAGCGGCAATACACTGCTCGGTGCTGATGATAAAGCAGGTGTAGCCATTATCATGAGTATGGCAAATTACCTTGTCCAGCATCCTGAAGTAAAGCATGGAATGATTAAACTGTTGTTTACACCTGATGAAGAAGTAGGAAAAGGAACCGATAAAGTTGATCTGCAAAAACTGGGAGCAACAGTTGCTTATACATTGGATGGTGGTGAGCTTGGCACCTTGGAAGATGAAACATTTAGTGCTGATGGCGTAAAGATCATTGTGCATGGTGTTATTGCGCATCCCGGTTATGCCAAAGGTATTTTGGTGAATGCATTGAAGATCTCTGGAGAAATCTTAGCTGCTCTTCCCAAAACAGAATGGAGCCCGGAAACAACTGAAAAGCGACAAGGCTTTGTACATCCTGTGAGTGTAAATGGGATTGCAGAGAAAGCAAGCATTGATTTTATTGTGCGTGACTTTACTGTTGAAGGTTTAGTACAACATGAAGCAAGATTAAAAACCATTGCAGAAGAAGTGTTGAAACAATATCCAAACTGTACAATGGAGTTTATTGTAAAAGAACAATACCGCAATATGAAACAGGTGCTCGATCAACATCCTTCAATAGTTGCAAATGCAGTGGAAGCGTATGAGCGTTGCGGCTTAACAGTTGTAAAAGAACCTATCCGTGGAGGAACAGATGGCAGCCGTTTAAGTTATATGGGTTTGCCTTGTCCTAATTTATTTACGGGTATGCAGGCCATTCACAGTAAACATGAATGGATAGGAGTGCACGACATGGAGCAAAGTGCCAACATGCTTATTGAATTGGTGAAAGTGTGGGAAGAAAAAAGCTGAGTTACATTTTTACAAAATTACTTTCCGGCTTTTCTTCGGGCCAGATGCGGATGCCCCAGTAAATAGGATATGCAATTGTGCTTACAAAAATGAACAGCAACACCCAGATGATACGTTCTTCATTCTTTACACGCTTGTTATTGATGGCATGAATGATGAAGTAGATCATAAGACCTAGTTGCACAAAAATAAGTATGATAACGGAAGCAATAAAACCCATCATATTTCCAAAGAAAAATTCCGGCGGAATATCGCCATGTTCATGTTCCATGCGAATTATTTCCGGGAAAAAGGCAGCAAAAAAATAGATAAGGAATATTGCAGTAGCCACTAATGGCAGAAAGGCAAGAATGCCTACAAAAACTTTTTTTGACCGTGTCATGATGGTTTGTTTTCTTAAAATTAAACATTCAGTTGCATAGTTTCTTCCCGTTTATAAAGGGAATGTGGTACTTTGTATCAAATTTTTACAACTATGGATTTACTTGTCAGTTATTGGTGGGTATTACTCATCCTCTTCATCGTCTTCAGCGGGCTGGTGACCGTTAACCAGGGAACTATTGCCGTTATCACCATGTTTGGAAAATACCAGCGTATTCTTCGTCCGGGTTTGGGATTTAAGATTCCCATTCTGGAGCAGATCTATAAAAGAATCAGTATCCAAAACCGAAGTGTTGAATTAGAATTCCAGGCGGTAACAATTGACCAGGCAAATGTGTACTTTAAAAGTATGCTGCTTTACTCTGTTCAAAACCACGATGAAGAAACCATTAAACGTGTAGCTTTTAAATTTATCAGCGATAAAGATCTGATGCAGGCGTTGATCAGAACGGTGGAAGGTTCTATTCGGGCATTCGTGGCTACCAAACGCCAGGCAGAAATTTTAACTGCCAGGAGAGAAATTGTTGATTATGTAAAAGAGCAGATCGATCATTCACTGGAAGAATGGGGATATCATCTGCAGGATCTTCAGATCAACGATATTACGTTTGATCAGCAGATCATGGAAAGTATGAGTCGTGTGGTAGCAAGCAACAACTTAAAAGCTGCTGCAGAGAATGAAGGTCAAGCATTACTCATCACTAAAACAAAAGGTGCAGAAGCTGAAGGTAATGCTATTAAGATCGCTGCAGAAGCAGAACGTGAAGCTGCCCGGTTACGTGGACAAGGTGTGGCGCTCTTCCGCCAGGAAGTTGCAAAAGGTATGACAGAAGCTGCAGAGCAAATGAAGCAGGCCAATCTTGATACCAATGTGATCCTCTTCAGTATGTGGACTGAAGCTGTAAAGAATTTTGCAGAATATGGAAAAGGCAATATCATCTTCTTAGATGGTAGTGCCAGCGGCATGGAAAATACCATGAAGCAAATCCAGGCGTTAATGGTGAAACAGGCTGGAGTATAAATTCTTCAACTTTATATCAGAAAGGGTTAGCATTGCTAACCCTTTTTCATTATTCAATAATGAGATTACTGTAAGTATTCAATTTTATAATCACCCACATGTTTCTCACTATCTGCAATCAGTTTCTTTTGCCGGAAGTAATTAATGATTCCTGTTACAAATAGTATGGCCGAAATAATGAAAAAAGGGATTTCGAAAAAGCGGTTGTTTTCTACATGCAGCAGGCTTTTGATACTCAGCCCTGCCACAAGAAAATATAGTGATGTTCGTACAAATGACAGGAAAGTTGTTTGATTTGCCATTTTAGTGCGTTGAATGGCCAGTCGTTCTCTTAAAATCAGATCTTTATTAATGCTGTTGTCAACAGTTGTTTCCATATCGTAAATATATCAAATTGTTCACCAAGCGATGCCGCCCTTTATCCGGATGTGATCAGTTTGTGTTATTGATATTGGATATAAACCGGCTGCGGCTTTAACTGTAAAATTTCTTTGGGCTGCATAATTTTATTTCCATTGGCAGCATCATTTTTATAAAATACTTTGAAGCCTGTAAATTGAACAGGCTGCTTAAAAATGAAATGATAGTAGGTGCTCTTTTTCAGTGCTTCATTTCCAAAGCCATCCATGTTAATGATAATCTGCACTTCGGGGTATGTTTTAATTTCCCGGTAATTTGTCAGCATTGGTGAAGTAAAGCGATGTACAACCAGCATTTTGGGCGGTAGCTTATATTTCAGTACGATGGATTGTAGCCATTCTGTTGCAAAATTGATATCAGTTGCATCAAAACTTCCAATGGCAGATCCTGGAGTTTTTCCTGTTTTCATGGAGTATTCGGCATCAATTCCCAGATGCACATTTGGCCGTTGTAAATACTTTTCTAACCTTGGCAGTTCCTGTTGTAAGGTGCTGAGCCCGGGTTGCACATCGAGAAAAACAAGTCCCTGAATTGAATCACCTAATGCAATTGCTTTCATGATTTCCTTTTCGGGCATTCGTAACCGATAGTAACCATCGCCTGCGCTTCCCTGCGCTGTTACTGCAATGTAATGGACAGCCGGGATTACTTCTGTTAATGAATCGGCTTGTCCCCATACATCTGTTTGTGCTTTTATTTTTTCCAACAAAACGGGAGTTGAGTATTCGCCCAGTATACCCATATTTCGGCTATAGAAATTTCCATAAAATGCAACAACCCGTTTGTAAGGTACAATGGCACCTGCAGCAGGTAAAGCAGAGTTTACAGGCCATCTTCCGGTTTTATCGTTGTTTGCTAACTGTGTTACTTTTTTCTTGTAAAGCCCTGTATCAAAACCTGTCTGCTTTGGTATACTATCGGGCGAAGAGACATAGACGATTGATACCGGTGCGTGGTCATTTGCTTTGCAGGCATTTAATTGAAACAGAAGTAAACCGCTAAGAACATACTTATAATAAAGCGTTTTTTGGAATATCGTGAAACCTTTTTTCACCGGTTATATTTTATCAGGAAAGTAAGACTCTGAACTACTTTTAAAAAGGACCTGTATTGTTTTCTACGCTGATTTACATCATGAATTCAAAGGTTAACGGCATTCGTTACTAATGAATAAGCAGCAGATCAGACACGATGCAGAGCTTTTGAATCAGTTCTTGCACTGATGCGCATCAAAGGTTAGTAAGGCTGTTATTTTTAATTTGCTTTTATGAAAACCATTTTTCACTTTCTTATTTTTCTATGCTTTATTCCGCCATCCGGTTTTTTATCTGCTCAAATGGACCAACGGATAAAAGTGATTCGGGAAATACCTGTTTTAAGTTATCACAATATTTACCTGCATCCGCCCAAAGTCAATACGCTTTATATCAGTGTCGGTCAGTTTGCCTTGCAAATGCAGGAACTGCACAACAGGGGATACAATGCTGTGTTGCCGGATCAAATTGAAGCGTTTTATAAAAACGGAACGGCGTTGCCTGATCATCCATTTCTGATTTCGTTTGACGATGCGCATCTTGAGCATTACACACTGGCGTTTCCTGTTCTTGAGCAATATAAGTTTAAGGCTGTTTTTTTTGTAATGACTGTTTGTATTGATAAAAATGGATTTCTTTCCGAAAGTCAGATTGCTGATCTTTCAAAACGTGGACATGTAATAGGAGCGCATACATGGGATCATCCAAATATGACGAAACTTACAATGACCAAATGGGATACAGAGGTAGTTAAGCCCAAAGGAAAGCTGGAGTCAATTATAAACAAACCTGTTACTTGTTTTGCCTTTCCTTATGGTGCATGGAATGAACAGTTATTGCAGAAGCTGCACGAAAGTGGATTTGCCACAGCGTTTCAATTGCAGGGTAAACTCAGTAATAAATATCCGTTATTAACGATGAGGCGAATGATGGTGAGTGGAAATACATCGCCGGAGTTATTGGTTAAACAAATGAAAGGGTTTTTTAGGTAGCAGTTTGTTTGGGAAGGGCCAAGCAATTATCATCAGGAATATAGAAAAAACAGAGCCGGCCAAAGCCGGCTCTGTTAAAAAATTACATTTACATTTTTGGCGGCGGATTGATCTTTGCCGTTGGTACCACATTCTTAACCGGCTTTGTTGATTTAAGAAAAGCAAACACTTTACTTATTTCTTCGTCTGTTAAATTTTTATAAGCTTCCCATGGCATTGGAGGTAATATCGGTCTTGTATTCTCCATGCCTTTATACTTTCCTTCACGTAACACTTTTTTAAATTGCTCTTCGGTCCACATACCTATACCCGTAGAATCGCTGCTGATGTTGGCTGTGTAAGATTGGCCCCATGGACCGATCATGGATGTGAAGTCAGGTGCAAAAAGCACCCAGCCTGCTTTCACTGTAGCTTCATCATAAGGCGGAAGCGGTGAACCTGCCTGGTGACCTCCAAACCGAAGTTCCGGAATTATCTCTGGACCTTTTGGTCCCATACGTTTAGGTGAATGACAGATCTCGCAATCGAGTGAGGCAACCAAACGTTCACCTTCTTTAATTTTATCTTCCGCATTCGGTGCGGGTGCTGTTGTTTCTTTTGTTTCTGCTGCCTGGTTGTTACAGGCATTAATGAGCAGGATGCATAATAGTGCCGTACCGGCAATCTTGAATGAATAGCGCATGATTGGTAGTTTTGGGTTTATAGTTATGGCTGCTTAAAGCAGACGTTAAAACAATACGTCAAAAAAAAGTGAAGTCATCCGGTTCAGAAAAAGTGCGGATTAATCAGGTATAAGTGATTTTACAACCTAAAGTAGTGTCTTATTTCAGGAATTCATAGTTTTTTGCAAATGTTCTTTGAACAACGGAAAATTAAATAATAGGCTGTTCCATGAAATAAAATTCAATCTGATGAAGAGAGAACAATAACAAATTACTCGATTGCGGTAAGTTGAATGATTCGGCAAAACATAAATATTAAACCGAAATCATTTATGAATAGCTTATATTGATGTGTGTTACAGATCTTTTTTTTGCGATGTGGCTATGCCTGCTTTTTTATTATTTCAATCGGTTGTAATAATTTCCCAAAAGATGTTCAGCGAGTGAAATCAGTTGACTCTGTTCTTGTTTCAACCCCTGAAGAGGTTTTAGATAAGTATCAAACTACTTCGATTGATTCATTTCAGGTCAGCAATATTGTAACTAATTATGATGAAAGTGGAAAAGAAGTGTCAGCACATGAATTGCTGGCATATGCCAAAACTTTAATTGGCATTCCTTACAAACACGCATCCGTTGATCCTGCAGAAGGATTAGATTGCTCCGGTTTTATTACGCATGTGTTCAATCATTTTTCCATCACCGTCCCCCGTTCGTCTATTGACTTTACGAACTATGGTGTAACTGTTGATCCTGCTGACGCAGCAACCGGTAATTTAATTCTGTTTACCGGTACGGATACCCTATCTGAAGTGGTTGGACATATGGGTATTGTAACAGACGTAGTTGATGGCGAGCTGGAATTCATTCATTCAACTTCAGGTAAAGCTTATGCTGTTACTATTACCAAACTAAATGCGCATTACAGAAAGCGGTTCGTTAAAATAATCAGGATTTCTTACAAGGCTGCCGGTGAACATTAAGAATCAGAGATTTCGTGCAACAGAAAAAAAGAATGTACTTCCTTTTCCTTTTTCAGATTCAAGCCAAATCTCGCCGCCATGTCGCTCAACAATTCTTTTACAAATAGCTAATCCAATACCGGTTCCTTTGTGAGTTGAATTTGAATGTAAGCGCTGGAAGATCACAAAGATTTTTTCAAAATATTTGGGTTCAATTCCCAAGCCATTATCCTTAATTGAGAATATCCAATGTGTGGAAGTTTTGTTAGCTGCTATATGTATTTGCGGAGGTGCTTCGCTTCTGTATTTGATAGCATTGCCAATAAGATTTTGGAACAGTTGCGATATTTGTATGTTGTTTGCCCTGATTACAGGCAGCTCGTTAAAAAAGATTCCGGCAGTTGGTTCATTCAGATCTTCCATAAATATTTTTTTTATTTCATTGATAACATCTGCCACGTTTACTTCTTGGTATTCAATTACAGTTATACTTGTTCTGGAATAATTTAGCAGGTCATTGATAAGGGTCTTCATCCTCTTTGTACCATCAACAGCAAAATGAATATAGGATTGTGCTTTTTCATCTAATTGTCCATCATACTTCTTTTGGAGTAAATCCATGTAAGAAGATACCATCCTGAGTGGTTCCTGCAAATCGTGTGATGCTGCATAGGTAAACTGCTCAAGTTCTTTATTAGTCTCATTGAGTTCTTTGTTCTTGCGAACTAATTCTTTTTCAATAGTGATCAGATTGTTGATCGTTTTTACAGCATAAACTGCAATGGTGCTTAGCAACAAAAGGATTAAAAAGATATTAACCAGCAACAGGTATCCTTTTATATCTCTTGCTGTTTCACCCAGCGCATTCGAAAAGGCACTTTCTTTTTCGGAGAGTTGCGAAGAAAGAAAATTGATCTCAGTTGTAAATTTTACTCTTTGTTCTGTTGATAAAGTACCTGATTGAATTTGTGCATGAACTTTGTTGCCAATGCTGTCAAGTTTATTGATCAATGGCTCTGCTGATGCCCAGATGTCAATTGCTTTTTTCATAAACGGAACTTTATGAAAGGTTTTAAAAAGCCAGATCATATCAGGAATGTCAGATGTATGATTTCTGCCCATAATAAAACCTTGTTTGGCAATTGAATCAGGTTTTTGAGTGAGTAAAGCGGTTCTTGCTATGTTGTCGCCTTTCGGAACGGCAATTGATTTGTTGAAGGCATGCCAGTAGCCGATGTTCTCCGATTCTACATAGGTAACAAGATATAAAGAGGCATCTTTCTGTCCCTTTGAATATTCGGATTCGCCATTGATGTAAGCTCTTGCAGCCGAGAGTACTTTTATTGTATAAAAATTGGTTACGATCAGTAAGAAAGAAACGAAAAGAATAAAGAGCAGCAGGAGCGATTTCTGTTTTTTCATGGTGTCTTATGGTAAACTCAAGATAAGTTTAATCCGTACTCTTTGCAAGAAGAATATCTATTCTAAGACAAACATTTTATGCTTATAACACTGTAGTGGGAGTAACTAACTTATTCTGTTATTTGAGATGCTGAAACCACAGTATGTTCGGCAGAAGCAATAATTTCTTTAATAATCAATGTAAGTTGCTGTTGCAGGTCATCTGTGTTTTTATAGATCACCCGGTGATCACTTGCTCCGGAAAGAGTAGTAGAGTGTTCGGCTTCTTTATGCCGGAGATAAACAACAGGTTTGTTCTTTGCTTTTGCATAACCGGCCTCAATACCAATACCGATTCCTTTGTGCGATGTTTCAGCGATCAACAGATCACACTGTTCTAATTCCTCAAGTGCAGAACGCATCATTTCTTCTTCCTGCGATTCTTCAAATTTGTAATGATCAACAAAAACAAATGATTCTACCTGGTGTTCTTCAAGAACACTCATAATAGCAGTGATAGCGGTGTTAAGACTCCTGCGACGTTGGTAGCTGATGGAGATATAGGCTTTCATACAGCTGCAAAATACGGATTGTGGATGATGATTTGTTTTCCGGCCAACCTGATGATGTAAAAAAGTTAGTCACATGGCTGGGGAAAACCTGAAACAATAGTTTGTCGGCCCGAAATAGCCTGAAAGTATTGGATTCCTGAGTTAATCAACTGGCAATTCGGGTATGAAATAGTAAGCATTGCAACCATTTCTGCTTGTCCGGTGAGGTTGTATTAGCTAAAAGGGCAGCGCTTTTTGAATAATTTGGTTTGGTATAGAACGGTCTTTTAATGCAACTGTGATTGTTAGATTTTTTCATTGCCGAACTTTCTTGAAATAAAATTGTTTGAGAGCAATAGTTACAAATTGACGTAGGGTAAACCGAAGCCTTTCTTTTTGTTTAACTTACATGTTCTTTTTTCGTTTACAGTGCATTAATGATAAACAGCTATAATGAAATTACGTTTGATCTTGGGTTTGTTCTTATTCGCCGCTTTCGTTTTGAATGCTGAGGTTAGTGCAGCTCAGCAATTTTCTATAAGTGGTTTTGTGAAAGATGAAAAAGGCAAGCCAATTGCACTCGCAACTGTGAGTGTTTACAAAACAGCTGATTCAGCTTTTCTAACGGCAACAGCAACCGATGAAAAAGGCAGGTTCAGTGTGATTGTAAATGGAGGCTCTTACTATTTTGCCGTAACATTTCTTTCGTTTCAGGAAAAGAAACTAAGTAATGTTGTTGTTTCAGATAAGAATATAAATCTCGGAACAATAGTGTTGCAGGAAGCGGTAAAACTAATGTCGGAGATCGTAGTTACGTCAGAAAAGAAATTGATGGAACTGAAACTTGATAAACGGATCTACAACGTAAGCCAGGATGTAAGTAATGTTGGAGCGAATGCTTCGGAGATATTGGCCAACATTCCATCTGTAACTGTTGATCCCGATGGCAACGTAAGTTTAAGAGGAAGTGAAGGTGTACGTATCCTGATCGATGGGAAGCCATCTGCATTAACAGGCTTACGAAGCACCGATGCATTGCGCAATCTGCAGGGCGCTATGATTGAAAGGATAGAAGTAATCACCAATCCATCTTCACGTTATGATGCGGCTGGTGAAACCGGTATCATCAATATCATTCTCAAGAAAAATAAAACCAGAGGTTTCAACGGAAATTTTACTGGAACCGTTGGCTATCCTTCAAATTTCAGCGGCGCATACAGCATCAACTATCGTACACAAAAGATGAATTTATTCTCCAGCTTCGGAAGTAACTACCGGCAAAATCCAGGCAATGGTTCGTCCTCACAAAAGTTCAGCAGTGCAGATACAAGTTTTGTGTACAACCAAAGGCAGAACAGAACAAGACGTGATTTCTCTGTTAACTTTATGGCAGGTATTGATTATTACATTTCATCTAACACAACATTTACCGGTTCGTTTTTAATTGACGGTGGCAGAGAAAATAATCTCAACAAATTATTTTACGAAGATCTTAACAGCGCCGGGACGCTAACCCGCAGTACAGAACGAACAGATGATGAAACAGCAACTGAGCGTGATACGGAGTTGTCGTTAAATCTTACAAAGAAATTTTCCGGCGATAAAGAGCGTGAATGGACCACTGATTTTAAATGGACCAATAGCGGCGAGAAAGAAAGTTCTGATTACAGTCAAACCTTTTCTGATGGTACAAAACCATTGTCGCAGCGGTCAGGCAATCCTGCATACGAAGACAACCTGTTGTTGCAAACAGATTACTCGCATGCTTTTGGTAAAGATGGAAAATTTGAAACCGGTTTAAAAGGAACCATCCGCAGAATCACAAATGAGTTTTTAGTGGAAGAGCAGGATGTAAATGGTGATTGGATAACATTGCCGGCATTTGATAATAATATGGAATTTACCGAGCAGGTGTATGCAGTGTATGGTTTGCTCGGCAACAAAATAAAAGATTTTTCTTACCAGTTTGGTTTACGTGGCGAACTAACGATGATGCGTACAGGATTAATAAAAACAAATGAGATCAATGACCGTCGGTATGCGAATCTTTTTCCTTCAGCAAGTTTATCTTATGCGCTTGACGAAAAAAATACATTGCAGTTGAGTTATAGTTATCGTATCAACCGTCCCAACTTTCGTAACCTTACACCCTTTGCTGATTTTTCTGATGATCGTGTTTATTTTGTTGGTAATCCAAATCTCAATCCTGAATTTACACATTCAATGGAAGCAGGGCATTTGTTGGAGTGGAGTAGTGGCTCGTTGCTTTCGGGCGTTTATTACCGTTACAAAACGGGAGTGGTAGAACGAATCAGAATCATTGATACGGTTACAGGCGTCAGCAATATTGTTCCGGTAAACCTGTCTACGCAGAAAGAACTGGGTATTGAAATGACATTTGCAGTTACTGCATTCTCGTGGTGGAAAATCAATAGTACAGTTAATTTCTTTCGTGCTGTTGCAAATGGAATGTATGAGGGTACTGAGTTAAACAGCGAAACAGTTTCGTGGACAAACCGCACCACTTCACGCATGACATTTTTTAAAGACCTCGATTTTCAAGCTTCTGTCAATTATCAATCGCCACGAATTACCACGCAGGGTAAAACGTTGGCTATTTATTCTATTGATCTTGGCTTAGTGAAAGATGTTTTTAAAGGCAAGGGTACACTTACATTCAATGTGCGTGACTTGATGAACAGCCGCAGAAGGAGAACCGTTGTTGATATTCCCGGATATTATTCTAACTCTGATTTTTTATGGCGGCCACGGCAAATGACCTTAACGCTTAACTTCCGCATTAACCAACAAAAGATCCAACGGGATAATGATAATGACGATAACGGGAACTTTGAAGGATAAATAAATTATACATCTTTCTCTTCAAACGACAATTCAATTTTTTTTATATGCGCTTCAACTTTACGGTACTGAACGCCTGCAGTATCAAGCATGCGCCTTGATGCCAGTGAAGTATCGCTGCCATTATATTTATCTGACAGATAAATTACTTCTGTAATGCCTGACTGTATAATTGCTTTCGCACATTCATTACATGGAAACAAAGCTGTATAAATTCTGCAACCGTGCAGATCCATACCAATGTTATTGAGAATAGCATTCAGCTCCGCATGACATACATAAGGATATTTTGTTTGCAGAAAATCTCCCTGCTTATCCCATGGGAATTCATTGTCGTCGCAACCGGCAGGTAAACCATTATAACCAGCTCCAACAATTTTGTTTTTATTGTTGACAATACAGGCACCTACCTGTGTCGCCGGATCTTTACTTCGCTTGGCAGAAAGAAGGGCAACGCCCATAAAATATTCATCCCAGGATATATAGTTAGTTCGTTTACTCATTTTTGGCTCTGTAGATTTTGAGGAAGATTATGTTTGCTGTGAAGTTAATCTGAAACGTAATTCATTTTACAAACCGGGGTTGTGGCTATTATGTCGCCACAGATCCATCTCAATTTCAATTTATTTTCTTCAATAAACTTAAGCAAAACAATTACTTACATGTGAATCGTAAAATTACCAAGTAATTTGTCTATTTACAAAAAACCGAATTTTACTAGTTTTACATCGAATTAGTAAGTGTTTGTATCTATCCAATCCCAATGAAAATGAATATTTCCTCAGAGTTTTCTCTTATTCAGTTTCATAAGTATTTACGGGGTTCGGTTAAAATGAACAAATTGAAAAGTTGTGGATTACGTAAGGAAAAATCGTAAAACAACTTCAGGTTCATCGTATCAACACGGCCAAATTCAGTAATTCTAATCTGTACTTATGAAACATTTTTTATCCGTAATTATCCTTTTTGCTATTAACATTACATGTGTTAATGCTCAATTATCAAATGGTGGAACACTCGCCAATTTTACGATTGATGCCGATACAAAAGTCGGTTACGCAAAATTTGGTACCACTACACTCGCTGCTTACAATAATGATGATTGGTTTTTGCCAACGTCATATTCGGGTACCGGTAAAGGTGTAATTGACACAACCGGCGCATCTTTTTTCAGAACAAGGTTAATGGCGGGTAATAATATTTCCTTCAGCCGCAGAATGAATGTGGTGAATAATACGGTTGTTAATGGCCGAATATGGGTTGATGGCTTGTATGTCAGAGATTATATAGGCAGCAACATCGATTCATTGAACATGTCTTATGACAGTACTACGTTTGGTAATGCCGCTAAAAACGCCGGTAACCCAAATACGAACTGGAATGTAGGTACACAAACTATCCCGGGTAAAAATGATCTGATTGATGGCTTTGCACATATTCGTAGAGATGGAAGTTCACCAAGTGATTCTTTATGGATGAACTTTGCAATAAGCACTCTTGGTGTGTTAGGCACACGTTATTACGATATTGAGCTTTTCAAAAAATCATGTGTTTATAACAGTACAACAGGCTTATTCAGTACTGGTGGTACAGAAGGTGGACATTCAGAATGGAAATTCAATGCCAGCGGTCAAATAATTCAAACAGGTGACCTGATCATTTCAGCAACATTCAGCCCTGGTTCTGCACCTGTACTCGATATCAGGATATGGGTTTCTGCAACAACGCACAGCACAGTAAACCCTGCTTTTTTCAATTTCAATGGAAATTTCGATATGCCGTCGGGCGGTAGCTATGGCTATGCTCAAATTGTTTCAAATGCAAATACAACTGCCTTTGGCGCAGGCACTTCAAACTACAGTGGCGTAGAACTTATCGATACTACTTATGCTACGCCATGGGGTGCAACGACTTTTAATGCAACAAATACACAGCGAATATGGTCTCAAAATTTTAATCAGCTTCAATTAGTAGAAACTGGAATTAATTTAACCCGTATTGGTTTAGACCCTTCATTGTACACATCTTTGGGTATGGGGCAATGCTCGCCTTTATTTAATTCTGTTTTCTTCAAATCAAGATCATCTGCATCATTTACCTCAAACCTGCAGGATTTTATGGGCCCTTATGATTTTGGTGCATTACCTGCTGCTTCAACTGTTGCTGCATCTTCTAATTTTCCGGCATTGTGTCCGAACAATCCTGTAAGTACACTTTTTGTGAATAACCCGGTTAGTTCATCCCTTTACGAGTGGAGTACACCCAATGGCAGTATTTCAACCAACCCTGCAACTGGTACAACAATCGACATTAGTGGTCCCGGTATTTATTATGTTGCTCAACGTTTATTCAGTGGATGCGAAGTTTATGCAGTTGATACTATCCAGGTAGTTTACACATCCGGCAGTTGTTCTATTCTGCCTGATGCTAAAATTGAGATCAACGCAAACACCCGTGGTAATAAAGCAATTGTTAGCTGGAAAGTGGAGGATGAAATGCTTTCTTCAGCCAGCAGGTTTGTTGTTGAACGAAGTATTAATAATGCTGCCTATGTAACGGTAACAGAAATGAATGCTGATATGAACAAAACTGTTTACTCAATTGAAGACATTCTTTCAGTGCAGGCTGCAGGATACAATTACAGAATTAGAATAATGAAGAAAGATCATTCAATTGCTTACTCTTCTTCAATTTTAGTTAAGACTAAACAGTCAACTACCGAATTGAGTTTTTATCCTAACCCTGCTCAACATGAATTGAATTTGTACACCGGCACTGAAGTAAAAAATGCGCAGGCAGTTATTTACGATATATCGGGTGCAGTATTACAGCAAACAAGTTTTTCAGGTAACAACCTTAATATGAACATCAGCACGCTTAAGCCCGGTGCTTATTATTTGAAAGTGCAGCAAAAGGATGGTGCAGTTGCTAAGATGCACAAGTTTGTAAAACTCTGATCTGTTTCAGTTGTAAGTTGATAGTTTGATTTGGTTAAAAAAGAACAGCCTTGTGAAAACAAGGCTGTTCTTTTTTATAGATGCGCTCTTATTGTCTTGTTGGTGCCGGTTTCGGCATTTCTTTTCTTGGTAATTTCTCGGCACGTTGTGCTGTGTTGTATACAAACGTAGCAACGATGGTTGCCATTTGTTTCAGATCATCGGGAACCAGGTGATCGTAGCTGTCCATGGTTGTGTGATGTGTACGTGTATCGTACTCGATCTCATCCTGGATAAACTGAAAACCAGGAATGCCTAATTCATTAAATGAAATATGATCAGTACCGCCGGTGTTTTGCAACGTGAGGGTAGAAGCACCAGCACTATGAAATGGTTCCAGCCACTTTGCAAAAATCGGTTGTACGGCCGTGTTGCCTTCTAAATACACGCCTCTGATCTTTCCTGTTCCGTTATCAATATTGTAGTAAGCAGAAATTTTTCCCTGTTCAGGTTTTACTTCTTTTGTTACA
The DNA here is from genome assembly GCF_035299325.1 of Lacibacter sp. Lineage (GTDB taxonomy): Bacteria > Bacteroidota > Bacteroidia > Chitinophagales > Chitinophagaceae > Lacibacter. Next base: position 22,396 of record NZ_DATGWT010000004.1, on the reverse strand, counting down.
CGATCGCCAACATTGTTTTTGATCCATCCACGTGAACCAAGTAAACCTTGTTCTTCGCCACTCCACAATGCGATACGAATAGTACGTTTTGGTTGAAGGTTTAATGTTTTGAAAATGCGCATTACCTCCAGCATAACTGCACAGCCGCTTGCATTATCGGTTGCGCCGGTTGAACCTTGCCAGCTATCGAGATGTGCACCCAGCATCACCACTTCATCTTTCAATTTTGGATCAGTACCTTTTATTTCACCAATTACATTGTAACCTTTTACATCGTTTCCTGTAAACTCCGATTGTACATCGAGATCTAATGAAACTGTTGTGCCCATATTCACCAAACGGTTGATGGTTTTAATATCTTCATACGAAACGGCAATTTCAAGAATTGAAGGTTTGCCATTAGTGAAATCAACACGGTTGCCTGCAGGGCCTTGTACGAAAATTGTTCCATCGTGTGAAGCAGGGCTACTGGTTAAATAAGCAGCAGCACCTTCTTCCGTGATCAGTTGTTTAATGAGTGTGTTTAAACGTTGTGCAGCTCCAAAGCGTGCAAAGTTTTGCTGATTTCCACCAGGACCTTGTGGTTGCGGATTGGGTTTAAACTCAGCCATTTTTTTCAACTCATCATCTGTATAACGATTTGCATCAGGTTTAAAACTGTGTTTGTATTCATCAACACGATTGACCAATACAACTTTGCCGGCAAGTTTTCCTTTGTATTGCAGTAGCTCAGTTGAATCTTTTACATTGATCACAACAACATCTGCTTTCACCAAACCTTTTGTGCTTTGTGTCCATGTTTTGGGATAAGCCATAATGGGTTTGTAATAAGGAGCTGTCATAGCGATATAACTTTTCTTCAATTGCCAGCCCTGGCCAAAATCGCCCCATGCTTCAAGTCCTGCTTTGTCAGCACCCCATTTTTTCAACTGGCTCACAGCATAATTTGCTGCACGGAAATAACCGGGTGAATTGGTCAAACGTGGACCGCTTACATCAGTAAGATGAAAAGCAATATTCATGATCTGTGAATTGGTTGTGCCTTCTTTGATAATCTTGTTGATGATGTCAAGATCAGTTTTTTCTTCCTGGGCAAATACAGAAAATGCGCTGAAGAGCAAGCCTGTGAAAAGCAAGAATTTTCTCATGTTATTTGGTTTAAGGTTAAAGATATCTTTTGATGAGGATAGTTTAGTTAGCAACTTAAGAAAGATGAGTGATATGTGTTGTTTTAATTCATGAAATGGCATAAACCACTGATTAGCGGAGTGCGATTGAAACTTTTTTAAGAAAAATCAAAAAAAATATTTGTTGAGGGTGATGCTGTTTTTTTGATACTAAACTATCACAGTGATTGAAATCTGTTTAAGTTCAAAGCAAATAAAAAACCGCTAAAGTTCACATAAGGAAAATTTGCATTCATTTTTTCGGCGTTTTATTTTCTGCATTACTCCATTGCCGAACCTCAGGTCGAACAATTCAAACAAAACCAGTGTTTAATTATTCGTTCAGATCGCTTAAACAAAAACGATTCTGTTTTTTTATAACTGCGTCTTTTTTTTAAACCATAAAACCATATAGAAGATGTATTACACACTCCTTGAGATCCTTCCGATCTCGAATGACAATTATGTTGCCTTTACTTTCTTTATCGGATGTATGGCAATGCTTGCTGCCTCTGTTTTTTTCTTTTTCGAAATGTGGAATACCGAAAAGAAATGGAGAACATCCATTCTGGTATCCGGCCTTATTACGTTTATCGCTGCAGTACACTATTACTACATGCGGGATTACAATCTGCTACGGGTCAATCACCAACATTCTTCCGTTATGTTGACTGGCTGTTAACCGTGCCTTTGATGTGTGTTGAGTTTTATCTCATTACAAAGAAGGCAGGTGCAAAAATGAGTTTGTTATGGAAATTGATTGCTGCTTCTGTGTTCATGCTCGTTACTGGTTACATTGGTGAAGCCATTTATCCTACTGAAAAGCAAAGCTGGATATGGGGCTTTGTAAGTGGTCTTGCTTACTTCTACATTGTGTATCTCATTTGGTTTGGTGATGTTGCAAAGCTTGCAAACAATTCAGGTGCCGCGGTTGCAAAAGCAAATAAAACGCTTGCCTGGTTTGTATTGGTAGGCTGGGCAATTTATCCGATTGGATATATTGCGGGAACAGAAGGCGGTTTGTTTGGTGTGAGAGTGTTAGAGGGATTGTCACTTGATGTTGTATATAACATTGGTGATGCCATCAACAAAATCGGATTTGGCTTAGTTATATACGCACTCGCACAGAGTGATAAATCTTCAAGCGCACAGTCTTGATGAATTGAAAACGGGAGTAGAGTAATTCTTTACTCCCGTTTCTTTTTACTTCGTGACAGTGATTGTTTTATTTCTACTAAACGGAAATTTATGATAAGGATTCTATTACTGTTGGTCGGGCTGTTGTTGCTGATTTTTCATGCTTATATTTCGCCACTTTCAACACAAACGCAGTTTGTTATTTTTTTAGTGGGAATTGTTTTGCTTGGTGTTCCTCATGGAGCTGCAGACTTATTAGTTGCCAACCAAACAGCCGATCATGCAAAAAGGAATTTTTCTAAATTTTCTTTCCTGTTTACCTATGTCGGGCGTTTGGGAATGTTTGCTGCCATTTTATGGTTTTTACCAGTAATAGGAAATTTTCTGTTTATTGCCTTTGCAGCTTATCATTTTGGCGAAACCGATTTGCATCGTTTCAAAACAAATACTATTGCAGGAAAATTATTTGTATTCAGTTATGGCCTGCTCATACTCGGCGTTATTTTGTTACAGCACTTTCACGAACTGAAATCTTTGTTTGCATTTTTTGAATCGGGCCGTGAAAATGAAAACCTGATTAGTTTTATTGACAGTAAAAAGTATCTGCTTTTGTCAATTTGCGCCGTGTTCTTTTTTGCAAGTACCTTTTTTTATTTCTCCAGTACAGCTAATGATCAAACTGATTCCGGCTATTTCCTTTTGCAGCTGGCTGTTTTATTATTGTTGCTGTTTCATCTGCCTATGCTGATTGGGTTTACGTTTTATTTTATTGTGTGGCATTCGGTTTTATCACTCACCAACATAGTTATTTATCTCAGGCGTAACAATGTATATGCACCGGGTGTGATTTTGAAACAGATTGTTTTTTATAGTGGTCTTGCAATGGCCGGAGTAAGTATGGTGGGTTTTGGTGGTTTTATGTTTGTGAATACCAATACCATTCTGGTGTATGTATTTCTTGGTCTTGCAGTGCTTACGGCACCGCATATGCAGATCATGCATGATATGTACAACCGTTTACGACTTGATAGGCAGCATGGGTTGTAACAGTTTACAATTACAATTCCACAAAGTCCAAATCTTTTGCAAAGGTTTCTTTTGTTTTAATAACGGAGTAAATACCAATAGCAAGAATGATGATGCCTGTAACCCATGCACCTGTTATGTAGTTATTGAATACAATATTACTTCGCAGAAACTGGAACAGCAGCAACATCAACGGTAGAAAACCACGTACAAGATTGGGAACTGATACTGCAACAGTTGAACGCAGGTTAGTACCAAACTGCTCTGCGCTCATGGTAATGTACAAAACGGAAATGCCTGAACCAAAGCCAAGCCCCATGCAGATGAGGTACATGTTAAAGGCATTGCCACCGCCTCTGAATACAAAAAACAGCAGAATAAAGAAAGCAGTAATGCCGTAAAAAATGTATAATGTTTTCTTCCGGCTTTTCAAGTAGTTGCTTAAAAGACCTGCACCCATATCGCCAAATACTAATGCCACATATTGCAGCATCAATGCTTTTGGTTGATCAAAACCCGCTATGCCAAATTGCTTGGCAAACTCATCAGAAAAACTGATGATAATGCCGATGATATACCAAACAGGTAAGCCAATGGTAATGGCTCGCAGGTAACGCACAAAACGTTCTTTATTATTTAAAAGCATTATGAAATTGCCTCGTGGAGTGTTGTCTCTTTTCACAGCAGCAAACATGTGGCTTTCAAGAAATCCAACCCGTAGAAATAAAAGCGCAAGCCCCATACCTCCACCAATGAAATAACAAAGGCGCCAGTTCTCATCACTCAGGTAATGAATAAAATAAGCAGTGATGGTGCCAAACACGCCACTTGTTGCAATAATAGCAGCCGCAATACCTCTTTTTTCTTTTGGCAACAGTTCACTGGTTAAGGTAATGCTGGCACCTAATTCGCCAGCAAGGCCTAATGCGGCAATAAAACGGATCCAACGGTATTGCTCAACGTCAGTAACAAATCCATTTGCAACCGTTGCGAGTGAATACAATAGGATAGAACTGAAGAGCACACTTTTTCTTCCTTTCTTATCGCCCAGTATTCCCCAAAGAATTCCACCGATGGTTAAGCCGAGCATTTGCCAACTCAATAAATTTTCACCAATGTTTTTCAACTCGTTTTCGGGAACACCGAGATCAGTAAGACTGGAACGCCGGGTAATATTAAACAGCAGCAGATCATAAATGTCAACAAAGAATCCTAAAGCTCCAACGATAACAGGGAGGGAGAAAATGCCGTATTGTTTAGGTTGCATGCAAGCGTGATTAGGAACGGAAGATAAAATTATTCTGAGTAAATTGACTTACTCGTTGCTAAGTTCATGCCCGCAATGTTTGCAATAATTGGCATCCACATCATGTCCTTCCCGTCCGCATGCAGGACAGCTTTCATGTTGTTCTTTTTTACGACGCATGGCAGCCGTCATTTCAGAAGTAACAATACCCGTTGGCACGGCAATAATTGCATAGCCAATAAACATAATGAGGCTGGCAAAGAGTTTACCTAATGGCGTTACCGGTGAAATGTCGCCATAACCAACAGTGGTGATGGTAACAATGGCCCAGTAGATACTATCGGGTATGCTGTTGAATCCATTCTGTCCATTTTCAATGAGGTACATCATGGAGCCTAGAATAATCACAACTGTAAATACCACCAGCATAAAGATGGTGATCTTATTCATACTTGCACGGATGGCATAACGGAGAAAACGTATCTCACCAAGGAAATGCGTGAGTTTAAATATGCGGAAGATGCGGAGTAATCTTAAAGCTCTTAAAACCATGAGCGATTGCGTGCCGGCAATAACCAAACTTAAAAAAGATGGAAGGATAGCCAGGATGTCGATCAATCCAATAAAACTCAACGCATATTTTAATGGCTTTTCCAGTGTAAGTAACCGCAACAGGTATTCCAATGAAAACAGAATCGTGAAAAACCATTCCATTATAAGAAAGATGCGGCCATACTTTATGTGCAGTGATGCTATACTGTCGAGCATCACAATAAATATACTGACAATGATGGCGATCAACAGCCCAACATCAAAAGCCTTACCTGCCTTGGTATTGCTTTCGAAAATGATCGTGTGCAATTTTTGACGTACCCGGTTAGAAAGTAAAGCCATTCTGCAATTTATTAATTAGTGAGCACATGATATCTGTCAAATTTCTGCATGAATGTATGCACAATGGGGTCACTGTTTATTGTTGAGCTGACGAAGATCATCTTTTGTTGAGTTTCCTGTCAGTTGTTCCAACCCCTTTTTAGTATCGATACAGAATACTTTTGCGGCAGCAAAAAGTTGGTCAAATAGAACCACTATTTATTCATCACTATCCAAAATTACCAGGCCGGTTTTCGTCTGTTTACTTCAAATCATGAATTATTCTTCTCCGCACAGGTTTCATATTCCCGTTATGGGATTGGCATACACTGTTGACAGCCCCATAAAAGTTGCACGCTTTGGCATTTCATCCGTTATTTCCATTGTGGAAGACCGGTTGATCGAAATGATGCGTAGCCATTATTATCAAACAGCAAATCTTCCTTATCAACCTATTGCAATACATGAAGAAGATTACAGGGCAAAGCGAATTGCCGATTATCTCAACCTTGTAAACGTAATTGTGCAGGAGCAGGTGGAGAAATTAAAAACAGCAGCTTTTGAAAAAGGCTCGGAGATCATCAAGTATTTTGAAATGTTGCCGGAGGATAGTGCGTTAAAACAACTATACCGGCAGATGATGAAGATGAGTGATCAGCCGGAAAAAGAAAAGATCGAAAGTTATCTGCGTTCGCAGATCGTTCCGGGTACGATTGATGTAAACATCATGACCAAAGTTGACAGAGAAACATTCACTAAAGAAGGAACATTGGTAGAAGATGGATCGGACGCTGTAGCTGCACTACGTGGATTTGTAAAAAGTAATCTCAGCAATTCTTCGGTGATCTTTTCTGCAGGAATGAACCCACGTTTATACAACTATCTGGAACATTGCAAAGAGCTTGATGCAAATGAAGAAGGTGTGTTTACAAAGAAAGTGGTTGTAAAGGTAAGTGATTACCGCTCTGCATTGATACAGGGAAAATATCTAGCGAAAAAAGGTATTTGGGTAAGTGAGTTCAGAATTGAATCGGGTTTGAATTGCGGAGGACATGCATTTGCAACAGAAGGTTATTTGCTTGGACCGATTCTTGAAGAATTTAAAAACAAAAAACAAGAGCTTACTGATTCGTTATTCGAAATTTATAATGCGGCGCAACAGAAAAAGAATAACCGCAGTTTTGATACAGCACCTGCAATTGTTTATTCCGTGCAGGGTGGAATAGGTACGCATGAAGAAGATGAATTTCTGCACACGCAATATGGTATTGAAAGCACTGGTTGGGGTACACCATTTTTGTTAGTGCCCGAGGCCACAACTGTTGATGATGAAACTCTGCAACTCTTATGTGCAGCAAAAGAAAATGATGTGGTGCTGAGTAACAACTCACCGTTAGGTGTTCGTTTTCATTATCTCAAAGGAACAAGTTCGGCTAAAGAAAAAGCAGCAAGGATCAGCAAAGGAAATCCCGGCAGCCCTTGCACTGAAAAACATCTGGCGTTTAATACAGAGTTTACAAAAGAACCCATCTGTACTGCTTCTAAAAAATACCAGAAACTGAAACTTGAACAACTGCAATCACTCGAACTTCCAAAACACGAATACGAAAAGCAAGTGCAGGAAGTGCTGGATAAAGAATGTTTATGCGTTGGTCTCAGCAACTCTGCTGCTCTAAACTATCAGCAGACGTTTGTAAAGAAACTGGAAGCCGTAACGATTTGTCCCGGACCCAACATTGCCAATTTTTCCAAAGTGGTTTCATTGCAAACCATGACCGATCATATCTACGGCCGTGAAAATATTATGGAAAATAAAAGCAGGCCGCACATGTTTATTGCGGAGCTGAATTTATACATGAACTACTTGCGTGAGCAATTGGCAGATAGCGCAGCAATTGAACAAGATGCTAAAAAGAAAAAATACATTACTTCTTTCTGCAATAATCTGCGTGAAGGCATTCAGTATTACAGAAACCTTAAGGGTGTAGCTATAGGTGGGAGAGAAGAGTTTGATGCAGCCCTACAGGCAACAGAAGATGAGTTAAATGGTTTATTGTGTTAATTCAATATCTCCGGAAAACAAAAGCCTTGCTGAAAACAGCAAGGCTTTTTATCTTTTAGAGTAATTTCAAGTTAAATATCAATCGCCTCACCATAAGCAGCAGCCGTTGCTTCTTTCAACGCTTCGCTCATAGTTGGGTGAGGGTGTACGCCATTCAATATTTCATGATAAGTTGTTTCCAGTTTTCTTGCAACAACCACTTCAGCAATTAACTCAGTTACACCGGCACCGATCATGTGTGCACCAAGGAACTCACCATATTTTGCATCGAAGATCACTTTCACAAAACCATCGGTGTTGCCTGCAGCACTTGCTTTACCGCTCGCCATGAAAGGGAACTTACCAACTTTTACTTCGTAACCGGCTTCCTTCGCTGCTTTCTCTGTATAACCTACAGATGCAATTTCAGGCGTACAATAGGTACAACCAGGAATGTTGTTATAATCCATTGCTTCAGGAGCGTGGTTGTATTTCTTTTCCATATAAGCAATATGCTCGGCAGCATTGATGCCTTCTTTACTTGCAACGTGTGCAAGTGCCTGGCCGGGAGCCACATCACCAATTGCATAAATACCGGGTACTGATGTTGCACCATATTTATCAACAACAATTCTTCCTTTTTCAGTTTTGATGCCGTTTTCTTCCAAACCAATATTTTCAATGTTGGCAACAACACCTGCAGCACTTAATAAAATATCAGCTTCAAGTACTTGTTCACCTGCAGCAGTTTTCACGGTCGCTTTTACACCTGCACCTGACGTATCAACTTTTGTTACTTCAGCACTGGTCATAATAGCAATGCCTTTCTTCTTGAACTGTTTTTCGAGTTCTTTCGATATATCTTCATCTTCAACAGGCACTACACGTGGCATAAATTCAACAATGGTAATTTTCGTACCCATGCTGTTGTAGAAATCGGCAAATTCAACACCAATAGCACCACTACCCACCACGATCATTGATTTTGGTTGAGTTGGCAACACCATTGCTTCACGGTAGCCAATGATCTTTTTACCATCCTGCGGCATTGAAGGCAACACACGGCTACGGCCACCTGTTGCGATAACGATATATTTAGCTTCAACTGTTTGTTTACTTCCATCGGCAGCAGTTACTTCCAGTTTACCTTTGCCGGCAACTTTTCCGTAACCCATGATCACATCGATCTTGTTCTTCTTCATCAAAAAGGTAACACCCTTGCTCATCTTATCAGCAACACCACGGCTCCGTTTTACAACCCCGCCAAAATCGTGTTTAACATCGGTGGCAGAAATGCCATAATCGGCACTATGTTTCATGTATTCATATACCTGGGCACTCTTCAATAAGGCTTTGGTTGGGATACAACCCCAGTTTAAACAAACGCCACCAAGGCTTTCTTTTTCAACAATTGCAACCTTAAGACCAAGCTGTGAAGCACGGATAGCAGCAGGATAACCACCAGGGCCACTACCAAGAACAATTACATCGTATGCCATACAAAGAATTTGAAAATTTGAAAATGCAGTAATTTGAAAATTATCGGCTGCGAAGGTAGTTGAAGTGGGGGAAATAGCAAAAGGGAAGAAGCTACCAGCCGATAGTAGTTAGTCGGTAGTAGATAGCCGGTTGTAGATAGTAGAGCCCGAGAGTGGCTTTGCCACGTGCTTATATCCACTAACCACTATCGCCTGTCTTTTAGAGATGATTTATTTTTTCAATTTGTTGAGGCTAATGACTATCTACTACCGGTTACCGGCTGTCTTTTAGCTTTCCTCTAACACAAATCGTTAAAACATGGACGCATATTTGACTGTGGAAAATAAACAATGAAAGCGCACGTTTAGATGCTTTGCAAGATTTACATTTGACCGTCGCAACCTTGTAGGAATGTGACAATTACTAAAACCATTGAATAGATATGAATTTCTTTCTTCTCCAGGTTCAGAATGCAGTTGATACCTTAACCAATGCAGCAACAACACAAGTGGTACCCAAAAAAGAAATGCATCTCATCGATCTGCTGATGCAGGCCGGTTGGATCATGATCCCTTTGTTATTGTTGAGCATTGCCACCGTGTATGTGTTTGTTGAACGCTGGCTGGCTATTAAAAAAGCCACTGAAGTGGATGGTAATTTTATGAACATCATCCGTGATAATATCCTTAGTGGAAATGTAACAGCGGCCCGCAACTTTGCCCGTAACACACAAAACCCTGTTGGACGAATCATCGATAAAGGCCTGCAACGCATTGGCAAGCCCATCGATTCTATTGAGAACAGTATGGAGAACGTGGCCCAGCTTGAAATGTATAAACTGGAACGTAATGTCAACATCCTTTCCGTGATCTCTAAAGTGGCACCCATCTTTGGTTTCGTTGGGACACTGGTTGGTTTGATGCAGCTCTTCTTTAATATCAACGCTACCGGCGAATATGAATTGAGTACCATTGCCGGCGGTATTTATACAAAACTGATCACATCCATCAGTGGTCTGGTGATCGGTTTGATCGCTTACCTGTGCCATAACATTCTGCATACGCAGGTGGAGAAAGCATTGAATAAAATGGAAGCGTCAGCTGCCGATTTCCTTGATGTATTGCAGGAACCAACCCGTTAAACCAACTCACGCATGAATCTCAGAAAGAAAAGAGCAGAATCATCGGAGGTGTTTACAGATGCGTTGAACGATATCCTGTTCATCCTGCTGATGTTTTTCTTGATCGTATCTACACTGGCCAATCCCAATGTGCGGAAAGCATCATTGCCCAAAGCCAAAAGCAATACCCGCAGTAAGCAAACGGTGGTAGTAACCATTGATGCCACCAATCATTTTTATGTTGGCTCCAAACCTGTTGATCCATTGTTGATGGATACAACACTTGCACAAATGATAAGCGCTAAACGTAACAGTGGTGAAGAGGTGAGTATTGTCATCAATGCAGATCGTAATGCCACTATTGAAAGTTTTGCAGCGGTGCTGCGTGCTGCCGATCGTTTAGGTGTGAAGGCGGTGATGAGTGTTGATAAGAAAGGAGTGCAGTAAAGGAAAGTAGATAGCCATTAGCCGATAGTAGTTAGTAGGTGCTTTACTAACGACTAACTACTAATATCTACCGGCTTGCTTTCACGATTCTTTCATTCCCACTCATATCTTTTTTCAACTCAACCGCAAATCCTTTTTGCTGAAATAAGTCAACCGTTTCTTTTCCCAACTGCTGATTGATCTCCACATAAACTGCACCGTTCGGTTGCAGATGTTGTAATGCAAAGTCTGCGATCTTTCGGTAAAACAACAACGCATCTTCATCAGGAACAAACAATGCTTTGTGCGGTTCAAACTCCAGCACGTGTTTGCTCATGGTATTTGCTTCTGTTGTTTTGATGTAAGGCGGATTGCTGACGATGATATCGTATTTACTTAATTCACTCCAATTGCTTTCATCCAAAAAATCAAGCAATTGAAACTTGATCTCTTTTTCATTGTTCACCGCATTGGTTGTTGCTGTGTACAACGCATCGCTGCAAACATCAATGGCTGATACTTCGGTTTCCGGAAGATTTTTTTTGAGAGCGATGGGGATGCATCCGCTGCCGGTGCCAATATCGAGAATGGTGAGTGGGAGGGCTTCACTTCGTACATCGTACTTCCTGCCTCGTACATCCTTAACGATCCAATCCACCAACTCTTCGGTTTCCGGTCGGGGTATTAACACACTTTCATTTACTTCAAACTTCAACCCATAGAACCAAGCTTCGTTCAATACGTATTGCAAAGGACGATGGGTGAGGAGTTGCTGCAGAATACGATCGATCTGTTGGGTTTCTTCAGCTGAGATATACTCTTGTTTGAGGTGATGCAACTTCTTTTTACCTACGTGTTCAACAACCAATGCAGCCATAGCTTCTGCTTCAGATGGTTCATGTGCAGCAGTTAATGCTTCCCGTAAGTGTTGATATTGTTCCTGCCAAGTCATACGCAAATCTACCTGCTTCTTCCGAAACCGCTATTTTTGCAGCCTTACAATGACCACCCACGAACAATATATGCAGCGCTGTATTGAACTTGCCCGTAGAGGCGCAGGTTCGGTTGCGCCAAATCCCATGGTTGGTGCAGTGTTGGTGTATGATAGCGGGATCATCGGCGAAGGATGGCATCAACAGTATGGCGAAGCCCATGCGGAGGTAAATTGTATAAATGAGGCTGTTCAAAACGGCCAGATTGATAAATTTCAGCAATCTACCTTATATGTTTCGCTTGAACCTTGTGCCCATTTTGGCAAAACACCTCCTTGCAGCGATCTCATCATCAAACACAAAATTCCGAAAGTGGTGATCGGTTGTCGTGACCCTTTCAAGGAAGTAAATGGCAAAGGGATTGAAAAACTGAAAGCAGCAGGAGTGGAAGTGATCGTTGATGTGTTGAACGACGAATGTATTGATCTAAACAAACGCTTCTTTACATTTCACCAACAGCATCGGCCTTATGTAATTCTCAAGTGGGCGCAAACAAAGAACGGGATGATCGCTTCCCGGTCATCAGAGCGATTATTGATCAGCAATGAAATGACCAATCGATTGGTTCATCAATGGCGCAGTGAAGAAGCTTCCATACTTGTTGGAACAAACACTGCTTTGGTTGATGATCCGCAACTCACCAACCGTTACTGGCCCGGCAAACAACCTGTTCGGTTGGTGCTGGATAAACAATTGCGGTTACCGAATACTTTAAAACTGTTTAATGATGAAGCAAGAACAATCATTTTTAATTCAATAAAAAATAGTGAAGAAGGAAATGTGCGATACTATCAGTTGCCAGATGCCGAAACCGTTCCTGCTTTATTAAATACATTATATCAATTCAAGTTCAATAGTGTAATTGTAGAAGGTGGTGCCCAATTGCTGCAAAGTTTTATTGCTGCCGGTTTGTGGGATGAAGCAAGAATTATTGCCAACGAACAATTAACTGTCGATGATGGATTAGCAGCGCCACAACTGACCAGCGCAATACAAGCCGCTGAACAAATGATCGGTACAGATCGTATTGTGTACTGGAAACACTCATCACTCATTACTCATCACTCATCATAATATGCTTTTACTTTTGCTCGGTAGTATTGTATTCAGCTCATGGCTAACATTGTCGTTTAAGCTTGTTGAGAAGTTTGGCATCAATACATTCCAGGCAATTGTGTTTAATTATATCACCTGTGTTATTACCGGCTCATTTGTGAATGGTGCATTCCCAATCAACAATGAAATCATGGGTGAAGAGTGGTTTCGTTGGGCCATGTTGATGGGAACCATCTTTATTTCGCTGTTCAACGTCATTGCAAAAACAGCACAAACGATGGGCGTGGCTGTTGCATCTGTGGGGAATAAATTATCGCTGGTAATACCTTTTCTCTTTTCCATTTACCTGTATAACGAAGAAGCCACAATTTTTAAAATAGTTGGGGTAGTTGCAGCACTGATTGCAGTAGTGCTTACCTGCTGGCCAGCACCCGGACATGTTGAACCATCCGGTAAAGTAGTTAAGACAGCATATTTTCTTTTGCCGGTGATTTTATTTGTTGCAAGCGGTTTGCTCGATACCATGATCAAATATGTTGAAACAACGTATATCAGCGAAGCAAATCAAAATGCTTATCTCATCAGTGCGTTTGCAGCCGCTGCATCTATTGGTATCATCAGTTTAATTTTCCTGTTTACAACAGGACGCATAAAATTTGAACCAAAAGCTGTTGTTGCAGGCGTCATCATTGGTATACCGAATTATTTTTCGATCTGGTGCCTCATGGGAGTGTTAAAAGCATTTGCAGGAAACAGTTCTGCCATCATCCCCATCAATAATATGGGCATTGTGTTATTCAGTACGGTGGCGGCATTTTTTATGTTCAAAGAAAAATTGACCAAACTTAACTGGATGGGAATTGTATTGTCCATCGCAGCCATTGCTTTGATCGCTTATGGTTGACGATTGCATATTGTCTATTGCTAATTGCTTATTCAAAAAAATGAACGAAGAATTTTATTATACCATTGCCCAACCTGTTGTAGCTGAGTTTAAGGACCGGGGCAGTCGTTTTTTGGCCTATGCTTACCCGCTAACTTCGGTAGATGATTTTAAAGCAAAGATGAAATTGCTGAAGGAAGAACATCCAAAAGCAGTGCATCATTGTTTTGCGTATCGGTTGGGCGTTGATGGTAATACATTTCGTGTGAGTGATGATGGCGAACCATCAGGGAGTGCAGGCCGACCCATTCTGGGCCAGATAGACAGCAAGCAGCTTTGCAATGTGCTGGTGGTTGTGGTGCGATACTTTGGCGGCACATTGTTAGGTGTACCCGGATTGATCAATGCATACAAAACAGTTACATCTTTGGCTTTGCAAACAACGCCCATCATTCAAAAACAAATTGAAGTGAATTATCAATTACATTTTGATTATACACGCATGAATGATGTGATGATGATTGTAAAACAATACAACTGTACTGTGGTAAAGCAGGAAACAAATCTGTTTTGTGATGTGGAGATCAGTATTCCCAAGAACAGGTTAGAAGAAGTGTTGTTTAAGTTAGGGGAGATGCATACGGTGGAAGTAAGAAAGTTGTAAGTGTTAAGTCGTAGGTTCTAAGTCGTAGGTTCTAAGTTGTGAAGTTAAGAGTTGTGAGTTAAGGGTTATGAGTATAGCGTGCTCTTTTTTGTTTTTTCTTGGCCTTTGGCTTTTGTTTTTTGGATTTTGTATTCCCTGGACCTTATACCTTGTACCTTCCTATGCTTTTCCCGTCATCTTATACACCAGCAACCCCACCACTTCTTTCAAATAGTTATCCCATCCCTGGAATGCATGATGCGAAGGTGTAACAGATTCCCAGAATAGCTGTGGATTGTTAATCGATGTAAAGTTGCAGGGATAAGCAACCGTGTTCAATCCAACTTTGGTAAACACCTGTTGCGAACGTTTCATGTGCATGGCCGAAGTAATAAGTAAGTAAGGTCCTTTCAGCTGCAATGAATCAAGCAGCTTTTTAGAATACACGGCATTCTCATAGGTATTACGGCTTTGGTTATCGCTCAGGATATCTTCTTTCGCAACACCCATCAGCAACAATTCTTCTTTTACAAAATCTGCTTCTTTATATTCCTGTCGTAACACACTGCCGCTGCCACCGGTGATCAATATTTTTTTGATATGCCCTAGTTTGTATAAGCGAACAGCTTGTATATAACGATCGCTGGCACCGCCATAAAAACCTTGTTTGCTTTTAAATTCAAACGAAACAAAACCTGCCAGCAAAATACCCACTGGGTATTGTTCGCTGCTTGTCATTATTTTTTGTTTGGCCTGCCAGCTGAGTGAAAGTTTATGAATGAGGTAAGGATTGGAAAAAAGCAGGAACCATGCAAAGCAAAAGATAATCCTGCGACGTTTCCGTTGCTGATCTTTTGTAAAAAAAGTAATCAGGACAAAAATGAGCAGCCAGTTAAAGGGCGAAATAAAAATGGACAGGAGTTTCGATAACAGAAAAAACATGGCGTGAAGATAAAAATTTCCTGTTGCCGGCAAAGAAAGCCGGTGAAAACAAACTCTAGCAGGGATTTTGCAGCAGTTAAGAAAAATATTTTATGAAACAGATTTCTCTTCTGCTTGTCTTGCTGATTGCAGGCTTCGCCACATCAGCGCAATTAAAAGTGAAGCCGGATTGTGGCGTATTAACCGTTGATGTGTATAAAGGCTGGATCAACGAAACCAAACCCAATGCCGATCCCGAACAAATGAAAGCAAAACTTCCTTGTTTTACTTCCGCTGAAAAAGAAGGGCCTTCCTCCACCTGTGGCGGAGGTGTTTACCTGGATGACAAAGGCATTCGTTTTTATACCCAACGTGATTACATTGTAATCAACGAAAAATTCAAAGGAAAATTTACTGCACCTGTAATGGGTGTTAAAAAGGGCGGATTATTTACACGATTCGGAAATCCAAAATTGAAAGACGCAAACTGGGAAGCCTATCAAATGTCTTACGGTATCATGATCGTTTATTACAATGCAAAGGGTGTGGTAAACAAAGTGATCATCAGTACAAAAACAACCGACGATATAGACCTTTGCACTACCAATTAACCCTTATTACCGTAAAGCTTCATTTGTTCAATTGAAACTTATACAGGAGATTTGCAGCATTTCCTAAATTAGTTACTATGAAATATGCTTTTCTCCTGTTTGCAATGTTATTCGCCACGATGATGGCTACCGCTCAATTGAAAACAAAACCCGATTGCGGCGTTATTACCGTTGATGTGTACAAAGGCTGGATCAATGAGGTGAAACCAAATGCTGATCCTGAACAGATTAAAGTTAAACTCCCTTGCTTTACTTCGGCTGATAAGGAAGGAAATGAATCGGGCTGTGGTGGCGGTGTGTATTACGATGACAAAGGCATTTGCTTTTATATTCAGCGTGACTATGTCGTGATCACCGATGCATTCAAAGGAAAATTCACTGTGCCCGTATTAGGTGCAAAGCGTGATGATCTGTTTGTGCGTTTTGGCAATCCTAAAATGAAAGATGCCAATTGGGAAGCTTATCAAATGGCTTTCGGCATCATGATCGTTTATTATAACATGAAAGATGTTATCAATAAAGTGATCCTCAGCACCAAGTCAATGGATGAAATTGATCTGTGCAATATCAACTAAATATTTATTTCTGAATCGTAACAATAGTGCCTGCCTTTGCATAACGTGCAAGATCATCAATATGTGTATTCTTGAGTGAAATACATCCGTTGGTCCAGTTGTAGTAGCGATCAATAAAATAATCGTTCCCCCTTTCCACACCGTGTATGCCTATGCCATTACCAATACTTGCATTTGCCGGTATAAGCCCGTCTTTTTTACGGAGTTTATATTTGATGAGGCTTTCTGTTGTTGGATAATCCAGCATCAACATTTTGCGCCATAGCTGATGTTCTTTGCTGTATGCAATTTTGAATGATCCTTCCGGTGTTCGTCTGTCGCCCTGCATAAATTTATCTTCCAAAGGTTTCAAGCCAAATACAACCGGGTAAGCAGCCAGTAATCCTTTGCTGTCGTACACACGCAATTCAAAATCAGATTTATCAATGATAATGCGAACCGGTCCGCTGGTTGTACCTGTAGGCCGGTAATATTTTTGCATTGGACGGATACCGGATTTGTCAGCTTTAGTAGTTGATGTAACGATGGGTTTATATGCAACCGGTGTTGCTGTTGATGTTTCCGGAACCGAGCTTACGGGATTTGAATTGGTTGAACAGGCCATTGAAAGCACTGTAACAAGCAGTAATAATGTTGTAAAAAGTTTCATAGCATATTTGATTTAAATAAAGCAGTTGAAACGGTTTTACTGTGCAGACGAAGGGTAGGGGATCAATAAAATAACGATGTAAAATAATGTCTTATTGCATACAAAAATGCAAATAGGGAAAGCCTGTTGAAAAATGGGAAAAACAACCTCGTAGCTTTACTTACATCAATATGTTATTTACCGGAGTTACGGGCGGTGGCAGTTCTTTTTCGTTGAGCATTTCACGCAGATCAATTTCAATGGTGCGGCTCAATGCTGTGATCGGCACATCGTTGGCGCTTCCTTCAAACGGATTTTCGGTGGCTTCGCCTACACGTTCAAGACTCATGAATACCCAGGCCACAATTAAGCTGAAGGGAATATTTAGCCACACATACACATCGCCCAGTTTTTGAAATTCATTCAATAAACCAAACGGTACAATAAAGGTAAACAGGCGAATGAAAAATAAATTGATCGATGCAAATTGTCGTGGGTAAGGGAAGTTTTTAATGCGCTCACATTTGCCTTGCTGTTCATATAAATTCACCAGCATATTTTCAAGCTCAATATGATAAAGGGTATCAAGCTGTCCTTTTTCGTGTAACTCTTTTAAATGTGTTGATTGCAGTTTAATGAGATGTGTGGCGCAGTTTTTCTTTTGCAGGCAATGCTGCAGATCTTCATCACTCAAAAAGGGTTTCAGCTCATCTTCCTTTTTGCTTTGCCATTCAGGAATAATATAAAAACGTTTGTACTCGACATTGTATCTTTTTTGTGTATTCTCCCAAGTTCTTGTTTCACGCAATTGAAACCGAAGTGCTGTTAACCATGCAATATGCCGGTAAATAAGTGGTTTGTGTGCAGTTTCATCTTTAATAAAATCTTTCACCATCATTCCCCATGCTCGGCTTTGGTTTACGATTGAACCGTAGATCTGTCTTGCTTCCCACAAACGGCTATAAGTTTGTGTATTGCGGAAGCCGGCAATAAAAGCTGCAGCTGTGCCAATCATAGCAATCGGCACCCACGGAATTGCCAGCCAATGCCAATCGAATAACTGATAAAGTGCAGTAGGAATTGCCGAAATAATAAACAGTCTGAATATTTCATTTCTTGTCCAGATAAGAAATTCTTTCAGTGAATACTGACGACCTGCGTGCATATGTGGTTGATGATTTGAAACTGAAAATAAGAAGAAAATGGATGCAGTTGTTGCAAACTAATCAATAAGCTGCAGGAGCATATCTTCATTTAAACCATTATACTGGAAATGACCCAATGAACGAAATCCGTTCTTTTGATAAAAGCGAACGGCTTTATAATTATCGGTTTGCACACCACCCCAGAGAATGAGTTGTTTAACATCCCTGTTCTTCATTTCTGCGATCACGTTATTAAAAAGTAATTGACCAACACCTGTGCTCTGCCATTCATCCGTTACGGATGGTGCAATTGTATAACAATGGTCATACGAAATATCTACACCATATTGTTGCAAACGTGGATAATCATGATGCAGGTAACCTTTTTTCAGAACGGTATAAGCGATAATGGTTTCAGATGAAGGATCAACTGCTACCCACGCTTCATGCTCATGATGATGGTAAAAATTTATCACTTCTTCCTTATGAAACGAGTGTGGCTGAAAACGCCTGACCGTGGCCGGGCTTAGTTGATGGAGATAAACAAGCAGGCGATCAAGATCGTTACCCGATAGTTGCCTGAGTGTAACGGGCTTGTTTTGTTTGGTTAAAGCTGTCATCATTTTACATTATCAGTACTGCACAGGTCTTGACAAAAATGGTTGCTGATTTTTATTCAATCGTACTGATGTTTTCATGGTTTGTGTTTAATAATTTACGTAATTCTATTGTGATCGGTTTCACGTTAGTGAATTATTCTTGTTTCCATATCCTCCAATGCAACTCCCTTTGTTTCGGGCATCATAAAACGAACGTAGAGTAATTGCAAAATCATCATCACACAAAAGAAAAGAAAGATAGGTGCGCCGCCATATTTGCCGGCAAACCAAGGGAAGGCATTGGCAATAATTGCAGCAAATACCCAATGGGTAAGGCTGCCAAACGATTGGCCACTTGCCCTTACTTCGTTCGGGAATATCTCTGAAATAAAAACCCAGATCACTGCACCTTGCCCAACTGCATGTGCTGCAATGAACATGAATACAAAAAACTGCATACCGGGATATTGATCGTTGTGAAATGCATATGCCATCAGGCCCAATGAAATAATATAACCAATAGAACCGATGTACATCAGCAACTTGCGGCCAAACCGATCGATGAGTGAAAGTCCGATCATGGTGAAAATTAAATTCACCAAACCTATACCGGTAGATGAGAGCAGAGCTGACGATGTGCCAAGCCCCGTCATTTCAAACACACGTGGTGCATAGTAGATGATGGCATTAATACCCGATGCCTGGTTGAAGAATGCTAACAGAAATGCAAGTAAGATGGGCCAGCGGAATTGTTTTGAAAAGAAATTTGTTTTTGTTTTCCGTTCGCCGTGTTTTGATTCAACGATCGCTTTTAAGGTTTGTTCAGCAGTTGATGGATCGATCTGATTCAATACATCCTTTGCTTTGGTATAATCGCCTTTATGCAACACCAGCCAACGTGGACTTTCAGAAATCAACAACGTTAATATGGTGAAGAAGAGAGAAGGAATGGCCACAATACCCAGCATCCAGCGCCAGTCATTTTCGGCGGTTGCACCGAGTAAATAATTCGATACATAGGCAATAAGAATACCAAACACAATATTGAATTGAAACAACGCCACCAGGAATCCTCTTTTCTTCGGCGGTGCAATTTCAGAAATGTATAATGGTGATACAACTGAGGATGCACCAATACTGAAACCCCCCAGTACACGAAAGATCATGAACACATATATATCCTGCGCCATTGCAGAGCCCAGTGATGAAACAAGGAATAATAATCCGATCCAGAACAATGAGCGTTTGCGGCCGAATTTATCGGCAATCATGCCGCCGAACAAGGCACCAATGACAGTGCCGTAAAGAGCAGTGGCAATGGCAAGACCATGCATGGCATCGCTCAATTGCCAGAGCTGCTGAATTTTTTGTTCGGCACCGGAGATAACAGCAACATCTAACCCAAATAAGAAACCGCTCAACGCAACGGTGAGCGACCAGAGAAGTAATTTGTTTGTTTGCATAACAATCGTGGTTTAGGCATAAGATGCTTACCAGAGGTTACTGTGAAAATAATCTTTCTGTTGAAATTGAGCGCATGATCGTTTTTGCAAACGTTTGATGTTTGGAGATTTGTTTACTGCAGATACAAGCTACTGCTTCTATTCTGCTTCTGTATCGGGTTTGCCCCAGTTGCGCCATTCAATAAAATAATCGATGGTTTTGTAAGTGAAAAGAGCGCCTAAAATCATACGGGTGAATAGCAGCAGCCGGTTGTTTTGCATCAGACTGCTCCAATGTGTAGAGACATAAATCAATAAGTAAATAGAGAATGCCAGCATAATGATGCCGGCGATGAGATAGGATGTTTTTGATTTGAACATGTTGCGTTTTTTAGTCAGCTTTTAAAAACGATGATTACTTGAGTGTATAATATTCCTTGTATGACGGGCGCCTCTTTGGAAATCTGTACACAAGAGAAACTGTCATAGAACTTCCTCCTATCGGTTGAGCAAGATTTTTTGATTTGTCATAGGTTGAATATGTATAGACAGCCCTGACTCCAAAATTAAGTTTCTTAAATGTATTAATCCAGCTGTTCACACCAAATGACATTCCTACAGATGATATCGACAATAATGAATCATACTTATTTCTGCGATTCGGGTTTTCAACATTTGTACCGATATCTTCCCAGGTTATACCTGAAATCAACTCAGCACTCATTCGCTTGTTTTGATAAACTGTACGAGAAATCCACCCCCCTAAACTAGCTCCCGAATTTTTCTTACTGTTGTAGATAATTGAATCATTCACCATGATGCCTATTGGTTTTGCCGGTTGTAATAATCTTGGCATAATCCAGAATTGCAGCCTCATTTTTCGTGTGATCATAATACCTAGGCTTCCTCCGAATTGTGCTGAAGGGTGATAGTATTGCGACAGCTTTCCTGCGGGGAACCAAACGCCTGCAAGTAAATCAATAGAGAATGGATGAAAGTACCATAAGCTGTCATTGTTTGGTTTTGCCGTATTGTTTGCTGTAAAAGTTTCCTGCGAAACGGCAGATTGCAAAACAGTAATGGTAATAACAGAAAGCAGGAGTAACTTTTGTGACATGCAACATTTCATAGTGTCAGCCGGCTTGTTTTCATCACTAAAGTAAAAAGCACTTTCTACATAATCAAACTTTCAGATGAAGTAAAAGTCACAGCTTTTTTGCATTACTTGCCCGATTGCATGTTAGTGTTAGAAAAGTATGCTTTCTGTTTTCGAAACGCTGCTGCCATATATGCCAACGGAATACCAACACAAACAACAAGGATAAGAATTGCCATGAATGTTCCGCTTAAAGTTGAAGGCTGCTTAGCGGTGGCTGATAAGGGAACTACAACAAAACGCATTACAGCCCAGGTGAAAACGCCATAGCCGATTCCTGTAAGCAAACGGTTTTGTAACAGAGCAGGGCGCCTGCTGCAAAGCCAAAAAAAGAAAACAGTAAAACTCATAGCAATAATATAATGAAACAAAAATCCCCATGCGATCATATCGGCACCGCTTTTCATGGCGGCACTGCCAAACACGCCGCTGGCAATAAATTTCAACACAATGAACGGATCTTTTTCTGTTTTTAGATAGAATTGAAGCATGGCAGCAGCAATATCCAGTGTGCCGACAACAATACCTGCAATTAAAAGCTTTGCAGTAAATAATGTACGCATAGCAGTTGGTGATTAAGGGACATTAAGTTAGCTGATTCATGTTGTCTTGCTTTACCATTTGGATGAAAGGAAAATGGCCTGCACATCGTGGCCATTTTTTATTTGTAACAGGTTTTATCAAGTACATCAATTTACCACTTTAATATACCCGTAACCTTCGGCCTGTTTTTTTACCAGTTCGTAAATGCCATCGGGAACGGTTTCTACACCCGAAAGCAGATCCACTTTGTTGATGTTGTGTACTTTCATAGCTACTTCACAAACGCTGAAGGTTGCTTTTTTCCCTGCTATGATCTTTTGCATACCATCTGCTACTGTTGATTTTTCTTTTGAAACCATGTTCAGCGATTTGCCATAAAACACCACTACTACTTTTGCATTAGGGTTGGCTTCGTTGATTGCATTTATCCAACGCACAACACGTGCATGTACGTCTGCATCGGCAGTGGTGATATCAAAAACGACGTTGTATGGTTTGTTTTGGGCAGATAGTTGGGCTGCGCCAAGGCACAGCAGAAGAAAGAGGAATATCTTTTTCATAAACTGTTTGTTTAGGAAGCAGAAGGTACGAATTTCCGGAAGCTATGTCAAGTATTGGCCAAAACGGCTGTTGCTGTCTGTTGCATTGGAAGTTGCATAAATGTTGTAGCAATAGTTAATGCAACAAA
>NZ_DATGWT010000003.1:0-39256 GCF_035299325.1 Lacibacter sp. | reverse complement strand
AACCACAATGTCAAAGGGATAAGCAGAGGACTAATGCGCCAGATAAGCCTAAAAACTTAGCAAGTCTCAAAGTTCACCTCTGCTTTTCCTTTGAAAAATTAATCTCATTTCATCTTAAATCAAAGTAAAGGCAAGTGTTCCGCCTCAGTGGATCACTTGATGCCAACTGATTCGGCCCCGATTGTATCGGGGAATTTGAAAATCAAAAGCTGTTCATTTGTAAATATTTCCGGCATTGTACCTTACTGCAACGGTAAAGCGTTTGAAGTTTCCGATGCAATCGGAACAAAATAGACAGCAACAAGTGATCCTGCGGAACACTTGCGCCAGAAGCGGTTTTATTTATCTACTTATGGAGATCGTCTATCCTATCTGTTAATCTAGCCCCCTCATCCAGCCAGTGATGCGACTCGATGTTGTCATTATTGGGATCGATGATAAAGTACTTGCAATCAAAGTCTGTGTCTTTGCACCAGTAATTTACTGTTATGATATAGTTTTTCCCAACATGTTCCACAGTTAGTTTTATTTGTAGGACTATTACACTTGCAAGAATTTGGCGAGAATTTTCAGAAAGGGTGAATTTAATTCCCAATCCATCATCGTCAATTTTGTGGAATAAATGATCGCTATCAACAGAATTAACATTGTATACGTCTATAATAAAACTCACTTTGTCAGCTGGAATTGATGACTCATTTTGAATGTATATTGTAATCGAGTCATTTAAAGCGTCGTTTGTTTGTTTATTTAGCCTTGCAGTTAGTTTTGGCTTTTTTCTTTTTTCAAATAATGCTTGAATTAAACCATGGGGAGCGGGCTTCGCTTCATTGTCGATTCTGATATAGTATCTTCCATCTGAATTAGATTGATGTGGAGGTGTAAAACTTTGAGGAATATCAATAATAAAGACGCTACCCTCTGTTGTGTTTATTTCTTTAACTGCTATGTCAGTCGGGCTTGGAGTAATATTTGAAAATATCTTTTGCTGCAACCAATCCTTACTTACAAATTTCGAAAAAGTTAAATCTCCTTGACAATATCTGATGGTTCGTTTGCCCTCTGTTTCCTTTAATTCACGAGGTGCGCCTATAATTAATAAGCCTCCTTCTGTATTTAGAAAAGCTGCAATTTCTTTAAAAACGTCAGTGATCTCTACTTCACCACTCTTGAACTCCAACTTTGAGCTTTCCTCCTGTCTAGTGCTGAAATAGTCCCTCAAATCTTCAAGAGTGATTTCGGCTAAATTTTTTCCGAAAAAAAGTGATGTGTTTCTTTTCAATTAATGTTGATTTGAAATACAAGAAAGGATGTTAGTAAAAGGTTTCAATACCTTCCTACAAAAAGATTTATATTAACCTTATTCAATGGAAGAAACTTTTAGCTTAGGACTTTACTTTTTTTCTAGTAGCCTTTCCAACAAAGCAATCTTCTCATCTTTCTCCTTCAACAATGCAGCATACAATTTCTTATTTTCTTCAACAACCTCCATCCATTTTTCCACGGGATTGATTGTTGGTTGTATTTGAAAAAGTTGTCCGGTAGCGTTATCGTTAACAGTTGTAACGGTATTGCCAATAATGTTAATCGCAGCTTCTTCTGTAAAATTCTTAATAGCATCAGAAGGTATTTTCAATGCCTTCGCCACATCTTCCAAAACACCCGCTTCAATTTTATCCTTTGCTTCCAGTAAAGAAATTTTCTTCTGGTTCCAGTCATCACCAAGAGCAGCAGCAAGTGCTTCCTGCTTAATACCTAACATTTCACGAAAGCGTTTTACATTACGTCCTTCATGTATGATTTTGTTTTCTGTATGCATAAAACAAATATAAGTTCCTTAACGCAAAAAAGAAAAGGAGATAAACACCCCTTTCCGGCATAAATTATCCTCACCGCCGTATAAACTATCCCTTTACAAAATTGCATATCCCTCCATCACACAACAACTTTGTAAAGGCAACAGCTGCAGACGACACCAGCACCAATGCCCAACTCAAGACTCACGACTATCAACTACCGGCTATCGGCTGCCAACCTATAACCTTTAACTCTTAACCTGTAATACCATGAACAAAATTCCTTCCCCCTGCCTCGCCATCGCTTCTTTTTACGACTGCTGGAGCCTGCCCGATGCAATACATATCCTTGCCAACAGTCTCAAAGCAGCACAGGCCAACCGTCTCTGGAAAGGCCGCACACCTTCCAATCTCATCTACTTCTACGATCGGCTCGGCTTACTGCTCCAGTCTGCCATCGACCTGCTCCGGGAAGAAGAAGTATGTCACAACGCAAAACTTACCGGTACACACAACCAACAATGGCTCACCGCTTACGAAAGCTATTGCAGCCCCTCGAATAATAATACAGCATGGCATTTTCTGCCACGGCATCTTACACAAAAAGAATTTGCCAACCCTTGTAAAGTATTTCAGAAAATAAAGAACCACCGTTCAGTTGAAAAATGGAAAGAACTGTTGAAAGACCTCATGATGCATGCATTATCGCACAACAACATGCAGGGCTTTATCAGCGGCGGAGAAGTGTTGAAGAGCTGGCTGCTGTTGCACAAACTGTTAGAAGCAACACACCTCGTTTATGTAAGAGCCATACCCGAAGATGAAGACGGTCCACTCCGTAAATGGCAACCTGTAACAGGTAGCAATGAAAAATGCGATGGCCGGCAAGAACACAGCAACATGATCTATCTCTACGAACAACTCAAACAACTGCTGAAACATGTCGATGTTCTGCAGCAGCAACAGCACACATAATTAATATCCTTGCACAGGGTTGCCAACCTTGTGCCTCCCTGCACAAAAAGCAATGCCCCGCCAAAAGGTTGGCAACCAATTGTTCATCCGTGCCCTTCTGTGCAATCTGTGAGCAACAACCTTCCCGCCTTACCGGCCCCAACTTCTCAATGCAGCCCGCCTATTCCAAACCCCTAATTCCCAATCCCTGAATTTTCCCCTTACTCCCACTCAAAAGCGTAGATAAAGCCTATATAAAGCGTATTAAAAGCGCTCAGAGTGGCAGCTCACTTTAAGCAAACGGCCATTGTAAACCCCGGTATAGCGCAATCAACCTCTTTTTTGTCGCTATTACACCTTCAACCGGTTATAGGTAATTGTTAGTTTTGAAACAAGATCAAACAACATACACATGCCACACATTAATCCTCACATCAACTTTAACGGCAATGCCGAAGAAGCGTTTCTGTTTTATCAATCTGTTTTTGGCGGTTCATTTACAAGAGTCGTGCGTTTTAAAGACATGGCCAATGAGCACTTTACTCCATTAGAAAAAGAAGCCAATAACATCATGCACATCGCCTTACCCATTGGCAGCAGTACGTTAATGGGCAACGATGTGCCCGAATTTATGGGGCCCACCAACGAGCGGGAAAACAGAAGTAAAATTGTAGTGCATGCAGCCACCAAAGAGGAGGCCGATCAATTGTTTAATGGTCTGTCGGCCGGTGGCGAAATTGAGATGCCCATCGATAACAGTCCCTGGGGTTCTTATTTTGGTATGTTCCGGGATAAGTATGGCATTGAATGGATGGTGGAGTTTGATGCAGCGAACAGCGCAAGCTGAAATAGCCGAATCATGAATTGACAAAGTTTGTTAGAGTTGTTACAATACCTGTACACAAAATACTTTGCTTGCTTTTGTGCCAAACAGCAACTATTTTGCATGCAAAAAAATTGCTCAGCAACATAAATTGAAATCACGAATGGAACAAACAGATTTTTCGATACTATCCGATGAGGAACTGTTGGCAGAAGCAAAAAAGTTGAAATCTTTTTCGGTAACAAATGCATTCCTGGTTGGTTTTCTTTTTGGCATTGTTGTGTACAGTGTTTTCAACAACAGCTTTGGATTTTTAATGCTCATTCCTTTATACATTATTTACAGGTTGGTGAACGACCCAAAAAATAAACGATTGAAAGAAGTAGAAACAATTTTAAAAGGGCGAAAGCTGCGATAGGGTTTTCGTACAGTGTCTTAATCTTTTAACGCTGTAACTATCTATTCAATTAGTTTCTCTCATTGCACCAATACTATATCTGCCACAATATTCCCCGACAATGATTTGGAAGAAGGTAAACTTTTCCAATAAGCACCGGCAACAGTAAGGCTGTTGTCAGGTAGCACTGCAGGAACAGCAGCAGGGAAGAAATAAGAATACCGTTCGATATACGAAGTGCTGTTCATCCATTCGGTCGACAGTTTCATAAAATACCTGTGAACAACATCAGATGAACGATTTGGATTTGCATTGTACTCTGTTACCCAAATTGGAAGTGAAGGATAAGCCTGGTGCACTTTTTCAACAAAGCTTACAAAACGTGTAAATACTTTTTCAGCTGTTAATGAATCGGTAGTGCCATTGTTGGTTTGATTTCCCCAATCGTACCAATGAATGGGAAGTACATCTATCCGTAGTTTTTGCGATTGTGCCTGCGCCATAAAATTAGTAAGCCATTTTCCTGTGCCAAATGTATTGTCCTGTTCTGTTACAGGCGCACCTAACCGCAAACCTGTTTTCTGCATTATTTTATAGCGTTGAATGGCTGTATCGATAACCGGAATATTTGATTGTGAAGAATTATCCGGTTCGTTGAACGATAGTAAATGATCAACATCATTACGCTCAACAAGGTATTTCACATTTGCATCTGTGCATGCACCTTTACCCCATGTCATTGGAATAAATTGCTGATCGGGAAACGAAGATTTGTTGAGGCTCCATCCGTAATACCATTGCGCAGCGAAGGCCTGTACTGCTGCATCATTTACAGAAGCAGTTCCCTTCTTATCAGGATTACTGATCTTCATATACCTCATGAACGAAATACTGTTACGCAAGCGTGCAGGTAAGTTGGCTTTGATATTGTTGTCTTTCGCAACCACGGTAACCGATTCACCGGTACCATCGAAATTGGCAGCAAATACAACCATATAACCCTTGGGCAGAAAAAACGAAACTGCTTTGTCTTCAAAACCGGCAGGTATTGCTTTATACAATGAAGAGATTGCGTTCACTGATGAATATATGGTATCAGGCGAAAGTTCAACCCACGGTGAAACGACTTTTTCTCCGGTAGATATAGTGAGTTTTGTTCCGGAATAATTTCCCTGCGGAGTTCCTCCTGTATTATTGACCGGTTGATCAGCTCCTTTTTTACAGGCAGCAAAAGCGATCAACAATGGCAAGAGAACAAGATGAAGATTTCGAATGTTCATACGTTTTACAATTCGTTGCGTTGAATACAGAAACCGGAATTCGTGTTTTCTGTGTTCAGCATTACCAAATATAAATTGCAGTTGTATCACAAAACATGGTGAAACGCAGTTTGAACGAAGAACCCCTCATAATTGAAACCGGATAGATGGATATTCAGTGGTATAAATTGGCGGTCTGCGGTTATATTTGCCACTTATTTTAATCAACAGCATGAAATCAGTGAAGTTATTGGCCATCATTATCCTGGTAGTGTTTTACAGCAACGTACAGGCACAAACAGCCAAAATAGTTTTTGGGAATGTGGTCGATAGCATGCAGAAAATTCCTCTACAGGGAGCAACCATTACGCTTGTTGATTCAAATGGTGTGAAATTAAAAACTACATCATCCGATGCAAAAGGATTTTTTAAGCTGAGTACGGAGAAGAAAAGTCTGCGTGAGATCATCATCAGTTTTACAGGCTTTAAAACAAAAACAGTACAGCTTACCTACGATCAGCTGGCACAGGAATATAAACTTGGTTCACTGTATCTCTATCCTGATGTTTCATCCATGGCGGAAGTAATTGTGAAAGGAATTAAACCACCTGTTTCATTTAAAATAGACCGACAGGTTTTTAAAGCATCGCAGTTTGGTGCAGCGTCCAACGGTACCGGTATTGATGTGGTGCGTAACCTGCCTTCTGTTTCTGTAAACGGACAAGGTGAACTTTCTCTCCGTGGATCGACAAGTTTTTTAGTATTGGTGAACGGTAAAACAACACAGGGCGATCCTGCATTTGTGTTGAATCAGTTGCCTGCCGATGCCATTGAAAGTATTGAGATCATCACCAATCCTTCTGCGATGTATGATGCGGATGGGAAAAGCGGCATTCTTAATATCATTACAAAAAATGGAGTAGAAGATGGATTAATGATACAGGCCAACGTAATGGGTGGGTTGCCTGCATTGAATACCTACAACAATCAACGCAATAAATATCCGCATCGGCACAGTGCAGATGTATCAGCTGCGTTTCGAAAAAATAAATGGGATATCAGCGGTGGATTGAATTACCTGCGTAACGATCTGGCAGGTTACAGGGAAGGAGATGTGTTTACTGTAATCAACAATATCAAAACAAGTTTCCCTTCGAATGGCGAACGAAGTTTTAACCGCTACAATTATGGTGGAAGGTTAGCAGTTGCATACGAGATCAATAAAAACAATAACATCAGCAGTGGTTTTTATATTGGTAAGCGTTATCAAACACGTGTGGCCGATCTGTTGTACAATAATCAGCGTGAAGATCTTTCAACTGGAACAGTGAGCAACTTTACCTACTTCAATGAAAACACACAACAGAAAGAAGGTGTGTTTACGTTGGCTAATCTGGATTACACTCATTTGTTTGCCGATAAATCGAAGCTTGTGTTTTCTGCATTGTTTGAACGGGCGAATCTTTCAGGATTAACCACCAATAATAATCTTTCTTATCCTTCATTAGCAGATACAGTGCAGTACACAGAAAATCCTTCTTCAAATCCATTGAATGCATACCGGTTGAAATTGGATTATAGCAGAAAAGTGGGCAATGGAAATTTTCAGGCAGGCTATCAGTACAGGTACGATGTGCAGGACGGACGGTTTCTTTACCGCACGAAAATATCAGGCACAAATAACTTTACAGTAGATCCCAATTTTACCAGCAACGTAAATCTTACCAATCATATTCATGCGGGTTATGTGCAGTATGCAGAAAAAGTAAAACGCTTCAGTTACAGTGCAGGTATTCGTGTAGAAGAATCGGAACGTAATCTTTTGTTTTCACTGAATAACCAGAAAACAAAACTGCCGTTGACGAATTTCTTTCCTTCGTTGCAATTACGGTACGAAGCATGGGACAGAGCGGTATTGAAAACAGGTTACAGCCGACGCATTAAACGCACCAACAACTATGAATTGAATCCATTTCCTGAACGTGAACACTCTGAAACACTGGAGCAAGGCGATCCGCAATTGTTGCCTGAGTTTATCGGTACTTATGAGCTGGGTGTTGAACAGCAGTTTTCAAAAGGAAGTTTTTTTGTTACACTGTACCATCAGCAAACAAAGAATCCCATTCAACGGGTGAATAAAGTTTTCAATGATACTATTTTGAACCGTGTGTACACCAATGCAGGCAGTGCCATACAAACAGGCATTGAAACAAACTTTACAATGCAGGTAACTGATGTTTGGCAAACCATCGTTGGAGGTAATGTGTACAAGTACGATATTAAGGGAAGCATTTTTAACGGTGCTGTTGCGGTGCGTAACAACAGCTGGGTGTATAGCATCAACAGTACACAATCGTTTAGTTTGCCAAAAAGATGGTTGCTGCAGTTGAGCGTAAATTATCTGTCGTTGCGAGCCACTGCACAAGGTGAAGACGGTTATTTCTTAACACCCAATTTTACGGTGAAGAAAACAAGCATGGATAAACGCTGGAGTTTTCAATTGCAATGGCTGAACATGGATGCAGGGTTAAAGAAATCGAATCGTCAGCGTATTACCACTTACGGACCTGATTTTTATACAACCACTAATTACATTTACGAAACAGACCAGGTACAACTTTCGTTAAGTTTTAACCTGCTGCGCAAAAACAGGAAGATCAATCTTCCCGTGAGTGAAATGGGCGAGAAGGAGTTTTAATGAAATCTGATGAATGGGGTCTTTTTTGAGTGATCTTCCCCGATGAGCTTTCCGTTAAAAGAATCAAATTGATTTTTATCGATTGCTGTTTTTCATCGGGCATATTTCTGCAGATGGCTAAAACTTGCCCAGACATTTCACAAATCCTTCAACGTTCATTAATTCATTATTTTTGAAGCATCATGAAATCTCCTGACGCTTCCACAATTTTTTCATCTTACAAAAAGCACATCAGCACATTCACTTCATTTTCCAATGAAACATGGGAGCTGATCGAAAGCGTGTTGAGTGTAAGAGAATTTAAAAAAGGCGAGTACAGCGTGGAAGAAGGTAAGATCTGCAGACATATTGATTTCATTTATCAAGGCTCCTTTCGTGCCTATTCCAACAAGGATGGAGAAGATATTACAACAGGTATCTACCTCGAAGGTATTTGCTTAACCAATATGAAAAGCCTCAGCGCAGGAACCGCCTCTCATCTTTACCTGCAGGCATTGGAAGATTCCGTTACCGCAAGATTATACAAAGAAGAGCTTATTGGTCTTTATGAAAAATCGGCTGAGCTGCAGGCCGTAGGTCGTGCCATACTTGAAGGCATGATCGTGGAAGAAAATGATTGGAAAGAAATGTACACACTTTACGATCCTGAAGAACGCTACAGGTTCCTTATGCAAAAATCTCCTGAGATCATACAACGTATCTCACTGCAATATGTAGCTTCTTTTCTTGGCATCCGCAGGGAAACACTGAGCCGCATCCGCAGCCGCTCGGCCCGTTAAACTTTTTGATTTAAGTCACAAAAATCATTTTGCACAGTTTAGAATTTTGTATCTGAAACAAACAGGTATGAAAAAGATTCTATTCATCGCATTGCTCTCTGTTACGGTAACAGTTACGTATGCACAAAACAAAAGCAAAATGAACAAACAGATCATTGAAACACTTATCCGCATTTATGCATCAGCAGTAGATGCGCAGGACATTGCGGCAGCAGAAAAATTTCTCGATAAAGATTTTCGTGTGGTACTGAACAATTACAACAATTCCGGCAGCAGCGCCATTCTTTCCCGTGAGCAATACCTGGGAATGATGAAGGCAGGAAAAGTTGGCGGTAATAAAAGGGAGCTTCGCATTCTTTTTACCGATGTACATGAAGCAGCGGCCGTTGTAAAAGTGGAGCTGAAAGGGGAGAAGTCCATTTTTACCAACTACTACAACCTGATCAATACAAATGGCCAATGGCTTATTGTTCATGACATCCCTCAAATAATAACAATCAACAATCAATAATTAACTTATGCAACATCAAAATTTTTCAAATCACATCAGGAAACATCCGTTGTATCACTATGTTCTTGTGCCTTTATCGCTGGTGCTGATACCTGTCGCATTGATCAACGTGTACATCCATTTTGACTTCACTTCCATTCTTTTGCTTATCGTTTCCATACTGCTGCACCTCACGGTTTTTGTTACCCGCTTTTATGCAAAGAAAAACCAGGACAGGATCATACGTCTTGAATTGCGGCTGCGGTATTATTTACTCACCGGAAAATCATTTGAACTGCTGGAAGACAAATTGAGTTTTTCGCAACTGGCAGCACTACGCTTTGCACCCGATCATGAATTACTGGATCTTTTTGCAGATGCCGAAACATTAAACTTACAAGGCGTACAAATAAAACGAAACATCAAACAATGGAAACCTGATCTTATGAGGGTATAACTATTTACTTATTACTTAATCAAACAAAAATGAAAAAAGAAATTACACAGCAACAGGTGTACGACCTGGCAATTGAAAGCTTTGGTATTGTACCGGGCATTATTAAAGAAGCAGCAGAACGCAGCGTGCATACAGCATACCTGTACACCAGCGGTACGGCAGTAATGGAGAGTGCATCTTTTTCGCAGATAGAGATGAATGCGATTGAGTTGAAAGTTTCAACACTTAATCATTGTGAGTCGTGCATGAAAGGACATAGCTACTTGCTCAAAAAAGCAGGCGTTGCTGAAACTGATATTAAAGCCATCATTGATGGAGGTAATACAAGCAATGATCAATTAAATGTATTGCTGGAGGCAACGGAATATATTTATCATGCTGGCAGCGATGAGTACCCGGGTTATGTTGTCCAGTTCCTGCAGGAGAACCTTACAGAAAAGCAATTGGTGGATATTATTGGACTGATCTCATTGAAAGTTATTTCGAATTACATCAACAATTACCTGGTATCTGCGAAGCGATTGAACCAATCGCTGGCAAGGCAAGCAGTTTGATCAGTAAAATTACTATCAATCCAACTTATTTATAAAGCTAACTTTGAAAGAACATGAAAACAGAAGATACACGACCGGCAATTTTTGTGATCAACGGCAGTGCCAGTGAACGATCAGCAAATCAAAAGCTCATCAACAACTTTGCTGGGCAGATGAAGGAGTATTTTGATGTAGATATTTTTAACAGCCTGAAAACACTTCCTCATTTTGATCCTGAATTGTCAATTGAGAATACGCCAAAAGTAATACTCGATTTCAGAGCGAGTATTGAAAAAGCAGATGCCGTTTTGATCTGCACACCGGAATATGTTTTCAGCATTCCCAGCGGACTTAAAAATGCAATTGAATGGTGTGTATCAACAACAGTTTTTTCAAATAAGCCAACTGGACTGATCACAGCTTCGGCAAGTGGAAGAAAAGGGCATGAAGAATTACAATTGATCATGAAAACAATAATGGCTGAATTTACAGCAGAAACAACGTTGTTGATCTCCGGTGTTAAAGGAAAGCTCAATGAGAACGGAGAAATAACAGATAAGAAAACGAAAGAGGATTTTGAAGCATTTATAAATTCATTTAAAGCAATGGTTGAAAAATAGTCTCTCGTTCTATTTAAGGTGAACCGAGATTATCGTTTGTGAGAATCAAAAAAACAAGCCATATGAGCAATCATATGGCTTGTGTAATTTCAAAACAGAGCTGTTAAATTTATTTCTTAACTAATTTATGTGTGCTTATCATTCCGTCCTGATCAATCTTAACAGTATAAAAACCGCTTGCCCATTCGGTTGAAACAACAGGGATCACATTTGTGCCGGTTCTTAAGCTCTTTGTGAGTGCTGCTACTTTTCTGCCGTGTATATCAAAAACAGTTATTTGCACATCACTTGTTTGCAAACTTTGAATGGATATGCTGAAGTTGTCAGCAATAGGGTTGGGCATTATTTTTATTTGCGATGCTGATTCGAAATTCACCAACTTGATACCGTAGTAAACAGATTTACCGTCAAGATCGTATTGCACCAAACGATAGTAGTTCTTTCCGTTTAATGGGTTAACGTCTGTATAACTGTATTGGTGACCTGCTGTAGTATTACCTTTTGAACTGATCTTTGCAATTTGTTTAAAATCACGACCTGTTGCACTTCGCTCAATTACAAAATGACTATTGTTCTCTTCAAAATCGGTACTCCATTCTAAAACAGCAGAAGCCGAAACTTTTCTTGCGTCATAGCCAGTTAGTTTAACAGGTAAGGTAGAGCTCGGTGTAACCAAAGACCAGGCTTCATTAGTAATTGAATAGCTGGTACTCTGGTTACGGGTACCAACAGCATAGCCATTAACTCCATCACCGGCTGCAATACCCATTGTTGCAGTATAGCCGGCTGCAATACCTGTGAGGCTACTCATCACTAACCTGATCTCATTTGTAGTTTCGTACAGTTGAATCTCTCCTGTCATTCTATCGGCTGATGAAATGTGTTGTATGTTCTCGTAGTGAACAACAAATACACGGTTGGGTGCGGTGCCTGTTACGGCATAAAAAATAGTGCCATTCACGGGTGCATCCGGGTACCAATCGGTTTGGGTAAGTGCGATGAAAGCATTTGTTATATCCGGATCAGCGGGAATTGAAAAGCCATTGCAACAGCCTTCACTACCGGCATCAGATAACCAAATAAAACCATTGGTGCTGATGCGTGCGGTGGTATAGCCGGTTCCATAAAAACTAAACGCAAAAGGGATGTTTGCATCTAATATAACATCATCGCCTGCCGGGCCTGCTGTGCCACTGGCAATTAACAAACCTGTATAAGGTATACTGGTGGCCTGTGCATTTAATAGGAGTAATGAAAAGGAAAAACAAATGGAAAAGAAGAACTTTTTCATAGTCAGTTGGATTTTGGATTTTATATTGGGTTTTACAATGCAAGATTAAGCCAATATCCAGTGCTGATAAATGCTCGTTTTTGTATTTACTGTTTTACACTTATTTCGTAACCGGATATTTATCCTTCTCTGCTAGATGGTTACTTGCTTAAAAGCAATAAAAAAGCTGCCTCGTAATGAGGCAGCCCATGTTTACACGAAAACAACACTTACTTTTTTGCTGTTTCTTTTTTGCAGCATGCATCTGTTTTCTTGCAACACTGCTCTGTTTTTTTCTTATTCTTTTTTGGTTTATCGGCAGTAACACCTGCATAAACACTGCTGACAAAAGCGAAGGCAATAGCCATATATAATATCTTTTTCATTTTTTGAATTTTTAGTTTGATTGTATTGAAATTGTTTTTTGTGATATCGTCTCATGCAAGTGCCGGCGGGCGCCACACTTTGGAGAGGTAAGATGTGCGGTAATGATTCACCACAAATGCAATTGGTTTGAAACACGTTTTTGCAGATGTGGAATAGCTGAATTCATTTTGCAATACATAGACTGAACTCACAGAATTATTACAGCAACAGGATCCTTCAGTATTGCCGGTATTGGTTGATGGATGATCAGTTTTCTTCAAACCATTCTCAACTGTAAAGTTGCCGCAGGTTTGGCTGCTGAATAATGATCCCACGTAATCAGCAAACGATTCAGTACCGTCGAGTAAACTGCAAAAGCAAAATAATAATATGACAGCCTTTATTTTCATTTCGATAAAAAAATGATCACAGTTAAATGCAGAGTGAAAATAGAGTAACGCCGAAATGCTGTCTAAAATAAATGAGCAAGCAGTTGAATTAAGCATGTAAAGCGTGGGAAATCTTAAGTGAAGCGCATTTCACTACTCGGGGTTTCATCACCGGCGAGGGTATCGCCCCGTCGCATTTCTATTTTTTGAGGTTGATAACGCAGCGTAGCTTCTGAGTTATTTGAAGCCTGACAGGGTATAGATTTCATAATATTATGATGTGTTACTCGCTTTACTTCAACAGTGTCTGTGAGGTATTGGGGTACAGGGCCAGCTTTATGGCCAAATGTTCCAATTCAATGCAATTACGAACGGTGTTTAGGAAACAAAATTAATTTGTCAAATATTTACATTCACCGGCTGAAAGTTGTATTTTACACGTCCACTCAAATCGCTGTATCCCTGATCCTCTGGAAGAAACCGGTGCTAAAACGCCTCAGCCGTCTGAAAATCATCTCTCCTGTAGAAACCAAATTTAGCTGAGCTTTTCCTTTATCCATTTGACCGAACATCGCTGCCAAACACACCATCCTTTCGTTTATAATTTCATTATAATAACTAATTAGTTTCTCATGGATAAGGTTTACATATTAGAAGAGTTGAAACAAGTAACTGAATTTCTTGCAGACATGCCATTGAGCAATAGTCCCCATCAGGTAATCAGTGATACACTTTCTTATGCAGTTTATCTTATCAATCAACTTCAGGAAGATCCTTTATATACCACGTTTGCTGAAAGATTGGATAATTGTATTACACAGTTGAGTGAAAACTCCGATCAGCAAGCTGCTGTGGCAAGCGCACTCCCCGCATCAATAAAAATACTGCGTCATTACACAAGGTCTGTTTCGAAGAAACTCCATGTGAAAGAACCTTTCTTTCGAAAGCTGGGCTTCTGGATTTAATTTTTTACGAAAGCTTTATTGATTATTCTTTTCCCTGACGGCAACTTTATCTGCATAGTATGCATGCAGAATTGTGCTTCCTGATGGATATCTGTATCTTCAGTTTTAGTACTGCTGCTGATAGCAGTTGCTGAAATCTTATTTATCATGAGATCGATTCTTTGCTTCTTACTTCTACTTGGTTCACTGCCCCTGAATGCACAACAACTTGATGAGATCGACAAGTTTGTTTCAAAACAGGTGCATGATCAAAAGATCACCGGGCTGAGCATTGGCATTATTGTGAATGGTAGAATAGTAATGGCAAAAGGGTATGGCCTGGCGAATGTTGAACATAAAATTCCTGCTTCACAAAACAGTGTGTACAAAATAGGATCGTTAAGCAAACAGGTAGTGGCTGTAGGAATCATGACACTGATCCAATCCGGAAAAATTAAGCTGACCGATACCGTTACAAAATATTTTAAAGATGCACCTGCAACGTGGAGTAACATTACTATCCGTCATCTGTTGAATCATACATCCGGATTAGTACGGGAATCGCCGGCCTTTCAACCAATGCTGCTGCAACACGATACTGTTTTGATTAAAGCCGCTTACAAAATGCCATTGGTATTTGCCACTGGAACCAGGTGGCAGTATTGCAACCTTGGTTATTTTATGTTGGCCGATATCATCAGGCAGGTGAGTGGCAAGCCGTTTCCTGAATTCATGCGGGAAGAAGTTTTTTCAAAACATGGACTGAGCATACAGCCAACATCAACAAGAATGATCGTGCCTGAAAGAGCGGACGGTTACGTGCTGGCTGGTAAAGATTCATTGTATAAAGCAACAGATTATATTGCTTTTCGGCCAAGCGGCGCCTTTCTTTCAAGTATCACTGATATGTTGAAATGGGAAATGCTGATGCAGAATGCTCAGGTATTATCAAAGCAGAGCTGGCAACAAATGTGGACGGATACCGTAAGAACAGATATAGTTACGCCTAAGATCGATTATTATGGTTATGGTTGGCGTGTAGCAACGTTTAAAAATCGTTTATTGGTCAATCATGGTGGATCATTGCCCGGCTTCCGCAGTATTTATTATCGTTTCCCTGCTGATAAAACGGCATTCATCATTCTTACAAATTCAGATCATACAAATGCCGGCGTTATTGCGCAGGGTATTGCAGAGATACTGTATAAAAATTAACTGTTTTCCGTCATTGCTTTTCTCTCTTTTTCTTAATTACCTTGTTGCCGATAAAATATGATCATGAACTTACAAGCAGGCAACATCATCATCAGTACAGATTTACTTAATGGTACTGAGTTTGAAAAAGTGGCGATTGTCATTTCAGAACACAATGAAAAAGGTACGATCGGTTATGTGTTTAATCAACTGTTTCCAAGAAATTTTAATGAGCTTGAAGAATTTAAACATTCCATTGCTGTTCCGTTGTATGCAGGAGGACCGGTTCAAACCGATATGCTTTACTTTATGCATCGCAGACCCGATCTTATCGCAGACGGAGAAAAGATAGCTGACAATGTATACATGGGTGGCGATTTTAAAAAAGCAGTGCAGTTATTGAACACTGGACAATTACCTGTTGCAGATGTCAGGCTTTATATAGGTTATTGTGGTTGGGATGTAAATGAACTGGAAGATGAAATAAAAGAAGGCAGCTGGCAACTTACCAACGCATCGGGTGATCTTGTTTTTTCAACTGCTACTGAATCAGTATGGGATAAATTACATACAACTATTGAAGCTTAAATTCTTTTAAAGTTTTTACACTAAAATCAATTCATGCAATTCAAAACCTTTCTTCAAAGCATTTCTGCATCAGCTCCGCCGCCTGGCAGCAGTGTGTATCTTCAGTCAATGTGGTACGATGCAAAAGGAGATTGGCATGAAGCCCATTCGTTGGTCGATCATTTGCATGATCTTACTGCCTGCCGGGTACATGCTTATCTTCATCGCAAGGAAGGCGATATTGCTAACGCTGATTACTGGTATCGTCGTGCCGATAAAATAAGACCTTCCGTTTCCCTGCAGGAAGAATGGGAAATGATCGTGAAAGCTTTACTTTGATCACTTCTCTGTCTCAGGTTCCCGTTTTATAAATATGTCTGTTGAAGATTCACATCTTTATGTGGTTTGCAGTAAAATCATGTCCGATATATTTACATGCTTTTCCATCAAACCTCATCATCATGAACCGTTTCATTCTTTTTCTTGCTTTGCTCTGCTTAATTGCTGCTTCTTCCTGTCGCAAACCTGTTGAAGAAATACCTGACCCAGTTACAGAGTCAAGTTTATCACGTGTGATATTGTTACCCAACCAGGGTAACTTTGTAAAGCAGGCACTTTACATCAATACAAATCTGCTAAAACCCAGCGCCGGAGTTGAAGCTGATCAACTGTTTTTCTTTTTTGATGCAACTCCAACAGTTAATAACAGTGCAGGCGATGCGTTGTTGCTCACCATCAATGCTGCTCATCTTGAAACGGGGTTAGTAAAAACATATACGTTCGATCAATCATCGGCAACGGCAATGCATGCACGGTATGTATATTTTGTAAATCAGTTGAATGGCAGTTCATGGTCGGGTATTACAGATTCAAGATTCGGAGTAGTGTTTGAAGGAAAATTAACGATCACTGCATACGATTCGAAACGTAAACTTATTAGCGGTGATTATGAAGTAAAAGCAAGAAATCTGATCAATGATCCAACGGTACAATCTGTTGGTCAGCCAATTGATCCTGTTAATCAATGTGATCTTACGGTTAGTGGTTCATTTAAACATGTGAAATTACCCTAAGCAGTTTGCATAATACCAAAAGCCCTGTTGACGATAAATCAACAGGGCTTTTTTATATGACTTTATTTATTGTTTCTCGTTTTGCTTTCGTACATATTTCGTAAGTATCACAATGGTCTGTCCTTCAATTTTTCCTTCAATCTGTTCTGTATTCTCTTCCACCAAACGAATATTCTTCACCACCGTTCCCATCTTTGCATTGAGGGTTGAACCTTTTACATCAAGTGATTTAATGAGTACAACTGAGTCGCCGGTTAATAATTGAGCACCATTACAATCTTTGTGCAAATCAACACTTCCGTCATTTTCATGATCACCCGTTGCTTTGGCCCACGCCAAACGATCTTCATCGAGATACATCATATCTAAATTATCTGCGGCCCAGCTTTCATTGCGTAAGCGGTTAAGCATACGCCACGCCACAACCTGCACACCCGGAACTTCACTCCACATACTTTCTGTTAAACAACCCCAATGCTTACTATCAAGTTCTTCTTTCTTTTCAACCTGCGCCAAACATTTACTGCAGATGAAAATACTGTTATCGGCATTTGACTGATCTTGCGGCGGAACTTCGTACACTGTAAGGTTTGTATCCGATTTACATAGCTCACATTTGTTTTCGCTTCGTTGTTGCAGCAGGTCTGCCAGTTTCATTGTTTCGTTTTTGGTTAAGGCGGCGAAGGTAATTATTTCATCCTTCCTCATTCATTTTTTATCATCAGGTACAGAATTTGCCCGTTATTACCTGTTTGCCAGCCGAATGGACCGGTTGGGCCTCAGGGAAAGCATTACAGCTGTTTGCCCGGCGATCAGTTATCTTTAACAAACAATCAACAGGCAGCAGCGAACAGAAGATAAGAGGTGCTTGCTGAAAAATTTGCTGCAATGAAAAAAATAAAACTTTTATTTACAACAATGTGGTCGATCATCAAACAATCATTCTCCGATTTTATTGATAACAGAGTATTAAAGTTGAGTGCAGCGCTGGCATTTTACACCATCTTCTCACTGCCCGCCATGCTCATTATTATTATTTCTGTGAGCGATGTTTTTTGGGGCAGGGAGGCAATTGAAGGAACATTGTACAATCAGATATCCGGTTTTGTGGGAACTGAAGCTGCCATACAAATTCAACAAACCATTCGTAATGCTGCTTTATCATACGAAAGTAAGTTTGCAACATTGATCGGTTTGGTAACATTGCTGGTGGGTGCTACAAGTGTGTTCAGTGAAATTCAGGATTCAATTAACCAGATATGGAAATTGAAGACAAAGCCGTATAAAGGGAAAGGTTACTTCCGTTTAATCGTGAACAGGTTACTCTCATTTTCATTGGTGGTTGGTCTGGGCTTTATTTTGCTTGTGTCCCTGGTGATAAATGGTTTGATGGATCTGCTGTTAAACAGGCTGACCGTTCTGTTTCCTGAAATAACGGTGATTATGGTGTATGTATTTAATCTTATACTCACGTTTGGTATAACATCATTGCTATTTGGAATGATCTTTAAAATACTTCCTGATGCAAAGATTGAATGGAAGCATGTTAGAACCGGTGCATTTACAACGGCCATTCTTTTTATGATTGGAAAATTTTTAATTGGTTTTTATTTAGGACAAAGCCAACTCTCTACAACGTATGGTACGGCAGGATCTGCCATAGTTTTATTGTTATGGGTTTACTATTCAGCCATGATCTTATATTTCGGTGCCGTATTCACGCATGTATATGCAGCACATACCGGATCAAAAATATACCCGAATAAATATGCAGTGTGGGTGCAGGAAATAGAAGTGGAATCAGAAAAATCAATTGAACAGCAGCCTGAAGCAAAGACGGTGATAGAAGTTCCCGCCAATTCACTCAAAAGAGACGACGAATAAATTTCTTGCATTTTTTCAGATCGATTGTCTGCTCACGTCAAAAAAAATAATGTATCTTATTTGGGTAAAACCAAAACATGCACAAAGCGTTTCTGTTTGTTCTTTGCTTCCTCTATTGTAGTATTACGTATGCTCAGCAATTAAAAAAGGGGAATACCTACGCCGTTATCGTTGGCATTTCAAAATACCAGAACCCCGGTATCAGAGAATTACGATTTGCTAACCGGGATGCACAGATGTTTGCTGATTATCTTCAATCATCTGCCGGTGGTACAGTGCCGCAGGACAATATCAGGTTACTCATAGATTCAAGTGCAACCAACGCTGCGGTTTACAATGCGCTCAGCTGGTTAACTGAAACAGTGCAGCAAGACGATCTCGTCTATTTTTATTTCTCCGGCCATGGAGATATGGAATCGGAAACAGCACGCAGACTTGGATTTCTGCTTGCCTTCAACACACCCCGTACAAATTATATTAATAACGCTATACGTATTGAAGACTTGAATTACTATGCCAATACATTATCTGCTAAATCAAAAGCAAAAGTAATTCTCATTACCGACGCATGCCATAGCGGAACATTGGTTACAAGCGATTACCGTTTAAAGTTTTTGGTGGGCAATGAATTACGTAAAGCAAAAGACAATGAAATACGCATTACTTCCTGCGGACCAAATGAACTGGCTGTTGAAAATGAAGCATGGGGTGGTGGTCGTGGTGTGTTCTCATATTATTTCCTTAATGCGTTAACCGGTTTTGCAGATGCAGATAAAAATGGAATTGTTACAGTAAAAGAAGCAAGGCAATACATGGATAGTGTTATTGCGAAAGACCCCACTTTGCAAAAGATCAGGCACAAACAAACACCGGCATTGGTGGGAGCTGATCAGCTTTTACTGGCAACAGTTAATCAACAGCAGTTTGCACAAGTACAACAGCAGGTATCTGCACCCTTACCTTCGGCAGTGGTACGGCAACAAACAGAAATGAGTGCACAGCAGTTGGCTGATTATTTTTTCGAACTATACACTTCTTATAGTCCTGATGTTCTACTTGATTACGACCGGCTTAAGTCTGCAAGTACGGAGAATATCTCATTGGCTGTAGTACAGG
Organism: Lacibacter sp.; assembly: GCF_035299325.1. Taxonomy (GTDB): domain Bacteria; phylum Bacteroidota; class Bacteroidia; order Chitinophagales; family Chitinophagaceae; genus Lacibacter. The sequence goes on along the minus strand of NZ_DATGWT010000003.1, from coordinate 19,647 downwards.
AAGCGATACGTTCTATAGAAAAGCTATCAGGAACTATTCGTAGTGCTCAAACCAATGCAGGCGACACCACGATAATTATCGGAACAAGTGTTCGCACATTACAACTGCTCGAAAAGCAATTGAATAATAATAATAATAAGCGCTTACAGAAGCAATTCAATAATCGATTGCTGGTGGCTATTGATAATCATGTTCAGGAAGTGATCAATGATTATCTGGATGGTGCAGAAGCTGAGCTTGAGCGAAGACGTTATTATAATATTCTTACCAATGGATATGATGTATATCCGAAGATGTTGGCGTTTGCATTGCGCCTGGCAGATGTTGAAAATCCATTGTATAAAAATCTGCAGGTAAAGTATTACTACATGCTGGGCGTTGCATGCAGGTTAAAAATGCCGTTGGTAGAAAATAGTAGGTCGTTATTCGATTCTTCTTTCAACATGCAGCAGAAAGCGTATGCACTGGAAGAAAATGCTGCGTACATCAATCATGAAATGGGCATTCTCAACTTCGACAAAAGAAAGTATAAGCAGGCGGAGGGATATTTTTTAAAAGCGGCGATGATCAGTCCTAAGTGGGTATTGCCGTGGGCAAGCCTTGTTGGATTGTATACGGCCACCAAACAATTCGATAAAGCAAAAGATGCTTATAACACGGCTGTGGCTTTGCAGCCGGGCTTTCAAAACACCTATGTAAGTGCAGGTATCATGCACGAAGAAATGAACCAATGGCTTACCGCCGAAGAAATGTTCAGGAAAAGTATCAAGATAAACAGCCGGCATTATCTTCCGTTTGAACGATTGGGTTATACCTATCTGAAAACAACAAACTATGCACAGGCTGATTCATTTTTCTTTGAAGCAGATGTTCGCAAACGTGGTTATTTTTTCAATGCACCCAGGCATATGAAGCTTCCTAAGCCTGTAATTGATCAATTTGATGCTGTATACGAGCCGTGCTATTTTGATAGTAAACTGGTAAACGAAAATGATGTGGCTGGCAACTTTGCCATTGCTATGGATGCTTACCGCAGCAATGATTTTTTTACTGCTGAAGATCATTTCAGAAAAGTAATTGCACTAGATAAAACAAATCCGCTGGCATTTCATTATTTAGGCAAACTCTATTATGATAATAAGCTTAGACAGGGGGCTGAACTGATGTTTAATTTTTCAGTTGATTATTACAAAGATTCAGTTTCTTTTTCTCGGTATGTTGATTCGTTGCAACAGCATACGCCTGAGTCGCCTGTAAAAGAATGCGTACTGAAGGAATTCATAAAAAATTACTACCGCCAAATTGAAGATCATTATTTCTTAGGTACATTATACGAGCAATGGAACCATTTTACGGAGAGTGAACAGCAGTACCGTATCATCATTAAAAAGCAGCCTGATTTTTACGGTGGCTATTACCTGTTATGGAGTATGCTTGAAAAAATTGATCGCTACCAGGAAGCAGAACAGGTGATTTTTGCTTACAGGAATATTAACTTTCCCGATGGTAGAAATGAACTGTTCTCATTCTACAAACGTATGCATGTGCGCTTACCGGGTGAAGGCAATTGGTTTTACAAGGCAGGCAAATTATTGTACGAAACAGTAAATGAAGATCCCGATAAGTATAGGATCGACTACAAAGAGTATAAACCTGATGAAGACAAATCAAGCCATATCAACAGAATGGCCATGCTTAATGTTGAGCCTTTTAGATTTGAAACGTTGCCGGGTATTGATAGCGTTGTGCAGCTTGCAGATAAGATCAGGCTACCTTTTACACAAGGGATTGCGTGTTTTCTGAAAGCTGATTCTTTATTGACTGAAGATGAATACCTGCTTGCCGAAATAAATGATAAGCTGGGTGATCTGTATGTATGGCAGGGCTTGGTTGAAGATGCACCCAAACATTATCAAAAAGCAATTGATCTGCAGGACAAGAATTCCGGTATTCGTTTAAAACTCATTGATGTACTCGACAGACTTTATCAATTTACTTCAGCGCAAATGCATCTTGATACATTGCTCAATCGAAAAGAAATTAATTTCCCCAAACAGTTGTTGCTTGCAAAGTATTATGCGCATTCGTCAAAATTTAAAGAAGCATCGGAGTTATTGCAGCAGGCAGAAGTAACCCATGTTTACAAGCTGGCAGAGATCGAAAGTTTATTCGGAAGAATTGAATTGCTTTCCAATCAACCCAAAAAAGCAATTGAACGTTACAAAACTTTTCTCGCTTTAAAACCGGATAATGTTGAGGCAATGTATTCTATTGCACGCATCTATGCGAAACTTGGCAATAAAAAAGAGGCATGGCGCTGGTTACAAAAAGCATTGGACAAGGGATTTCTTTATTCGTATGTGCTGAAGTTTGATGAAGTATGGAATACTTACCGAACTGAACCAAAATGGAAAAGACTGATGAAAAACTATCAGTTTATTCAATACCCTGATCCCGGTTAATTAAAACAGGAATTTGTAAATGGGATACTGCACGCAACCATTTGCAGGTATTGGTGGTTTGGCGCATGCGGTATTTTTTGCCTGAATAATAGTTTTTGCTCTTGTCTCTTCGCATATTTTAAACCAGCTTACTTCTCTTGGATTGCTGCTCGCCAACATATTTTCAAGCGATTGTTTAAAGTAGTAAGACAGAAATCCTCCCAGTTTTGGATTGGTTGTTGCAAGTTGATTTTTATCGGCCGCTGTTATGAGTAAGGATGTCTTCTTGGGATTCAGGAACAGCGTTCGTAGGTTTTCATAATTCCATTTCAGATCAGATGCACGGGGCTCGGGTGGAGTAGGAGCAATACTGTTGGTTGCTTCGGGATCGTTATTACAGCAATCGCTCACAACAAGTGTAAACCTGTTGGGTTTGCTTTTAAGTGTCAAAAAAATATCTTCAATATTCATTGTGTGTTGTTTGTAGTCCTGCGTTTTTACATCTGAACGCAGATCCATAAACGGGTAAGGGCGGTTTAACTTCGGCATGCGAAACCCATGACCGCTGTAATAAAACACAACAATATCTGCAGCAGCAGGTTTAAGATTTTTTACCGCTGCGTCTACATTTTTTTTGTTGTAGCTATTGCCAAATATTTTAATGATGTTTGCTTTAATACCAATTTCATCAGCAAGTTTTTTGTATAGATTTTCTGCACGGTCAAGATCATAAATGCTGAACTGGCTAAGTGTTGGATCGGTAGTGGCGCAAACAAGTATCACATGCATCTTTATGTTTTTTTCATTTGCATTTAACCCCCTTGTTACAGCTTTGAACATGGTTACATACAACTGATCATTCTCATCAAAAAAACGTAAGACCACTTCTTTCCGAAGGCCTGATGAATTTTGCAGTTCAGCTTTCATAAGCTCAGCGTTCACTTCTTTTCCATCAGCAGTAAAGGCAGTAATTTTTGATGGCTCAAACTCGTTTGATTGGGCGTTAAGAGCAAACCAGAAAGAAAGACTATCAGCGGCAGGTTCGTCATCACCATCAATCAGTTCAGGTTTAGTGGCTTTGTAATAAACAACAGATGGATCGATAATGCTGTTGGTTCCGCTCACAAACTGCTCTTTCAGCTTCATCTCAGTGATCACAGGTTGCCCGGCAGCATTGTTATGCAGGATACGCACAAAACCACCTGAGCTGCTGTTACGCACAAAAAAAGCTTCGTAAGTCCGGCTGTCAGCTGAAGGAAGTTTGTATTGGAAATGGTAAATACTTTGGGCAGTAATTGCAGTGGAACACAGCATCAAAAAACTGATAACAAGACAGCAGGTTCTCTTCATAAATGTGGTTTTGGTTCTTAAAACTAATCTTTTCATTCAGGTTTTCAAAGGGAGCTGTTGGCAGTTTCGGGCTGGCATATTTTGCCATACTGAAAAACTTTCGTACACTTACGACCTAAAACTAAAGCTTATGTACAAAAAAATCAACCAGGGACTGATGGCAGCCATGCTGCTTTTTACCGTATTTGCAACCGCCTGCAACAACGAAGGCGAAAAAACTGAACCGGCTGCTGACACACCGGTTGTTACTCCGGAACCAACACCAGCTCCTGCTGATACTACTGCAAAAGACACAACAAAAATGGATACCACCGGCGTTCAAAAACCAGTGATAAAAACTAATTAAACTATTTTTTGTTTGATGACAGTTTGATCCGGGTCGATTTGATCCGGATCTTTTTTTCTCCGGCAATCCGTTCCCTGTTCTGCAATAACTTTTCTATGAGCCAATGTTCAACCCTGTGGTGCAACGGAATCAGAATGGAAGCAATGGCAACAAAGATGAGCATTTCAAGAACCGGTGTATGATGCGTTATTTCTTTTACGGTCGGGTGCAAAAGAAGTGTCAAAAATTCAAAGAAGATCAGTAGAGAAAGTACGCCCAATACTTTTATTACTCTGATAGGTATTCTTACACGGCTCAGTAACAATGTAAGAATGAAGAAGCCCGGAATGAACAATGCGATGAACAGCATTTGTAATTGCTGCGAACGTTCTTTGGCAGCAATACGTTTATCTTCTTCAAGCTGCAATTGCCTTGTCTGTTCATTAATAGACAGTATTTGCAGATCACGCACTTTGGCTTTGCTGTTGATAGAATCGTTTAGTGTTTGGACGATTGTAAAATAAGCAAAGGCACTGTCAATATTTTTTTGTTCTCTGTAATAGTCTTTTAAAAATTCTGCGGCATCAAGTTCGTTTGATAAAAAATTCCCCTTTTTCGAAATACTTGCTGAAAGAGCGGCATAATGTTGGGCAGAATCAAGCTGATTATTTTGTTTAAACAGTTTGGCAAATCCCAATGTGGTTTCGCAAAGCAAAAAATCATCATTTTCTGCTGTAAGAATCCGGATGGCCGTTCTGTAGTTTGTTGCAGAAGAATCGAAGTCGATTTTTTTACGATAATAATGCCCCAGCCCGATCTTTGAGATACCGATATAATAATTGTTATTGAGCACTTCAGCTCTTTTAAGCGACATATTGTAGTAATGAAAAGCTGAATCAAGTATGTTCAGTTTATCAAATGCATCACCAAGGTTAAGTTTTACCTGGTAAATAAGATCTTCTACATTGTTGCCTGTAATAACCGAATCGGCCTTGCGGTAATAAAAAAGTGCTTTCTCGTATTCCTGCTCTAACACATACACGATGCCGATATTGATGAGCACACTACCCATATTACGTGGGTTGTTTCTCTTCTCTTCAATTTTTAATTTTTGCAAATGATAATCGAGTGCTCTTGGATAATTGCCGATATTGATAAACCCGTTGGCTAATATGCCAAGCGAGCGTGAAAGACCTTCGGTGTACTTAATTGAACGGGCCAGGTAAACAGCTTTTTGAGAGATAAGAATACTTCTCTCCGGCTCACTGTTATTGATCTCATCAGCATATTGCCACATCAAACGCACTTTATTTGAATCGATCTTTTCAGCTAAGAGTAGTTTGTTTAAACTGTCGGCCACCGGTGTTTGCGCTGCAATAGTTGTCAGGCTCAAAAGAGATATGAAGAAGAGATTAAGCAGTTTCATGTACAATGTGGTTGTTTATTCATTGGGTGTATCCAATGAATCACGTATTCCGGAAAGATAAGCCGTAATTCAGGAAGTGCAAAACAGATGCGTATACTTCAGCTATTAAGAAATAATAAAGATGGTTAGGGTTGCTCAACCCAGGCGATCATACGCAATGGTCCGCCGCTTCCTCCTTTGATCTTCATGGGTAGTGCAAAAACATAAGCACCTTTTGTTGGCAGCGCATCAAGGTTTGCCACATTTTCAAAACCGGGAATGTTTTCTGCATAGAGCAATTGATGTGTTTTAAAATCTTTCGATTGTCCGTAATCAATACTTGGGGTATCAACGCCTACAGCTTTGATCTTCCTGTTTTTACTCAGCCATGAAGCCAGCTCCGGATGAATGGATGGGAAATGCAGTTTGGCTGTTGCTGCTTCGCCTTTTTCAGCAGTGCCTAAATAGTTTGCAGCATCCGGGTAAAATTTTCCCCAGCCGGTACGGAATAAAACAATAGCCCCATCAGGGATAGCACCGTTTTCTTTTTCCCATGTAGTAACATCGTCAACTGTTACCTGGTAATCGGCATTGTTGGTTGTTTTTGCCGTAACATCAATTACCACTGCTTCTCCCAGCAACTGCTCCAATGGAATTTCGTCAGTACTCCATTTGCCTTCTGCGAAATGCACTGGTGCATCAAGGTGTGTGCCGCCATGTTCGGGAGAAAAGAAGGCATTTGATGAATAGTAATATCCGCCGACAGTTTTTCCATTGAATTGTGTATCGAGTTTAAAGCCAACGGGGTTATTGGGCCAGTAGATCGTTTCACTGGAAAAATCATAACTCAGGTCGATCCATTTTCCTTTTGAAAGAAATTGGGAGAGCGTTTGTTTTTCGGCAGGTTGATTGCAACTAACTGCAATGATGAATAAAACAGAGAGGTATTGTTTCATGCAAAATACTTTTTCTAAAAATACATTATTCTGTTCTGCTGATCTGACAGGCTACCTCTGCATTTTTTATGTGATGAGTTTTTGTCGCATTTACCCCGTTATTTTTCGGGTTTACCCAGCCCTAATTTAAAAAACAGTTCGGAAGTTTGTACTGTTAAACAATCATCATCATTCTTAAAACAAATAACATGGAAACACAGGCAGCAACAGTGATCACAGTTCAAACGGTAGTGAACGCACCAATAGCAACCGTATGGGAAAGTTGGAATAACCCGGAACACATTACCAAATGGGCTTTTGCATCACCCGAATGGCATACGCCATGGGCGAAGAACGATCTTCGTGTTGGCGGCAGCTTCTCATCACGCATGGAAGCAAAAGATGGCAGTATGGGTTTTGAATTTGGCGGTGTTTATGATGCGGTTACTACCAATGAACAAATTGCATACACAATGGAAGACGGACGTAAGGTGAAAATTGATTTTACAGCAGACGGCAATTCCACGAAAGTAGTGGAGAGCTTTGATGCGGAAAGTGAAAACTCAATTGAAATGCAACAAGCCGGTTGGCAGGCAATACTTGATAACTTTAAGAACTACACAGAGCAGTTATAAGCGATGCTTAGTTATTAATCAAAATCCGGGCTTTGTTAAAAGTCCGGATTTTTTTTGAGTGGTAGTTCGGGTTATTATAAATAGAAATAGTTTAGCAATATGAAATCGATCATTCGGGCAAAATCATTTTACTTTTTAATTACAGGCGTAACATGTCTTGCTTTACTGCAAAGTGTAAACGAAAAAAATATTGAAGAGCTTCAACCGAAACAATTAATCACGGGTGCAGATCAAACTGAAAAATATCTTCCTTACCTGAAAGGTAAACGTATTGCAGTGTTGGCCAACCCAACCACCATCATTGGTCAACGTCATTTGGTTGATAGTCTTATTTCATTGGGTGTAAATATTGTAAAAGTATTTGGCCCTGAACATGGGTTCCGTGGAAAAGCAAGTGCCGGTGTAAAAGTGAAAGATGAAAAAGATCCTGCAACAGGCGTGCCTGTTATTTCTTTATACGGACCAAAACGTAAACCAACAAAAGAAGATCTGTCGAATGTTGATCTCATGATCTTCGACATACAGGATGTGGGTTGCCGTTTTTATACTTACATCAATGTGCTGAGCCATATCATGGAAGCATGTGCGGAGAATAATAAAGAGTTGTTGATACTTGATCGTCCAAACCCCAATGGTTATTTGGTTGACGGACCAATACTTGATATGAAATATAAATCGGGCATTGGTATGTTCCCGATTCCTATTGCACATGGTATGACCATTGCTGAGTTTGCACAAATGATCAATGGGCAGGGATGGTTGCCCAATAAACTGAAATGTAAACTTAAGATCATTAAAGTGGCGAATTACAATCACGACATGGCGTATACATTGCCTGTGCCTCCATCACCCAACTTAAATACGCAGCAGAGTATTATGCTGTATCCTTCTACCTGTTTATTTGAAGGTGTGGCGCTCAATCATGGCCGTGGTACTTATTTTCCATTTACCGTATTGGGTAGTCCTTTGCTGAAAGGCAAATACCAATTCTCCTTTACACCGGTCAGCATTCCTGGTATGGCAGAAACGCCATTGCATATGAACAAAGAATGTTTTGGACTTGATCTGCGCAAGTACGATATCAATCAACTGCGTAAAACAAAACGCATCAATGTACAATGGATGAAAGAACTGTATGCAGCCTTTCCTGACAAATCAAAATTCTTTGATCGTTCACAAAGTAACCAGATGGGCGATATCAATAAACTGGCCGGTACTGCAGAATTTAAAGAACAGATCATTGCAGGAAAATCAGCTGCTGAAATTTATGCATCTTGGGAGCCGGGTTTATCGAAGTATAAGATCATGCGCAAGAAATATTTGTTGTATCCATAACCAAATCAGTCACTCAAACTAAACGATATGAAACAGGTAAGACTTTTAACTGCATTTGTTTTATTGTTTACAATAAGCATCGTCAATGTTTCTGCACAATCAAGTATTACAGGTGCATGGAGCAGGCAAGATGGGTCATCAACAATTACGCTCCTGTTCCAGGATGGCTATTACTCTTATACAAAGTATGATGTTGCCAATAAAGTGTTCAGCTTTACAAAAGGCGGTTCTTATAGTGTTGCAGGCAATCAGCTTTCTATCAAATACCTTTTTCATACAGCGGAGAAAGAAGTTGTGGGCACAAGTGAAACGATGAATATAATGCTCAACCAACAAACATTGGGTCTCACCGTTAACGGATCAAAAGAAACGTATAACCGTGTTGATGACAGCAAAAGCCAATTGGCTGGTCATTGGCTTATCACCGGTCGTATGAACAATGGGACTATGCAAACCATTACACCCGGTGCCAGAAGAACGATCAAGTTATTAACAGGTACACGTTTTCAATGGATCGCTATAAATATTGAGACCAAAGAATTTTTTGGAACCGGTGGCGGTACATACACATTCGTTGATGGAAAGTATACCGAGCATATCGAATTCTTTTCAAGAGACAGCACAAGGGTGGGAGCTTCTTTGAGTTTTGATGGAAAAGTAGAAGGCAATAACTGGCACCACTCCGGCCTCAGTTCCCGTGGCGAACCCATTCATGAAATATGGACGAGAGGATTGTAGGGAAGCTGCCAGCGGTAAGCTGTTAGCTGCAGGCAAATACAGGATTCATCAGCTTGTTTCTTAGGTTGCATTGCTGGCAGAAAAAGGCTAATAGCTTACGGCTTTCTTCAACCGTTCATGTAATTGGTAAAGCTTCTCAGGCGTTCGTTTGCAGTCGCCCCTTATCTTTAAAGCTTTCCTTGCTTAATGCCCGTCATTCCAATTCAATACAAACCATCCACGCATGAGAATTTTTGTAACCATCTGTATGATGTTTCTGTCTGTTGCATTGTTTGCACAGCAGTCCGCCGCTAAAAAAGGCAATTACGCTTTAGCAGCCCGTTTTTCACCGGAGAAAATCAATAAAATGTTGTTCAGCACATCGGTTGATCCGCATTGGCTGAAACTGACCGACCGTTTCTGGTATGTGTACGAAACACGTGAAGGAAAGACCTGGTATATTGTTGATGCAACAAAGGGTAGCAAACGTGCTATGTTCGATCACGCAAAGCTTGCAGCAGAGATCACGAAGATTGTAAAAGATCCCTTTGATGCACAACACCTGCCCATTGAAAAACTGAAATTCACAAAAGATGAAAACAGTATTACGTTTGAAATCAAGAGTACCATTGATGAAGTAAAGAAAGATACTGTTGCGGCACGTACAGGTGGAAGAGGTGGAGCCCGTCCGGGAGCACCTGCAGCAACAGAGAAAAAAATATTCTATTTTGAATACAATCTCAACACAGCAGTATTAACTGAGCTGAAGGATTATCAAAAACCGAAAGACAGATTGATGTGGGCCTCGTTCTCACCCGATAAAAAATATGTTCTCTTCTCTAAAAAACATAACCTGTATTATATGGATAGTGCAAACTACCGTAAAGCACAGATCAAAGAAGAAGACAGTACCATTGTTGAGTACCAGTTAACAACTGATGGTGTTGAAGATTACGGTTATGGTGGTGGTTTCGGTAATGAAACCAATGTAGAAAAAGAAAAAAATAAAGACAAACGTAAATCGGTATTTGTGATGTGGAGCCCCGATGGTAAACATTTTGCACTTACACGTAGCGATAACCGTAAGGTAAAAGATCTGTGGGTGATCAACAATGTTGCTGAACCACGTCCTACACTTGAAACATACAAGTACCAGATGCCCGGTGAAAAAGAAGCGCCCATCCGTGAGCTTTATATTTTCAACTTTGAAAGTAAAACGTCAAAGAAAATTAATGCAGCTGCATTTAAAGACCAGGAGATCGCTGTATGGTCGGCTCCTTTAAAACAAAGTCAGCGTGATGAAGAAAACCGTGCAACGATCTGGCATGGTACCAATGAAAAATTTTACATGACCCGTACCAGCCGAGATCTGAAGCGTATTGATGTTTGTGCAGTGAATGTGGCAAGTGCTGCAGTAACGCCCATCATTGAAGAACGAATGAACACCTACGTGGAAACACGCAGGCTTGGTTTGGTAAATGGCGGCAAAGAATTTATTCAATGGAGTGAGCGTGATGGTTGGGCCCATTTTTATTTGTATGATGAAAATGGTAAACTCAAGAACCAGATCACCAGCGGTGCTTTCCATTGCGAGGACATTGAAAGCATTGATGAAAAGAACCGTGTGTTGTATTTTACTGCCAATGGTCGTGAACCAAATGAAGATCCATACTATCTGCATCTTTATCGCATCAACTTCGATGGTACAGGTTTGAAATTACTCACACGTGCCGGTTATGATAACAGTGCAAGTATGGATGATAACATCCGCTATTTTGTAAATACGTATTCACGTGTAAACACAATACCTGTTTCGTTATTGCAGGATAATAACGGACGCACTATTATGGAGCTTGAAAAAACAGATATGAGTGGTTTGCTTGAAGCAGGTTACAAATTCCCTGAACCATTTAAAGTGAAAGCCGCAGATGGTATTACTGATCTGTATGGTGTAATGTACAAGCCGTTTGATTTCGACAGCACGAAAACATATCCCATTATTGAGTATGTGTATCCCGGGCCACAAACCGAAGCTGTAAACAAAGCTTTTGGCCGTGGTATGGATCGTGTTGATCGTTTGGCGCAACTTGGTTTTGTGGTGATTACTGTTGGTAATCGTGGTGGTCATCCGTCACGCAGCAAATGGTATCACAACTACGGTTACGGTAACCTGCGTGATTATGGTTTGGCTGATAAGAAAGCAGCTATTGAACAACTAAGCTATCGTCATAAATTTATTGATGCAAACAAAGTGGGTATTCACGGACATAGTGGTGGTGGTTTTATGAGTACTGCCGCAATGCTGGTATATCCTGATTTCTTTAAAGTGGCAGTGAGCAGTGCAGGTAACCATGAGAATAATATTTACAATCGCTGGTGGAGTGAAAAACATCATGGTGTAAAAGAACAGGTGAGTGATAAAGGCGATACAAGTTTTGTTTATTCCATCGAACGCAACCCCGAACTGGCAAAGAACCTGAAAGGACGTTTGATGTTGAGTCATGGTGATATTGATAATAATGTGCACCCTGCTAATACTATCCGCATGGCAAATGCACTCATCAAAGCCAATAAGCGTTTCGAACTTGTGGTACTGCCTGGTCAGCGCCATGGTTATGGAACAATGACTGAATATTTCTTCTGGAAAATGTGCGATTATTTCTGCCGTTACCTGTTGGGCGATGATTCACAGCCGGTGGATATGGAAGAAATGAATCGGGAAATTGAGCGGGGCGATCCAGGCAAATAGAGATGCAATTGTCATAAAATTGAAAGCCGGCCAATCAGTATTGACCGGCTTTTTTATGTTCTGTCAGTTTTTTCGTTAAAAACATTGTCTAAACATTCAACAATTAAAAATTCATATACTAGGGGTTTGTTTTTTTGGTAAATTAGTAAGCCGGGGTTAGTGCTGCTTATCTTGGGTTACATTATGAAGATTCATCAACATGGAACTATTCGTACACACATGGTAACACTGTTTACCGTTATGTTTCTATGTTTATCTTCAAACGCACAAATTTGTCCACCCAATATCGATTTTGAACGAGGTGATTTCTCTAACTGGACGGCATATACCGGATCAGTGTCTGCCTCAGGTGGTACCAATACGATTACTTTATCCGCTAACGGAATTGGTTATGCAGGTCAGCACGAAATGTTTAATCGTGTCTCCAATTTTGCTGATCGTGATATGTTTGGTGGATTTCCTGTTGTTTGTCCCAACGGAAGTGGTTATTCTGTAAAGCTTGGAAATACATCCGGAGGTGCACAAGCTGAAGGCCTTTCTTATGAGTTTACGATTCCGGCCAATATGAATACTTATTCCATTACTTATCATTATGCAGTTGTATTTGAAGGCCCTAATCATCGCATAGAAGAACAGCCACGTTTGGAAATTGAAGTGCTGAATGTTTCCGATAATTCTGTTATCGAATGTTCTTCATTTGAGTTTATTCCTTTTGGCAGCGGATTGCCTGGCTTTTTTGAAGCGCCGGTGAGGGCTAATGAAAACACACCTGTTTATTTCAAAGACTGGACAGCGGTAACCATCAATTTAAACGGACAGGCAGGTAAAACCATCCGCTTATTTTTCAAAACTGCTGATTGTACGTTTGTACGTCATTTTGGTTATGCATACATTGATGTGAATACTGAATGTACCGGCGAGTTTACAGGAGCTACTTATTGTCCGAATGACACATTAGTAAATGTTGTAGCGCCATACGGCTTCCAGGATTACAAATGGTTCAACAGCAACTTCTCACAAATGTTAGGCAACAGCCAGCAGTTGCAACTGCGGCCTCCTTTTCCAACCGGTTCATTGCTTGCCGTGGAAGTAACGCCTTTCAATGGATATGGTTGTAAGGATACATTATATGCAAGATTGGTTGATACACTTACGTTAAAAGCAAATGCAGGCCCTGATACTGTCTATTGCGGCTCTGATCCTATTCTCATTGGAGAAAATTCCAAACCGGGTTTAACTTATCGCTGGTCGCCGGCAACGGGTTTGTCTGATCCAAACATTGCCAACCCATTTGCAACACCTGCAACATCCACACAGTATATACTTACAGTCTTTAGCGGAGGTGGTGGATGCTTTAAACGGGATACTGTTTTTGTTACCTCTACATCTCCTGATACCACTTTGCAATTCCGGGGTTCAACAATGTTTTGCAGTGCTTCGCCTAACGATAGTGCGGTATTGATCGTTTCGCCCGATGTAAATGCGCAATGGTTCAGGGACGGTATCATTTTATCAGGTGCGAATCAAAACCGGTTGACGGTAACACAATCGGGCAGGTACTATGCGGTCGTGAAAAATGCTGACGGATGTGCCTTAACTACACGTAGTGTTTCTGTAACAATTGAAGATCCTGTACCCGGGCAAACATATCCAATACAGTATACGTTTCAAAATACGCCGCTGCCGCTGCAATCAAGACCGATTGGTATGGAAGTAGTATGGATGCCGCCGATTTACCTGAGTAATGCCGACACCAGCTCCCCGGTTTTTGAACGTGACAATATTGGTGATCAGTTATATCAAATACGAATGGTTACAGCAGTTGGCTGTGTTACGATAGATACACAGCTGGTAAAAACAATTAAGGAAGTAACGGTATATGTGCCCAATGTGTTTACTCCTAATAATGACAATCTAAATGATCGTTTTTATCCTGTTACGGATGGTATTAAAAAGGTGTATTCGTTTAAAGTATTTAACCGATGGGGCATGGAACTTTTTAACTGGCCGGTTGGCAGTCTTGGCTGGGATGGAACTTATAAAGGCGTTCCGCAGGCACCTGGTGCCTATGTATGGCAGTTCAGTGGTGTAGGTATTGATGGAAAAATTTATAACCGCAAGGGTATGCTCACCATTATCCGTTGATATTTCTTCAAACAATCAATCTCTTTTTATTCTTATTGCTGATGCTTTAGTATGTTTGAAGCGTTTTCCATGTGTTGCCTGTCGTTTCTATATGGTAAAATCAAAAACATTAAAAGCATGAAATACTTTTTACTAATTGTTACCGGTTTTATTTGTGTCAATACAAAAGTTTCTGCGCAGAGAGAGGCAACTCAATCATATACTTTGGCAGATAGTTTAAGGGCCAATGGATTGCTTGTGCAAATAAATGCACAAAAGATCAACACACGCAAAGAAGTAAAAGCAGGTATACTGAGTGGCGATGTGAAATTATTTATTGATGCTGATAAGAAAGAAAAAGAGATCGTATTGAGTTTTCCTGAAACAGCAACGATTGTTGCCAGGGGAATTGATGTGGAAGAAGATGGTAAAGATGAACTAGAGTGGGAATATGATCTGCCTGTAAATGAATCTGTACAACTGTATCTTGCAACTGCCAGCGATTCTGCAGCAAACTTTACATTGTATTCCGGTTATATTTATTTTCCTCAACAAAATAAATGGAAATTGATCGGCACTTGTAAGGTGAGTGGCACATGGGGGGCTTTAAAATCAGCATCAACGTTTGTTGCAAATACAAAAAAACAACCAACAGCTTTGAGCATTCAGCAGGTTTGGGTGCAACAGGGAAATGGATCCTTGAGAGAATTGTCAGCAACAGCTTCTAAAGCGCCGGTACTTGCACCATTCTCAAATATCGACAGTGTGCAGCAGGCAACAATTGATGAACAAACTATTCAGCAGGCGATCACCTCAGGTAAAACCGATGCAAAGCTGAAAGGCAACGATGTTTATTACACAATGATGAAAGAAGGTACAGGACGAAATGTTTTGGTGACCGATACCGTGGTGGTTTATTACAAAGGTTATTTACTTGAAGATGGTTCTGTATTCGATCAAACAAAGGAGAAAACTGCAACATTCCCGTTAAGCAGATTGATTCGTGGCTGGCAGTTAGCTGTACCTTACTGCAAAGTGGGCGGGAAGATCAAAATAGTAATACCATCAGGACTTGCTTATTCTATACGCACACGTACCGCAAAAATTCCACCAAACAGTCCACTTGTATTTGAAGTGGAAGTGGTTGATGTAAAGCCTCAGTTATAAGTATGAAAGCAGCAACTGTACAGGAGATCAAACAGGAGTTAGTAAATCTGCCACAGGCAAAAGTAACAGAGCTTTGCTTGCGTCTTGCACGTTTCAAAAAAGAAAATAAAGAATTACTCACTTATCTTTTGTTTGAAGCAGATGATACGGCTTTATACATCAAACATATGAATGAAGAAACAGATGAATTGTTTGAAGACATCAACAGGAGCAATGTTTATTTTGTAAAAAAGACACTTCGTAAAATTGCAAGGACTGCTGCCAAATATATTCGTTACAGCGGGAGCGAAACAGTGGAAGCAGAAGTGTTGATTCATTTATGTACGAGAATAAAAGAACTTGGTACTGCAATTAACAGCAATACCATCATCAGCAATATTTACAAAGCGCAATTGAAGAAGATCAACAAAGCTGTTGCATCGATGCATGAAGACCTGCAATACGATTATGTAAAAGCAGTGAGAAAACTTGAGGGAAACTGATCAGATCTGTATTTCAAACTCCCATACCGTTCTGTAAGTACCGTGTTGCTCCACATAGGATAAGAAAGCTCCATAAAATGCATCTGCCCCTATAGTTGCACTATCACCAATTACAAAGAGTTGTTCTTTTGCTCTTGTCATGGCCACATTCATCCTGCGGTAATCTTTTAAGAAACCAATTGTTCCATCATCATTACTCCGCACAAGTGATACAATGATGTTTTCTTTTTCCTGACCCTGGAAACTATCAATGGTACTGATGCGTAGTCCATTCGGCAATTGTTCTTTTGCTGCCATCACTTGCCCTGAGTAAGGTGAAATGAAAGCAGTGTGTATGGGATCAAGTTGCTCCTGCTCCAATAGCTGACGAACAATATTTAACTCGCCTTCGTTTTGTAAACTCACGCCATCTGGTCCATGTGTTTCGTTATAGCCGGAACCTGCAGTATCAATAAAAGTGAGGTGTACGCCTGTGTTTTGCAAATGTTCAGCTGTATGTAAAAGGTCTTTATAAAAATAACTGCTGCTGAAGTCTGCAATAGCTTTTCGCATACGGTATTGAATATTCAGCAAAGAAACGGCTGTTGTTTTTTCAATGGCTGCTTCTAAAACAGATCGATTGAAACCAAGTACCGCTGCCTCATTACTCAACACAGTAGGAGGTAGCTGCCAATGATCACCAGCCAATACGATCTTTTCTGCCATTGGGAAAATACACCAGGCCAACGGTTCAATGCATTGTCCTGCTTCATCAATCACTAATGTGTGAAAGGTTTGTTTCAGATCAGCATCATACAAACCAATGGGTGTTCCTGCAATCACTTGTGCTTCTGCAAATAATTTTTCTTCATTGTAGTGTTGCAGTTTTTTAATTTCAGTACGAATGTTCTTCACCTCTTTGAACAACAGGCTTCGTTGTTCCCGTTCAGCCTTTCCAAAACTTCGTTTATATTTCAGGGCCATCTTCCTGAATTCTTCGGCACGTATTTTTAATTGCTTGATCTCTTTTAATGCGCTGCTGTTATTGAGTTTTCCTTCAGGCGTATGTTTGTAAATCAGCTCATCCACTTTACTTGTATTGCCCACACGTAACAGGTTAATACCTTGCTGCAGTAATCCTTTTGCTAAATGATCAACTGCGGTGTTGCTGGGTGCTGATACTAATACTTTTTCACCTTGCTGCACCAGTTGTACAATAGCTTCAATGAGTGTGGTTGTTTTACCAGTTCCCGGAGGACCATGCACAATACAAAGCTGATCATTGGCAACAATGTTCGCTATTGCCTGCTGCTGACTTTCATTCAGCTTCTTATTCCTGAACTGAATGTTATTTGTTTGTTGTTGAATCGTTGAAGTTGCAGTAGATGAGGTTTGATGTAGCTGTTCAAACAAGTCATACAGTGGTTTGTTATTCTCCAAACCCTGCAATGTTTTTTTCATGATACTCGTTGTGCGTGTATCAGGAGCAAGCTTGATACCAACACCATTGTCCTCAATCCAATCAGGAAAATCCGGAGCAAATAAACGGAACTCGCCGTTCTTTCCATCAAGATTTAATAAAACTCCTTTCACCGGTTCTTCTCCCGAAATAAAACATTCAATTGCTGCTCCATCCCTGAACATATTGGCTTCGGGAGGAAAACTTAATTTAAAACTGATTTCCGGATAATCAGCATAGCCGAATGTTCTGCGTGTTACAATAATCGGGTGTAAGGCTAAGCCTTCAGCTTTAAGCTGCTTTAATGTATGCGATTGATCAAGCTGGTAACGGTTGGCTTGTTCCTTTTCTTCAAGATCAATACATTTCAATAATGTGGCGATATGCGGATGCATGAATTCTTCTTAATTACTAATGAGTGATTATTTATCCGCTGTCCATGTTTCAAAACCTGTAAACCATGAACTGTTCCAGTATTGATAACGGGGAATGATGTTGGCTTTTAAGCGACGTACAAAGTCGTTGTAATTTTTTTGTGCCGGTTGGCTCCATAAGCTTTCACTTACCGCTGTCATGCGGGGGAAAACCATGTAGTCAACTTTCGTACTCCATTCCATGTATTCTGTCCACACGTTTGCTTGCCCGCCAAGAATTTTATGCGCTAATCCTTTTTGTTTGATGGATGCAGGAACAAGATCATAATTATACACAGCCTGCAACGGATTGTAGCCGTGTATAGCTAAACTGTCTTTCGGGTCCTTACTTTGATAATGATCAAAGTAGTACGGCTTGCCAGGCGTCATGATCACATTGAAACCTTTGCCTGCTGCTTCAATTGCTTTTGCATCGTTGGCCCAGTTCATCACAATGGTGGATGTATCAAGTTTGCCTTCCATGATCTCGTGCCAGCCAATGACTTTCTTCTTTTTTTCTTTCAGGTATTTGCTCACCTGTTCAATAAAATATGTTTGCAACGCTACTTCATCTTTCAGTTTATTGTCTTTGATGAATTGTTGTGTAGTTGCACTTTGCTTCCACCACATTTTACTGCACTCATCACCACCAACATGAATATAGGGCGATGGAAACAGGTCTGCTATTTCATGAAACACGGTGCGTAAAAAAGTAAATGTTGCAGGGTTAGGTGCAAGCACATTGTTCACCCGGTTATACATACCCCATGTTGCTGCAACACCCCATTTATTTGTTGGATCGGTACTGAACTCAGGATAAGCCGTGATGGTTGCACGACTGTGTCCCGGTATATCAATTTCAGGAATAATGGTAATGCCACGCACTGCTGCATAAGCAATGATCTCTTTCACTTCAGCTCTTGTATAATAACCACCATAACGTTTATGTTCATAACGTGCAGGAGTATCTTTAAAATGACCAATGAGTGTGGAATCTCTCCATGAACCAACACTGTTGAGTTTAGGATAAGAAAGTATTTCAATACGCCAGCCCTGATCATCCGTTAAATGCCAGTGAAACGTATTGAATTTATGGAAGGTGAGATAGTCAATATATTTCTTAATGTAATCCAATGGAAACATATGACGCACCACATCTAAATGCATTCCACGGTAAGCAAAACGGGGATAATCGGTAATACGACCGGCAGGTAAACTTACTTCAGCCGTTTTTTGCAGTGGTAATAATTGAAACAGGGTCTGTATGCCATTCATCACTCCACGAACTGATCTTGCTTTGATCACAACCTGTTGTTGCTGAATTGTCAATTCATACATTTCTTCTTTTGTAATGACTGATGCATCATACTGCAGAATAATTGCGGCTTTAGTTTTAGCTGATTGCAGGTTCGTTTGCAAACCGCATTGCTGAATCAGTTGTTGCTGCAGGTAACTGGCCTGTTCCTTAAATCTTGTATCAAACTCAATAACAGATCCTGTTTTTAACACAACCATACCTGTTAAGAATACTTCTGTTTTTACAGGTTTCGGAACTATGTTATTCAGCTGCTGCGAAATACCTGTAGAACAAACCAATAGAAAAAAAACGGTAGAGAAAAGTCGTTGCATGCTGTAAAGATAGGAACTCACACAAAAGCGTGGCATTACAGACTATATCATCATGATCGTTTCATGATTTTAACAATTTGCTCATCATAATTTTTTAGCTGATTTTATAGCTTCTTCTATTTTTACCAAAACAGCTATTCATGAAATGCAGGTTATTCTTAGCAGCCATTTTCAGCGCTGCGCTCGTTTCAGCACAAACAACTCCTCAGGTGTTTGAACCGGGTATTATTTCAACAGGTGGTGAATTTGGATTGACTATTTCGCCCGATTCAAAAACAGCTTTCTGGGTACGGTCGAACGGAGGCAGGGATACCCTGATCATTATGCAATCAGAAAAACGCAATGGCAAATGGCAGAAACCTGTACCTGCTGTTTTTTCAACAGCCAATGCCGAATGGAAAGATATTGATCCGATATTCAGTCCCGATGGAAAGACGGTGTTGTTTCAATCGAACAGGCCAGTACCGGGACAGCCGCAACGGAAAGGCTTTGATATATGGCA
>NZ_DATGWT010000002.1:0-164715 GCF_035299325.1 Lacibacter sp. | reverse complement strand
CGTACAGCAGGTACATCACTTGCAGGACAGGTAGTAGGCAGCGGTATTATCGTTGATGTGTCGAAATACTTCACCAAAATTCTTGAACTGAACAAAGAAGAAAAATGGGTGCGTGTGCAGCCGGGTGTGATCCGTGATGAGTTGAATATGTTCCTGAAACCACATGGTTTGTTCTTTGGTCCGGAAACATCAACGGCCAACCGTGCCATGATCGGTGGTATGGTGGGCAATAATTCCTGCGGCAGTAACTCTGTTTTATACCGTAGTACAAGAGAGCATTTGCTGGAAGTGGATTGTTTGCTGAGCGATGGAACAGAGACAACATTCAAAGCATTGAACATTGATGAGTTTCATGCAAAGTGTGATGGCGAAGGTTTAGAAGCAAACATCTATCGTTCGCTCCGCAGCATGTTGAGTAATTACGACAACCAGATAGAGATACGAAAAGAATTTCCGAAGAAAACAGTTGAACGCCGTAACACTGGATATGCCATTGATCTGTTATTGGAAACTGCACCATTCACTGCAGGTGAAGAAGAGTTTAATTTTTGTAAACTCATTGCAGGTTCAGAAGGCACATTGGCATTGATAACCGAGATTAAATTAAATGTTGTACCGATGCCGCCGAAAGAGATCGGTTTGTTGTGTGTACATTTTAATTCGGTTGATGAAGCATTACGTGCAAACCTGATCGGTTTAAAATACAATCCCGGTGCAAGTGAGTTGATCGATCATTATATTCTTGAATGCACAAAAGAAAATAAAGAGCAGATGAAGAATCGCTTTTTTGTGCAAGGTGATCCCGGTGCAATTCTCGTAATTGAATTTGCACGTGAAACAAGAGAAGAAATTACTGCCACAGCCATACAGGTAGAAGCAGAAATGCGTGCAGCAAATCTCGGCTATCACTTTCCTTTGTTGTTTGGCGAAGACAGCAAGAAGATATGGACCTTACGTAAAGCGGGGTTGGGTTTGCTGAGTAATTTACCCGGTGATGAAAAAGCAGTACCCGTGATTGAAGACACGGCTGTTGATGTAAATGACTTACCGGATTTCATTCGTGACTTTAATGTGATCCTGAAACAACACAATTTGTACTCGGTGCATTATGCACACGCAGGTTCGGGTGAAATTCATTTACGTCCCATCATCAATTTAAAAACAGAAGAAGGCAACCGTCTCTTCCGTGTAATTGCAGAAGAGATTGCTACGCTGGTGAAAAAATACAAAGGCTCCTTGAGTGGTGAACATGGTGATGGTCGCTTGCGTGGAGAGTTCATCAAGCAAATGGTGGGTGAAAAGAATTACCAACTATTGAAAGAGGTAAAGAAAACCTGGGACCCAGAACATATTTTCAACCCCAACAAAATTGTTGATACACCGCCGATGGATACCATGCTGCGGTATGTACCCGGTCAGCAAACACCTGCATTCAAAACTGTTTTCCGTTTTCACAACCAGGATATCCTGCAACATGCGGAACAATGTAACGGCAGTGGTGATTGCCGCAAAACTCATTTATCGGGTGGAACCATGTGTCCATCGTTCATGGCTACACGTAATGAAAAAGAAACGACAAGGGCAAGAGCAAATATTCTGCGTGAGTTTTTAACCAACTCAACAAAAGCAAACCGTTTCGATCATAAAGAAATTTATGAAGTGATGGATCTGTGTTTGAGTTGCAAGGGTTGTAAGTCTGAATGCCCAAGTAATGTGGATGTTGCAAAACTCAAAGCAGAGTTTATGCAGCATTACTACGATGCCAATGGTGTACCCTTCCGTTCAAAGCTGATTGCCAACTTTACCAATTCATCGAAGCTGGGTGCTATTGCACCATCGTTATACAATTTTGTTATGACGAACAGTGCGATCAGCTCATTGGTGAAAAAAGCATCGGGCTTTGCAACGAAGCGTTCAATGCCAACGATGTATAAAACAACATTGGAGAAATGGTGGAAGAAGGAAAATCCAAATTCTAAAATCCAAAAAACAAATTCCAAAAAGGTTTATCTTTTCTGCGATGAGTTTACAAATTACAATGATACACAGATTGGTATCAAAGCCGTTCAGTTACTGAACAAGCTTGGTTACGAAGTCATCATTCCTGAACATATCGAAAGCGGACGTTCCTGGTTATCGAAGGGGTTGATACGGAAAGGAAAAGAAATTGCGAATAAGAATATTGAATTGTTGCAGCCAGTTGTAACAGCAGATACGCCATTGATCGGTATTGAACCTTCAGCTATACTCACCTTCCGTGATGAATATGTTGATCTGGCAACGGATGAAAATTTTGAAAAAGCCAAACAACTTGCAGCAAATACATTGATGATCGATGAGTTTATTGCACGTGAAATTGACAACGGTCATATCAGCAAAGAGCAATTCACTTCTGCTGAAAAGAAAATAAAACTGCATGGTCATTGTCAGCAAAAAGCATTGGTGGGTACTGCAGCGACAGTGAAAGTATTATCGTTCCCAGAAAACTATAAAGTGGAAACCATTCCTTCCGGTTGTTGCGGCATGGCAGGTTCGTTCGGTTACGAAGAAGAACACTATGAACTCTCGATGAAGATCGGCGAAATGGTGCTCTTCCCCGCTGTGCGTTCAGCTTCTGATGATACCATCATTGCAGCACCGGGTACAAGTTGTCGTCACCAGGTGAAAGATGGTACAGGTAAGAAAGCGTTGCATCCGGTGGAAGTGTTGTGGGATGCTTTGAATTAGTTCCAGATTATTGTCTCCCTTGATAGAAATCGAGCAGCCTTGTTCTGAAGCTATACTCGTATTGCGTTTGCACAAGATTGATCTTCGTGCGGTCGAGATTATTTTTTGCGATGAGAAATTCTGCAGCATTGATCACACCACTTTCAAAACGAACTTCAGTAGCACGAAATGATTCTTCAAAATTAAGTAGTTGTTCTTTTAACATTGCATAGCGATTATACGAAGCCTGCATGTTGAGCCAAGCCTGTTCAATATTTTGTGTTAATTGGTAATTGGTATTCTCTGCATTGAGTTGTGTGTTCTTTAGTTGCAACTTTGCCTGTCTTACACGGTTCTTCGTTTGCAGATTATTAAAAATGGGGATCTGCATATTCACTCCTGCAAAAAAACCAAGGTTGTTTTCCATCTGCTTAAAATAACCAACGGAAGAAGTAGAAAAGTTCTGTATCTCCCTGTACACAGGCGTGCGTACACTGCCGCTTTTGATATAATTACCTGTCTCCACTTCAGAAATCGTTGTAGGGGTTAACCTTGTAAATAAATTTGAATAACTGCTTCCTGCGCTTGCACCCAAACTGATGGTTGGATAATAACCACTCTTTGCGATCTGTATATTTTTCTCGGCACTTTTTACACGAAACTCATTTGCTTTCACCAGCGACATATATTCCATAGCCGCAGCAATCACCTCCGTTGAACTTTGTGCATACAACGTTTCATTCAACTGAATGTCTCTTTCTAATTGTAATGAAGACGAATAAGGAATATTCATTAACTGACATAGCGTAAGCTTCGCTTGCTGCAAACTGTTTTCCAAGTTCACGATGTTGATCTGCTCATTTGCCATTTGCCCTTTCATATCAGTCAACTGAAAATTCCCTGCTGATCCTTCTTTCACCATGATCTCCATTCGTTCGATCTGTTTTTTAGTAACCAGCAATTGTGCACGGGAAACATTCAATACATCTTCGCTTACCAGCACCTGCATATAAGCCAATATCACATTCAGCACAAGATTATCTTTTGCCTGTTTATAATCCAACTCCGCTGCCTTATACGAAAAATTAGTTTGCTGAATTAAATTCTGCAAACGCATACCGTTGAACAAGATCACGCCTGCATCTAACCCTGCATTAGAAGAGGAAAGTTGATTGGTAGTATAGGTATTCGTAATTGGATCAACATTACGACCAAAGTTATTTCCGTAGTTCCAGCGACTGTTTACATTGGGCAACAGATTCATCTTTGCCTGGTTCTTATCCACTTCAGCCGATTGCATCTGCAATCCTGTTTGTTGAACCAGAATATTTCTGTTCAATGCTGTATCAATACATTGCTTTAAACTATACTGCTGTGCTGTTGCAAGAAATCCACAAACAATAAAGCACAGAACAAAACTAAATATCCGCATAACTTTCTTATTAATTTTTCACCTGTTGTTCAACACGACCGTCGAGCAAATGAATCGTTCGACCGGCATAGGCTGCATTCTTTTCACTATGTGTAACTTGTATAATGGTTACCCCTTCCTTATTCAGCTCTTTAAATAATTCCATAATCTCTTCGCCTTGTTTAGAGTTAAGATTACCTGTTGGCTCATCCGCAAGGATCAATTTGGGCTTTGCAATTAATGCTCGAGCAACACCAACGAGCTGTTGCTGTCCACCTGATAATTGTGTTGGATACAGATCTTTCTTACCCACAATGTTGAAGCGATCAAGCATATCGGCCACCATGGCTTTCCGCTCACTGCCTTTTACATCCTGGTACAACAGGGGTGTTTCAATATTTTCATATACTGTCAACTCATCTATCAGGTGATATTGTTGAAAAACAAAACCGATATACTGCTTATACAACTGTGCACGCTGTTTCTCTTTAAGCTTGTGCACACTTTCATGCAGAAAGTTATATTCGCCTTCATCAAAGCCATCGAGCATACCAACTACATTCAGTAATGTTGATTTACCTGAACCTGATGGCCCCATGATAGAAATGAATTCTCCTTCCTCTACTTCAAGGTTAATGTCCTTTAACAAAAACGTACGGTTACCGCCCACTGTAACCCATTTAAACAAATTTTTGAGTTGTACTAACATTTCTTCTTCTTGGTTTATTCTGTTCTTAAATTTTTAACCGGATTAGCTGCTGCTGCCTGCATAGATTTATACATGATCGTAAACAAAGCGATGGTGAAAATGGTACAAAACAGCAGGCACAACAGCAACAGGTTGATCCCGTCATTGTATGCAAATAAATTGATGAACACATAACCTGCCATATAACTAACGGGTAATGCAATACCGGCAGAAATAACAATGAGTTTTACAAAACTTCTTGATAATTCTTTGATGATCGCCGGAACCGATGCACCCATCACCTTCCGTATACCGATCTCCTTTACACGCCTTTCAGTATGATAGGTAACAATACCTAACAAACCCATCACAGCGATCACTAACACCACCACGCAAAACATGCCCATGAACCGCATATCTCTTCCGGGGAAATAACGATCGTACAGATCTTTTTGATAGTTGGAGAACGCCAACTCTTCATGTGGATGATATTTTTTCCAGATGCTGTTGATCTCACTTTTAAATAATGCATCTTCCACAGCTGTTTTGGTTTTAATGCTCAACACATGAAACTGCGATGGATTGTACTGCAATACCAGAGGCTTTGTTTGAAACTGGTACACGTAATAGCAGAAATCTTTTACCACACCATGAATCGTAACCTGGCGGCTATTATTTAAGTGAATCACTTTACCGATCGCATCCTGCGGTGTACCTAAGCCAAGCCATGCCAATGCTTGTTCATTAACCAATATAAAATCAGATATTGAATCGCTGACTGATGAAGGAAGATTTTCACCGGCAATGATCTGCAAATTCATGTTTGCAACAAAATCAGCATTTGCTGCATAATAGCTTGCTTCAATATTTTGTTCCTGATTATTTTTTTTGATGGCACATTGTGCCGAGCTCCCGCCAAATGGTGTTGAAACCATTCCTACCCGCTCCACTGATCTGTTTGCGGCAATATCATTTTCCAACAAGCGGTGATCTCCACTGAACGAAATATTATAAATATTCTCCCTGTTAAAATTTTCGTTATCTGTCGCCATGTATTTAAACTGGCTGTACAAAGTAGCCGTAAGAAAAATAAAAAGAGAACTTGCTACAAACTGAATAACAACCAGACTGTTTCTCAACCCCATCTTACCAAATGAAGATGGACTGATCGTTCCCTTCAACACTTTCGCCGGTTGAAAACGTGAAAGTATTCTTGCGGGAATAAAGCCGGCAAGCATGCCGATAAAAACGGCAAACATAATGAACACTGCCCAGATAACAATTTTATTATCTACCTCCCATGCAAACCAGTTTACATAACTGAACTGCTCCATAAGTTTGAGCATGATAAAACCAACTACCAATGCAAGCAACGCAACAAGAATTGCTTCGCAGATAAACTGCCACACCAATTGATAACGCAATGCACCTGCAACTTTGCGCACACCTACTTCTTTTGAACGACTCAGCGAACGGGCCAACGTAAGATTCACATAGTTAAACCCTGCCAACAATAGCAGTGCTAACGCAAAACCAAAATTCACGCCCAGATCAAGTAACGACTCTACATAAGCATTCCCACGCAGATCATCAAAGTCGGGTGCGAGCTTCGTAATGTGTTGTTTTCTGAATTGAAACGTTTGTTTCTGTGAAAGCGATGCGGTCTGTTTATTTAATTTAGAAGCAATTGCCGTTAATGCAGCATCAAGGTTTTTGTCTTGTACTGCCGGCTTCAGTAATACATAGGTAAAGCCGCTCAATGATGTAAGCACTGTATCTTTTGAAAATCTATTGTACGTAGCCATTGAAACCATAATGTCGCTTCGCAAATGCGTATTACGTTTATAAGGTTTCAACACACCCGTTATCGTAAACTCTCCATAATCGGGATGGCTGAGTGTTTTACCAACAGGATCAACAGTTCCGAAAAACACTTCAGCTTTTTCTTTCGTTAACACCAATGTGTTTGGCTCAACAGGTTTTGTTCCTTTCTCCAACTGAAATCCAAACATGTCGAAGAAAACAGGTTCAACATAAATGCTGTTTACATCGATCGTCTTCAAACGGTTGTTTAGCTGCCAGCCAAAATCACGCACCACAAAAGTTGACTGCTCGATATAGGGATAGCCTTGTTTCAATTGTTCTGCTGCAGCAAGCGGCGACAGTGCATATTTTGTTTTTGTGCCAACGTTATCTGTTACATCTGTAATGATCCTGAATGTACGATCAGGATAAGGATGAAAATTATCAAACTCATACGCACTCTGCACCTGCATTAAACTCAGCAATGCAAATGGAATAGCAAGCCCCAGCCCCACTATATTGATAAAGGAGAACAATTTATTCTTCCACAAATTGCGCCATGCTACTTTTAAAAAATTCTGAATCATCGGTTAAATTTATTCGGTGCGTAAACTTTTTACAGGGTTAGCCACAGCAGCTTTCATGGTGTTATAGCAAATGGTGATGAACGCAAATAATAAAGCGATCGCTGCAACGAGTATAAACATCCAGATACTGATGTCAATACGGTACGCAAATGATTGCAGCCATTTGTTCATCGCCAGCCATGAAATAGGTGTAGCGATCAATACGGCGATCAACACCAGCACTAAAAATTCTTTTGAAATGAGATACGATATATGCGGCACACCTGCTCCCAACACCTTCCGCACCCCGATTTCTTTTACACGTTGCTGAATAATCAGCAATACCATTGCCAGCAAACCCATACAGGATAATACAATTGCAATAACTGCAGCAATACTCAACATGATCGACATCATTTTTTCCTGCTTGTACCAGTTGTTGATATTATCGTCCATGAACGACCCTTTGAATTCACGCCCCGGTTCAAGGATGGCCATTTCATTTTTTACCGCTTCCATTACCGCTACTTTGTTCTGCGCATTGGTTTTAATGAAACAGTAACGCACCCGTTCATTCTTGTTCATTACAAGAGCAACCGGCTCTTTTGCTTCCCGCATTGAATACATATGGAAATCCGGAATCACGCCCACAATATTCCACGCAGGGGAACTACTGTCAATAACTATTTTTTGTCCTGCAATTTGCTTTTCGTTGAATTGTTTCGCTACACTTTCTGTGAGCAATACATGCGGCAAGCTATCGGCCGCATAAGAAAGATCAATATCCTTTCCTTCAATCGGCTTGATGTCAAACGTTTTCAGGTAATCATAATCAATATAAGCCAGGTTGGTATTGATCTCTCTGTCTTTATACCCAAAACGGTTGGTCATTTTTGTGGTGATGCCGTCTTTGCCCAATCCAATATTTACACTGCTTCCTGTTAAAGAAATAATAGCGGGGTTTGACGAAAGGCGTGAACGCAGCTTCTCAATATTACTCAACCCTTTTTCCGGTTTATGAAATGGAATTACGATCACATATTCTTTGTTAACACCCAGATCGGCGTTTTGCAAAAACTTAAACTGGCTATAGATAATTAGTGTACTGCTGATCATAATACATGCTATCACAAACTGCATGACGATTAACGAACTGCGTGCAATACTTTTCCGCTTGAGCGATATTTTTCCTTTAAGTGTTTCCACCACTTTCAGCTTTGCCATCAACCACGAAGGATATCCACCGGCAATGAACGACACCAGCAACAACAGGCCAAACGTCATCAATAAATACCCCGGGTTCCATAACAATTCATCCAACGGCATATTCGATGGCGACTGACGTTGTATGATGCCGACAATGATATTTGTAAGAACCAATGAAAATACAAATGCAATACTGCATATAATAAAACTTTCGCTCCACAATTGCAGAAACAAGCTGTCTTTTGCTGCACCCAGACATTTGCGTACACCAATTTCTTTGCTCCTTGTAAATGCATTCGCCAGGTTGATATTTACAAAATTGAAACACGCAATTAAAATGATCAACAAACTGATTGCCAGCATGGCAACGAGTTCAGCTTTGTTCACCGAGTTTCCAATATTGTTAATCCGTGGTGAAAAATGTACATCTTTCAACGACAGCAAATGTGTGGTGAATAAATCTCCTTTCTTATCAGGAATTGCTCCTTCACGTTTTAAACTTGCCGACCACTCTGTGAGATATTTTTGATTGATTGTGCGTAATTGCTGCTCAGCTTGCTGCACGGTGCCTGTTTCCTTCAACTGAACAAATACAGGATGATGCTGGTTGTTCCAGTTTGTTTTGTCTACGGTATAATCAGGCCGAACTTCAGTGCGGGCCAACGCACCAAACCGAAACGATGAGTTTTTTGGAATATCTTTTATCACAGCCGATACAATCATTTCTTTTAACTCATCACCAAAAGGCAACCTGATCGTTTTTCCAATCGGATCTTCATTTCCAAAAGCGATCTCAGCTGTTTTTTCTGTAATGATGATATTGGAAAGATTTGAAAGCGGGTTCGCTGCATTTCCTTTCACTACGGGAAAAGTAAACATGTGTAGAAAATCCTCATCTACCAGCATTGTGGTGATGTCAACTTCTTTTTCTTTATACAGTACGGCATTACTGCCATATAAAAAACGGGTAGATTTATCTATGGCAGGTGCTTCCGCTTTAAATCGCTCTGCTGCAGGGAAACCAAATGTGTTGCCAATTTCATCGCCCTTCGCCTTATGAAAAACCTGATAGACCTGGTAGATCTTATCACGGTTCACATGATTTTTATCAAATGTAAATTGACCATAAACCGCCAGCAAAACAACAAGACCAATGGTAAAACCAATCACCAACCCAATCAGATTAATTGATGTGTGAAATTTATTCCTGAACAGTCGACGAAATGACAAGCTCAAATAATTTTTGAACATGATGTAAGTTTTTATTCTGTTCGTAAACTTTTTACCGGGTTAGCTACGGCCGCTTTGATTGCCTGGAAACTAATCGTAATAACTGCAATGCCGAGTGCAGCAATACCAGCCAATACAAATACCCACCACGATAGACTAATGCGATAGGCAAAATCCTGTAACCATTTATTCATTGCAAACCATGCAACAGGTGTGGCAATTACAAAGGCAAGAAGCACCAGCCGTAAAAAATCTTTTGATAATAATTGTGCAATGGTGAGTACACTTGCGCCTAACACTTTGCGTACACCAATTTCTTTTGTTCTTGATTCAACAGTATAAGTAGCCAATCCAAATAATCCCAAACAGGCAATGATGATGGCCCATACCGATGCTGTTGTAAACAGGCGACTGTACTGTTGTTCGGAGATGTACTGTTTATTAAAATTATCATCAGCGAAAAAATATTCAAACGGATTATTGATGAAATAGGACTTAAACAGCTTCTCAAGTTTAGCTACGTTCTCCTGTATTTTATCTGAACTCAGCCGAACAGTAAAGTAAGCACTGTTGCTTTGCGGATAAAAAATGATCGGTTCAATGGCCCGTTGTAAACCGGTATGATGATAATTCTTTACCACTCCCACAATCTGCAGCTTACGCTCATCCCATTGTACTTTTGTATTCAATGCATCTTCCACTGATTTAAAACCAAGCTCTTCAATCGCTTTTTCATTCATCAGCACTTTATCATTATCATTCCACTCCACCATTGTTTCTGCTTGTGTAAATGTGCGGCCTCCCGCCAGGCCGATCTGATAAGTATTGAGATAGCGATCATCGATCAATGTAAATGAAAACGATTTAAACTCATCTCCTTTTCGTGAACCCGGCTGAGTGAAACCCGATGTCGCAAAATTGAATCCATTACCCGGCACGCTGCCACTCAACGCATAATCTTTTACAAAACTCTGTTGAGCGATCATATTAACGAATGCATTCCTTCGGTCTTTATACGTACTGTCACGCCCCACCTGCGGACCACGGATCACCAGCAATTGTTCTGTATTTACGCCAAGGTTCTTATTCTGCATATAATTCAACTGCTGGTAAATAAATGCAGTAACAAGCAGTAAGCCAATTGAAATAGCAAACTGAAAAACCACCAGTGATTTTCGTAATACAACGCCTTTTGTTGTTTTGATCAGTTTCCCTTTCAATGTTTCAATAGGATTGAAACCGGACAAACTAAAAGCCGTATATGCACCGGAAAGCAATGAGCCTGTTATCAGCAACAGTAATCCGATCATCCATGTTTTTGTATATAACAAGGACGACAACGACAGCTCTTTGCCAACAATATCATTGAACAACGGTTGAATAAGTTGCACGATCAACAAGCCCAATCCAAATCCAATCAGGTTTACCAATAACGATTCACCAAGAAATTGCATCACCAGCGATTGACGGGATGCACCTACTACTTTTCGTACTCCAACTTCACCCGCCCGTTTCAATGAATTGGCTGTAGAAAGATTGATATAATTAAACCATGCAATTGCAAGAATCAACAACGCAATAATACCGAGAATGTAAACATATTTCAGATTACCGCTTGTTTGATAATAATCGCTGAACGATGCGGGCAAATGCACATTGGCAAATGATTGCAACCGAAACTGCAATCCATCTTTATCTTTTTTCAGTTGGGTCCTGAGTGTTGTTAATTTTTGTTCCAGTCGTTTATGATCAGCACCATCACTTAACCGGAAATAGGTATTGATGTATTGTGAATTGAGGTTATCAAGTTCGGCCCAATCATTTCCGTTGAGGTTAGCAGGATTTTTCAATGTTGCCAGCGAAAAAACCATATCAAACCGGATGTCTGAATTCTCAGGTATTTCATACACCCCTTCTACAACATAGGTTGCTTTACCAAACTGGTTGTACAAAGTCAATGATTGACCCATTGGATCATCTTTCGCAAAATATTTTTTTACGGCGGCTTGTGAAAGAAACACAACATTTGATTTTTTAAATGCTGATGCCTTTCCTTCAATTATTTTAAAACTAAAGAACTCAAAGAAATTACCTTCTGCATAACCAATCTCTGTTTCTCTGAATGGTTCCGCTTTCTCTATATCACGACGAACAATTCCTTGTCCCGCACCTTCTTCAAATCTGCAATAGTCTTCGATTTCGGGAAAACTTTCTTTTACCCGTTGTGCCCAACCCGGCTCTACCTGTGGCCATGTTTGTCCTTTTTGATCTTCATTCAACAACCGATAGATCGATGACAGGTTTTTATGAAAACCATTTACGCTCTTCTCAAAACTTACATATTGCAATATCAACAGGAATGCTGCAATACCCATTGCCAAACCGGAAATATTGATGAAACTATACAGCTTGTTACGCCATAAATTTCTGAAAGCAATTTTGAAATAGTTTTTGAGCATATAATTCGTTTATTCTGTGCGTAAACTTTTTACCGGGTTTGCAACGGCCGCCTTAATTGCCTGATACGATACTGTAAGCAGTGCTACAAATACAATTCCTACAGCAGTAACGGCAAACAACCACCAACTTAAATCAGTACGGTAAGGATAATTTTGTAACCACTTGCTTACCGCCAGCCATGAAAGCGGCATTGATACGCAGAGGGAAAAGAAAACCAGTTTCAGGAAATCTTTCGAAAGCGTTGTTGCAATGCCGGAAACAGAAGCACCTAACACCTTACGCACACCTATTTCTTTTAATCGCTTTTCAGCAGCCAGCACCGATAATCCGAAAAGTCCGATGCATGAAATAAGAATGGTAAGGAGCGCACCGAACAACAGCATTTTTTTCCATCTTGCTTCACTATCGTACTGACGTTGGTTACTGATATCTTTAAACTCATAACTGTATGGACGCAATGGTTCAATATTTTTATACACTTTTTCAATGTATGGCAGTACAGAAGCAGCAGATCCGTCTTTGATGCGCACCACTGCTAAATTCAGCGATCCCACTTCGCCCCGAAAAATCTGTGGTTTGATGATCTCATTCAATGAAGCGTAGTGATAGTCTTTTACTACACCAACTACAGTGTACTTGTGTTCACTGTACCAGAAGTCAATTGTTTGCCCAATTGGATTTTTCCAGCCGGCGGCTTTTACAAATGCTTCATTTACGATAGCAGTTGAAGTTGTATCAGATGAAAACGAAGAAGAGAAATTTCGTCCCTGTATCACGGGAATTTTATATAACGGAAGATATGCAGGATCGATCCAGTCAACAGTAAAATCAATTTCCTGCGAGCCGTTTACCCGTGCGACTGTTTGGTTAAATCCGTTGTTACGGAAAGCTACTTGCTCAATCCCTGGATTTTTTAATAACTCCTGACGAAACGCAGCAAACTTGTTGTGAGAAATATCCGGAACGGTGAGTACATTCTTATCATCGTACCCAAGATCTTTTGATACCAGAAAATCAAACTGCTGGTACATAACAGTGGTGGCAATAATGAGCAATGTTGCAAGTGAGAACTGGAGTACCACCAATGATCGTTGTAAATAATTTTTCCCTGCAAGCCGAAATCTGTTGTACAAAGTTTCTACAGGATTAAAACCAGACAATACCAACGCAGGATAAAAACCTGCCATGAAACCGGTAAGGATAAACAACAGGATATAACCGAGCAATAACTTCGTATCAAATAAATACGACAGCGCTAATGATTTATTTGAAAGCTGATTAAAAAACGGCATCAGCAGTTGTGCAATACCAATGGCCAGCACAAATGCAGCAAAACAAATAATGTACGACTCACCCAAAAACTGCCAGATCAATTGTCTGCGATCGCCACCCACTACTTTGCGAACACCGATTTCTCTGGCACGTTTTAACGAACGTGCGACAGTCAGGTTTACAAAGTTGATACAAGCAATAAGTAACACAACCAAAGCAATGGCCGAAAGAATATACGAGTACATTGGATTGCTTGCACCTGTTAAACCGTTCGATGCATTGTATTCTTTGCTCAGATGCATATCAGTAAAAGGCTGCAGTTTGTACTCCGACTTTGCTGTAAAGCTGTATTTTTCTGCTACTACTTTTATCATGTCTTTTGCATCGGTTGCATAGAACTGCATCATTTTTTTCTCTGTTTGCTGCACATCGGCACCGGGAGCCAATACTACAAATGTGTTGAGAAAAAAATTGAACCAATTCATACGATCACTCAATTCACCGGGTTCCATTTGCATTTTTGTAAGCAACTGGAACTTGATGGATGAATTTTGCGGACAGTCTTTTGCCACAGCCGTAATCGTATGTGGTTTAAACTCACCATTGCGTTGCAGTTGCAGGGTTTTACCTACCACATCAGCCGATCCAAAATACTTTCGTGCAATTGTTTCTGAGATCACCACATCATCCGGACCCTGCAAGGCCGTTTTTGCATCGCCATATAACAACGGAAACTGCATCACCGAAAAAAAGTTACTGTCAACTTTGTGTGCCTCCTGCCCTACTACCTCTGCACCTTTTTTGATATTAAAATAATCGCCCTGAAAACGAACAAAGGCTGCAATTTCAGGTACAGCAGATGCAAACGCCGGCCCATGCAAACTGCCGGTATTACCACTTTGCATCATAATACTTCCATCGGCACCCACCTGTGTGCTTACAATGCGATAGATATTGTTAACATTAGGAAGAAAGCGATCGTAACTGATCTCATCTTTTGTGTACAACAAGATCAGCATGGCGCAGGCAAGCCCCATACTTAAGCCAGCGATATTAATAAATGAGTACACCCTGTTTTTTAGCAGATTACGCAAAGCAGTTTTAAAATAATTCCTGATCATGTGATGTTAGGTTTATTCGGTACGCAAACTTTTTACCGGATTTGATAATGCAGCTTTCACCGCTTGCGAACTCACGGTTAACACAGCAATGATCAATGCAATAACAGCAGCAGCGGCAAACACCCACCAGCCAATACTTACACGATACGCAAAGTTTTGCAGCCACTTGCTCATAGCCCACCATGCAAGAGGTATGGCGAATATGCATGCTATTAATACAAGCTTCACAAAATCTTTGCTCAGCATTTGCACAATGCCTGAAACAGATGCACCCAATACTTTACGGATACCGATCTCTTTTGTACGTTGCTCAGCCATATAGGTAGCAAGGCCAAACAATCCAAGACATGCAATAAGAATTGCCAGGAATGAAAAAGAGAATGCAATTTTGCCGATGCGTTGTTCATCCAGATACATTCTGTCGAACGATTCATCAAGGAAATTGTAAGAGAATGGCATACCCGGAGCCATTGCTTTGAATTTTGATTCAACCTGTGACAGTAAATTTTTCATATCCTTTGTTTCAACACGAAAGGCCGCTGCCCACCTGTTATTACCAAGCCTAAAGGCCAGCGGTGAAACATTTTTTCGCAGCGACTCATAGTTGAAGTTTCTCACTACACCTATCACTGTATAAACAATAGGATTCTGTCCGTCGGATGAATAGAGTTTTCTTCCAACAGGATCACCGCCGCCAATTAAAGCTGCAGTAGCTTCATTGATAATTAAAGCTGTCGAGTCCCCACCATATTGCGGAGAAAAATTGCGACCCTTAATTATCTCCATTCCAAGCGTTGGAATATAGTCGTAATCAATTCGCCAGTTCTGCATATTAAATCCGTTCTTCTCCGTCATTACAGATTCTGTTGACCATGTATTATCATTACGTGCTGAATTGCTTACAGGTAAAAAACCTGCAAAGGAAGCAGACTTCACACTGCTTAGTTTTGCCACTTCTGTTTTGAATGACTCAGCTGTAGATCTGCTCATTGATGGAATATCAACCACCATTACCTGTTCTTTATTGAAGCCTATTTTTGTTGATTGGATATAATTCAGTTGCTTGTAAATAACAATCGTGCCTGTAATCAATAAGATGGTTGTAAAGAACTGGAATACCACCAATGTGCTGCGCAGGTTACTCTTCGAAAATCCGGTATTCATTTTTCCTTTTAAAACAGCAATGGGTTTGAAAGAGGAAAGAAAAAAAGCCGGATAACTTCCCGCAACAAGACCAACAACTATGGGCATCGCTAATAAGAATAACAGGAAACCTGGCTGCAACAGATCAGTAATTTGAAATTCTTTTGCTGCAAGATCATTGAACCAGTTTAAGGCAAGCCAAGTGAAAGCAACCGCCAGCAGCAATGCAATAAAACTTGTTAGTGTTGATTCTGCCAAAAATTGGCGGATCAATGATTTCTTTTCTGTACCCAATACTTTCCGGATACCTACCTCTTTTGCTCTTGAGGCTGAACGTGCAGTGGAAAGGTTCATAAAATTGATACACGCAATCAGCAATATAAACAACGCAACTGCGCCAAAAATATAAACGTACTGTATACTTCCATTTACACCCAACTCAACACCTCTTTCAGAATGCAAGTGAATATCCGTTAACGGTATCAGCGAATATGCAAGCCTGTTCCCGGTTTTTTCAAAATCCTTCATGCTTTCAATCTGCATGAATTGTTTCGCCTGCGGTAACATATATTTATCAATTACCTGCACAAAGTTTTTCTCAAATGCTTTATAATCTGTGCCTGGCTTTAAAACAATATAGGTGTGAAAATTATGGCTCAGAAAATTACCAAAACCATA
Organism: Lacibacter sp.; assembly: GCF_035299325.1. Lineage (GTDB taxonomy): Bacteria > Bacteroidota > Bacteroidia > Chitinophagales > Chitinophagaceae > Lacibacter. The sequence continues at coordinate 148,431 of NZ_DATGWT010000002.1, read as the reverse complement.
TTCCACATTATCCATTGATAAAAACATATCCAAAATGAAATGCGAATTCTTTGGAATGTCTTTGATGACTGCCGTTACTTTATACAGCCTGTTTCGTTCATCATTACATTCCATTGTTTTACCCATGGCTGCTTCAACCGAACCGAAATATTTTTTTGCAGTACTTTCAGTAACCACAACTGTATTCGGTTCATTCAACGCTGTTTTAGGATTACCCGCAATAGCAGGAAATGTAAACACATCAAACAATGTTGAATCAGCATACGCCACTCTGCTCTCGTTAATAAATACATTGTCTTTCTTAAACAGCTTGGAGCCTTCGCTGGCATATATTCTGGCAAACTGCTCTACCTGCGGATAATCTTTTTTGAGTGTAGCACCCATGGGATCGGCACTCACCGCCATATTTAAAGCAGTACCACCAAAACGGATATCAGAATTGATGCGGTAGATGCGATCGGCTTTTTCATGATAACGATCGTAACGCAATTCATCGGTGATGTAAAGTGTAATGAGTATAAAACTTGCAAGCCCCGATGCAAGTCCAATAATATTGATAAGTGAGAATGTTTTATTCTTCAACAGATTTCGCCAGGCAATCTTTAAATAATTACTGAACATGATAACAAGGTTTAATGGTTGGCAAAGAAGCTAAATGATTATGGTTAATGGCTAATTGGGGAATGATTTAATCAAACCAAAATATTTTCCGTAACCGTGTGCCCATCGAGCATGCGGACAATACGATGACTGTATTTTGCATCGTGCTCACTATGTGTTACCATGATGATGGTTGTGCCCTGTTCATTCAAATCCGTAAGCAACTGCATTACTTCATTACCGTTTGATGAATCAAGATTACCGGTCGGCTCATCGGCAAGAATAAGCTTGGGATTATTCACCACTGCACGTGCAACCGCCACACGCTGCTGCTGACCACCGCTTAACTGCTGCGGATAGTGATTACGACGATGCATGATCTGCATTTTGTCAAGCACCTCTTCTACTTTTTTCTTGCGCTCATCAGCTTTTATATTGCAATAGATCAACGGCAACTCAACGTTCTCGTACACAGTTAACTCATCAATGAGGTTAAAGCTCTGGAACACAAAACCGATATTACGTTTACGCAGATCGGCACGTTTGCGTTCGTTGAAACCTGCCACTTCTATTCCATTGAACATGAAACTGCCGCCATCAGGATCATCGAGCAAACCAAGAATATTCAACAAGGTTGATTTGCCGCAACCGCTGGGGCCCATTACCGCTACAAACTCTCCTTCCTTCACTTCCATTGACAATTTGTTCAATGCAACAGTTTCTACTTCTTCTGTACGATAAAACTTTTCGAGATTGGTGATCTTTATCATTGATGTGATTTTTTTACAATTGAAAATAGTTTAAAGGGCCGTGCAACAGAAAATCGTTTGATGGCAGTTGCTTTACTTCTTGTTCTTCAAGATCGCATGTACGATTGTTGCTCACAACAACAGATGTTGCACCCAGCAAACAGATCAGAACAAACGCCATCAACAAAATGAATTGCTTTTTCATTGTTATTTCTTTAAGATTAATTCCTGCATATTGCCATAGTTTTCATAGCTGCTGGTCACTACTTTGTCGCCGGGTTTCAATCCACTCAACACTTCATAGTAGTCAGGATTCTGCCGACCCAGTTGAATATCTACTTTGTAAGCAACTGTTCCGTTTTCATTCAACTTAAATATCCAGTTACCGCCTGTCTGCTGGTAGAAACCTCCTTTCGGTAAAAGAATGGCCTGTGTTTCTTCACTCAAACCCAAACGTACTTGCAGTGTTTGTCCACGACGGATACCTTCGGGTACTTTCTCTGCAAATTCCATATCAACCTGAAAACGGCCATTAGTAACCTGTGTATATACTTTTTTAATTTTCAGCTGATATGTTTTACCTGCCACATCACAATTACCAAGCAGCCCTGCAAACACCCGGCTGATATAATGTTCATCAATATCTACCCGGAGCTTGTAGCCACTCATCACATCAATCTGTCCAAGACGTTGCCCTTTATTTTTGTTCTCACCAATTTCTGCATCAAGCGATGTTAATTGTCCATCAACAGGTGCACGAACGATCAGGTCACCTACTTTTTTACGCATCAATGCAAGTGTGCGTTTCATCTGTTGGTAGCTTTCACCCATTTGATCAACCTGCTGCTTCATACTTGTTGCATCAGTTTTCATGATCTGCTCCGTTAATTTTTTCCGGCGTAACTGGTAATCGTATAAATTTTTACTGCTTTGAAATTCCTGCAGGCCAATTACTTTTTGTTCATGCAATTTCTTATTGAGAATATATACACGTTCAGCTTCTTTCAATGCATTATCAACTTCTGCATCCTGGTTCTGACGGTTAATGGAGTTTTGCTCAGCATTATTTTTACTGATCTGCATTTGGGTTAACACATTAAACACCTGGGTTTCCTGGTTGGCAAGTTGTAATTCAAGATCGGTGTTCGATAAACGAAGAATAGGCTGGCCTTTCGTCATCATGGCTCCATCCTCTACAAATTTTTCTTCTACCCTTCCGCCTTCCATTGCATCAAGATAAATAGTGCTTTCAGGTAACACCACTCCGTTTAATGTAATAAACTCATGAAAGGCTGCTGTTTTAATTTCGCCAATGGTAATGCGTTCAGTATCTACATTTAACTTCGATTTGCCCGATGTGAAATAAACGCTGGCAGCAATCAACCCAACAATAGCTGCAATTCCTGCAATCGTCAGAATGCGTTTCGTGTTCCATTTCTTCTTTTCAATAACTCTGTCCATGTAAAATAATTTCCTTTTTAAAATCTGTTCTCTTGACGTTGAAAGTTACCCCGATGTTACAACAGGGTAACTTTTGAAACCAAAGAAATCAATTGAGAACATGCAGATAACCTATAACACCGTGCCAACGGGCTAATACATTGGTTATCATGCCAGTACTTTCTCCTTTAAATTAAAAGTGTACGGTTTCGATACAACAGGTGTACGGTTTTGATACAGTTTCCTTTGGTTGGGATTTTTGTTGAGAATTAGTTGTCAATACTTTACGAATATGGTAAACTTGTGGTGGTGAACGTACTGCCATGAATACAAACAGTACGATCGAACATAAAAGAATGAATTTAAAAAATTCCCGCATACTGATCATTGATGATGATACGGATGTTCTCACAGCTGTGCGATTGCTGTTGAAAACTGAAGCAAAGGAAGTAGTGACCGAAAAGAATCCGGAAAACATCCGTCACCTGTTGGCCAAACAAAGCTTTGATCTCATAATGCTTGATATGAATTTCAACAGCACCATTCATACCGGCAACGAAGGAATTTATTGGTTGAAAAAAATCAAAGAGCAAACGCAACAGCCTGCGGTGATCATGATCACTGCTTATGGAGATATTGATCTTGCAGTACGATCATTAAAAGAAGGTGCTGCTGATTTTGTGATAAAACCCTGGCACAACGAAAAACTTATCACCACTATTCGTGAAGCATTAAATAAAAAAGGTGCAGATAAATCTTCAGGAAATCTTGTTTCGTCTGCCGCTGCCGGTAAAACGGTGGTGGGTGAAAGCGCTGCCATGAAAGATATTTTTGTGAAGATCGAAAAAATTGCACCTACCGATGCAAACGTTCTGATACTTGGAGAAAACGGCACGGGTAAAGATCTTGTGGCACATGCTATTCATCAGCAATCGTTACGTGCAAACAAACCTTTTATAAAAGTTGACGCCGGTGCATTAACAGAAACATTATTTGAAAGCGAATTGTTCGGTCATAAGAAAGGTGCATTTACAGATGCAAGGGAAGAACGCATTGGCCGGTTTGAAGCTGCCAACGGCGGTACCTTGTTTTTAGATGAGATCGGTAATATCAGTTTGCAACAACAGGCGAAATTGTTATCGGCATTGCAAAACAGGCAGATCATTAAGCTGGGAAGTAATGAACCGATTCCTGTTGACATTCGTTTGATCTGTGCAACCAATCTTCCTTTAGCTGAACTGGCCAATGAAAATCGTTTTCGTAAAGATCTTGTGTATCGTATAAATACCGTTGAAATTACATTACCGCCACTGCGTAAACGCAAAGAAGATATTCCATTACTGGCACAGCATTATGTAACGGTGTATGCGGAGAAATACATCAAGCCAAATATCCAGTTAGATAAAAAAGCAATTGACAAATTGGTAGAGCATCCTTTTCCCGGCAATGTGCGTGAACTGCAATACAGTATTGAACGTGCAGTGATCATGACAGAAGGTGATACACTTTCTGCAAGTGATCTTATTTTTTCGCCAATCGAAACTGCACGCATGCAGGCTGAAGAAGATGAACAGGATCTTAAGTTGAGCAGCATGGAGAAGAATACGATTCTCCGTGTTATTGAAAAACATAATGGTAATATTACAAAAGCAGCAAAAGAACTGGGTTTAACAAGAACAGCGTTGTACAGGAGATTGACGAAGTATGATATTTGAGTCCGTAAAACGCCCCGTCTGACGCCCTCGTCTGACGAAATCAAACACAGAACAAGAATATGTTTAAACGCTACGAATTCAGACTATTCATAAAATTGATATTGCTGTTTGCAATACTATTTGTTGCTGCATGGTTGTTGGTGAAAGAATACTTCTTGTATGCCGGATTTCTTTTACCCATACTTGGTTACCAGTTTTATGATCTTTATCAATTACTCAACAAAGCACAGAACGAAGTAAAAGAATTTGCTGAATCAATTCACTACAGAGATTTCTCGAGGCACTTTAATGTAAAACATGCTCCTGCTGAATTACAACCATTGCGTGAAGGATTTAATGAGATCAACTCCACGTTTAAAGTGATCAGCCGGGAGAAAGAAACGCAATATGTTTACTTACAGAAAATACTGGAGCTTGTTGATACCGGTATTCTTTCCTACAAAACCGATACAGGTGAAATTGTCTGGATGAATGAATCATTTAAACGGATGATGGGTATCCCCTATTTAAAAACCATTCACTCATTGGAGAAAAGAGACGAGGGATTATATAAGGAAGCGATCAATATAAAGACCGGCGAAAGTAAACTTGCCACAGCCACAAATGATAAAACAAGTTTTAAAGTGTTGCTGTCGGCCACAGCTTTTCAAACGGATGATCAAACATTCAAACTCATCGCTTTCCAAAACGTAAACGAAGCATTGGATGAAAATGAAGCAGAAGCATGGCGCAAGCTGTTAAGTGTAATGACACATGAGATCATGAATTCTGTTGCACCGATTTCATCCTTGGCAGAAACATTAAAGAACAGGCTACATCAGAGTGTGGAGCATTTGCAGAACAAAGAAGGTTCGGTTGATGACCTTGCACTTGGCATTGAAACCATTCAACGCCGAAGCGAAGGGCTCCTGAAGTTTGCAGAAACCTATCGTAATCTGAATAAGATCACCACACTCAACAGCAAAAAAATCTTGGTACGTGATCTCTTTGAAAACCTCAACTTGTTAATGCAGCCAACACTGGAACAGAAGCAGATCGAACTGGATATTATCCTGAAAGATCCTGCAGTTACAATAGTTGCAGATATTAATTTATTGGAGCAGGTATTGATCAATTTATTGGTGAATGCCATTGAAGCAGTAAAAGATAAACCCGATCCGCAGATCATTCTCACTGCAAGCACAACCACAGCAGGTAAAACAGTGATCAAGGTATCTGATAACGGCAGCGGTATGTCTGCTGAAATTCTGGATAAAATCTTTATCCCATTCTTCAGTACAAGAAAAAACGGAAGTGGTATTGGCCTCAGTCTTTGCAAACAGATCATGCTGTTGCACAAAGGCAATATTCGTGTGCAAAGTAAAGAAGGCGAAGGAAGTTCATTTATACTCGTCTTCTGATTGCTGCTACTGCACTAATGTTGCACTGCCAAACAAATGGTTATACTGCTGGCAATGGATCAACGCATATTTGTATTGTGCAAAATCAGGTGTTCCCGGAATTGCATATACCTGGTTGCCACTTGTTGAACGGAGTTTACCCAAACTGATAAAGTTGATTGGTTGTATTTCTTTTGAAAGATATACATACAGATCCGGGCCATTCGAAATATTTACATTCACAAGCGCTAAGCTTAAAGTACCGTTTGATGCACGAAGTACTCTTGCCTGTCCGCTGACAGCACCCCAAGGACCATTTACAAAACTTCCCATATACAGTACAGTTTGATTCACCGAATCAACGGGATCTGTACCCGGTGTTGTAGACGCTTCTTTTTTACAACTTACAAAAAGTAAGGCAGTAATTCCAAGAACAAAAATGTATTTCATATTGATCGTTTTAAAAATGATATGCAACACCAATGCCGCCGTTGTTCGCTTTGTTGCGGAAACGATCAACATCTTCTGGAACTGTTTGTTTTACATTGGTTGTTTTGTATTCAACAAACATGAATTGATAAACGCCTTTCACACTCCAGCGCTTGTTTAAATGATAGTAGAGGAAGAATTCTGAATTAAGCGAACCAAGATCAAGATCACCGGTGAGTAAAAGATTAAAAGGAGCCGGCTTTGCTTCGGGTTCAGTTCTTGTTGTCCCGTTACTTGTGAAAATAGCACTTCCTGTTCTTCCAACAGTAAAACCGATGAGATCTATATTGAAACCTGCATATAATTTTCTGCTGATATGATAACCAAAATTTGCCGACAGGTTCAACGAGTTGGTGAACGGACGTTGTACAGTGAGTGTATCCCAGTTCTCAGTTCTTTGTTCTGATACCACAACAATGAATGGCACACTTGATCCACGTGCCACATCAGCAGGTGCTGTCCAGAAATCTTTTTTCACACCAAAATATGCGGTGTTGCGTACGCCAAGTCCCAATTCAAATTTTCTTTTCTTTCCCATACGCCAATTATATACATAGGAAGCAGCGAGTGTTTGTTGCGATGCTCCGATGGTTGCAGTAAAATCTGCAAAGCGATTGGTGCGTGGCAATTCTTTTATTTCCTGGGCAGAAACAGAAGTACTGATAAATGCAACTAAGATGACGGATGTCCATTTCATAATAACCGTATTAACGTAACACAAAACTAAAAGCAAGTACAAACCCGATTTGTCCTGATACTGACATTGCTACAGAAATCAGCGTTAAAATTGTTTAACGGATTTGTTGTAAGCTGCACGACCTTTTGCACACTCCTCATCTTTTAGCTTTGTTCAAATTCTTAAAGATGAAAAAACTAGTTCTGCTTACACTACTTACGATCTTTTCGACTGCACAGATGAATGCACAGCAAAAACAGATATTCACAAAAAACAATATTGCTGTGAATGGCTATGATGTGGTTGCTTACTTTACCCAGAGTAAACCGGTAAAAGGGAATGATGAACATACTGTTACCTGGAAAGAGGCCAAATGGCTTTTTTCCACAAGTGAACATGCCTCGTTGTTTAAAGCCAATCCCGAAAAATATGCTCCACAATATGGAGGACATTGTGCGTTTGGTTGCTCACGTGGTTACAAAGTAAAATCAGATCCTGATGCATGGAGTATTGTGAACGGTAAACTCTATCTCAACTATAATAAGGAAGTAAGTGAACTGTGGAAGAAAGATATTGAGAACTATATTAAAAAAGCAGATGCAGCATGGGAATCAATAAAGAACAATGAACGGAAGTAGAAAACTTGCAGAGGTTTTGGTAAACTTCATTTGTTAACATTCAGTTCACGTTCAAACCACAGCTTTGTAAAAATCAATTTTTGCACTTACCCTCCTCCTCTTCGTTTGGAAAAGACTTTCTATGGGGTGTGGCTATTGCGGCTGCACAAAATGAAGGTGCATGGAATGTTGACGGACGTGGCCCTTCTGTCTGGGATGTGTTTGCACGAAGACAAGGAAAAATAAAAGGCAGCGCCAAACCAACAGAGAATTGCGATTTTTATCATCGTTATAAAGATGATCTCCTGCTTGTAAAAGCACTTGGCTTTAATGTATTCCGCTTTTCATTTTCCTGGAGCCGCATTTTTCCTGAAGGGACAGGCAAAGTAAATAAAGAAGGTGTTGCTTTCTATCATCGTATGATCGATGAATGTTTGCAATTAGGATTAACGCCATTCGCAACACTTTATCATTGGGATCTTCCACAAGCATTACAAAAAGAAGGCGGCTGGACAAGCGTGCACATGCAGAAATGGTTTACACGTTATGCAACATTCTGTGCAGAAGAATTCGGAGACAAAGTAAAACACTGGATCGTCCTTAACGAACCAATGGGTTTTACTTCACTTGGATATATGCTTGGCAAACATGCACCAGGCAAAACAGGCTTGGAACATTTTTTTCCTGCGATTCATAATGCAGTACTTGCCCAGGCAGAAGGTGGAAGGATTTTGCGTAAACGTGTTCGGGATGCTGTCATCGGAACAAGCTTTTCGTGCAGCGAAGTTGTGCCGTTCACAACTAAAAGAGAAGATATAGAAGCAGCTAAACGTTTGGATATTTTACTCAACCGTTTATTTATTGAACCAACGCTTGGACGAAATTATCCAAACGAAGATTTTCCATTGATCGATAAGCTGCATCTTAAAACAAAAGCGTGGCGATATACTGAACGGATGCAGTTCGATTTTGATTTTATCGGGCTGCAGAATTATTTCTCTGTAACTGTAAAACACAATTCACTTATTCCATACATACAGGCAAGTGAAGTGCCTGCCAAAACAAGAAAAGCACCACATACATCATTGGGCTGGGAAATTAATCCTGAATCATTTTATCGTTTATTGAAACGTTACTGGAACTATGGCAGCGTAAAATCAATTATTGTTACGGAGAACGGAGCATGTTTTAAAGACACACTGAAGAATGGTTCTGTTCATGATACAGAACGAATCGAATATTTCAAACAATACCTCGCTGCCGTGTATAAAGCCAAACAGGAAGGCGTTAAGATACAAGGCTATTTAGCATGGACACTCATGGATAATTTTGAATGGGGTGAAGGATTCAACGCAAGGTTCGGTTTGATACATGTAGATTTTAATACACAACTTCGTACCATAAAAGACAGTGGTTATTGGTGGAGAGATTATTTGTTGAGTAAGTAACAGTTGTCTATTCACCTTCTGATGAACAGACAATGTATTTATTTTTTTAAATACTTCTTACTCATCTCATCATACAGAAGTAAGTACTTATTCGATTTACCATCCTTGTCAAAAAATTGCTCCCACGAGCTTAGTGGCTCCCAAATACAAGTGCCCTTCCCTTTCCCATTTGGTAAACTGAATGCAATTTTATTCACTTCTTCTTTCAACGCAGAATACTCCACCACAATCACATCTTTGTTATAACGACGAACAAGATCATTTAGATTATTTTCCAGATCAGCCAGAGTACCATGCCATTTTGGGTAATACGATTGACCGATAACATCAAAATGAACACCACGTGCAAGCATGTTATCAATAAAAAAAACCGATTCGTTGTTTTGTCCGCCGAGTGCAACATGCAACATCATTTGCGTTGTTGGTTCAACCGCTTTTACTGCAGCTGTTCCTGCACAAAGCAGTTGCGCCAGCTGATCGATATTTGCCACATTACCATCGGGCCAAACGATTCCATGATTGATCTCATTGCCCACCTGTACCATATCAGGCGTCGTGCCCTGTGCTTTCAGTTCCTCCATCACCATCTTTGTATAATCATACAAAGCTTTCTTCAACTCTTCAAACGAAAGACCTTTCCATGCAGCAGGTTTGTATTGCTTACCGGGATCGGCCCAGTAATCGCTGTAATGAAAATCGAGCAACAGTTTTAAACCGGCCGCTTTTACACGTTTCGCCATTTGCTTGGTGTAGTCGAGATTGCAGAAACCTTTCTTTGGTGAATAACCACTGTCCTGTGCAGGATCATGAAAGATGCGTAAGCGCACATAGTTAATGCCATGCTCTTTGATGATCTCTATTGCATCTTTGGTTACACCTTTGTCAGAGAATTTCATTCCCTTTGCTTCCAGTTCGGGTAAGAACGAAATATCAGCACCCATCATTTGATCCACCACTCTTGGCTTTGCTGCTTCCCCTTTCAGTTTATACTTTTCATCAATGGTAATCGTTGCTGCTTTTACCGGATCAACTGTAATAACATCGGTAGAGCCTGTAAATAAATTTCTTGCACTTGCTTCAACTTTAAATATGCCGGGCTTTGTTCCCGACTGAATAATCACCTGGCATTTACCATTGAACAAACTGCGTTGCCACAAACCATCTGCACATTTATCTGCTTCATGACTGCTGGGGTCGCCATTGCCAACGCCAATAATTTTTGCATCACCTTCTACTTTAAAATAGATCATATTGTTTGCATCGGGTACTTCACGACCTTCTCGATCAACAACAGAAACATTCATCACTGTTGCATCTTTACCATCGGCCAGCATGGTTGTTTTGTAAGGCGTCAATACCACTTCAACAGGTACACCTGTTGTTTCAACTTTGCTTGTTAAACGTCTGCCGTTCTTAAATGCAACAGCTTCCAGTTTGCCCGGCTCAAATTCTACTTTCCATTGCAGGTGACCATTACGTGGCATGTCTTTCTTACCTAAACTTTTTCCATTCAAAAACAATTCAACATTATCTGCATTACTGTTAACCCACACATCAATTTGTTTTTTCGGTTGTCCCCACTCGTTACGATGATTCCAGTGCGGAGAAATATGCAACACATCTTTATCGGTCCACCAGCTTTGATAGTAGTAGTAAATATTTTTCGGGAAGCCACATACATCCATCACACCAAAATGTGAATTGATGTTCGGCCATTTGTACGGTGTTGGTTCACCGCGATAATCAAAACCTGTCCAGATAAAACCACCTAACCAAAAATCGTTTGTTGCAGCCAGCTTCCACCACTCTTCTGCACGGCTTGCCCACCATGGAGCTGTAATATCCTGGTCTGGTACATACGCACGGATAGAATCTTTTTCCAATGCACCACGTGTAGTAACCGTACTGCCCATCTCAGTACCAATGATCGGTTGATCCGGATGATCTTTATGATAATCGGCCACAGCAAACTGACGATAATTGAAACTGCGGACAGGTATTACTTCGTTCACACCTTTGTACACATTTGCCAAATCAGCTGCATAAGTACAGGTGCGTGTTGGATCGAGTTGCTTTTGTTTGGCAATAAAGGTTTCTGCAATACGCTTACCGAATGAGTTGGTATGAATCCATCCTTCTTCGTTACCAATGCTCCACATAAAAACAGAAGTACGGGTGCGGTCACGCTTCACCAAGCGTTCAAACTGATCCATGTACTCAGCACCACTATTCAGCAAGCGTTGTTCATCCATTACCAGCATACCCAAACTATCACATGCATCCAGCAACTCTGGTGTCGGTGCATTATGACTCGTACGATATGCATTTGATCCAAATTCTTTCAACAAACTAATGCGATAGTATTGCAAATAATCAGGCAATGCACTTCCTACACCTGCATGATCCTGGTGATTGTTTGTACCAAATATCTTTACATGCTTTCCATTTAAGAAAACGCCGTTGGGTTTAATTTCAATTGTGCGGAAACCAAAACGAAGTTTCTTGCTATCCACCACCACTCCATTTTGTTTCAACTCCACTACTACACGATAGAGATAAGGATTCTCCAACGACCATAAGGTTGGATTCGCTACACTAATGGTCTGCTTTAACGTTTTCTCTTCGTTAGTGTTAATAGCAAGTGATATTTCTTTCCCTGTACCGATCCTTACACCACTTCTATCGGTCAAATAAGTATTGATCGAATAATTTCCACCTGCAGTATATTCATTCGCAACAGTTGTTTCTACATTCAGCGTTGCTTTATTGCCTGTGATGTTTGCATACGCAAACACACCATCAGTTGCAATATGTGTGTTGGGATAACTGTTTAGCCATACATGACGATATATACCTGCACCTTCGTAAAACCAGCCTTCGTATTGTGTTGCATCAACACGTACAACAATAACATTGTTTCGATCGTAATTTAGAAAATCAGTTACGTCATAATTCACACCCACATAACCGCTCTTGTTATTGCCGAGATAAAATCCATTGATCCAAACCTGTGCATCACGAAAAATACCATCAAATTGTAATTGAAAACGACGACCTGAATCTGATTTTGCTACAGTAAAATGTTTACGATACCAACCGATGCTTGTTGCAGGAAACAATCCGCCTACAGGTTTGTAACCATGGCTCTCAACATCAAAATTATCAACGTAAGCAAATGGTAATTCAACCGCCCAATCATGTGGCAGGTTGAGTGTGCGCCAGCTACTATCGTTAAACCGTGCGTCGATGGCTGTGCCAAATGCTCCACCCGATTTTGAGAAAATTGTTTTGATGCTGTAGTTGAAATCTTTTTCAGGATTGGCTGCGTGACCGAAGGCAAATTTCCAGTTGTTATCGATGTTTATTTGTTTGCGTTGTGCAAAGCTGCAAATGCACATAATCATTGCCGCAAAAAATGTAATCTGTTTTTGTTTCATTCGTTATTCTTTCCTGCTTACTTAAAAAGATCAGAAATTGATCTTCGGTAAATAAGCCGTTTTCATAATACTATCTTTTCTAAACCTTGTAAAAGTATTGCTGTTAATCGGATATAGCTAAAAATTTCCTCCGTAGAAACGAAGGAAATTTTTTAAAAACTACTGATGCGATTGAACTACATCAGTCTTCTAATGCCGGTAACGGCACATAATATCTGTTTTTAGGGAACCTTAATTTTTAAATGCATCCATGGCAACCGTTGGTTTACCGCTGTTATCAAAAGCTCCGAGTGTATACCCTTTCCATCCGCCATACGATTGCGGCTCCCAGTACAACACACCCAACCCTTTCTTATTGGTTACTGATTTTACTTTAGCAATCAGATCAGTGATGAATAATTTACAATCGGGCGCACTATCCCAAGGCATGCCTACTTCCACCACCATCACTTCTTTATTGTAAAGTGCAACCATATCATTCATATTGTTAAGGCATTGTTGATTGGCACTTGCCCAGCCTGCTGCAACATAAGAAGGATATAACGACATACCGATCACATCAAACTTTGCACCGTTGCTGATGAGCCCGCCAATGTTCCAGCGGAACAAACTATTATCCCAACCATTAGATACATGCACGATCACTTTTGCAGAGGCAAAAACTGCTTTCACAGCATCGTAACCTGCAGTTACCAATTGTGCATAATTGCTCATACTTGTTGATGCTCTCCCTTCGGGCCACAACATGCCGTTATTTGTTTCGTTACCAACCTGCACCCACTCCGGCGTAACACCTGCATTTTTTAATTGCGTCAACACATCAGTCGTATGCAATGCCAATGCATTTTTCAGTTCGGTAAAATTCATTGTTGACCAGGCTGCAGGTTTTGTTTGTTTACCGGGATCGGCCCAAGAATCGCTGTAATGAAAATCGATCATCAAACGCATGCCAAGATTTTTTGCACGCACTGCTTTTGCTACAACATCCGCTGCATTGTTCCAGGATGGACTTGGATTTACCCACACACGCAAACGGATGGTATTCATACCGAGTGATTTCATCAAAGCAATACCTTCTGTTTCCACACCTGCTGCATTATAAAACTTTTTACCTGCTGCTTCCATTTCAGTAAGCCAACCCAGATCCGCTCCTTTTGCAAAATCTGTTTGTACAACGGGAGGATCGGGTGTGGGAGTTGGTTCTACCGTTTTCTTTTTCTGACAACCACCTGTTGCAACAATAGCAAAGATGTACAGTACAGTGATGACAGTTATTTTACGCATATGTGTTATTGAATTTTAAAGGTATAACTTCCGTTACCGCCACTCATATCCAGTATAACAGTATAGGTACCTGCTCCCGGTACTGGTATATTATTTCCTGCCCATGTTGGTGGACCGGCATAAATGAGTTTACCATCGTTATTTACTTTATAGCTAATGTTGTAATTACCATTACTGGTAAAAACAAAAACATCGCCTGCATTAAAAGTCACACTCGTTGCTACCCATTGGTGAGTGCTGGCATTATATGTCATTGGTGTTGCGGATGTACTCCAGCCGTTATGATTTCCTGAAAGAAAGAATTGTACAGGTTCAAAGTTTACTGTTCCGGTGTTGATATCCGCATTTACTTTCATATAATTTGGAGAGGGCGTAAACCAAAGATTACCGGCCGAACCTGCTGTCATTGTGGTTTGGCTTCCACCCCAACCATATTGCACTCCTGTACTCTGCACCTGAAGCTTTAAGCCGTCTCCTCCCCAACCATCGGCATTCGGAAAGTACACATAGCCTTCGTACTTGCTATCATAGTTCGGCGATGTAAGTACATATCCTTTTGTTCTGGTTGAAGGTGTAACCCAACTATTACCGCCCCGCACCAACAATGCAGGAAACTCTACCTGATAAGTGGTAATGGTAAGTTTCGAAACGAGCGAATAGATAAATACCGAATCGCTCAGGAACGTTTTGATACGGATATTAATTGCACCTGCGCTTCCTTGTGCAAGACCAAGGCCTATGGCCATTTCGTTCAATTGACTACCGAGGAAACTTAACCGGTTGTTTGCTCCCGTACTTATTGATACGGCGCTGCTGAATGTATTTTCTGCATTCACCAACTCAACAGTATAGTTCATAGCAGCTTTAAAATCAAAGTCAGCTTTTGTCCAGCTAATGCTCAGTACCGTATCTGTTGCAGTAGCAGCGGAAAGAACCAGCGCAGATTTTGACAACGTAACCACCGGTGCAATGCCATCTCCTTTCACTGTTTGATTAATTTCTTTTTTACATGCAAGCAATATCAAACTGAAGATGAGTATTGCTGTTACATTATTTATAATTTGTTTCATCTTTTTCGTTTTAGTTTGACGTAATCTTAATAACCGGTATTCTGTTTCAAATTAGGATTCGATGACAGATCAGTAGCTGGTATTGGGAAGATATTGTATTTAGGATCGGCTGCACGACCTGCTGCCACTCCACCTTTCCATGCCCACAGATAAGAAGCAGTTGTGAATTTATCAAAGCGGATCAGATCAGTTCTTCTGTGTGCTTCGTAATACAATTCACGGCCACGTTCATTCAAAATAAAATCAAGTGTAAGACCACTTGCAGTGATGTTACCTGCGTTGCTTCCGTTGTATGCACGTGTACGCAGTTGATTGATGTAGGTTAATGCCTGCGCACTGCTGCCACCTGTTCCACCTCTTAACACAGCTTCTGCATAGATCAAATAAATTTCACCCAAACGGAATAATGGAAAATCAATATCTGTCCAGTTACCATTTGGATCTGCATTCGGTGCAGGTGCACCGGTTCTTGTTTTATTTCTGTATTTGAAAGATGAATAACCATCCGTACCAACATAGAGATCGGCCATGGTTTTATTCTGTCCTGTTGTATAAAACTGTGCACGTGTATCGGTATTACCGGATGCATCAGGAAACAGATCAACAAACTGTTGTGTATGTCGTAAGCCACCCCAGTTACCGCTTGTGCCCGAAATGCTTCCCGGTACTGCAGCAGGGCCATGTGCTAAGTAAGTTGTACCGCCCCAGTTTTGTGTATAGCGGGCATCGTAGTTGATGGTGAAAATATTTTCATCTGTATTCAAATGATTATCGGCAATAGTTAAGTTGCGATAAGTTGGATGCAATGTGTAACCGGCCTGTATGATCTTCTGGCAATTAGCAATGGCTTCTGTATTTTTTTCTGTTCCTGTGTACACTTTTGCATTCAAGTACAAACGTGCAAGCAATGCCCATGCAGCAGCTTTATCGGCACGGCCATATTCATTTGTTTTTGCAGCGGCCAGTTCCGGTTCAATTGCTTTTAATTCAGATTCGATGTAGGTGAATAATTCTGCACGACTGATTTGTTTTGGCAAACCTGTTGCAATCGGTGCATTCTCATCAACAAACGGAGGACTTGCAAACAAATCCATCAACACCCAGTATTGATAAGCACGGAGAAAGCGGGCTTCTGCTCTGTATTTTTTTATTTCTGCAGCATCATTTCCTTTAAATCCACGTTCACTTATTTTACTGTCGTTTGATTGACGGATAAAATCGTTACAAACTGTGATTTGAAAAAACGAGCGGTAATACAATCCTGCAATAATGGGATTACTCGATGCCCAGCTCATTTCTTTCAAACCTCGTACACCGGCATCATTCTGCCATGTCCATGCAGCTTCGTCGGTTGTTAACTCCTGCAGGTTCCAGTAAAGACGAAGAAAATCAGAGTTACCTTCATCCGCAATGATTTGTGGCGACACATCGGGTGAACCCCCGCCACCCGAGTTACCGGTGAGTGCAAATGAACCATAAGCTTTCGCCAAGGCCTGTTTGTAACCGAGTGCAGTGGCATACACTGCATCAGCCGTAATATCATTTACCGGAACAAGATCAAGTTTTTTAATACAGCCAGTGAACACACTCACTGTTGTAATGAGCAGCACTGCTGTTTTAAGAAGATGTTGTTGCATACAATTTATTTTCAGTTGTTACTTTTCGATGAGATTAAAAATTAAGATTAAGACCCAATGTGAAAATGCGTGGGCGTGGATAGAGGTTATTATCAACACCGGAGCTTACTTCAGGATCAAGACCTTTGTACTTTGTTAATACAAATACATTCTGTACAGATGCATTCAAACGAAGTGTAGCTTTCTTACGCAGAATTGATCCTGCATCGTAACCAAACGTAAGATTATCCATACGCAGGAAAGAAGCATTCTGAATGTAATAATCGCTCAACAGGTTATTACTGTTACCATTAAACTTTGTTTCGAGATAATTAGCAGATGCATTGTACAATACATAGTTGCCGAGTATCTGCAACTGGTTACCTGCATTACTGTACACGTTATTGTAAACATAGTTACCAATGCTGCTTCTTAATACGAAGCCCGCTGAAAAACGTTTGTAACTGACATTGGTGCTAAAGCCCATGAACAGATCGGGTACTGCACTTTTTGTTTTTGTAAGATCATCCTGGTTAATGATGCCATCTTCATTCACATCAACAAATACATTTTCCAGCGGTTTACCATCCTTGTCATATACCTGCTGATAAAGATTAAAGGTGTTTCGACTGTAACCAACTTGTTGTATTTGTGAAAAACCACCACCAATACCACCTGCAATACCGCCCGCCTGTATGCCACGGTAGGTAGCATCTTTCGGAACTACAGTTAAGTTAGTGATCTCGTTTTTATTGAACGTAACATTAAATCCTGCATCCCAATTCCATGTACTTGATTTTACAGGTTCTGTATTGATGTTAAACTCCACACCTTTGTTTTCCATACTGCCTACGTTGGCAATAAAGAACGCAGAAAAATTTGTCCCGGCCGGTTGTGGAATACTGTTCAACAGATCGGTTGTTTTTTTATGGTAGACATCAATGCTACCGGTAATACGGTTGTTGTAGAAACCATAGTCCAAACCAATGTTGGCTGTTGTTGTTTCTTCCCATTTAATATTTGGGTTGTAAGCACCGGGGCGATACATCTGGTAATACTCGTTACCAAACTGGTAAGTAGCATTGGGTGAACTGAGGCCGTAAAACGAAAGGAAATCATAGTTATTGATCCCGTCCTGTTGACCTGTTACACCATAACCGATCCGCAGCTTTAAATCAGAAAACACTTTGCTTGTTGTAAGAAATTTCTCATCCATCACTTTCCATGCAAATGCAACCGATGGGAACATACCCCATTTGTTATCGCCTGCAAAACGGCTTGAACCATCACGACGCAGAGTTGCAGTTAAGAGATACTTATCATTGTAGGTATAATTCAATCGACCAAAGAAAGAAACCAATGTATTCTCCGGTTTATCAAATGCAAATGCAGGATCGGAGTTCGGATATTTTACACCTTGTGCATTGTAGCTGGCATAGAAATAATTGGTTGCAAGAAAATTATTGTACGAATAACCAGCAGTTACATCTACTCTGCTTTTGATCTTGCTGAAAAGCTTATTGTAGTTAAGATAAAAATCAAAAACAGTATTTGTGCGTTGTTGTCTGTACTTATTATTTTCTCCACCAACACCACCTGGTGCATAAGCAGAAGCAGCACTGTCCGACACGAACGTTGTACCTCTTCCTTCCGATACATCATAACCCATATTCAGGTTTGCTCTCAGTTCAGGAAGAAAATGAAACTTATAATCGAGTTGCAGGTTACCGATACTTCTGTATGGATTACTTCTGTTTACTGTTTGATTGAGCAAACCAAGAGGATTACGCCCAACAAGATTTACCAAACCGGTAGCCGTAGCAGCAGAGCGCCATTCATAGTAACCGCCAAAGCGGTTATCATACTCCTCAGAATAAACAGGCTGTGTTGGATCGAAGCTGATAGCACCACCTATAGCACCTGTGTTTGCAAAACGAGTTTGCTGTGCACTTCCTTTTATATTAAGATCAACTTTTAAATGGTTGTTGAAGAAAGAAGGATTCAATGCAAGTACTATTGATGTACGTTGTAAATTATCTGTACGCAACACGCCGTTCTGATTGGTGTAACCAAATGAAACCCGGTACGGTAATTTTTTAAGTCCGCCGCTGATGGTAAGATTATTATCTGTTGCCAGTACTGTTTGATAGATCTCATCCTGCCAATCCGTATTGGCGGTACCCAGCATAGCCCTTTGTGCAAGTGTTCCTTTTGCATTCACGATTTCACGAAATTCATCGGCACTTAACACATCTACTTTATTTGCAACAGTTGACGCAGAAACTGATGTACTGAAATTCATACGCAATTTTCCGCCAGTTCCTTTCTTCGTTGTAATTAAGATAACACCATTCGATGCTCTTGTGCCATAAATGGCGGCAGCCGATGCATCTTTCAACACCGTGAAGGATTCAATATCATTAGGATTGATAAAACTCAACGGATTACCTGCACCGGAAATACCACCAGCAGCAAGCGGCACACCATCAATCACGATCAACGGATCATTACTGGCACGGATAGACGAACCACCTCTGATGCGGATGGTACTTCCCGAACCGGGTTGACCACCATTCGATATCACGGAGACGCCGGGTAATTTACCGGCGATCATTTGTTCGGGTGTGGAGATTTGTCCTTTTTGAAAATCCTTTGATGAAACAGTAGCGACCGATCCGGTAAGATCTCTTTTTCTGGTACTACCGTAACCAACAACCACAACTTCGTTAAGGTTACCCGCAGCTGTAACAAGTGCGATCGATAAGCTGGAGCCGGCGCCAACTGTTTGTTCAATCGTATTATAACCAACCGAACTGAAAACAACCACATCGCCGGTATTAATATTACTGAGGCTAAAACCACCATCGGTTGCAGTGGTTGTAGCATTTTGTTTGCCTTTTACCGCAACGGTAACGCCGGCTAACGGATTCCCTGTTCCGTCTGTTACTTTACCGGTAACGGTGCGTGCCTGTGCAAAAATGAGTTGATTTACTAAGAGCAGGAGAATTACGAGGCCATACCGGCCCAATCGTTTTTTCAATTTCATCATACAGCAGTTTTGTTTTAAAAAATCTATGGCTTGCTTAAGAAACCAAATCTAACCCACCTGCTGCGCAGGCTTTTATCCCAGCAATCCGAAATTTGTTTCTATTCGTCTTTCTTTTATAGCCTGTGTTTTTGAAACAATCTTTTGTGCTAACTTGACCGGAAACGATTACTTTTCAACTGCATTCTTCTTTCGCCATGTGTTTACCGTCCATTTTTTTGCGCATCAGTTGTTTGATCTCTACCTGCTTTCTATCTATTTATAGTGTTGCACAAACACCTGCCATCAACTTTCGCCATATTAAAAGTGAAAACGGACTATCAAACAGTACGATTGAAACAATTCTGCAGGACAACCGTGGATTTCTCTGGTTTGGAACAAGAGATGGATTGAACCGGTACGACGGTTCGCAGATGATCGTTTACCGAAACAGCAGCACCGATAGCAGCAGCATCAGTGATAATTATATTACCAGCCTTTACGAAGACAAGCAACATCGCCTCTGGGTGGGTACGATCAATGGCCTCAACATATTTGATCCGAAGCTGAACCGTTTTTTGCGGTTAAAGCAAAAGCGGAACGATGCAACAAGCATCAGCCACAATCACATTTCGGTAATTTATGGAGATACCAAGGGCGGCATCTGGATTGGCACAACTGGCGGCGGAGCAAACAAGTATCAACCGGAAACAAAAAGCTTCAAGCGGATTGCCTGCCAGAAAACTGCAAACGGTCTGGTAACAGAATTAAACATTTATACTTTTTTTGAAGATAGCCGGGGCAATCTGTGGGCCGGTACGGAAAGTGGTCTTTATATATATAATAAAAGGAGTGACGCATTTTTAGCAATCGACCCGCAACCGGTTCAAACAGGTAAACAAGGCATACGTTCTATTGCCGAAGATTTGCAGGGAAGGTTACTGTTAGGCACGGAGTATCATGGATTAATCATTATGCATCCAACGCAGGGCATTGTTCAACATTATCTCCATAAGGCTGCCGATCCATCATCCATCAGAAGCAATATGCTGCGATCGGTTTCTGTAAGTAAAAATGGGGAAACGTGGATTGGTTGTGTAAATGGCGGACTTGATAAGTTTGATGCCGCAACCGGAACTTTTTATAATTATCAATATGAACCCGATAACCCTAACAGCTTAAGCCAGCGAACTGTTTCTGCATTTTATCAGGACAAACAAGGCAATTTATGGATTGGTACACACAGGGGTGGCATTAATTTATATACACCGGGTTCGGAAAAATTTAATCTATACCGACAAAAGCCTTACAAAAACAGTTTAAGTTATAACGATGTAAAAGCATTTTGTGAAGACAGGCTTGGAAACATCTGGATAGGCACCGATGGAGGTGGTTTGAATTTATTTAATCGTAAGCAAAACAGTTTTACACATTTCAAACATGATCCATTTAATCCATCCACGCTTGGTTCAAACGAAGTGCTGGACATAACGGAAGATAGAGATGGTAATTTATGGATCGCTACATGGGGTGGCGGATTGGGGTTGTATAACAGAACTGCAAATAATTTCACCCGGTTTAATAGTGCTGATAAAAGATCAGGCATTCTTACTTCCGACTTTATCCAATGCATATTTGAAGATAAAAACGGTAACCTGTTTATTGGTACATATTTTGGCGGGCTGCATCTGTTCGACAAAAAAAGCCAAAAATTCTCACCTGTTCAAAAAAGTAAAACCGGTGCTACCTCTATAATTGGTAACAATATCATTTCAATTATACAAGATGCAGAAGGCAATATATGGATTGGTACAGATGATGGTGGATTGAATAAACTGAATGCTGTAACCGGAGAGTTTGAACATTATTTTCACCAGGATGATAAGAAACCAGATCTACGTGTACTGTTTACCGATAGTAAAGGCAATTTGTGGGCAGGACAAGCAGGCTTGTATTTGTATGACAAAAATGCAAACCGCTTTTCTGTTTTTACTGAAGCAGACGGGTTAGCTTCTGTATTCATTAAAGGAATTGTGGAAGATGAAAACGGGCGCTTGTGGATCTCTACTTCCAATGGATTAAAACAACTTGATCCGAAAACAAAAACAGTACGAACGTACAATACAGGTGATGGCTTGCAGGATATGGAATTTGAAGCCAATGCCTACATGAAAACAAGAGATGGGCAAATTTATTTTGGTGGCGTAAATGGCTTCAACAGTTTTTATCCGAATGATATTTCTGTAAATACATTTGTGCCGCCGGTGTTTGTTACCGATTTACAAGTACACAACAAACCTGTCATCGGTGGTAATAACGAATTACTTGATCAGGATATCAGCTTTACCGATAAACTGAAACTCAGTTACAAGCAAGCCACTTTCTCTTTGGGCTTTGCTGCATTAAATTATGTGGCTTCCGAAAACAATCGCTTTGTATATAAACTGGAGAATTGGGATAACGATTGGATAATTGCAGGTATTGAACAGCGGGCATCGTATACCAATGTAAGTCCGGGTACTTATACATTTACTGTAAAAGCATCCAACAACGATGGTGTGTGGAATGAAAAAGGCTATAGTATCCAGGTGATCATTACCCCACCCTTTTGGGCAACCTGGTGGTTCAGGTTACTGGTGATAGCAGCCCTAGTTGCTGCTGGCATTTACATCTATCGTATTCGCAGAAAAATTCAGTTGCAACGGTACGAAGAAGAAAAGAAAGAAGAAATCCACCAGATGCAATTACAGTTCTTTACCAATATCTCCCATGAATTCCGGACACCGTTATCGCTGATTACCGGCCCCGTTGAAAAATTATTAAAGGAAGATGCCAGCTCTACGAATAACCACATGTACCGGGTGATTCAACGCAACGCCAATCGTTTACTGCAACTGATCAACGAACTGATGGATTTCAGAAAAGCAGAATCGGGTGTATTGAAATTACAGGTAATGCCTGGGAATATTCCGCTGTTCATTGATGAAATTGCAGAAGAGTTCAGCGAACTCGCCATACAGAAAAATATATCCTTCACCGTTTCCGGCACAACAGATTTCAATGCTGTATGGTTCGACAGGCAAGTATTGGAAAAGATCATCATCAACCTGCTGAGTAATTCGTTCAAGTACACGCAGGACTATGGAAAGATCGAATTGCAGGTGCTGGATTCGTTAGAGAAGTTTCAACCGAAGTTTGAAAATGAGTTACTGATCAAACATAACCATTCAACTGAACCATTTATTTACTTCCTTATTGCAGATAACGGCACCGGTATTTCAAAAGAATCAATACCGCATTTGTTTGAACGTTACTATCGTGTATCGGACACACATCTTGGATCGGGCATTGGCTTAGCACTCATTAAAACACTTACACAACTGCACAAGGGAAATATTTCTGTTTACAGTGAATATAACAAGGGTACTGAAATCATCATTGCTATTCCTGTAAATAAAAAAGCCTACGGAAAGAAAGAACAGTGGATGAAGAATACGGAATCGCCTGTGCGACTGGAAAGCTTAGCTACACAACCAATCTTACCAACAGCAGTTGAAGCAAGCACAGTATCTCCAACCGATAAAGAAAGTAATACATCGAAAGAATATCTGGTACTCGTTGCAGATGATCATGCAGAGTTACGCTCGTTCCTGAAAGAATCACTAGAACAACAATACAAGATCATTGAAGCAGCCGATGGAAAAGAGGCGATGGAAAAAACACTGGAGCATTTCCCCGATCTTATCATCAGCGATATTATGATGCCGGTGATGGATGGTATTGACTATTGCCGGCTCGCCAAAACAACTGTTGAAACGGCGCATATCCCGTTCATTTTATTAACCGCAAAAGATGGATTGGAATCACGCATTGAAGGAACGGAGACCGGTGCTGATTATTATTTTTCAAAACCGCTAAGTATTGATCTGCTGCAATTGACCATGCGGAACATTTTTGCACAAAAGGAGAAACTAAAGGAACACTATCGCAAAGATCAATATGCTGAAGTAAAAGAGCTGGCACATTCCTCGAAGGACAAACAATTTCTGGAGGAGCTGCTTGCTATTATTGAAAAGAATCTGCCGAATCCTGAAATGGATATTGATTTTGTATGCACCGAAATTGGTATGAGCCGGACGAAACTTTATAATAAAATCAAAAGTATAACGGGCCAACCTATTGGAGATTTCATCCGAACAATCCGTTTGCGAAAAGCAGCTCTATTGATGACGCAGGGCGAACATTCAATTACAGATATCATGTACAGCGTGGGCATTCAAACGCAATCTTATTTCTCAAAAGCCTTTAAGCAGGAATTTGGCAAATCACCAACGCAATATTTGAAAGAAATAGAGGCTAACGCTAAATCTTAGAAATCTAACATTCAAAAGTATATACTGGCTGCTGCAAAGAAAGCGGTCAGAAATTCACGTTTTTACTGTTTCAAGCTGCTTCTTTTCTAAAAATGATGAATAAGAACAAAACTATGAATGCAGAGATAAGTGGTTCGAGAGCCGTCGCTTTACATTTAAGCTCACAAACGGTTACTTAACTTATAAAATTTCTTACATCATGTTCAGGTATCTTACATCCGAAGTCGTTTTGCATTTGAAGTATGCACGCAAACAGCCAGCATTAAATCATTTCAATTTATGGCTGTTGTTGGCCTTCTTAACTTACGGTTGCCAAAAAACAAGCAGCGGACCTACAAGAGAAGGATTGGATACACTATATCCGTCGGCAACTACAGTAATACAGCATCACAATAATGAATGGTCGAGGAATAACTATATTGTTAGAATTAATTCTTTCAGGAATAACCCATTGAAGTCTGGCGAAATTGTGTTTATAGGTAATAGCTTAACTGAACAGGGCGGAGACTGGGGTGTGAAATTCGGTCTGAACGGTATCCGTAACAGAGGCATCGCCGGCGATGTAACAGATGGTGTATTAATGCGGCTCCAGGAGATTATTTATTACAAACCGAAGGCGGTGTTTCTTCTCATTGGCGTTAATGACATTTATAATTTACAAGGTGGAGGAGGAATTACATCTGCAGACTATATAGCAAATAATATTCTGAAGATTACGAAAAAAATAAAAGCCGGATCGCCTTCAACACGAATTTATGTACAAACAATTCTACCCGCTACTGCCGAAATACAAATGAATA
The DNA here is from genome assembly GCF_035299325.1 of Lacibacter sp. Lineage (GTDB taxonomy): Bacteria > Bacteroidota > Bacteroidia > Chitinophagales > Chitinophagaceae > Lacibacter. The sequence goes on along the minus strand of NZ_DATGWT010000002.1, from coordinate 123,713 downwards.
CCCAGCTCATCAATACCATGATCAAACGCAACGGAGAAGCTGGCATTTATACTACCATTGATCTTCATGCAGCATTTACAAACAGCCAAGGACTTATGCGGCAGGATTTAACAACCGATGGCCTCCACCTCAACGATCGTGGTTACAAAGTGTGGGTAGACGTGATTGATCCATTTGTAAGGCAGTAAAAAAGTAACGGGAGTTATTGGAGAGGAACGATCGTTAATGGACACGATCGTTCCTCAAAGAATTGCGTGAACAGCATTCTTTCTCATTGAATCAGACAGCACGGGCAATACCTAATTCTAACCCACGCAATTCAGCCAATCCCCTCAAGCGACCGATAGCACTATAACCGGGATTAGTTTTTTTGCTGAGATCATCAAGCATTTGATGACCATGGTCAGGACGAACAACTATGCGCCTGTTTTCTTTTTTCATGAGCAACACCACTTCTTTCATCACCGCATACATATCTACATTTCCTTCGAGATGATTGGCTTCATAAAAATCACCATCCGCATTTCGTTGCGTACTGCGTAAGTGTAAGAAATGAATACGGCTGCCCAAACGTTTCACCATACCGGGCAGATCATTGTCTGCACGCACACCAAAACTACCGGTGCAGAAGCACAAGCCATTTGCAGGTGATGGAACAGCAGCAATGAGATCATTGATATCTGCTTCTGTACTTACCACTCTTGGTAAGCCAAAAATCGGATGTGGCGGATCATCGGGATGGATCACCAATTGCACACCCGCTTCTTCTGCAACCGGAGTTACCTGTTGCAGAAAATAAATTAAATGTTGTTTGAGTTTTGTTGCATCAATTGTATCATAAGCAGATAATGCATTTGCAAAATCAGCAACAGTAAAACTTTCTTCACTGCCTGGCAAACCTGCAATGATGGTGCGGATAAGCGACTGCTTTTCATCTTCCGTCATTGTTTGCAATCTTGCTTTCGCTTTCTCCAATTCAGTTGCAGTGTATTCATCTGCTGCTCCTTTTCGTTCGAGAATAAATACATCAAAAGCAATGTATGCAGCACGTTCAAAACGTAAAGCTTTACTGCCGTCAGGCATCGTGTAATAAAGATCAGTTCGTGTCCAATCAAGAACAGGCATGAAATTATACGTTACTACCTTGATACCGCATGCACCAAGATTACGTATAGACAGTTTATAATTTTCAATATACTGTTCAAAGCCTGTTGATTGACGACGGATAGCTTCATGCACCGGAACACTTTCAACCACATCCCATGTTAAACCGGCAGCTTCCACTTCTGCAATACGTTTTTTAATTTCTTCTACTGTCCACACTTCACCATTGGGAATATGATGCAGTGCTGTTACAACACCACTGCAACCTGATTGTGCAATATCTGAAAGTGATACCGGATCGTTTGGGCCGTACCAACGCATTGTTTCAATTAAGCCTGCTGATTTCTGATTCATAATAAATGATCGTTCGTTATTGGTTGACTGCTTTCACTTTTGCTGGAAAAGCAGAGATGCCAACGAAATTACTGCGTTCCAGTATTGCAACATTTATTTTTCTGATTGCATTTGAAGAATTTTTAGTTCTTTAAACCAGTTGAGCGATTTAAGGAAGAAGAACCCCATTGTGTTGGCTGATCGGTTAACCACAGTTCTAATTTACCACCTTGCATGATCATGGAGTAAGTGATGAAATTTTTATTGTATGGTTGTCCGTTCCATTTCACCTGCCGAATATAAATAGCCGTTGCAGATGTTTTATGTGTAAGAAGTTCAAATACTTTATTGCCTTGCAACTTCATGGTTACTTTATCAAACAACGGAGAACTTAATTGGTAGTTGTTTGAAACCGGATCAACCGGATAAAAACCCATGGCAGCAAATACATACCATGCACTCATTTGTCCTGCATCATCGTTACCACTTAATCCTCCTGCACCATCGCTGTATTCTTCGGCCAAAATAGCTCGCACATACTTTTGTGTTTTCCAAGGTGACGAAGTATAGTTGTATAGAAAAGGGATCTGGTGCCCCGGTTCATTGCCATGCCAGTATTCATTCTTGCTGAACAAACTATCTAATGCATTTTCAAAATTCTTTGTGCCGCCCATCAGCTTTGCCAAACCGGGAATATCCTGCGGAACATAAAATGTATATTGTCTTGGCGTGCCTTCGGTGATATAGGATTCACGTTTATCTGCATTGAACGATGCAAACCATGAACCGTCGGTATTTCTTCCACGCATCATACCAACAGCGGGATCAAATACATTTCTATAATTGAGTGAACGTTGTTGCAGCTGTTTATGATCTTCTGTTTTATTCAATTCCTTTGCTACACCCGACAATGCATAATCATCAAATGCATATTCCAGCGTGCGGCTCACCTGTTCTTTTTTATGAAAAGCTTCCTGCACACTGTCTTCCATTGGTATATAGCCATACTTAAGATAACTAGTCAAGGCTCTTCGTCCCATTCCATTCTTATATGCTGCAAAACTTGCCGGTGTTTCAAATGCATTCTTCCGCATCAATGCATAGGCTGCATGAACATCATAATTACGAATGCCTTTATTATAGGCCGATGCAATAAATGCTGTTACATGATCGCCGATCATGGCTGCCGTATAACTGTTCCAGCAAGGAAAAATCGGCAACCAACCTCCCTGCTCACCTTTCAAGATCAACGAACGGACAAAATCATTCGTCATGTTTGGATGTAAAATTTCCATCAAGGGTAATTGTGCACGATAGATATCCCACATCGAAAAATCATCGTAGTAATTACCATTCATTTTCTTTAGCTGGGTATTTCCTGCAAATGAAGGATAAGTGCCATCCACATCGCTGAACAAACGAGGATGTTGCATGGAATGGTACATGGCTGTGTAAAAGATGCGTTTGTCTTTTTCATTGTTCGTCTGCACCTGTACCTGAGACAATGCTTTCTCCCAATGCTTTGCTGAAGCAGCACGAACAACATCAAAACTTTTTACACCAACTTCTGCTGTTAAATTTTTCTTTGCTGCTGCAAGACTGCTGAACGATGTACCGATACGCAACAACAACTGCTCGCCTTTCTTTAATCGAAAACCAGCGAATGCACCTGCATCTTTCTTTTGCAACACACTATCGTTTTCAAAAACTGTTGCTCCTGTAAATATTCCCCGTTTTGTAAATCGCTTTTCAATCCTTATATAAAACCAACCGCTGAAACCTGTTGGTTCGCCCCAACCCTGGTAAATACGATGCGTAGGATTATACCCCCATATTTCTCCTTTTGCTGCATCTACTTTTACAAAGCCTTTTGCATAATCACTGTTGGGCGTAACAAGTATGTACAAGCTATCATCCTGCTGCATGGTAAATTGCATCATACCGCATCGAAGCGTAGAAGTAAGTTCTGTTATTACTGCACCTGCCTTCAGTTTGTAATAAGCAGGCGAAGTAATTTCATCTTTATGCGAAAAACGTACAGCATATTCTTTCGCCACTGTTTTTAACGTGCCTGTAACCGGCATTACTGTAAAGCTTCCATAATCCTGTGTGCAGGAACCACTCAACCAATGAGAACCACGAAAACCGGTGAGCAACGAATCTTTATAAAAATAAGGCGGCACACATTTGTTTTCTGTTTGTCTGGTTTGTGCCGTCCACTGTGTCATTGCAAATGGCAGTGTAACGGCAGGTATTGTATTCGCATTTGCTTCTGTACCACCTGCTTCACTATGTTTAACAGCGCTGATGGTTGTTGCAGATGCAGTTCCTGCCAATGGCTGTACATACTGCATTAGATTTTGCGCATGTACACAATGCTGCAGAAGTAATAACGCAACAATGATACAGCAACGTGCTGCCTTAGTATATACCCGATCTCTATCCATCTCTTTGTTCTGAAAATGATTACTTAACTAAACATCAGTTTGTGTTTAAATGGTGTGGTGCCTGTAATGTACACATGCTCCCCTTTTGTACGCAAGGTTCCGAAATGTGTACTGTAACGTTCTCCTTCCAGATTCATTACCTGTTTATGTGTTACAGCACCCGGGCCAAACGTAATCACATCATTGCCGGAGCGATATTCACCTGTACCCTGCTCCAGAAAACTGTTATCGTTTGTATCGGCAGCAGTAACACCGGATAACTGTCCGCCTTCTTTAAAACACAATTCAATCGTAACAGGTACGTCTTTCATTCCTTTTAATTCAAATTCCAGTTCTACGGCACCTCTTGTTTCGGTTAACCGGATAATGGTTTCCAGTGTTTTTACATTACTCACCGGACGGTTACTGAAATCCATCTTGTTCCAGAAACGATCATCAATACTCGGCGATAATTTATAATCGCCATTTGCTTTGCGTTTTTCTTTAGGTAGCGGCTGATAGTAAGGAATTTCCAGTTTCTTCCTCAGCACATAACTATTGCCTTCTTTTCGCAAACCATCGCTGTAGAAATAACCCATGCTGAAAAAGTTCGAAGACAAACGCATATACTTCAAAATGGCATCGCCTTTTCTGTACGAGAAAAAATCAGGAGAGTTGGAACGGCCCGATGCAATGAGCAAGGGCTGATCTGTACCACCAAATAATGTAACCGTTGTGTTCTTTTCTTTTATCCGCAACAGGTGTGAGGTAGAAAATAATTTCTCGTAACGATCGGGAACTCCTTCAGCAGCTGGTAATTGCTGCTGCAATGTTTCATCTTCCAGGAAATAAAATAACGAACGGGTGAGCACATCTTTTTCAAAATCCTTTGTTGCTTCAATATTTTTGCAAATGGCAGCAAACAGTTTGTTTTTTTCATGAACAGCCATGTAACGGTATTGCAGGTAGAACAGTGTACTTGGCTTTGCAGCAGCTTCGTACTGATCCTGTCTTCTCGAATCATTGCGTACCAGATCTCCGTTCGGTTCGATGTAGTACTGGTACATGGAAAGATTTTTACGAACCGGCGCATACAGCGAAGACTTATTCGCCAATCTTGCAATGGTAATAAACGCAGCATTTTCTACACCCGAATAAATACCACTGCGTTCGGGATAATGACCATCCGCATCAATGTACACGCCTTCGCCTAACCAATCGTTAATGCGGTTACTGTATTTTTTATTAGGATCTAAATGATTGATCTGTGCCAGTGCTGCAGAAATAACCCATCGGTGATTTGGTGTATGAATACCACCTGTTGCAAGTCCTTCACCTGCTTTTAATAGAATTTGTTTTAACTGTTGCTGTACCTCCTGCAATTCGCTGCTGTTATCTTTTCGCATAATCGTTGCAGCAGGTCCCAGTATTTCAATGAGGAAGGCTGTATCCGGCGGCGACTCTAAATTTCCAACATTCACTGTTCCATCTTCCGCTTGTGCACTTGCTAAAAATTTAACCAGTATATCGATCTTGTTTACCACTTCTGTATTGTGGTAATAAGCTGAACCTTTTGCACAATAAGCCGCCGTAAGCACTGCAATATCATAAGCAATCATACGGCTGAAACGCAGGCTGCCCGGCTTAACCGTTTCCATTAACTGCGATGCAGTTTTATCATTTGCTGCAAGCAAACGGTTCATCATCTCTGTATCAATAGTTGCAGCAAAATCATTCGCTGTTGCTTTTACAAACAAAGGACTCAATGCCGCCATTGTCCCTATTTTCAAAAAATCATTTCTGTTCATGTTCATTCAAATTTGAAAATGAATAATCAATCAACCATTACCAAAATACGGTATATAATGCTGCCAGTATTCCACAAATAATAACGGAGCCAATGATAAAGCCGGTTGAAACTTTGAACATGGAAGTGTCAACTTCAATTGTGTGCGTATCACCGGGTTTATTTGGTTTCAGCAAGCTCATGCTCACCATCATTGCAACGATCACAAAGAAAGTGATCGTCATACGATCAAGAAAAGGATAATCAGGAAAACGGCCATTCGTCCACACCGGTAAAAATTTTAATACCGTTGACACAGGAATGGTTAACACTGCCCCTGCCAATGCAGCAGCAGCTGTTGTACGTTTCCAGAACATCCCCAACAAGAAAATTGCCAATACACCCGGTGAAAAGAATCCCACATATTCCTGTATGAATTGATAAGCCTGGTCGAGTGATTTTAATGCAGGTGTTACTATAGCTGCAACAACCATCGAAATGATCACTGCCCAACGACCTGTCAACACCAACTTTCGTTCAGATGCTTCTTTGTTGAAATACTTTTTATAAATATCAAGTGAAAAAATAGTGGAGATGCTGTTTGCTTTTCCTGCAAGCGATGCAACAATGGCTGCTGTTAATGCAGCAAAGGCCACACCTTTTAAACCCGCAGGTAATAAATTCATTAATGTTGGATAGGCATGATCAGGTTTGATATTACCTGCGGCATCGGCCATCTCCTGTTGAAACATTCCGTTCTGATGCAACACATACATAGTAATACCGGGCAAAACTGCAATTACAGGAATCAACAGTTTTAAAAATGCGGCAAATAAAATTCCGTGACGTGCAGTTTTTAAATCGGCGCCCAATGCACGTTGAACGATGTATTGATTGCATCCCCAATAAGCTAAATTATTAATGAGCATCCCACCGATCAGCACCGACATGCCGGGCAACTCTTTGTAATGCGGACTTGATTTATCGAAGATCATATGAAAATGTTCCGGCGCTTCCTTGCGCAACACACCTAACGCTTCAAGAATATTTCCATCAAAACCAAACTTATCGGCCAGTAAGGATAATGCAAGATAAGTCGTTACCAATCCACCGATCAATAACACCAATACCTGTATCACATCGGTGTAGCCGATCACTTTCATTCCACCTAATGTAACAATGATGGAGAACACACTCAAGCCAACAATACTCCATTCAAAACTGATGGGTGAAATAGAGGAGATCGCTAATGCACCGAGATAAATAATGGACGTAAGATTTACAAACACATACACCAGCAACCAGAATACCGCCATGATGGTGCTTACCTGGTCGTTATACCGCTTTGCCAAAAACTGCGGCATGGTATAAATTTTATTCTTAAGATAAAGCGGAATCAAAAAAACAGCAACAATGATGAGTGTAGCTGCTGCCATCCATTCGTAGGTAGAGATGGCAAGACCTAATGCAAAACCCGAACCACTCATACCAATAAAATGTTCAGCAGAAATATTAGATGCAATGAGTGAAGCACCAATGGCCCACCAGGTTAACGAACCTTCGGCCAAAAAGAAATCTTTTGAGCTGGCTGTTTTCGATTTCTTCTTATGAAAAATATAATAGCCGTATGCCGATATAGCAATGAAGTAGATAAAGAAAATAATGTAATCGGCAAATTGTAATGTATGCATGAGCAATTTCGTTAACGCTTTCGCTTTGAAAGTTTGTTATAGTTTTAAAAACCATTTTCGTTTATACAGGAGATATAATCCTGCAAATTGTATAAGAGCAACACCGATCCATAAAAAAGCTTCCTGCCATTTAGCATCCACCAGTTGAACCGTTCCGCCAAATAAAAATTCAGAAGTCGACATGAAATTTACCACGCCATGTGCAGCCATGTAAATGAGGATTGAATTACAACCCAGCCACACAAAAGGCATGCTCCATTTTTTGAAACCCAACACATCAATTATAAAATAAAACAGTGCAAACAGCAGCAGACTCCATCCACCGGTATAAAGCACAAAAGAACTCGTCCACATGTTTTTGTTAATGGGAAATACAAACCCCCAAAGCCAACCGATAAGTACAAGTATTACTCCGCCAATCAATATGTACACTGTTTTCGTTTGCGCAGTTTCTTTTTTCGAACGTAAAAATTCTCCGGTAAAAATGCCCAGCAATGCTGTTGCAATTGCAGGAATGGTAGAAAGTAATCCTTCTGGATCATATGTGGCACGATGCATTTTGCCGGGCAATAATAACTGATCAATCCATGCAGCAACATTTCCTTCTGCTGTTAATGAGCCTGCACCAAAACCGGGAACCGGAATAACCATCATCACCAACCAATAGCCAAGCAAAATGAGTAGAAACCAGGCTATTCTCCACCTGAATGAACTGTTGAGATAAATCAATGCAGCAAAAAAACAACTGAGTGCAATTCTCCCTAACACACTTGCAAAACGTGTTTCTTCATAACTCTTCCAATGAAGCAAACCATTTACGATCATACCAAGCAACAATAACAGGATTGTTCGTTTAACGAGTGAACGGTAGATCTTCTTTTTTGCATCAGCACCGGCACTCAATTGTTTGCTGTAAGAAAACGGCATACTGATGCCTGCAATAAAAATGAACAGCGGAAAAATAAGATCGTAAAATGTAAACCCATTCCAAACTGTGTGATGCAGTTGATTACTTGCATACACTGCCAGCTTTTCAAAGAACCCAAGTTCGTCTGTCACCTGCATCTGCCAGCTTATTCCATCCTGCTGCAATGAATGTGTTTGTTTTACTGCGTTGGCGAAGCCATGAATAATTCCTTCGCCACTGACGATCCAGAACATATCAAAACCACGCAAAGCATCAAGCGATAAAAGCCTGTTGCCGGTTGTAGTTGGTTGGTTATGTATTGCGGACAGATTCAAGGAATAATTATTTTTTGATCGTGTAAGTATAAATGATTTTCCCGGTATCGTTTACGGCTTGGAATAACAATTCATTTCCGGTAACTGAAAATACAAAGAAGCCATACTCAGAAGCAGACAGCAAACTGTTTTCAATTAAACGTGCAGGCGTTTTTTCTGATGCTGCACCTGAAATAATATGATGCATGTTTCCTGCAGACTGCATGTGTTGCAAACTATGTTCATGCCCTGCGAGGTACACATCCACTTTATACTTATCGAACATCGGTTTTAATGTATTGCGGATGGCTTTGGTATCGTAGCCTTCTGTACGGCTGCCTCCTGTGTACATTGGATGATGTCCTACAACAATTTTCCATTTAATGTTGGGCGATTTGTTGCTGAGGAGCTTTTCCATCCAGCGTTTTTGCTTCGTTGTGTCCTGCCCTTTTACATGCGGACCATATTCAGCATTTTTATAAAACTCACGAATCAATGGGTTGGTATCAATGAAAACAAGCAATACCTGTTGTGTTGTATCGCCATTGATCGAAAATATTTTTGAATAATAACGTGCAGGCATTTTCCATCTTCTGCTGATGGTTGAATATTTTACCTGCGCATCGGGATTGCTTTTATAGTCATGATTACCGAGAACAGGGTACCAATCCCATTGTAAACGGAAATCAGTGTAAATATCTTCAAAGGAATATTTCCATAATGGATCCCATTCGCTGATAACACCACTGGGATAAAAATTATCGCCTGTTGCGATGGTAAACATTGAACCAATTTCGTTCGCTGTAATACCCATTTGCCTGGCTACTTCCCGTTGATGATCTGCACCATTACGTCCCCAATCGCCCATGGCAATAAAATGCAGCGCCTTCTCTTTCTTTATCAGCTTTGTGCCTGCCTTTGGTAAAGCAGACGAATCTTTCACCAATACTTGCGCCTGTTGATATTGATAGCCCAAAACAAAAACAAGAAGCACTATGGTTTTTCGAAATGGTGATTGCATGTTATAATTATAAGTGATAGAAAAATCCCGGGGCTTGACAACCCCGGGGTGATTAACTATTGATTATAAAACTACCTGCTGAGAAATATTAATTAGGATAACCCGGGTTTTGCGTAAGCTTTGGATTTGTAGCCATTGCAGCATTTGGAATCGGGAAGATCCGGCGATACGTATCTGCGTTTGTTTTGAAACCATAAGCTGTTTCATACTTACCAAAACGGATCATATCATTTCTGCGCCAGCATTCCCATGTAAATTCACGAGCCCGCTCAGCATACAAATCATCCAGTGTTACCGCCGTCCATGCCGGTGAAGTGCTGCGATTGTTTCGTACCATGTTTACCAGCGAAAGCGCTGTGTGCCCGTTTGTTGCCGTACCGCCTCGTAAAATTGCTTCTGCTTTCATCAACAAAATATCTGAATAACGGAATATCGGAGCATCGTTACTTTGGTTACGGCTCGAAGAATTCGCATCGGGATAAAACTTGATATTACGAATACCCATGTTCCATGCAATTTCATCGTTACCTAAATCGATGGAAGTAGGATTCAAACGTGCAGAAATCACTGAATCAATATACAGGTGATAGGTATAATCGCCATCAGTGCCTGTAAAAAACTGATCATAACCTTTTTTGGTAGTTTTTACCATGATGGGGCTGCCATCGGGCCAGTATTGACTACCTACAAGCCATTGATTATTTCTGATGTCATTCGCATCAGCTCTAAAATAACTATTGTAAAAACTGGATAGTGTTGCACGGGGGCCGCTGGGTCTTGCATTGATCAAACCATTTCCTGAAGTTTGATTCATGATGATTTGATTAAATGAATAGCTGCCCGGTGTACTTCCTGAATAGCGATACTTAATACCGAGGTTACGGTTCAGATCGTAACGTCCATGAAACAAATAACCATTGCTTGTTGATGGATCGTAAGGAATGGCGAAAATAAATTCTTTGAAAGAAGGACCGTTTGTTGGAGCAAACTGGTTGAGATATGTACTTCTGCCCTCAACTGCAAAGCTTCCGGAGCTGATAATTGCATCACAAGCAGCAATACATTCATTGTATTTGGCACTACCCGCATACACTTCTGCATTCAAATACAGTTTTGCCAGCAACGCATTGGCCATCCACTTTGTTGCCTTGCCATATGTGCTGCTGCCGGTAGCTGTTTTCAAATATGGAATTGCCGCTTTTAATTCAGATTCTACAAAACTGAACACTTGTGCACGTGTAGCTTTTGCCTGCACACCGGGACTTGGATAAATGGTGTCCAAAGGCACATTACCAAACATGTCCAGCAGTTCCCAATAAGCAAAGGCTCTTAAAGTTCTCAGTTCTGCCAGTGCAGTACTTTTCGAATCACCTTCAGGTGCATTTCTGAAAATATACATCGTTTGGTTACAAAGACCCACAATGGTATTTGCATCATTCCACACAGTTGTTATCCACCCATGATCTTTGTTCCAGTCGTGGCGGTGCAGTTGAATATATCCCTGTCCATCGAACCAGTTACCGCCATATACAGGTAGTATCGATTCATCTGAACTGAGTTCTTGTGCAAACCAGTAACCGAGCGAATAATGCCCACGCAAACTGGTATAAATGGTGCCCATTACGGACTGAAATTCTGCATCAGTTTTAGGGAACACCGCTTCTGTATAAAGTGAATTAGGTTTCACCTCAATTTTGTGGCAGGAGCTTATGGCAAAGCCAGCTGCTATCACTATTATTAATTGTTTCAAAGTCTTATTCATAAAAAGTTTTTTTAATCATTAAAAGCCAACAGATACACCAAAGAGAATAGTGCGTGTTTTAGGATAGAAACTATTATAGTCTACGCCTAATGATGCACCACCCTGGTTGATTTCAGGATCAATGCCTTTATACTTTGTTACAACAAACAGGTTGTTTACGGTTGCATACAAGCGCAGATTACTGATGTATTCGTTTTTGATTTTGAAACGATAACCTAAAGTTGCATTGTCGAAACGCAGGTAAGAACCATCTTCTACATAACGTGATGAAAAGTTGTTGTTACGTGTATCGGTTTTTTTATCATCGGCTGCATATGGGCTGATGTTTGTTTGTCCGGCAGTTACAACATAAGAAAGATCAGCACGGGTAGCATTAAATATTTTATTTCCAAGCACACCTCTTACAAAGAAGTTAAGATCGAAATTCTTGTAACGGAGATTGTTGTTCCAACCAAACATCAGCTTTGCATGCGGGCTGCCTAATGGAAAATAATCGGAGATCTGAGTTGGATTAGTTGTAGTTGTTTTATCTCTCTTGAAAAACAAAGAATTACCGGAAGCATCTTTACCTGCATATTGGAATGAATAGAACTGACCTAATGGGCCACCCACAGCTAAAATCTGAAGACGGCTTCCGGTTGTACCGGGTCCATCCAATTGAGTATATTTGGTTGAATCGGCATTTATACCAAATTGCTCAGGTCCTTTTAAATCAAGGATAACGTTTTTGTTAGTTGCCAGGTTTAAACCTGTATTCCAACTGAAATTCTTTTGACTTACGGCATTTACATTTACACTAAACTCAATACCACGGTTCCTGATTTCACCAACGTTTATATATAAGAATCCACTGGGGTCAATTGATTGAGCAACATTGTAACCAAAAATCATATCGGTCGTATTTTTTTCATACAGATCGATAGAACCACTGATTTTCCCTTTCAAAAATCCATAATCCAAACCTATGTTTTTGGTTGCAGTAACTTCCCATTGTAAATCGGGGTTTGCTCCCTGTATAGTCCTGAAAGCAGACTCGAAAGTTCCTCCATTATAATAAGTGCCGAATTTGTTATACAAGCGTTGTGCAGTATAGGCACCTATTCCAAAAGCATTTCCTGTTTCACCATAACTCACCCTTAATTTTAAATCATTGATGAAAGAAACATTCTTGATGAAATCTTCTTCTGATAAACGCCAGGCCACACTTGCAGCAGGGAAATAACCCCATTCTTTATTTTTACCAAATACAGAGCTGCCATCTCTTCTAACAGAAGCCTGTACCAAAATCTTTTCGTTGAAATCGTAGTTCACACGGAAGAAGTCGGAAATGAAATTTGTTTCCTCATAAACAGCTCCGCCAAAATCAACTCCAAATCCAGTGATTGTTTGGTAGTTACCTAAACCAAAATTATTATACCCTGTGTAGTCGTTAACAAAGTTGGTTTGGCTTGCCTGTAAGCCTTCGTTGTTCGTATTCTTTTGCCAGCTGTAACCCAATACCGCTTTGATGTTATGTGCACCAAACTTTTTAGCCCAGGTTAAATACGATTCCAGTGTTTTAGAACTGCTTTGGTAATAACCTCTGTAAGCAAGACCATTAGAATAAAAGTTACGCAGGCTGCGGCCACCACCGGGATCACCATTGGTATAAAAATTACCTGTGCTGTAGTTTTGAGAATAATAGCGATTATAATATTCGCCATGCAGCCAGGTACCACGCTGGTAAGCAAGATTTGCGTTGTATGTTAAGTTAAACGGCAGCTTTGCTTCAATTGTAAAGTTGCCCTGCAGGGAACCATACTTTGTATCGTCCTGTGCATTTTTAATAATAGATACCGGGTTAAAATAACCGGGGTTATTGAAGTTTTCGAAGAATGTACCATTGGCATTATATACCGGCGACATCGGGTTGAATTTTACAGCTTGCTGGAATACCATGTTCTGTAAAGGAACATTCGATGCTTTGCTGTTGCTGCTCATAATATTCAGACCAAAAGTCAATTTGTCGTTCAACGCATGCTGCTCCGCACTGATTCTGCCCACAACTCTTTCCAAACCACTTTGCAACATGATACCATCTTTTTTCAGGTAGTTAAGACTGGCACTGTAGGTACTCTTATCTGTACCACCACTGAAAGAAATATTATGGTTGTGTGATAAAGCTGATTCTTTTTGTACCGCTTTCATCCAATCAGTATTTGCTCCTTTATCATCATTAGTATTTGGAGTGTAATTATTCTTTTGTGCATACGCCCTTAACTGATTCGCATCCATTAAATCGAGACTGCTGCTTACCGTTTCAAAACCTACATAACCGTTATAAGTAGTTTGCAACCTTCCTTTTTTACCTTTCTTGGTGGTAACCATAATAACACCATTGGAAGCTCTGTTACCATAGATAGCTGTTGCAGATGCATCTTTTAAAATGTCCATTGAAGCGATATCATCCGGTGCTACAGCATTAATGTCTGCGCCAGGTATTCCATCAATTACATAAAACGGACCTTGCGGACTGTTCACCGTTGATGCACCACGAAGAATAACCGCAGCCGGACGGTTAGGGTCACCACTGGCTGTAATATTCAAGCCGGGTACTTTACCTTGTAACAGCTGGCCCACATCTCCAATTGCACCACGATTAAGATCTTCCGGCTTTATAGAAGTGATGGCACTTGACAATGTTCGTTTTGAACTACGGCCATAACCCACCACTACCACATCTGTTAAAGCAACAGAAGAAGACGACAATACAATGTCGTACGATGAAGCAGATGTAACTTTTACTTCCTGTGTAGTAAAAGAAACGGCACTGATCTCCAGCACATCGTTTGCTTTAGCCGCAATCGTAAATGAACCGTTAGCTCCTGTAGTTGTAGAAACATTTTTTCCTTTTACAGATACAGTGGCAGATGCTACAGGTTCACCTTTATCATCTTTTACTGTTCCGCTAACCTGTGTTTGCTGGGCACTTACACTTGTAGTAACAAGTGCTAGAAATAGAACCATTATGCCAGGCAATGCATAACGGTAGAGCAATCGTTGTTTAAAAATTTGCATCATAGCAGTTTGTTTTAGAGTTATAGTTTGAAACGGTTAAAGGATATTGGACTCCAAACATATTTTCACAAAGGCATTTAAAATTTAAGTGTTGCCGGCAGATACTTTGCAACCAGCTCTTCATAATATGGTCGCAGCTTTTTCCAATCGGGCGGCTCCGGACTTTTTGAATAAAGATCATAAGGGTTAAAGAGCTTTACCCATTTGAGCATATTGCGATCATGATCATCCAATAAATGATCATACGCACCTTCCCGGTGCCATGCATAAAATGAATGATAGCGGAGCATGTACAATCCTTCTTCAGGAATATGATCTTTCAGCATATGGTATACATATTCATCGTGCCCCCAACTCATATCTACTTTACGCAACCCGCAGTTTGGTTCATACACACCGTATTTTGTTTGATATACAGTATTATTAAAATCGGGGTTTGCAGCAAAGTATTCGGGATACACTACTTTATCGGAATAAGCACAACCTACAGGGAACGTATCGCCCACTACAGCCCATTGTGGTTCGCCAAACAGGCAAAGCACCTTACCCATGTCGTGCATCAAACCAACCAATACCATCCAATCCGGATGACCATCACGACGGATAGCTTCTGATGTTTGCAGCAAATGCTGTAACTGATCAAGATCTGTATCAGGATCAGAATCATCAACCAACTGATTGAGGAAATCAAACGCATCCCAAACCGTCATTTCCTTTTTATTGAACTGAAGGAATTCTTTCCGCTTTTCCTGTACAAATGCATAAGTCTGATACGTGTGATTGAGTCGGTAAAACTCTTTTACTGTATCTCTGGCTGGCTCTTCATAATTACGGTAAGCATCGGTTGCCTTTGCAGTTGCAATTGCTTCGGGATCGGGATAACGTCTGAGCAAATCATCTTCCCATTCATCAAGGTTATTGAGCGGCACTGCCTCAAAATTGTTTTTACTCATAAAGCGTATTTAAAAGTGATTAATGTTGGTATGCGGTGAAAGACAAGATGTAGTTGAGATGGTCTCACCGCCGGAAAAATAAGTGGCGATAGAGAATACAGGAAAGAGCAGAAGTTGCTTTCTTGATTCATATGCTTGCAAGTCGTTAGTGATTGTTAAAGGTTAAAATGACAATTTTTTATTGGATAATGCTGTTAGTTTGAATCACTTTATTTACGAAACCGTTTTCGGTATTCAACTTATCTTTACCTTGAATTCTGAGAGTTAGACCCAACCACAGAACTGTTTCGAACGTATGAGTAAGCTTACAATTAAGACCCTGGCAAAAGAACTTGGCCTTTCAATTGCAACTGTTTCAAAGGCTTTAAAAGACAGCCATGAAATAAGTACAGAGACCAAGAAAAAAGTATTGGCAATGGCCGAGCAATTGAATTATGTTCCCAATCCATACGCCAGCAGCTTACGTAAGCAAAAAAGTAAAACCATTGCAGTTATTTTACCGGAAGTGGCTGATAACTTTTTCTCTTTAGCGATCAATGGCATACAGGCAGTGGCGGTTCAAAAGAATTATCATGTGCTCATTTATCTTTCGCATGAAAGCTTTGAAATAGAAAAAGCAGTCGTGAACCATTGTTATAGCGGCCGTGTTGATGGCGTGTTGATCTCTATCTCCAGCGAAACAACAGATGCTGAACATATTCAAAAATTACAGAACGAAAATATCCCGGTTGTTTTTTTCGACAGGGAGTTTGAAAGTCTGGAAGCACCGAAAGTAATTACCAACGATTATGAAAGCGGTTATCTCTCAGCAAAACTTTTACTTGAAAAAGGATGTAAGCATCCTGTTTTTCTTTCTACCTCACTTTCACTATCTATTTGCAGTAAACGGGCAGCAGGTTTTGCTGCTGCACTTGCAGAGGCGGGCTTACAAACTGACGACTTTCAATATGTGATCGATTGTACCGGTACACAGGAAATGATCTTTGACCAGGTGAAAGAATTACTGCAGAAACACAAAGAGATTGATGGTATTGTTGCCTCAGTTGAGCGGCTGGCGATGCAGATCTATATGGTGAGTCTTTCAGGCCACATCAATATTCCAAAAGATTTAAAAGTAGTGGCATTTTCTACACTCGAAACAGCACCGATCTTAAATCCATCACTTACCACTATTACTCAACCGGCTTTTGAAATTGGTAAGAGTGCAGCCGAAGTGCTGTTCACTTTGATCGAAAAGAAAAAACATACGATTACTGCTGATACTACATTGATGTTATCATCAAAGCTCATTGAACGTGATTCAACAATGATTTAATGTTTATTCTTTTAAAACTTTATGATGTAAATAAAAAAGGCAACCGATATGGTTGCCTTTTTTCGTGGAGCTGAGCGGATTCGAACCGCTGTCCAAACATATTCGCCGAAAGCTTTCTACATGCTTATTTCATGATTGTTTGTCGGCACTGCGCAGGACATGAACTTACCAACGCAATACTTAGCTGAATAGTCTTTTGCAACAGTCACAGCCTTCTGTTACAGCAACCTGTTTTGTGTTTGAGTCGGCGGCGGAACCTGGTAACAGATCAACCTGTTCGGCGGCCCTAATGACTACTTAATCACTGATTAAGCGGCCATGGCATACTGTGTATTGCCATTTGAGTTTTTGAATATTCAGATTAAAGTGCTAATTATCCAACGCACTGCATGCTTACACCTTCAAAGATCTATGCTGTCAAAACCAGGCAGCCCCAATTTGAAATACGAAGTACGAAGTTGGAAGTACAACGTATAATCGGACAGCAAAAATACATTTATTTCTGTTGACAAACGTCAAAGAAAACTATACTGCATTCTTTCTTAGTTTTACAGCATGGCAGAAACGATTAAACCGGAATTATCCTACAGGCAGCGGATCAGCGATCTCAACATCAAACTCAATACTTTACTGAAACGTAAACAACTCCTCGGCTGGGCAAGATTTGGCATTTTGGCAATGGTCGTATTGCTCATCTGGCTGGTTTCTTCCTATGGTATTTTTGTTTCTGCAGTTATTTTCTTCATTGGCCTGGCTATCTTTTTATTCGCTGTTCGAAAAGACCTTGCAAACAAAGAAGCCATCAGCCATCATGAGCGTTTAATTGCCATTAACGAACAGGAATTACTTTACCTGCAACATAAATACACACATCAAAAAGATGGCAGTGAATTTTATAAAGATGCACATCCATATGCAGGTGATCTTGACATCTTCGGCCGGGCTTCGCTTTATCAATATATCAACAGAACACATTCACAACAAGGCAATCAACTGCTTGCCGGTTGGTTGCTTGCTCCTGCAACTCCTGCAATAATACTGTCACGACAAAAAGCTGCGCAGGAACTACTGCAACAAACCAACTGGAGACAGGAGCTGCAGGCACATGGCTCATCCTCCACCATTACCGTTGCAACCGAAAAAAAAATGGAAGAATGGTTGAAAGAAGGCAACCAGTTCATCGATAAAAAAATATGGCAGATTGTTCGTTATATTTTACCAGTTGCTGCAACAGGTACATTAATCGCTTTTCTGTATGATATAATTACTTATCAGCGTTTTCTTCAATCGCTGCTTGTATTCACCATTATTGCTTTTGCCATTACACGCATGATTGTTCCGCTTTATCGTAAGTTGAATAAGATCACCGGGCAAATGGAAGTACTTTCAAACAGCATTGCCTGTATTGAACAGGCAGAATTTAAAGATCCATTACTGGTTGAACTGAAACATCAATTTCATTCAGGTTCAAACAAAGCTTCACAACAAATAATGCAACTGAAGAATATTTTCAACCGTTTTGATTATCGGCTAAATCCTGTTGTATTTATTCCTTTGAATATTTTTCTGCTATGGGATCTGCAACAAGTACTTCAACTTGAGAAGTGGAAGCAAAAAAATAATCAACAGATCAATCATTGGTTTCATTCATTGGCTGAACTGGAAGCACTCAACAGTATTGCCACACTTGGCTTCAATCATCCGCACTGGAGTTTCCCGCAATTAAAAACAGATGAACCAACTTTTATTGCTGAGCAATTAGGTCATCCGTTAATCGATGAAACCAAGAACGTGTTAAATGATTTTTCTACGATCGGCAAAGAACAGATCAATCTCATCACAGGTTCAAACATGGCTGGCAAGAGTACTTTTCTCCGTAGTGTGGGAGTAAATATGGTATTAGCAGCAATGGGTGCCCCTGTTTGTGCAAAGCAATTAACTGTTACACCGTTGAAAGTAATGAGCAGCATGCGAATTAAAGATAATCTTGAAGAAAGCACTTCCACCTTTTATGCTGAGCTCAAAAAACTGAAGCAGATCATTGATGCGGTGAACACCAATGATGCTGTATTTATTTTGCTTGATGAAATATTGCGTGGCACTAATTCAAACGACAGGCACACGGGATCAAAAGCATTGATCAAACAATTACTGCATCACAAAGCTACGGGCATCTTAGCAACGCATGATCTGGAGCTGGCAAATCTTGCACATGAATTTCCTGCCGGTATTCATAATTATCATTTCGATGTGCAGGTAAATGCTGATGAATTATACTTCGACTATAAATTAAAAAGAGGCATCTGCCAAAGCATGAATGCCTCCATTTTAATGAAGAAAATTGGTATAGAGTTATAAGGAGAATGTCTGATTTATGATGGATGATGTACAAACCATCTGGTTAAATTGTATTCCCGGTTTTGTGAATGTTAAACTGAATTACTTATAAAACAAAAATGAGAAAGAATCAATCGTCCTTTCTCATTTTTAATTATCAGTTAAATAATTATCAATTCAACTTTATCTATTCCAGCCAAACAAATCATTACCGTTTGCATAGATCAGTAATCCAAACAGGATTACCATACCTACGATCTGTGCATATTCTAAAAACTTTTCATTTGGTTTACGTCCGGTGATCATTTCAATCAACGTAAACAAAACATGTCCGCCATCCAATGCAGGAATTGGCAACAGGTTCATAAATGCAAGAATGATGCTGAACAAAGCAGTAATGCTCCAGAAACTTTCCCAATCCCAAACAGCAGGAAAGATCGACCCCATTGATTTAAATCCACCAATGCCTTTGTATGCTTCCGTATCAGGATTAAGAATAAGTTTAAACTGATCAATATAATCACCAAGCTTGCGGAATGTTTTACTTACACCTGCAGGGAACGATTCAAAGAAACCATAACTGTGATGTTCAATTTTGATCACACCCATATCAGCATATTGCTGATGCGATAAATAAGGAATACCTGCCCGTCCTTCTTTATCAACTTTTGTTGTAAGCTGTAACGTATCGTTCTTTCTTACAACAGTCAATTGTGCTGTTGCATTTTTCTTTTCCTGGAACAACGCCGGCATTTCATCATAATATGAAACAGGCTTCCCATCTATTGCAACAATTTTATCAAACTCCTGCAAACCTGCCTGTTTACCGAAGGCAGTATCTTTTGGATCGTATGCACCAACAACAGATGGTATGCGGTATGCTAATAATCCTCTTCTTCTTTTACTTTCAACCAGTTTGCCTACAAGGCGAACAGGAATATTTACTTCTTGTGGCTTGCCATTCCGCTCAACTAAAATTGTTCCGCCTGACCCTGTAAGTACTTTCAGATTTAGATTTTCGAGATAGTCAATTGGCTGACCATTTACCTGCAGAATTTTATCACCATTGCGTAAACCAATTTCAGTCATTAATTTATCCTGTGTCCAGATACCATCTCTCATACTGTTCATTGGTATTCTGTCTTCACCCCACACAAATAAGATCATGGCATAAATGATAAAAGCAAGTAACACATTCACCGTTACACCGCCAATCATAATGATCAAACGTTGCCAGGCCGGTTTACTTCTGAATTCCCAATCCTGTGCAGGAAGTTTCATGGCTTCTTTATCCATGCTCTCATCGATCATTCCTGAAATTTTTACATAGCCGCCTAATGGCAACCAGCCGATGCCGTATTCGGTTTCGCCAATTTTCTTTTTGAACAACGAGAACCAGGGATCGAAGAAGAGATAGAATTTTTCAACACGACACTTGAACCAACGGGCAGTAATGTAATGACCGAATTCATGGAACACAATAAGAATAGAAAGAGACAATAATAATTGTGCTGCTTTAATTCCGAATTCGGCCCAGTTAATTGCTAACAACATAGTTAATAAATTAGTCCTTGTTTTTCACTTTTTGATATGGAATCAGCAAATATCGCTGAAAAACGGAAGGTTACTGAGATTTTTTTGTGAATGTTAGAGTTGAATAAGCGAAGCTGTATAGTTACGGGCTTCGGCATCACTTTCAAAATATTCATCAAGTGTTGGCTTTGCAATGAACGGAACATGATTCATTGTTTTTTCAATGATGTCCGTCATATCTAAAAACCCAACTCTGTTTTTCAAAAAGGCCCATACCGCAATTTCATTGGCGGCATTCATGATGCAGGGAAGATTGCCGCCTTTTTGCAATGCATCGATGGCCAACGCCAGGTTACGGAATGTTTTAAGATCAGGTTCTTCAAACGAAAGTGTATTGATCTTTTTAAAATCGTAACGTGGAAAATTATTAGCAAGACGCTGTGGAAACGACATGGCATACTGAATAGGCAACTTCATATCGGGCAATCCCATTTGTGCTTTAATGCTTCCGTCTTCAAACTGCACCATGCTATGAATTATACTTTGCGGATGAATAACAACCTGTATCTGCTCGGGTGCAAGATTGAACAACCATTTCGCTTCGATCATTTCCAAACCTTTGTTCATTAAGGTTGCTGAATCGATGGTGATCTTGGCCCCCATGCTCCAGTTGGGATGTTGCAATGCATGATCACGTTTTACATTGAGCAGGAAGTTCGGTTTACGTCCACGGAAAGGACCGCCACTTGCAGTGAGAATAACTTTATCAATTTTATTGCGATGCTCACCTACCAGGCATTGAAAGATAGCTGAGTGCTCACTATCAACCGGAATGATGGGCACACGGTTTTCAACTGCCTTCTGCATCACAATATCACCTGCCACCACCAATGTTTCTTTATTGGCTAATGCAATTGCTTTTTTATTTTCGATTGCTTTCAGCGTAGGTTTTAATCCTGCAAAACCAACAATGGCAGCAAGCATCATATCATAGGTATCAAAAGCTGCAGCTTCTTCCAATGATTGCTCACCTGTAAAAACTTTTACATCAGTTGAAGCCAATGCCTGTTTTACTTTCTCATATTTCTTTTCATCAACAATCACCACAGCATTGGGATTAAACTGCAGAGCCTGTTTTACCAGGAGTTCATCATTGGTATGTGCGGTGAGAATTTCTACTTCAAATAGTTCGGGATTTGCTTCAATTACATCAAGCGCCTGCGTTCCAATGGAACCGGTTGAACCAAATATTGCGATGCGTTTCTTTTGTTGTTCCTGCATAATCTGGGAGTGGAATGGTAGCTGCAAACCTATTGGAAAAAAAGTTACATAATTATCCGGCTTCGTATGTTTTAGTAATCTACCCACTTCATTAACTCATCGGCGATCTTACGATCGTTGCTGAGACGTGGCACTTTATTTTGTCCGCCCAATTTACCGATACTTTTCATGTAATCGATAAAACCATTCTTTTTAACGGGCGTGATCTTTAAAGGTTGTAAAATATTTCCAACAATCAGATCATCATAATAAATATTCTTATCACGGAGATTGTTGTTGAGCCGGGCGGCAAACTGTTCAAGATTTTGTGGTTGATGTTCAAACTCAATAAACCATTCATGGTAACTCTTTCCCTCTCCCTGCTGGATCATGGGTGCTACGGTAAACTCGGTAATATGAATGTTTTCTTCTGTTGCTGCTTTCATTAAGCTTTGCTCAACTTCTTCACCAATCACATGTTCGCCAAAAGCAGAGATATAATGTTTAGTGCGGCCGGTAACGACAAGCCTGTAAGGATTGGTGGAAACAAATTTCACGGTATCACCAAGATTATAAGACCAAAGCCCTGCATTGCTGTTGATGATAAGAGCATAGTTTTCGCCCACTTTTACATCACGAAGCGACAAACGGGTTGGATTATCGTTGTGAATTTCGGAAGCAGGTACGAACTCATAAAAAATACCATCGTTGGTATTTAATAATAAACCTTCAGCTTCCTGCGAATCCTGGAAAGCGAAAAAACCCTCGCTGGCTGGAAATACCTCAATTGTATCTACTTTACGTCCGATACTTTCAAACAACCTGGCTTTATAAGGTTCGAAATTCACCCCGCCCTGGATCATCACATCGAAATTAGGGAAGATATCCCCTACCTTTTTACCAGTTCTGCGGATCAATTCATCAAAATACATCTGCATCCACGGCGGAATACCGCTTATGAGCGTCATGTTCTGGTTGACGGTTTCATCCACGATCTTGCCCAACTTGGTTTCCCAATCTTCAATACAATTGGTTTCGTAAGAAGGCAGCTGGTTGGTTCGGAGATATTTAGGAATGAGATGATTTGAAATGCCACTCAATCGGCCGGTTGGAATATTTCCTACCCGTTCCAGTTCAGGCGAGCCGGATAAAAAAATAAGTTTTCCATCAAAAAAACGGGTGTTCCCGGTTTCTGCCGCATAACAAAGAGCTGCGTTTCTTGCTGTACCGAAATGATTTCCAACTGATTCTTTGGTGATGGGAATGTATTTCACCCCGCTTGTTGTGCCCGAGGTTTTAGCGAAGTACATGGGCATTCCCTTCCATAAAACATTATGCTTGCCTTCAATAATCTTGTCGATCCATGGCCGGATCTGCTCATAATCCCTGATGGGAACCGCCTGCTTATATTCATCGTAGCCATTTACTTTCGCCAAGCCCAGCTCCTTTCCATACTCGGTGTCTTTGCCGGTTTTGAGGAGTTGTTTCAGGATCTGGTCCTGATCGGCAAGTGCCGTGAGCTTATTTTTTTGGATCGATTTATAGATATAGCCTGCAAATGGCTTAGCAAGCACTGATTTAATTTTCATTCCGAAACCCAGTTTGAGCACACAAATGTAGCTTTACCAGCTCAAAGCATCCCGTTAAAATCGGGGCAAATTTTTTAGGTTGAAACTTGTTTTCAAAGCAATTTTATCCCTACCTTTGCAGCCCTAATATTGGAAAGTTATGTTTGCAGTAGTTAAAATAGCCGGTCAGCAATTTAAAGTGTCAGAAGGTCAGAGCCTGTACGTTCCTCATATTGAAGGTAACGCTGGCGACCAAGTTGAGTTTTCTGATGTATTATATGTTGATACAGATGGAAAGATCAGTGTTGGTGCTGATGCAAAAGTGAAAGTGAAAGCAGAGATCGTTGCTGAGAGAAAAGGCAAAACAGTGATCGCTTTTAAAATGAAACGTCGTAAAGGTTTCCGTAAAAAGAAAGGTCACCGTACGTTGTATACACACATCAAAGTAACTGGTATTGCGTAAAATCTGAAGTTGAACTTCAGATTTTCAAATTATAAAATTTTCAAATTCTTATAAAATGGCACATAAAAAGGGTGAAGGTAGTGTAAAGAATGGTCGTGATTCACAAAGCAAACGCCTTGGTGTAAAGATCTATGGTGGTCAACCTGCAGCTGCTGGTAACATCATTATTCGTCAGCGTGGAACCGTGTATCACCCAGGTAAAAACGTTGGTGTTGGTAAGGACTTTACCATCTTTGCAATAGCTGATGGTGTTGTAGAATTTAAAAAAGGTAAGAACAATAAGACTTTCGTTTCTGTTGCCCCGGTTGAGGCAGGTGCTTAAAAAAATTTTTTTAAATAAAAAATTTTTTTATTTTTACCCTGTTAAGTTTTTTTACTAACTATTAAATTCTAAAAAAAATGGCAACAAAAAAGAAAGCCGCTAAAAAAGCTGCTCCTAAAAAAGCTGCGAAAAAAGCCGCTCCTAAAAAGAAAGCTGCTAAAAAAGCTGCTCCTAAAAAGAAAGCTGCTCCTAAGAAGAAAGCTGCTAAGAAAAAATAAGATTCTAACGAATCCAAAAAGAAACCTCCTGTTTACAGGAGGTTTTTATATTTAAGGATGTTTGTACGTTTTACTTGTTTAGATTAAAAAGACTATCTGCAAACTCGTGTTTGTCGAACACCAACAGATCTTCCACTTTCTCTCCCACACCAATAAACTTAACAGGAATCTTAAACTGATGTGCAATTGCCAATACTACTCCACCCTTGGCCGTACCATCAAGTTTGGTAATCACAAGGCCAGTTACATCAGTTGCTGCAGTAAAATGCTTCGCTTGCTCTATTGCGTTCTGCCCGGTTGATCCATCAAGCACCAGCAATACATCATGCGGCGCATCAGGAATTACTTTCTGTATCACCCGTTTGATCTTACTCAATTCTTCCATCAGGTGAGTTTTGGTATGCAAACGACCTGCTGTATCAATGATCAAGACATCAATATCTTTTGCAACCGCACTGCTTACTGCATCAAAAGCAACTGATGCAGGATCACTACCCATCTCCCGTTTTACAATCGGAACCCCTGCACGTTCGCTCCAGATCGTTAACTGATCAACTGCTGCTGCACGAAACGTATCGGCTGCACCAAGCATTACCTTTTTACCAGCTTGTGTAAAATGATGCGCAAGTTTACCAATGGTTGTTGTTTTACCAACACCATTCACTCCAACTACCATCAATACAAATGGTCTTTTACCCGCAGGCAGATCAAAGTTGGAGTAAGTAGTATCAGCAGGTGCATCAACCAATATGTTTTCAATCTCCTGTTGAAGAATGGAGTTAAGCTCTGACGTATTGATGTATTTATCTTTTGCAACACGTGCTTCAATACGTTCAATGATCTCTACAGTTGTTTCAATACCCACATCGGCACTAACCAATGCTTCTTCCAGGTTATCGAGCACTTCTGCATCAACAGTACTCTTACCTGCAACTGCCCTTGCAATTTTGCCGAGAAATCCTTCCTTGGTCTTTTCAAGTCCCTGGTCCAGGCTTTCTTTTTCTTTCTTTCCGAATAGCTTACCAAAAAATCCCATCGTTTGTGTTTTACATTACAATATTACAATGAACCACGAAGAGTATAAAAACAACAAAGCCGCTCCATGTTTAAGAACTTGGAACAGCTTTGTAATATACTGATCAGGTATAAGTTATTTTTGAGCCAGGTAATCTTTCACCTTATCCTTGTGCACAATTTGCTCCTTAAAGGTATATGCACCAGATTTAGGACTGCGTACGGCCCTGATTACTTTTGTCCAGTTTTTAGATTCTGCCGCTGCTTTGGCGTCTTTAATCTTTGCGTTCTTTGAAGCTGCTTTTGCCATGACTTCTTAATTTTTAACCCGGTGGGTCAGTTTGAGTAATTCAAATGTGCACCAAGCACATTATTTGATTTCTTTGTGCGTCGTTACTTTTTTCAGAATTGGGTTGAATTTTTTCAACTCCAGACGCTCCGGTGTGTTCTTTTTATTCTTGGTGGTGATATAACGACTTGTACCAGCCTGACCTGAAGTCTTGTGCTCTGTACATTCGAGGATCACCTGAACACGATTACCTTTCTTTGCCATTTTAGCTCAATTTAAATATGCTTATTAAATATGTTCTCCTCTTGCTCTTAATTCCTTCACTACATTGTACAATCCTCTTTTGTTGATTGTACGGATAGCTTCAGTAGAAACTTTAAGTGTTACCCACTTATCTTCTTCAGCCAGGAAGAAACGCTTTGTTTGCAGGTTAGGCAAAAAACGACGCTTTGTCTTAATATTTGAGTGCGACACCTTGTTTCCACCAACCGGCACCTTTCCTGTAAGCTGACAAACTCTAGCCATGATACAAATTTTTTGGACGGCAAAGGTAGGATAATTCAGCTAAAAAATTGAAATAAAAACTGTTTTTTCTTTCAAGGATTTGGCTCGCAGGCCAACTTGTGCAAAACTCGGGCATATTTGCATAGGTTTGCAGGCTTAAAATCAGAAATTCATGGCAGATCATAGAGTAATTACCCGTTTTGAAGGCGGAATGCGGTTTAACAGCCAGGTCGATAATCATACCATTATAATAGATACCCCTGAAAACGACGGTGGCACAAACATGGGCCCACGCCCCAAAAAGCTCATGCTCTCTTCACTTGCCGGCTGTACCGGTATTGATGTAGTGGGCATTCTCAATAAAATGAGGGTTGAATTCAGCGATTTCAGCATGGATATTGAAGCCGACCTGAGCGACGAATCCCCCAAAACCTACACTGACGTTAAGATCACCTATATTATTAAGGTAAAAGAAGAAGACCAGGAAAAAGTGAAAAAAGCTGTAATGCTTTCAAAAGAGAAATACTGCGGCGTA
Source organism: Lacibacter sp. (assembly GCF_035299325.1). Taxonomy (GTDB): domain Bacteria; phylum Bacteroidota; class Bacteroidia; order Chitinophagales; family Chitinophagaceae; genus Lacibacter. The sequence goes on along the minus strand of NZ_DATGWT010000002.1, from coordinate 97,001 downwards.
AGCGCCATGTTCAGCCAGTTTGCTGATATGGATTATGAGATCCTTTTTCTCTGATAAAAGTCTGAACAATTAATCTGTTGCTGAACAATCTGCTTCCTTATTTTTGCCGCCATGGCAAAGGCAGGCGCAGATACTCCATTGATGCAACAACACAAGGCGATCAAGGCAAGATATCCTGATGCAATTCTATTATTCCGGGTAGGTGATTTTTATGAAACCTTTGGTGAAGATGCAATTGTTACTTCACGTGTACTTGGCATTACACTTACAAAAAGAAACAATGGCTCTGTTGATAGTAATGAACTGGCCGGTTTTCCTCACCATGCATTAGATACTTATCTACACAAATTAGTGAAGGCCGGTCATCGTGTTGCCATTTGCGATCAACTGGAAGATCCAAAACAAGCCAAAGGGATTGTGAAGCGGGGTGTAACTGAACTCCTCTCCCCCGGCACAGCTACCAACGATAAATTATTGGAGCACGACAGCAATAACTTTCTTGCAGCCATTCATGAAGAGAATGAACGATATGGTCTTGCTTTTACAGACATCAGCACGGGCGAATTTTTTATTGCTGAAGGCAACAAGGAATATGCTGATAAGTTGTTGCAGAGTTTAAAGCCGGCCGAAGTTGTTTTTCAACGCAACAAACAAAAACAATTCAAAGAGAATTTCGGACCGAAATTCTATACTTACCATTTAGAAGAATGGATCTTCAGCGAAGCATACGCCACTGAATTATTACTGAAACATTTTCAAACACATTCATTAAAAGGATTTGGTATTGAAGAACAAAAGCTCGGAACTATTGCTGCCGGTGCTGTTCTTCATTATTTGAGAGATACAGAACATCCCAACCTGAATCATATCACTTCCGTTCAACGTTTGGATGAAGCTGATTATTTATGGATGGATCGTTTCACCATCCGCAATCTTGAAATACTTGGCAGTAATGCCGATGGAGGTAATTCCTTACTGAAAGTGCTCGACAATACTGTTTCACCAATGGGTGCAAGATTGATGCGCCGCTGGATGGTACTGCCGTTGAAAGATATGGAACGCATCAACGAACGGTTAGATGCTGTGCAATCATTGATCCTTGAAACAGAACTTCGCAAACAACTGCAATCGCTTATCAAACAAAGTGGTGATGTGGAGCGATTGGTAGCAAAACTGCCACTAAAGAAGATCAACCCAAGAGAAATTCTTCATTTGGCGAAAGGATTAGGTTTTGCTGAGAAGATAAAAGAACAATGTGCAACCTCTTCTAATAACTATTTAAAACGCTTAAGTGATACCATCAATCCCTGCCATTACATTGCTGAAAAAATTCTGAAAGAAGTTGTTGATAATCCTCCTGTGATGATCAGCAAGGGCGATGTTATAAGAGATGGCATTAACAGTGAGCTGGATGAACTCCGGCGCATTGCTCATCACGGTAAAGAATATCTGATAGAGATACAGCAACGTGAAAGTGAAGCAACAGGTATCCCTTCTTTAAAGATCGCTTTCAACAATGTGTTTGGCTACTATTTAGAAGTAACAAACACGCATAAAAACAAAGTACCGGCTGAGTGGACAAGAAAACAAACACTGGCCAATGCCGAACGTTATATTACACCTGAATTAAAAGAATACGAAGAGAAGATCACGGGTGCAGAGGAGAAAATATTAAAGATCGAATCTGAATTGTTTGAAAAAATATTGATCGAGCTGCAGGAATATATCGGCCCTATCCAAACCAATGGACAGGTAATGGCCATTCTTGATTGCCTCTGTTGTTTTGCAGAAAATGCATTGCAGTTTAAATATGTTCGACCACAGATGCAGAATGATGCAACACTTTCATTGAAAGATGCTCGTCATCCTGTAATTGAACGTCATCTCCCGGTTGGCGAAAGTTATATTGCCAACGATATTGTGCTCGACAAAGAACAACAGCAGATCATCATTCTCACCGGTCCGAACATGAGTGGTAAGAGTGCTTTGCTTCGTCAAACAGGATTGATTGTGTTGATGGCGCATATGGGAAGTTTTGTACCGGCATCAGCCGCAACCATTCCTTTGACCGATAAAATTTTCACCCGTGTTGGTGCCAGTGATAATTTAAGCGGAGGCGAAAGTACATTCATGGTTGAAATGAATGAAACGGCCAGCATCATCAACAATCTTTCATCACGCAGTTTGATCCTGCTCGATGAAATTGGTCGTGGCACATCAACTTATGATGGTATTTCTATTGCCTGGAGTATTGCAGAATTCCTGCATCAGTCTTCGCATCAACCAAAAACATTGTTTGCAACACACTACCATGAGTTGAATGAGTTGGAAGAAAAATTTCCACGCATCAAAAACTATCATATCACCAACAAGGAAGTTGGCAACAAAGTCATTTTTTTACGTAAGCTGGCACCGGGCGGAAGCACACATAGCTTTGGTATTCACGTAGCGAAAATGGCTGGCATGCCAGTTACGTTGATCAACCGTGCAAATGAAATTCTTAAACAACTCGAAGAGCAACGCAGCAGTGGCGACATTAAAGATCAACTGAAACAATTGCCTGTGCAAAAAATGCAGTTAAACATTTTTGATATACACTCACAAACCTTTGACGAAATTAGAACCATGCTCGATGGTATTGATATCAATCGACTCACACCAGTTGAAGCATTACTGAAACTGCAGGAAATAAAACAACGGCTGAATTGATGACTAATCAATGACGGTGCTAATTATCATATTCCGTTCTACATAACATCACACATGTTTATTGTAGTTTAGCAGCGGATGTATATTCGTTTTAAACAGAAAAATTTTAAAACCTGGATACAGGAGCTGAGCCAGGAAACCGGCATCAAAGCAAAAAACAATCTGCTTACCTTAAGTGACACAATTGGTAGCGGCTATTGCTTTGCTGACAGTATTGACCGCACATTCTCCTATGTGATGATGAATGTTGAACTGAACGACGATTGCACGCTGCACCGTGTCAGCAACAATCAAATGGGGTTACTGATTTTCTTCAACCAAACACAAATCAGCGATTATATACGCCTTCGTCATAAGAAAGATTCGCTTACTGACAGTCTCAACAAAAAACGCAGTAACATTTTTGTTTCGTCTACAAATACAGAACTGGAAGTGAACTATCGTGCCGGTTCAAAGTTGAAACGGTTGGGTATTTATCTTTCACCCCAATGGATAGCCGATCATTTCGATGCCAATACAAAACTCCAGGTTGAATTGTTAACCAGCCAGGGACTTGAATTGATTGAGAAGCTTCCCATTAACCAGGAAATACAGGAAAAATTAAATCGCATTTTTGATACACAACTCGGCAGTGAACCCGACAGACTTGCATTGAAAAGCAGGATCATTCTTTTGCTTGAATATTTTTTCAGCACTTACCTGAATGAATCGCTGGTGATCAAAAACAAAAAGATCATTCCTGATGAAGATATTACACGCCTTCGCAATATTGAAGCGCTGCTGGTAAATGAAGAAACAGAAAAATTTCCTTCCATTATTAAACTTGCACGTATTGCACAAATGAGCAGCACGAAACTAAAGCAACGCTTTAAGCAGGTTTACGGATATCGTTTGTATGAATTCTACAACAAACAACGATTAGAAAAAGCAAGAGAATTAATTACGCAAGGTGTTTCACCTAAAGAAGCAGGTTATACCATTGGCTTCAGCGATGTATCAAACTTTACCAAAGCGTTTAAAAAAGAATACGGTTTTACACCCGGAACGTTATTTGAAAAATCAGCCAAAACCCTGCAGTAATGCGGGGTTTGTTTTTTTTACAGATTCTCATTTATAAAAGTTCAATCATAAAAAATCCCCGCACGACATGTGCAGGGATTAACGGGAGATTGAAGGGTTTCGAATGCTGACGCTTCGGTCAGCATCCCGACTGAAACGTCGGGACCCTCGATCCTCAGAACCACAAGAATACATTATCCATACTTTGATATAAATAACCACAGCTTTTCCCGATTCATATTTTTAAGCTTCCTTTCAAGAATCATTGCTTCTGACCTGTTTTCTTTTTCAATACAACATCTCAACTCCCAGGGAATATATGGGCTCGTTGCGTCTTCATACCCATTATTATGTCTCTTTAAACGTTCATTAATATCCTGAGTTTGACCAACATAAAACCGATCATATGTCATTGAATAAAGTATGTATACAAAGAAAGGCATCAACTAAAATAAAAAATCCCCGCACAACATGTGCAGGGATTACCGGGAGATTGAAGGGTTTCGAACCCTCGACCCTCAGAACCACAATCTGATGCTCTAACCAACTGAGCTACAACCTCCGTATTTGGGACAGCAAAAGTAATGGAAATCAGTTTTCCAAGCAAATCACTTCTGTAGAAATCAAAAAATAAACGTTCTTTGCAGCCACTTACAAATTTATGAATTATTGGCTTTTACTGATTCCTGTTATTTCGGCTTTTATTGGATGGGTCACCAACCTTGTAGCAATCAAGATGCTTTTTCATCCACGCAATCCTGTGAACGTGCTTGGTATTCGTATTCAAGGCATTTTCCCAAAACGCCAGGAACAATTTGCTGAAAAGCTGGGAAAATTAGTAAGCAGGGAACTGCTCTCCTTCTCCGATATTGAAGAAAAGATCAGTAATCCTGAAAACCTGAAAAAGGTATTACCAATGGTTGAAACCCATATCGATCATTTTCTGCGGGTAAAACTCAGTGAAAGTATGCCCATGATCAGCATGTTCATTGGTGATAAAACCATTGAAAAACTGAAAGGCACTTTTATGGAAGAACTGGAGATCCTGTTTCCGAAAGTGATGAAAGATTATACCAACACACTTAAGCAGCAGCTTGATCTTGAACATATTGTAACCGAAAAAGTAAAAGCGTTCTCAGGCGATAAGCTGGAAGAAATCCTTTACCAGGTAATGGCAAAAGAGTTCAGGTTTGTAGAGATCATTGGTGGAGTTCTTGGTTTCCTCATTGGTATATTACAGGTTGCACTCACCCTTCTTACGCAATAGTTTCCACTCATCACAAACAAATTGGGGACGGCAGAACATTTGCCGTCTAAAACGGTTAATTAGTCATTCATACTAAATGAAATTCATAATTAATCAATTACGCGGAAATTTGCGCCTCAATTTTAAAAAAAGTAACATGAGATTCTTCATCGGTTTTGTCTGTTTATTCCTCAGTTTACAATTAACTGCCCAGGTTCCGGGCGGTGGTCGTCCCGGTGGCGGCAACGGTCAAATGAATATTGGTCGTTTTTATGGCAAGATTGTAGACACCAAAACAAATAAACCGATCGACGCAGCTTCGGTTCAGCTCTATCAAAACAGGATGGATACAGCTACAAAAACAAGGAAAGAAGTCCTGGTAAACGGACAGTTAACAAAAGCCAATGGCGATTTCAGTCTTGAAGGATTGAGCCCGATGGGTAATTACAAATTACTGGTAACAGCCATTGGTTTTAAAACCATTGAGCAAACCATCAGTTTTGGTTTAAAACCCGGCGGCGGACAAGAGGATATGATGGCCATGTTAGATAAAGATCTTGGCAATATTAAATTAGAAACTGATGTGCAACAGTTGAGTGAAGTAGTAGTAACTGCTGATAAGCCAACATTACAATTAGGCATCGACCGTAAAATATTTAATGTTGAAAAGAATATTGTATCACAAGGTGGTACCGGTGTGGATGTAATGCGTAATGTGCCAACAGTAAATGTTGATATTGATGGTAACATCACCATGCGTAACAGTGCCCCACAAATTTTTGTGGATGGTCGTCCTACTGTATTAACACTTGATCAGATTCCTGCAGATGCCATTCAAAGTATTGAACTCATTACAAACCCATCAGCAAAGTATGATGCAAGTGGAGGTCAATCGGCCATCATCAATATTGTATTAAAGAAGAATCGTCGTGTTGGGTATAGCGGAAGTGTACGTGCAGGTATTGATATGCGTGCCCGACTGAATGGTGGTGGCGATATCAACATTCGCCAGGGAAAACTAAACTTCTTTGCTAATATTGGTTTAAATCAACGTCGTGGTATCAGCTTTGGCGAAACAGACCGTAATAATTTTGGTGATCCAACTCCTAACACAGCGTTTACTGACAACCGTAACATAAGCGATGGGTTCTTCCGTTTTGGACGTGCAGGTATCGACTTCCTGATTGATAACCGCAACACACTTACTTTACAAGGTAATTTTGGCGGTGGTAACTTTGATATTACTGATCAAAATCTGATTCGTTACGATACTGCTTACAGTACACCAAAAACAATATTCGAAGACAGGAATACCGATGGAAAAAGCATTTTCCGTAATAACGGTGCAACCATCAGTTATAAATATAATTTTCCCCGTGCGGGCAGGGAGTTAACAGCAGATATTAACTATAATAAAAGCCGTAGTGAAAATAATCAGGACATCATTTACACCAAATGGCTCGATGAAAACCGTACACAATTAGCAAACGCCAGACAAATACAAGGTGTAAATGCAGGAGGTAACAATGCTTTCATTGTGGGCCAGCTCGATTATACCGATCCCATCAACGAAAACATTAAAGTTGAAGCAGGCTTACGCTCACAAACCCGTTTATTTGAAAGTTTTCAACGCAACTTTATCAATGGCGTATCTCAACCTCTCATCAGTAATGAATTTTCGTATGTTGATTACGTGCATGCCGCTTACGCCAGCTTCTCACAAAAAATTAAGAAGGCAAACCTTAATTACCAGGTTGGTTTACGTGTAGAAAGTTCGAGCTACGATGGCGAGCAGGCTGGTAAAACAGAACGTTTTCAAAATCAGTTCCCTCTTGCCTTGTTCCCCAGTATTTTCCTGTCAAAATCATTCGCTGAAAAACAGGATATGCAAATCAATTACAGCCGCCGTATCAACCGTCCTAACTTTTTCCAATTATTACCAAACACCGATTACAGCGATATCTTTAACTACCAAACAGGTAATCCTAACCTGAAACCTGAATTCACTAATTCACTTGAATTAACCTATCAAAAAACATACGGCGATAAAAACAATACCGTACTTGCTACTTTGTTTGGCAAGCAAACCAATAATCTTATTTCACGTTACGTGGTGCGGGACAAGCTTGGTGATAGCCAGGACAGTGCAAACATCAACACGTGGATCAACGCAAACAGGAGTTATGCAGCCGGTGTTGAACTCGTGTTCCGTAACACAGTAGCAAAGTGGTGGGAAATTAATTACAATGTCAACGTTTATTATTCTAAGATCGATGGCTCCGATATTTCTCCCGATCTTAAAAACGAGCGTACCAGCTACACCATAAAACTCAACAACTCGTTCCGTTTAGGAAATGGATGGACCATGCAGTTGAGTGGCGATTATAACTCACGTTCTATCCTGCCCGTTTCAAGCGGCGGTGGCGGACGTGGTGGTGGTGGCCGTGGCGGTGGTGGTGGCTGGATGATGGGCGGTGGAAACATTGCCACTACACAAGGCTATATTGATGATAACTATTATGTTGATTTTGGTGTGCGTAAAGAATTCAAGATCAAAAAAAATACAGCTTCGCTGGCATTGAACTGGAGCGACGTATTCAGCACACGCAGAAACAATGTGTTTGCGCAGTCGCAGGTACTTGAGCAATACAGCTGGAGAAGAAGAGATCCTACGTTCGTTCGTCTTAACTTCAACTACCGCTTTGGTAAATTTGATGCTTCACTTTTCAAACGTAAGAATACACGCAGCGAAGGTGGTGGTGAAGACATGCAGATGCAATAAGAAATTACCCATGATATACGCAGATCCCTCTCCATTCAAACGGAGGGGGATTTTTTTGTATCATCAATTTCAAATGAACTAAAGTAAATTCACTTTGCAAACGTTTTTCTTTTCAGAATACAGATATAATATCACTCAATATGCAAACAGCCACAACACCCATGCGTGTAATTGTGACAGGAGCCAGCGGAATGGTAGGCGAAGGTGTATTACACGAATGTCTCAACAGTAATGTTGTAAAAGAAGTAGTTGTGCTTGGCCGTAAAACTTGTGGCGTTACACATCCAAAGCTGAAAGAAATACTGCACAGCAATTTTCATGATCTTTCTCCTGTTGCCGATCAATTGAAAGGATTCGATGCCTGTTATTTTTGTGCAGGTGTATCATCTGTTGGAAAAAAAGAAGAAGAGTTTTACCATCTTACCTATGCACTCACCATGCATGTTGCTGAAACATTGGCAAAACAAAACAACAACATGACCTTTTGTTATGTTTCAGGTGCGGGTACCGACAGCAGTGAAAAAGGCCGCCTCATGTGGGCAAGAGTAAAAGGCAAAACTGAAAATGACCTGATGAAACTTCCATTTGCACAGGTGTATAATTTCAGACCGGGAATTATTGAGCCGGGCAAAGGCTTAAAGAATACCATTAAAATGTATAACTATTTTATGTGGCTCTTTCCGATTGTAAAAAGCATCAGTAAAAATGCCGTGGTGAGTTTGGTGGAGATAGGTCAGGCAATGATAAAAGCCGCAACTAAAGGTTACAAAAAACAGATACTGGAAGTGAAAGATATTAAGGAACTTGCTGCATCTTAATATTGCCGTATGAAGAAATTCATCTCTTTCATTTTTACAATTCTCATTACTGTACAACTGCTGAATGCACAAACTCCCCTGCGTGTGATGACGTTCAATATCCGTCTCAACACTCCATCTGACAGTTTAAATGCATGGCCCTACCGTAAAGACAAAGTTGCTTCGCAAATATTATTTCATAAGATTGAATTATTGGGTGTGCAGGAAGCGTTGCATGATCAGATGATGGATCTGCAACAACGTTTACCACAATTCAAATACACAGGTGGCGGCAGAGACGATGGAAAAACAAAAGGCGAATACTCTGCTATTTTTTATGACACAACAAAACTGCAATTACTTTCAGCAAGTATGTTCTGGTTAAGTGAAACGACCAGCGTTACAGGCAGCAAAGGTTGGGATGCAGCCATTACACGCATTGTAACATGGGCAAAGTTTAAAGACAAACGTTCAAAGAAGATCTTCTTTGCTTTTAATACGCACTTCGATCATATGGGGAAAATTGCACGTAGAGAAAGTGCAAAACTGGTATTACAGAAAGTAAAAGAAATTGCCGGCTCCACTCCTGCTGTTATTACGGGTGATTTTAATGCAGAACCAAGCGATGAACCAATACAGGTGATCGTTGATAAAAACAATCCGCTGCATTTAACCGACAGCAAAGAACTTTCACAAACACCTCACTATGGACCAACAGGTACTTTTACCGGTTTTCAAACCAAAGAACGCAATGATCAACCGATTGATTACATTTTTTTGAAAGGGAACTGGAAGGTATTAACGCATGCAACTATTTCGCAAACATGGGGCGGTCGTTTTGCAAGTGATCATTTTTCAGTGATAGCTGAATTACTGTTTAAATAAATGTTTTTGGTTAGTCTATCAATGAAGGCAACCGAAACTGATTTACATATAAATTAATACAGATACACATGAAGCCATACGTTATTTGCCACATGCTGGGTTCGGTTGACGGACGCATTAAACAAAATATCTGGGGATTGAAAGATCACCACAAATACTTTGAAGAACCGGCATCGAAAATAAAAGCCGATGCATGGCTCGTGGGGCGTAAAACCATGCAGGAATTTTGCAGCAAAAAGAAACACAAGCTCGAAAAGCCGAAAGAAAAAATTGCAAAAGAAGATTTTGTTGCAGCAAAAGTTGCCAGGCAATATGCAATTGTCATTGATCCGTCGGGTAAATGTTTTTGGGATACCAATATGGTTTCTACCGAACAGGTAATTGAAGTGTTGAGCGAAGAGGTAAGCAGCAGTTACCTGGCACACCTGCGCAGTAAAAATGTGTCGTACATTTTTGGCGGCAAGAAAGAACTCGATCTTGCATTGGTGCTGAAAAAACTAAACAAACACTTTGGTATTAAGCGTGTACGTATTGATGGTGGCGGACATGTAAACGGATCGTTCCTGAAAGCAGGTTTAATTGATGAATTTAGTTTGGTATTGGCACCATTGGCTGATGGTACTATTGGTGCACCTACTGTATTTGAAGCAGAAGAGGGGTACGGCAAACGAAAAGCAACACGCTTTACCTTAAAATCAGTGAAGCGGATTTACAACGACTTTTTATGGTTGCGTTACGTTACTAAACGTAGCAAGCAGTAAGGTTTATGTTTCAGATTAACGATAAAACACTGTAAAAAGAATTACATTAATAACAACACAAAATGTATGATAATCTCCTTTTGCATGGTATTATGTTACATCATAAATTAGAGTGTTAGCAGCTATAGAATGGCAACAATCAATAAGTTTATATTAGTTACACTGATCTGCAATCTTCTTATCATAGTAGGGATTGGACATGGCGCTGCTCCTTTAGTGCTCGTTGAGCCAAAGTTCCTGACCGAAACACTCAGTGGAGAAACTAGCTTTTCACTTTTTGGAGGATATTCAACAAGGTTGCCTGCTTGTGCTTTAATATCATTGGTTGGACAGTCTATCATGTTGATTGCTTTATTCATAAGTAGGCCATTGAAATTCTACCTTACTTGGCTGGGCTTGTCCTTCTTATACTTTGCCTTACTCGTTTTGACCTTCGGATTTGTTCCAGGTGAAGCTGACATACTAAGTTTACTGTTTGCCTCTCCGTTTCTCTACGCATCTGTTCGACTAATTGTCTTTCTTATAAGAAATAGAACGATGCTCAAAAAAGAAACGACAGCTGCTAACACAAGATTTTAGCAATGCGGGCCGACGAATAGATTTTCAACAAAAGAATTTCAATTTTGCTTCAGCTAGTAGTTGGGACAGAAGTGCAATAAACTCCCGTACTGCTTAAAGCCCATCTGCGCTGATCAAAAAATACAAGCTTCGTAAGTTGGTACGTTTCATTAACCAACATATTTTTACTTTTCCTTCTGCCGGTCTTTGATACAACTGATGATGAAGTGAAGCGTGCCGGTATAATATTATGGCTTGTGTAACCATGAATTGCTTCCTGTTGTCCCTACCCTTTTCTGATCACCAATAAAACAACTACTATGAAGTGTACAATATTGTTACTGTTAACCGCCTTTCTGTTTCTCTTTTTTGTAAACTCTTTCGCACAACAACAGGATGATGACTTGATCAGAAAACTCGAAGACAAAGAACGTGAAGCGATCCTGAAAAGTGATACAACGCTATTGGCTGAATTAATGTCGAAGAATATCGTTGTGCAAAATCCTGAAAATGCGATCGTCGGTTTTCAACAGATCATGAACAGAGTAAGGGCCGGAAAAATTAACTACGCCAGTTTTGAACGAAGAATTGACAACATTGCCTTTGTGAACAGCATTGCGGTTGTAATGGGATTAGAAACACTTGTGCCGCAAGCGGATACTCAACATGCAGGCAAAACGGTAAAAAGACGATTCACCAATATCTGGACAAAAGAAAACGGCAGTTGGAAATTAACTGCAAGGCAGGCCACCATCATTTCAATCAACTAATTAACCGTTGCTGCCATGGTTTCAGCAACGAATGACACAAAGCAGGAATCGTTCTGAAACTTGCTTACTGCCAACCAATCATTTTATACATGTCAAAGAACAGATGACTCAGCATTTCGTTTTGCATTTTAGCCCCACTGTTTAAAACTTTTTGATTTACCTTCCTTACTTAGCAACAAGACAATCGCAAACGACTATTTATTTTACATGAACATGAAAAAGAAACTACAATGTTTATTGGTTGCAGTGCCACTGGTAATCGCATTCCATTACGCATCGGGCCAGGAATTGAAACTTAACAAGCTGGAGTATTTCGAAACACAGGGCGTAAACGTGCTGGTGTACAACAACCTTTTCACCGGTGGATTCAACGATGAAAAGAACGCCGGCATCGAATTGATTCACCATGGTGTGAGAACAGCGCAGGGTGGCGCTGTGCGTCTTTCGCACACACCGGAGCAATGGGACCTTGTTCCCAACATCTCAAACCGAAAAGTAAACCCCGCCAGCAAAACCATTGAAGCCACCTTACGCTATGCAGATTACAATTTTGATTCACGTGTGGTTGTAACCGCAAAAGGTAAGGGCGTTGAAATAGCTGTTTATCTTGATAAACCTATTCCCAAAGAACTGGAAGGGAAAGCGGGATTTAATCTTGAATTTTTACCCTCGCAATACTGGAATAAGGCTTATTTGATGGATGAACGTTTTAACCGTTTTCCAAGGTATGTGGTAGGTAACAGCACCACAAGACCCAACAGTGAAAAACCAAAGCAATACAAAGGATACAATACTTCCGATGACAGAGGAACGGGAAAATTTATTGAACCGCTTCCGCTGGAAACAGGTCGCACGTTAATTTTTGCACCCGATGAACCATCACGTTTATTAAAAATCATTTCGCAAGATGCCGACCTGATGCTTTTTGATGGCCGTGTGCTGGCACAGAATGGCTGGTTTGTAATTCGCAGTATGCTGCCCGCAGGAAAAACAGGCAAGGTGCTAACGTGGACAGTTGAACCAAATGCCATCAAGGGTTGGGTGAGAGAACCAAACATCGGTTTCTCACAAGTTGGCTACACGCCTTCGCAACAAAAAACGGCTGTTATTGAATTGGATAAAAAAGATAAACCGCTTACAAAAGCGGCATTGTATAAAGTAGGCAACGACGGTACTGCCAAAGAAGTATTCAGCGGCAACATCGTACCGTGGGGTGATTATTTTAAATACCATTATGTAAAATTCGACTTTACACAAGTGAAGACGCCCGGTATTTATTTTATACAATACGGAACCATTAAGACGAATAACTTTTTAATACAAAATAATGTTTACGATAAAATAACCGATGCCACCAGTGATATCTGGATTCCCATCCACATGAATCACATGTTTGTAAATGAAGGTTACAGGGTGTGGCATGGTGAGCCTTTCAAAGAAGGTTATCTGCAGGCTCCGCCAAACACCGATCATTTCGACTTACATGCACAAGGCCCAACAACCGACACGAAGTACAAAGCACTTGAGTTGATTCCCGGATTAAACATTGGTGGTTTTTTTGATGCGGGAGATTTTGATATTGAAACCGGATCAAACATCAGTGTGGTGCAAAACTTTGTTCAAACATGGGAATATTTTAAACCATTGCGGGATCAAACATTTGTTGATCAAAAACAACGTTACGTTGATCTGCACCGGCCCGACGGAACACCGGATGTATTGCAGTTTATTGAACACGGAACATTGAACCTTGTGGCACAGGCAGAGATAATCGGTCATATGTCACAAACACTCTCCAATGCAGTGCTTGACAACTATCATCATCTTGGTGATGCAGCATCGTTAACAGATGGCCTGCCGTACAATCCAAAGCTTGGCCCTTATGAAGTAGCGCCCGACGGACGATCAAGTGGCGTGAAAGATGATCTGTGGGCATTTACGAGCCGCAACCCCGGTCTCGATCTCAGTGCAGCAACGATGTTTGCAGCAGTAAGCCGTGCATTGAAAGGTTACAACGATCCTCTTTCAGCAAGAGCATTACAACAATCAAAAAGATTGCTGAAAGAGGCAACAGAATTACTTGCCAAACAACCACAGGACAGTACTCGCCGTTCATTTGGAACAGCAGGAAACATTTCAACGAATCTTCAACTGTATATCGCAACCGGGGAGCAACAATATGCAGATAAATTTCAGCAACTTTTATGGCCTGCACTTGACCGCAACGTTAATTTCATTCTTCTTACGGCATTAAATGCCATTCCACATATGGATGCTGCTTACAAAGAAAAGCTCAGGCCATATGTAGTGAAGTATAATGATTACATCAAAGGGCTTGAAAAAGATAATCCGTACGGTGTACCAATCGGACTCGGCAACTGGGCAGGCAATGGAGGTATTACAAGTTTTGGAACTACCATTTGTTTTGCGAATAAATATTTTCCTGACGTTGTAGATGCAAGTCATGCATACAAGGTTACCAACTGGTTATTTGGCTGCCATCCGTATCATAATTATTCATTTGTTGCAACAGTGGGCGCCACCCGACCGAAAGCAACATTTTATGGAAACAACAGGGCCGATTTCTCTTTTATTCCGGGCAATGTGGCTCCCGGTGTTTTATTCAGAAAACCTGATCACTTTGAAAACTATGACGACTGGCCATTCTTCTGGGGACAAAATGAAGGAACCATTGCAGGCAATACCGGTTATTTAATTTTTGGATCGGCCTTTAAGAATTTGGTAAAATAAACAGATTGCATTGAACAGTTTTCAATCAACTACTGATTTAAAACTGTTCAACTGATAGCTCAGGTAATACATCTATTGATTGGATGATCATTACCTGAGCTATTTTTTTGAAGAATATAAAAGTAGAAAACGATTGAATGAACATTCCATCTGCAAAGCCACACGCTAGTTAGGGAATTGACAATGGATGTTAACAATGCACGGCTTATCGTTATTGTATCACCAAAATACTGTAGTAATTTCTTGCAATGATATACGCTGCTTTTTTATTCGTGCTGATCTTTTTTATACGCCTCGCCTGGCCTTTGATCGCTACCCCGTTGAGTGTTTCGAACATAAAATTGTTGTTCCCGTTGTTGATGAGAACGGTACCAAAATCTGCATCGTTTCGTCCCAGCTCGGTGTTGTTGTCGTAATAATTTCCAATGAGCAGAATATCCGGAAGGCTATCGTTGTTTGCATTATACACAACCGCATCTTTCAACGACGAAAGCTGTGCCTGCCAGGGCAAACGCTGAACGGAAAATTTCAAGTTGCCCTCATTGATCAATATTGAATTGGAAAAATAATCTGCACTAAGAACAGTGGATTGAGCAAGCTTCTCTTGCCCAAACAAATCAGTAACAGAAGCTTTTGCAAAGTCTTTCGCATACAAAAACTTCTTTTTAAGAAACGGCAATTGCCGATCAAGATCACCCTTACCTGCAAACAGTATTTCCTTATTGGCTACATAGTAAGTCATTATCTGTTCGTTGTTTCCGTTTCCGTCAAAATCATTGTAATACAATTTTACCGGTTCCTGTTGCGATGCTTTCAGGCGACTATTCTCACCTAAATTTCCGGCCACTAAATCAATATCACCGTCGCCGTCAAAATCATACGGCAACACAAAATTCCACCACCCTTTTTTATCGGTTAATACCTGCTTTTGAAAGCTTCCATTCGTGTTTATAAACGCATAAATGCCACCCCACTCCAGCGAAATAATAAGATCTTGATCCCCATCTTTATCGATATCGAACCAGCTGCTGTGCGTTACAAATCCGATGTCACTTAATTCTTTTGCAACAGCCTTTGTTACATCTGTAAATTTACCCTTGCCATTATTTTGCAATAAATAAGATTGAGGAATTTTACCATAGTTACCGGATACAGATCTTGCACCCACAAACAAATCAGGAAAACCATCCTTATTAAAATCTGCAGCTTCAACTGTTGATGCTGACACATTGAGATTGCTGAACGATTCAACTGCTTTTGTAAGCAGTCCTTTACCATCATTGAAGTAAATACGTGGCGTGCCGAAATCTGCTTCATCATAGTATTGATCAACCCCATTCACAACAATCAAATCCGGATGTCCATCATTATTTATATCGGACCAGGTTGCAGAAACTGATTCGTATGCGCTGTCTTTATCAAGTGCGGGTTGATTCGTCTTTACAAACTTTCCCGAAGGTTGTTGAATGTATAAAACACTTTTACTGTCTTTTGCTGAGCCAATGAACACATCATCCAGACGATCGTGGTTAACATCAGCAACTGCAAGTGCAGGACCCTCGGTTGAAACCATGTGTGGAATTAAACGTTCCGTATTAAAGTCAACAAACATGTTTTCCCGGTGTACATAATTGATGCCGGTAGTTTGAGTGATATCAGCAATGGGAAACGATTTGTTTACATGCAGCTTTTGCAAACTGCTGTAATCGAACAAGGGCAATCCTTTTTGATAGGTAACAGTAAGGCTTGCACCGTTTGAAGGAATAGTGATTTTCTGAAAAGAATTATCCGGCCAAATCAACAGCATCGAATCAATGGTTGCCTTTGTAAGCCCAATTAACAAAGGACCATCCATGCTTGAAAGAAACCCTTTCACAGGAAACTTTTCATAGGTTCGTATTTCGCCGTTTGCAAACGCAATTACTTTGGCACCAATTGCCCGTTTGTTTTTTACATCACCAACCAAATTAATTGTCAATGATGTTCGTTCGCCCTGTTTGCTATGTGTATTCTGATAAATCAGTGCTTTTGCATTGATGTTGGTTACTACAATATCCAGATCACCATCATTATCAAAATCGGCATATACGGCACCGTTCGAAAATGTTGACTGATCGTTTGCGATTCCTGCGGCCCCATCTTCAAATACCAGATTGCCTTTGTTTTTATAAAATTTGTTCGGCGTCGCCACTTCAGGAAGCTTTTTAATGAGTGCTACATCATTATTGAACGCTTCCCGTTCCTGATTCGTCATCTGCACTTCGGTATTGGATAAATAATTGATGTAATCAATATCATTCATTTTTTTAGGGATACCATTGGAAATAAAAAGATCTTTCAATCCATCATTGTCAAAGTCCAGCCATAAAGGAGCCCATGACCAGTCGGAAGCTGCAATGCCGCTGTAAAGCCCTGTTTCACTAAAAAGACTGCTTCGCCTGTTTAGCTGAAGATTGTTTCTGCTGTATTGAAATGAGTACCCTTCTCTCAGTTTTGAATTAAACAAATCGTAATCGTCTTCGCCGCTCGACATTTTAAGAACAGCGGGATCAGACGGCAACATATCCAGCGAAATAACTTCGGGAAAGGCATCATTATTAACATCGGCTACATCCACACCCATTGAATAATGGCTTGTATGCATTAACTGGTTTTCACTCTCTTCTTTGAAGGTTCCGTTTTTTTGGTTGATGTACAGATAATCATTCTCATAAAAATCATTCCCGATATACACATCGGGGTAGCCGTCCATGTTTATATCAGCAACAGCTATTCCTAAACCATAACCGAGTATGGAATTATTAATTCCACTCTCCTTTGTTGCATCAGAAAAACGAGTGCCTTCGTTCCTGAACAACCGGGCACCAACCAGGGGGTTCTCTATTTTCAAATAATCTTTTCTTGTCCGTAATGATGTGTACCCGTTTGCAGAATGGTTGAGCAGAAACATGTCAAGATCACCGTCGAGGTCGTAATCAAAAAAAGCAGCCTGTGTGGAAAGCCCTGAAAATTCGAGTCCGTATTGCAAGGCTTCATCTTTATAGTGAGGAACTCCGTTTTTATCGATACCCGTACAAATCAACAGTTGGTTCTTGCTGCGCAATGATTCGTAGTAACCTACCCGGCAAACATAAATATCCAATAGCCCGTCTGCATTTACATCGGCCACCGATACGCCGGTCGTCCAGCCTTTATCGTCCGATATGCCTGCTTCCTTCGTTACGTTTCTAAAATGCATTTCACCTTCATTCAGGTAAAGCCGGCTTTGTTTTTGATTAGCACCGAAATAGAGATCAATTTTTCCATCGTTATTAAAATCTCCGCTTGCCACACCACTGCCATTATAAAAATAAATGTATCGCAGAAGATTAAAATCGTTATCGTAGGTGAGATCGTTACTGAAGTCGAGGCCTGTTGTTTTACTTTCCAACACCTGAAATGTTGATGTGCTGTCCGTCTTATCGGCAGATGTACAGGAGAAAAGGTTTACAACTGTAAAAAAAAGTACGACGATGCCTGCTGCTGAACGTCTGCTAAACATTCGACGCATTGAAAAATTAACGATTGCAGCTGGAGTTGGTCTCTCTGCAGTCAGTGCCTGTCCCGATTTTGTCATAAATTTTATGAAGTTTACTTTACTGGGTTACATCCTATTCTGATGCTAATATTACAAACTTTATTTTTCCCCGCTTTGGCAGATTTAATAGGGCGATGACGATTTCATTATCTCATCGTTTTGTTGCAACGTTTAGCAACCGTTAGTTTCGCTTAAAGTAGAAGTAATGCAGTTGCTGTTTTTTTGTTTGGATGAATTGCTGCGAACTAGAATAAACCAACTTACTTTCCATTCTGCTTGCCACCCAGCATTGGTACAAATGAAAATGAATCGAAAACCTCTTCGGTGTAAGAACCATCTTCATGTTTGGTTAAACGTTTCATGCGTTGCGTATCGCCTTCATCAACCGGTATCACCATTTTTGCACCCGGTTTCATTTGTTCAATCAACTTAGGAGGAACAAACGGTGCAGCCGCTGTAATGATCACTTTATCAAAGGGCGCATAAGTGGGTAAGCCCTCAAACCCGTCACCATAAAAGAATTTAATGTTGAGGTATTTTTTCAAAAAAGGAAAAGAGGCTTTATTAAAGTCGAATAATTTTTTTTGGCGCTCGATCGTGTACACCTGTGCATTCATTTCGGCAAGTACACAAGCCTGGTAAGCACTGCCTGTGCCGATCTCCAGTACTTTATCGTAGGGTTTTATTTCAAGTAACTGTGTCTGGTAAGCAACGGTGTATGGTTGCGAAATGGTTTGTCCTTCACCAATGGGAAAGGCCCTGTCTTCGTAGGCAATTTCATCGAAAGCTGTATCTAAAAAATAATGGCGGGGAATGTTATTGATGGCTTCCAGCACCCGTTCATCTGTGATGCCTTTACTACGCAACAGATCAACTAACTTCTTGCGTAATCCTTTGTGTCTGTAACTATCTTCAAATCGTCTCATAAAGCAGGTGCAAGATACGGATTGAATAATGAAGAATTAATCATTTATAACATCACTGCCGATAGAATCCACCACAGTATTTAACGCATGTTGCTTCAGTTCATTGATCCTTCGATTTATTCTAAATACACGATAGAAAAGAAACAGTCCGAAAATGAAAAAAAAGTGAGAGCCGATCATATAACCGATGTTGTATCCAATGTCGTCGGAGGAAAATTTTCCTTCAATAAAACTCAATAAATCTGTAAGCAGGTTGAGAAGTATCAAAAAACAGGCTATAATAATGTATATAATCTTTCGTTTTTTAAGCTTCCGGATTTTTACTTCGATGTCGTTTATTGTCTTCATTTGATTACAGCATTGATGCAGCCTTATCTTTTTTTGTCATCCCGACGAAGGAGGGATCTGTTGAGCTGTTGTACATGAGTTGAGCAGATCCCTCCTTCGTCGGGATGACAGGTGAAGTTGAACTTCGTTCACCGTACATCCAACATCGTACTTCTCTTTACTTCAACTTCATATCCTTAATAATTCCATCGATCCTTTCATTCAACTGCTCATGTACTGCATCAAAATTTTCTGCTTTATCAAGTTTGGTATTTACACTAAAGTAGAATTTGATCTTTGGTTCTGTTCCGCTTGGTCGTGCAGAAATTTTACTGCCATCAGCTAAAATAAACTGCAACACATTCGACTTCGGCAAGTTGATCGTCCATTCCTCACCTGTTTGAATATTCTTTCCTTTCTGTAATTGGTAATCGAGCAACTGTACCACTGCAGAACCATTGATAGACGTTGGTGTGTTGGTACGATAGCCTTCCATCATCTCTGCAATTTCCGCCTGTCCGTTCATGCCCTTCTTGGTGATGGAGATCAGGCTTTCTTTATAAAAACCATATTGCACATACAAGTCAATCATCTTCTGGTAAAGACTGCGGCCTTTGTTCTTTTCATACGCTGCCATTTCGCACAACAATGCAACCGCACTGATGGCATCTTTATCACGCAGTTGACTGCCGATCATCAAGCCATAACTTTCTTCGCCACCAACAATATAATTTTCTGTTGCTTCTTTTTCTTTAATGAGTTCAGCGATCCATTTAAAACCTGTAAGCACATTGTAACACTTGATATCGCTTGCCTTTGCAATGGCATCGATCATTTCTGTTGTTACAATGGTTTTCACCACCATATCATTTGGTTGATTGATGCCTTTTGCTTTACGTGCTTCGATCATGTAATTGAAAGCAAGCACAGCGGTTTGGTTTCCGTTCATCAGCACCCAATTGCCTTTATGATCTTTAATAGCAATACCAACACGGTCGCTGTCAGGATCGGTTCCCAATAAAATATCAGCATCCATTGCCTTGGCTTTGTTCAAACCAATATTCATGGCTTCTGCTTCTTCGGGGTTTGGATAAACTACTGTTGGAAAATTTCCGTCGGGTTCTTTCTGCTCATCCACAATGGTTACATTGGTAAAGCCAAAACGTTCTAACACCTGTGGCACGAGTGTAATACCTGTGCCGTGAATGGATGTGTACACAATTTTCAGATCATGTTGCGCTTTACATACTTCAGGATACACGCTCAAACTTTGTATCATTTGCATGTATGCTTCATCCATTTCTTTTCCGATCAATGTAATGTTGCTTTCACCACCACTCCACTTTACATCATCAACACCTGCAACTTTATCCACTTCAATAATAACGTTCTTATCATGTGGTGGCACTAACTGTCCGCCATCGTTCCAATAGGCCTTGTACCCGTTGTATTCTTTGGGATTGTGCGATGCCGTGCAAACAACACCTCCCTGGCAACCGAGATGACGAATCGCAAAACTCAACTCAGGTGTTGGGCGTAATGCTTCAAACAAATACACTTTAATTCCGTTAGCGCCCATTACATTGGCAACGATCTCTGCAAACAGGCGACTGTTATTGCGACTGTCATGACCAACCACACATTTTACATTGCCTTCGCCAAAACTTTTATTGAGATAGTTGGCATAGCCCTGCGTAGCCATTCCAACTGTGTATTTATTCATGCGGTTGGTGCCAATACCCATAATGCCACGCAAGCCACCTGTACCAAATTCCAGGTTACGGTAAAACGAATCTGCCAGTTCATCGGGGTTATTTTGTTGAAGTGCTGTTATCTCATCTTTTACCGATTGTTCAAAATTGCCGGTGAGCCACTTTTGTACATTGGCCTGAATCGTTGCTTGCATACAGTTAATTTTTAGGAAATCAAATGTATGATTCTCTTGCTTTTGTTTCAAGAGCAATTTCAGAAAGAATGGATATTTTCTGCAGCTTCCGTATTTTGCAGCAGCCTATGGCGTGTAAGCATTATATCAGCAAGATTGTTTTATTGATTTTTATTGCATCCATCACTGTGCAGCAGGCAGGTGCACAGCAGTATTTTCTGCCGCCAAGTGATCAGTTTCGCCCCGATCGTTTACGGAAAGTAGTGTGGACTGAATCGGCCGTGTTTGTATTAACATCTGTTGGTTTGTATTTTCTGTGGTACAAAAAATTTCCAAAGAGTAAATTCCATTTGCTGAACGATAACAAAGAATGGCTGCAGATGGATAAGCTGGGTCATGCCACCACTGCGTATAACGTTTCTGTGATGCAGCACGATTTGTTACGCTGGAGTGGTGTAAAACCAAAACAGGCAATAGTTGGCGGGGCATTAACATCCCTTGCCTTTTTAAGTATTGTGGAAATGATGGATGCTTTTTCCCGTGACTGGGGTTTCTCCGGTGGTGATATGCTGGCCAATATTTCAGGTGCGGGATTGTTTGCTGCGCAACAGTATGGCTGGGGACAGCAACGCATGGGATTGAAATTTTCGGCAAGCTTTTCGCCGTATGCACAATACAATCCGAAATTATTAGGGAAAAAGTGGGCCGAACGTTTAATGAAAGATTATAACGGACAAACCTATTGGCTATCGGTCAACCTTCGATCCTTTATGAAAACAGAAAGTAATTTCCCTGTGTGGTTTAATGTGGCTGCCGGCATTGGTGCCGATGGCATGATCGGTGCATTGAAAAACCCTGCTGAGATTAACGGTAAAGAGATACCTTCGTTTAAACGTACCCGTCAGTTTTACCTGGCACCCGATGCCGATCTGCACAGGATACGTTCGGTACAAGCTTTGAATGCACCTCTATTCCTGCTGCAATATTTTAAAACACCTGCACCAGCCATTGAGTGGAAAACCAATGGCAAACTAAAATTGAAACCACTACAATTCTGATTGCATGCTGATGCTTTTATTATATGGGTCTTTTGCGTTGTTATTTGTTCTGTATGTGATGCGTGCGTTGCTGATGGCAGGTTATGACAATCTTAACCTGAAACACATTCAACGAAACAATAACTCAGTTATGCGTGCATGGGTTCAGAAGATGTTACAGTTGAAACCAATTACGCAAATGAAACTTAATCCAAGAAGTATCGATCATAAAATACATGTACGCTTTCAAAAGAAAGCAACACTTTACTATTACGGCATTTGGGCGTGCTTGTTTTCCATTCTTTTTTTGGCAGCGAAAATTTATTTAGATGCGTTTTGATTTATTTCACGCAAAGAAAAAAACTCATCAGCAAAACAACTTACCAGCTTAACGCAACTTCTTTATTGGGAAATGTAAAACGGTGGCTCTTGCGCTCTCCTTTATTTTTGAAGTGGATGATGTTTAACTGATCTTCCCTGTAACTGTACAACAGATCATTAAACACAACAGCCGATTTAAATGCAGCAGTATTATTTGTAACAAGATAGATCCACACCGCTTCACCTTCCTGTTCAAACCCGATCATTTTCAAAGCAACCGGTTTGCCATCTAACTGCAAACGCAAATGCTGTTGCAGGTAGCTGTTGAGCAACTGTTCATTTTCTTTTTTAGCAGATGTATTGAGGATGTCAACTTTTCGCTTGTATTCTTTTTTCAATGTTTCTTCCAGGTCATCAGTAAAAATTTTACATGCAACCTGCACTTCTTTCTCCGCAGGTTTGTATTCAAATTCCGTTACGCTCATGTAGTAAGGATGAAGGGAGAAAGCCGTTAGCCATAATCCGATAGCGGCAAGTAAAACCAGGCGATAGGCCGCAGACGACAGACGACTAACCACTAAGGACTCTTTTCCCACTACCTGCTCACCACTATCCACTACCGGCTTGTCTTTAACGAGCCGCTCATATAATTCTGCCACCATCTTCGTATTAGTTTTCAAGATTACAAACTTCTGGTTTATTTTCCGAGTTCAACCACCGCTGACACAAAAAATGGGGGATTTTGGGTTTTATTTAAGGGAAGGTTTTTATCACATCACCGATTGGAAAGGTTACGATCATATCCTGTTCGTGATGGCGCTGTGTCTCCCTTACTTTCTGAAAGACTGGAAACAGGTGTTGATCCTGATCACCGCATTCACCATTGGCCATAGTGTTACATTAGCATTAAGTGTATTCAATAAAATTCTGATCCCCAGTACATGGATCGAATTCCTGATACCAATTACCATCATCATCACAGCTCTGGAAAATTTATTCCGCAATAACACTCAACCAAAACATGTACGGTTCCGTTACGTTGCTGCATTGGTGTTTGGATTGATCCATGGTCTTGGATTCAGTAATTACCTGAGGAGTATGATGGGTAAAAGCGAAAACATCATCACCCAATTACTGGCTTTCAATATTGGCCTGGAACTTGGTCAGTTATTGATTGTACTTGCTGTGTTGATGGTTTCCTTCATCTTTGTGCGCCTGCTGAACATAAAGCAAAGAGAATGGACAGTGTTTATCAGCGGCGGCATTTTTGGCATTTCATTTATTATGGCGCTTGAGCGCTTACCGTTTTAAAAAGCAAAAAAAAATCTGAACTATGCACATTCGTTTTTTACTTGGTTGTTTGTTACTCGCTGTAGTGAGTGTTGCACAACCGCCCCAGAGCAATCCCGGCAGTAATCATGGTAACCGTTTTGAACAGTTGGGATACTTATTACAAAGCCCCAATGAATACCGTACAGCAAGCGGTGCGCCCGGTCCAAAGTATTGGCAGCAAAAAGCCGATTACGACATCAGTGTTGAATTGGATGAAGCAAATCTTCGTTTAACCGGCACCGAAACAATTACGTATTTCAACAACTCTCCTGATCAGTTGACTTACCTGTGGATGCAGTTAGATGAAAACATTCACAATCCTGATCATGATTACCTGCGCAATGGCCGTAACCGTATGGAAGCGAACATGAGCAACACACAACTCGTGAACATTGAAAAATGGCGCACAGCACAGGAATCGGGTCTTGGTATAAAAATTACAAAGCTTACTGATGCTTCAGGAAATGCATTGAAGTATACCATCAACCAAACAATGATGCGTATTGATCTGCCGGTTGCATTAAAGCCCGGACAAAAATTTATTTTCAAGATCGATTGGAATTATAAAATACCCGATCGTTTGGTGTGGGGCAGCCGTGGTGGTTATGAATTGTTTCCTGAAGATGGAAATGCAGTGTTTACCATGAGCCAGTTCTATCCACGTTTGGCAGTGTACAGCGATTTCCAGGGTTGGCAGAATACACAGTTCAGTGGTGGTTCAGAGTTTGCACTCACCTTCGGCAACTTTAAAGTAAAAATGACTGTACCCGGAGATTTTGTTGTAGCAGCAACCGGTGAATGTCAGAACTACAAACAACTTTTAACTGCAGCACAATTTCAACGTTGGCAGCAAGCCCAATCAGCCAAAGACGTGGTGGAGGTTGTTACACTTGCTGAAGCAACAGCAAACGAAAAAGATAAATCAACCGATAAAAAAACATGGATCTACTCTGCAGAGAACGTACGTGATTTTGCATGGGGTGCCAGCCGCAAATTTGTATGGGATGCCATGCCAACTTATGTGGAAGGCAAGAAGATCATGAGTATGAGTTATTATCCGAAAGAAGCGTATGCACTGTACCGTAAGTATTCAACCAAGGTAACAGCACATACATTGAAGATCTATTCAAAGCATACCATCCCTTATCCTTATCCTGTTGCCATTTCGGTGGAAGCTTCACAAGGTATGGAGTATCCAATGATCGCCTTCAACTATGGCCGTACAGAAAAAGATGGTACTTACAGCGAAGCAACCAAGTATGGAATGATTGGTGTGGTAATTCATGAAGTGGGTCATAACTTTTTCCCGATGATCGTTAACAGCGATGAACGCCAATACTGGTGGATGGATGAAGGGTTGAATACCTTCACCCAATTCTTAACTGAAGGTGAGTTTGATAACAACTATCCTTCACGTCGTGGTCCTGCGCATTTGATCACTGATTATATGAAATTGCCGAAAGATCAACTGGAACCGATTATGACCATGGGTGATAACGTTACACAGGTTGGTGCCAACGCCTATGCAAAAGCAGCAACCGGTTTAAATATTTTACGTGAGACCGTAATGGGTCGTGAATTATTCGATTACTCTTTCCGTGAATATGCACGCCGCTGGGCATTCAAGCATCCAACACCTGCTGATCTTTTCCGTACGATGGAAGATGCAAGTGCTGTTGATCTTGATTGGTTCTGGAGAGGTTGGTATTATGGAACTGAGCCTGTTGATATTTCACTCGACAGTGTGCGATGGTTCAAAATGAATGATGCATCAAACACTGCTGCGTTCCAGCAAAAAGAATTTGATGCGGTGCACAAACTCCGCAACAAAGACGACAAGAGCATTACGTATGCAACAGATGCCGATACAAGTCTGCGTGATTATTATTATTTCAATCCCGGTGCCGATGCGAAATTTTCTCAACAGCAACGTGAAGCTGCTATAACAATTGACACAGAGAACAAAAGCAAATGGGCGAATAAAAATTTTTATGAATTAAGTTTCACCAACAAGGGTGGCATGGTAATGCCGGTGATTGTTGAGTGGACATTTAAAGATGGCAGCAAAGAAGTGGATCGTGTACCTGTTAGTGTTTGGAAACTGAATGAACAGAAGTTTACTAAAGTATTCATCAAGGATAAAGAAGTAACAGCGATCCGTATTGATCCAATGCGTGAAACTGCTGATATTGATGAAAGCAATAACTTATGGCCAGTGAAAGAAATGCCATCGAAGTTTAACTTGTTCCGCCTGGGCGGTGGTCCTGTGCGTGGCGCAAGTGCAGGTGGCAATTCAATGCAGAGAGCGCAGAAGAAGAATTAAATATTTTTACCACAGAGAACAATGAGGTAACTCAAAGGGCACGGAGAATTTTCTCTGTGCCCTTTTTATTGTCATCCCGACGAAGGAGGGATCTGTTTAATAGAAATTCAATAGCCTGGCAGTTCCCTCCTTCGTCGGGATGACAGCTTTTTTGAACAGCAGAAATATTTATCTTCAACACATGAAACGATCAAGCACTCTCCTCTTTTTCTTTTTTCTCTCCTTTCATCTCTTAGCTGCCAAAGTTGATACCGTTACTGTTTTCAGCAACAGCATGCAGAAAGAAATTAAATGCGTGGTGATCACACCAAAGAATTATAAGAAAAGTAAGGAACGTTTTCCGGTAGTGTACCTGTTACATGGATATAGTGGCAATTACCGTGGATGGTTGAAAGATGCGCCTCAGCTTACACAACGGGCAGATGAATTGCAGATGATGATCGTATGTGCCGATGGTGGTTTTTTCAGTTGGTACTACGATAGTCCCATTGACCCCAAGATGAAGTATGAAACATTTGTGAGCAAAGAGCTGGTGAATTATATCGATACACATTACAAAACCATTGCTGATAAAAAAGGAAGAGCCATTACCGGTTTGAGCATGGGTGGACATGGTGCACTTTACCTTTCGGTGCGGAACAAAGAAGTGTATTCACAAGCGGGTTCAATGGCTGGTGGAGTGGATATCCGTCCGTTCCCCAACAACTGGCAGATCAAACAGGTGCTGGGTGATATTACTACCAACAAAGAAAACTGGGATACTTACACTGTCATTAATCAAATTGAAACATTGAAGAAAGGTGAACTGAATCTCATCATTGATTGTGGCTTGGGTGATTTCTTTTTAGAAGTGAACCGCAACCTGCATCAAAAACTCATGAACTTAAAAATAGATCATGATTATACCGAACGCCCCGGTGGACATAACGGTGCTTATTGGGGCAGTGCGGTGGATTATCATTTGTTGTTTTTTAAGAAGGGGTTTGGGAGGAAGTGAGATATCAAATAAGATTTTCGAGTCCTGCCATGAAACAATAACGAAAATAATGTAAAATTTTTAATGATATGACAATTAGAAAATTCTTTACATTAAGACGAAACAGATAAAACACCTTTATGAAATAAAATTCTCTGTTAAATTATGTTTACATTTCTAAGTGTATTACTATTATTATTTCAGATTTTCTCTGTGATAATACCAATAATAGATAAGCGAACAAAATCTGCTTGGGAAGATGTAAAATATTCGACTCTTGAAAAAACTTTGATAATTTTTACAATATTATCATTCGGATTATCAATTGCTATTTTTCTGATTGGGCAAGATTCAGAAAAAGAGAAGGAAAAGCAAGCAGAAGTTTATCAAAATGATTTAAGGAAAAAACTGGCTGAAAGAGACTCGCTTCATCAGATAAACGATTCGATTAGGACTTTATTCTTTATTCAACGGCTTGATAGCAGTTATACAAAAAGCATCAATGCATCCAATGATGCCTTGGCAAAGTACAACTTAGAATTAGTTGATTCCTTAAACCGTGTCACAAATAAAATCAATATCAAATCTCAAAATAAACCACAAATACTTATAGCTCCTGCAGAGAAAGGGCAAGTATCTCCGATGTATTTAACTACGCTTGATAACCAAAATGCTCTTGCAATAAAATTAGTATCAAGTAACAATACCAGATATAATATAAAAATTAGATTTTACATTCTTTCATACAAAGAGGAAAATAATATCCTTATTTATAATATTATTGATACCGGCTATATTTTTTACGACCGAAAATTTCTTGTGCAAGATGTTATTTCAACATCCCATATTGACATAAAAAAAGAATTTCTACAAATTGAAAATTCAATAATTTTCTTTCAAGGTAGTTTCTCATCTGACAATGAAAATAAAGACGTATATAAATTTGAAGAAGCCTATTTTTTTGATTTTAAGAAAAACTTATTACACAGCCCCTTGAATGCTAGCCTGTACTCAGACATAAAGTCAAAGCTTCAAAAAAGAGGCATTCTTAAACCATAAAATATCAATCAGACGCAGGTGTTACATTTTTTGCTTACACCTTTTAATTTATCTTCATACCTCAATCATCACCTATGCTTCAACAAGCTTTTGCTGCACATGCAGCCATCATTGCAGAAGATGATCTTTCCATTGAGGGATTAGCAGTTGCCGGTTCCTGGCTTACACAGGAGCTCGATGAATTCTCTGATCTTGATCTTATACTCATCTGCAATGAAAAACTGGGCGGCGATAAAGCAAAGATGATGGCTTATGCGAACAAGTTCGGCAACCTGTTGAATGCATTTACCGGTGAGCATGTGGGTGAACCACGTTTGCTCATTTGTTTGTACAACAATCCCCTGCTGCATGTAGATATTAAATTCATTACAGCTGATGAATTAAAAACAAGAGTAGAAAATCCTGTTTTACTGTTTGACCGCAACGGGAGTTTACAGCAGATCATTGATTCAACTTCTTATCAATTCCCCCACCCCGATCATCAATGGATCGAAGACCGTTTCTGGACATGGGTGCATTATGCCTTGCTGAAGATCGGTCGTGGTGAGTATATGGAAGCGCATGATTTTCTTGCATTCTTACGCATGGTTGTATTTGGGCCATTACTGCATATCAAGAATAACAACTTACCAAGAGGTGTACGCAAAGTAGAAACAACGATTGCTGCTGAAGATTTCAATCAACTGCAACAAACATTGGCAGTGACTAATAAAGAGTCATTACTTGCTGCATTAGATCAGTCGGTACTACTCTACCGTTCATTACGTAATAAATTATTTACAGCTGATACAATTCTTCAACAGCAAACAGAAGAAGCAGTGATGAAATATTTTGAAGAGATTAGGAAAGCAATACAATGATTATTGAAAGAAGTATTCCGCCTGACGAGTGTTTCAGACAGAGTATGTTATTGCAAACCACCGGTCGCCCAGTTCAACGCAGCAAATGATTGGTAAAACTTCACTTTCAGTTCAAGTAATTTCTGTTTGGCTTCCAGCACTTTTGTTTCACGTGAGTTGAGTAAGAATAAGGTTGTTTCACCTAATGAAAATTTCAGTTGTTCAGCTTCAAACAGTCGCATATAATTACGATAGGCGTTTTCGTAAATGCTGATCTGCTTTTGCAGGTTCAGCACTTCATTATAATGAAAACGTACTTTGTTCTCAAGATTCAGTTCAGTAAAGCTGCGATCAAGTTCAGTTGACTTGATCTTAATTCTCGCAGCACGGTAATCACCAATGCCGCTGCGGTTAGGAATCGGAATAATAGCATTCAAGCCAAACTTGTAATTGTTTTCAAAAAAATTAGCATTAAAAGAATTTGCTACATTATAACCTTTCTGCAGAAAATTATACTTCAGATCAAGCTTGGGCAACAGGTTCTGAAACTTCAATCTTCGTTCCACTTCCAGTGATTGTAATTTAAAATCGATCTGTTGCAGCTTCGGATGGTTGGTTACTGTTTGCGTGAGCCAGTTACTGAGTTGATCAACTTTAAAGTTTGTGAATGATTGGGCGGTCCATACAGTATCAGGTACCACACGTTCGCTTAAATACACCGGCTTGTTTCCCTGCAGCCATAAAAATGTTGACAGTTCCAATGTTGACTTTCTGAACTTCAACCACGCTTCTTCACGCTGCTGTTGAAAGTTCTGCAACTGTGCCAGTGCTTCGGTGGTATCAACTGCTGCACGATCGCCCTGCTGAAAAGATATACGCACCAACTCATATCTTGCTTCGTTTAAAAAAATCGTTGTATCAAGTACCATCAGCAATTGATAATCTCTTGCCCAGCTCCAGTAAGCTTTGTATGCATCAAACAACAGATCATTAATAACAGTACGCCGTTCAAATTCCGATTGTTGTGTGAAAAGTTTGCCCTGTTGCAATGCTGCACGACGTTTATCCAATACCAGATCTTTTAACAACGGCAAACTGATGCCTGCATAACTGGTACGGCTTGCCGATACTTCAGGGTTAATAAAATCACCAAAATTATTTTCAAGACCTGCATACAACTCTACACCAAACCATGTAGGAACTCCCAACTCTGCATTTGTATAATTATAATAGTTCTTGCCATCAAATGTTTTTTGATCGTTGTTCAAAAATACAACGGGATCAAAATTTCCACGAATGGAAAGCAGTTGTGCTCTTGCAGCATCAACTAATAACCCGGCCTGTTTAGCAACAGGGTGATGTTGTTTTACGATCGCAATAAATTCATCTTCTGCCAGCACACGCAATGTATCCTGGGCATGCAATGCCTTACATGCTGACAAACACAAAATCAATAAACTCAAAATTCCTTTCTTCATCACGTATGTTGGCCGTTTGTTATCACTTGCTTTTTTCTTTTTCCTCTTTGCCGTTGACTGTTGTTTGCGGACGATAATAATCCGGAGGGAAACCATTGATCTGCCGCCACAATTCATACCAAACCGATACATCTTTCAGCAATGTAAAGTTTACGGCACCTGTGCCGAGTTTCATGTTCCTTGGCCAGGGACGATCATTTTTATCTTCAGCTACCAATACACGAAACATACCATTGCTGCTGAGGTTTGATTCGATCGCTACAATTTCACCACCAAATGTTCCATACGATGCCTGTGGCCAACCACTAAAAATAATTGCCGGAAATCCATCGAACATAAAACGAGTTTTTTGTCCAATGGTGAGCAACTGCAGATCCATTGGTTTTACCCACACTTCCACAGCCAGTTGATATTGCTTTGGTACAATTTCAACGATCATATCGCCTTCTTTCAGCATCTCATTGATACCTGCTTTCATGGCTTTGATCACCTGCCCGTCTTGTGGCGCCAACACAAAATATTGCCCGTTTCTTATCCTGTAATTATCATATTGATTTTGCAGCTTTGCTACTTTGCCCTGGCCCGTTGCAATTTGCGACTGCGATTGAAAACGATCACCTGATGCTTTTGCAATTTTCTCTGCATACTCCTGAATAGCTGCACTACGTTCCAATTGCAGAATCAATAGATCCTGTTTGCTGTTGTTGAAATCGTTTTGTGCACCGATCATTTTTGCATTCACATTCTGATGCATCACTTTCCGGCGTTCAAATTCAGTTAAGGGAATAACACCTTGTTCATACATTTTTACGGCACCTTCCAGTTGTCGATCAGCTACATTCATTTCATTCATTGCCGCACTCACTTTCATGCTGTCACTCTGCACTTTCCTTTTTGTTTGTATGAGTTTGTTATCGATTGAACTCAACTTTAATTCCCGTTCGTTTTCCAGTGCTTCAATTTGCTGACCGGTTGTACTTACTTTTCCTTCATAGTAATCAATGGTCATTTGTTCGGCACTCAATTGCTGTTCGGTACGTTGCAAGAGATTCGGATCGAGGTAATCATCTTTGATCTCTGCTAACTGCACAATGGTATCACCCTTCTTTACAAAATCACCTTCTTTTACCCACCATTTTACAATACGGCCACCAATAATATTGTTCACTTGCTGAGGGCGTTGCTCCTGGCGAAGTGTGGTAACAGTTCCGTTGCTTCGGATGTTTTGTGTCCATGGTAAAAACAAAATCACAATCACAATTCCGATAATAAAATAGAAGTATTTACGAATACGGCTGCTCTTATGCTGCCGGTAAATTTCGTTGAACGAATTCAACTGCTTACCTGCTTTTTCCTGTATATCGGGTGTAAGAATCTGATACGACATGGGCTGTTGCTTACTGTTTTGAAATGGGTTGTTCTTCTCTTACAACTTTTCCATCGTGCATATAAAAAACACGGTTGCACCTGTTTGCAAAAGAATCATCATTTGTGATCACCACTACTGTGGTTGCCGGTATCTCCTGCAGCAGATATTGTTCAATTCGCCGACGGCATTCCGGATCAAGGCCAAGCCAGGGTTCTTCCAGCAATAATAATTTCGGACTCGATACCAGTGCCCGTAATAATAAAACTTTACGAATAACGGCACTGGATAAGCGATTTCCCACTGCATCAATTTCCGTATCAAATCCCTTTTTGAGCGATGCAATAAATTCGCTTATACCAAGTCTTGCCGCCAATGCATTGATTTGTGAGGTTGTGATGTTTGTATCGCCCAACGTAATATTCTCATACAAGGTTCCCTGAAAAATTTCCAGCCTGTTAAACAGAATACCCGTTTCGGAACGCAATAACACCGGTTTGTAATTTCCAAGCGGTACATCATTCATTAGAATATTCCCGTCAAAGTCAGAATAAGCACCCGTTAGTAATTTTAAAAAGGTTGATTTGCCTGAACCCTCACCACCTCTGATACATACCTTTTCACCTGCTGCTATTTTTAACGACAGATTATTGAGTATTGGACGCTGATCGTTATAGCTGAAGCTTACATTATTCACTTGAATGGAGACACCAGGCAAAGCAGCATCAAGACCCAACGTACCTTCCGGCTCAAGTGGTTTATCAATTACTTTTCCTAATTTTTCTACAGCAGTTAAAATATCATAGATCTTATCTAAACTGCGGATGAGCTTTTCTACTGACGCCAATACCAAGAGTATCACAATCTCAGCTGCAGCAAACTGCCCCACGTTAATTTCATTACTCACAAGAAGAAAGGCACCAACAATTAACATACCTGCGGTGATCAGAATTTTAAACCCAACCAACGACCAGTATTGGAGCATCAACACCCGAAAATGACTGGTACGTGCATGGAGATATTTTGTAACGAGCAGATCGGTTTTATCAACCGGCAATGAAGAGCCACGTGAAAATTGAAACGACTTTAACACACGTGCAATTTCTTCAAGCCATCCGGCCACTTCATATTTGTATTCACTTTCGTCGAGACTTGTAGAAAGACCTTTGGCATACGTGATCCGGATAATTAAAACTAAGATGAGCAAAACAAGCAAACTAAAGATGATAAATACATTGGCATAAAGCGACAACAGGATCAAGCCAAATAATACCTGTATCAATGCTGCAGGAATATCGAGTAATAAACGGCTGAGACTCTTTTCAAGATTGATGGTATCAAAAAAGCGGTTGACAAATTCGGGAAGATAGTATTGATCAATTTTTTTAAGATCAAGACGTGGAATACGCCATGCAAATTCAAAAGAATAACGGGTAAAGATCCGTTGTTGAATTTTCTCAATGATCTTCATTTGATTTACCTGCAGCAAACCAGTAAAAAAAACACTGATCACCACCAACACAATCAGTACAATAATTGAAGTAGATAAACGGCCGGCAAGCACAAAATTGATAATGGCCTGTATACCCAAAGGCATAGCCAGTTGCAATACACCCGCAAGGATTGCATAAAAATAAATTGCACCTATCTCCTTTCGCTCCAGGTTTAATACCTGTAGCAAGCGTTGCAGCGGACGTTTCAGGTCTTTCGCTGCCTGGTTGTTTGCCATTAATTTGACCGTTATGTTAAAGAAAGTTACCGATTAAAACCTACTCCTTTGAACAGATTTTTAATTCGTTTGCAAAAGAACAGTATTTCTCCAAAATTGTTTGCTCATTTTGTTTTTTTTAACAACTAACGGTGATCAACACTCACTGAGAGAGAGGGGGATATTAACGGCTAAACCACCTTCAGCGGTTTCTTTGTATTTGTAGTTCATATCTTTTGCCGTATCCCACATGGTTTTTACCACGCCATCTAATGAAACCTTGGCATAATCGGGTGTGCTTTGCAAAGCGAGTTGAGAAGCAGTGATGGCTTTGATTGCGCCCATTGTATTACGTTCAATACATGGCACCTGCACAAGCCCGGCAATAGGATCGCAGGTTAAACCAAGGTGATGTTCCATGGCAATTTCAGCCGCCATTAATACCTGTCGTTGCGTACCGCCCATACATTCGGTGAGTGCCGCCGCCGCCATTGCACTGGACACCCCGATCTCCGCCTGGCAGCCGCCCATGGCTGCCGAAATGGTAGAACCTTTTTTGAAGATGCTCCCCACTTCAGAAGCAGTTAATAAAAACCGGGTGATCTTTTCTTCATCAAAGCCATTGCAGAAACAAACATAATACATGAGCACAGCAGGAATAACACCGGCTGCTCCATTAGTTGGGGCAGTTACTACCCTGCCGAAGGATGCATTTTCTTCATTCACGGCTAACGCAAAACAACTCACCCAATCGAGTGTGTATTTAAAATCGTTGCCGCCGCTGCGGATCGCTTCTACCCATTCCTGAAAATTATTGTATTGCTTCTGCTGTAGTAATTTTTTATTCAATCCTGCACCCCGACGCTTAACGTTTAAACCTCCGGGTAAATAACCTTCTGTATGGCAACCTTTGAACATACACTCATGCATTACCCGCCAGATGTTGAGCACCCCTTGTTTGGTTGCGTCTTCATTACGCCATGCATTTTCATTCTCCATCACCACTTCGCTGATGCTCATGCCTGTTTTCATACACCAGTGCAAAAGATCTTCGGCTGTATCAACCGGAAAAGGCAACTGCACCTGTACATGGCCGGTAGTTTGCTCATTCTCCTTTACTACAAAACCGCCGCCTATAGAGTAATACGTTTCGGCAACAGAAGTTCCATCAACAAAAGATGCAAGAAACGTAACGGCATTTGGATGAAAAGGAAGACTTTCGGTCATCAGGAATTCTATGTCTTCTCTTGGATCAAAAGCTACTTCATGCTTACCGCCTAACAGCAGTTCATTCATGTCAGCAATATCCTTGATGCGGGCATCTATCGCATTTACATCAAACGTAACAGGATCTTCACCACACAAACCTAATTGAATAGCTACATCGGTTCCATGTCCTTTCCCTGTTTTTGCCAACGAACCATAAAGCAACACCCGCACAACCGCCACCTCTTCCAATGGTTGTATTGTTTGAAGTGATTGCACAAAACGTTGAGCGGCACGCCATGGCCCCAGCGTATGACTGCTGGATGGACCAACGCCGATCTTAAACATATCAAAAACGGAAATAGGTTCGTATGACAAGTAATTGGGTTTTTACAAAAGTACGTAAACAAAAAAGCTCCTGTATGTTATACAGAAGCTTATTCCTTGGTATTAAATAATTAATTAATCGCTTCTAATTGAACTTCAAAAATCATAACAGCATTTGGCGGAATAGTATAAAGCCCGGTATTGGGATTATATTGCCCTGCGGCACCTGCAGCCATTGTTGGGGGTATAAATAATCGCATCTCCCCTCCTTCGCCAATCAAAGGTATTGCACGTCTCCACCCTTCATACAATGTTGATAATGGATAGCCTCCAAAATTCGTGGCAGTACCATTGGTTTGATCAAATACCTGGCCATTCCGGTAGTACCCCTTGTATTCCACAGTTATATTACTGCACTGCTTTGCTCTTTCCGTATTACCCGGGTTATCAATAATATAATACATACCACTTCCTTCCAATTCAACTGCAGTTGTTATCGCCATTGAGTCGAGGTATTTTGTCACCATTGCCTCTTCTGCTGCCGAGACAACGGTTGTTCCCGGGGAAGCAGAACATCCATCATCGGTGGTTTTTTTCTTACATGCACTTAACATGGCTACTGCCATCAATAATCCAACTACATACTTCATGTTACGTTATTTTGTTTTAATTCAAATTTCAATTGATAAAGACCTGCTTTATTTTGACAATCATTTTTCTTCTAACGTTGCCTCAGTCTCTGTTTTTTCCTTCAGTTCGAGATAACGTTGTTCATTCATCTCCCATTTAAAGCGCATCTTGAAAATACCATAGAACACGATCACCAGCAAAACAGCAATGAGGATAATGGTTAATTGTGAGCCCGATATATACGGCATATTTTTATACCAACCCCTGAACATTACGCTCAGCAAAATCGGGAAACCAAACGCAAGACCTAATGGTAAACCAATAGTGAGCTGACTCAACAGTCTTTTTTCCTTGCTGCGGTTCTGCTCCCACCAATCCATAAACTCTTTTTCCTCTGCAGAAAGCATTCTGTTGTTTTTTTGGCAAATGTAAGCAAGAGCGTTCAGCCCTAAGGCTTCTTTAACGAAGATTTGCAGAAACAGTAAATTCACCGGCTTTGCAGCATTAAAGGGCTCAATTCAGGGCAAGGCCATTCTATTTCTATGATAAAAGCTGGTTTTTAAGTATGTTTGAAAAAAATTATCCGTGAAAATCCAGGAAATATTATCACAGTATCTGTATAAGGAGAAAAGTCTTACACTCCCCGGGCTTGGCCGTTTTGATCTTAATCCTTCAGTGAATATCTACGATTTAAAAGAAGAAGGATGGCCGGCCGATACAATTTCATTTACCAGCAATCGCAATGCCGTTATAGATGAAGGTTTACTTCAGTTCCTGATGCAGCAAACAGGTAAAATGAAACCCCTTGCCATGAGCGATCTTGAATCATATGTAAGCAACGGCATGCAGTTGATTAATATAGGCAAACCTTTCCCTATTAAAGGCATTGGTTCTATCAATAAAACAAAGGATAACCAGTTTACATTTGAGCAGGGAAGTCCTGCATTGGAAAAGATCGACTCGATCAATACCGATCATGTGCGTGATCGTACTGTACTGGCTGAAGGCGAAAAAGAAATTGATTTTTCACATGAAGAACGGAAGAGCTCCAAAAAGCCGATCATTATTATTGGCATCATCGTGGCACTGGCACTCGTTGGATGGGCAGTTTATTTAGCTATTCCCAAAAAAGAAAAAGCACCTGAGCCGGAAACAAATTTAATTGAACAGGTTACGCCTGTTGACACAACTGCTCAACAGGCAGATACAACTGCAAGCGTTGTGAAAGATTCTGCAGCTCCTGCTGTGCCTGTACCGGTAGTTGATACAAATTCGTTAAGCCTTATTCTTGAAACCGCAACTACAAGAAGCAAGGCCGATGCACGCATTGCTTTTCATAAAACAAGAAACAGGGAACTTACACTCAACATAAAAGACAGCAGCACTTACCAGCTTATACTGCTCGTGCAGAAACCTCTTGCAGATAGCAGCAAAGTGAAAGATTCTCTCCGCAGCTATTATGGCATTAAAGCGCAAGTGCTGAAACCCGGCAATTAAGATGAAGCAGGCACAGGCAAAATTCATCTTTGGCGTTTATGCATTGGTGCTGGTGCTTGAATTGTTATTCATTTATTTTGATCAACAGCAGTTTCGATGGTTTACCAAGCCATTGCTGATGCCATTATTGATGCTTGGCTTCTATACTGCATCGTCTAAACGAAGCGGAACATTATTCTATCTTATACCAGTGGCATTATTTCTTTCATGGGCAGGCGATGTATTGCTGCAAATGAAAGGGATGTTTATTCCGGGTTTGATATCCTTTCTGTTGGCTCATGTTTTTTACATCGTCTATTTTAGTAAAACAGGAAAAGGCAAAAAAGGATTATTACAATTACAACCGCTAATCGGAATACCAGTATTGGTTTACATTCTTATTTTCCTCTGGTTGCTCTACCCTTTTCTTGATGCATTAAAAATACCTGTGACTGTCTACGGTATTACGATTGGCATCATGTTGCTGCTGGCAATTAATACAAGACATAAACTGAGTAATGCTGCTTTCACTTTATTTTTCATTGGTGCATTGCTGTTTGTAATTTCGGATTCACTGCTGGCAGTAAATTTATTTGCAATGAATCATCTCGCTTTAAGTTTATGTGTGATGCTCACCTATGCTGTTGCTCAATATTTAATTGTGAAAGGAGCATTGGCAAATGAGCAGATTAATTCCTGATCTGCACATCAATCAGCAATCAATTCATTCGAGCTATTGTTTATTGAAAAATAAGTAGATTCGTTTGCAAACACATCAGTATTTCAACGAACTAACCTTCACCATTCAATGGCATATAACGCATGAATCCAACTAAATTATTTAAAGATTTCTTTGAAAGTGAGAAGGCGGGCGGGCTGATACTAATTGCCTGTACTGTTGTTTCATTATTGATTGCCAACTCTGCTTTGGGTGAAAGTTATCATCATTTCTGGCAATTGAAATTTGCAGGTCTTTCTGTTGAACATTGGGTGAATGACGGCTTGATGGCTGTTTTCTTTCTCCTCATCGGGCTAGAATTAGAAAGAGAATTATACAAAGGAGAACTTTCAAACGTGAAAGATGCCCTGCTGCCGATCTTTGCTGCATTAGGAGGTTTGCTATTACCGGCCGGTATTTACCTGCTGTTCAATTTTGGCACAGCCTCACAATCCGGCGCAGGTATTCCAATGGCAACGGATATTGCTTTTGCTTTAGGCATTCTCGCATTATTGGGGAACAAAGTACCTACCTCGTTAAAAGTATTCTTAACGGCCCTCGCAGTTATTGATGACCTATGTGCCATTTTAGTGATCGCTGTTTTTTATACAAAAACGTTACTGTGGACAAACCTGTTTATTTCACTGGGAATATTTATAGTGTTGCTGGCAATGAATCGGCTAAAGATCCGAAATCTGATTCCCTACTTAATTGGCGGAGTTGCGATGTGGTACTTCATGTTACACTCAGGTGTGCATGCAACCATTACTGGTGTTCTGCTGGCGTTTGCTATTCCGTTTGGAAATGGTGACGAAAAATCAACCTCCTATATTTTACAGCACATTTTACATAAACCTGTTGCGTTTATTATTCTGCCCATTTTTGCTTTGGCAAATACAGCCATTATTATCAGTGGAGATATTACACAAACACTTGCTGAAAACTACAGCATTGGTATAGCGCTTGGATTAATTGTTGGAAAGCCGCTTGGCATATTTGCTTTGACGTTTGCTGCTGTTTCATTTGGACTGTGCAAACTACCTGCTGATCTTACCTGGAAAAATATATTTGCAGTTGGACTACTTGGGGGAATTGGATTCACCATGTCAATCTTCATCACACTGCTTGCCTTCGATAATGAAACGATCATCAATAATTCAAAACTTGTGATACTGCTGTCTTCATTAACTGCAGGTTTACTCGGCTTCTTTGCGTTGAAATTAACACTCAAAAAAGAAATTGAATCATTATAAAATCATTTCTCTTGCGAAGGTTGCTCATATGCGTCGATGCCCCTGAAGAACATCTCAACGAACTTGCAGGTATTGCACAACCTCTTCCGGAGAGCGAATTCATCGTCAATCACAAGAACTTCACGATAAAGAAAGATGATGACTGTTACTGATCTCAGTTCTTAGTCTTGTTTAATTAACTCATTCTCCTTCTATTATTTTCTTCAGCGCCCTTGCAGAAACCAAATTCTTTTTTTTATCTTATTGCTGAAAACATCGCATCGCTTACAAAACAAAACTCCTTATGACGGCAAAAACATTTCGCTGGAAGAAGTTTTTTATCCGCACACTGCTTGTGCTTTTCACACTCGCAATCATTGTATTTGCAGCGTTTAAATTATCACCCTGGCCGTCGGCGATGATCATCCGAAATGTCTTTAACAAAGGAGGCGTTAGTACCAATGATGCGTTGGAAAAACACACACCCAAAAATATCACCGCAATTTTAGATGAAGTATATGATGCTGCCGATAAAGATGCCAAGCTGGATGTGTACTATCCTTCGTCTGTTGGTACCGATGAATTATTACCGGTGATTGTATGGATCCATGGCGGCGGGCTGATCTCAGGCGACAAAGCACACATCCGCAATTATTGTAAAATACTTGCTTCGCATGGTTACGTTACTGTATCAATTGACTATTCAGTTGCTCCTGAGAAAAAGTATCCCACTCCACTTAAACAAACCGCAGCAGCGTTGGCTTATCTGCAACAACAAGCCAAACGTTTGCATATCGATACATCTTCTTTTATAATTGCCGGCGATTCAGGTGGTGCACATATTGCGGCACAAACAGCCAACATTATTTACAACAACAGCTACGCAAAATTGATCGGCATTACACCCACTTTAAATCCTTCGCAACTTGCAGGACAATTATTGTATTGCGGACCTTATGATATAGACAATGTAAGCACAGAAGGTGCATTTGGTGGTTT
The DNA here is from genome assembly GCF_035299325.1 of Lacibacter sp. GTDB lineage: Bacteria > Bacteroidota > Bacteroidia > Chitinophagales > Chitinophagaceae > Lacibacter. The sequence continues at coordinate 56,941 of NZ_DATGWT010000002.1, read as the reverse complement.
TATGCAAACGGTGTTGTGGGCCTATAGTGGTTCTAAAAATCATAAAGAAAATGAACTGTTTAAAACAGCATCAATAATCAATTATATTAATGGAGATTATCCTCCAAGCTTTATCTCCGCAGGTAATGGAGATCCGCTGTTATCACATTCAAAAGCGTTAGCACGGAAACTTGTGCAGATCAATGCAAAAGTCGATACCCTGTTTTTCCCCCAGGAGATGCAACCGGTACTGCCGCATGAATACCAGTTTATCCTCGACACCGATGCCGGCAAAACTGCATTACAACAATCATTACGTTTTCTCAACAGCCTGCAACTAACATCAACACCGTAATTCATTGATATTTGATTGACTTTGCTTTAGTAGATCAGATAGGGATTGTCAAACGAATCATCATCTCTTCTTCTGATCCGTTGCATCAACAGATTCAATTTGTTTTTCAATTTCTGCATGAACGGTAAAAGCATGTTTACTTTTTTCATTTCTCATGTTTTTTATCGTGATGAATCATTGAAATGCAAAGTCCCCTGTTTTACCAGAGGACTTTGGTTGTATGTTCAAGTTGTTACTAATAGTTAGAGTGATTGTGTGAAATGTACTTTGTACTTCCAACTTCTCACTTTGCACTTTCTTAGTAACCACCCATGCCGCCCATATCAGGAGCACCATGTGCATGTGGCTCTTCTTTCTTCGGCTTATCAGCAATTACAGCTTCAGTTGTTAACAACATACCTGCAATAGATGCTGCATTTTCCAAGGCCACACGGCTAACTTTTGTAGGATCAATTACACCTGCTTTAAACAGGTTCTCATACACTTCTGTACGTGCATTGAAACCGAAATCGCCTTTACCTTCTTTGATCTTCTGTACAACGATAGAACCGTCGATACCTGCATTAGCAGTTAACGTACGCATTGGTTCTTCCAGTGCACGACGAACGATCTGCATACCGGTTTGCTCATCTTCAATTTGTCCACGAACTTTTGCTTCCAAGGCATCAATTGCACGGATGTAAGCAACACCACCACCTGGAACAATACCTTCTTCAACCGCAGCTCTTGTTGCATGTAATGCATCATCCACACGGTCTTTCTTTTCCTTCATTTCCATTTCAGTAGCAGCACCAATGTACAATACAGCAACACCACCTGCTAGTTTAGCAAGGCGCTCTTGTAATTTTTCTTTATCGTAATCAGAAGTTGTGTTTTCAACCTGTGCTTTAATCTGGTTTACACGTGCAGTGATGTCGGTTTTCTTTCCTTTACCACCTACAACTGTTGTGTTATCCTTATCGATTGTTACAGAAGAAGCCTGACCTAAATAAGTCAAATCAGCATTCTCTAATTTGTAACCTTGTTCTTCGCTGATAACTGTACCTGCAGTGAGAATAGCAATATCAGTCAACATTTCCTTACGACGGTCACCAAAACCAGGAGCTTTTACAGCAGCCACTTTCAATGTACCACGCAGTTTGTTTACAACCAATGTTGCCAATGCTTCACCTTCAAGATCTTCAGAAATGATCAACAACGGACGACCGCTTTGAGCAACTTTCTCCAGGATGTGAAGGATATCTTTCATTGCAGAGATCTTCTTATCGTAGATAAGGATGTATGGGTTCTGCAATTCAACTTCCATTTTTTCGCTGTTTGTAACGAAGTATGGAGAAATATAACCACGATCGAACTGCATACCTTCAACTACATCAACAGTAGTATCAGTACCTTTTGCTTCTTCAACTGTGATCACACCTTCTTTACCAACTTTTGCAAATGCTTCAGCAATCAGCTTACCGATTGTTTCATCGTTGTTTGCAGAAATTGTTGCAACCTGTTGAATTTTTTTACTGTCGTTGCCAACAGTTTGCGATTGGCTTTTTAAATTTTCAACTACCAGTCTTACAGCTTTATCAATACCACGTTTCAGATCCATTGGGTTTGCACCTGCAGCTACCATTTTCAAACCTTCGCTGATGATTGATTGCGCCAATACAGTTGCAGTTGTAGTACCATCACCTGCAATGTCTGCAGTTTTAGAAGCTACTTCTTTCACCATTTGAGCACCCATGTTCTCGATGGGATCTTCGAGTTCAATTTCTTTTGCAACAGTAACACCATCTTTGGTTACAGCCGGTGCACCGAATTTCTTTTCGATTACTACGTTACGTCCTTTAGGACCGAGGGTAACTTTCACGGCGTTGGCCAGAATGTCAACACCTTTCTTCATTTTATTTCTTCCTTCAATATCGAAGAAGATTTGCTTTGCCATCTTTTGTAAGTTTAAAGTTTTAGGTTAAAAGTTTAAGGTTATTTACCAAGCTGCGTTGCTGCTATGAAGCATTTGTTGCGTCGCACTCTTGTACACCTTTTCTGTATTCGGCTCTTGCTCACAGCTAGTAGCTGATAGCTAAAAGCTTTTTATACAATCGCCAGGATGTCGCTTTCACGCATGATCAACAGATCATCACCATCAATAGCGATTTCAGTACCGGCATATTTACCGTATAGAACCGTATCGCCAACTTTTACAGTAACCGGTTCATCTTTTTTGCCGGGGCCTGCAGCCACTACGGTACCACGCTGGGGTTTTTCTTTTGCAGTATCGGGGATAATGATACCACCAGCTGTTTTTTCTTCAGCGGGGGCAGGCTTCACAATTACCCTGTCGTGTAAAGGGGTAACACTTACCTTCTTAGCCATAGTTATTCTTGTTTTAGTTTTGAAATGAAATTTGTTTTTGCCCGTTTTACGGGGCAACGAAGGTAAGCGAATACAGTGCCACCCCGCCAGAACAGGAAAAAATTTCAGAAATGGCGGAAAAGAGACAGTTTCCCTGAAAATTTCTGACAGGAAGGAAGACAAATTTACATAATTGCCTGATGAAATGAAAAAGCCCCCGATGTATCGGGGGACTTTGGATTATTGTTTTACAAGTTTAAAACTTTGTGTTTTATTACCAGCATCGATCCGGAGAATATACACTCCATCCGGAATCGATTTCTCGTTGATCGGTAATTGGCTGTTGCCATCTGTACGACCAAGATTCCAACGCTGCAATAATTGTCCATTACTGGTAAACAGTGTTACCGCTATCTGTTGCCGGCTTTGATTACTGATGTTTATGGGTATTACTGAGCTTACCGGGTTTTGCAGCAGTTTTACAAAATCTGCTTGACGACTTGGATCTCGAATCGGGGTAACCGCAGCTTCGGCAAGAAAATAAAGACCAGGCCCAAAAACATTTGCAGTAAAGAGATAGCCCGTACCGAAACCAATAACTGTAGTTGTGTAAACATTACTGTTGCCGCTGTTTGCACCTGCTATTGTACCTGCAGTTGTTCCTGCAAGGCGAACCTGGTTTGGATCTTTACCCCCCAGCTCAGCTGCTGTAAAATAAACTCCAACAGTATAACTGCTGTTTTGTGGAGTTCCAACAAAATCAACAAATACAATTTTTTGCGAACGGGAACCGGCAAAGAATGTCTGCCAGCTATTACCTGCTTCAGCAATCGAAGTATTTACACAACCAAAGTTGCGGGAAGGGGTTCCTATACGGCCAATAATATCAAACCCGTTATAGAAGCTGTATAATCCTGTTCCTCCTACATATTCCGAACGGTTTGTACCGACTGTACTTGCAATTGAATTGCCTGAAACAGCATTGAAGGTTGTGTTAATGCGGTTATAGTCTATGAAAGCGGCATTTAATGAACATCCGGACGAACTTACTGCATCTGACCAAGTGGATGCCCTTATAGAAGGATTTGAACTGCCAAATGGAGCAGAAGTTGCCTCTACAAGATCGGCTGAGCTTTCTGTTGTAGATTTATCGTAACAAATATTCACTAACAGGTTCGATACGCCATCCCAGTAAAAAGGGGTGGTGAATGTGAAAAGATTGACACCTGCTACAGTGCTGTAATTTGCCGAATAAACCTGTGTCAACCCCGCTCCGTTAAATCCTGTATTCAGTGAAGTAGCTGTTGTATTTCCCATTGAAATGGTAAACCCGGTAAATGGCTGTGTGCTATTCTTTGTAATAACATTCATCGTCATAGATCGGATATAACCATCTGCAATCATACCAGCACTTCCCAATTCCGCTGCAGTAAACAAATACTGTACACGGAATCTGCTGCGGTCTGTTCTGAATGGCGAGTTATTGGAAAGCGTGGTTTCATTTTGCCCTATACTGAAGTTGCCATTGTAAACCGGAGGAGTAGGTGCTATATCATCATCGGTAAGTGTAACAGTAAAACTTTGACTACTGGGTGCAGCTAATGCATTGGTAACGCCGCTCACCGTATAGTTGAGTGTAAAGGATTCGGCTGTTTCCACCTCGGCATCGTTGTAAATACGAACTGTAATATTCTGATCGGTCGTTGATCCGTTGTTAAACGCAAGTGTGTTGGATGGGGAACCGAAGTTTCCGTTAGTTGTAAAATCATAGTCTACACCTTGCGTAGCTGTTCCTCCGCCCTGAATATTCAACGTGACAACCGCATTTCCTGCAGGTGCGGCATCAATACGCATTGGAATGGTAATGTCCCGGTAATTACGACAGATTTCGCCAGTTGCCGTTGTACCCTCACTTAGCGATGTGTAAACGTATGATCCCGCAAAACGAATATAAGGAACAGAAGATGGGAATGATGATGTCCACAGGCCACGTCCATGTGTTGCCGCTAATATGGTTCCATCACGTTGACGATATTGTAGCATGTTTGTTCTTACAATCGGAAAAGTGATATTCTGTACCCATACCGTTGAGCTGCCGTTTATATCATCTGTTTCATAAATTCCCATGTCAGTTGCAATGATGGCTTTGTCATTATCTTCCGGGTAAAACATACCCCATCTCACAGGTATATCAGGAAGATTACCCGTGATATTGGTCCAGCCAGAAGCACCGCCACCTACTGTAGTTACAAATACATGCTGCACACCATAGTTTGAAAAAGTTGCGATGAGATTATTATCATTCGTTCCCACATTTATACTTGAGATTGTTGTAGTTGGCATATTTGAACCAGTAATGTTTGTAACATCTGGGAAAGCAACATGAGCGTTGTCTGCTTTTACCACTCTTCCACTTGCAGACCCAAAGAATACTCGATTGTTCGTGTAGGGTGATACTTTTAAACTGGTTACAGAATTAGTTGTTACTCCTGAAATTGAAACTATTGAAAAGGTTGATCCTGTTTGCGGATTATCCCATCGAACATATGTTCCGGCTGAACCACTGGTATACATACGATTATTCATGTCATCATAATCGGTGGGGTTAATAAATAGCCCAATAGAATTTGAAAAGTTAACCGAAGACCATGAGGCACCACCATTTACACTTCTGCGATATTGACTTCTTGTTGTTGAACCAAACTGGTATTGAGGTTCATTTTCATCAATATGGGTAAATCCACCATCGCCCCCAAGCACTTCTGTACTTGCACCCAAACCAGCAGCGGTTAACTGGTGTGTACCGTTATCCTGTGTTCCTCCAAGAAAATAGTTGGTAGTTGTTGGATGAATAGCACAGGAATAAAATTGCTTGATTCGAAGCCCGATATTTCTGTCTTCGTAACTATTTCCATTATCTGATGATAAGAAAATACCGCCATCTGTGGCAACCATTACCTGTGTGCCATTCCATACAACTGAGTGATGATCGGCGTGAACGTAATTGAGTGCTGTACCAACCCAGCGGGTGATCTGGGTCCAGCTTGTACCACCATCATCTGATTTAAAAAAATTCAAGCCTCCTGCTATAACAATATTTGGATTCGCAGGATCAACCCCAATGGCAAGATCATACCAACCCTGCCCAATGTTTATGGATGGAGAGCTTTGAGAATCCGACGGCCCACTAGGAGGTGATGTTGTGGTTGGTGCCCAATTTACACCGCCATCGGTCGATTTGTAAATCTGTGGTGTTCGATCATTTGCATCAGAAGGCAATACGTACAAAGTATTGCCTGCAACTGCCAGCTCACAATTGTATTGATAATTTAGAAATGGCGTTATGGGCGATTGCCAACTTGCTGAAGTGGCAGTTACCGGGTTATCAACATAAAAATAGCCTGATTGACTTACAGTGCTTCCGCCAGCACCCATTGTCACATGCATGCGCCCCGTACTACTTATACGTAAGTCGGTAATACGGTTGCCGTTGCCTGTAGTTGCTGGGGTTATATTGGTCCATGTTGTGCCACCGTCTGTTGAGCGCTGCAAACCTTGACCATTGCCTGCTGTGCCAATATATACATTACCTGCAGCGTCGCATACAATTTTTGAAGCATTCCAAAAACTTGTTGTACTTGGCAACAAACTCCAGCTAACACCATTATTTGTGCTTTTCCATATACCACCGCCACGCACCGCATCAATATTGCCATTACGTTCGCCGGTAGCAAAGTACATGATCTGAGGGTTTGTTGGGTCCTGACAAATACTTGCTACTGCAAGGTTTCCCAGAAAGTCGTTAACCAATATCCAGTTGGCTGGAGATGCAGTAATATTATTTGTTTTCCATAAACCTCCGCTTACACTTCCAACCCAAACTGTTTTGCGGGTAGCATCAGTTAAGTCAACATGAATTGCTCTGATGCGGCCAGCTGTGACTGCATTATTACCAGGCCCACGGGTATTGCCGTTAGTGGCACCAACAACATCTGTAAAGGGTCCTCTTTCTACCCAATTAAGGGCAGAGATACGGGCAACCCGGCCAGATTTTCGCTCGTTCAGCAAATCATCGTAAGCCCTCACAAGTCTATTCCTTGGCACATATCCAAGCTTTGGATCACGTGTCATTTCATATTCCATCATCAGAGATTCATAAGCACCATCCTCATTCTCCTTATCCTCCTTTTTCTCTGATTCAGATTGATCATTGATACGATATTCGGTAACTTTTTTCTTTCTTTCATTGTTACAGCTTACAACCGTTGTAACACTGTAAAACAATACAATAACAAATAATACTTTCTTCATGCTTAATTGGTTGGGTGGCCTTTCAAATGCAAGTGTGGCAAGGCTTATATTCAAAAATCAATAAATATCAAATATAAGGCAAAGCAATACTTATCTTTGCGGTTTGTTTAAACAAGTTCTTTCCACATGATCAGCAGAAGAAACATACGGGTTAAGGTGATGCAGACGTTGTACACCTGTTTTACGAGAGAAGGTGATATTACTAAAGAAGAGGCCATTCGTACATTAGATAAACACATCGACCAGAGCCGGCAGCTTTTCGTTTTCCTTATTTACATACTTACAGAAACAGCACGCTACGCTGAGGCCGATGCCCGGCAAAAGGCATCGAAGCATTTGCCCACAGCAGCTGATCTGAATATTAATACCAAAATTTCCGGCAACACCCTGCTTTGGCAATTGCTGGAACATACTTCATATGACAAAGCTGCGAAAGAAATTAAGCCTGAGCTGATGGGTGCCGAAGACTGGATCAGGAAGCTTTACAGCGAATTGGTGACGTCAGATGTATATAAGCAATACATCAAAATTGAAGGGCGTGAAAAGAAGCAGGAGAAGGAAATTCTCGAATTTATTTTCACGGATCTGATGCTGCCTAACGAAGATTTTATCAGCTTTATTGAAGAACGTTTTCTTCATTGGGAAGATGACGCAGATATGATCAACCTGCTGATGCTTAACCTGCTGCAAAAACCACACAACGGCGATTTTCAGCAATTTGTCAGCAACGAAAAATTAAAATTTGCAAAAGACCTCTTGTTGAGTGTTATTGAAAAAGAGGAAGTGTGTAACGAATATATCAAGGATAAACTCCAAAACTGGGACCCGGAGCGTACCGCTATCCTGGATATGATCCTGATGCGGATGGGTATTTGTGAATTCCTGTTTTTCGAAACCATTCCGCCAAAAGTGACCATCAACGAGTATATCGATCTTGCAAAAGACTACAGCACCCCGCAAAGTGGCCATTTTGTAAACGGTATTCTCGATAGTATTCATAAAGAACTTGCCACGCAGAACAAACTGCATAAAGTGTCTTTTAAGAAACCATAATCATCGCTTTCCTTTACATTTGCAATCCGATAAACAGACAGATATGAAATTACTCATCGTATTATCAACCTTCCTTGCATTTCTTACAGCTTGTGGAAATGCTGACAAGAAAACTGCTGATGCAGCAACAACTACAACTGAGCAAACTGAAGCAACAGCTCCCGCTGCTGCAGATGTAACAACTGTACAATGGCTTGATTCTTCACAGAACTTCGGCAAAGTAACTGATGGTGAAAAAGTGATGATCACTTTTCATTTTAAGAATACCGGCACAAAGCCATTGATCATCTCGAATGTGCAGGCAAGTTGCGGTTGTACCGTTCCTTCAAAACCTGAAGAGCCAATTGCACCTGGTGCTGAAGGGAAGATCACTGCAGAGTTTAACAGTGAAGGCCGTGTTGGTAAAGCATCAAAGAATGTAAACGTATCTCTAAATACAAAAGAAGGATTTGCGACTCTCCTTTTCGAAGGTGAAGTACTCCCTAAAAAATAAAACAAATACACATGTACGAATTACTCTTATTTGCAGGCGATCCCAAATCAGGTGGTGGAAGCATCCAGTTAGTTTTCCTTGGATTGATGATCTTAGTATTCTGGTTATTCATGATCCGTCCGCAAGCTAAAAAAGCAAAGCAACAAAAAACGTTTATTGAAAATCTTCAGAAAGGTGATAAAGTAGTAACCATTGCAGGTATTCATGGAGTTGTAAACAAAGTGAATGAAGATGGTACACTTTCATTGGAGATCAACCCCGGAAGTTATATCAAAATTGAACGTAGCTCTATCAGCATGGATTGGACAGCACAACTGAACAAGACAGCTGAAGTAAAAAAATAAAAACAGCCAATTGTAAATAGCCGGTAGTTATTAGTTAGGTAGTCAATAGGCTAACAACTAAAAACTATCGGCTATCGGCTTCTTAAAACAATGTTGAAAATCGGTTTAACAGGAGGCATTGGCAGCGGTAAGAGTACCGTTGCGAAAGTACTGGAAGTGCTGGGTGTTCCTGTTTATTATGCCGATGAAGCCGCAAAAGAATTAATGCATTCAAATGAGCTGTTGAAACAACAGCTCATTTTACATTTTGGAAAGGAAACATACTTCGAAGACGGGCAACTGAACCGTAAACATCTTTCGTCTATTGTTTTTAACAACAAAGAAAAACTGGAACTACTCAACAGTCTTGTGCACCCTGCAACTATAGCCGATGCGAAAGAATGGTTCAGTAAACAACAGTCGCCCTATGTTGTAAAAGAGGCGGCTCTTTTGTTTGAAAGTGGAACTGCTGAAGGTTTGGATTATATCATTGGTGTAACCGCACCTGCTGCGTTGCGTATTAAACGTGTAATGGATCGTGATGGAGTAACGGCAGATGAAGTAAAAAGACGAATGGCAAACCAGGTTGATGATACATTGAAAATGAAACTGTGCGATTTTGTATTGTACAACAACGAACAGGAATTATTATTGCCGCAGGTATTGACATTGCATAACGAACTGATCAAACGATCAACAGAAAAATGAGTTTACTATTTATCATCATTATTGCAGCAGGGCTTCCGTTTCTTACGGCACAGAGCTACAAGAACATCAAAAAGATGGAAGCTGAAATGGAAGGCGCACAGATCGCCAAGATACCTGTGTACCTGCAATCGATGCTGATGCAGATCATTCTTTGTGTGCTGGCATTCTTTGCTGCCCGTAGTGAAAAGATCGAGATCCCGTTCCAAAGTAATTTCAGTTATACATCAATTGCTGCTGCTGTTGCCTTAATCGGCATTGCTCTTGGCATTGCTTGGCTATCACAAAGATTTTCAAAAGAAAAAGATGATAGTACACTCCATCATATTTTACCCGATACGAATCTTGAGCGTTTAATCTGGATACTTGCTTGTGTGGTTGCTGCTTTTTGTGAAGAATATATATATCGTGGTGTGTTGTTCCAGATGATCATGGGTTATATGGAAAACACGTGGTGGTTAGCGGCAGTGTTAAGTGCTGTAGTATTTGCATTTGGTCATGGCACACAAGGTGAAAGGGCTATTATACAGATCATACCATTTGCTGTGGGTTTTCAATTTCTTGCATGGATCAGCGGCGGATTACTATTGCCAATGATTGCTCACTTCATCTACAATATTTTGGTGGAAGTTTTGTTTGGTGAAAAGATAAAAAGAGATGCAGCCTAGTCAATGGGCAATTGACAATTAGCAACACGCAAAAATTCCCGATATTAAAATCAACTTACCCATTGCCAATTGTCTATTGCTTATTAAGAGTTCACCACCCTACCTTCTCTCCCCAACTACCCAATCCAAAATATTTATTGAGCGGCATGGTCAATCCAATTTGATTGTAAGCAGTGTTATTTTGAAAATAGGTTCTTGCATAACGGAATTGCAACTTGGAGAATAAAACACCGGCGCCCAATGAAAAACCTGTAAGACCGTTTCCTCCATTACTTACTTTTAATTCTCTTCCACGTAAGATATTATATGCAGCAGTTACCTCCACCCTTTCTCCAATAAGTATTTGTGTAGCGAAAACAAAATGCTGAAAAATTTTATCAAGTGTGATTTTTTTTGTGGAAGCATTTTCATACCCGTTATCGTTGTTGAACAACGTATCGTTATACAAAATATCGAAGCGATGAAGATGATGAGCAGTTATAGAAAAACGAATGGGCGCTTTTGCCAAACGTTTGGAAATACCTGCCTGCAGATCAAACGGCAATTCCTCCGGTTCAGCCGGGTTATAACGTTTTATTTGTCCGCCCATATTAACGGCTACAATACTTGCCTGTAAAAAATTCGCCGTGTCTCTGTACAACACACCCACATCAGCTGCAATAGCCGATGATCGATATGGCCCGTAATTACTTGCTAAAAATTTCAGCGACACACCATACTTCCAACGGCTGAGGTATTCTCTGCTTGCTTGCACCTGCACTACAAAATCACGAGGTCGGTACACTCCTTCAATATTTCCCGATGCATCTGTTTGTTGCGTAGCGCCATAATCGAAATACAAAATACCAGCGGCAAAATTTGTGTTCAACTTTTTACTTCTGAATGCAAGCATCCAATGAACATTCTTGACACCTGCATACAAAGCGTTGAAGTTTGCAGCCATCTGTGTATGCATACTTGAATCGAGTTGAGCAGGATTAGAAAAAGCAAGTGATACATCATTCGATTCATTGGTAAGATTGATTCCGCCCAATGCTGATAATTGTGGTGATGCAGGAAATTTCAGAAAATTATATGCAGCTCTGCCACCCAATGTTTGTGCAAACAGGCCAGCAGAAGCAAAGAAAACGACAACGAAACAAATCAATCGACGCATGGCAGAAGTAACTAAGGCTGTAATTTAGGCAAAAAAATATCCCCCATAGAAATGGGGGAATCTCTTTAACCCTTAAAACAACCAACATGAAATAAATTCGTGTCGATATGTTAGTAACAGTTTTACAAAAGCTTGGTTCACTAAATTGAAAAAAAACTTTACAACAAAGCCAGATCAAGCACCTGCTGCATTGTTTTTACATAATGAAATTTCATTCCTTTAATGTATAAAGAATTGATTTCCTGAACATCTTTTTCATTCTGCCAACAAAGCACTACTTCTTTAATACCTGCACGTTTCGCTGCTAATATTTTTTCTTTGATACCTCCAACAGGAAGTACTTGTCCACGTAACGTGATCTCACCAGTCATTGCAAGAAATGGTTTTACCCTGCGCCCTGTAAAGGCGCTTGATATTGCGGTGAGCATGGTTATACCTGCACTCGGACCATCTTTTGGCACAGCACCTTCAGGCACGTGAATATGAATATTCTTCTTTTGAAAATCTTCCAGCTCAACACCAATTTTTTTGGCGTTTGCCTGCAGGTAACTCAAAGCAGTAGATGCACTTTCCTTCATCACATTACCAAGATTACCCGTTAATCGGAGCTCACCTTTACCTTCAGCTAAGCTGGCTTCAATAAATAATATTTCACCACCCACTGCTGTCCATGCAAGACCAACAGCCACGCCGGGCATATTGGCCGTTTTATACAGTTCATTGCTGTACCGTGGCTTACCCAATATTCTTTCAATATCATTTGCTGTAAGCGTTGGCTTCAGCTTTTCTTTCATGGCATATTCCTTCGCCTGTGATCGCATGATGGATGCAAGTTGCCGGTCGAGTTCACGTACACCACTTTCTCTTGTATAATCTTCAATGATCTTACGTAATACCGGATCACTCATTTTGAATGGAAGATTCAGTAAGCCATGCGCTTCTTTCTGTTTCGGCAACAGATAATTTTTAGCGATCTCAATTTTTTCTTCCACTGCATAACCACTCAGATCAATAATTTCCAAGCGATCTCTTAATGCAGGCTGAATAGATGCCAAACTGTTTGCTGTTGCAACAAACAATACTTTGCTGAGATCATATTCCAGTTCAAGATAGTTATCGTAGAACGTATGATTCTGTTCAGGATCAAGTAACTCAAGTAATGCACTTGAAGGATCGCCACGAAAATCATTACCCAGTTTATCTATTTCATCAAGGATCATGACCGGGTTTGATGTTTTTATTTTCCGTAACGATTGCAAGATGCGGCCGGGCATTGCACCGATATATGTTTTACGATGCCCTCTTATCTCACTCTCATCATGCAAACCACCTAAGCTGATACGAACATACTTACGGCCAAGTGCACTCGCTATACTTTTTCCCAACGATGTTTTACCAATACCGGGAGGACCAAGCAAACACAGGATGGGGCTCTTCATATCGCCCTTCAATTTCAACACAGCAAGATATTCGAGAATACGTTCTTTTACTTTCTGAATACCATAATGATCCTGATCCAACACTTTCTTTGCTTTCTTAAGATCGTATTGATCATTGGTGTACTCACCCCAGGGAAGATCAAGCATCAGATCAAGATGATTGTACACAACAGAATAGTCCGGTGTTGATGGATGCATACGTTCCAGCTTCTCAATTCCTTTGCGGAACATCTCTTTTGCAGCATCACTCCACTTTTTCAGTTCTGCTTTTTTCTTCATCTCCTGTATCTCCAGGTCATTTGCATCACCACCTAATTCTTCTTTGATGCTTTTCATCTGTTGCTGCAGAAAATATTCACGCTGCTGTTTATCCAGTTCCGTTCTTGTCTTGTTGGTTACTTTATTCTTCAGTTCGGTATACTGTAATTCTTTCTGCAATAATGTAAGTAACAACTCTGCACGTTGCTTAATGGTATTTGTTTCAAGCAAACGTTGCTTTTCTGAAATATCACTGTTAAGATTATTACTTACAAAGTGAACAAGAAAAGCAGGGTTCTCAATATTTTTTAAAATGATGGACGCTTCGCTTGGAATATTCGGCGACAGTTGAATGATTTGCGCCGCCATGTCTTTTATTGATCCGGCAACTGCTTTAAAATTTTCATCTTCCGGTGTTGGTTCTTCCTGCAATACCTCAATACTTGCCTTAAAGAATGGATCATCGGAAGTAAGCATGTTGATACGGAAACGTTTCTTACCCTGGATGATCACGGTAGTTCCGCCATCGGGCATTTTGATCAACTTCACTACTTTGGCAATAGTGCCGGTGTATTCTAAATCAATTACAGTAGGATCTTCCACATTGCTGTCTTTCTGTGCCACCACACCAACAAGTTTGTTGGTCTTATACGCTTCGTTTACAGCTTGTATACTTTTATCACGGCCAACTGTAATGGGCAATACAACTCCGGGAAACAACACTGTATTTCTTAGGGGTAGAATGGGCAATTCTGCAGGAATTTCTATATCCTCATCACTATCGCTCTCTGCTTCATTTAGTGGAATGATGGGTAAAAAATCTACGTCCTCATCGCCGGGTCTTAAAAACAAACTCTTTTCATTCATAGTTTTCGCTTTAGTCATTTTGACAGATAAGCCCCTCGAAAAGGGGCTTTCTGCAATTAAGTATAGAAGTGCCAAGATTAATGCCAGAGGCCGGCACTCTGCTAAATCTTCATATCCTCATTCTCATTGCTGAAGCACAGGAAGAATGGGTTTGCCAACACAACCGTTCGGCATCTGTATTTTCAGCAATGCCGCAACCGTTGGAGCAATATCTGTCATGTATACTTCCTGATTGCTTTTACCGGGTTTGATTCCCCATCCGTACCAAAGCAATGGAAGATGACTGTCATAGGGATTCCACACACTATGATCTGTTCCTTTTGGATTGTCTTTGAACCATTGCGGCTCCGGTATTACCTGCAATTCACCGCTACGGTAAGGATAATATCCGTTGATCAGTCGTTCACGAATTGGCTGAGGCAATAGTGAATTATCAAGATTCTCTTTATCGATGACACGGTAAATACCATCTTGATTTTCCATGAAACTGATGATATGTTTTTTTACAGCTGCAACATCTGTCCGAAGAGAGTCGAATGCCTTCGTATTTAAAGCAAGATTATAATAAGTTGAAAAAATGACTGCATTTTTCACATTGAACTTTGTTGCAATTTCATCATTCACTTTCCTCACCAGTGACCCCAACGGAATTGAACCGCCGGTCAAATTGTTTTCTTTTAAGAAACCCGGTACATGTGCTGCACCATGATCGGCAGTAAGAAATACGGTGTATTGTCCTTTACCAATTTGTTGATCGAGATAATTCAGAAAGTCGCCAAGATCTTTATCTAAACGGAGATAAGTATCTTCTGCTTCAACAGAATTTGGACCATACGTATGCCCCATATAATCGGGCGATGAAATACTTACTGCAAGAAAATCTGTAACGCCTCTTTTCCCTAATTGCTCCCCTTTCATTGCCGCCTTTGCCATTTCTAATGTGTAAGTAGCCGCTTGTGGTAAGTAAGGCAGCTTCCCATAATTACTACCGATATAGCTTCTTGTATCATAAGGGAAAGTGGTTTTATTCAAGAGATCACCACGCTCAAAAAAAGCACTGTCTTTACCGCTTTGCAAATAAGTGTTGATGGGATAAAGTGTATTCCATCCTTCTTTGTAGTAAACATCGGGCAACTTACGTGCATTGAATTCCTTTGCCCATTGCGGCAGATCGTTCATGTAATAAGTACTGCTTACAAAAACACCACGTGCTTCATCATACCAATAAGCCGTTCCTGAAAAACCAGCTGGCAAAATAGCACCCCGGTCTTTAATGGAAATACCAATTGATTTGCTTTGAAAGTTGGTTGCTAATCTCAACTCATCGGTAACAGTATTGCTCATGAGGTTGCGTGGACTCATTTCACCATCACGAGTATCTGACCCCACTGTTTTTACTGTTTTATCTTCAACACAATACATGTTGCGTTGTTTCTTTGCATCCCACCAATTGTTTCCTGTTATGCCATTGATTGCCGGCACTGACCCTGTATACACAGCAGCGTGACCACAACCCGTAGCTGTTGGTGTGTATGGGATGAACGCATTCTCACAACTGAAACCCTGGTTAAGCATACGCTTAAACCCACCTGTGGCAGAATAACGGCTGTAATACCGGTAGAGATAATCCCAGCGCATTTGATCAACCATTATGCCCACCACCAACTTTGGACGCTGAACTATGCCTCCCGGTTGATTTGCTGTTGAAGTTTTCTGTGCATTGAGTTGTAAAGAGCTAAGGATTAAAAGAAACGATAAGACAAAACGCATACATTTGATTTAGATGGGTAAAGATACCGTTGATTGACTGTTTATAAAGTGATTTTTACACGAACGAATCTCTTCGTTTTCATCCTTTTCTGATCGGTGCCAAAACCTTACCTTTGCCGCAAATTTTTCACCCTTAACAATTTCATCATATGGCAGATATTTTTGAGAAGATGCTTAAGAATTCCGGACCAATTGGTCAGCACAGAGAAAGAGCACACGGTTACTTCGCTTTCCCGAAACTGGAAGGCCCCATCAGCAGCCGTATGATGTTTCGTGGGAAAGAGAAAATTGTGTGGAGTCTTAACAACTACCTCGGCTTAGCCAATCACCCTGAAATACGTAAAGTGGATGCTGATGCAGCAAAAGAATGGGGACTTGCTTACCCCATGGGTGCCCGTATGATGAGTGGCAACTCAACGCTGCACGAACAACTGGAAAGAGAACTGGCAGAATTTGAAATGAAAGAAGATGCTATTCTTTTGAATTTCGGATACCAGGGAATCATGAGTACGATTGATGCGATCTGCGGTCGTCATGATGTAATTGTGTACGATGCAGAAAGTCATGCATGTATCATTGATGGCTTGCGTTTACACCCCGGTCATCGTTATGTGTTTAAACATAATGATGTGGAAGATTGCGAAAAGCAATTACAACGTGCAACAGCACTTATTGAAAAACAAGGTGCAGGTGGAATTCTCCTGATAACAGAAGGTGTGTTTGGAATGGCCGGTGATCAAGGCAAATTGAAAGAGATCTGTGACCTGAAGAAACAATATGATTTCCGTTTATTGGTAGATGATGCGCACGGTTTTGGTACGCTTGGTAAAACAGGTGCAGGTGCAGGTGAAGAGCAAGGTTGCCAGGAAGAAATTGATCTTTACTTCAGCACATTTGCAAAATCAATGGCATCGATCGGTGCGTTTTTAGCCGGGCCAAAAGCCATTATTGATTATATCCGATATAACATTCGTTCACAGATATTTGCCAAGAGTTTACCAATGCCGATTGTGGTTGGTAACCTCAAACGTTTGGAAATGTTGAAGACCATGCCCGAACTGAAAGAAAAGTTATGGAGCAACGCACGCAAGCTTCAAACCGGTTTAAAAGAAAGAGGATTTGATATTGGTAAAACGGATAGCCCTGTTACTCCCGTTTATATGAGTGGTGGTGTGGAAGAAGCAACAGCAATGGTAATGGACTTGCGTGAGAATTACCACATCTTTGCTTCGATTGTTGTTTATCCTGTTATTCCAAAAGGACATATCATTTACCGTTTGATACCTTCTGCTGCTCATACCGATGAGGATATTGAGCAAACGTTAACTGCCTTCTTCGAAACAAAAGCAAAGCTTGATGCCGGTGCTTATAAAGTTGAAGCTATTCCTGATATGGCTGAAGACACCGTTAGTGGTAAAAGATTTGATTATATGCTCGACAGACCAAAAAATAAATAAGTTCAAACAGGTCAATTGACTAAAAGAGGCTGTATCATTTGATATAGCCTCTTTTCATTTCCTGCAACAAAGGCTTTCACAGGAATGTAGAAATTACGGTAAAACCTTACGAGTTTTCCTAATATCTGCTAATTGTTCCCTATTAGCACATACGATAGGGTTGTATTTTTCGTTTCTCTTCTTTATTTTCGGGCATTATCATGACATCGCTAAGTGTCAGGATAATTACTCAATCATAAAATCCATTGAGTACATATCAGAAAAGCTGATATCGTTAAAAAACCAATATTCTATTCGACCCAAAAAAAATACCGCATGAATTGGCTTAGAAAAACCATACTACTAACCTGTCTAATTATTACAAGTTCCTACACATTTGCGCAAATTGATACTGAATTCTGGTTTGCTGCACCCGATATTTCTTCAAGTACGGGTCTCGATCGTCCAGCCTTCTTACGTATTGCCTCATTTAAAGATGCAGGTACCGTGACAATCTCACAACCTGCTGGTGGTGGTTTACCCACGCAAGTAATCAATCTTGCCGCCAACTCAAGTGCATCAATTGATTTAACAGCATGGCTTAGTGCAATTGAATCTGGACCTGGCAATACAGTTCAAAACAAGGGTATAAGAATTGTATCTACAGCACAGATCTCTGTTTATTATGAAGTGAACCATACCAGCCGTAATCCTGAATTATTTGTACTGAAGGGGAAAAACGCACTGGGGAATGATTTCTTTATTTCATCGCAGAATGCAGGATCTAATACAACTGCCCATACTCCACTACCTTATTCGTCTTTCAATATTGTTGCATCGGACGACAACACATCAGTAACTATTACCCCTGCAAAAAATATTGTTGGGCATGCTGCAGGTGTGCCGTTTACAATTACGCTTAATCGTGGTCAGACATATGCAGCCATTGCTACATCGCAGGCTGCAGCGGATCATTTAGGAGGTTCAAGGGTTACATCAACAAAGCCAATAGCTGTTACACTTGCTGATGACCTTGTAACATCACCAGGTTATGCTTGCGCCGACTTGATTGGAGACCAAACCATTCCTACTAATATCATAGGTACAGAGTATGTTGCTACAAAAGGTTATTTGTTAGGCACACAGGAAAAAATTTATATTACTGCGGTCACAAATGGAACAACTGTATCTCAAGATGGAATTTTAGTTGCTACATTAAATGCCGGCCAATCGTTTCAGGCAAATCTTGCCAACGCATCAACCTATATTCAAACTTCAAACCCAGTTTATGTTTACCAGATTTCAGGTATAGGATGTGAATTGGGAGGCGCCATTTTACCACCAATAAAATGTACAGGCAGTTTGGCTGTAACATATACAAGAAGTAGCAGTCGCTCAAATTATCTGAATGTACTTGTTAGAGCCGGTGGGGAATCATTCTTTAGAGTGAATAACAGCAACAGTGTAATTAAGGCTACAGATTTTTCACCCGTGCCGGGCACTTCAAACCAATGGCTATCGGCAAGTGTGCTGTTGAGTAATTCCATTTCAGCTTTAGACTCGCCGGTTACCATCACCAATTCACGTACATTTTTTCATTTAGGTGTATTGATCGGAAACGATCGTGAAGGAACTGCTTTCGGCTTCTTCAGTAGTTTTAATAATAACTACGCAAATGCAAGTACCACTACCCCATTTGTATGTGGAGGAGGTACTATTTCGCTTTTTGCAGACACATTACTTACTGCAACTTATCAATGGACAGGGCCAAATGGTTTTACCAGCAACCAGCAAAATCCTGTTATTACTAATGCACCTACAGCAAGTGCAGGAAAATACTATTTGACTGTTACTTTGCCTGGCTGCGGCAATCAACTCGACTCTGTAACAATCGGAATTGGCGGAAGTAAAACATCAATTGTCAACCGAACAATCTGTGAAGGTGATACAGCTGAAGGTTATACTACCAGTGGAATATATATTGATACATTAAATACAGTTCTTGGTTGCGATAGTATACGCACATTAAATCTTACGGTGTTACCAAAATCTGTTCTTACGCTTACACAAACCATCTGCGAAGGTGATTCGGTGTTCGGATATACACAAACGGGTATATATATTGATACATTAACAGCAGCAAACGGTTGTGACAGTATCAGAACAATTAACCTAACTGTATTACCAAGATCAAGATCAACATTGACTGAAACTATTTGCCAGGGACAATCCTATCTCGGATATACAACTGCAGGAATTCATATAGACACGTTGGTAGCAGCAAATGGTTGCGACAGTATCAGAACGTTGAATTTAAATGTTGATACGCAACCTCTACCTAACTTAGGACCAAACAGAGAATTGTGTGTGGGAGATACAATACAACTTTACCCGGGACTATATGCTTCGTATCTATGGCAGGATAATTCAACCAATGACCGGTTTATTGTTAATCAAACAGGAACCTATTCTGTAACTGTAACCAATGCATGCGGTTCTGCATCAGATGATGTTACAATCAGAAGTGTGGATTGTGTTATTCTCTTCCCCAATGCCTTTACACCAAATGGTGACGGAAGAAATGATTACTTCAAAATTCTTAATGCATTTAATCTCACTGATTATACATTAACCATTTATAACAGGTGGGGCCAGCTTGTATATTCTACTACTGATTTTAGGCAAGGCTGGGATGGGCAATTGAAAGGCTTACCTCAAGATCCCGGTATGTTTGTTTACTATTCCAGTTACAAAAAGGATAACATTCCGGTTACAACGAAAGGCACTTTTATCCTGATCAGATAAGTTGAAAAACAAATAATAGAAAAAGCCGCAATTATATGATTGCGGCTTTTTCTATTATTATAATCTGTTTTCTTTTAGCGAAGATCAACAACTTCTACACCCGGGTACTTTGCTTTATCAAATACAAACTGTGCATCTGCAACCGCAGCTTTGCCATTCAACGTTGCAACAGTATAAGTGTATTTATTACCACTCTTCTCTAACACTTTTGTGCTGTAGATCGTTTGAGCAGCTTTGTCTACCCAAACAATTACTTTAAAGAAAGATTTTGTTTTATCAACAGGAGTCAATTCAATTTCCTGCAATGTTTTACCTGCTTCTTTCTTTTCACCATTCAGTTTGTATAGAAAATCTTTGTCGTAAAAATTGGTAAACAACTTTTGTGGCGTAATAGAATTTTGCGAAGCATCATATTTTGAAATAGTTACTTCGTTCACCGATTTATCGTAATTCCAGATGTTTGTACCATCACAATAAATATCCTGCCCACCGGTAATATTTACCCGGTACTTTGTGCCCTTTGTAAATAAAGAGCCTTTCTTAATGCCAAGCACCTTCCCCTTCGCATCTTCATTCTTAAAAGAAAAACTTGCCTGTACAGCTTTAAACGTCTTGAACTTTGCGCTTACCGCATCAAGAATTTTTTTAGCTGCCGGATCGCTTTTACCCAAACTCTGGTTCTGGGCCATGATCGATAAACTAAAGATCGCAGCTATTGCTGTTAAAAAGATCGATTTCATTCCAACGGTTTTCATTCTGTTCTCTGGTTTTATATATGGATCGCTTGCACAATCCGGTTGTTTAGTATTCAGAGTGCTATCCAAAGTAATTGGTTGCAACTGAAAAGCTTAAGAATTTGTAAAGGCTGTTTAACAAATCTAAGGCCGCAAAGATAGGTATCTGCAGGAAAATGGTTGAGCGGGTGCCGCTGAGCAAACTTTAACAACTACCCCATCATCTCGAGATGCTGGTTAAGCTCCGATTCTGTTTTGATTAATACATCCCTTGCCTTGCTGCCCTGGCTTGGTCCAACTATCCCGGCTGCCTCCAACTGATCCATTAAACGACCAGCACGGTTATAACCGAGCTTCATACGGCGTTGCAGCAGCGAAGTTGAGCCAACCTGGTTCTGTACGATCAAACGGGCAGCATCTTCAAAGAGTGCGTCTCTGTCTGATAAATCGAAATCCTTACCCTCCAGTTCTTTCTCATCAACATACTCAGGCAGCAAGAACGGTTGCGGATAGCCTCGTTGTTTACTGATAAACGAAACAATATCATCTACCTCAGGCGTATCAACAAAAGCACATTGTAAACGGGTGAGCTCACCATTATAACTGATAAGCATATCACCTTTACCGATCAACTGTTCTGCCCCACCTGTATCAAGAATGGTGCGACTGTCGACCTTAGACGATACCTTGAAGGCGATCCTTGCAGGGAAGTTGGCCTTAATTGTACCGGTGATGATATTTACGGAAGGACGTTGTGTTGCAATGATGAGATGGATACCAACAGCACGGGCCAATTGTGCCAGTCGTGCAATGGGCATTTCCACTTCTTTCCCGGCTGTCATGATAAGATCTGCAAACTCATCAATAACCAATACAATAAAGGGAAGATACTGATGACCTTTTTGTGGATTGAGTTTACGTGCAACAAATTTTTCATTGTATTCACGCAGGTTACGACAACCGGCTTCTTTCAACAGATCATAACGGTTATCCATTTCAATACACAAAGCGTTAAGTGTATTGATCACTTTCTTTGTATCTGTAATGATCGATTCTTCTTCACCCGGCAGTTTTGCCAGGAAATGATTTTCAATATGACGATACAAACTCAACTCCACCTTCTTGGGATCGATCAACACAAACTTCAATTGCGATGGATGCTTTTTATACAAGAGTGAAACAAGTATCGCATTCAACCCAACAGATTTACCTTGTCCTGTTGCACCTGCCATAAGCAAGTGAGGCATTGTTGTAAGATCAACAATGAAGTTTTCGTTATCGATCTTTTTCCCAATGGCGATCGGCAAACCAAAACTGTTATGCTGAAATTTTTCTGAAGACAAGAGTGTCTTCATACTTACCACAGTTTTCTTCACATTCGGCACTTCAATACCAATGGTGCCTTTACCGGGAATTGGCGCAATGATACGAATACCCAAAGCTGCAAGACTTAACGCAATATCATCTTCCAGGTTTTTGATACGGGAGATACGCACACCGGCAGCAGGAACAATTTCATACAGCGTTACTGTTGGACCAACCGTTGCAAATATTTTTTGTATCTCAATATCGTAGTTACGGAGTGTGCTGATGATCTGATTTTTGTAACTCTCCAGCTCATGCGGATCCTGTACAATTTTTTCACTGCCGTGATTCTCCAGCAAATTCAGTGAAGGGAATTTGTAATCCTTCAGATCAAGAAACGGATCATAAGGAGGCAAGTTCTCTACTACTTTTTTAATTGGAGTTTCATCATCGTCATCTTCTTCCGCATCGTCAGTTACATTCTTTATTTCTAATGGAGGCCCAACCTCTTCTTCATCCGTCTTCGCAGGCTTGTTTGGTTTATCTGCGTATGGAATTGTCATTTCAACCGATGGTTCTGTAGGCAGTTGTTCTCTAACCGGAAGCGGTGTTACAGCAATAACATCTTCTTCCTTTTCATTAATTATAAAGCTATGGAGCGGATTTTCTTTTTCTTCTGCTATTGGCAATGGCGTAAAAGAAGATTCCTTTTTCAGTTGATTTTTTGCCTGCTCTTCAATTGCAAATTTTTCATTTACATCGATGGCTACACGTTCAGCAATTTCTTCGGGTAATGGATCTACAATAATTTCCTTCGGTTTTTTTGCAGGCAATTTAAACACCGGGTTAAACCGCCAGATAAGGTAAGAAACTGCAGCTAATGACAAGATCAATCCTGTGCCTGCAGTACCAACAAAACCATTTAACCAACTTGCTGAATAGTTACCAAATGCCCCACCCCATGGGAAACCAAATCCTTTCATAAAAAATGAAAAGAACACAGGCAGCACCAACAAACCAACCAACACATACTTCAGGTTACGGGCCATCGAAAAAACTTTCTTCCCGAATAAAAAATTAGTGCCAATGATAAAAAAGAAACTACAGATGAGATAAGAAGAAACGCCAAATCCTTTATAGAAAAACAAATGCGAGACCCAGGCACCAAACCGGCCCAACAGGTTAGAGACAGTTACTTCCTCATCAAACAAAACACCCCCTCCATGACGCAGCACTTTGTCCTGGTCTTCTTTCCAGGTAAACAGGTAAGATGTAAATGCAATAAACAAAACAAGTGAAACAATAAATAAAGCAATGCCGGCGATCTTGTGTGTTCGCTCGTCTTTCACCAGTTCCTTTACGTTTATCTGCTCCTCTTTTTCCTGCTTCAGCTGTTCAGGGCTTTCCTTTTTCTTCTTGTCTTTCGTGCGGTTTGAGGCCATAAAAACAAAGATAAAGAATGGAAACTTCCTGACAACGGTCAAAAGGAACCTGCTTTCCGCAAAAATTTCTATCTTTCTGCTGAACTTTCTGCTACATGAAAAAATACTGTCTGCCCATTATTCTTTTCTTCCTGAATCTTTCTGTGGCCAGTGCCCATCAGGACACAAGTTTATCGGTGATCTATACTTCCAAAGTCATCAACCTGCACTTTCTTCAACCGAACATGCATGTGTTTGTTGATAAACAAAACAATACCGACATACAGACGCTTCGGGGTACGATGTTTCTGCACCTTAACGAAAAGCCAAGACGGAGTGTTTCAAAAAATTCTCTCAGCGGCTCAAATATTTACCTGCTTTTCTGGATCAATAATGACGAGGAAAAACCTCGCAGTTTTTATATTTCACCGGGCATATATGCAAGAGAATGTGTGGTGTTTTCAAGGATCAATAATGATTACCCCTGGGTAGAGATCCCGGGCCAGATCGACCCTTCAAAAAATGAAAATGCTTATCGCTATTTTACCGTTTCCCCCGGTGTGGAAATGCAAATACTTGTCCGTTGCCGTTATGCAAAGGCAGCCGTTGTGTCACTAAAACCATTTCTGATTAATCCTATCTATTTCGATGACCACGTTAACAAGATCCACAATAACTGGTATGGCTTAAATACGTTTACCTATTTGCTATGTGGATTGTTGTTAATGATGCTGCTCTATTCATTTGCCAACTATGTGCAGAATTATAAGCGATCATTCCTGTATTATTCTATTTATGCACTTTCAATTGCTGCACTTTTGTTTTTAAAAGCAATTTTATACCAACGTTCCATACCCTTCAATTTTTTTTATGAAGAATATTTCGATTACTTCCTGCAGATCATCGGTTACATTTTCTATATCGGTTTTACAAGGATGTTCCTGGATACGCCAAAGAATTATCCTCTGTTGAACAAGATGTTCATTCTTGCAGAAGTAATACTGGCTATATTTCTTACTGTTTTTACAATATTATATTTTACCGACGCTTCTTACAGCAAACTTGAATCAACAGAAAACGCCAGTAAGTTCTTCCTGATCTTTCTTGGAATTATGTACCTCGTTTTAGGTATTGTGAAACGCAACAAGCTGATGAATTATTTACTGGCAGGTAATATCGCAAATCTGATTGGTGGTGGTATCTCCATGTTTCTTATTTCATTTCCGTCAACCAGTATTTTTCCTTCAACTGGCTTATTCCGTCAATCACTGTTTTATTTCGAGGTTGGTATTTTGTTCGAATTGGTTTTCTTCCTTCTTGGCCTTGTTTACAAAAACAAAATTGAGCTGATCGAAAAAGTAAAAATGGATGAAGCCATTAAACAGGAAGCCGACCGGCAAGAGTACGAAAAACAGATCGCTATATTAAGTGCCCAGCAAGAAGAACGAAGCCGTATTTCGGCCGATATGCATGATGAATTAGGAAGTGGTGTTACGGCTATTCGTTTGTTGAGTGAAATTGCCCGTCAAAAAACAAAACAACAACCAATTGAAGAAATTTCACGCATTTCTTACAATGCCAACGAACTCATGACCAAGATGAATGCTATCATCTGGAGTATGAATCCGGGTAACGATACTGTCAACAGCCTTGTTGCTTATATACGTTCTTATGCATCGGAATACCTCGATAATTTTGACATGGATTATCACATCAATGTGGCAACAGATATCCCGGATACAGACGTATCCGGTGTAAAGCGCCGTAATATATTCCTGGTGTTAAAAGAATCGATCAACAATGTAATGAAACATGCAAAGGCAACCGAAGTTGAGATCAATATTCGTTTTTCCGGCCATAACATGATCATTGAAATTGCAGATAACGGCAAAGGAATTGATCCTGAAAAACTAAACCAGTTTGGTAATGGCTTAAAGAATATGCAGCGCCGTATGGAAGGAATTGGTGGCAGTTTTTCCATTCTTAATAACAACGGTACAACTGTAAAACTGGAAATGCCATTGCATTGAACTTACTTCTTTTTTATACTCAGGAACAAGAACAACCATCCGGCAATAAAACATACACCACCAATTGGTGTAATAGCTCCCAACCAGTTTACTGATGTTGCACCTGTTGCTTTTAAAAGGACCATTGTATACAACGATCCGCTGAAGACAAGAATACCTGCAATAAATAAATAACCAGCACGCTTATACCAGGCATTTACCCCCTGCTTTAACAGTAAGCCCACAAGAGCTATTGCAAACAAATGATAGAAATGATATTGCACTGCTGTTTGCCATGTTTGTATAGCTTTTTCGTCAACCAATTCTCTTAATGCATGTGCACCAAAAGCACCAAGGGCAACTGCAATCGCTCCCAGTATAAAACTGATGCTTAAAAACTGCTTATCCATTCCTGCGTATGATTTTTTGAAAGTTATCGAGACTCATAAACTCAGCCGGCAAATGATACATGGCTTGGTGATAAAAAGGTTCCCGCTCGGTAAGCTTACCTTTAATGAATTGCGCCAGCACTTCATCATTCATACCGGCTATCAGTGGTCTTGTTTCTTTTTCTGTATGTAAACGCTGTACCAATAAATCAACGGGGCTTTTGATGTAGATCGTAATGCCTTGTTCATTCATCCGTTTCATGTTGTTATGAAAACAAGGTGTGCCACCTCCGCAACTGAGTATGAAATTATCAAGCTTCATATAAGTGCAAAGCGTCTCTTTCTCCATTTTCCTGAACGCCTCTTCACCTTTCTCTTCAAAAATTGCTGTTACTTCTTTGCCTTCACGCTTTTCAATTTCTTCATCAAGGTCGTAAAACTTCAAGCCAAATTTCTCACTCCATTGTTTCCCCCAATATGTTTTACCGCTGCCCATAAACCCTGTAATGAAGTATCGCATGAAGGAGTTAGTTGTTTGCTACGAAGGTAATGAGTGATGAGTGATGAATGATGAGTTGGCGTATTTTATTTCCTGCCTCTGCTCTTACTCATCACTGATCATAAAAAAGCCCATCGTTTTTCAACGATGGGCCGTATAAAGATCAGTTGCTACTGTCTTATTCTGCGCTCTTGCTTTCTTCAGCACCGCCATCTAACTTCTTCTTCAGATCGGCGAGAACACCTAAATCACCAAGCGTGGTTTTTTCCACTTTGCTTTGTACTTCTTTCACCGCTTTTTTGGTGCGTACAGCATCAGCTTGTTTTTCTTTAAACTCAGCGTTCTTCTCTTCAGCAATTGCTTTTTCCCAGATACGTGCATGGCTAACAACAACACGCTTTTCGTTACGATCGAATTCGATCACTACGAACTGTGCAGTTTCATCTGCCTGTACCTGTTTGCCATCTTCTTTATTCAGGTGACGGTTAGGAGCAAAACCTTCAATACCGTAAGGTAATTGTACAGTTGCACCTTTGTCGTCTTTTCTTGTTACATGTCCTTCATGAACAGTTCCGATTGCAAATGTTTCTTCCAAAGCATTCCAGGGATCTTCTTCCAGTTGTTTGTGGCCTAACTGGAGTTTACGGTTTTCCTTATCGATGCTCAGGATCATTACTTCTATATCCTGTCCAACCTTTGTGTATTCACTTGGGTGGTTGAAACGTTTGGTCCAGCTAAGATCACTGATGTGAATCATACCGCCGATACCAGCTTTCAATTCAACAAACACACCATAAGGAGTAATGTTTTTCACTAAACCTTTGTGCTTGCTTTCTACAGGGAAAGTTTCTTCAATTGTGCTCCATGGATCCTGGCTCATTTGCTTAATAGAAAGACTCATCTTACGAGCGTCTTTATCAAGTGTAACGATCTTCGCTTCGTGCTCATCGCCCATTTTGAAGAATTCTTTCGCATTAACCGGCGTGTTAGCCCAGCTGATTTCACTTACGTGAACCAGACCTTCAACACCAGGCATGATCTCTAAGAATGCACCATAGTCTTCGATGTTCACAACCTTACCTTTCACAGTGTTACCTTCAGCAATTGCTTCGCTGAGAGTATCCCATGGATGAGGTGTCAATTGTTTCAGACCAAGGCTGATACGTTTTTTATCATCGTCGAAGTCGAGAACTACAACGTTCAATTTCTGATCCATCTTCAGTACTTCTGTAGGATGGTTGATACGGCCCCAGCTGATATCAGTGATATACAACAAGCCATCAACACCACCGAGGTCAAGGAACGCACCGAAATCAGTGATGTTCTTGATAGTACCTTCCAGTACCTGACCTTTTTCCAGTTTACCCATGATCACCGCACGTTGTGCTTCAATATCGCTTTCGATAAGTGCTTTGTGACTTACAACTGCGTTCTTAATGGTTTCGTTGATCTTCACCACTTTAAACTCCATTGTTTTGCCAACAAACTGATCGTAATCTGTTACAGGCTTCACATCAATTTGTGAACCCGGTAAGAATGTTTCCATTCCAAACACGTCAACGATCAAACCACCTTTGGTTTTGCTTGTAACAGTACCGGTAACAATTTCACCGGTTTTGTGCACTTCCATAATACGCTCCCAGGCACGTGTGATACGGGCAAGTTTGCGGCTAAGGTGTAAGTGACCTTCTCTGTCTTCTTTTTCAACAACCATTACTTCAACGGTGTCGCCAACTTTTAAACCCGGCAAATCACGGAACTCGTTCAAAGAAACGAGACCATCACTCTTAAAGCCGATGTTTACAACAACATCTGTTTTTGTTAATGCCACAACCTGGCCATCAACAATTTCAGCATCGTTTACCTGCTTGAATGTACCATCATAAACTGAATCGTACTTTTCACGCTCTTCTTTGCTGTAGATTGCTACGTTGCGTTTGTCAACGCTCCAATCAAAATCATCATGAGCAGTTTGCTCAATTACAGGTGCCTTTGTTGTCGCTGTAGATGTTTCGGCAACTGGTGTTGCTTCCACGTTCTCCTGTGCATCAGCGTTTGAGTTAACAATTTGATTTTCTGACATAAAATAGCCCCGATTTGTTTAATTGATTCGGGGGTGCAAATGTAGGCTAAAAAGCTGTTGGGGCAAGGGTTTTGAGCTTGGTTTTTTTGAAGAAGAAAAGGCATTTATTGTGACCTGCTCCGGTATTTCATGGAATTGCCTGTTGCCATAGTTTATCCCGATGGCTATCGGGACTCGTTTCAGGGTTCCGAACTGTGATTTTCAGCCTGTTGCAACAAAGCTGCCGGTTGCTGTTACTTATCCTGTTTCCGTTATTTTTATGATCTATGGAACAAATGGAAAATTTACTCAACGATTTTGAAGAACCCCAATACAGCTATGTTGGATTCTGGCCACGCTTTGGCGCACTGCTCATCGACGGAATTATTCTTGTTACTGTTGCCTACTTTCTGAGGCTTTCGCTTGCAGACCTGGGTAATAATCTTGTGCTGTTGATTGTAACAGCAATTGTTCCGTTATTCTATAACCTGTTTCTTGAGTACAAATATGGCGCAACACTTGGCAAAATGTTGTTGAAGATTAAAATTGTGAACTACGGGTTGCAGCCACCCACCATTAGTAATGTTGTTCTTCGCAATATCATTTACATCGGTTTACAATTTGTTTCTTTTGGTATTGAGCTAAACAGTTATTTCAATTTACAAACTTCAGATCCAGTCGACTTTACAGGTTTCGCCAGTTATTTTACTCCTGAAGTAATCATTGGACTTATCTATGCCGCTTGTGTTTTTGTTATTTACATAATTGAAATGGTCTTCCTGTTGAACGATCCTAAATGCAGAGCATTACATGACAGGATTGGAAAAACTTATGTGGTGAAAAGTATAGTATGAGTGATTGAAACAACAAGGTTTTAGCTTATTTAAGTTTTGTTGTTCTAATCAACCCGATCACAATCATCAAAAGACAAAGACCAATTCCACCATAGGCAATCGTTACAATTTCATTGTAATTCTTTTGCGAAACAGAAATGCCATATAATGCCCACGCTACAACTAAAGTGTAAAAAAAATCTCTGCGAAAGATGGAGAAGAATGCGCCAAACATTGCTGCTATTGTGATCATGATACAACTCCACATCACTGCATCAACGCCAAAGCCATTCCATTTATAATTTACCAACAAAGCTGTTGTATTCGCAATAGTTGCAACGCTTATCCAACCGAGATAAACAACAAACGGAACATACAGGAATATTTTTTTTACACCTTTCAACTTTGATCTGTGCGGTTGCAATTTTATATAAATCAGGATCAGCGTTGCTAAAAACCCCAGCATAAAAACCAACGACAATTCAATTAACAACAAGTGCCACATGATGATCCACACACCATTCAATGCACAGGTAAGTATAAAATAAGGAGCAATTGCTTTTACAACAGGCATTATTACATCAGCATCATTCTGTTTCCATAGAATAGAAGAACTGTAAACAACATACCCAAGCAGCAGCAAATAAATAACACCCCAAATACTGAATGTAAAACCAGCCGGCACAAACAAGTTAGGATACATGGCACTTATTTCGCCGGTTGTATAACCATTCAACGGCAAGCCATTTGCCAATGCATTCATGGTGATCATAAATGCAAAAAACAAAACCTGGTAAATTGCGAGATGACGTGTGTTTGTGATCATAGATGTAATTTATACAATAATTACACTTGGATCGCCAGTCTGTTCACTATTTCCACATCACATAACTCTTTGCAAGCAAAGGAAGAATTACTATTGAAGCAATTGCCCACCATCCACCAACGAAACAATACAACAATGCGGCAACAGAAAATAAATAGAGAGGATATAAAAATGCCATCAGGCAAAACAGAATACTGTCGTAGTACTGTTCGCCACGCAGTTTCCATGCAAGGCGTTCTAATGGAAAATAGAAAAGTATATGTGTGAGCACGCCCAGCATTGCAGGAATAAAAAGCAAAGGCTTTGGAATTTTCAGGCTGTTATCTGCATTGGTTATCTCTGATAACTCCTGCAATTGCACTTCTGCAGCTTTATTAATTGCCACCGAAGCTACACCGCTTTCCATATTTGCCGAGATCACTTCTTTGCCAAACTGCTTTCCAAAATTGATATCAAACGTTTTAGGAAAATCAACAAACGAATTATACCTGACCCAAACGGGTAAAAACGTTACATCTAATCCATCGGCCCATGCCTGCATCAACATACGAGGTGCACCTTTTTTTAAGGGCAGCTGCAAAGTGGTTTGGTGTTTACAAAATCCTTCCACAAAAATGAGCACGTGTTCACCACGTTGCAGGATCTTCCTTACTTCTTCAAATGTTGCATCGTTATTTGCAAGCTGACCTTTTCCATCGCTCATGCGGTAAATGGGGATCATATTTACAGATCGTAACAGTTTCCTTACAATCGGATTCTTAAACACGCCGCTTCTCGTAATGAAATGCACTCGATGATCCATAACTGTGCCCACAATAACAGCATCCAGAAATGAATTAGGATGATTAACACCCAGCACCATTGGAGTTACAATCTTTGTTGCCGCTGGATTATAAATACTCAGTCGTTTTGCGAAAACCCAGAAATAAAACTTTGCAAGGATCTTGGTAAAAATATACATCCGTGAATAATCATTAAGTGTGGCAAAGTAAGGGAAAAATCCAATGACGGGGATGCCGTTAACTAAAAACGCCACCCGGATTCCGTGGTGGCGTTTATTCGCTTACTGTTATTTTTTATTGTTCTGAAACCAGCTTACCTTTTTCATCAAATACAAACGTTCTTTTCTTGCCTGCCTGCTCCATCATGATCTGGAAAAGACTCGGGTTCTTAGGCTTTTCGATCTTGATCACATCTGTTGGGCTTCCCTTTGGAAAACGACGAAGGATTTCATCTAACACCGGTCGGGGAGCCTGTTCCCTTGCCATAGGTGTCCTGGTATCAACACGTTCGCCATTGCTGTGGTAAGTTGCAGTTGAACGCCACACACCGTTGCCAAATACAACAGTCCAATCGCCGCGGTTCTTCGTCCAGGTTGCATTAACTGCATTTGGATATTCACCGGCAAATGCACTGCCCACTTTTGTAGGTATGTTCTTTCTAACCTTGCTGTTACCGTTTTGTTGTGTGTTAGCAGAATTCTGGCCGCTGTTCGTATTGTTGTTACCGTTAGTGGTTTGAACAGTTTTATCTGTCTTTTGTTTGTCTTTGGTTTTTTCTTTGCTCTTTCCCTGGGCAAAACCTATAAAGCCTGCCAGCAGAAAAATACTTAGAGTAATAAATTGTTTCATGCGTATATTTTTTGTTATGGCCAAATAAGGCTTAGCTGCAAGTTAATAAGAGCAATTAATATACCAATTGGTTGCAACATCATCCTGCTATTTGCCTGATGGCCGTAACCAACCTGTCCAGGTCTTTTGTTGATGTATATACATGCGGTGTAATTCTTACTCCATGAATATTTTCCCAATCAATGCTCACGGTATGAATTTGATGTTTGCGATGGAGTTTATGTGCAACATCACCCGGCTTTATTCCTTCAATAGCAATATTGGCAATAGCACAATAGAACTTTTTATTTTTTGGCTGAAGGAACGACACACGTTTGAGATCGCTTACTTTATTCACCCAGTAATCAGTCAAATAGCGAAGCCTTTCTTCTTTTCGTTTTGTTCCAATGATATTGTGAAAATCAACTGCATTACCAATGGCCATTTCACTTGCGAATGAACGTGTTCCTAACGATTCAAATTTTCTTATATCAGTGCCATCCGGTTCAACGCTGCTCAGCAATGCCCAGATATTTTTGATCTTTTCTTTTTTGATCCATAACAACCCACTGCCGAATGGTGCGCATAACCATTTGTGTAAAGAAGTAGCAAAGTAATCGCAACCAAGATCAGGAATTTTGAAATCAATATGGCCGAGTGTATGTGCCCCATCTCCTATAACCTCAATACCACGTTTATGTGCTTCATCTGCAATTTTGCGAATGGGAAGTATTTGTCCCGTCCAGTTAATAAGATGTGTTACATGTACAATTTTTGTTTTTGATGTAAACGCATTTACATATTGACGAACGATCTCATCTTCATTTTCAATAGGCAACTCAAGATTCAACCAAACTAACTTAATGCCATCTCTCTTTTCACGCTGCTTCCATGCATTGATCATATTGGGATAATCCTGCCTGGTCAACACCACTTCATCGCCTGCTTTCAAATTCAATCCAAAGATCACTGTGTTCAATCCTTCCGTTGCATTGCGATTGATCGCTAACTCATCTGCATCACAGCCTGCAAGCTCAGCCAATTTTATACGTAACCCTTCTCTTCCTTCATCTAATGTTCGCCACATATAATACGATGGGCCTTCATTGCTGAATTGATAAAAACGTATATGTGCATCCTGCACAACTTTTGGTTGCGGACTTACTCCACCATTGTTGAGATCAAGCAAATTTGGTGATACTGTGTATTGCTCTTTCACCCATCCCCAAAAGTCTTCATCAGTCATTGCTTCATTGGGCGACAACTGTTTGAACTCATGATACTTTTGTTCAGCCTCTTTTGCGAATAATGAATTGGTAAAAGGAAGAAAAGTAAAAACCCCAGTTGTTGCTGAAAGATTCCGGATGAAATTTCTACGGGACGACATGCTTTTCGATTTAGCTAAAGATAGTTTTTTTGAACAAGTACAAGACTGATAAAAATCACTCCTGCAATAAGCATGCAGAGCTGTTTTTCATCAAACCGTACTGCTATTTAGCTATAAAAAAGCGGAGATATTTTTTTAATTATTATCTGTGACGAATAAGTTTATATCTGTGCAGCTTATTGGGAATTCAGCGACATAGCAGCAATGGTTTTTGCGGCAACAAAACCACTCGTCCAGGCATGTTGAAAGTTGAAGCCACCGGTAACACCATCTACATCAAGTATCTCACCGGCAAAAAACAAATTGGGGTGCAGTTTGCTTTGCATCGTGTTTGGATCAACCTGTTTCAGATCAACACCGCCGGCAGTTACAAACTCTTCTTTAAAGGTGGTTTTGCCTTTCACGTGGAATTCATGATTGCACAACAGTTGAATAAGCTTGTTCTGTTCTTTTGCGGGCAAATCGGCCCAACGCCACTCTTCTTTTATACCTGCTTGCTGTAACAGGAATAACCATAAACGGTTGGGCAATTGAAAGAGATTGTTGTTAGCTATCTTTTGTGATCCTTTCGTGTTACGAATTAACTGGAGCTCATCTTTTAACGATTGCTCTTTTGCATCATTCAGCCAATTAACATTGATGATGAAATCATAATTACGCTCCTGTAATTCCCTTGCACCCCATGCTGATAGTTTCAATACACAAGGCCCGCTCATACCCCAATGGGTAATAAGCAAGGGGCCGGTATTCTTTAATTTGGTTGATTGAATTTTAATGGTTGCTTCAGGAACCACCACGCCCATCAATTCAGTGATGGCATGTTTGGGCATATTGAAGGTAAATAAAGATGGCACAGGTGATATGATTGAATGATTTGTTCCTTTCAACCAATCAAATTGCTGCAGCTTGGGAAAGCCGCCACTGGCAATGCAAACAAAATCCGTCTCTATGGTTTCATCATTGCTTAATTCCACTTCCCACTTTCCACTTTCCACTTTCAATTTCTTCACCTCCCTGTTCATCAGTATTTCAACGCCATGCTTGTTAACTTCTTTCATCAAACAATCAATAATTGTCTGCGAAGAGTCGGTAACAGGAAACATTCTTCCATCAGCTTCTGCTTTCAGCTTCACTCCTCTCTCTTCAAACCATTTAATGGTATCTGTTGTAAAGAATTGATGAAATGCTTTGCGTACAAAATGTTCACCACGGGGATAACGTTTACTCATCTCCTGGATTTCAAAACAGGCATGCGTTACATTGCAACGCCCGCCACCACTTACTTTTACTTTTGATAACAGTTTATTTGATTTTTCAAGAATAGTTATATGCAATGAGGGATTCATCCGTGCTGCATTTATTGCACAGAAAAAACCTGCAGCACCGCCGCCAATCACGATTAAACGTTTTTGATTTCTATCTCCTGTCATTCGTTTTATTTCATCATCATCAAAGCAGCCATTGTTTCAATTCCATTCCAGAAATTCAACAACCTGATATTCTCATTCTCTGCATGCTGGTTGTTATCATGATTTGCAATAGGAACAGAAATTGTTTTTGCATTGAGGTATTGTTCAAATAAAAATAATGGCAGGCTTCCACCTGATGTTGGCATCAAAACGATAGATTCAGTAGTTGTTGATTGTACTGCTGCAATAATCTTTTTTGCAATAGGCAGATCCATCGAAGTTTTCTGCGCATTGTAACCACTTTTCAATTCTATTTTTGCAATTTTATCGTACCTGCTTCTTTCTTCTTCAGTTGGCTCTGCTGTTGTAATATAGTAACCCTGGCTCCTGACATGTTCAACTACACGTTGCTGCTGCTTTTTCCAATCGTTACCTGCAACCAATCGTAAATCAAGAACTGCTGTTGCAGTTGTAGGGATTACGTTACTTGCATTTTTACCAACATTCGCACTGTTTATTCCATTAATGTTAAGTGATGGCAAGCCGATCGATTGTACCAGGTTATAATCTTTCATCTCCCGTTTACTAAACCCCAATTCCTTTTTCATTTGTTCATCTACCGGAGGTATTGCTTCAAGGGCTTTCTTTTCCATTTCACTTAAGGGAATAACATCAGCATAAAAATCTTTGATGGTAATATTGCCATCTTTATCTTTCATGGAAGTTAATAGTTGCACCAACATCATGGCAGGGTTTGGCGCCCAGTTTCCGTAATGGCCACTATGCAGGGGACGCTTAGAACCATACACAGTTATATCCACACGTGTATCGCCTCGAACACCAAACACTACCTGCTTTTTTCCTGATTGATGAACAGGTCCGTCGCAAATCAACCAAAGATCACTTTGCAACAAGCTTTTGTACTGCTGTAAAATTTCGTGTAAAAAATCAGATCCTTTTTCTTCTTCTCCTTCAAAAAAAAACTTGATGTTTACTGCAGGCTTCATACCCGTTTTTACAATTGCATCATAAGCATTCAGTATCGCCATTACACCTGCCTTATCATCACTTGCACTTCTTCCATAAATTCTCCATTGCGGGTCAAATGATTTATCAGCAGTTGGAAATTCAATGAAACTTCCGTTTTGCTCCAGTGAATTGGTCAGCAGCTTTGGTTCAAACGGAGAAAGTCCTTTTGCCCATTGTGCAGCATTCACCGGTTGCCCATCGTAGTGGGCGTAAAAGATGATGGTTTGCGTTGCACCCGGTGTTATTACTTCCCCATAAACGGCAGGCACTGCTTTGTTTGATGCAGGTGTTAATAGTTGAATATTTGTAACGCCACGCTTCTTCATTGCATCCATAATAAACGTTGCATTCTTATAGATGCCTACTGAATCGCCAACAATATTGGGCAACTTCAGAAAGGAAACAAATTCGGAAATGATGGCATGCTCATTTGCCTGCCTGTATTGCCTGATCTTTAAAACAGCAGGGCTTTGTGCCAATAAAAAATGAGTGCAGCATAATGCAACACTCATGAATATTATTTTTCGCATCATACACTTTTATTATAAGTGTAAATTACTGAATTGTGCAATCAGTAGTAAGAAGAGTCAAGATTTGTATTGGCTTTCTCAGCCGCTTCAATAGAAGTGAACGATGAGAGTATATCAGCCTTTCCTTTCTTAATACAGACATCATGTTCGTAGTGTGCCGATGGCAAACCATCTACTGTACGGATAGTCCAGCCATCCTGATCATGGTAGATCTCTTTCTTTCCAAGGTTGATCATTGGCTCAATAGCAATCACAGTGCCTTCTTTCAATTTTGACCCTGTTCCTCGCTTCCCATAGTTTGGTACTTGGGGATCTTCATGAAGATTACGTCCCAACCCATGTCCTACCAGTTCACGCACTACACCATAACCATGCTGCTTCTCTGTGTAATCCTGGATGGCAAATGAAATATCACCAACACGATTTCCATGCACAGCTTTTTCAATGCCTTTATAAAGCGATTCTCTTGTTACCCGCAACAACTTCCTCACTTCATCAGATGTACTTCCAATAATAAATGTATAAGCACTATCACCATGATAACCGTTCATAAAGGCACCAACATCAACCGATACAATATCTCCTTCCTTCAACACACTATTGGTCGGGAAACCATGCACAACGGCATCGTTCACCGAAATACATGTTGCAAACGGATAAGTGCCCTGGTAGTTCTTAAAAGAAGGTACAGCGCCATTATCACGAATGTATTGTTCAACCCTTGCATCAACCTGCATAGTAGTAATGCCTGCTTTCAGCATTTTAGCAGCTTCTGCCAGTGCATCACCAACAAGCAATGCGCTTTTGCGGATCAATTCTATTTCTAACGGGGAGCGGTAATGAACCATAATTATTTTATCAAAAAAACCCCGGCTTATATGCCAGGGTTTCTTATATGTTAAGCTGTTTATTAAATAGCTGAGGAAGATACGGTCTGGCGTCCTTGTATCTTTCCGCCTTTCATCAAACCATCATACTGTCTCATCAACAAATGAGTTTCAATCTGCTGGAGTGTATCAAGGATTACACCTACCATGATCAACAGTGATGTACCACCAAAGAAGGTAGAGAAACCACTTGTTACACCAAGGTTCTTCGCAATACCCGGTAAGATACCAACAATTGCAAGAAACACAGCGCCCGGTAACGTAATACGATCCATGATCTGGCCAATATAATCAGCAGTTGGCTGACCAGGTTTTACACCCGGAATGAAACCATTATTCTGCTTCAGATTATCAGCGATCTGTTTTGGATTAAAGATCAACGCCGTGTACAGGAAGGTAAATCCAATTACAAGAATTGAATAAATAACCATGTACCAGATATTACCATGATCGCTTAATGTAACTGCAATACCTTTTGTGGCATTGAAACCTGTAAGCAATGTCGGAAGGAACATGATGGCCTGCGCAAAAATGATTGGCATTACACCCGAACTGTTCACCTTAATTGGTAAGAATTGGCGTGCACCACCAAACTGGCGGTTACCAACGATCTGCTTAGCGTAGTTGATTGCAATCTTACGCACACCTTGCACAAGGATAATTAATCCCATAATAATTGCAATGAGTACAGCGATCTCGATCATGAAGATCAATAAACCACCACCTGCACTTCCACTCTTTGCATCAAATTCCGCAGCAATAGATGCAGGGAAACGTGCAAGGATACCGATCATGATAATGAGTGATGTACCGTTACCTAAACCTTTATCTGTAATACGCTCGCCTAACCACATTACAAACAATGTACCTGCAGTTAACACGATCGTTGTAGATAACCAGAAGAAACTATCAAATGAAGGAATGATAGCAGCGCCTGCAATTTCAGGGCTCTTTAAATAAGTTACATAAGCACTTGCCTGGAAGATGGTTACAATTACTGTGAGGTAACGTGTCCATTGATTGATCTTCTTGCGACCGCTCTCACCTTCTTTCTGCATTTTCTGTAACTGAGGAACAAGAATGCTCATCAATTGCATAAAAATCGATGCAGAGATATAAGGCATGATACCTAATGCAAAAATGGACGCACTCGAAAATGCACCACCTGCAAATGAATCAAATATTCCGAGGATACCTTCTTTAGCTTTTGTGTTTAATTGCTCTAATCCGTTTGGATCAACACCTGGCAATACAATATGTGAACCCACACGGTACACCAGTAACAACAAAAGAGTGTACACAATTTTGTTGCGCAACTCTTCAATGCTCCAGATATTCTTTAGGGTCTGTATGAGTTTTTTCACTGGAAAAAATCTTTTTAAAAATTTGCTGAAAAGAAAAAAGACGCATTTTCATGCGTCGGGCAAATATCGGGAAAATTTACTTCACAATTTCAACAGAACCACCGGCAGCTTCAATTGCAGATTTTGCTTTTTCGCTGAGTGCGTTTACTTTGAAAGTAAGTTTTGTTTTGATCTCACCATTAGCAAGAATCTTCACCTTGTCTGTACGGCTGATTAAATTATTCACATACAGGTTCTCAACAGAAACCTCAGTGATGCCATATTTTTCAGCAAGTTGTTCAATTTGTCCGAGGTTGAATACACGGTACTCAACACGATCCGGATTTTTGAAACCACGCTTGGGAACACGACGTTGAATTGGCATCTGACCACCTTCGTGTGCCATTTTGCTCTTGTAACCGGCACGGCTCTGACCACCTTTGTTACCTTTTGTAGATGTACCACCCTTACCGGATGCTTCACCACGACCTAAACGTTTTTCTTTGTGTGTAGAACCTTCAGCAGGTTTTAAATTGTGCAGTTTCATTTGCTTTTATTTTGAACTTTCGCCCCGAAAGCATCGGGGCTCGCATTAATAATTTGAAAATTTGTGAATTTGAAGATTTGAAAAGGAAAGAACCAAAATTTGCATATTGGCTCTTCTTCAAAATGATCAAATTAAGCTACTTCTTCAACTTTCAGGAGATGGCTCACTTTGTGAATCATACCTAAAACCTGTGGAGTTCCTTCAACTTCTTTACTTGAGTTTGTTTTGTTCAAACCAAGCGCTTTCAGTGTTTGCTTCTGACGCTCAGGTCTGTCAATTGGACTCTTTACTAAAGTGATTTTTATCTTTTTCATATCTAAGTCTTTTTTGACTGCCGAATGCCGACTGACGACGTTCGACTGTATTCAATTACCCGTTAAATACTCTCTTTAATCCAAGGCTACGCACTTTTGATACGGCGATTGGTTCACGCAACATGGCTAAAGCTTTAAAAGTAGCTCTAACTACGTTGTGAGGATTAGCCGAACCAAGTGATTTTGCCAATACGTCGGTAACACCTGCGCTTTCCAATACGGCACGCATACTACCTCCGGCAATTACACCTGTACCGTGTGCAGCTGGTTTGATCAATACTTTAGAAGCACCTTCTTTAGCCAATTGATCATGAGGGATGGTACCTTTCATAACCGGAACCTTGATGAGATTTTTCTTCGCATCTTCAATTCCTTTCTGAATAGCCATTTGTACTTCTTTAGCTTTTCCTAAACCATGACCTACTACACCATTCTCATTTCCTACCACAACTACTGCAGAGAAACTGAAGGCACGACCACCTTTTGTTGTTTTAACAACACGGTTAATGGCAACTACTTTTTCTTTCAGTTCCAGGTCACCTGCTTTTACTTTGTTTACAATTACTTTCGACATTTATGCTTTATTAAATGTTTACAATTGATTAGAAATTTAAACCTGCTTCACGTGCACCTTCTGCAACCGCTTTTACACGGCCGTGATATAAGTTACCACCACGATCAAACACAACAGCTGTAAGACCCAGCTCAGTTGCTTTGCGTGCAATAGCAGCACCAACCAGTTTGCTTTTCTCAATTTTTGTTACTTTCTGTGCCAGAATCTCTTTGTCTTTTGATGATGCAGCTGCAATTGTTACACCTGTAACATCATCAATCAACTGAACATAAATATCAGAGTTGCTGCGAAACACACTTAAACGTGGTCTCACATTAGTTCCTGCTACTTTCTTGCGAATTGAGTAGCGGATCTTTTGCCTTCTGACTAATTTGTTATCTGTTTTCATCTTTCTGTATTTAATATTCCTGATTCTGCCAGGAACTTAGTTTAATGATTATTTACCTGCTGCTTTACCTGCTTTACGACGGATGTATTCACCAACGTATTTCACACCCTTTCCTTTGTATGGTTCAGGCTTGCGTAAGCTGCGGATCTTAGCAGCAACAGCACCTAATAATTGTTTATCGATACCGGTGAGGGTGATGGTAGGGTTCTGACCTTTTTCCTGGGCAGTAGCTACTTTCAATTCACTTGGTATTTCAACAATGATGTTATGTGAATAACCTAATGCAAGATCAAGAATGTTTCCCTGGTTTGCTGCTTTATAACCCACACCCACCAGTTCAAGTTTCTTTTCGAAACCTTCTGTTACACCTTTCACCATGTTTGAAACAAGTGAACGGTATAAACCATGCATTGCACGGTGACGGCCCTGGTCAGTAGGACGGTTGAATGTTACTTCACCATCTTTTACTTCAACAGTAATATCACGATCAATTGATTCCTTCAATTCACCTTTAGGTCCTTTAACTGTAACCACGTTATCTTTTCCGAGTGTAATAGTAACACCCTGTGGAATTGAAACCGGATTTTTACCTATACGAGACATAACTTATTCGTTTTAATTTATTTTGATTTGTTGTTGACCGGTCAGCTTAGTATAGTTCAGCTTAATGTATCAGCAACTTTTACTTCTTAGTAGATATAACAAAGAACTTCACCACCTACATTGTTTGCTTTCGCTTGCTTATCTGTCATTACACCTTTCGATGTGCTGATAATAGCAATACCCAAACCATTTTTCACACGACGGAAATCTTCAGGCTTAGAGTACTGACGTAAACCCGGACGGCTTACACGCTCTAATGATTGAATAGCCGGTACACGTGTTTGTGGATCGTATTTCAAGGCAATTTTGATAACGCCTTGTTTATTATCGTCTTCAAATTTATATTTCAGGATATACCCCTGATCGTACAAAATTTCAGTCATACGCTTTTTAAGGTTTGAAGCAGGAATCTCTACAATTCTGTGACCTGCCATCTGCGCATTACGAACACGGGTAAGAAAATCTGCAATAGGATCTGTAACCATTTTATTCTTTAATTGAATGATTTAAAAATTGTTTGCTTTGTGCATCATATTCAATACCTGCACAAACTTCCCTTTCGGGGTGGCTGTTATTACCAGCTCGCTTTTTTAACACCTGGTATTTTACCATTCAGTGCCATGTCACGGAACATCACACGTGATATTCCAAAGTAACGAATGTAACCTCTTGGACGGCCAGTCAATTGGCAACGGTTCTTTAAACGTACTGGCGAAGCATTTTTTGGAAGTTCATCCAAAGCAGCATAATCACCGGCAGCTTTCAGAGCAGCACGCTTCTCAGCATATTGAGCTACCTTCTTTTCCCTTTTGGCTTGACGAGCTATTATTGATTTTTTAGCCATAACTTATTGTTGATCTTTTTTAGCATTTTTGAAAGGCATTCCCATTTCTTTCAGCAACTCATAAGCTTCTTCGTTTGTAGAAGCAGTAGTTACGAAAGTGATATCCAAACCGGTGATCTTATTCACCTTATCGATATCAATTTCAGGGAAG
Source organism: Lacibacter sp. (assembly GCF_035299325.1). Taxonomy (GTDB): domain Bacteria; phylum Bacteroidota; class Bacteroidia; order Chitinophagales; family Chitinophagaceae; genus Lacibacter. The sequence continues at coordinate 15,283 of NZ_DATGWT010000002.1, read as the reverse complement.
ATGATCTGCTCAGTAACACCCATTGTGTAGTTACCACGACCATCAAATGATTTATCGTTGATACCTTTAAAGTCACGCACACGTGGTAAAGATGCAGAGATCAGTCTGTCGAGAAACTCGTACATGTTTACACCACGTAAAGTAACACGTGCACCAATCGGCATGTTCTTACGGAGCTTAAAGTTTGAAATGTCTTTCTTAGACATTGTAGCAACTGCTTTCTGACCAGTGATGGTAGTAAGTTCTTCAATTGCAATATCAACCAGTTTCTTATCGTTCACCGCACCGTTAACGCCACGGTTCAAACAGATTTTTTCCAGCTTTGGAACCTGCATGATGCTTTTGTAACCAAAACGTTTCATTAAAGCAGGTATAACTTCTGTCTGATACTTGCTTGCCAAACGGGGTGTATATTTTACAGTACTCATTTTCTTCTTGTTTTAACCTTCGTTAAATTATTTTACAGGCTGACCTGATTTTTTTGAAACCCTTACCAGCTTACCTGTTTCACGGGTACGCTTTACTTTAGTGGCTTGCTTTCCATCCCACAACATCACATTAGAAATGTGAATGGGAGCTTCTTTCTTTACAATTCCACCTTTTGTATTTTGAGCACTCGGCTTTGTGTGCTTGGTTACGATGTTTACACCTTCAACCAATACACGTGCAGCGTCAGGAAATACTTCCAGAACAGTGCGAGGCTTCTTTACATCTTTATCATCACCGGCAATTACAACTACTGAATCGCCTTTCTTGATGCTAAACTTGGGTTTAAATCTATTACTCATTGTCGTTTACTTTATCTCAGTTAGAGATTGTTGTTTATGTTGTTACCGGCTTCCGGTACATTTATCATCTTCTGTTGCGTCGCACTCTTCATTAATCAGTCATTACTCATCACTGATTATTCATCACTCCTTACAGTACTTCAGGTGCCAATGAAATGATCTTCATATAACCTTTATCACGCAACTCTCTTGCTACCGGCCCGAAGATACGTGTACCACGAGGCTCATCAGAAGCGTTAAGAATTACTACTGCATTATCATCAAAACGGATGTAAGAACCATCCTTACGACGTAACTTGTTTTTTGTACGTACAATTACAGCTTTAGCAACAGTACCTTTTTTGATACCACCACCTGGTAATGCATCTTTTACAGTTACTACGATCTTATCGCCAATCTTTGCATAATCCTGGCCGCTGTTTCCCAATACTTTGATGCAAAGCACTTCTTTGGCACCACTGTTATCGGCTACGTTTAATCTACTTTCTTGCTGAATCATTTCTTTAAACTTTTAACCCGTTGTTGTTACGCAGAGTATTTAAAAATTTTATTGGTTGCAGAGGCTTGCAGCATTACGCCTAAAGCTTGCGACAGAATTGGTTATTTCGCTTTTTCTACTACTTCTACCAGTCTCCAGCGTTTTGTTTTGCTGAGCGGACGGCTTTCCATAATCTTCACTGTATCACCAATACCGCACTCATTCTTTTCATCATGAGCATGGAACTTGGTCGTTTTCTTTACGAACTTTCCATAAATAGGGTGCTTCACCTTACGTTCAACAGCTACAGTAATGGTTTTATCCATTTTGCTGCTGGTTACTACACCTGTCTTTGTTTTACGCAAATTTCTTTCTAACATTTTTTTGCTTTTTATCTTTATTCCCTGCCGGGATTAGGGTCAATCAGATACCCATTTGTTTTTTTCTTAACTCAGTTTTCAAACGGGCAACGTCACGACGTAAACCACGGATGCTCACCGGATTCTCCAATGGAGAAATAGCGTGTGCAAATTCGAGCTTTTTCAAACGCTGCTCATCTTCTTTGATGCGTGCAGTGAGATCTGTAACATTCAGCTCTTTTATGCTCTTTAAAAAATCAGTTGTCTTTGCCATGTTAATCAGTTTAATCAGTTCAACTTGTTAATTACGCAACCAAATCTCTGCGTACAATGAATTTTGTTTTGATCGGAAGCTTTTGTGCAGCCAGTTCCATTGCTTCTTTAGCAACAGTTTCAGGTACACCATCAGCTTCAAACAAAATGCGTCCTGGCTCGATAATAGCAGCCCATCCTTCAGGGTTACCTTTACCTTTACCCATACGTACTTCGGCTGGCTTACGGGTAACAATCTTATCGGGGAACACACGGATCCACACATTACCTTCACGCTTCATCGCACGTGTCATTGCCTGGCGGGCACTTTCAATCTGGCGGTTGGTTAACCATACAGGTTCCAAGGCCTTCAAAGCATAAGAACCAAATGAAATGCTGGTTCCACGCTTCGCCACAGCACGGATACGTCCTTTCTGTGATTTTCTGTGTTTTGTTCTTTTCGGCTGTAACATTGCTTAATATATTTCTTGTTACTGTTTGTTGTTTTCTTCGTACTTCTTACTTCGTAATTGGTACTTATTAATTATCCTTTACGGCTGTCTCTGCGTTGGCCACCACCTTGTCCACCACCACGACGGTCATCTCTTCTGTCACCACCTCTTCTATCGCCACCACCATCTTCACGACGATCTTTACGATCGCTCACATCACTCTTACCACCAATGAAGTTGGGGTTAAGGTCACGCTTAGTCAATACTTCACCTTTACAGATCCATACTTTGATACCGATTTTACCATACACTGTTAATGCAAACAGGTTAGCATAATCAATATCCATACGGAATGTATGTAATGGCGTACGGCCTTGTTTAATTTCTTCAGTACGTGCGATTTCAGCACCACCTAAACGACCAGCCACTTTAATTTTAATTCCTTCAGCACCCATGCGCATAGCAGAAGCAATTGCCATTTTAATAGCACGCTTGTAGTTGATACGGTTTTCGATCTGGCGTGCGATTGTATCAGCAACAATTGTTGCGTCAACTTCCGGACGACGGATCTCAAGAATGTTGATCTGCACATCATCCTTACCAGTCAATTTCTTCAACTCTTCTTTAATGCGATCAACTTCACCACCACCTTTACCGATAATGATACCAGGCTTAGAAGTGTGAATAGTTACAATCAATTTGTTGAGTGTACGCTCAATCACAATTTTAGCGATACCGCCTTTATTGATACGGGCATTGAGATAGGTTCTGATCTTGTTATCCTCGATCAACTTACCAGCATAGTCTTTTTTGCTACCATACCAGTTACTCTCCCATCCGCGGATGATCCCTAACCTGTTACCAATTGGATTTGCTTTCTGACCCATAGAATGGTTTATAAGATTTAATCAATTAATTTTTTGTCTACGATAATGGTTACGTGGTTGCTACGCTTTCTTACTCTGTAAGCACGACCCTGTGGAGCAGGACGCAAACGTTTTACCATGCGTGCTCCATCAACAAAGATTGTTTTTACAATCAATGATGAATCAGCTGCACTTTGTCCACTATTCTTTTGTTCCCAGTTGCTGATAGCACTTTTTAAAAGTTTGCCAAGCGGTGTGGCAGAATGTTGCGGATGAAAATCCAGCAAAGCCAACGCCTTTTCAACATCCATTCCACGGATCTCATCAGCCAACAGACGCATTCTGCGGGGCGATGTGGGATAATTTCTGAGTTTTGCTACTGCTTCCATTTTAAATCTATTTAAGAAATCTTCTTACTTGAGTGTCCTTTAAAGTTTCTTGTTGGTGCAAATTCACCAAGCTTATGACCTACCATGAATTCGGTTACATAAACAGGGATGAATTTGTTTCCGTTGTGCACCGCAAAGGTGTGACCAACAAAATCCGGAGTAATTGTAGAGCGACGGCTCCATGTCTTAATTACACCTTTCTTTGATTTACCCTCGTTAATAGCAAGCACCTTTGTTTCGAGGTGAGCTGCTACATAAGGACCTTTTTTAATCGAACGAGCCATGTTTTATTTTTTTTCTTTTTGCCCTTTGAATCCTGTTCGGAACCGAAGGATAAATTTTCGATTTCAAATTTTACTTCGCCAGTTTTTTACCATCCTTACGTTGGATGATGAGTTTGTTAGAACCCTTATGCTTAGAGCGGGTTTTTTCACCTTTTGCATATTTACCCGTTCTGCTACGTGGGTGACCACCACTGCTACGGCCTTCACCACCACCCATCGGATGATCAACAGGGTTCATCGCAACACCACGGTTACGTGGGCGAATACCTTTCCAACGGTTAACACCGGCTTTACCAGCTGTTTCCAGGCTATGATCGCTGTTAGATACTACACCAACTGTTGCATAACAGTTGATCAATACCTTGCGCAATTCACCACTTGGCATTTTCAATACAGCGTATTTCTCTTCTTTGTTGGTTAACTGTGCACTTGTACCTGCACTGCGTACCAACTTACCACCTTGACCCGGCTGCATTTCAATGTTGTGAATGTTAGTACCCAAAGGCATATTCTTCATTTGAAGAGCATTACCTAATTCAGGTGCTACTGCATCACCCGCTACTACTGTTGCACCAACCTGTAAACCGTTTGGAGCAATGATGTAACGTTTTTCACCATCAACGTAATTCAGCAATGCGATGAAAGCTGTACGGTTTGGATCATATTCAATAGATGCAACTTTAGCAGGAACATCTTTCTTACTGCGTTTGAAATCTATTACACGGTATTTCTTCTTATTACCGCCGCCGATGTAACGCATAGAACGACGACCTTGAGCGTTACGGCCACCTGTTGACTTTACATTTTCAAGCAAAGACTTTTCAGGAGTATCAGTGGTGAGCTCAGCATAAGCATTGCCGATTCTCCATCTGGTACCTGCGGTTACCGGTTTGTATTTTTTTAATGCCATTTTTAAAAACTTTTATTGTTCAACTTTTGCGGTAGTTGACCTACCATTCTTTGTTTTTTATTACACTGTACCGTACAGGTCAATTGCTTCACCTTCAGCTACTGTTACGTATGCTTTTTTGTACGCTGGTTTGCTACCCTGGATGTAACCGGCTTTTGTCATACGGTTTTTCGCTTTACGGGGAGCTACCATTGTGTGAACATCAGCAACTTTCACGTTGTAGAATTCTTCTACTGCTTTTTTGATCTCGAGCTTGTTAGCTTTACGACCAACACGGAAAGCGTATGTGTTCTTCTTTTCTGTTAAACGATTGCTTTTTTCAGAAACAATCGGCTTTATTAAAATTTCACTCTGTCTCATCTGGACGTTGTTTATTCAGTTCAATGATTCAATTAAGCTGCAGCTTCTTCTTCAGAAAAAACTTTAGCAGCACTTTCAGTTAATACGAGTACATCGCTGTTCACGAGATCGTATGTATTTACATCGGCCAACAAAGTACCCACCACTTTAGGGAGGTTACGGAGGCTGAGATAAAGATTATCGTTATAATCAGGGATAACCACCAGTGCTTTTTTACCTGCAAGGTTGAGGTTGCTCAACACGCTTACAAATTCTTTTGTTTTAGGAGTATCCATGTTCAGATCTTCCACAATAACAATTGCATTTTCTTTTGCTTTATAAGAAAGCGCACTCATTTTAGCAAGATCTTTCACCTTACGGTTCAATTTAAAATCGTAACCGTGTGGTTTAGGTCCAAACACAGTACCACCACCTTTATACAAAGGGTTACGGATGTTACCCTTACGAGAACCACCGGTACCTTTTTGACGGTGAAGCTTACGGCTTGCACCCTTTACTTCTGCACGTGTCTTTACTTTATGTGTACCCTGGCGTTGTGCTGCCTGGTATTGCTTTACAGCGAGGTAGATAACATGGTCATTTGGTTCGATACCGAAGATCTCTTCCGGTAATTCGATCGAACGACCTGTTGCTTTTCCTGATTTATTTAAAACGTCTACTTGCATGACTTCTTGAATTAATTAGTGATTACTTCTGGATGTATACGATTGAACCGTTATAGCCTGGTACAGAACCGCTCACAAGGATGTAATTCTTTTCAGGAAAAATTTTCAATACTTTCAATCCTTTTACTTTCACTCTGTCTGCACCCATACGGCCAGCCATCTTCATGCCTTTCATTACACGGGCAGCATCAGAAGAGTTACCAAGTGAACCGGGAGCACGCTGACGATCATGTTGACCGTGCGATTGACCGCCTACACCGTGGAAACCATGACGTTTTACAACACCCTGGAAACCTTTACCCTTTGTAGTACCTACAACTTCAACTTTATCGCCTTCAGCGAAGATGTCAGTTGTAATAGTTTCACCAATATTTTTTTCGAGAGAATAGTTGCGGAATTCTTTTACGAACTTCTTGGGAGAAGTGTTTGCTTTTGCGAAGTGATTCTTTTCAGCGGAAGTAGTGTTCTTTTCTTTCTTTTCGCCAAAAGCTAATTGCAGTGCGCTGTATCCGTCAGCGTCTTGAGTTTTTACCTGTGTAACAACACAGGGGCCAGCTTCAATGATGGTACAGCTTTGCTGCTTACCATCGGGACTGAAGATGCTGGTCATGCCAATCTTTTTACCAATAATACCTTTCATTTGTTTACAGTTTATGCCCTGTAAGGTTGTTGAGACATGACGCTGGCGGCGTCATTCAATCCCCGTTTACCATCGACCTTTTCCTTTTTTCCACTTTGGATCGGAAGTACCGATGGTAAACTAACCACGAAGGGCTAGTTTATATGTTCCTCAACTTTTGGTTGAGAATGTTTTTTGAAATTCAGAGCTCTTTTTTACAGACCGAAAAGTCGTATTGAGAGATGAAATATTACTTATTTATAAGAACTAGAGATGAGTAATCCGCCGGGCGGACAATCATCATGCTTTAATTTCTACGTCAACACCGCTTGGTAAGTCTAACTTACTCAACGCATCAACTGTACGGCTGCTGCTGGTATAAATATCCAGTAAGCGTTTGTGTGTGCACAGTTGGAACTGCTCACGGCTCTTTTTATTAACGTGTGGTGAACGCAATACAGTAAAGATTCTTTTACGGGTAGGTAAAGGAATTGGTCCCGTTACTACTGCACCTGTACTACGAACCGTTTTCACGATTTTTTCTGCAGATTTATCGACCAGATTGTGGTCGTATGATTGCAATTTTATTCTGATACGTTGAGCCATAAGATCTGTCCCAAATTTTCAATTGGGAGCGCAAAGGTAGGGTTTGAAATGTTCCCTGCAAAAAGTTTGGGAAAGTTTTTTCTGGAAACTGAGCCTGAAAAGCTACTTTTTATCAAAAAGAGGCGCTTTGGATAACACCTTACACATACTTAAGGCTACTTTCCCGATAATTGGCCAAGCTGCCGGGCACTAAAAATCTCTCAAGAATGGGTTTCTTTTTTCGTTAACTATCAACTAATTAAACAACGGGAGTGTGCCCAATGCTATAAATCACTAAGTAAGAACGAGTAGAAAAGCTTCCTCTTCTACCTTAGAAACAATTCGTCTTTTTACGACACGAATCCCGTAGTTTGTCCTAGGGCTAAAACTTGGATGAGAATTTGTGGATGTTTAATTTTACAGCAGAATCAATAGCCCGATATCCGCCCCCTCCGAAGAACCGCTCCCCATCAGCAAGGACATGCTAATTCTCAGCATCCATTTTCACAGAAGAATTCAGTGAAAATAGTTTTTAAGAGTCACTTTTATTCGAACATATCTAAAAAATCCGTCAATGAAAACCGCAATCCGATCCTGTGCTACGCCCATGTTGCTTATGTTTACCATTTTAGCAGCATCCTGTTCAAAAGAAAAGTCATCCCGGTCGCCTGAAGATCAAATAGAAATTCTGCAAACCCGCAATGGCGGTGTGGTGGACGATGATTCAGCGGCCCAGGCCAATGTTCCTGTCATTGTATCAGCAGGCTTCCTGCAATCAGGAGCTTTGATTGAAAATATTCCAATTTCAAGAATTGCTGCAAAAGGGAAACCCGATGCCATTCCCCCTACAATAAGCATCCTCTCGCCTGCTAATGCCGCCTCTGTTTCAGGAACAATCAGTGTGCTTGTTTCCGCCAACGACAATGTTAAGGTTGCTTCCGTTACATTAAGTGTAGATGGAAGCGCTAAAAGCAGCAGCACAACTACACCTTTTACAAATGTTTGGAATTCGGCCACTGTGCCTAACGGAACGCATACGTTAACTGTTACCGCTAAAGACTCTAAAGGAAACAGCAGCTCAAGTTCAATACAGGTATCCGTTAATAATGTTACGGTTGGCGATATTACGGCTCCAACAGTAAACATTACCTCGCCAACAAATGGTGCCTCCTACGACGCAAACACCTCAATCACTATTAATGCCTCGGCATCAGATAATGTAGGTGTAAGTTCTCTAAATATCAGTATCGACGGAACCGTTGTTGGTACATCGTCGGGCTCATCTTACAGTTATACATGGAACACAAGTACGGCAGGTAGCGGCATTCACACGATCTCATCTACAGCCAAAGATGCTGCCGGCAATCAATCAGTAAAATCTGTTACAGTAACAATAAATACCGTTGTAATTGAACCACCTTCAACTTCAGGTGTGCGTTTAACAATGCCTCCCGTTAGTAACCAGGGAAGTGAGGGTTCATGCGTTGCTTTTGCAGTTGGTTACGCTGCACGCTCTGCAGAACAATATTACAGCTCCGGGGCTGCTACATACAGTAACGCAACAAACATTTTCAGCCCTGAGTTTTTATACAACCAGGTTAAGTTTGATGTTGAATGTAGTTCCGGTACAGCCATGCAAACAGCACTTGACTTTATGAAAGTGAATGGTATTTGTACATATCAATCGATGCCATACAGCAGCAGCAATGGTTGCTCACTGTTACCAAGTTCAACGCAAAATACAGAAGCTGGTAATTATAAAATTGCCAGCTATGCTAAGCTTTATACAACCGACAGGGCTGCAATCAAATCAATGATTTCGCAAAAACACCCTGTTATCATATCAGTTCTTGCAGACAATTCTTTTATAGCAGCCAAAGCAGGGTTTATCTGGAAGAGTTATTCAGGATCCGGATCATTAGCTCATTGTATAGTTATTTGTGGGTACGACGATGCTAAAAATGCTTACCTGATCATGAATTCATGGGGAACAGGATGGGGTGATGCCGGCTACAGCTGGATCGACTATGATTTCTTTACAACAAGAACAGGAACCTACTGTTACGCCATTTACTAAAAAGAAAAGTTTTATATAGAAAGAAAAGTCCCGGCTAAACCGGGACTTTTTTCATAAAAAAAGGCTGCCCTTACGGACAGCCTTACCAGTCGATTTTAATTCGCTGATTATTGTTTTAGATTAACCAGTTTGCCTGTTACTTGCTTACCTGCAACATTGAGTCTGTAAACCAATGTTCCGGCTGCAATTGTGCTTCCTGGTCTGAATTCAACAAGCTGAGTTCTGCCTGCAGTTAAGTAACCTTCATAAACAGTTTGGATTTTCTGGCCAAACATGTTGTAAATCTCAAGCGAAGCTTTTCCTGAAACAGGTGATACTATCGCAAAGCTTACTTTCTCAGCAAACGGATTAGGATATGCTGATACACGAAGGCTTTCAACTGTTTGAGCTGCTAAATCGGCACTGTTAATTACACCTGAAGAATTAATATTGATTCTTCCTGATGGAACTTCACATGGGCCAACACTCCAGCCAATGAAGATTCTGCATTCGTCGAATCCTTCATTAATGCTACCTACTGCATTTGTAATATCACCAAGACTTGCACCTTGCTCCTTACCAGTTTCTCCATCCTTATTACCTAATGCATCATTTGCCAATTGATACAATCCACCTACTGTATGATCATATCCGCCTGCATTAAGTGCATCAATGATACTTTGTGGAATTGTTTTGTAAACATATTCGTTTACAACCACCAACTGACCAAGTTCATTGAAGTAACAACTGCGCTGTTTTGGTGTAGTTGAACCACAACCGCCATCAGCTTTTGCTGTTGCAAATGTGCCAGCCTCTAATGCAAAGTCAGCTAAACCACCACTTACACGCAGGTTCAAACCAAGTGTGATTGTTTGCGACAAGAGCACATTATTGATCCTTCCCTGTTTTGTAATGTAGGTTGTTGTATTGTTTGTACCAGGAGTCCAGCATGCCGGCAATGGTACGTTATCAACTGTACAGCTACCAAACAGTTCTCTTGAACCACCACCACCTGGCATTGACTTGTTGAGTAATTCGGCAGCAGTTGCTGTTGAAGGAATGGTAATAAACTTACCGTTACTTCCAATGACCAAAGGATTTGCAACACCACCTACGCCAAGCATTGCTTTGATCATATCCACTACTGTTGGATAAGTAATAGCTACGCCATCGCCTGTACCGTCTCCATCGCAAGCCGGGCTTGTGTTGCCATACTTACCTTGGGTATAAGTGCAATAACCGCCACATGGTACAACAGTAACCTCGTATTTACATTCACTTGGAGATAACTCTGTATTTGCGTAAGAAATTGTAAGTGTCAATGTAAAGCTCTGACCACCTGCTATTACTTTAACTGACTGTGCATTATCTGCACCATCAATAGAGGCACCATTGTTTACACTCCATTTCCATGTTTCATTTGCTGTTGCAGCTCTGCTAGCTGTATATGTATTGGTTGATCCGTTACATATTTCAGAAGTTGGAACTTCTGGGCAACTTTCTGCTGCTCTAACAGGAATTGAACATTCACTTACGCTGCTGCATCCGGTAATCTTATGTGTTACAGTTACAGTAACAGACACAACCTGGCCTGCATCAAGTGGACCTGCTGTGTAAACAGGATTCTTAATGTTGCTGAAGTTAAATGAGCCTGTACCATCTTCTGTCCATGCATAAGTGTAATTAGCAGGATTAGTATCAGCACTTCCGGTAAGATCTACATCAAACTGAGCACTATGATCTGCTGATGTGATGTCGATCGTAGACGGAGTTTTAGTGCAAGCGATAACTGGTAATGGGTTCACTACAAGTGTGTAATTAGCAGTACTATCGCAACCGTATTGATTCACCAAGCCGGTCTTCTGTTTTGTTCCTGCTTCCGTAAACTCTAAACCATCCCAAGAGTATGGTAACAGATTCGCACAAATTTCTCGGCGCTGACTGGATGATGTGTTTGGATTCACAGTAACGATTGCCTGATCTGTACAGCCATTCGCATTGGTATACGTGATAGTGGATGTACCGGCAGATACGCCTGTTACAACACCGGTTGTCGGATTGATGGTCGCAACTGCAGTGTTGCTGCTGCTCCATGTACCGTCAGGACCCATGTCAACTGTACTGCCAACGCATACTGATTGGTCAGGGACTACTGGGTTTGCATTCACAGTAACGATCGCCTGATCTGTACAACCATTTGCATTAGTATAGGTAATGGTGGATGTACCGGCAGATACGCCTGTTACAACACCTGTTGTCGGATTGATGGTCGCAACTGCAGTGTTACTGCTGCTCCATGTACCGTCAGGACCCATGTCTACTGTTGCACCAACGCATACTGATTGGTCAGGGACTACTGGATTTGCATTCACAGTAACGATTGCCTGATCTGTACAACCATTCGCATTAGTATAGGTAATGGTTGATGTACCGGCAGATACACCTGTTACAACACCGGTTGTCGGATTGATGGTCGCAACTGCTGTGTTGCTGCTGCTCCATGTACCGTCAGGACCCATATCAACTGTACTGCCAACGCATACTGATTGGTCGTCAATCACCGGATTTGCAAGCCCAATTATATCCACTTCATTACTTGTAGATGTACAAACCGGCAACGTTCCTGAGCCAACAACATAATAATCATTTCCAATAGGAATATTAGTCCAGGTTAAACCCGAACCGTCACCAATTTTGGGACTGCCAACAGGTTGGTCGGCACTATTATATAATTGGTAAGATGCGCCGGATTGTGAAGTTGTTGAACTTATTGTTCCGGTATTCCCAATACAAACAGAACTACCTGTTAATACCAGTGCAGGAGGCGTAATATTAAAATTACCTCCAACAAAATCATCGAGTGAAGCAGTTATTGATTGGGAAGATCTTGTTTCAAGAAGGAAACTCGCATTACAAAGGTTAGCTCCTGTGAATCCAAGGCCGGTTAAATCAACCTGACCTTCGTAGAACATGTTATAATCATAAGTAGCAGAAGGAAACGACCAACCAGTAGGAATTGCATACTGACCGTCGTTGTTCTCTGCCACTGTACCTTGTAAAGTACTTGTACGTAGGTTTCCATTCGTATTTGGAACAATTGAAGTTCCGGGAGGTAATGGGTTGGCTCCGCTATACCATTGATATATCAGTACTGTTGCGTTACGTCCGCCTCCTGTAAAATCGGCCAGCACCAGCACATCACCATCTGCATGTGGAGGACTGAAAATATTGTTACCACCAATGGTGGTTGGGGCTGTTCCATTAAGATATAGCCAGAAACCGATTTGGGCATCACCATTATTGGAAGTTCTGTCACCAGCAAAATACAATGTGTTATTGTAAATGATTGCTGCGCCGTTTGCAATATCATTTTTGGATTTAGTTTGGCTGATAGACCAAACCAGTTGATTCGCAAAGAAGAAGTCTTTCGACCCTTCTGTAAATTGGTTGTCTACTACCCCGTTACCAAAGGCATCAAGTTGATACTGTTTGACGGGGAATAGATTAAAATTAGAACCAGGCGTTCCTCGATTCCATTCAATGGGGTTACCATCAATAACCGGAACGACTTGTGCATTCAACCCGCCGGGGTTAAATGCTGATAAAAACATAACAAGAAAAAGCATCTGTCGCCAGAGCCATTTCCCGCCACGCCCGTTTTTCTCACCTTTTAAGGTGTGTAGCAGTTTGTTCATCATTGTCGAATTTTTTGAGTGAAAAATTTCTAACATTTCACAGGAGGCTTATTAAGAGGATCTTAAAGACAGGACAGTTTACACCAAGCACATAACAATCTAAGTACCTCTTTTGGAGGCACGATAAGCGCTCAGTTAAAACAATAAATCGAAAGGACAGTAAAGAGGACTACTGGAGATTAAAGCAAGGATTCATTGGCATTAAAGCAATTCAAAGGGGAACAGAAAGCATAGAGGTATAGACAACATTACATAGAAACGGTGTTTGCTTTCAGGGGGGGTGTGATTTAGGTTTGGTAAACGTAGATACTTTTTTTTTAAAATGCAATACCCCAATTAGGGTACGGATACATATTTTTTTTTACAATCCAACTTTGGTCAGTTTACTAAAAATGAAGGGCTTCATTTTACCAATGACAGATCCATTTCATTCACATGATTTTCACAAGAGCATCAATGGCTTTTACTTATTTTTGACGCATGTTGAAACAAATGAATTACAGCTTATTCCTTGGTCTGTTCCTTTTCGTTGCATGTGGTAATGATCCCGAATCGGAAGAAACGCAAACGAACTTACCAACCATACCAGCCCCAACAAGCATAACTTATAACCTCGTAAATGATTACCCACATGATACTTCCTCTTTCACCCAGGGCTTGATCTTTTATAAAGGAACAATGTATGAAAGCACAGGTAATCCGAACAATGCTTTAAATAATGGATCATGGGTTGGACCAGTTGATATTGCTACTGGTAAGCAAATCAAAAAGGTTACGCTGCCTGCAGATATTTTTGGTGAAGGAATCACTATTTTAAATGATAAAGTGTACCAGATCACCTGGGAGAACAGGAAAGGTTTTGTGTATGACCTTGCAACTTTCAAAAAACTAAAAGAATTCAACTACAACCACGAAGGCTGGGGCATTACCAATAATGGCAAAGAGTTAATTGTAAGTGATGGCAGCAGCAATCTTTATTTCTGGGACCCTGAAACGCTGAAGGAAATTCGACGCATCAGCATACAGGATCATAACGGGCTGCGGAATAATATTAATGAACTTGAGTTTATTAATGGTGCTGTATATGCCAATGTCTGGCAAACAAACGAGATACTCAAAATTGATCCGGCTACGGGCAATGTAACCGGCAAACTCGATATGAGCAGCTTAAAACAATCATACCCGGAATTAGAAGGTTCCAGCGCCAGTGAGAAAGTACTCAACGGAATTGCATGGGACAGCAGCAGTAACCGTTTATTTATTACAGGTAAAAACTGGAGTAAGTTGTTTGAATTAAAACTGCTTAATTAAATAAGATAGGCTCCTGTAATTTCATCGCCTTTCAATTCCACATAAATATGTTCTTCCAATGTAGTGGCAATGGATAGCCCTACATAATCAGGTTGCACCGGAAATGTTTTATGTGTGCGTTCAACCAATACCAATGTTTGAATTTTCTTTGGTTGAAAACCAAGAAAAGGCTTCAACGCATACAGCATCGTTTTACCACTGTTGGCCACATCATCGATCAATAAAATTGATTGATTGTTGAACCCGATTTCCCGATCAAGAAATACTTCAACCGGATATTTCTTATCAAGCGTTACTTCCACCAGCTCTACATGAATATTGCTGATGCTCATCACCTCCTCTGCCAATGTTTTTGCAACAATCAATCCGTTTTCCCTGATTCCTGCAAAAAACATCTGCTGCTCATCGTGGTTGCGTTCTACAATTTCAAACGCCAGGCGTTTCAATTTACGATTGGTACTATCCTTATCTAAAATGTATTTCTTTTCCATATTGTTTCACTAAGATGCAACGAAATTAGGAATAAGCAATCCTGCCGGGAAGAAAATAAACCAGAAATAACAGCTTCACTTTGTAACAATAAAATTTCCCTGTACCAACCGCCAACTGGATCAAAATAAAAAAAAGAGACCTCAAAAATTAGCATTCTTTACAAGGACGAAGTTTATGCCTTGCTCTGCTTCAGCCACTGTAAAACCCCAGCTGGCTCCCGATAAAACAGTCCATGTGTATAGCTAATCCTGGATTTATTCAGTCACCTGTATAGCTATTTTAGGACCGGGCACTGTCTTCATCCTTCGCTCATCCTTCGCTTATAAAGGCAGGATACTCCCACTATACTCCCCGGATAAAGCCTATATAAAGCGCTCACGAGGTATAAATCCGACAGATTTAAAAAGAGCACTGGCCTTGCTTCATGTCTTCATGAATCTGCCTGCTAAATGCAAACAAATTGTGTTTACATACTTACTTAATCAGGGCTTCCGCTGGAACATGTAGGTCAAAGATCCCGGCCGTAGCGTCGGATAATATGCTCTGGCTTGATCTTTTGGTTATATTGAGCTGTCGAAGTATTTTGTCAACCTGTCCCGCATTAACGGTATACAAAAGAACAAATAATCAATACTCATCTACCCTTATCTTAGCAATACAAATAACGTTTGTATGCAGATCGTTCAACAGGTTTTATTTGCCCTTTGTTTTGTGGGTGCTGT
>NZ_DATGWT010000001.1:0-163803 GCF_035299325.1 Lacibacter sp. | reverse complement strand
ATCTCAGAAGCAGGCAACGATATCACAATTACTTATAATCTGCAATCCTGCAGTATGGAACCATCTTCAATTACATTAGATGGTAAATTGTCAAGAGATCCCGACGGAACTATTGTTTCTTATCAATGGTCTTTAGTATTTGCAGAAAGTTCTTCAGCTACAATCACTAATCCTGCTTCAGTAACTACAACGGTTACTAATCTTGTACCGGGTTCATATGGTTTTCGATTAAGGGTTACTGATAATGATGGTGCGTTTGATGATGATACAATTGTGGTGAATACTGTTTACAACAACAGGCCACAGATCAATGCCCGCCTTATACCAATTGGAACATTGAGCGATCCTAGAAAAGTAAGTGTTGTAGCTGCCGGAGGTAATAAAATTATTTTTGCCGGAGGAATACCTGTCCCAAGTGGGCCAGGACCTAACTTTTCATCTACTGTTGATATTTATGATATAACCACCAATACATGGAGCACTGCTGGTTTGAGCCAGGCAAGATCAGGGATGACAGTTGCCACGATGGGAAGCAAAGTTTTTTTTGCAGGGGGCACAGGTTTTCTTCCTTCAGGTAGTGTGGGGTTAACATCACGTATTGATATTTATGATGCTGCAGCAGGCAGCTGGTCTGCAATGGAAATGCCTCATGCCGATGGCCTGTTGAGTTCGTTAGCATCCGGTAATAAACTGGTAATAGTTGGTGGTAATTTTGCTGATATATATGATGCCGGAAGTAAAAGATGGACAACTACCAATTTCGGCCAGCCACGTTATTTAATTACTGCGAACAATGTAAAGGGCAAATTATATTTTGCAGGAGGTGTTACAAATAAATCAACGCTAACTCCAACTTCAAGAATTGATATTTATGATCCGGTTACTGATTCATGGACAGTTTCCCAACTAAGTAAACCCAAGTATGGGATGTCGGGTTTGCTTGCAAGAAATTTAATTTGGGCTGGAGGTATTGTTTCTGGAAATACATCAAACGAAGTTGAGATGCTTGATCCGTTTTCAGATGCAACCTCGTTTTCTTGTTTGTTTCAACCTAATTCTTTTTCTGCATTCAGTTCCGGTTCGTTAAACAGCAAAGCCGTCTTTTTTGTATCGAATGGTAAAGCAAAAAACAAGTTCGATATCTATGATCCGCTTACGAATGTATGGTCAATTGGTGTTTTGGATCAATCCATAATAAACCCGATTATTATTTCTGCTGGTGGTAGTCTTTATGTCGCCGGCACAACAGTTATTGGTGATGTATACCACAGACAGGTTTGGAAACTGGAGTTTTAAGTGACATTTTTTTTAAGGGAGTAGCTAATTGAAATGCACAAAAAAACGGCTGCTTCCACAACCGCTTTTCTCTTTATAACTTCTTTCCCTTTTTTCAACTCTTAGCTCTTAGATCCATCATACGCCCACTTGATCCACGTTGCACCCCATGTAAACCCGCCGCCAAATGCAGCAAGCACAACATTATCGCCTTTCTTCAATTGGTTTTCCCACTCCCACAAACAAAGCGGAATAGTGCCCGCAGTAGTATTGCCAAACTTTTCAATATTGATCATCACTTTTTCTTTCGGTAAACCCATGCGGTTGGCCGTTGCATCAATGATGCGGAGGTTGGCCTGGTGTGGCACCAACCATGCAATATCTTCACCTGTTAAATTGTTGCGCTCTAATAATTCGGCACTCACATCTGCCATGCCTTTTACAGCGAATTTGAAAACGGTTTGTCCTTCCTGGTAAGCAAAGTGCTCACGATTGGCAACAGTTTCCATACTTGCCGGACGAAGGCTGCCGCCTGCTTTCATGTTCAGGAAATTTCTGCCGGCACCATCGCTTTTTAAAATACTATCCTGCACACCATAACCTTCTTCGTTTGGCTCAAGTAATACGCAAGCTGCACCATCTCCAAAAATTACACAGGTATTACGATCGGTATAGTCAATAATAGCACTCATTTTATCTGCACCAACAACAACAACCTTTTTATAACGGCCACTTTCTATATAAGTAGCACCGGTAGTAAGTGAGAAAAGAAATCCGCTGCAGGCAGCACTCAAATCAAAACCCCATGCATTTACAGCACCGATCTTGTCGCACACCACATTAGCAGTTGAAGGAAACACCATGTCAGGCGTAACAGTACCTACGATCATGCAATCAATTTCTGACGGATCGATGCCACGTTTTTTACACAGATCAAGCACAGCCGGAACGATCATATCGGAAGTAGCAAGTCCTTCGCCTTTTAAAATTCTACGTTCAGAAATTCCGGTACGGGTGCGGATCCATTCGTCGTTGGTATCAACCATTTTCTCAAGATCAAAATTGGTAAGCCGGTCTTCGGGAACCCAGCCGGCAACAGCTGTAATGGCTGCAGTGATTTTATTACTCATTTATGCTTTGTATTTAAAAGGTGCGGGTATTGGCCCGCTTAACCGGGTGCAAATATAAGACTTGCGATGCAAGCAGTTGTTTGCCGATAAAGAGTGGCAAGGCAGACAGCTATTTCAAAAAACTCTATTTTCGTTTCATGTTTGCATACCTCAAAGGAGCATTTACCCTCAAAACCCCAACTGTTGTTCACATTGATGTTCATGGTGTTGGCTATGAAGTACAGGTGAGTCTGAATACCTATTCCAAAATTCAATCGCTGAACGAAGGCACACTGTTTACTCACTTGCTGGTAAGGGAGGATGCCCATATTCTGTATGGTTTCTTCGACAGGCATGAAAAAGACGTTTTTCTGCACCTGCTCAGCGTAAGCGGGGTTGGGGCCTCAACTGCCCGGATGATGTTGTCTTCACTTCAGGCCGATGAAGTGGTGCGGGCGATTCTTTCAGGAAATGAAGGCCTTTTGGAAAGCGTAAAAGGCATCGGAAAAAAGACCGCACAGCGCATTGTTTTGGAGTTGCGTGATAAATTAGCCAAGAGCCCGGTGGAAGCGAATATTTCTATGCTGAATCACAATAGTTTAGAGTTGGATGCGTTAACTGCTATGACCGCTTTAGGCATAGCCCGAAATGCAGCAGAGTCAGCCATCAAAAAAGCCCGGCAAAACAGTACGGAGTTTACCGAGGTTCAGGAACTGATAAAAGCAGCGTTGAAGTGCCTTTAGCAATATCAAAACTTATTTGCTTATAGACCTTGACCCTGATGCAACGCACCATATCTGGAATTGCCCTCCTGACCATTGTACTGACCTGCTTCACATTGGTGAGTTACAGCGGCATTCCTTTGCCACAAACACCATCGAGAGATACAATTCCCGGTAACGATAGTTTACGTTTCCCTTTAACCGACCGCAGAGGTGACGCTTTTACAGAACCCAACCGTAATACGTTTGATCTGCAACGTCCATCAAACATTAAAGATTCTATTGCTTACGATCCGGTAACAAAAAGATATTATATCTACGAAAAGATCGGCCGAAGCTGGTATCGTAAACCAAGCTATCTCACCTTCGAAGAAATGCTGGCTTACAAAAGCAGGCAGGATGAACGTGATTATTTTCAACGCAGGCTCAACACTACACTAAATCTTAACCGCAAAATACTTGATCCTAAATTACAGGTGAGACCGGGTTTCTTTAATCGTTTATTCAGTAACACCGGTATTCCAAAAGTAGAGATCCGTCCGCAGGGTGATGTTACGTTAACTGCCGGTTATATCGGTCAGAATATCAAGAACCCAACATTGCCTGAGCGTGCAAGAAAGAATGGTGGTTTTGATTTTGACATGAATGCAAATTTTGGCTTGAATGCCAAGATTGGCGACAAACTTAATTTCCCCGTTACTTACAATACACTTGCCAACTTCCAGTTCGAAAATCAACTGAAGCTGGATTATGTTGGTAATACAGATGCTATCATCAAACGCATTGAAGCGGGTAATATCCAGTTCCCTGCACGTGGTTCATTGATGCCGGGTGCATCTGCATTGTTTGGTTTGAAAACCGAATTGCAGTTCGGTAAGTTGTATGTTACTGCTGTACTCGCCAATCAAAATTCAAATCGTCAACAGGTGCAGTTAGCTGGTGGTACAGGTTTGCAACAGTTCCAGGTAAAGGCTGATGAATACGAAGAGAACCGTCACTTCTTACTCGCACAATATTTTAAGAAGAACTACAATACCAGCATGAAGAATATTCCGGCTGTTACAACGCCGGTGCAAATTCTTCGTATGGAAGTGTGGGTAACCAACCGCACAGGTTCTACCACAGAGAACAGGAACGTTGTTGCATTGATGGATCTCGGCGAAAACCAGCCATTCAACCCGAATGTTTTTTCACTCACTTCATCAGAGCTTCCGCAAAACGGGGCGAACGATCTTTACCAGCGGATGGTGAATGATCCTGCAACAAGAGATGCAGCATTGATCACAAATCGTTTGCAAAGTTTTGGTTTAACTGCAGTACAGGATTTCGAACGCACCTTTGCACGCAAGCTTCGTCCGGAAGAATATTATTTCAATCCACAGATCGGGTTTATTTCACTCAATACCATTTTGCAACCCGACGAAGTGTTGGGTGTTGCGTTTCAATACAGCGTTAATGGTAAAATATACCAGGTGGGTGAATTTTCGAATGATGTTACACCAGATACAACAGCGAATAACAGCGGTACACAAAAAGTGTTGTTCCTGAAAATGCTGAAAGCAACATCGCAACGTCCGTTGTTGCCGATCTGGGATTTGATGATGAAGAACGTTTACTCGGTTGGTTATGGTCAGCTTGAACGTAAAGATTTTAAACTCAACATTCTTTACCAGGAACCGGGTGGTGGTGAAAAAAGATATATTCCTGAAGGCGAAGAAAAAGGAAGACCGATCATTGAACTTGTTAATCTCGATCGTTTAAATAATCAAAACGATCCGCAGCCAGATGGTGTGTTCGATTATATTGAAGGGTTTACCATCAACTCACAACTCAGCCGTGTGATTTTCCCTTTACTTGAACCGTTTGGTAAAGACCTTGAGTATATTTTCCGTGGTGTGGATTCAAACGAACTACGGCAGAAATATTTATTCTATCCTTTGTACGATTCAATTAAATGGGTTGCACAGCAATCTCCACAATTGAACCGCTATGTTTTCCGTGGTGCATCACGAAGTGCCGGTGGCGGTGGTGATATTCCGTTGGGTGCATTTAATGTGCCGCCGGGATCGGTAACTGTTTCCGCTGGTGGACAAACATTGAGAGAAAATGTTGATTACACAGTCGATTATAATCTAGGTACTGTAAAGATCATCAACCAGGCGATAGTAAATTCGGGTGTGCCGATTAATGTTGGTTTTGAAAACAATGCCACGTTCGGAATGCAGAACCGAAACTTTATGGCTTTGCGTTTAGATTACAAAGCCATTGAACGTCAAAACAAACAATTGAATATTGGTGCAGCAGTAATGCGTTTGGGTGAGCGGCCTTTCTTCACCAAAATGAATTACGGTGATGATCCTATTCGTAATACTATGATCGGTGCTGATGTAAACTATCGCAGCGATTGGAAACGATTAACAAAATGGCTGGATGGGTTACCGTTCTATTCTACACGCCAATTATCAAACATCAATGTATATGGTGAAGCTGCACAGATCATTCCGAGTACAGCAAAACAAATCCGTCCTGAGAAAGGTGGCGGTGGTTTAATTTATATTGATGACTTTGAAGGAACACGTAACGGTATTGATCTTCGTTTTCCTTTCATCGCATGGTCACTTGCATCAACTCCATTCCAGGCGAGAGACCGGTTCGGCGTAGAGCTATTTCCTGAAGCATCATTAACTGATGATTTGCAATACGGTTATAACAGGGCAAAACTTGCATGGTATAATATCGAGCCTGTATTGCAGCAACGTCGTGATCCTAACAATCCGTTAGGAGGTAACCTTGCAGAGTTATCTGATCCACGTGTTCGTTTTGTAAACAGGCAGGAAATATTCCCGCAGGTAACACCTGATCTTGGTCAAAATCAATTGATCACATTTGATCTTGCTTTTTATCCAACACAAAGAGGTCCTTATAATTTTGATGCACGTAGCGGAAGTATCAATCCTGCAAATGGCAAATTATTAAATCCAAGAAACAGGTGGGGTGGAATCATGCGTGCCATTGATCAGATCGATTTCGAAACAAACAATATTGAGTTTATTGAAATGTGGGTACAGGATCCATTCATCCTTAACCCAACAAGCACCGGTGGTCAGATGTATTTTAACCTCGGTAACATTTCAGAAGATATTTTAAAAGACGGCCGTCGTTTTTATGAAAATGGTTTGAGTACAACACAAACGCCTGCACGTGAAGATTTCAGTAACTGGGCAAGAGTGCCACGCAATCCAATTCAGATAGCACAGGCCTTCAGTAATATTATTGAAGAACGTCCGCAACAGGATGTTGGTTTAGATGGAAGAGCAGACAGTGCAGAGGTTCGTGTGTTCAGCAGTTTCTTAAGTCAGTATCAAACAAATATTGGCGGTGGTGCTGCGTATCAAGCCTTGCTTGCTGATCCAAGTACAGATAACTACAAACATTTCCGTGTTGATCAGCCGGATAATGCAAGTATCCTCAACCGCTATAAAGATTTTAATAATCCACAAGGGAATAGCCCTGTTGCAAGTAATGATGTTCAGTATACATCTGCTTCTACGTTGTATCCTGACAATGAAGATCTCAACCGTGATAATACATTGAATGAAGTGGAAGAATATTTCCAGTATCATTTAGAGTTACGTCCAAAAGATGATCCGTTAATGCAGGTGGGTCAGAACTATATTGCCGACAGAAGAGAGGTAGATATTAAACTCGCTGATGGTAATTCCCGTAAAGAAACATGGTTCCTCTTCCGTATACCGGTTAAAGAATATGAGCAGAAGGTGGGAAATATTCCCGACTTTAAATCAATCCGTTTCATGCGTATGTTCATGACGGGTTTTGATGATTCACTTGTTGTACGTTTTGGTAAACTGGAACTGGTGCGTAACATGTGGCGCTCTTATCAATTTGATCTTGACACCACAGGCCAATACAAACCATTACAAAACCAAGGTCTCACTTCATTTAATGTTACAGCTGTTAACGTTGAAGAAAATGACAACCGTGTACCGGTGAACTATGTAATTCCTCCCGGTATTGAGCGTGTGCAGCAGTTAAGTAATAATGGTGTAAACCTGTTGCAGAACGAATCATCACTCAGTATGCAGGTTTGTGATCTACAGGATGGTGACAGCCGTGCTGTATTTAAAACACTCAATCACGATCTGCGTCAGTACAAACGTGTACGTATGTTCATGCACGCAGAATCAAGAGGCAAAACAGATAACCTGAATGATGGTGAAGCAATTGCAGTGATCCGTTTTGGTACCGACTTCATCAATAACTATTATGAAGTGCGCATGCCGTTGAAAGTAACAAGATGGGGAACTTATCCCCGTCCGGGTAATGGACCAAACGATACAAGTGCTGTGTGGCCGGGTGCAAATCAATTTGATCTGAGCCTCGAAGAATTGGTGCGTTTCAAATTGCGTCGTACCGGCGGTGTGAATTCTGTTTACTCTGAAGACAGAGGTAACGGTGTTCGCTGGGCCGTTATGGGTAATCCTAATCTTGGCGAAGTAAAAGGCTTCTTAGTTGGTGTGGAGAATAACCGCAACGATGCTAATTCAACTGTATGCGCTGAAGTTTGGGTGAACGAATTACGTTTAAGTGGTTTGGATGAAAAAGGTGGCTGGGCAGGTACAGGACGTGTAGATATACAACTCGCTGATCTCGGAACAGTTTCTATTTCAGGTTCTGCACGCAGCGCAGGTTTTGGTACAATTGAACAAAGAGTGAATGAACGTAGTCGTGAGTTCTTCTACCAGTTTGATGTGGCCACTCAATTACAACTTGGAAAATTGTTGCCAAAGAAAGCCGGTCTTGAAATTCCATTTTACGCCAGCTATTCACAAACAGTAATGAATCCGGAATATGATCCTTACGACCAGGATATTAAATTCAAGGATAAACTTGCTACAGTAAGTAATAAAGATTCGGTTAAGAATATTGCACAGGATTTTTCTGCTATCACGACGGTGAATGTAACCAACATGCGGAAAAATAAAACCAATGGGAAACCTGCAAAGATCTACGACATTTCAAATTTTGATGTGAGCTATTCTTACACAAAAACTGAAAAGCGAAATCCGCTTATTGAAAATGACGTGATCGAAAAACATTACGGTGGCCTGGGTTATAATTATGCACCTCAACCAAAGTATATTGAGCCGTTTAAAAAACTCATCAAGTATCGCAGCCCATGGTGGAATATTGTTAAGGATTTCAACTTCAACTACAGACCGAGCCTGTTGAGTTTCCGTGCAGATATCAATCGCCAGTTTGGTGCAGTGCGTGCAAGAGAAGTAACGATTCCGGGTGTAGCACCAAGTCCGTTTAAAATTCCGGAGACCTACGATAAGTACTTTGTGTTTGATCGTGTGTATAATCTACGTTGGGATCTTACACGTTCAATCAATATCGACTTCAGTGCAACCAACAATGCACGTGTGGATGAACCGTTTGGCCGTATCAATACAAAAGAAAAGAAAGATAGCGTTCGTAAGAATCTGTTCAAAGGCGGACGTAATACCATCTATCGCCAGACAGCAAATGCATCTTATAATTTGCCGTTGGCAAAGATTCCTGTATTGGATTGGACAACTGCACGATTCAACTATAACACAACTTATAACTGGATAGGTGCATCACGTTTGGCAGTGAACCTGGGTAATACGATTGAAAATTCACAAACAAGGGTGTTTACAGGTCAGTTGGATTTTGTAAGGTTATATCAGAAATCAAAATTCCTTCGTTCGCTTGAAACGGAGAAAGATCCGAATGCAAAACCAACACTTGCTTCGCCAACCATTAAGTTCAATCCAAAAGATACTGTTGGCAAGAGTAAGAAATATGTTGCGAAATTATTCCGTCGTTTAAACAGACTTGAAGCGAAGAACAATAAGAACATTACAGTTGAGCCAAGTGGGGCAGCACGATTCTTTGGCGGGCTGTTAACATCAGTAAAGAGTATCAATCTTAATTACAACGAATCATTTAACTCACGTCTGCCGGGTTATACCGACAGTACACAAATCCTTGGTCAGAACTGGGGTACACGTGCACCAAGTCTTGCTTATGTTTTCGGTAAACAACCTGATGACCGCTGGCTCGATGAGGCTGCAAGAAAAGGATGGGTTACACGTGATACCAACTTCAACTTCCTCTTCCAGCAGAGCTACAGGCAGGAGCTGAAGGCTGAAGCAACGGTTGAGCCATTCCGTGATTTCACGATTGACTTTAATCTTACACGTTCGTTCAGTAAAAACTATTCGCAACTGTTTAAGGACACAACAGGTAACGGAACTTTCGGTCATTTAAGTCCGCTAGCAAGTGGTGGTTTCGATATCAGTTTTATTTCTTATCAAACCATGTTCAGGAAATTCTCGGCAACAACGCCGGGTCAATCGTTCCTGCAGTTTGAACAGAACAGGCAGATATTATCAGAGCGTTTGGGTAAAGCAAATCCTTACAATGGTGGACAGGTTAATCCTGATGGTTATTATAAAGGTTATGGCCGTTATGCACAGGATGTATTGGTGCCTGCGTTTATTGCAGCGTACACCGATCAGGATCCGCTGAAAGTTGGTTTGCTTGATCAGAAGAACCGTCGTGTGAGTGATAATCCGTTTAAACGTTATTTACCAAAACCAAACTGGCGTTTAACCTATAATGGTTTGTCGAGAATACCGGGTCTTGATCAGATATTTACCAACTTCAGTATTACACATGGTTACAGCAGTAACCTGAGTATGAATAATTTTACATCTGCTCTTTTATATGCTGATGATTTTGGATTAGGTTATCCTTCGTTCATCGATACCATTTCAAACAACTTTGTTCCGTTCTTCATTGTACCTAACCTTACCATCAGTGAACGTTTCTCGCCATTGATCGGTATTGATGTACAGATGACCAATCAATTAAACTTTAAAGTTGATTATGGCCGCAGCCGTACCATCAGTTTAAGTTTGATCGATTTCCAGGTGAGTGAAGTAAGGAGTGTAGAAATCACCGTTGGTGCGGGCTGGCGTAAACGTGGATTGAAGCTTCCGTTTAAAGTGCCGTTTACAAAGAATGATTCAAAAACATTATCAAACGATCTCAGTTTCCGTTTTGATATGACCTATCGTGATAACGCAACATCAAACAATATTCTTGATCAGCGTAACACGATCCCAACTGGCGGACAGAAAATTCTTTCCATAAATCCTTCGATCGATTATGTACTCAACAACCGTGTAAGGTTACGTTTGTTCTTTGAGCAAACAAGAGTGATAGGCTATATTGCAACACCGCCACCGGTTGTAAATACAAGAGCTGGCTTGCAGATTAATATCAGTTTAGCGCAGTAAATCAGAATTTTTTTATAAAACAAGATGCTGTTGCGTTTGCAGCGGCATCTTATTTTCTGTCAGAATAATTTTTGTATTGTTGGTTTATGATAAAGATCAAAGCACATCATTGTATTCAGGTGTTTTCTTGAATACTTTGTTTGCAAAAGGACACAGCGGCATAATTTTAAGACCTTTCTCTCTTGCAAATTCCACTGCTTTTGCTACTAATTGTTTGCCCGCACCTTTGCCGGCAAGCTTATCGCTCACTTCGGTATGATCAATAATGAACTTGCTTTCGCCTGCCCATACATAAGTCATTTCAGCAAGGCGTTCGCCATCCTGTTCAATATAAAATGCGCCTTTTTTGCCATCGTCTGATTGTAGTATTTCCATGAGGCGTTAAAATTAAGTAAAGTTGTTGTCAGAAATTACATCGTTGCTTTACTTGTGCCGTGCTCCTTGTGCCTTGTTTCATGCCTTGAAGGCGTGCTTTGTACTTCTAACTTTGTACATCCTACAATTGACTCATCTTCCTTACTTTTGAAGCCAAATCAATAATTATGAGTCATCAATTACTGAAAGGGAAAAAGGGCATCATCTTCGGTGCTTTGGATGAAAAGTCGATTGCCTGGAAAACGGCGTTGAAATGTTATGAAGAAGGTGCGCAGATCGTTTTGACCAATGCACCTGTTGCTTTGCGTATGGGCGAGATCAATAAACTGGCTGAAGCCTGTGGTAATGCACCTGTGATTGGAGCTGATGTAACAAATATGGATGACCTGAAGAATCTCTTTGAAAAATCAATGGAGCATTTTGGTGGCAAGGTTGATTTTGTGTTGCACTCCATTGGTATGAGCCTGAACGTTCGCAAGGGTAAACATTATACAGAACTCAATTACGAGTGGAATACAAAAACACTTGATATTTCTGCAATGAGTCTGCACCGTGTGTTACGCACAGCATGGGATATGGACGCCATCAACGAATGGGGCAGTGTAGTTGCCCTTACTTATATTGCTGCACAACGTGTGTTCCCTGATTATAATGAAATGGCTGATGCAAAATCATTGCTTGAAAGTATTACCCGCAGCTTTGGCTATCATTATGCCGTTAAGAACAAGGTGCGTGTGAACACGATTTCACAATCGCCTACAAAAACAACTGCAGGTAGTGGCGTAAAAGGATTTGATGGCTTCATTAACTATGCAGAAAAAATGAGTCCGCTGGGTAATGCCACTGCAGAAGATTGTGCAAATTATATTGCTGTGATGTTCAGCGATCTTACCCGCTATGTAACGATGCAGAATCTTTTCCATGATGGTGGTTTCAGCTTTACCGGTGTAACGGCTGAAGTGATTGAGCAGATGGAAAAATAATCTTAGATACGAAGTACGTGGCTCGAATGTGCTTCTTGCTTATATATTGGAAATTGTCAGGAAGTTGACAGGTTATTACCTGTCAACTTTTTAAGTTTAAAACCAGATACAATGGATCCTTTTTTGGTTAAGGCTGTTGGCCTCTTTGCATCTATTCTCAGCAGCGCCACATTTGTACCGCAGGTATATAAGGCATGGCGAACAAAAAGTGTGGGCGACCTGAGTATTTACACCATCCTCATTGTAACCACCAGTACTATAGTGTGGTTGGTGTATGGAGTTTTTAATGATCCGCTGCTGGTGCCTGTGGTATTGTGCAACGGGTTTATTTTTTTACTCTCGTTAGTTTTGTTGTATTTCAAATTCACGTTTAAAAAATAGTCATGTATATCGAGCATCTTGCTATATGGGTAAAGAATATTGAGTTGATGAAAGATTTCTATTGCCGCTACTTTCATGCAACATCGAATAATAAATACATCAATGAGAAAAAACAATTTCAATCGTATTTTCTTTCGTTTGATGGCGGACCTCGTTTGGAGTTGATGCAGATGCCAACTGTTCCTGATTCAAAGGATAATGTGTACGATCAGTTTACAGGTTTTATTCATTTTGCTGTTTCGCTTGGAAGTAAAGAGAAGGTTGATGAAATGACTGAGCGTTTCCGTGCAGATGGTTTTGAAGTAATTGATGAGCCACGCACCACAGGTGATGGTTATTATGAAAGTGTAATTCTTGACCCGGAGAAAAACAGGATTGAGTTGACTGTTTGATGCCTGTTCACCTGCAAGGTGACTGACATCTTCATTTACAATATTGCTTTGC
Organism: Lacibacter sp.; assembly: GCF_035299325.1. Taxonomy (GTDB): domain Bacteria; phylum Bacteroidota; class Bacteroidia; order Chitinophagales; family Chitinophagaceae; genus Lacibacter. The sequence goes on along the minus strand of NZ_DATGWT010000001.1, from coordinate 151,165 downwards.
TTGTACTGTCTCCTTTTGGGTGATCGAATAAAATTAGCTAAGGGTAAAAAACAAACCCCACCGTTGAGGCAGGGTTCAATGTTTTTAGCTAGTAGCTTTTAATGTGCAGCTTACAGCTTACTTAGTATTCATCTTCATTAAAGAAGAAGTCTTCCTGGCTTGGATAATCAGGCCAGATGTCGTCAATGCTTTCGTAAATTTCGCCCTCGTCGTCTAACTCCTGCAAATTCTCTACTACTTCAATGGGTGCCCCACTGCGGATCGAATAATCAATCAATTCATCCTTGGTAGCAGGCCAGGGAGCGTCTTCGAGGTACGAGGCTAATTCAAGTGTCCAGAACATAAGGAAAACCCTTTAATTTTCCGCAAAAGTAACTTTCCTGCTGAAATAACCAAATCTGCTTTGTTAAGTGTGTGTATAAACACCGCAGATGAATTTTCAGCAGCAGTTTGGCACAACGGTTCAATACCTTAGGTTTGTAAAACGGAGAAAAGACAAATGCTTACTTGTAAACAGATAACCAAACGATACGGCAGCCTGGAAGTGTTGAAGGGCGTGGATTTGCAGATCAGCAAAGGCGAAATTGTGAGCCTGGTTGGGAGCAGTGGTGCGGGCAAAAGCACGTTGTTGCATATACTCGGCACACTGGATGAAGCCGATGGCGGGCAGGTTTGGCTGAATAATATACAGGTGAACCAGTTAAAAGGAGATGAGCTGGCTGGTTTCCGCAACCGGCATATTGGTTTTGTATTTCAGTTCCATCATTTGTTGCCTGAGTTTACAGCCTTGGAAAATGTTTGCATTCCCGGATGGCTGGGGGCGAAAAAGAAAAAAGAAGTGGAAGCAAGAGCCATTGAATTGCTGAAAATGCTCGGTCTTTCAGATCGTATGCAGAATAAACCTTCTGAATTAAGTGGCGGTGAACAGCAACGTGTGGCGGTTGCACGTGCCTTGATCAATAACCCGGATATTATCATGGCTGATGAGCCAACCGGTAATTTAGACAGTACGCATGCCCGTGAGCTGCATCAATTATTCTTTGATCTGCGGAAGCAATTCAATCAAACATTCCTGATCGTTACACATAACGAAGAGTTAGCAGCGCAATGCGACAGAACGGTGCATATGAAGGATGGGAGAATTTTGAATGGAAGTACGAATTAAGAAATTCCCATCACAGCCAATTCTTCGAATAGATATTTGTTTGCTTTGATTATTTCGTACTTCCAAATTTGTACTTCGTACTTGCTTCACACTCTCGGTTTCCACGGAATTTCTTCAACTCCTAACTGGTGGCCAGTATAACGGGCCAATACAAACAAATAATCGCTTAAGCGATTGATGTATTTTATAACGAGAGGTTCTACAAACATTTCTTCCTGCTGCATGTGAACGCATAAACGTTCGCAACGGCGGCATACACAACGGGCAACATGCATCGTGCTTACAGAAACATGTCCGCCGGGCAGTACAAAAAATTTCATTGGCGGAATGGCATCATTCATCTTATCCATTTCTTTTTCCAGTAAGACAACATCTTTTTCCTTCAGATCAGGAATTTTCATTTTGGGTTCTTTCTCAGGATCACAAGCCAATGAAGAACCAATGGTAAACAATCGATCCTGTATTTCTTTCAGCACTGCTTTTGTATGTACATCGGCAACGTGATCGGTCACTAAACCGATATATGAATTCAATTCATCAACGGTGCCATAGGTTTCAATGCGTATATGGCTTTTCGGCACTTTGGTACCACCAATTAAACTTGTTTTCCCGAGGTCGCCTGTTTTGGTATAGATCTTATGTGCCATAGTTCATCAAATTGAAGTGCTAACAAAAGTAGACAGCAAAAGGTTGTAAATAAAAGTGGAGAGCTGAAAACTCTCCACAACAATTTTAAAATTTAGTTTGGTTACAGGGTATGTGCTGCGAGCTGTTCACGGGTCTGATCGCTTTCAACCAGCCCATCACGCAAACGCACCACACGTTTGGCATAGCGGGCAATATCTTCTTCATGTGTTACCAATACAACTGTATTACCGAGTTTATGAATATCGGTGATCAGTCCCATGATCTCTACTGAAGTTTTGGAATCGAGGTTACCTGTTGGTTCATCGGCAAGAATTATGGATGGTCTGTTCACCAAAGCCCGTGCAATGGCCACACGTTGTATCTGTCCACCACTTAATTCATTTGGCTTGTGGTGCGATCTGTCGGCCAGGCTTACTTTTTCCAGCATTTCCAATGCACGCTCCGTACGTTCTTTTTTTGATACACCTGCATAAATAAGCGGCAACGCTACATTTTCCAATGCACTTAAACGTGGCAAGAGGTTAAACTGTTGAAATACGAAACCAATTTCCTGGTTGCGTATTTCAGCGAGTTCATTATCATTCATCTTGCTCACATCATTGCCATTTAATACATATTTGCCATCGGTGAGGGTATCTAAACAGCCGAGGATATTCATCAGGGTACTCTTACCGGAACCTGATGGACCCATCAATGCCACAAATTCATTTTTATTAATGTCAAGATCAATGCCCTTTAAAACAGGGAGTTCCTGTTTGCCGAGGTAATAACTTTTGCGGAGTTGCTCGAGGTGTATAACAGATTGCATGCGTTGAATATAAAATTATTTTTTGATGACTTTCGGAACCATAAAGAAATGTTCGTTCCGCAGTGAGGCATTTTCAAGACCAGTTTCCCGTTTTACAGAGCCCTTTACTTCATCTTCACGCAACACATTGATCTCTTCAGTAAGGTGCATCAATGGTTCAATCCCTGTTGTATCAAGCTCCTGTAGTTTTTCAATAAAGCCGATCATTTGCTGCAGATCATCCCGAAGCTTTTCTTTCTCTTCGGTTTTTATCTCCAGCCTTGCAAGCAGGCTCAATTTGTCAATAAGTGCATGGTTTACTTCCATCTGCCAAAAATAAGCAAATTGGCTGGAGAAGGGTTTGTTTTGGATGAACGGAATATCTGCCGGAAACGGCATAACTCATCCGCTTTGCAGAAAGCATCTTCTCCATTAAAGCAGGATCATGCTTTGTCGGCTAAAGCTATAGCTTTAGCCGACAAGACACAAGCAAGCTAGAGCTACTCTTAAGCCACCTTACGCCCTATTAAAAGCGTTCAAACTGTTAGTGGAAGCCTGTTCATCAGTCAAATCAAAGTAATTTAAAGCACATTTCTATTCGATCCTCAAAGCCTTATAATAAAACGCCACCCAAAAATAGAAAGGCCATAGAAAAATAAATAAGCAAACCCGTTACATCAACAAGCGTGGCAACAAAGGGAGTAGATGATGCAGCTGGATCGGCACCCAATCTTTTTAAGATCAACGGAAGCATCGAACCCATTAATGTGCCCCAAAGAACAATGCCAATGAGGGAACAGCCAACCGTTAATCCAATTAGCATGGCATGATCGCCAAACGTTGTGGTGAAAGAACTCCAAACAAAGATCACCGAAAAGGCAATGATGCATAATGAAGATCCTAACAATAATCCCGATACGATCTCTCTGCGCATAATGCGCCACCAATCATTGATGTTTATTTCGCCCAATGCCATAGCCTGAATAATAAGCGTAGATGCCTGGGAGCCGCTGTTGCCACCACTTGAAATAATAAGTGGTATGAACGTAGCAAGTATGACCACTTTGGCAATTTCATCCTGGTAACCCTGCATGGCCGAAATGGTCAGCAGCTCGCCAAAAAATAAAATGATGAGCCAAACCACTCGTTTTTTAAAGAGTTTGAAGATGGGCGTTTCAATATAGGGTTCATCCAATGCCTCGGTACCACCCATTTTCTGCATGTCTTCACTGAATTCTTCATTAGCCACCCACAACACGTCATCGATGGTTACAATACCCAGCAGTTTGTTGGTGTTGCTTACAACGGGAAGTGCCACCCGGTTATTCATCTTAAATGCTTCATTAGCCGTTTCCTGATCATCGTAAACATTCAGGGCAATAAACCGTCCATCAATAAGTTCTTCCACTTTCTTATCAGGAGCCGCCAGAATAATGTCCCTGATGCGGATATCATCAACCAGTTCCCCTTTTTCATTGATGATGTAAAGCACGTTGATGGTTTCGCTGTCCTTTCCGTATTTACGGATGGTGTCAAATACTTCAGCAACGGTATTGTAGGGGTAGATATAAACGTAATCAGGCGTCATCAAACGGCCGATACTGTTCTCAGGATAACCCAGCAATGACAGGGTGATTTTCCGTTCTTCCGGGTTCAGCAATTTGATGAGCTCCCTCACCACGCTGCTTGGTAATTCTTCAAGGAAAGAAGTACGGTCATCGGCCGGAAGTTCATTTAATAATTCTGCCGTTTTAAAGGGAGGTAATTCCTTAATGATCTGTTTTTGTGTGGGCAGATCAAGGATCTTAAACACACTTGCTGCACGGTGAACGCTCATATTGGCCAGCATCTGGCTTTCATAGTCAGGAAATTCGTACACAAGCTCGGCCACATCGCTGATGTTCTGATTATTGAGGAATTCCTGTATCTCCAGCTTGTCTTCACGTACCATCAAAGCATCAAACTGCTCTTTTAATGATACTTCCTGTTCCAGTTCAAGACTCATAATTCAACTGTTTTTAAATAAGTGTTGCTGTTGATTTCTGCATTTTGGCTAAAGTTAGTTTCTTTGATTGAAAGACCACTTTTCGTAACAAAAGTTCATTATGCGTTTAACCTGTTTGTTTATTGCTGATACCGAAGAGAAAGGCCGGGCTGTGTTTACAAATGAACCCATTGCTGCGGGAACGATCATTGAATCGTCGCCGGTTATTGTTATGAGTGCTGATGAGCGTAAACTGCTCGATCAAACCCTGCTGCATGATTACATTTTTGAATGGGGACCCAAACACGACGAGTGTGCATTGGCGCTGGGCTGGATATCGATTTACAACCATTCATACAGCAGTAATGCAGAGTATTTCATGGATTTCGACAGCAGTATGATGATGATCAAAACCGTACACAAAATTTCCGCCGGTGAAGAAATTACGATCAATTACAACGGGGAGTGGAACGATGAAAAGAAAGTATGGTTTGATGTGAAGGGCTGAAACAGGCCGGTATCGTAAATTTACGATACCAAATTTTAAAAATAGTTTGCCATTTTATTGCTTTCCTCCTGTTGGCGAGTTACTTTTGCACTAACACCATCTTCCTGAAAAAAGCCTTACTTTAATCTTCCTACCTACGGAAACCAGTTAACAATTTAAACTCTTCTACATGATTAGAAAGTTACTCTTGTTGCTGGTTGTAATTACAATCTTGCAAAACACATCTTACTCTCAGGGCGCCGAAATTTTTGGTAATTGTTTTTATCGAAGCACTACAGAAACTATTGTAATTCGGCTCGCTTTAAGTAACCCTACTGGATCAAATCAGGGTCAAATGCGCCTCATGGGTATGCGTTTTGGTATCCAGTATAACGCAGATCAAGTGACTTATGAGGGTTATCACAGCTATATGACGGGGTTAAATGATGCAAATTCTTTAGGTTTTATTGGCCCAGACACTGAAGCAAATGGCGCAGGTATTGATCCCAATCTCTTTTCTGGAACAGGTTTGAGAACGGCACCCATACTTAATCCAAATGGCACTTCCAAAATCATGACTGTTAGGTATATAAATAGATCCACAGATGATTGTGATAATGGCTTATCTATTCCTGCCGGTACAACAGCTATTTTAATTGATATTTATTTTAAGCTTAAAACTAGACAGCCGTCTTACTATCACTTAACCGATCCAGATTATGGGTTTAACGATCCAGAATTTATTGCTCAATTTTTAGACAAACAAAGTGGGGGGCATACTGGAGCTCTTACAGATAGTTATAAAGACATTGCGGTTGTGGCAATACGTGAGGGGAATTCAAATAACCCTTACCAACCTTTTGATGTCAGTGATTGTGATAACCAGAATTTCAATCCCATAACGATAGGAAAAGACGATGTCAATTTTATTACTCCGATAAATGGTATTTTATCGGGCAAGGCTGTTGAGGCTAACGTTCAAGACAAAGACAATCATGTGTTGGTGCAATGGAAGTCTGAATACAATCAATTGGTAGATTACTTTGAAGTACAGCGCAAAGAAGGTAATGGTGAATTTAAAACGATTGGCTTGGTAATGGGTAAAGAGGGGAATGACAATGTTCAGTATGAGTTTAAAGATAAAATTACCGCACGTGATGTAGAGCCATCTTATCGTATCAAAGTCATTAATAATGACAAGATCATTACCTACAGCGACGTCAAAAAAATAAGATTAGGCAGTGAACAAAGTATCAGTGTGAAAGTATTCCCAAATCCAAGTTCTGAAAACATTCGGATTAATCTTCCTGCTGTAGAAAGTGGAAGCATGTTTGTCTGCCGTATGTACAGCGCCGAAGGCCGGATCGTAAAGGTTACAAATGTATCAGCGTCTAATCCATCTGTTGATATTAAATCTTTAAGTGTTGGTTCTTATTTCATGGAATTATACAATCCTAAATCTGGTAAACGGTTTTATACACAGTTCAGCAAACAATAAAAAGTAGTTACTTGCTGATTCTTTTTAAAGCTTCCCTTTCGCTTAACGGTGAAAGGGAATGTTTTTTTACAAAAGCTGTTACCCATTTTTCATCTGTTTTGGAATATTCTCTTAAGGCCCAGCCAATTGCTTTCTGTATAAAAAATTCTCTAGCGCTTTTGAGATGGAGAATGTGTTTACTTAACAGATCTGTATCTGTTTCTTTCCTGTACATTTTCTGAAACATAATACTGCTGCGTTGCAACCAGGTATTGCTGCTCTTATTCCATTTGGTTGTGATCTTTCGTTGTTGTTCAGGAAATTTTTTAAAGTAAGGTCCGGTTAATGCAGTAGCTGCATGATCAACTGTTTCCCACCAGCTTTTATGAGTAAGCATATATTCAATGATGCTGATGGTTTCTTTCTTCCATTGTTTTTGATAACAGGACAGCAGTTCAATTGCTACGTATTGCAGTTCTCTCTTCGGATGTTGCCAACAGTCTTTAATGATGGCTTCAACATCTTCAAATGGCGGCAATTCTTTTTTAAAATATTCTTTGCTGAGTTTGCGCCACACAGGAGCTTTCAAACCATAAAAATCAAACTGATTCAGCATGTAAGCCTTCATGCCTTCAGCATTACTTGCATCGGCATGTTGCTCAAATAATTTTATAAGAGGAATGAGATAAAAATGCATAGTTATCTTTTACCAGGCAATGCCATAATCTTCGCCATGATTACTGCTGCCGCCCCAGAAACTCTTATGTTTCCAATCGAACCATATTGCATTGATGGGACCACTTGTTCTGTCGTCAAAGAAAAGTGTATAACCCATCTGTCGTAATTCTTTCCGAACCCATTCCGGGGTGTTATCATGCAGCAACAGATTTCCGGGTTTTGGTTGTCGGTCTTCTGTTTTACTGCCACCCAACGATAACCATAGTTGATTGGTATTGATGTTTGCAGCTTCACATGCCTCCTGAACGGTCATGCCAAACTCAACAATGTTTAAGAAAAATTGCAAGAGATTTTGATCCTGTGTATCGCCACCTTGCACAGCAAATGATAAAAATGGTTTGCCATCTTTCAATGCCATGGTTGGCGTCAATGTTACTCTTGGACGTTTACCCGGTTCAATTACATTGAAGGGATTTAAAGTTGCATCTAAAACAAAGCTTTGTCCACGTTGACTCATGCCAATACCTGTATTACCGGCAATCGTTGCTGGCAACCATCCGCCGGAAGGTGTAATGGAAACAACCCAACCTTCTGCATCAGCTGCTTCAACCGATGTGGTGCCGGCCCATAAACGTTCCATGTATTCCGAACCCACCCCAAGCCCCTCCCGGGAGGGGATGTCAGCAACAGCTTCGTTGCGAACATCATGTGCAGGAGCAAAATTTCTGTCTTGAGTAGAAGTAGTATCTAAACTGTAACCTCTCTTTTTTAATACATCAACAAATGGATTTGTTTTTCCTTCAAACGGATAAGGGTCACCTGGTCCGACGTTAGCCATATTTCGTTCCATGGAGATCATTCTTGCACGTTGTTTTGCATAAGCTTTACTTAACAAACCCTGCATAGGTTCTGCTGGTGGAAAAGCAGGATCGCCATAATAAAAATCACGATCAGCAAATGTCATATTCATTGTTTGGTAAAGCGTATGAATATACCTGGTGCTGTTATAACCCATATTCTTCAAGTCAAAATTTTCAAGAATGTTGAGACTTTGTAACAACATCGGTCCCTGAGTCCATTGCTGCAGTTTATATACTTCTATTCCTTTATAATTTACATGCATGGGTTCTTCTTCAATCGGCTTCCAGTTGGCAAGGTCATTCATTGTAATTAGCCCTCCTTGTTCCTGGCAACCACGTACAAACTCTTTTGCAATATCACCTTTGTAAAAACGATCATAAGCAGCCATGATGGCATCTTTGCGATTCATTCCTTTTTTCAACGCTTCCTGTTCAGCTTCTACCATCTTTGTTAAAGTTTCCAACAAATCTTTTTGTACAAAAATTTCACCTGCTTCAGGGGCTTCTCTTTTTTCACCAAGATGAGGAAGAAAAACTTTTTTACTGTAAGGCCATTCCTTGATGCGTTGTTTACCACGTTCCATACTGTTGGCTGTTTGTGCATCAATCGGGTAGCCCGCAGCCAATTGCATAGATGGGGCAAGCACTTCTTTCAAACTCATGGTGCCATAGTTCGCCAACATCAAACACAATCCACCAACAGTGCCGGGCGTAACAGCTGCAAGCGGGCCATACTCCGGAGGGAAATTATATCCTTTACTCTTATAGTACTCAGCGGTGGCGCCAGATGGTGCTACACCCAATGCATTAATACCAATAACTTTTCCTGTTTTGGGATTGTAGATGAGTGCCTGTGTTTCACCTCCCCAGCTCAACACATCCCACATGGTGCATGTTGCACCGAGCATGGCACAAGCTGCATCAACAGCATTGCCACCTTTTTGAAAAATCATGGAGCCGGCTGTTGCTGCCAATGGTTTACCCGTAATGGCCATCCATTGTTTGCCGTGCAAAGGCGGTTTCTGTGTTTGTTGTGCGAACAGGGGTAATGAAAACAGGAAGACTGTTGCCAGACTGAATAATTTTCTCATGCGTTGGAGTTTAGTCGCTTAAAGTTAGGTATAGAATAATTACAACTCACGCTCTTTGATAGGTGGTTAATGGAAGAAAGCCAACGGTTGAAGTGAAGTACAAAATATTGTCTTTTGAAACGAGTTGATTTAGTCGTAAATTGATATTTGCAATTGATTGAAATTTTTGCTGCGAATAATTTATCGCAGGAACTAAATGTAAGTGACATGAAACAATTTATATCCATCAGAGAAAAGCGTGTTGCCGCAGCTGTTTTGTTTGTGGTGCTGGTTGCAATAGGATTGAACCAGTTGTGGTATGAAAAAGAATATGCACAGCTTGATAAAAACATGTCATCGTTATATAAAGACCGGTTGATGCCTGCAGGTTATTTGTTTGAAATAAGTGACCATCTTTATCAGAAAAAAATACTGAACATGGATGAGGCTGTAGCGCCAAAAGAGTTGGTTCAGCAATTACGCAGACATGATGATGCTATTGCAAAACTGATAATGGCTTACGAAAAAACTTATCTCACAAAAGATGAACAGCAACAGTGGAACTATTTGTTGACGAGTCTTGAAGCGTATAAAAAATCGGAAATAAACCGAATGAACCAAGCTCCTTCAGCGGTGTCATATGATTTGCTGTTGGATAAAAACTTTCAGCAGGCCCAGGCTGCACTTGGTCAGTTAAATGCATTACAGGCAAAGGAGGGAAGTTTGTTGCAAACAAATTCGAAGGCTATCATTGGCGATACAGTTATTCAATCGTATCTGCAGATTACAATGCTGATAGTATTGGCAATTATCGGTATGATTCTGTTGCTTGCACGTGATAATCCTTTCTTCCCCGGTGAAAAGAAAGCCATATTAAATTAATTAGTATTTCATTTTCAACGGACTTGTTTTCCATTTCTCAAATGCAACCAATGCTTCCTCTCGAAGTAATTGTTGCGTTGCCAGTTTTCTGCCGGTATAAGAGAGGTCAATTTCATCATAAATAAACTTGTCATCAAAATCAACCGCAGCAGCATCTTCTTTGGTATTGGCAAAATAGATTTTTGCTGCCCTTGCCCAATAAATGGCACCGAGGCACATGGGGCAGGGTTCGCAGCTGCAATAAATTTCGCAACCATCAAGTTGAAATGAATTTAATGTTGAACATGCTTTGCGTATAGCTACAACCTCAGCATGAGCAGTCGGATCATTTGATGAGGTTACTTCATTCACTCCGCTGGCAATGATCTTCCCATCTTTTACGATCACTGCTGCAAATGGGCCACCTTTTCCGCTCTCTACATTTTCAATCGACAGCAGGATGGCCTCACGCATGAAATCTTCTTTGGTAAGTTGTTTCTCCATAGTTTTTCAATTTAGATCTTCAGGAAGATAAAAAATCCCCCGACGTAGCGGGGGATTAAATTTATTAAGTGTTCAGTCCGCTTAAAGCGTCCCGACCAATTAGATTATGCCTTTGCAAATTCTGCCCTTATCACATTCAACGCACCGCCGGCTTTAAACCATTCGATCTGCTGCGCATTGTAACTGTGATTAACAGAAATGGTTTCACTGCTTCCATCAGCATGGTTCAACACTAATTCTAATGGCACACCAGGAGTGAATGATGTTAAACCAATCACATCAATGGTATCGTCTTCAAGGATTTTATCGTAATCTTCTTTGTTAGCAAAGGTCAATGCCAACATACCTTGCTTCTTAAGGTTTGTTTCATGAATACGTGCAAATGATTTCACCAATACTACACGAACACCTAAGTGACGTGGTTCCATCGCTGCATGTTCTCTTGAAGAACCTTCACCATAGTTTTCATCGCCCACTACAATTGATCCAACACCTGCTGCTTTGTAAGCACGCTGTGTATTAGGCACTGTACCGTATTCGCCGGTTAACTGATTTTTTACAGTATCAGTTTTTTCATTGAAGAAGTTGGTTGCGCCGATCAACAGGTTGTTACTGATATTATCTAAATGACCACGGAATTTCAACCATGGACCCGCCATTGAAATATGATCAGTTGTACATTTTCCTTTTGCTTTAATGAGAAGTTTCAATCCTTTGATGTCAACACCTTCCCACGCTGAGAATGGATATAACAACTGCAAACGCTTGCTGTCTGGTTTCACATCTAACTGCACAGCGCTTCCATCTTCAGCAGGAGCCTGATAACCGGCATCTTCCACCGCAAATCCTTTCGTTGGTAATTCATCACCACTTGGGGGATCAAGTTTCACCTGTTCACCTTTATCATTGGTTAATGTATCAGTAAGTGGATTGAATGTAAGATCACCGGCAATGGCCAATGCCGTTACCAATTCAGGACTTGCTACAAACGCCAATGTATTTGGATTACCATCAGCACGTTTTGCAAAGTTTCTGTTGAAGGAGTGAACGATGGTATTGCGTTCTGCTTTTTCTGCACCAACCCTGTCCCACATACCAATACAAGGTCCGCATGCATTTGCAAATACAGTCGCACCGATTTTTTCAAACACACTTAAGTAACCATCACGCTCAATGGTGTAACGAACAAGTTCACTACCGGGAGTAATGGTGAATTCAGATTTTAATGTCAATCCTTTATCACTAACCTGTCCGGCAAGGCTTACTGCACGACTAATATCTTCGTAAGAAGAGTTGGTACAGCTGCCAATTAAACCTACTTCGATTTTTGTAGGCCAACCGTTTTTAGCAGCAGCTTCCTTCATTTGAGAAATCGGCGTAGCTAAATCCGGGGTGAAAGGTCCGTTTAAGTGTGGTTCAAGTTCACTAAGATTGATCTCAATTACTTTATCGAAATATTTTTCAGGGTTTGCATATACTTCTGCATCACCGGTTAAATAATCTTTGATGGCGTCTGCTGCATCTGCTACTTCTGCACGGCCTGTTGCTTTCAGGTAGCGGCTCATGCTTTCATCGTAACCGAAAGTTGAAGTAGTTGCACCAATTTCAGCACCCATGTTACAGATGGTTCCTTTACCGGTACAGCTCATGCTTGTTGCACCTTCACCAAAATATTCAACAATGGCGTTGGTTCCACCTTTTACAGTTAAGATACCAGCCACTTTCAGAATCACATCTTTAGGAGCTGTCCAGCCATTGAGTTTGCCGGTCAATTTAACCCCGATCAATTTTGGCATCAACAATTCCCAGCTAAGACCAGCCATTACATCGCAGGCATCAGCACCACCAACACCAATCGCCACCATACCCAAGCCACCAGCATTTACGGTGTGGCTATCGGTACCAATCATCATACCACCGGGAAATGCATAGTTTTCCAACACCACCTGGTGAATAATACCGGCACCCGGTTTCCAGAAACCAATGCCATATTTATTAGAGATAGAAGAAAGAAAGTTATAAACCTCTTCGTTGTCAGTAACAGCTTTTACCAGATCCTGCTTGCCTTCAGTCTTTGCAACGATCAGGTGATCGCAATGCACGGTTGAAGGAACAGCAACCTTTTTACGACCGGTTGTATCAAACTGTAACAACGCCATTTGAGCTGTTGCATCCTGCATCGCTACACGATCGGGTGCAAAATCAACATACGCTTTTCCTCTTTCGAAGTCTACAGGTTCAACTCCTGTCCAGAGGTGGGAGAATAATATTTTTTCTGCCAGTGTTAAAGGGCGACCCAACGCTTTGCGGGCGGCGTCCACTTTGGCAGGCATTTCGCTGTACAATTTTTTGATGAGATCGAGATCGAATACCATGAAGAAGAATTTGATAATGATGAAAATCAGCTCATCTGAAAATTCGAAAACTGGCTTGGTAGATTGGCTCAAAGAGGAGTGCCGGGGTTGAAAAAACCCTCCATTCGCACATTTTCAAACTCTCAAATTTGCAATTTGCTTGTTGAGGTTGCGAATTTACCGATTTACAGGAACTTTTTAAACCATCTGCCCGAAAGAATTGTTGAATAAAGTACTTTTACATTACAACAGAACACTATGAACCGTTTGCGGCACATGATTGAATGGAACGTATTTGGCGTTTGCACCTGGTTAGGGGAGAAAATGGGTATTGCCACAAGCACTATCCGTAAATATTTTATTTATATCTCTTTCCTCACCATGGGATCGCCATTGATTATTTACTTCTTTGTTGCCTTCTGGATGAACGTTCGTCAGTACATCTGGTTCAGAAAACGGAACCCTCTGCGCTACTAATGAGATTCGTCATTGCATTTTGGTAATTGATTGTTTAAATTGAGAAAACAATCAGGATTATGTTTTCGTTTGAGTACACACATTCCAGTTATAAAGATATGATCAGTGATCTTGCAGAAAGACTGCAGGTGAAGCTGAAAGATAACTGGTTGTTCTTTCCTGAAGAAATTGCAAGTGGCTATTACCGTGTACTTCAACTGTCGAATGGGCTCGACGTAAATGTCATTAATTGCCGTATCAATAAAGATTGGCTCATCAGCCGTAAAAGCGATACCGAAGAATATTATACACTTCGTTTTGATGAACTGATCGTAGAAAAAGAAATCCGTATTGGTATTGACAATGATGTGGTAGACAGGAAAAAAGAAACGATTGCTGTTGCGTATCTTACCAGCTCTCTTTTCGATTGGTTCTACCATGGTACAAAGGGCACCACGTTCAAAGGCGTGAATATTCTTATACCCAAAGATTGGTTAGGAAAATTAATGGGTATTGAAGCGTTTGATGATATACTGCCTGCATACATTGCCTTGAAAAGCCGCAGTTTTACAATGGAACCATTGGATGCAGTGTATTTTCAATTGATGAATGAAATAATGGAAGAGGACCCTGATACACCTTTTCCCCGTTTGTATATTGAGAACAGGGTACAGTTGTTGATGGAACGTTTCTTTACACGCATCCATTCAAGAGTATCACTGGCCGATGTACAGAGCAATATTAAACCGGATGATATTTATACCGTCTTGAGAATTGAAAAATTATTAGTTGAAAATTTTTCTACTAAACCAAAATCCATTGAAGAACTCTCACGTAAGGCAACCATGAGTTCTACAAAATTGAAGAAGATCTTTAAATCAGTATTTGGTATGCCGATATATGAGTATTACCAACAAAAAAGAATGCTGAGAGCAGGTGAATTATTATCGACAGGAAAATATTCAGTAAAGCAGGTGGCTGTAACAATTGGCTATACGAACGTGAGCAATTTTGTGACGGCATTCAAGAAGTATATGAAGGAAGAACCTTCAACATTTATAGAGGCGTGAGTTGATAAACATAGTAAAACCAGGTGCCATGATAGTTGTGCACTTAAAACATACGAACTACAAAGAAGTCCTTGCAAGTATTTCTGAACAACTGCATTTGCAGCTGACAGGTGATGTTCTGCAGCTAACTCCTGACATTGCTGATGGCTATTTTAAAGTGGTTGAATTGCCAAACGGTCTGCAGGCATTACTCTCCGACTTACATTATCATGTTGATGTAACTTTTAAACGTGAGAAAAGCGATGAGTATTTCTGCATTCTTCATTTTAATGATGCGGAGCTAAGTGATCCTCTTCATTTTTTGCGAAACGGCAAGCAGATGTTTGATAAGAGTGCAAGAAGGGCAGGTGTAACGCTGAGCTCCAGCGCAAATGACATGAGCTTTACCGTTAAAGGAAACACCAAAGCAAAAAGTATTAATATACTCTTGCCCGGCCGATGGATCAATGATAATCTTAATCGTTATAACGAGTTGCAGGTATTATCACGATACAACGCAATGCGTAATACACTTGTGCATCCTGAACCATTTGATGCACAAAACAGGGTGCTGTTTGATGAAGTGTTTCAAACCGACGAGGCCAATCCTTTGCAGAGTATGATCGTGAAGAACCGTATAATGTTGTTGCTTGAACATTTCCTTTCTAAGATCTATCGTAAGATGCAGGAAGAACCAACGCAGCCCCCACGCAAGATCAAGGCATCTGATATGGGTAAGCTGATGGAAATTGAATCGTTACTGGTGCGTGATTTTGGGCAGCCGCCACCAACTATTGCTATGCTGGCAGAAAAAAGCGGGATGAGTGTATCGAAATTAAAATCTGCTTTTAAGAGGGTGTACGGCACCGGCATTTATGAATACTACCAAAAAAACAGGATGCAGAAAGCAAGAGCCATGTTGCTTACAGGCCAGTATAATGTAAAAGAAGTGGGAACACAATTAGGTTACAGCAACCTCAGTAACTTCTCTCTTGCATTCAGAAAAGAGTTTAATATGTTACCCAGTCAGGTATAGAAATATTTATTTTCTGTATATTTTAATTTCCCTAACTTTAAGATACTGATCTCAATCGAACTTCTAACTTCTTGAAGCAACATCGCTCCGTTTTTAATTCATGCATCCTTTGAGCCTCCCATTCCACACGTTGTAATTCACATGCTACCTCATACTGGTATTTCCGCATGCGCTTAACAGTTCCCTGTTTGGCTGCAAGTCTGTCGTTGCATCCTAGTGAAAACGTATGTTTATCCAACCCCCCACAAAAAAGAGGCTCTTAATTAAGAGCCTCAATTTTTTTTGGAATTGTATATACCTGATTATCTCAAATCAAACAACAAACCAAGTTTTATTTGCAGTTGCTGCAGCGGACTATTGTATAACTGTGCCACTGTATGATTATGAATACGATTTGTATTCAGGTTTACAAATTGCATGGTGAGTGGTTTGGTTTCGTCGTTTGTTGGTTGTGTAGAAACAGGTTGCTCCAGTTGTTTCACATTTACATAATCAATGCGATTGCCATGAATACGACTTACGGAAAGATTAAGAGAAGTGCCGTTAAGAGGATTGCAAGCTGATCTTGACCGAAACTTCATTAGTAAACCTGCACCATATCCCCATGTCATTGAACCTTTGCGGAAAGTAACTTCATTTTCTAATGGCTTGCAATCGTCAAAATCATTTTCGTCATACACATTAATTCGAACTCTTGTGCCTAATGATTGATATCCACCCAACAACTGCACATAAGGTGTAATCGCTTTGTTCTTTACTACTTCATAACGAAGATTGAGATGATTGAAGTTGGCGAAGTTGATATAGTTTACCGGGTATTCAGCAGCAGTACTCATATCTTCATTCTGGAAACTTTGTGTTACTTTCTTTTTACCGAAACGGCCGGTTCCGGTTTCGAACGATACTACAAACTGCTTACCTGCAAATGGTAAACGATAACCCGCCTGGAAGTTGAAACCATGTGCTGCATTAATATTGCCGGCCATATCGCCAAGCGGAGATTGGTTGCTGTAACCAAAGCCAAATTCAAATTGTGCAAAGGAGGTGAGGTACAGGCAAACGCCCGTAATGATGAGTAAAGTTTTTTTCATATAAAGAGCTTTTGATGCTCTTTAAAGTTCGTGAAACTTATTGTTAAATAAAAGCTGAAAATGAGAATCAAATTGCTTTTCTGAGCTTCACTAATTGCTCCAGTAAACCTTTCAGTTTATCAAGCTGCAACATATTTGCGCCATCGCTTTTTGCAACTGCCGGATTAGGATGCGTTTCAATAAACAAACCATCAACGCCTGTTGCAATAGCTGCTTTTGCAATGGTGCCGATCAATTGCGGGTTACCTCCGGTAACACCGGTAGTTTGGTTGGGTTGTTGAAGTGAGTGTGTACAATCCATGATTACCGGCACATTCAATTCTTTCATCCAGGTAATGTTGCGGTAGTCAACCACAAGATCGGTATAGCCAAACGTGTTTCCTCTTTCAGTAAGCATGATATTATTATTGCCTGCTTTGCGGATCTTCTCCACTGCAAACTTCATGGAAGGCCCACTCAGGAACTGACCTTTTTTTACGTTCACTATTTTTCCTGTTTCTGCTGCAGCTTCCAACAGATCGGTTTGGCGACAGAGAAATGCAGGGATCTGTAAAATATCAATATATGGAGAAGCCATTGCAGCTTCTTCATGCGCATGAATATCTGATGTGGCGGGGAGGTTATATTTCTTTCTTACTTTATCGATCAAGCTTAAACCTGTATCATCACCCAAGCCGGTAAATGAAGCAGCACTTGTTCTGTTGGCTTTGCGGTATGATGCTTTGAACACATAGGGAATACCCAACTCTTTGCAAATGGTTGAAACTTTATCAGCCACCTCCATCACCAGTTCTTCGCTTTCAACTACACAGGGCCCGGCGATTAGAAAAAAGTTTTTTTCGTCGTACGATTGGTTGGCAAACAGGTCTTTCAGAAATTGTTCCATGCGGCAAAGATAAAGGGAAGTACAATGTCAGATTTCGGATGTCTGATTTATGAGCGGGTAGACAATTGCGCAAACGAATGAATGTTCGCCCAGTTGGTTTTCCCCCTAATTTTGGCGGCAAATAAGATTGCTATGATTCGTGAAAAAATATTGGTGATTGGCGCTTCCGGTCAGATTGGTGTTGAGTTAACCTTGGCGTTGCGTAAAATGTATGGGAATGCAAATGTGATCGCTTCTGATCTGCGTGAACAAAATCCGTTGCTTGAAGGTACAGGTCCGTATGTAAGTCTTGATGTAATGAACAAAGAGATGCTGCATGTACAGGTCATCCGTCAGAACATCACACAAATCTATTTGCTTGCTGCTATCCTTTCCGCAACAGGAGAAAAAAATCCAAACCTTGCATGGAACCTCAACATGACGGGTTTATTGAATGTATTGGATATCGCACGTGAGGAAAAACTGCATAAGGTTTATTGGCCAAGCTCCATTGCGGTATTTGGTCCAACCTCACCCAAACAAAATTGTCCGCAGCAAACCATCATTGAACCAACAACGGTGTATGGCATCAGCAAATATGCCGGTGAGTTTTGGTGCAACTATTATTTTCAACGTTACGGGGTTGATGTAAGAAGTCTGCGTTATCCCGGTTTGATCTCTTATAAATCTGCTCCCGGCGGCGGTACAACTGATTACGCAGTTGAAATTTTTCATGAAGCATTGGAAGAAAATAAATATGAATGTTTTTTGCAGGAAGATACCTACCTGCCCATGATGTATATGCCCGATGCAATCCGTGCTACCATTGAATTGATGGAAGCACCGGCCGATAAAATTTCAATCCGTCATTCCTACAATATTTCATCGATGAGTTTTTCGCCGAAAGAAATTGCAGCAGAAGTGGCAAAACATCGTCCCGGTTTTGAAATGACCTACAAACCCGATTACCGTCAGCAGATTGCCAACAGCTGGCCCCAAAGCATTGATGACAGTGTTGCAAGAAAGGATTGGGGTTGGAAGCATGAGTATGAATTGCCTGAGATGACAAAGGATATGTTTGAAAATTTATAAGAACCTTCACAGTTCTGCAGGGAACCTGTCAGAGCCATGACCATATGAGAAAGCTGCAAGCCTTAACTTGCAGCTTCGTTTTTAGTAATAAGCATGATCTGAAAATCTGGTATTCGCATGAAGCAATTTTTATTTTTGACAGTAATCGTTACTCTTTTCAATACAACAGCATTTACACAATCAGTGAATAAGCTCCGCACAGGTTGGTATCGTGCTTCTATCCTTCGTGAAGATGGCGCTGAAATTATTTTCAATGCCGAAGTGCAAATGAAGAATGGAAAGCAAGTGATGTATATCCGCAATGCAGCAGAACGTTTACTGGTGGATGATATCAAAGTAAAAGGCGATTCAGTAAACATTGAAATGCCATTCTTTGAATCGTTCTTTCGTTTACAAATTCAGAGCGATGGAAAACTGGTTGGCAAATGGTTTAAAGCAGGCAGTTTAAAGCTGCTGGAGTTCCCCGTTGAGTTTGTGTATGGAAACAAAGAGCGGTTTGCTGTAACCAAAGCTGCAACAGAAAACAGTACCGGTCGCTGGCAGGTTGCTTTTACAAGACCCAACGGAACTGATCGCCCGGCTATCGCAGAGTTTCAACAAAAAGGTTCGGTATTAACCGGAACTTTTTTAACTCCCAGTGGTGATTATCGTTTTTTAGAAGGGGTTGTAGATGGTGACAGTTTGTTGTTGAGTTGTTTTGATGGAAGTCATGCCTATTTATTTACTGCAACAATCAGTGGCAACGAGATAAAGAACGGAATGTATTACAGCAGTGCAGTACCTGCAGAAAAATGGCGTGCAACAAAAAATGAAAAAGCAGCCTTGCCCGATACTACACAAGTCACACAATTAAAACCCGGCGAAAGCAAATTGAATTTCACCTTCAAAGATGTGAATGGGAAAAATGTTTCCATCAACGATGCACGGTTTAAAAATAAAGTTGTGGTGATACAGATCATGGGAAGCTGGTGCCCCAACTGTATGGATGAAAGTAGATTCCTCAGTAGCTTTTACAAAGAATATAAAAACAAAGGAGTTGAAGTGATAGCGTTGGCTTATGAATACAGTACCGATTTCAATCGCTCAAAAGCAAGTGTACAAAAGTTCATTAAGCGTTTTAGTATTCAATATCCTGTACTCATCACCCCCACAACTACAAGTGACGAACAGCGTACAGAAAAAACATTACCGGAGCTAACTCCTATTCGTTCGTTTCCAACAACCATCTTTCTTTCAAAGAACGGGAACGTTGCCAAAATTCACCAAGGCTTCTATGGCCCGGGCACAGGCGATTTCTATACCGAGTATAAAGCTGAGTTTTATCGTACCATCCGCTCCTTACTGGCAGAATAACCGCTTACTTTTTCGTGCTACACAACTATCTTTGCTGACCCTGAAAAAACAGGGGCATCAACCACCTGCATGTAAAGGTTGCTGTGAACAATCATATTGTTTGAATTACTTAACATTTAAAGACTAAACTGATGGCAGCGAAAATTAAAGTAACCAACCCGGTTGTTGAACTGGATGGTGATGAGATGACAAGGATCATCTGGAAATTCATTAAAGAGAAATTAATTCTTCCTTATCTCGAACTGGATATTAAATACTACGACCTTGGTGTTGAGTACAGAGATGAAACCAACGACCAGGTAACGATAGATGCTGCAAATGCAATTAAACAATACGGCGTTGGTATCAAATGTGCAACCATTACTCCTGATGAGCAACGTGTTGAAGAGTTCAAGCTCAAACAAATGTGGAAGAGCCCGAATGGAACTATCCGTAATATTTTAGATGGTACTGTGTTTCGTGAGCCGATCGTGATCAACAACATTCCACGTTTGGTTACAAACTGGACAGCACCGATCATTGTTGGTCGTCATGCATTTGGTGATCAATACCGTGCCACAGATACAGTGATCAAAGGCAAAGGAAAGTTAACCATGACCTTTACTCCTGAAGGTGGAGGCGAACCACAAACTTTTGAAGTGTATAATTTCAAAGGCGATGGTGTTGCAATGAGCATGTACAATACCGATGAAAGCATCATGGGTTTTGCACGCAGCTGTTTCAATATGGCGCTGAGCAAAAAATGGCCATTGTATCTTTCTACAAAAAATACGATTCTGAAAAAATATGATGGACGTTTCAAAGATATTTTTGAAGAGATCTATCAAAACGAATTCAAAGCACAGTTTGTTGAAGCAGGTATCGTTTACGAGCACCGTTTGATCGATGATATGGTTGCGAGTGCATTGAAATGGAACGGCAACTTTGTATGGGCTTGTAAAAACTACGATGGTGATGTACAAAGTGATACTGTTGCGCAAGGTTTCGGTTCACTTGGTTTAATGACTTCTGTATTGGTTACACCTGATGGTAAAACAATGGAAGCAGAAGCTGCACATGGCACCGTTACACGTCACTACCGTGAGCACCAGAAAGGTCGTCCAACATCAACAAATCCAATCGCATCCATTTTTGCATGGACAAGAGGTTTGGCGTTCCGTGGTAAATTAGATGGCAACCAACCGTTGATCGATTTTGCTAACGCTCTTGAAGCTGTTTGTATTGAAACAGTAGAAAGCGGTAAGATGACAAAAGATCTTGCTGTATGCGTGCACGGCAATAAAGTAAATCATGGCGAGCATTATTTGTACACAGAAGAATTCCTGGATGCAATTGATGCAAACCTGAAAGCAAAGCTTGGTTAATTTGAAAGTTGAAGTTTAAAATAGAAATCCCCCAGTTAAATCCGGGGGATTTTTTATGCCCGTCATCAACCAATTCGCCAACCACCATCATTGACGAGAGCAGCATCGCTTTCTATTTTGGATTCTAAAAATCAAGGATGCTGCGCAAAAAGATCTTTCAGCAATATGAAAGTAAAACCAACCGTGGTACAGAATTGTACCGCATTGAAGCATTAAGCGATGCCGTGTTTGCATTTTCTGTTTCCTTACTCATCATGTCGCTTGAAGTGCCGAAAACATTTGAAGAGCTTCAATCTTCAATTCATCATTTTCTTCCCTTTGTTGCCACGGTAAGTCTTGTTTTCTTTTTCTGGTATTTGCAGAATGAATACTTCCGGAATTACGGCTTGAATGATGGCTTTGTAATTTTCTTAAACCTGTCGTTGCTTGTGTTGATCCTGTTCTATGCGTTTCCGTTAAAGTTTTTATTCGCAGTATTATTATCCTGGTTAACCGGTTTTGATTATTTCCATGAAGTGACTGTACTGGGCAAAACAGTATTAACACAGGAAGAGTTTCCACAGCTTATCCTTTTCTTCAGCATTGGTTATGCAGTGATATGGTTTATCTTTTATTTGTTGTACTTGCATGCATACCGCAATAAAAGCAAGCTCAAATTCAGTTTGTATGAAACAAAGTATGTACGATCGCAAAAGCAGGACGCAATGGTGCAGATGGGAATTGGATTGTTGAGTATTTTGTTTGCATGGATGAATCTTCCGATATGGAGCGGCTTCTGTTTCTTACTCATTCCGTTGTGGCTGTTGATTCATAATTATTTATTTAAGCGAACGGTAAAACGCATTGGTCAACTGAAGTGATTGATAGGTGCGAATTGGTAATCCTGAACGATTGTGGAATGATGATGATTAAAAATTGCGCACAGTCGAAATTTCAAACATTTAGAATGCATTCACATCCATCTTCACAAATATTCCTGCGCCTACTTCCGCCAAAACATACCAGTAGATAAAGTAGTTGTACCGCCTGATAACAACCGCTTGCATCTGGCACAGCAGCTCTGCTACATTTACAGTGTTAACAGAAATCGGCCTGCTCAATTAAACAGGCAAAAAGAAATTATAAACCAAAAAATATGAAATCACTTATTTCGCTAACCGGTATGATGTTGAAATGTGTATACGGCATTTCTTTCATCGTAATTTTTCACACCCATGCAACATCACAGAATATTGGTGTTGGAACCAATAATCCTACACGTAAGTTATCGGTTACCGGTACAGTGATGGTTGATCACGACAATCAAAACAATGGCACACTCGACACAGCAGCTTTATTATTTGGTACCGGCGGGGTTGGTATTACAAGCAGAAAGGTAACAGGTGTTGGGGCGGCGCATGGATTGAATTTTTGGACCAATGGTTCGCCAAGACTAAATATTGCATCCGGCGGAAATATTGGTATTGGAGGAGATGCCACCACGTTCTACAAACTGCGTGTTTACGGAGGTCATGTTGGTATCGACAGCAGTATGTATATTCAGAAATCATTGAATGCATACGGCAACTCGGCAATAGGCATTGATGTTGATCCTGATTTTAAATTTCGTGTAAATGGTAACAGCCGGTTCACTGCAATACAAACATCCGGCAACGTAACCATTGGCGGTACGCTTGATAACACTTATCGTCTAAGGGTAGTAGGGGGCAACTCTCGTTTTGGTGGCGATTTGTATGCAACAGGGTATGTGGCATTTGGCGGTGATGTAGATCCGGATTATCGCTTGCGTGTATGGGACGGCGATTCACGTTTTGGCGGTAATATGCATGCTACCGGTAACGTAGCGTTTGGCGGAGTGCCTGATAATAATTTCAGACTGCGGGTACACAATGGAGAAAGTTATTTTGGCGGCTCTGTTCAAATTGCCGCTCATCTAAATGCGAATAACATTGGTGCTGCCGGTACAATCAACGCTTTAAATATTGCAGTTTCGAATTCGTTAACCATTGGTGGAAACGGATCAGTGAGAAGCAATGGCCCATCGCCGCTGCGTATTGGATTTGATTCAAAGACAGTAGATGTATTTCTTGCTGCCGGAGGTATGGTTGCAGTAACGGCTAACATTACTGCTTTTTCAGGTGGTAATGATGATGTGCGTGTATTTGTGAGTCAGATCAAATCCAATGCCGGTAATAACCTGGCCTTTGCAAACCTGCATATTGCTGTGACAGATATTGATGCAGCTGCAAATACCTGTTCGTTGTCGATAAAAAATATGAGCAATCTTAATTCAACACTTTCTGCTACAATTTACCTCACCACAATTGCAAAAAACTAATTGGCTGTTTACAATACGCCCTTGTTGGTCATTCGACTAACAAGGGATTTTTATCACGGTTGGGCCAACAGCAAAAGCCTAAAACGGTCAAAGCGAATGTCTGCCAACAAAACTTCCGTTGCCACTTAGAAAGTTGATGGCTTTTGTAATATTTCGTTCAACACTTTCTGCTGTTCTTAAATTGGAAATATAACGGATGATCTCCTGCTGCCGGGATGTAGAAAGTTTTTTAAAATTTTCTTTTGCTGCTTTATTTTTTGTCAACGCTTTCCCAAGTGCCGGATGCATCTTCAATTTTCTGTCAGCAGGATCAAATGCAATGCTGATCGTAATTGTTTCGCCGATTCGTTTCGGTGAATCTTTCAGCATGATGGTGTTGACATACAAACGCCAATGCCCGGCGTATTTTACCAATGTTTGGCGGTAAGGATTTTTATTGATCAATCCTTTTATTGGGATGGAGCCTTTTTCTTTTCCGGCTTCCTGTAAAACAGCAGCAAGTATTTTTTCGGGAACAAATACAAATGGATTGATCCCGATCAGTTCAATGGTTGCTTTGAATTTCGCATTCATACTTTTTTGCTTACGAAAGCTTTATCATTTTTCTTGCGAACGTCCCATCATCATAAAAATCAAACACTGCATAAGCCGGCCCAAATTCCTGGAACGCACCTTTCCACCAGTTGCCTGATACGGCTCCGTTGCAAAAATATTTCACACCGAGATAATCCACCTCATCCTGTAAGTGAATATGACCGCTTAAGCAGACTTTGATGTTTGGATTGCCCAAGAACAATTTCTTTAATGCAAAAAAATCGGTGTGCATCAGGTTGCGTTGAATTTTCAAGTCGCCATTGGCTTCTGTTTTATTAAAGAATAAACCGGCACAGATTGAAAGGATGGGTATATGCGAAACGATACAGATGAATTTGTCTTTTGTATTGTTCAGTTCCAGTTGTAGCCAGTCGAGTTGCTCCGGATCAACATAAGCAATATAGCCGCCCGCAGGATTGAGTTGTGTGCTGTCGAGTACAATAAAGTGCCATTTGTTTTTTGTAAAACTGTAATAGCGTTTTGGTAATGCCAATGTTTCAACCACCCATTGCTTGCCATACAGTTTATCTGCTTCGGGGCGATCGTGCTTGATAAACCAGCCCCACACATCGTGGTTACCGATACAATGATAAACCGGCAGACTGTTTTCTTTTTTCAGGATCGAATGAAACAGATCCCATTGTGTTTTTGTTTTTTGTTTATCCGCATCCAGTGAATCCATAATGGAATCGCCGCCATTGATAATAAAATCAACTTTTGATTTTAATGATTGCACATGCTGAAAAGCTTTTGCCATACCTGCTTCGGCAACAGCATCGGGCTTTACATGAATATCTGTGACATAGGCAAAGCGTACCTTACCTGGTTTACTGTCTTCTGCTGAGCTATTGAAAGGCAATAAGCTGCTTCCAACAAGTGCAGCAGAGGCTTGTAAAAAATCACTTCTTTTCATGAGCGGGTTTCTTTACTAAAATGTACAACAAAGATTTGAGGGATGTACGGATAAATTTATAAAGGTTCTTCTGCCGTTTTTTTCGTTGCATCGCTTTTTCAACCCGGCACAGCAGGTGTTTCAATGATCAAATTGCCGGTGCTTTTGGTAAATGTAATATTCAAATAAACGGTTCGTTCTTTTTTTGAAGTGGAGTGCAGGTATTCAAATTTATCCATGCCGATCGTATTGGCCAATTCGTTGTAAAGTTGGTCAATGTTGATTTCTTTCACCTCAATGGTCATTGTTAACGAAATATCAGAAAAGAGTTTAAAATCAACGATGTCTCCATACTTAGTAGCAACCGTTTTTATTGTATTGATTGATGCATGTCGTTGATCGTTGCTATAGCCTGTCCAAAAAATGTTGTCCATAATTTTTAAACTGGTTGTATAAGAACCCTTTCTCAGCAACGTTTTTGCCTGAACAAAGCAAATGATTTGCAAAAGACGTGGATTAGTTTTACTTGCAATGTTTTGATTTTAATTCTTCCACTTCAGTGCCGTACATTTTTGTGAACCCAAGATCGATAGCCTTGGCTATGTCTTTACAAGCCTCAGTAGTTTTTTTCTGTTCAATAAAGATTAAAGCTCTGTTCCTAAAAGCGTAAGGATTTTCTGGATAAAGTGCGATGGATTTATTTATATCTATAAGAGCGCCTGCAAAATCTCCAAGTTTTAAACGATTATAACTTCTATTACTGTACGCAAGAGGCTCATTAGGATCAAGATACACTGCTTTATCAAAAAATTCTATCGCCTTTTTATACTTTCCCATTTCCTGGTATTTAAATCCAAGATTAACATATGTTCCTGAAAATGTAGAATCAATTTGTATGATCTTATGTAGGTATACCAATGTTTGATCTCCCTTACCAACTTCATCACAAACCGCAGCCAGGTTGTTTAGAACCCCAATATTTAATGAGTCAATTTCAAATGCCATCATAAAATCGTTATATGCCCCTTTAAATTCCCGCATACTTAGTTTTGCGGCACCTCTGTTTACAAGAATACCCAACCGAAGCGTGTCATCCATTTTTAGCAATAGAGCCTTGTCGAAATCCTTTACTGAGTACTCGAATTCCTGCACAGTGCGCAGTAATAATCCCCGTTGACTTAAAGGAATAGGCTCATCTGGATAAAGCTTAATTAGTTTTGAATAAGTAACAAATGAATTTTCGTAGTCTTTTGTTTTGTAGAGAATATTGGCCTTCATAAATAGGCCATCGAAATTGATTGAATCATTTGCCAGTATAAGATCAATGAGGCTCATTGCATTTTTGTAGTCGTCACGGCTATAGAAATCTCTGGCTTTTTTTAATTGATCTTCACTTGTTTGCGCAGCACAAAACAGAGATAATGTAAGAAGTGCTGAAATTAGAATGTATTTCATGTCTTAATAATGGTGTAAAAAGAAGGTTGATTACGAAAATACGATATTTACATTTGACGTAATCTGCAAGCGAAACTCATGTGGCAGCGAAGTTTTTAATTGGTCAAATGTTTGAAATTCCTTTTCTGAGCAACGTCTCTGCTTGCACCAAGCAAATTACTTGTATAAAAGCCAAGGCAGGACGTTGCGTGATACAATTTAACTTTTTTTATTTTTCGGTTGGCAATGTAAATGTGGTGCTGTATCCTTACTACGCACCGTCCCAGTTATGCTTTGGTACAGGCGAGCATCTTTATCTATTGGGGGACAGTGCTGAGAAAAAGGGTTGTTATACTTCTCCTCTTACGCAATCATCAATGACAGCAAGGAACTCATTTAGTGCCGAAAAGAACGCCTTACTATTTGGAGTACTAAACATTATTGCGAATTCGTCTTCAGATAATTCCTTTATTTGGGTCAGGCAAAAGAGTTTGTAGTGTTTATCTTTTATTTCATTGGCGATTCTGACCGCCTGTATTTTTAGTGATCCTAACTCAACTATCGACTCGCTTGAGTAGTCAAGTTTCAATGCGTTTTTTTTAATTTCTTTAAATTGCGCTTTGATTTTATCTTTATCCATTTGGAAATGGTTATATCGTTATGGCTATTTTACGAATTACCGTTGACGAAGAATTTGATCATTATTGATTGGATGTTTGCTCTCCAATATGCTTCACTAAGAATCAATGACGCGGAAGTTATATTAGTACCATTTTATCTTGTCATAGAATTTAATAAAGAAGTACAGCGAGATAAGAATGCAACCAAGTAATTCTCCTTTTAATTGTTTTTTTGAGCCAATAGTCAATTCCTTTTTTTGGATGGTAGGATATAAGTAGTATTGAATTAATGCACCCAATACAACAACCAGAACAGGTGGGAGGGATCGGAAAATATATCCCCAAAGTAAAAAAACTCCCAGCCACACTATGATACCTGTTGAAATATAAATAAATGACATTCCCAACCTAAGAAATGCTAGTGGTATAGAAATTACGCTAGAAAGAATGGATGGGATATTTAAAAAACATAAAATAATTAATCCTACATAACCAATCCAAATACTCATAAGCGAACAATTTTCTTTAACAAACAAAGTGAAATTAAGTATGCAAAAAAGAAGTTTGAATATCTAGTTTGTCAGAACGAACGAAATGGCTTTATAATGCTTGATTCAACTTCTTGCAAAATAGAAGTCCGCTGTTGCCATTTTCGTATCTTTTCCTATCGCACCACCTCAAACCCCTCAAACTCCATCAATTCTTTATCTTCAACAGTAACAGAAGTAACCTTACTCTTGGGTGAACCCATCCAGCACCATTCAATAAAATCGGCTAATTGATCTTCGGTGCCGGTGGCAACAACTGCCACATCGCCATCATCGGTATTGCGAACGGTGCCGGTTAGTTGTAATTGTTGGGCTTTCTCAATTGTGTATCGGCGAAACCAAACGCCCTGCACCTTTCCTCTAACGGTTATAGCTACTGTTTTTTGCATTATACAATATCGGCTACGGTTTTCTTTTCCAGTATTTTTAAATTGGCATCACGTACCGTGATCATCATATCGTGCAGGCCGCAATGTTTTTCATCGCAATTTTTACAGCGCTCGTAGAAGTGAAGACTTACGCAGGAGAGGGGGGCAATCGGTCCATCCAGCAAACGGATTACCCGTGCCAGTGTAATCTGTGACGGTTTCATTTTAAAGTAATA
Source organism: Lacibacter sp. (assembly GCF_035299325.1). Taxonomy (GTDB): domain Bacteria; phylum Bacteroidota; class Bacteroidia; order Chitinophagales; family Chitinophagaceae; genus Lacibacter. Next base: position 122,954 of record NZ_DATGWT010000001.1, on the reverse strand, counting down.
GCCACCACCTTTTCCTTTCTTGCTTTCAAGGATGCCATCCTTGCGCATCAGCAGTAGAATGTTCTCCAAAAACTTCAAGGGAATTTTTTTCTTTTTGGCAATGTCCGCTATCAAAAGCGGTTCGTTATTTTTTTGCTGTGCCATATAGCTCAGCGCCTGGAATGCATATTGTGTTTTTTTTGACAGCATTTTTAAGAAATTAAAATTTCAATGGAAAAGTTCAATTCTCCACTTGCAAAGTAGAATATTTTTATTGGAAACGAAAATGAGCCTGACATAGCCTTGAATTTGTTAAATAAATGGCAATGCCCCGGACCACTTTGCTTTTGGTACAATATTGGAAAATGAAGCTGTAAACAGATGTTATGAAGACTAAAATTTTATCCATTATTGTAGCGATCATTGGTTTAACAAGTGCTTCGTATGCACAAAAAGCCAATACCATTTTTGGTGGAAATGTTATTGTTGGTGCGCCGCTTGGAGAATTCCGGAATGATTACAGAAGTGCGATTGGCATTGAAGGTTTAGCCGGATTTGGGGTGTCGCAGAATGTATACCTCACAGGTACGATCGGTTTTCAATCGTATGCTCCCGATCCAAATAGTTTTTTTGGTATGGAGTATGGTAAAATCACAGTGGTGCCACTAAAGGCAGGTGTACGGTTTTATCCTGCAAACAATTTTTTTCTTACCGGTAATGCCGGACTTGGATTGATACGTGATGAAACCATTGATGCAAGAGAAAGCCGGTTTGCGTATGATATAGGTGCCGGTTTAAACTTTAATATTTTTAATGCAAGTGTGCATTACGATGGCTGGCAGAAGAAGAATACTGATGGCGGATCACATTCGGTTTTGCTGAAGCTTGGTATTGCTATTCGTTAAATGAGTTTATGCTCGTAAGCATATTTAATTAAACCGATCACTGAATTGGTTTTCGTTTTGCGGAAGATGTTTTTCCTGTGTGTTTCAACCGTACGTTCGCTCAGGAATAACTCTTCCGCAATTTTTTTATTGCTGTATTCCTTTTCAATAAGCCGCACAATTTCTATTTCACGGTTAGTGAGTTTATTGTCGTCGCTTACTTGTTTACGTTCGCTTGCCTTCAGCATTTCCTGCAACACCTCATCACTAAAGTAAATGCCACCTTCTGCAATTTTATTAAGAGCGTTAATAAATTCTGTTTGACCGATATTCTTAAGCAAATAACCGCTGATATCGCTTTCTTCGATCATTTGGTTTACCAAACTGCCTTCCCCGTTCATGGATAATGCAATGATCTTGATAGAGGGGAATTCGTTTTTTACCTGCTTCGCCAGTTCAACACCTGTTAACACAGGCATCATCACATCTGTAAGGAGGATATCGATCTGCTGTTTTTTTAATAAAGACAAAATGGTTTCCGGGTGGTTCGATTCAATAACGATCTCAAACTGGTTGTATCCTTTTAATAACGAACGCAACCCGTCAATAACGATCTGGTGATCGTCTACAATTGCAATTTTGTACTGAGGTAAGGGCATACAGTGGAGTGGTTGAATCGAAGGTATTGAAAATTACAGTTCGCCCGTTGTTAGCTGTGTCAGAGGAAGATGAATAGCAACTAACGTTCCTTTGCCTGGAGATGAATCAAAGTCAATTGTGCCATTCAGGTAATCGATCCTTGCTTTCATGTTCTTTAAACCAATACCACTCTCTTCATCCAGTTGCTTAAGATCGAAACCTTTACCATTATCCTCAATGGTAGCGCTGATGCCATCCTTATCTTTGATAAGTGCAATATCGAGTTGCGATGCACCAGAATGTTTGATCACATTGTTCACGCATTCCTGTAACACACGGTACAAAACGATCTCCACATCTTCGTTTAACCTTTCCTGTAAACCTTCAACATGCAGATTCACTTTAATTACCTTCTGATCGATCTTGTCAAGAAACTCAGCAACGGCTTTACCCAAACCTGATTTCAATAACATATTCGGCATCATCTGGTGGCTCACTGTTCTTACTTCTTTGCAACTTTCATCAACCAAACCAATGATGCGTTCAAACGAAAGTTTCTGATCGGCATTGCTGAACTGAATCTCGTTCTCAAAAGCAGAAAGATTCATTTTCGCAGCACTCATCATTTGTCCCACACCATCATGCAGGTCTTTGGCAATTCGTTGCCGCTCTTTTTCTTCGGCTTTCATTACGGCACTGGCTGCCAGTTGTTGTTGTTCAAAAACTGTTTGCTGCAGTTTTGCCTTTTGTTTTAATTGATTGCGGTTATAGAACAACCAGCCTAATGCCAATCCAAATATTAAGATTAGCGAAATACCGGTGATGAGATAATTCTTCCTTGTAAGGTTGAATTGCTGCTCCTGTATGATCTTTTCCTTTTTCTCTGTTTCGTATTTTGTTTTCATTTCAGCCAATGCTTCTTCTGATGCATGGCTGTATGTACTATCCTTCAGATCGTTCATTTTCTTATACAGCTCGCTTGCAGCTGCATAATTGCCGGCTTTTTCATAATTAAGTGCAATGGCTTTATAGATCATAGGAAATTTGGCCTGCAAATTTTTCTCTTGTGCAATACGTAACGCTTCATTGCCTGTACGCAAGCCTTCTGCGCTGTTGTTGATGAGTGCATATAACTCAGAGAGCACGGCAAGATCTGATACAATAAAAAATGCATCGCCTGTTTTTTCACGAATTGGTTTTGCTTTTAAGAAACAATCCAATGCTTCACGGTATTTGCGTTCAGCGGTGTATGCTGTACCCATAATGTTCCAGCCATTGGCTTCGGCCTCACTGTTCTTTTGTTGCTGTGCAATGCGTATGCCCTGCTTTACAAATTTGTAAACAGAATCGTATTGTTTAAGCGCACCGTAGCATGATGCAAGGTTATTATAACTCACAGCAAAGCGAGCCGGCAGTTTAATTTCTTCGGCAAGATCAATAGAAGAGCGAAAATGCTGTATCGCTTCTTTGAATTGATTCAGTTCCATATAAGCCCAGCCGATATTGTGTAATGATTTTACCATAACAACCTTTTCATTTCCTTTCTCGGCTTTTTTCAACGCCATATAAAACTGTTCCATGGCTTCTTTCTGCCTGTTCATACGCATAAGTGCAAGACCGGCAGCAGAATGATATTGCGATTGAAGTGAATCGGTGCCCTGCACTTTATCGAGCAAACGGATATTTTTTGAAGAGAGCAAAAGACCTGAATCGGGCTTCGACATGTTCATGTAATAATATACTTTGTTTACTTCGGCCCGCAGCTGCATTGTTTCGTTGTGTTGCTTGCCTGCAAGCTTTACCAGCTCATCAGTCACTTTTGCAGAAGAGTCGGGATTGCGCATCCTGAATTCATTGGAGAGCAGCAGCAGCAGATCCATCTTCCGGTCAATATCTTTTTCGCTGCTGATGAGTTTGCGCAGACTGTCTGTCTTTGGTGTTTGTGCATACGAATGTGTACTTGCAGAAACAGCCAATATGAATAAGAGATATGCAATAACTGATCTCATTTTACAACTTGTGTTTGAGAGGGTACATGAATGGCTACTAATGTTCCGTTACCGGGTGAACTGTCAATATCAACAGTACCTTTTAAGAACTGTATGCGGCTTCGGATATTTGAAAGACCCATTCCATCTTCTTTTTGCTGCAGATCATTTGAAAACCCTTTCCCGTTATCTTCAATGGTTACGCTGATGCCATCGTCATCATGAATGAGTGAAATATCCAGTGTGCTTGCTTCTGCATGTTTAATACTGTTGTTGATACATTCCTGTATTACACGGAATAAAATAGTTTCAGTTGTTGTATTCAACCGTTCAGTAAATCCTTCGCTGTGAAAACTTACCTGTAGTTTTTTGTTGCTGATCTTACTTGTTAATTCTTCAACTGCATCGGGCAAACCTTTGTTGAGCAGGGCAGAAGGCATCATACTATGGCTCACGGCTCTCACTTCTTTGCAACTCTCATCTACCAGCTGAATAATATTTACCAATGATTTACTTTGATCGCCATCTTCAATTTTTACCGTATTATAAAAAGAAGAAAGATTCATACGTGCAGCGCTCATCATTTGCCCAACGCCATCGTGCAGGTCTTTGGCAATGCGGGTGCGTTCTTTTTCTTCTGCTTCAAGAATTGCCTGTGCAGCCAGTTCCTGCTGTTTTAAAATTTCTGTTTGCAATTTTACCTGTTGTTTCCAGCGGTAACGGTTGTAAAGTAAGTAACTGATAACTGCAGCAAATGCAACAAAGCCAAGGATCAGGAAGATTTGTGTGTTTTGTTTTTTGATTGTGAATTGCTGAACCTGTATCTGCTGTTCTTTTTTATTGGTTTCATATAACGTACTCAGTTCTTCGATCTGTCTTGTTTTCTGTGCATTGAACAATGAATCTTTCAATTGTGTGTGCCAGGTATAATAGTCTAATGCTTTTTTATAATCGCCGGTTACATTGGCAATGCGGCTTAACTCGGCATAGTTGTTAGACAGAAGTTCCTTGTATTGCATTTTCTCAGCTACTTTATTGCTCTCTTCAAGGTAGTACGTTGCACGTTCATACTTACTCCATGCACTATACATAATTCCAAGATCGGAGTAGCTTAAGGTAATAGCAAAAGTATCTTTCAGTTTTTGTCGTATACCGAGTGCCTGAAGGTTAAAGTCTTCTGCCTGTTCGAACTTGCTTTGAAGACCATATACACCTGCAAGAAAACTCAAAGACCATGCACGGCCGGCTTCATCTTTTAAGAGCGTAGACATTTGCAACGATGCCTGATAACGGCGGATAGCTTCGTCATAATTCCCCTGGTATTCATACACAACACCACTTTCATTCATGATCATTTGCATACCACTTGAATCGTTAAGTGAACGGAATAACGTGTATGCCCGGTCGTAGAAATCAGAAGCCCGCTTTAAATCTCTTGTTTTCCGGTAGAGTTTTGCAATATCATTTATAACGTAACCAAGTTCCCTCTGTTTATTTCTCCGTTCTAAAATTCCTGCTGCAAGAAAATAATAGGTTGCAGATTTTTCATAATCGCCTTTAAAATAATTGGCCATCCCGAGATAACGGGTTAACTCAGCGTAAGAAACAGAATCTTTGAGTCTGGAGGCAACAAGCAAACCTTCTTCACCAACCTTAATTGTTTCATTAAAACTGATAAGACTTAGTTTGCCCGTAAGCAACATGTAAGCTTTCAATTTTACCTTATCATTGGTTGTTCTGCCAATTGTAGCACGCAGGCTGTCGATTGTTGTGTCTTGTGCAAACACAGCAAGTTGAAGAAAAAGGAATAATAATGTGGGTGATGCGGTTTTGGGTTTGGGCCACATGGTGCTTACAAGTTAAGCACTTCTTTCATTCCGAAGAAACCGGTTTTGTCTTTTAAAAATTCAGCAGCTAGTACAGCACCCAACGCAAAGCCGGTGCGGTTATGAGCCGTGTGAATGATCTCAATATCGTCAATGACAGAACTGTATTTTACATGATGCGTGCCGGGTGCAGGATCGATCCGTTCGCTGATGATTGAAAGGTCGCCGGGATGTGCGGAAACTTCGTTCACCCATTTTTCTTTACGTCCCAATTGTTCCAGCACCTGTTCGGCGAGGGAGATGGCTGTACCACTTGGCGCATCTTTTTTGGCAGTGTGATGGATCTCTTTCAGTGTTACTTCGTAATTGCTTTGCGGTGCCATCAATTGCGCCAGACGCTTGTTCACTTCGAAGAAAATGTTTACACCCACGCTGAAGTTACTCGCAACAATTAATCCTGTGCGTGCCGCTTCGGCAATGGCTTTTGCTTCATCCAGTTTTTCTAACCAACCGGTAGAGCCACAAACCACAGGCACACTTTGCTGCAAACAAAAAGTTACGTTCCTGAAGGCGGTATGCGGACTGGTAAACTCAATCACCACATCTGCTTTCTTTATATTTTCAGGAGTAAGATCGTGCAGGTTATCTGCATCAATGATCAAGACAGCTTCGTGGCCACGTTCTTTTGCGATTTCATGGATGGCTTTTCCCATTTTCCCATAACCGATCAGCGCTATGTTCATCTAAATAGTTGGTTTGATTTTTATAACGATGACCGTTGTGCAAACGATCATCTTGCTGAATTATTCTTTCCAAAGGTAAAGACTAATCCAACTGACGCCTGTTTGGTTACAGGATTTATGGTAGGGTTCACCCGCATCGACAGATCATCTGATACTTCAAACGCTTTCAGGTGACCATCAACTGTTGCATCAACTACATTTAATCCCCAGAAAACAAGAAATATTAATACTGAATAATCAACATACTGTCTTACACCTATCCTGTATTGCCGCACTGCTTCTGCATCAACAGGTTGAAATTTCGGTTTAATCAGGTTATCGTTTGTAGCATCACCATCAAGTTTGTTTCTGTAAGCATCTCTTGCATCTATATATTCATTTCTGTTATAAATGAAGAAACCTGCTGTGGTTCCTAAACATGCATAAACGATTGGTATCTTCCAGTATTTTTTATTGTAGGCTTGTCCCCAGCCCGGAATAATTGCAGAGCGGATGGTTGCTTTGCGTGGCGAGTGTTCTGCTTTCTTTTTGGTTGTGTCGATTGCCTGTTTCTTTGTTGTGTCACTTTGCAAAGACGGAACAACGGGCTTTACTACAGCAGTATCCTGTGCAGTAACAGCATGCAGAAAACCAAACGAGATGAGTATAAGAAAAAAGAATTGCCTCATATGTTATTCAACATCGGTGCCCAGTGTTTTCAGTATCTGGTTGAATTGTTCAAGCGAATAATATTCGATCAAAATACTGCCATTGCCTTTTTTGCTATGGTTCACTTTCACTTTGGTGCCGAATTGTGACGCTAAGTTATCTTCAATTCGCTGAAAGGCCTGCGGCAAACCGCCTTTTACAGCAGGTTTAACAGGTGCCGATTTATACAATTGACGAACCAATGCTTCTGTTTGACGAACAGATAATTCTTTTTGTTTTACCTGGTGATAAACATACAACTGCTTATCAATTGTATCAACATTGATCAATGCTCTTGCATGACCCATGCTTAATGCTCCAGTGCGGACAGCAAGTTGAATATCGGGCGGAAGTTTCAGCAGACGGATATAGTTGGTAACAGTGGTGCGATCTTTCCCCATGCGTTCTGCTACTTGCTCCTGCGTGTAATCCAGTTCTTCCATCAGTCGTTTGTAGCTGAGTGCAATTTCAACTGCATTCAGGTTTTCACGTTGCAGGTTTTCAAGCAAGGCCAGTTCCAGCAATTCCTGGTCATTTGCCTGGCGGATGTAAGCAGGGATATCTTTTAACCCCGCAATTTTAGAAGCACGCCACCTGCGTTCACCGGAAATAAGTCGGTATTTGCCCGCACTGGTTTTTGATACAGTGATGGGCTGAATGATGTCGTGCATTTTGATGCTGTCGGCCAGTTCCTTAAGCGCCTGCTCGTCGAAATCACGGCGGGGCTGTTTGGGGTTTACATCAATATCGCTGATGGGAATGCGAAGCATGCTTGTAACAGCCTCGGTTACAGCTGGTTTCAGCTGGCCGGCGGTGGTTTTCAGATCTTCATCAATACTTTGCAGCAGGGAACGGATTCCCTTTCCTAACGCATCTTTTTTTCCGGGGGTAGACATAATATCGTGTTGTTACAGTCTGCGAAGTACCTGAAAAAAAACCAAAAAACAAGGTGAGGAAAGTAGGTAGTCTGAAGTAGGTAGTTTTTAGTTCAGCAATACTCAGCTGCTGTAATGCTGTTGAAAAGCTGAATTAATGAAGCAATATTTATAAGTGAAAGCTCGGTCTCCCCTCTTGGGAGGGGACTAAGGGGCGGGTCGGTTGAGTTTAATTTACCCCCCCCCAAAAAAAAAATTACAGAATCATCATTTCATCAAACTATACCCCAACCATGTCGCAGCCAAACCAAGCAACAAACTTCCGATCACGTATAAAAAAAACATGCCAATGCGTTGCTGTTGTAACATGATGAGGCTTTCGAGTGAAAATGCAGAAAAAGTTGTAAACCCACCGCAGATGCCTGCTGCAAGAAACAAGCGCCAGTTGGTTGCAAAATGTTCGCTTCGTAATGCGTATGCAAAAACAAGCCCAATGATAAAACTGCCAATGATATTTACAAGGAAAGTTGCAAGAGGAAATGATGCATGCTTAAACCAAACTGCAAATGCATAACGCAAAATGCTGCCCGCAGCACCACCAAGACCAACGAGTAGAATATTTTTAAGCATAAGCAAGAAGTTGGGGGCTAGAATACAGAATTTAGAATGAAACATATAGTCGGTATGTTTTTCTTGACTCTACTATCTTCTGTATTCTAAATACTTTACAGGTTCCCCGTAAACGTATAATTGAAATCAACCTGCCACAAACCGTTACGCTTGATCACCTTCACCGGCATTTGTTTCTTTTTGTAAGAGTTGGAATAATTCACGATCACGACAGTGTCGCTTACATTATCAACAGAATGAATGATGATGGATGAACCTTTATAGCCTTCCTTATCTTTCTTGCTCATTTCATCCTTGTATTTCTTTTCGATAAGATCAAGCTCATACAAATTCAAACTGTCTTTGATCATCAGTTCTCTGGCCCAATCGTAATCACCATCAAGTGAGCTACGGATAAATTCACGGGCTGTGTCTAAAGCTTCAGTTGGGCGCTCACGTTCCTGTTTGCAGGAAGCAACTGCCACGATAACAGCAAGCAATAAAAGAATTCTCTTCATGATGGCTCAAATGTACAAAAGGGATTGATTTGGGGAACAGTTTTAACAGGCTGATAGAAACACAGATGACGCAGATTAATGCGGATGATCACTGATTTTTCACTCCTCTGCGAAAATCTTTTCAATCGGTGTCATCCGTGACTCTATCAAAAAAATCCCGTCTCATTGCTGAAACGGGATGCGGTTGTACTACTACGCTTATTCAGGGTTGTTAAAATGATCGGCTCTAACAAATAAGCTTCGTAGCACTTGTATATGCTGCGGTGTAAGTACGCTCTTTTAACGACGGTGGTAGCTGTTGGGCTGCTCCTGGTCGATCTTATGGTCTTTGTCGTAAGCCCTGATGATGGCTTTCACCAAACGGTGACGAACCACATCTTCTTCATCAAGTTCAATATGACTGATACCATCGATGTTCTTTAAAATGCGGATACCTTTTTCCAAACCACTACGTTGGTTCTTTGGCAGATCCACCTGCGTCATGTCACCTGTAATAATGGCTTTTGCATTTGCACCAATACGGGTGAGGAACATTTTCAACTGCAGATCAGTTGTATTCTGCGCCTCATCCAAAATGATGAATGCATTATCCAACGTACGGCCACGCATATAAGCAAGCGGTGCAATTTCAATTACACGTGTGCTCATGTAATAACCGAGTTTATCGGCAGGGATCATATCATCCAATGCATCATATAAAGGACGCAGATATGGATCGATCTTTTCTTTAAGATCACCGGGAAGAAAACCAAGACTTTCGCCGGCTTCAACAGCAGGGCGTGTAAGAATGATCTTCTTTACCAGCTTGTTCTTTAATGCACGTACTGCAAGAGCAACAGCGGTATAGGTTTTACCGGTACCCGCCGGTCCTATTGCAAATACGATATCGTTTTTATCAATTGCACCCACCATCCGTTTCTGGTTTTGTGTGCGTGCACGAACAGTTTTACCATTGGGACCAAACACCAGCACTTCGCTTGGGTTTCGTTCCACAAAAGCATCAACTGTTTCCTGGTCGTCTCCGCCAAGGATCTGTTCAAGATAATTTTCGCTGAGTTGTCCGTTACGTTCTAAGTAAGCGATGAGGAGATCAATTTTTTCTTTTGCCTGATCTACCTGTTCGGGACTGCCACTTAATTTGATTTGTGTGCCCCTTGATAAAATTTTTAAGAGTGGAAACTTTTTCTTGAGGATGTCTAATTTACCGTTGTTAACACCAAAAAATTCAATCGGGTTAACGGTTTCGAGGTTAATGATCGTTTCAGTCAAAGTTTTTTCAGTTTAGCGGCCGGTACCGGAATTAGTGTACTACGTTGCGCAGGCGTAGTAAAGATTTCAGCACCAAACCAAGTTCACAATAAGTATCATTCGGGCAACGATACTTCTAACCCTTCCATCTGTTACCAATATTAATCATTGACAACAGATTTTCATAAAGGTACTTATTCACAGGATGTGGAAACGTTAACGCAGGGTGAAGAATATTTTTCGGTAGTTGCTAAACCCAAAGAAAGCTAACTACGTATCTCAACCAACGATTTTTCTGTAACAAACTGAAAGAACGATCGTCAAAATAGTAGTTAAAATTAAGTGCGTGTATTTGATGGGTATTGGCATAGTAATCGCATCTCTTAAGTTCTTCTCAATATATAAACAGAAGATGCAGCCGGAATGAGTTAAATTGTAGAATTAAGTTGCTTAATCTTTTATGAAGTTATTACCTGTTATACTATTTGCTCTCTTGTTTGCATTTGCCTTGGCAGGATGTGGAGGTTGTTTTCAAAACAATACTGTAGTGAAACCGAAAGCTGTTACAGACAGTATTACTATTGACTTGCCATTATCTACATTCAATATTCCTGTTCGCTACAATCTGGAGAATTTTGAAGTATGGATCAACCAGGTGATCAAAGGAAAGTTTCTTGAAACAGTCATCAATCCACTCAATGACAAACGTGATGAAGCACGATTGATCTTAACCAAGACCGGCACTATTCAAATCAGTTCAAATGGAAAAAAACTGATCTGTTTAGTTCCATTACAACTGGAAGGAGTGCTATTGAAAAGCAGGATGGGGAAGGGACTTACCAAGTCGACCGATACCGTGTTTACAACGGTGAACATTGAACTGTCTACTCCTGTTTCATTAGATAAAAACTGGAATCTTGTAACGGCATTTGAAATTGAAAAGTTGCAATGGATAAAAGAACCGGTTTTTCAAATTGGGCCGTTTAAAAAGAATCTCACAAAAAAAATCAATGAATGGCTGGAGGAAAATGAGGGAATGCTTACGAAGATTATGGACAGGGAGATCAACAAAACGGTATCAATGGAACCGCCATTGGCAAAAGTGTGGAAGGACTTACAAAAGCCAATTATCATTCACAAAAAACAACCGAATGTGTGGCTAACGTTCAACTGTGAATCGATTGAAGGAAAAATAGTATTGGGCCCGTCAACAATTACATGTGAAACAAGGGTACTTGCAAAAACAAAAATCATCACCGATACCACTTCTATGTCAGCGGCAAGCCCGCTGCCGGCTTACCGCTTACTCAAAGATGCAACAGCTGAATCGGATATTCATTTGTATGCATTCACTTCGTTTGCTGAAATAAACGAGGAACTCAATAACCAGTTAAAAGAAAAAACATTTAATGCTGAAGGCTATTCATTGAGCATTAAAGGCATCAATGCATATGCTTCGGAAGCGGGAATTTCTATCGAGATACTTACAAGCAGAGATGTGAAAGGAAAATTAATAGCAAGTGGAAAGTTGGAATTTGATCCGGGGACGCAGTCATTGATGATCCGGAATTTTGATTATTCTGTAAGTAGTAACAGCACACTTGTAAATGCCGGTGATATGCTGTTGCATCAGCAGGTAAAAGATACCATTGCCTCCCGTTTGATTGTTGGGATGCGGGCGCTGATCGATACGGTTCCTCAACTGGTAGAAACGGCTATTGCAAAAGGAAAGTCGAGCGATAAAATTGATCTGGAGTTTGAGCACCTTGAAGTGAACCGGTGTGAAATTTCGATGGGAGCTGAAGGCATTCATTTTGTGATCCATGCAGAAGCTACCGCCGGCATTTTGTTGAAGAAATTAAAACCGGGCAAACGGTTACGGATAAAAAAAGCGCAGAAAAAAAATACCTGAGCTGAATAGAATACTGTTTCCATTGTATTGAAGCTGCCTGTTGATCCCTTATTTTTACACAATCATGGCGGTTTATTTCTCTTCTTTAAATTCAGGTAGTAATGCCAATTGCTATTACGTTAGTAGTGGCGATACAGCCATATTGGTTGATGCGGGATTATCCTGTAGAGAAACAGAAAAACGTATGAATCGACTTGGTTTGAAGATGGAACAGGTGAAAGCAATTTTTATTTCGCATGAACACAGCGATCATATCAACGGTCTGGAAGTATTGAGCCGCAAACACAAACTGCCTGTTTACATTTCACAGAAGACGTTAGCAAACAGCAACCTTTCAATTGATCAATCGCTCATACGTTATTTTAGAAAAGATGAAACGGTAATCATTGATCAGTTGCAAATAAAATGTTTCAGCAAATCACATGATGCAGCTGATCCGTTTAGTTTTATGATCAGCTCGCAAAATGTAAATGTGTCTGTGATCACCGATATTGGGTATGCATGTAAACAAGTGTTAAGCTATTTTCAGCAGAGCCATGTTGTTTTTCTGGAAAGTAATTATTGTGAAACAATGTTGGCCAATGGAGATTATCCTTACCACCTCAAGCGTCGCATCAGCAGCGATGAGGGGCACCTTTCAAATAAGCAGGCGTTAGAGTTGTTTCTCAATTACAGAACACCGCAGTTAAGCCATCTTATTTTATCGCATCTCTCTAAGAATAATAATACACCTGAAACAGTTGATGCGTTATTTAAACCGCATGCAGGTAATACTAATATAATTGTTGCATCACGTTATGAAGAGTCCCCTTTGTTTTCAATTGATGGCGTTCCTGTTGCGGTAAGGCGTTCATTAATGTCAACAAAAAAGAAACCCAGCAACGAATCACAGTTGTCTTTATTCTGACAACTGCAACGATTTTCTGTATCGCATATTTTAATCACGGATTGAAAAGTAATATCTTCCATTACCAAAATCATGTTTATGTACCAGATCATGTGGCCGGGAAAACCAGACTGGCCTTTATGGCAACGTTTACTGTTCCGTTTTTTCTTTGTCTATTTTGTGTTGTATATAAGTCCATGGCAATGGCTTGAAATTATTCCCGGAGTAAACTATGTAACAGGTTATTACTCGAAGTTTATTGACTGGCTGGTGAATGCAGCTAACAAAAATATCTTTCACGTTTACAAAAGCCTTGTGCCTTTAAACGGAAGTGGCGATACTTCATGGGCATTCATACAGTTGCGATTATTTTTATTGATCGCTTTTGTTTCAATGATCGTTTGGTCACTGCTCGATCGTAAGCGACGGCAGAATAATCGCCTGGCGTATTGGTTCAGGATCATGCTGCGGTATTTTATTATCATCAATTGTTTTGGGTATGGTTTTGCAAAAGTGTTTTTATCGCAAATGCCTTTTCCCAACAACAGCTTAATGGCTACTTCATTGGGCGATCTGTTGCCTATGCGCTTATCTTGGGCATTTATGGGTGCATCACCAACCTATGAATTCTTTTCAGGTTTAGTGGAAGTGATTGCTGGTGCTCTTTTGCTTTTTCGCCGGACAGCCACTTTTGGAACATTACTGGCAGCAGGTGTTTTTGCCAATGTAATGCTGATGAATCTTGGGTATGATATTCCTGTGAAACTTTTTTCTACACACTTGCTGATTGCATGTCTTGTGTTGTTATCATTTGAATACAGACGCATCCTGAATTTTCTTGTATCGAACAGGTATGCTGAACAAGGTAATCTCTATTACATACGCTATCCTAAAAAATGGATGCGTATTGCAGCTGTAACAGGCAAGCTGCTATTCATTGTGTTTTTTGTGATCTTGGGAGGAGTGGAGTCATATAAGGGATATGCACAAAGAAGCAATATTCCTGAATCAAAACCGATCCGCTCAGGTTTGTATGATGTAACTGTGTTTGTAAAGAATGGCGATACGATCGCTCCATTGTTGTATGATACTATTCGCTGGAAAGATATTGTGTTTGAAAAAAATGGTTCTGGCAGTGTGGGTACAACCGATACATTGTTCTGGCAACGTTACAGGCGTGGTTATTTCCGCAGCAAAGTTGATACAGTAAAAAAAGAAATTGAATTCAGCAAATCAAATCCTGCGTTTGAAACCTTTTACCTGTTTACTTTGCAGTATGAAATACCGGATAGCAGCAGTATTATTCTGAAAGGTAAGATCAGGAACGATTCTGTTTACACGGTTCTGCAACGTAGTAAGCGGCATTTCCAGCTGGCAGAAAAACAGTTTCATTGGTTAAGTGAATACAACAGGTAAACAATTTCAACTTTGTACATCAACATTCATACACATCATACCAAACCTGAGGAAGGCATCATCAGCATTGGTAACCTCTACAAAGATTTTGATTCCATTGAAGTTGACAGCTTTTATTCTGTCGGACTACATCCCTGGTATCTTAGCACTGAAACATGGGAAGAACAATTTGCTGTGGTAAAAGAAAAAAGCCGTTTAAAGAATGTTGTAGCTATTGGTGAAGCAGGGTTAGATAAAGTAACTGAAACTGATTTCGAATTACAACAAGCTGTTTTTTCAAAACATGTTCAACTGGCCAATGAAGTACAAAAGCCTTTGATCGTTCATTGTGTGCGGGCACATGCTGAAGTGATTGCTTTGCTGAAACAAACTCCGGTGCATGTGCCGGTCATTTTTCATGGATTTAATAAAAGCAAAGAACTGGCACAGCAGCTGATCGCTTTGGGTTATTATCTTTCTTTCGGAAAAGGATTAGAAAAGCAAGGGGTGCAGGAAGTGTTGGCCGCTTTACCTCATGTTAAGATCTTTCTCGAAACAGATAACAGCACGGGCTCCATCAAAGAAATTTATGCCCATGCGGCTAAGGCTTTTCAAATTGAGGAAGAATCGCTTAGTTTGCAGCTCCAAAAAAATGCAGCAACTGTTTTTGGCGCTGCTCTTACAAGATTATGATGAATGATATTTCATGGCTTTCACGCACCAGTTTGTTGATAGGTGAGGAAACCGTTCGTGCATTTACACAAAAGCATGTGATGATCGTGGGCATGGGTGGTGTTGGCTCTTTTGCTGCTGAATTCATTGCACGTAGCGGCATTGGTAAAATGACGATCATTGATGGTGATGTGGTTGATCCTACGAACCGCAACCGCCAGTTGCCCGCATTGGCAACCAATCATGGTGAATCGAAAGCATTGATAATGGCTGAACGTTTAAAAGCCATTAATCCGGAACTTGAGTTGAATGTGGTGAAAGAATTCATCAATCCTGAAACAGTATTGCAGCAGTTTGCTTACAAACCCGATTATTTAATTGATGCAATCGATAGTATTACACCCAAGATCACATTCATCCGTATGGCATATGAAAGTGGTTTGCCCTTGGTGAGCAGTATGGGTGCAGGTGCAAAACTTGACCCCACGCAATTAAAGGTTGTTGATATTTCTAAAACATACAATTGCCCATTTGCACAACAGATACGGAAGAATTTAAAAGGTCATGGTATTCGTAAGGGTGTAAAAGTTGTTTTCTCGCCCGAACAACCCATCAAAGAAAGTTTGATGCTGACAGATGGAAGAAATTATAAAAAATCGGCTTACGGCACCATTTCTTATTTACCTGCTGTGTTTGGTGCAGTAACAGCTTCGGTGGTGATAAGAGATTTGATTGATATGATAAAAGATAAATCTTAGCTACTACAAACATTTTGCTGGCATTGCTGCAATGTTTTGAAACGTGTTTGGGTTGGACATCTTTCAAATGAGCCGTCGGGCTTTTGAACCATGCAATAATAAAACTGACCAAACTTTACGCAAACACATGGAGTTATAGTTGTACTGGGAGCGGCATCTGCGGAAGTTGTTGTAGGAGCACTCGATGCGGAACGTCGAGCAGCTTTTTTAAGAGCTTTTTTCTTAGCTGGCACAGCTTTCTTTTTCACTGACTTTTTCTTGACAGGATCAGCTTTCTTTTTCGCTGATTTTTTTGATTTAGCCATCGGTTACATTTTTTTTAAAGTTCGAAGAGAATCAAAACGTAATGCTTCTGCATCTTCAAACACGGAAGCAATATTGTAGACAAGAGGCTTTTTTCCACCAAAACGATTATCGCTTAACTGTAAAATAGTTGTGATCGAAAAGTGAGGCAATTCTGAAATAAAAGCCGTATCTGCTGTTTGAAACAGAACATTAAATTTTGTTTTTGAAGGATCGAAGGGATCAATGATACTGCCATTTTTAAATTCGCTAGCTTTCTTATCATATACCCATCCAAGTTTTCCTTTTTTCTTTTTGGCATAGTACCTTACTTTTTTGTAAAACACTAATTCACCCGGGCCATATTTGCCAATGAGAGCGGAGCCTAAACCAATACACTTATAACTGGTAGTACCTTTAAGTCCTTTAAAAATTGCAGGTATAAAAATTGCTTCGTTAGTTGCCGACCCTTCAGTTGTTATAATAAAAAGTTCATAGCTTTTGTCAATAAGAGGTAAATCGAGTCTTTGTTTTGTACTGTTTTGATTGACAATTGTTTTTTCACCAATGCCATCCCGCTCAATAAAATTATCATACAGAGGTGCCACGAAAATATGTCCCCCTGTTATCTTATCGGCCGCATCTTCTTTTGCAACTGCAAGAATGTTTTTTACAAACTCAATGTCAATGTCATCATCTTTAAATGCAAATTCTGTTGGTTTGCACCCTAAAGCTAAAAGAAGAATTAACATCGCAAATAGAATATTTCTCACCATTTAATGTTTTGCAGGTTATTGTATGAGCCGCCAATAAAGAAACGTGTATAATCTTTATTGGGATGGAAAGGATAGTTGCCTTTCAAATGAATCCAGTCTTGCACACCCCAGAAGCGGCCTTTACGATCAATCATTGAACCGGCAAAGCCAACATCAAAACTTGTGTAAGGTCCCGTACCGATCTTTAACTGGTAAACTGATGTGTTGTAATTATTGGGTGTTTCTTTTTTCTTCTGTGCAGAATCCCCATACAACGGCACATTGATACCAATGATGTTTGCCAATTCATAAAGCAACGGTTTGTAACCGGTGTATTGATCATAGCCGAATTCAACACGATTGAAACGTAACGGGTGATGAACAAACATGGTACCACCTCCGGTCCAGTAACGATCGAATCCATCAGACAAGCCTAACAGATTAAACGGAACAGCATCGTTGTTATAAGTAACACTTACATCGCCAATAGTTGCAGTGGCCGCACCAAACACCTGGTGGCGACGGTGATTGTTCAACAAATAATTGGTGCTTAAGAAAAGCGCATAACGTTGGTTGGTGATAAGGTTATAAAAATCGCCATTGTGCAAAGTGCGTAATTGTTTTACATATTGCATGGGTTTGTCAAAACCATAACCAATGGAAAACGTATTCGTGAAATCGATCTGGTAGTCGCCCACTAAAGGATTAAGACTTGCTCCTACAGTTTTTGTGTAGATACTTAATGATGGTCCGTAGTGGATCATGTAATGTTGATCGTATGTACCCATGATGCTCATGGAACCATAGATACGCAAACCCGGAAATTTTTGTTGCTTGCTGCGGTAGAGCCAGATATTGCAGCCAACATTACCGTACACATCTGTAACCCATTTTGATTGGCCGATAACATTGCTTGTTACTAGAAGAACAAGCACACATGCAAGCAGATAGTTAAGGTTCTTTTTTGAAGGCATGAGGTGTAGGTTGCAGTGTTTAATACACACAAGTAAAAACATTTTATTTAAAAATGAAAGGGTTAAAACACGCAAGTTTTACACAGTCATTTTACCGGTCAGGCAAGCTGATCGTAAAATTACTGGGCCGATTTCTGAAAGAGCATGGGCTGAAATAAATTGGAGAAACGTCAGCTGAAACCTTGTATTTATTTAACCATCCTGTTTTCTTACTTTCACAGTATGCAACGAAAAAAAGCTGATGTAGATGTGGTGCGTGATGTATTACAACAAATGCTGTTGGCACGACCTGATTCTACATTTATCAAAAGTCTCGCCTTTCAATACGAGGAACGTGGCGGACTGAGCAAAAAACAACTCGAAGGATTGTTACAAAAAGCTATGAAGGTTGCTGAAATACCCGAACACAAATTAGCTACACTTGAAGCGATCATTTTAAAGAAACCAACACGTGAACGTGCAGCAGCATCGGCTCCAACAGCATTTTTTACAAAGGACGAAACAATAGGAGCAATCATTGATGCCATTCTTGAAAAGTATCCCCAACATAAACAGGTGTTGTTCTTAAAAGCTAAGTATGAGAACAACGAAATTTTATCTCCCGCTGAGATCACTGACCTGAAACGTTTGGAAAAAGTATTGAAGAAATAAGCATCATTGCTGCAACACATATACGGAACAGGCAACAGCAGGTGTTAAAGCTATAATTGTTTTCTCCTCATACATTTTACTGTAAGGCAATAGCCTGTCGATAAATGGTTTTGCCATCAGCCGTTGTGGTGTTGAAAGAATGATGGTTGTTCCTTTCTCTAAAAAAGAAATGATGACGTTGAATAAGGTTTCGAATGCCTGAGGTTCGTAATTAATATCGCTCAACAGCAATACATCAACCGAAAGATCGGCGGGGAGATGATTCCAGTCGATCAGCATAGCGTTGATATTCTCCAGTTTATTTTCCTGAATCGATTGTTGCATCAATTGTACAGCTTCCGGAACATAATCGCTGCAGGTAACTTTTGTTGCAAGTTGTGCAGAAAGAAACGATGGTAATCCTAAACCAGCTGCCAGTTCAAGTACAGTTTTGTTTTGCAACCAATGAGGTTGAGTTGCGATGAATTCGCAAATAGCATAGGCCGATGGCCAAACCCGTGCCCAATAGGGAGCGGGAGTTGATGGATCGGTTTGAAGTTGTTTGGTGAATGCCTGCTGAAGTGCCAATGAGTCTGGTACAAACGCATTGAACCGGTAATCACCAAAATGAAATGTTTTAAGAGATGTTTGCAATTCCATTGCGGCAAAGTAACGGCAACATTTATTCCCAGATTACTTTTCCTTTTTGCTGAAACCAGTGCGGATAAAACTGCTGGTGAATTTTTTCTACCTGGTTTCGTTTCACTTTCAACGTAGGTGTGAGCAATCCATTTTCTATGGTCCAGTTTTCTTTCATCACAACTGCTTTTTCCAGTTGCTCGTATTTTTCTAAAGATGGATTAATGGCACCCAGCGAACCTTCCAGACTTTCATCTACTTCTTCTTTTGTTTTCTGCTTACCAATATCTGATAAAGTGATCAATGCAATAGGCTGCGGGATACCCATGCCCACGACGCAACATTGTTCAATGTCGGCGTTGGCCAGCAGTTTTGTTTCAATGGGTGATGGTGAAATGTATTTGCCTTTATCTGTTTTGAACTGATCTTTTAATCGTCCGGTTACAAACAAATAACCGTCATGATCATATTCGCAGATATCGCCTGTTTTTAAATAACCATCTTCATCAAACAATTCAGCAGTGAGTTCCGGTTCTTTGAAATAACCTTTGGTATTGCTTACGCTTTTCACTCTTAGCTCACCTTCTTCTGTGATCTTCACCTGCAAACCTTTGAACGGTTTACCCACTGATCCATGCCTGTAATCATAAGGCCGTTCGAAATGTGCATACACACAATCTTCACTCATGCCCAATGCCTGTGTAATTTTTACATCAAGTCTCGCAAACCATTTGAGCAGGTCCACAGAAATAGGAGCAGAAGCGCTGTAAATATGTGTAGCCCTTGACAAGCCTAATTTTTGTTTGATACTTTTCTTTACAATACCACTGATGATTGGGATCGATAAAAGCAGGTTGAGTTTTTTCTGTGGAATTTTTTTGAGAATGCCTTCCCTGAATTTACCCCACAGTCTTGGCACGGCAAAGAAAATGTGCGGCTGCACTTCAGCTACATTCTTTGCAAATGTTTCAACCGATTCAGCAAATGAAACCACACACGCATTATAGATCGAATTCATTTCAATAGCGATCCGTTCTGCAATATGACTCAGTGGCAAATAAGATAGCAAAGCCGTGTGTTTGTTTAAACGCAGTTCTTCAATAGCAGCCAGCATTACTCTGTTGAAATTCCCTGCTGTATGCATCACACCTTTTGGCCGGCCTGTTGTGCCCGATGTATAAATGATCGTCATTAATTCATCTTCGTGCCATTGATGTGTGTGTTGAAGTGGTTGATGCTCCTGTATCAGTTCACTCCAGTTATAACGTTCATTGCGTTCGTAGGCATCAAAACCAATGCGGATCAGTTCAGGAGGAATACCATGTTCCTGCGATTTGAAATCATCCAGTTTGCCAATGAAGACAGCTTTTGCATCACTGTGTTCAAGAATTGGCTTAATGGAAGAGGCCGTTAACGTAGGATAGATAGGAATAGAAATACATCCTGCCATCATGATCGCTATGTCAGCCATCAACCAATGTGCACAGTTCTTTGAAAGAATGGCAATATGTGATCCTTTCGGAAGATGTAGTGAATGTAATGCTGCGGCAATACGCCTGCTTTCATCAGCGGCCTGTTGCCATGTCCAGGTTGTCCATTCACCACGAAAAGGCTGTCGTAAAAAAATATCGTTGGGATGGTTTTCTACATTTAGCAGAAACTGTTGCAGAGGGGTGGAAACCGGCATAACAATCGTTTTGAGTGATCTAAATCTACTGAAAATAATTCAGCAATAGCAGAACGATGAAGTCACGCAGGATTGCCAACCTTTCAAAGGTTGGCAACCCTTAAGGAGTATTTTGTTATTGTTTGAGGAAACGTAGTTGCTGCAGTTCGCCTTTACTGTTGCTTGCCTGTAATACATACTGACCTGAAGGTAAACTTTGCAGATTCAACTGCACCTGGTTGGTGCCTGCCTGCAATTGTTCCTGCCGAACCGTATAACGTTTGCCGGTGATATCCGTAACTGTAAGTTGTAACCTGTCTGTTTCTGCTGATGAAATACTCAGCACAGCAGTTGACCGAACAAGCGATGGTAACAATGCATTCAACGCAAAACCTTTGCTGCCGTTGAGCACTGCAACAATAAATGAATTGACAGATGTATTAGCGGGAGTGGTAAGTTTAATGCGATAGTAATTAGTTCCTTCACGGCGTTGCAGATCGGTGTAATCAAAAGGTTCTGCACAACGGACCTGGTCAGCAGTAAAACTATGCAGCACGCTGAAGTTTTTGTTATCGGTTGAATGTTGCACTTCAAAGGCTGCAAAATCTGATGTGCAGGGAGCCAGCCAACGCAACACATTGTACCGACTTGTTTTTTGCGCCTGGAAAAATTTCAGTTCAATGGGGAAAGTAAGAAACGGATCATTCGCCTGCGCAAAGCCGGTTATAGTTGTAAAAAAGACTGCGATGGTGGTGATTGATGCTTTCATACCTGATTAATTACGGTATAAAGATAGAAAAGGATTATGGAGAATGAAAGTCAGTACGGCGACAGCAATAATTTTTCAAACCCACCCCTTTCAACCACTCTTTTTGTTTAATACTTTCACACTGTCTCCGAGAAGGGGATAAACATAATGAAATCTGGCACTTAAAAGTCGTGGCTGAAGTTTCGAGAAATTCATCATTCATTATTCATCACTCATCATCACCACCTCGCCACAATCTTAAAATTTATCAGCCTTGGTGTTAAACGGTTGGGAATCGAAAAAATAGTATTACTGAAATCTTTGATCAACAAGTAAGAAATGGTGTTAGGTCGATCAATGACGTTGAAAATTTCTAAGCTGGCCCAGATATTATTGAACTCACGGAAAGGATTGCGGCTGCGGCGTTTGCTTTTCTCACCATCGAGCAACAATGCACTGAAACCAAAATCAACTCGGATGTATGGATCGATCGTCAATGCATTTCTGTACTTCGCACTGTTGGGAATATTGTAAGGAAGATTGGTGCCGTACAAAAAGTTCATGGAAAACTTAAAATTCTTATTGGTAGAAAGATAATCCTGGTAGAACATGCCGAAGGTTAAAAAACGATCAGTTGGTCTTCTGATCCAGCCACCTTGCACCAAGGTGCTGTCAACAGGTTTGTTGGTTGAATCCAATGTGTAATTATACCACTGATCATTATCTAAATTTTCACGTGTACGCATAATGCCAAGGCTCACCCAGCTTTCTGCATCTTTCACCAACTCGCCAAACAAACGTGCTTCAATACCGGTTGCATAAGCTTTGGCATTGTTGCTGCCGAAATAACGGATACGCACATTGTCTACATCATATGGTACAATATCATACATGTGTTTGTAATAAGCTTCGGCCTGTAATTTAAACGGACGGTTGCCCCAGCCTTTGAAATTATAATCGATGCCTGCTACAACCTGCCAGCTTTTTTGTGCTTTCACTGATTCGTTTACTGAACCATCGTATCGACGTAATTCTCTATAGAAAGGTGGTTGATGATAAGCACCTGCTGCGGCACGAAACACAATATCTTTTTTGCCAAGCGGCTGCATGGCAAATTGTACACGTGGTTGAATCAATACTTCGTTATTGAGTGTATTGTAGTTGTAACGCACACCCACCTGCAAGGTCATGTTCAAAGAATCATTCAGAATAATATTATCCTGCACATATCCTTGCGTGCGGAAGAAGACAAGATCAGATTTTGATTTAATGACTTTTGTTAACTGCAATTGATTTGGATTGAACGGAAGCGTATAACCGGCACTATCCGTCAATTCCCACTCATTCAATTTATCATTGATGCTTTGACGTTCGAGACTGTGGCCCCACTGGATAAAATGTTTTCCTTTTTCCAAACTGCCTTTGTGCGTTGCATTTTGAATTTGTATGTCGAGTTGATTGCGTGCAAAATTCTGGAACACACCTGCACCCAATGGATTTACAATTAAACCAAAGGTTGTGCGGCTGCGATCGAAATCACGTTCGCCAAATAAATACGCACCTTGTATATCAAACGACTCTTCTTCTTTATTGCTGAAATGACTGAGCATCCATTTCAACTTTAAATTTTTCTGCGGCTGAAAAGTAGTAGCAATACCGGCCATGGCTGTGCTGTAACGGTCACGCTCACCACCTGCGAAATAAATATCTAAACCAAGATTGGCAGTAAAGAAAGGTGAGAATACAGATGCTGTCTGGCTGCTGAATTCAGGATTTAGTTTGAATTGGGTGCGGGAATAATTACCCATTGCTTCAAACATCCATTTCACATTTGGTTGCCAGGTAACATAGCCCTGCAGATCGTTGCTTGATGGAACGTAATTACCTTTTGTTTGCTGACTGCTCAATAAATTTTGATTACTCCTGTTACGTACCCCAACAGTAAAACTTACTTTTTCATCTTTTGAGCCGCCTTCAAAATGCAGACCTTGCTCAAGCAAAGAAACATAAGCAGAGCCACCGAATTTCTTTGCACGTTTGTATTGAATATCCAGCACACTACTCATCTTATCACCATAGCGTGATTGAAAACCGCCATTATAAAACGTAAGATTGCGAACCATCTCCGGGTTAATAAAACTCAACCCTTCCTGCTGTCCCTGCCGAACGAGATAGGGGCGGAACACTTCAAAGTCGTTTACATAAATGAGGTTCTCATCGTAGTTGCCGCCACGTACAGAATATTGTGAAGTAAGTTCGTTGTTGCTGCCAACAAATATTTTCAGTAAGCCTTCCACGCCACCCACAGCTGATGGAAGTAACAATGCATTTTTCGGGTTGATTCGGATAGCTGATGCTTCGGCACGTATACGGTTGTCGGTTACCGTTACTTCCTGGAGTTCTTTGCCACTACGTTCAAGACGGAGGACAATTCGCTCCTGTTCATCATCATTCAAAAAGAAATTACGCTGTTCATCACGATAGGATGTGTAGCTGAACACAAGCGCAAAGGCCTTGCCTGCCGGTACTTTAATACTGAAATATCCGGAATCGTTGGTAGTAACGCCGTTGCTGCCGCCGAGAATGATCACCGATACATTGCCAAGCGGGTTTTCATTTTCGTCCAATACCTTGCCGGTAACTGTTGCCGATTTCTTTTGGGCGTAGGAAACAGAGGTTGCAAGGAGAATCAGGAGCAGGAAGCAGGTTTTGGTTGCCTTCATGGAAGATAAAACTAAGCCTTTCTGCTAAAACGCAAAGCG
The DNA here is from genome assembly GCF_035299325.1 of Lacibacter sp. Classification (GTDB taxonomy): domain Bacteria; phylum Bacteroidota; class Bacteroidia; order Chitinophagales; family Chitinophagaceae; genus Lacibacter. Next base: position 98,879 of record NZ_DATGWT010000001.1, on the reverse strand, counting down.
AAGCAAGTTATTTTTTCAGGAAGAGGTCTTCGTAAGAAATTGTTACTGATGTTCCGTTAACCTTGCAGGAAACGATCTGGTTCATGCAATAGACTTTCTGTCCATTCTTAATTCCCGTTTCCAGGGGTTCTTTCAGATCGGTAATGCTGTAGGTTGTATTTGTTGCGGAAATGAAAACTTTATAGTCGAAGTTGGAGGGAAGCAGTGCATCATCGCTGAAATATGCATACCTGATGGTATCGCCACTTTGGCGCAGACCAACAAGCGAAGTATCAAAGCTGGCTGAACTGATAAGGTTACTGAAGTTGCTTCCTTTTTCATAACGGCTGATGCTGAAACCATTTATCTCAGCCTTTGTGTATGAAACGAAATTGAGGTGCAACCCGGATGATTTGCCGCAAGGATAACTGCAACTGCCCAGCAACAATAATAGGAAAAGAATACTGCAGAGCTGTTTCATAAATGGATGACCTTTTGATTGGTCAAATCGTTGCATTAAAATCGGAAGTGAAAAGAAAAAGTCAGGAAGAAGAAAAAAAGTTATTTCTTTCTTCCTGACTAAACTCTTCCTCCTTTCTGACTGATTTATATCTTCTTCAATAATGAGATCATTTCTGTTGGGTTGGGTGCTTTAAACACCGTGTTACCAGCAACCAATACCGTTGCGCCTGCATCAACTATACTTTTTGCATTCGCAAGTGTTACACCTCCGTCAATTTCAATATCCACCTTCAATCCTTTTTCATCGATCATGTTGCGGAGTTCTTTGATTTTGTTGAGTGTTTGGGGAATAAATGCCTGTCCGCCAAAGCCTGGGTTCACACTCATTAAACAAACCATATCAATATCGGCCAATACATCTTTCAATAATGAAACCGGTGTATGCGGATTTAATGCAATTCCTGCTTTCATGCCAAGTCCCTTGATCTGTTGAATATTCCGGTGCAGATGTGTGCATGCTTCGTAATGCACCGTGAGAATATCAGCACCTGCTTTTTGAAATGCTTCGGCATATTTCTCCGGTTCTTCGATCATCAGATGCACATCACAAACTTTTGTGGTGGCCTTGCGGAAAAATTCAATGATCATTGGACCAAAGCTGATGTTGGGTACAAATCGGCCATCCATTACATCCAGGTGATACCAATCGGCTTCACTGGCGTTGAGCATATCACAATCGGCCTGGAGATTAATATAGTTGGCACTTAATAAAGAAGGAGCTACAATCGGCATAGAAAATTTATAGTTTTTAGTTTATCGTTTTTGGTTTTTACTCATTACTGATCATTCATCACTCATTATTTTACGACTCCCAATCTCTTCAATGCATCTTTTGCTTCGGTTATACTTTGATCGAGTGCGAGGGAACGTTTATAATTATCAATGGCTTCAGTTGTGCGGTTGAGTTTTTCTTCTGCCTTCGCCATCCAGAAATAACCATCTGCAAATTTGTTACTCACATTGGTGCTTTGTGCAAATACTTTGTGTGCTTCCTCAAATTTTTGCTGATCGTAATAGATCAATCCTTTTTCAATGTAGGCATCTAAGTAAGTGTAATCTTCACGGATGATCTGGTTGTAAACAGCCAATGCTTTTGATGCTTGTTTGATCTTATTGTAATAAGCAGCTTTCACAAAAAGAATATCACTACGGAATTGAACAGCGGTGGCATCTTTCAGCAACGCATCACACAAAACTTCTGCTTTTTTATTTCCTGTTTCTGCATAAAGCGAAGCAAGCCTTAACTCCGCTTCGGTAAATAAACCGGCTGCTGCAATTGATTGTTCATACAATGCAATGGCATTCGCTGTATCGCCTTTACGCTCCAACGCATCGGCTTTCATAAAAAGATAGGCCGGGTTGCTGGGTTGTTTTTGCAGAAGAGTTTCAACCTGCGCCAATGCTTTATCGTATTGGTTATTTTGAACTAACTGTTCTACAAATTGTTCACGGATACTGTCGACCTGTGGTTCCTGTTGCAGCTTATTTTCAAGTTCAGCAATTTTGGAATTGACAGGAGGATTATTGGTAGCGTCCTGTCCGTTTTCGGCAGGTTTATCGTTGGTACAGGCAAACAGGCAAAGGCTGGTAAATCCAGTGATCAAAAAGGCTTTCAACTGCATGGCGCAAAGCTAAATTATTTTGCTGTGCTGGTTCTTACATTTTCCTGACATTTGCGGGTATTCCAAAAACTACATTTGTAAAAATCAGATTCATGAAGAAGTACGCTCTCTTGCTTGTTCTGCCTGTGGCTGTCGCCTTGGTTCTTTCATTTAAAGCCGGTAAAAAGGAAATCAACGTTGATCCCTTGGCAATGAATGATACCATTCTTTACCCCGACGAAAAGCATTTTAAAAATATTCAGCAGCTCACATTTGGCGGCGATAATGCAGAAGCGTATTTCAGTTACGATGGTAAATGGCTCATCTTTCAGAAAACATATGCCAAAGAAGGCATTCCCTGCGATCAGATGTATATTGGAAAAATCCCAACGAAACCCGGCGAAAAGTTTACGCCAAAGCTGGTGAGCACTGGTAAAGGAAGAACAACCTGCGGTGCGTTTATGAAAGATGGTAAACACATCATTTATGCGTCTACACATTTAGGAAGTGGCGATTGTCCGCCAATTCCTGATCGAAGTAAATACGGCAACAAATACATCTGGCCTTTGTACGATAGCTATGATATTTTCATGGCCGACCTGAATGGAAAAATTGTAAAGCAGTTAACAAACAGCAAGGGGTATGATGCAGAAGCAACGCTTTCACCTGATGGAAAGAAAATGTTGTACACCAGTACCAAAGATGGTGATATAGATATGTATGTGATGGATCTGAAAACAGGAAAAGAAATTAAAGTAACCAACCTGTTGGGTTATGATGGTGGTGGTTGGTTTAGTCCTGATGGAAAAAAACTCATCTGGCGTGCAAGCCGACCTAAGACTGAAGCAGAGATCAAAGAATATAAAGAGTTATTGGCACAGGGATTAGTTGCTCCCACCAATATGGAAGTATGGGTGGCAAATGCCGATGGAACAAATGCTAAACAGGTTTCTTCATTTGGACAAGCCAACTGGGCGCCTGCTTACATGCCCGATAACAAACGCATCATCTTTGCCAGCAATCATGAGTACAAGCGTGGATTTCCATTTAATTTATATACGATGAATGAAGATGGAAGCAATCTTACAAAGATCAGTCGTGATAAAGGCTTTGATGCATTTCCCATGTTCAGCCCCAATGGAAAGAAGATCGTTTTCTGCAGCAACCGTAATAACGGCGGCACAAGAGATACTAATATTTTTATTGCTGATTGGGAGGAGTGAGAAGGTGATTTGAGATTTTAGATATTCGTTTTCAGATTTATAAAACACAATAGAAACAGCCTGTTATATTCAGCTTTTAATGTGTTATACCAATTGATTCGTACTTCCAACCTTTAAAGTCAATATGAAAAATGGTATCATCATTTCTCATTTCATACATTAATTGCCAATCATCTGATTGATCTGAAGGCATTTGAATAGAATGAAGAACTAATTCTTTTGCAGGGGAGAATTTCCTTTCTTTTTCATCATCTGAATTGCTATACATTTCATGGAATCTCTCATCAAGCGATTGCTTAAATTGTTCCTGCAAAATGGAATGTTTTTCATTCAATAGATCTAAAAATGCAGCTTGAAAGTCGTTTATTCTTGTTATATCATTCCACTCAGAATCAACTAATGCAGAGGAGTAAGTCCGGTTAAATATTGTTTTTTTATTGACGATATCATTTGTATTCTTTAGGTAGGTTAAACGTTCCGAAATGTTGTCTTGAAAATTGCTCATAGTTCAATATTTGATTCGGATTACCGGTTAATTTATTAAATGGATAAAAATAAGTTCAAAGCATGTTACTGTTTAGTAGCAGGCTTTTTGTAGTGGTACATTTTAAATGGAGTTGTTTTCCTTGTAGAATCAGTTGTTGGAGGATGGCTCTTCACCTCTGGCTTACCTGGATAATAAGGATTTGGCATTGACAAACCAGGTGTTTCGGTTTTTAAACTATTCGGCATGTTTGAGGTAAATGAACTATCGGGCACCAGCACCGGCATGTTATCCTGCGGCAATGCATACACAGTTCCCTTTTCAGTTTTGCCGATGATCCTGTTTTGAAATAATAATTGTTGTTGAATGATGGGTTTGCTTGAATCGCTTACAAATACTTTTGGAGATTGTGCAAGCAGTGATTGTATGCTGCAAAAAGTGACAACTGTAAAAAACAATTTCTTCATAGCAGGTGTTTATGATGATCTAAGATAAGTTTTTTTCCGAAAACAGTTTTTGAATAATCCTTTTCTGCACCTTACTTTGTAGTGGAATTTCACATTACATCATCCTCAAATTTCCAAATCATTATGTACACCGGACTGCTTCACTTACACAACGTACTTCGCTGGGTAATTCTTATCCTGTTGATCATTGCTTTGTTCCAGGCATTTACTAAAAAAGGCGGCTTGCAGAAAACAAGTTTGTTCCTGCTCATTGCTGCACATATTACATTGTTGCTGGGATTGTTTCAATATTTCAATAATGAAGCGGTGGGCTTTCATATGATTGAACGTCTTGGTGGTTTTGGAAATGTAATGAAAGACAGTTTCGCCCGTTTCTGGGTGGTTGAACATATCTCAGCTATGATCCTTGCAATTGTTATGATCACGATGGCAAGAGGCAGAGCAAAGAAGCAAAATTATAGCGCAGCTTCGTGGATGTATGTAATTGCACTCATCTTAATTCTTGCTGCTGTGCCCTGGCCTTTCCGTGAAGGAATTGCAAGGCCGTGGTTTCCCGGCATGTAACTTATAAACTAAAAGGCCCCCGACGTATCGGGGGCCTTTTTTTATTTCTTCTTGTCTTCTCTATAAAAGATCTTGCTAACGATCTTCCAGCCATCTTTTGTTTTAATGAGACTCATCATGTCGTGAAAATAAAACGTGGGATACTCAATAGTGAGTTTGGCAGTAGCTGCATTCCCAAATACTTCTATTCTGTCGATCTTTGTTGTGCGGTTTTGTTTCACTCCTGTATTTCTTGTGCGGGCCATAAAATCTCTTAGTGACACATTCATCAATGTATCGTTCCGCATATAGCGCATTTGCCCTGCCGGATCAAAGGCTTTCGAGAACATCACACTATCACCATTGGTGCCGCCAATGAGATAATAATTACAAACAGTTTCAATGTCTTTAATTGTTTGTGCATCGGCCTGTGCACGTACAAGTGAATGCATAAAGAAAATGCCAATGATGAGAAGGATCGGTTTCATGTTTTTGTTATTTGGCGAAAAATAGAAAGTTCAATTGCAATTGATTCGTTAAAAATCAATGAAAGGAAAAAGAGACGAGATAAAAGGCACAAGGTGCAAGGCTCAAGGCACAAGACACAAGTGTGGGGTCAAAAATAACTTCAAACTACAAGCTTAACTTAATAAAGCAGCAGCAGCTTTTTTCATTTCATCCTGTGTGCCCACACTTATGCGTAACCACTTTGTACCTTCTTCAAATGTGCGTGCCCCAACAATACCTTTTGCTTCCAGAATAGCTTTCACATCTTTTCCAAAATTGGTTGTGTCAAAATAGATAAAACTTGTTTCTGATAGGATATAAGGAATGCCTGCTTTATCCAGTGCTTTGCAGAAAATTGAACGGGCCAAAGCATTTTCTTTTTTGCAGAAGTCGATAAAGGCTTTGTCTTTCAAAGCTGCTAATGCTCCGGCTAATGAAACAGCACTTGCTCCGGCATTTGCCCAAGGTTGTAATTCATTTAATTGTTTGATAGTAGTTGGGTGCGCCAATGCATAACCAACACGTGCACCTGCCATACCATAAATTTTTGAAAATGTTTTAGCGATCACAAGGTTGGGATAATCATTCACCAAATGTGCCATGCTTGGTTCACTGCTGAATTCGGTATAGGCTTCATCCAGTAAAATAATTGCTTTGGGTGCAATGTCTTTAATAAAAGCTTCAAGTTCTTTTGCCGGTAATACAGTACCTGTTGGATTATTAGGGTTGCAGATGTAAACGAGTTTTGTTTGATCGTTCATTGCTTCTTTCATCCGCTGCAGATCGGTCATCTTTTTTTCAGTGAGCGGAACGAGTTTTATATCAAGACCAGTTTTGCGTGCAGCAGGCATCCACAAACGAAACGTGGGATCAGGCGCAACGGCATTTCCTTTTTTCAACGCAGCCCACACTGCAACAAGACCTAACAGTTCAGATGAACCGGCGCCCATGACGATATGTTCTTTTGTGTGACCGGTTAAAGCAGCAATTTCTTCTCTCAGTTTTGTGGTAACATCCCAAGGGTAACGGTTACTGCCATTTACAGCTTCCATCATTTGTTTGCGTGCCATGGGAGATGGACCATGTGGGTTTTCGTTTGAACTTAGTTTGATGATTTTTTCAACATCGGGGAGCTGAGTAAGCTTTTCAGCTTCTGCGGCAAACAGATCACGGCTTAATGTAAATGCGGCAAGCGTAAGAGCGGTTTGTTTCAGTAGATCACGACGTTGCATAACAGTTGATTTAGTTCCTGTAAGGTAGTCCAAAAAGTATTTTCCTGCAAAGGGAATTGAGTCAACGGTTGCCCAGTTCTATTATTTCGCATTTTTTCATGTCTGATCCGTCGATTACAAAACGGATGAGCGTACGCACTTTGTGCCAGCCTTGTTTGCCGGCTGCACCTGGGTTCATATGCAGGCAATTGATCTTATCATCATACATCACTTTCAAAATGTGTGAATGACCGCTGATGAAAAGATTTGGTTGATGCAGTTGCAATTCCTTTCTTGTCTCAGGATTGTATTTGGGCGGCGCACCACCAATATGCCGCATCATCACTTTTACATCTTCACAATAGAAAACAAGTTGTTCAGGATAAACAGTGCGGATTTTATTATCATCGATATTGCCATAAACTCCTTTCAACTCTTTCCACTCCTTTAATCTTTTAGCAATGTCTTCATTGCCAAAATCACCTGCATGCCATATTTCATCACAGTTCTTAAAATGATCAAAAACTGTTTCGTCTAAAAATCCATGTGTATCGGAGATAAGTCCTATTTGTGTCAAACCAGTTTGTTTAGAGGTAAGAAGTTCGTTGACCTGTTGCAAGATCGATCACATCAAATCGGCGGGAACAGTTGAACGAACCCACATCACTATCACTGTTGATGAGAATAGCACCCATCAATATAACATACTTGCAATTGTATTTGGTTGCAGCCACCAGTTCGTTGATGCGTTTATCAATAGCTTCATAAATTACCTCCGTTGCTTCTTTAAGTGGAATGGGCGCATCAGTGATTCTGTTTCGTTCCTTCAATAAGATTTGTTCAATGGTATTCATCTGGTAATCGAGTTCGGAAATTTTTCCTTCTTCGATCGTGTTGGTTAAAAGTTTATTCAGCGCTCCTTTTGCTGCACCACAACACCCCGAATTGTTATGCTGACCAATACGGTGTATTTCACCAACAGCTCCATTTTTTGAAATACCGATATGCGGACCGTAATAGACAATTACAGCTCCTTCATCGGGTACATGACTGGCGAAGGCGCCCATACCTGTTAAACCGGTGAACGGATAGCCATCAAGTCCACCCATTTTAAAAGGCCCAAGAAATTCATGCGCCCTTGCAGGGTATTGAATACTGTTTACATCATCACTGCAAATACTATCGGCCAGCATGATCTGTGCAGGTTCAAGATCCAGTTTACCTTCTACAAAATCAATAAGCCTGTTTACACTATCAATAGTAGTAATGGCTGTGGGATAATGTTGCCGTACGATAGCAAGTTTTTCTCTTTTCTTCATGCAGTTCTGTTAAGCGGTGATTGGCTTATTGTTTTCTATTGTAGATGGCAATAAAAAGGGAAGATAAATCTATTTGTAAATTTTTCAAACAAGCGTTGAATGGTCATGATTTACCGAAACAGATTACTTAGCTTTGAGTATGCCATTTTTCAGAAACTTCACCTACTGGATCGATAAAAGGAAGTGGAAGTATATTTTTTTGCTTGCCACACTTGAGCTGTCAAGAAGCTGAACCATGCTTTTCGCTAATGCATAAAGAGGGTTAGCTTATTTTCAAATTCTCAAATTTTCAAATTCTTTTATGGCTCACTATTATACATTGGGAAATATTCCCCACAAACGTCATACACAGTTCCGCAAGCCCGATGGTGGTTTGTACAGCGAACAGTTATTTTCTACCGAAGGGTTCAGCGATGATTATTCGTTGCTGTATCATTGTCATCCGCCAACGCAGATCATTAAAACAGAGCCGCAGATCGATGTGTCGCCGATAATAGCAGAGGAGAAAATGCTGCAGCATCGTTGTTTTGAAGGCTTCAATCTTAAACCGGGTGGTGAATTTTTAGAAAGCCGTGTACCTGTGTTGGTGAACAGCGATTGTCATATTGTATTGGCTGCACCAATAAGTGGCACCAAAGATTATTTCTATAAGAATACCGATGCTGATGAAATGATCTTTGTGCATGAAGGAAGCGGCACGGTGAAAACGCAATATGGTGAATTGCCATTTGGCTATGGTGACTACATTGTGTTGCCGAGAGGAACAATTTATCAGATTGAATTTAACGATGATAAGAATCGATTGTTCATTGTTGAATCGTTTACACCGCTTCGTTACCCCAAACGTTACATGAGTAGGTACGGGCAGCTAATGGAACATGCGCCTTATTGTGAAAGGGATATCCGCAAGCCACAGGATCTGAAAACACATGATGAGCATGGTGATTTTCTCATCAGGGCAAAGAAGAAGGGTATGTTGTATGGCTTGCATTATGGCACACATCCGTTTGATGTGATAGGCTGGGATGGTTGCTGCTATCCATACATTTTTTCCATTCATGATTTTGAACCCATCACAGGTCGTGTACATCAGCCACCACCCGTACATCAAACATTCGAAACGAATGCATTTGTGGTTTGTTCATTTGTGCCAAGGTTGTACGATTATCATCCCAATGCCATTCCTGCGCCATACAATCACAGCAATATTGATAGTGACGAAGTGATCTATTATGTGGATGGCGATTTTATGAGCAGGAAGAATGTAACAAGAGGAATGATCACCTTACATCCTGCAGGCATACCACACGGGCCACATCCCGGAGCCGTTGAAAAAAGTATTGGTGCGAAAGAAACGAAAGAACTGGCAGTGATGGTGGATACGTTTCGTCCGTTGATGTTAACCAAACAGGCACTGGATATTGAAAATGGAGATTATGTAATGAGCTGGGCGGAGTAAGAAACTAAACTTTATAGGAGAGTTGCGAAAGCAGCTCTTTTTTTATGAAGGATGTTTTTTACTCTTTCACTTTTATTTCAAACCTCGCAGGTATTACAAATACATTAGTAAAATGAGCCTTGATTTTTTTCTGGTAACCGGTTGCTTCGGCCTGCGTTAGAAAATTTCCAAACCGTATTTTATAGTAGGGGCTTTGAAACATGAGGAAGGTTTTCTGCTGTGGGTATTTTGTGAGCAGCAATGATTTTGCGTTGAGGGCTTCGGTCCTGTCAATGGTATTGAGTACCTGCAGCTGGTAGCCATTCACCATTTTTTTTGTGATAGTTTTTTCCTTAGTTGGGGCCGGGGTACTTGTTGTCTTTGGCCCGGTGCAGGCCGCCAGAACAACAGGAATGAAAATGGTATAAATGATTTTTTTGATCTGCATAATGTCGGGATATACTGAACAGGCAAAAGACGAGCCAGAATCATATTTGCCGATTTAATTAGTGAATTGACAATATAAAACGGCGGCCGATTTGAAAACGTAGAGAAAAAAAGTTGCAGTTGTAAAACATTTTTTTACCTTTGTTAACCATTTGGTTAAAAATTATGACAAAACGGATAAAAGATCAAAGTACAGAGGAAGTGATCCTGCAGGCAGCACGGAATGTGTTTATTAAGAAGGGGATGTATGGGGCACGCATGCAGGATATTGCGGATGAAGCAGGTATTAACAAAGCGCTGTTACATTATTATTTTGACAGTAAGGATAAGCTGTTTGAAAAGATATTTATGGAAGCGGCCAATCATTTATTTCCGAAAGTAAACGAGGTGTTGAACTCAGATGCCGGTTTGTTTGAGAAAATCGAGAAATTTTGCGATGAGTATATTACCGTGGTGATCGAAAACCCTTACCTGCCTTTATTTGTGATGAATGAAGTGAACCAGGATCCGGTGTATTTTATGAAGAAGGTATGGGGCGCAAAAAGCAAACCTGACCCTTCAAAATTTCTTGCACAAATTGAAGCTGAGGTGAAAAAGGGAACCATTAAACCTGTCAGCCCATTGCAGCTAATGATGAACCTTCTTTCAATGACCATTTTTCCATTTGTTGCCAAGCCCATCTTTCAGATGAACCTGGGGCTCGATGAGTTTCAGTTCAGGCATGCAATGGAGCAACGTAAAAAAGAGATACCGAAGTTTATTATTGATTCCATCCGAAAATAATTTTTTTTGAACAGAAGTTAACTGGTTGGTTAAACAAATTGAATGTTATGAAGAAGCTGCTTTTTTTATTTGTTGTTTTATCAAATCTGTCGTTTGCACAAACGGTTACACTGGAGCAGGTGCAGGCAAAGGCGAGACAACAATATCCACTCATCAAGCAAAAAGATCTGATCAAACAGACAAAGGATATTACTATTGAAAATCTTAACAAAGGTTTTCTGCCGCAGCTTTCAGTGAGCGGACAAGCCACTTATCAATCGGAAGTAACAACGGTGAAGATCCCTGTGCCGGGTGTAACAATCGATCCGTTAAGTAAGGATCAGTATAAAATTGTAGCTGACATCAACCAGATGATCTACGATGGTGGTATGCTCAAACAGCAACGCAGTATTCAACAACTGAATGCTGATGTGGAAGAACAGAAAATTGAAGTGGAACTGTATAAACTTGAAGAACGCATCAGCCAAATATACCTCGGCGTTCTTTACATTGATGAGCAATTGAAACAAACGCAACTGATCCGTGACGACTTAGCAACGGGTATGAAGAAAATTGAAGCGCAGGTTACAAACGGAGTTGCATTCAAATCCAATCTTAATTTATTAAAGGCAGAAGCACTAAAAGTTGATCAACGTGTAATTGAACTCACTGCAACAAAAGCAGGGTTGCTCGATGTGTTGAGTTTATTTACAGGCGAAACGTATACTGCAAATACAGTGTTTACAAAACCTGTACTTACAGCTACTAATGATCAGAATATTCTTCGTCCTGAACTAAACCTGTTTCAAAAGCAACAGCAGCTGCTGGGTGGGCAAAGCCATATGATCAAGGCAAAGAATCTTCCCAAGACCAGTTTGTTTTTTCAAGGAGGTTACGGAAGGCCGGGCTTGAATTTCCTCGAAAATAAGTTCGCTACTTATTATGTAACAGGTATCCGTTTCAATTGGGCCTTTGGCGGACTATACACTGCAAAAAGAGAGCGGGAGCTGATCGGCATTAATCAACAGATCGTTGCTGTGCAGAAAGATGTGTTTCTGCTCAACACAAATACACAATTGAAACAACAGCAGGCTGATATCGACAAGATCAATCAGCTGATTGCAAAAGATATTGAGATCGTTGAGTTGCGTTTAAAAGTAAAAGATGCTGCAAAGGCACAACTTGAGAATGGCGTAATCACTGCGAACGATTACCTGCGTGAAGTAAATGCAGAAGACCAGGCAAGACAAATGCTGATCGTACATCAGCTGCAATTAATACAGGCAAAAATGAATTATCAAACCACTAAGGGAAAATAAAGACTATGCGTAACATTTTTATAAGTATGCTCGCTACTGTTCTTGTAACAGCCTGCAGCAGTAATGGAAACAAATTTGATGCGTCGGGAACATTTGAAGCAACGGAAGTGATCGTATCATCTGAACTAAGTGGAAAAATATTATCACTAACGGTGAATGAAGGCGATACCGTTTCGGCAAATCGTGTGGTGGGTACTGTCGATGCTGAAGGTATTGAACTGCAGAAGGAACAAGTGGAAGCCAGCATCAGTTCGTTAAGTGATAAAACTGCAGATGTTGGTCCGCAGGTTGCCTTGCTTCAAAATCAGTTAGCTGTACAGCAATCGCAACTCAACAACCTGTTGCATGAAAAACAGCGTATTGAAAATCTCATAAAACAAGATGCAGCAACAGGAAAACAACTGGATGATATGAATGCACAGATCGATGTGGTAAGGAAGCAGATGGTTGTTACGCAACAGCAGATCAATGTGCAAAGGAACAATACATCAACACAAAACAAAAGTATTCTCAGCGAATCAAAACCATTGCAAAAAAGAGTAGAGCAATTGAATGACCAGTTGAAACGTGCTGATATTGTAAATCCCATAAACGGAACCGTATTAACCAAATATGCAGAAGCAGGTGAGTTAACATCAGCCGGAAAAGCGCTGTATAAAATTGCCGATCTCGGTGAAATGAAGTTGAGGGCATATGTAACAGGTGATCAGCTTTCGCAAATAAAACTTGGTCAGCAAGTAAAAGTATTGGTGGATGACGGGAAAGAAAAGTACAAAGAGCTTACAGGAAAGATCAGTTGGATCTCCGATAAAGCAGAGTTCACCCCAAAAACAATTCAAACAAAAGAAGAACGTGCCAATCTTGTGTATGCCATTAAGATCAATGTGAAGAATGATGGCTATCTCAAGATCGGAATGTATGGCGAGGTGGTTTTCAAATAAAAAACATGCAATCAGTATCGGTACAACATATCATTAAGACTTACGGCGATAAAAAGCAAAAGACCACTGCATTGAATGATCTTTCATTTGATGTAGGGAAGGGAGAGTTGTTTGGCATCATTGGTCCGGATGGAGCAGGTAAAACTTCACTCTTCCGTATTCTTACAACATTGTTACTAGCTGATAGCGGTACTGCAACGGTTGAAGGATTGGATGTAGTGAAAGATTATAAAGCCATCAGGAAACAGGTTGGTTATATGCCTGGTCGTTTTTCGTTATACCAGGATCTTACGGTAAAAGAGAACCTTGATTTTTTTGCAACTATTTTTAACACCTCTGTTGAAGAGAACTACGACCTCATTAAAGATATTTATTCGCAGATAGAACCATTCAAAGATCGCAAGGCAGGAAAACTATCCGGTGGTATGAAGCAAAAGCTGGCGTTGAGTTGTGCACTCATTCATCGACCAACTGTTTTGTTTTTAGATGAACCAACTACCGGTGTTGATGCTGTGTCAAGAAAAGAATTTTGGGAAATGCTGAAACGCCTGAAAGAGCAAGGTATCACAATACTAGTTTCAACGCCTTATATGGATGAAGCTAGTTTGTGTGATAGAGTTGCACTGATACAAACAGGTTCTATCCTCAGTATTGATACACCGCAACAGATTGTTGCCTCATTCGGTCAATCCATGTTTGCAGTACGGGCTAAAAATATGTTGCATCTGTTGAATGATCTCAATACCTATGATGCAGTTGCCAATGCTTATCCATCGGGCATCTATCATCATGTGGTGATGAAGAATGGTGGTGGAGCTGATCTGTTGCAACAATTTCTTTCAAACAAACAACATTCAGAATTGGAAATTGTGCAAGGCAAACCTACAATTGAAGATTGCTTCATGCAATTGATGCGTAATTAATATGGCAAACGATAAGATCATAACAGCACAGGAACTCAGTAAGCGCTTCGGGCATTTTACAGCTGTGGATGCGATTACGTTTGATGTACACAAAGGAGAAATATTTGGATTTCTTGGTGCAAATGGTGCAGGTAAAACAACAGCCATGCGTATGTTGTGCGGTTTGTCGAAGCCCACAGGTGGCAAAGCAACTGTTGCAGGTTTTGATGTGTACACTCAGACTGAACAGATCAAAAAGAACATTGGGTACATGAGCCAGAAGTTTTCGTTGTATGAAGACTTGACGGTGAAAGAGAATATGCAATTGTACGGTGGTATTTATGGAAAGAGCAATGCATTCATTAAAGAGAAAACAGCTTTTATCCTTGATCACTTACATCTGGAGAAAGAAGCAAATAAACTCGTTGGCTCATTGCCGCTTGGATGGAAACAAAAGCTTGCATTTTCCGTGGCCATTTTTCATGAACCGGAAATTGTTTTCTTAGATGAACCAACAGGCGGTGTTGATCCCGTCACACGTCGTGAATTCTGGAACATGATCTACCAGGCTGCTGATAACGGAATCACCATTTTTGTTACCACACATTATATGGATGAAGCTGAGTATTGTAACAGGGTAAGTATTATGGTGGATGGTAAAATTGAAGCACTGGATACACCTGCTGAGTTGAAAAAAATATATCATTCAAATTCAATGGACGATGTGTTTCTGAAGCTGGCACGTAAAGCGGTGAGGGCAGGCGATTGAGTAACAAGCAAATTTTAGCGAGAGCAACATGAAACAATTTTTCGCATTTGTAAAAAAAGAGTTTCTTCATATCTGGCGGGATAAACGTACCATGTTTATCCTGTTGGGGATGCCTGTGATACAGATCGTCATCTTTGGTTTTGCACTAACAAATGAAGTAAAGAATTCAAAGATCGCTGTGCTTGATCAATCAAAAGATGCTGCAACAACTTCATTAATCAGTGAAATAAATTCAAGCCGCTATTTTGATGTAGAAGAAAATCTTCAATCGTACAATGAAATTGAAACGGCTTTTCGCAAAGGAAAGATCAAACTGGCTATTGTGTTGCCCAACCAGTTTGGTGAAGATCTTCAACACATGAACAAAGCAAGTGTGCAGTTAATAGCAGATGCATCTGATCCTAACGTTGCAAATACATTAACCAATTATGCAACAGCGGTGATCATGGATTACCAGAACCGGGTTACTGATAATCTGAAACTCCCTTATACTATCAATATAGAAACAAGAATGCTGTATAACCCGCAATTGAAAGGTGCTTACAATTTTGTGCCGGGGGTAATGGCCATGGTTTTGTTGCTTGTTTGTACCATGATGACAGCAATTACTATTGTGCGTGAAAAAGAGATGGGTACAATGGAGATCATGCTTGTATCTCCAATGAAACCACAATTGGTGGTGTTTGCAAAAGCAGTTCCTTATTTATTATTATCAACCATCAATATTGCCAGTATTCTTTTGCTGAGTGTATATGCGTTGGAAGTGCCCATCAACGGAAGTCTTGCATTACTGGTTGCAGAAAGTATTTTGTTTACACTGGTATCACTATCGCTTGGCTTATTGATTTCTTCTGCAGCAGAATCGCAACAGGTGGCTATGTTCATTTCATTGGTTGCTTTGTTCTTGCCAACAGTTATGCTGAGTGGATTTATGTTTCCCATTGAAAATATGCCATTGCCACTTCGTACTGTTTCCAATATTGTACCGGCCAAATGGTATTACATCATTGTAAAATCAGTAATGATAAAAGGAGTGGGGCTTGCAGCGGTTTGGAAAGAAACGCTGATACTTCTGGGCATGATGCTGTTCTTTTTAACCGTGGCGGTGAAACGTTTTAAAATCAGATTACAATGAGGACATTAAAATTTTTATTGCAGAAAGAGTTCAGGCAGATTTTTCGTGACCCTGCTATCCTGCGTATCATTTTTATAATGCCTGTCATTCAACTGATGATCTTACCCTGGGCTGCCGATTATGAGATCAAGAATATTAAATTATCTGTAACCGATCTTGATCGTTCATCTTATTCACGTCAACTGATCTCTAAGATCACTTCAAGCGGATATTTTCAACTCACCCATTATTCCGGTTCGTTTGAGGAGTCGTTTGTTGAAATTGAAAAAGACAATGCAGACCTGGTGTTGGAAATACCTGCTTCATTTGAAAAGCAATTGGTAAAGGAAAGTGAAGCACAACTTTTTATTGCAAGCAATGCTATAAATGGCGTTAAAGGAAGTCTTGGAAGTGCATACCTGCGGGCAATACTCCAGGATTTTAACCGGGAAGTTAGATTGGAATGGATACAAATGCCAAGATTTAGTCCGCAAACACAAATAGAAGTCACTGCATCCAACTGGTTTAATCCATTGATGAACTATAAATATTTCATGGTGCCCGGAATACTAGTGCTGCTGCTCACAATGGTTGGAGCAAATCTTACGGCCATTAATATTGTAAAAGAAAAAGAGATTGGCACCATTGAACAGATTAATGTAACACCGGTTAAGAAGTATCATTTCATTTTAGGAAAACTTATTCCATTCTGGATATTGGGTATGATCGTATTAACATTGGGATTGCTGATCTCACGGTTGCTGTACGGTATCATTCCACTCGGTGGGTTCTTCACCATTTATGTATTTGCTTCTGTTTTTTTGCTGGCGGTGTTGGGTCTTGGTTTATTGATCTCTACCTATGCCACTACGCAACAACAGGCCATGCTCATTTCCTTTTTCCTGATGATGATCTTTGTTTTGTTGGGTGGACTTTACACGTCTATTGACAGTATGCCGGAGTGGGCACAATGGATCACAAGGTTTAATCCTGTTTCCTATTTTATTGATGTGATGCGTATGGTTGTGCTAAAAGGCAGCGGCCTAACGGATATCAAAAACCATTTACTTATCATGACAGGTTTTGCTGTTGTATTAAATGGCTGGGCTATTTTCAATTACCGTAAACGCAGCTGATATTAATTCCTGTTAAAGAAAAATAAGCCAAGGTTGAGCGAAAGAGTTTGCAGATTTTTTACATCGTTATACTTGAATGCGGTGTAATGATAACGCAAACTCAGGTCTGCGCCAGCTAATGAATATTTATTAAACGATATGCGGGTTCCTATTTCAGGTGCAACAGTAAAACGAAATCCGCCTTTTTTATCTACCAATGTGCCGAACCATTCTTCGTAATTGATAAGGCTGCCGCCTGCTGCTATGCCTGCATAAGGCTGAAAAACTGATCCTTCTTTAATGTTGCTATAACTTCCTTTCAGCATTAATGGTATTATCTGCAGTGAATGCGATTTTACTGCTGATATATCCGTTTCTGAAAAAGTATAAGTCTGACGGTCTTTCTTTTGATAGAGATCACTGTAGCCACTGGCAAATCCAAGTGAAAAATTATTGTTGATGAAGTAACTGTAATCGGCAGAAAACCCTCTTGGGGAAATGTTCTCAACAAAACCACGTACACTTCCAATTGGTAAATGAGTGGAATGTTGAAAACTGATCTTCGATAAGCCTTGTTGTGCTGTGGCAACTGCACCAAAGCTGACGGTTATTAATAGTATGATTACATGTTTCATCTGCTAATGTTTTGTTCGTTCAATTAATTTCTTTTGATATAAGGGGCGATTTCAAACATACCTTTTACGATCAAAGGCACAGCTTGTGAATTAAATATTTCTTCACCACGAATGGTGCCGCTCCATAATATCTGCAGCGAATTGCCACTCGTATTTTTCAGATCGATAATATCAATTGCCCATGCTGATTCAGTTGTATTATAAAAAACAAATTGGGTTGGAGCCCAACCAAAGCCGGGATAACCCCAGAAAGTGGGATCCCAATAACCATAATACGGGTCCCACCAACCATTAACAGCCGCTACATTGGTGTAGCTGTTATCGATCCTAGCAATACTGATGCCCAGGTCGGGATTGTTATTTTTACCTGTAAGTGTGTAACCTCGTGACTGCATTGTTGTTTTCACTTCAGCGATCATCGATTGTGCAAGAGCATTGGTTTCATAATTATTACTTCCTTGCCTGTTGCTGATGAGAATAACAGAATCGGGGATGGTTACACTTGAAAAGTTAGAAAAGTTGACTCCGTTATTACCGCTGCTGATATAAACCCAGCTTTCCTCAACATTCAGATTTTTGATGGGGTTTTTCTTGCAGGAAGTAGCAAGGAGGATGAACAGTAATGGTAAGAAAGCAACGCTCAATCGTTTCATATCCTTTTAGTTTATTCATAATAGGAACAAAAAGGAGGCCAGTTGAGTTTTAAACAGCCTGTTAAGAATCATTTAAGGCCATGTTTCAGGTAAGCTGCTTTTTTGTCATTATTTGTTTAAATTAGAGCAAACAAAAGCGCTTGCGTTATGATTAAAATCTCTGATCTCAAAGAAGGTGATCTCGTAATGGTCGATTTCGAAGGCACACTCATGGAAGGAGAGGTGCTTGAAGTAAACAACGGTCAAAAACTGGCAAAGGTGCTTACCAACGGCCAGAATGAATTTTGGTATGCCGGGGAAGTGCTGAAACCAATACCCCTCAGCGATGCCGCTCTCAAAAAAATTAATTTTACCCGGGAAGACCAGCCCGATGGGTCGGTAAAATATCTGAAAGGAGCTTTCAGGGTTCATTTAGATAAGCCGGATGATTTTAGTAATATCAGCTTCTGGTACAGAGAAGATAAACGTCATGTAAATCAATCAATTGCACTGCATCAGCTGCAGAATTATTATCTTAATATGACCAAGGTGCATCTTACTGCAGAAGCAATTTAAATAGCAGAAAATTTTATATTAGGCCCCGGCTTGGGAATTTTTTTTTGAAAATGCCCGCCGGGGTTGATTTTTTTGTATTCTTTTCCAGAAATCCTCCTATCTTTGCGACCCCAAAAAGTATGGCGAAACAAGCACTTATTAAACAGGACGGCAAAATTTTAGAAGCATTAAGTAATGCAATGTTTCGGGTACAGCTTGAAAACGGGCACGAAATTTTGGCCACCATCTCAGGAAAAATGAGGATGCACTACATCCGTATTCTCCCTGGGGATAAAGTTGGGGTTGAAATGAGTCCCTACGATTTGAGCAGGGGACGTATTATTTTCAGATATAAGTAAGCTTCGGCTTATTAATAGAAATAAAGTAAACAATAGCTCGCAGCGAACAGCTTGCAGCACAAAGCTTAAGAAAATGAAAGTAAGAGCATCCATTAAGAAGCGTAGCGCCGACTGCAAGATCGTTCGCAGAAAAGGTAAGCTTTATGTGATCAACAAAAAGAACCCTCGCTTTAAGCAGCGTCAAGGGTAATTGTTGCTGATTCAAACCAAACAAGAACAATAAAAGTAAAATAAGTTATGGCTCGTATTGCCGGTGTTGATTTACCAAAAAACAAAAGAGGAGAAATAGGCCTTACCTATATCTATGGTATTGGTCCTTCTACTGCAAAATACATCCTTGAGAAATCAGGTATTGATGTAAATAAAAAAGTGAACCAATGGAACGATGACGAATTGAATTCAATTCGTAACGTTATTACCAACGAGTTCAAAGTAGAAGGTCAGTTGCGTAGTGAAGTGCAAATGAGCATTAAGCGTTTGCTTGATATTGCTTGCTACCGTGGCTTACGTCACCGTAAAGGATTACCTGTTCGTGGACAGCGTACTAAGACAAATAGTCGCACACGTAAAGGTAAACGTAAGACAGTTGCAGGTAAGAAGAAAGCAGCTAAGAAGTAATAAGAATTAAGTTGAAAGCTGGTAGCAAAACGCTAACAGCTTTCGGCTTTTCTATATACACCAGTTCTTACAGGTTAACAGCAGATATCACGGTGTAGATGGAGCGTTGATCTGGTCCGCCTCAGGTGGATTATTTTAAAACAAATAGATTACCTCGGTTTTCAATTATGGCAAAAGCACAACAGGTGAGCGCTAAGGCAGCCGCCAAGAAAAGAGTTGTAAAGATTGATTCGCATGGTGACGCACATATCAGCGCCACTTTCAACAACATCATCATCAGCTTAACAAACAAACAAGGACAGGTTATTTCATGGAGCAGCGCCGGTAAAATGGGCTTCAAAGGTTCTAAGAAAAACACTCCTTATGCTGCACAGGTAGCATCTGCAGAGGCTGCAAAAGTAGCTTTCGATGCTGGTGTTAAGCGTGTTGATGTTTATGTAAAAGGACCCGGTTCTGGTCGTGAAAGCGCTATCCGTGCTTTATCACAATCAGGTATTGAAGTAGCAATGATCAAAGACGTTACTCCTTTACCACACAACGGTTGTCGTCCTCCTAAAAAGAGAAGAGTTTAATTGACTGGTGCGTTTTACGCATCTGTCCAGACATATTTGAATCGCCAAGATTCATTCATTTTATTAAAAGGGTGGCTGATTAATTTTTAACGCTTTTACGGATCAGTTCACCGGTTTCTAAAAAGCGTAAATGAATAAAAACTATGGCACGTTACACTGGTCCTAAGACCAAGATCTCCCGTATTTTCGGTGAGCCAATCCTCGGCAATGGCAAATGGTTGGGTAAAAACAGCAACCCTCCGGGTCAACATGGCGCACAACGTAAGCGTAAAACTTTAGGTGAATACGCTTTACAGTTGCGTGAAAAACAAAAAGCCAAATACACTTATGGTGTATTAGAGAAACAATTCCGTAAAACATTTGAAGAAGCTGCACGCTTGAAAGGTGTAACCGGTGAAAACCTGATTCGCCTCCTCGAAGCACGTTTGGATAACACGATCTACCGTTTGGGTATTGCTCCAAGCCGCCCTGCTGCACGTCAGCTGGTGAGCCACAAGCACGTTACTGTAAATGGTATTGTTGTAAATGTTCCTTCTTACCAATTGAAACCAGGTGATATCGTTAGCTTGAAAGATAAGAGCAAGGATAACACTTCTGTTACAGGCCAGGCAAAAGGAAAGAATCCTAAATTTAACTGGATCGATTACAACGAAGCTGAAATGAAAGGTACTTTCATTGCTTACCCTGAACGTGAAAGTGTTCCTGAAAATATTAAGGAGCAGTTGATCGTGGAATTGTACAGCAAGTAATAAGCCTTGAGCCGTTAGCGATAAGCCAATAGCTCAATCCAGTTACAGAACGTACAAGAGTGCGACGCAACAGCAGATGAATAAAGGCTTAACAGCCGATTACAAAATGTAAAACAGAAACTTCAATATGGCTATTTTGAATTTCGTAAAACCCGACAAAATTGTTCTTCAGAAGGCAAATGACTTTGAGGCACAGTTTGAATTCCGTCCGCTTGAACCCGGTTATGGTGTTACCATTGGTAATGCTTTGCGCCGTGTGTTGCTGAATTCGTTGGAAGGTTACGCTATTACCGGTATTAAAATCGAAGGCGCCGACCATGAATTCGCTACTGTAAAAGGTATCAGCGAAGACGTTGTGGAAATCATCCTCAATTTAAAACAGGTTCGTTTTAAAAAGAAAGTTGATCATGATATTGCTCATGAGAAAGTTACTTTGAGCCTGAAAAACAAAACAGAATTTACTGCTGCAAATATTGGTGAAGCTACTCAGAGCTTTGAAGTAATGAACCCTGAGTTGCTCATCTGCACAATGGATCCAAGTGCAAAGCTTGATATTGAGATCAACATTGCAAAGGGCCGTGGTTATGTTCCTGCAGAGGATAACAAACCAAAAGACGCTCCGTTTGGATACATTGCTACTGATTCGATCTTTACGCCAATTAAAAACGTAAAGTACCTGATTGAAAATACTCGTGTGGAACAACGTACTGATTTCGAAAAATTAGTTATGGATGTTGTTACTGACGGTACTATTCATCCGGAAGAAGCAGTAAAACAAGCAAGCCGCATTCTTATTCAGCACCTGATGATCATTACTGATGAAAACATCACGTTTGATAATAAGGAAGAGAAGAAAGAAGATGTGGTTGATGAGCAAATGCTGCAACTGCGTAAAGTATTGAAGACTCCATTGGAAGATCTCGATCTTTCAGTACGTGCCTTCAATTGCCTGAAAGCTGCGAAGATCAACTCATTGAGTGAGTTGGTTCAGTACGAGCAGGAAGATTTGATGAAGTTCCGCAACTTCGGTCAGAAATCTCTGGCAGAAATTGAGCAGGTGTTAGGCGAAAGAGGCTTACACTTCGGTATGGATCTTCACAAAATGGGATTAGATAATATCGATTAATATTTTTACTCAGCTGCAGTATTGCAGCTGAGTATTTTTTTAAACATAGTCTTGTAATTCCTGACACGGTACAAGACTCTAAAATTTAAACGTCATGCGTCACGGAGACAAAATCAAAAACTTGGGACGTACCGCTTCTCACAGAAAAGCGTTACTGACCAACCTCGCAATTGAGCTGATTCAGCACAAGCGTATCGTTACAACCTTAACCAAGGCAAAGGCTTTACGTACATGGATCGAGCCACTAATCACTAAGGCAAAAGATAACTCAACTCACAGCCGTCGTGTTGTGTTCAGTTATTTACAAAACAAAGAAGCTGTTACTGAACTGTTTAGCACGGTAGCGGAAAAAATTGCAAGTCGCCCGGGTGGTTACACACGTGTACTGAAATTGGGAATTCGTGTAGGTGATAACGCAGAAAAAGCCATGATTGAACTGGTAGATTTCAACGAGATTTACGGTAAAGGAAAAGGCGAAGCTGCTGCTCCTGCTAAGAAAACCCGTCGTGCCGGTGGTGCGAAGAAGAAAGCTGAAGCTACAGCGGAAGCTGCTGCGCCTGCTGCTGAAGAAAAAACAGCTGAGTAAATTAAATGTTGAAAATTTTCTGATACAGAGGCAGGCCATTTGGTTCTGCCTCTTTTATTTTGCACTTAATTATGACACAACCACATAAGCCAACAGGAACTCAAACCGCTATCTTGATGTTGGAAGATGGCAATGTATTTTACGGTAAAGCATTTGGAAAGATCGGTACCACCACCGGTGAGATCTGTTTCAACACAGGAATGACGGGTTACCAGGAAGTATTTACTGATCCCAGTTACTCCGGTCAGATCATTATCATGAACAATGTGCATACCGGCAACTACGGCACATTTGAAAAAGATGTTGAAAGCACTAGTGTAAAAATTAAAGGTTTGATTGGCCGCAATCTTGAGGATCGTTACTCAAGATACTCTGCCGACAAATCGTTGCAGCAATATCTCGAAGAGCAGAATATTGTTTCAATTGAAGATGTGGATACAAGAGCACTTGTAACGCATGTGCGTACAAAAGGTGCTATGAACTGCATCATTTCTTCTGAAATACTGGATGAAGCAAAGCTGAAAGAAGAATTGGAAAAAGTTCCTTCAATGGAGGGCCTTGAACTTGCCAGCACCGTAAGCACAACTGAAGCTTACAATATGGGTGATGAAAAATCTCCGATCCGTATTGCTGTGATGGACTTTGGTACAAAACTCAATATTCTGCAGTGCATGGTTGATCGTGGTGCTTATCTGAAAGTATTCCCTGCAAAAACAAAGATCGAAGAGCTAAAAGCGTTTAACCCTACAGGATACTTTATATCAAATGGTCCAGGCGATCCTGCAAGTATGGATTATGCAATTGAAACAGTGAAGGCGATCATCAATGAAAAGAAACCAACATTTGGTATTTGTCTCGGTCATCAGTTGCTGGCTTTGGCAAATGATATTTCAACATTCAAAATGCATCACGGGCATCGTGGATTAAATCACCCGGTGAAAAACCTGGTAACAGGTTTATGTGAGATCACTACGCAGAATCACGGTTTTGGTGTTGATCCGGAAGCGGTGCGTAAAGCAGCTAATGTTGAGATCACGCATGTGAACCTGAATGATGAATCGATTGAAGGTATTCGCTTGAAGGATCGTCCTGCATTCTCTGTGCAGTATCATCCGGAAAGCACGCCTGGTCCGCACGACAGCCGTTACCTGTTTGATGATTTCATCAACATGATCAAAAGCAGTTTAAATTAATAAGAAGCCCTGACTAATGAGTCGGGGCTTTTATTTTATATTTACGACATGAAGAAGATCGCCATCATTAATGGACCTAACCTTAATCTGCTCGGCAAACGTGAGCCGGGTGTATATGGCAACCAGTCGTTCGAAGAATATTTCGAAGAGCTGAAAGCAAAATTTCCTTCAGTTGAATTTCATTATTATCAAAGCAATGTAGAAGGTGAGTTGATCAACGAATTACAACGTGTTGGGTTTTCTTACGATGGCATTGTAATGAACCCCGGTGGTTACACGCATACTTCTGTTGCCATTGGTGATGCGATAGCTGCCATTACAACACCTGTTGTGGAAGTACACATCTCTAATGTACATGCAAGAGAAGAATTTCGCAAGCTGTCTCATGTTAGTGCAAAAGCTGCGGGCAGTATTATTGGTTTGGGGTTGAGGGGGTATGAGTTGGCGATCACATGGCTTTTAAAGGAAGGTAATAGTTAACGAGTAGTAAATTGGCATGAAAAAAATTGTAATTGACGCACTAGTAACAATTTTTATTTGTGCAGGGTTGTTTTTTTACTTCAGTACTTTGCTGAAAAAACTGGTTTGTTTCTTCCATTGGGTACCAGGCATATTTATCAATTACTGCAGGCATTCATTATTCTTTTTTGTCTTTATGCTTTATTCTACAAAAGACTTTGGAATTCGGGATTATTTCGAAGCCCATTAAAAGTTTCACTTTTTCTTTTTTCAATTCTCACTCTGCTTTTTATTATCTATCACTCTCTTTCCTTAAATAAAAATATTCTGGCATACTATAGATATTTTTCTTCTGATAATTTTATATCATGGAAGGGCAGGATGTACGAGCGGGATAGTTTATTAGGTTACAGGATGCGTCCGGATAATTTCAGTTCTCTTGTTTACGATCTGAAGCAACCTGTTCCTGTTAAAACTGACCGTAATGGTTTTAGAGTGGCACACACCGGAGAACAATTCAGTGATGTAAATAAACCTGTTGATCTTTTATTTCTTGGTTGCTCATTTACCTTTGGATCTGCATGCAAGGCTGAAGAAATATTTCCATACATAGTTGCACGGGAATCTGGAATGAATTATATCAATGCTGCTGTTGGGGGCTTTGGCTTGGCACAGATGCTGATACAGGCAAACCAGCTTCTTCCAAAATATAAACCTCGTTACATTATTATTCAACGGAGTCCATGGCTCATCGAGCGATCGCTTACAGAATTTGCTCCAAGCAGGGGCGGTTACTTACTCCCTACACCTTACTTTATTGAAAAGGGAAATGAATTTGCTATTGATCCGCCGGTTTATCAATCACCGATAAATGAATTATTACCCGAGGAAGATCGGAAAATTTATAAGGGTAATTTTTTGCGTTATTATTTCAAGAAGGGGATCAGTTATTTTGGGAATCAACAAATACAAATCATCAAAACAAGAATTGGAAATATTCTTGGTCATAAAAAAAGGCCAACAGATCGGGAGCAGGAGGCGGAGCTTTTTGCCTATTCCGAAATAATTAAACTGGCCAGAAAGCATGGTGTAGAGGTGATCTTATTGCATCTCAATAACGGACCTATTACCTTTAAGGCAAATCTTCCAATTAGCAATTACTCATATCGAATTGCAAATGCTGATTCTGCTTTGCGCCAGAGATTGAGCAGCGCTGATGAGCAGGAGTATGTGAGAATGTTTGGGCATTGGGGAACGAAGGGAAGTGATTCGGTGTTTATTGATGGTCACCCAAATCCACTTGCTCATAAGTTGATCGCAACATCAATTCTTGAGCACCTGACTGGGAAATAATTTCAGTTGGAATCTATTTTTTCTTTTTTTCTGATTGTTTCTTTTTGCACCGTGACGAGAATGCTACTGTCTTTTAAGATTGGCAAATTACTTCCGAATGATTTATTAAGTACGATGCGAAATGTATTGACAGGCGAAACAGAATCATATAGTTTCGCATAATCTTTATCAGGAAAATAGAAGGCATTGAAGTTCTCAAAGTTGTAACCGGCTTTTTCTGATTCGCTGCTGCGGTAACCATGATCACCAGCAACGATGATTATAGTATTCTTTTTATTGTTTGTTTGTATATAAGCAACCAGTTCCTTGATAACAGTTCCAGCATAAACAAGCTGACTGTAGTATGCATCAGCATCATCTTCTTTACGTTTTATTATTGTTTGCTCAGGGTTTTTTACTTTCCCTGTGCTATCGAATGTATAGGGATCATGTGGTATCATAAAATGACCGTAAATAAATTTCTGCCTGCCTGAGGTTGAACAGCTTTGTTTAATTAAAGCCATTGTAGTATCTAAATAGACTTTCTTTTCATTATTACGATTTGAGATGATCTTAAACTGCTTTTCTTTTATAAAATCGACATCAATCCTGTTGTAATTCCAAAATACATCACGATAAATGCGGCCAGGTAATGTTTTAAAACTATAGTGATACTTTTTGAAACTTGCGAAGTATGAACTGCCCGGCCAGTCTTTGTTATCAAAAGATATAGGCTGGTAACTATTAACAGTATATCCTTCCTGTTTAAGAATGCGGAATAATGAATTATGTAAGATTGATGCTGAACCCCAGAAATAAGCTTTCCCGTCGTTCATTACAGGAGCGATCCATGGTGGGAGATACTCCATATTGAAGGTTGTGCTTAGTGAGTGAATAGTCCAATTATAATTTGCTTTTCCCTTCGGGATAACATAAAATCCTCTCTGCTTTAAAAACGTATCCAGTTGATAATTGTCTCTGCCAAAGTTTTGCAGTATGCTCTTTGATGAAGCCATTGCATCAAACACAAGAAAGTAAATATCCGGCTTTAAGGAATCGGGAAGTGCTTTTTCAGGTTTGTATTCATTGTATGCATTAAAACGAAAGTCAATAAGGTTGTCAACACTTTTATCCAGCTGGTAACGTTTTACACTGTTTGGTATTTCGGAGAGAAGCAAAACAATGAACAGTAGATTCAGGAAAAGAAACAATTCTGTAAAAGGCTTTTTTCTTTTTTTTAATACAATCAATGCAATCAGGAATAAACTAAAGATCGCCGGAATCACGAAAGTAAATTTTACAAAAAAGCTTTGCGGAAACAACTGCTTTAAGCTGTCGTGCAGATAGCCGAATACGAGGCAGAATAAGCTAATGATAAAAGTAAATACATATGCTTTTGTAAAATCACGAAATAGCTTATAAAAAAGCAGAAGACAAGTAACTACGCATACAAGAATAACAGCCAGGTTCGATAAAATAAACTTGAAGGAAAGAAACCCAAACAACTCATTATAACCACTGTATATAAAAAATAAAGGCAGCAGCAAAAGGAAAAGAGGTTGCTTACCAAGAAATAGTTTTGCTTTTTGAAAGAGTTTTTGCATGCTTATTCCTTTTCTCCGGGTAATGTATAGGGAATGAAAATACTGCTATCTTTTAAAAGTGGAAGCTTTGTTTCAAAAAAGTTATTCAACACTACTCTGAAACTGTTAACAGGACTGATAGTTGGATAAAGATCTTTGTAATTCCTGTCAGGAAAATAGAATGCTGAGAAATTGTCGTAGATCATATAGCCTTTCTTCCCGTATATATTCCTGAAACCGTGATCACCTTCAATTATAATGACTGTGTTTGGCTTATTTGTTTGCCTAATATGCGTTACAAGTTGCTGAATTATTTTATTGGCAAATTTAACTTGCTCAATAAAAGCCGCCGGTTGCTCTTCTTCTTTGTATGTGATTGTTTTTTCTACCGGTTTTAAATTGCCCAAACTATCATAGATGTACGGATCATGTGGCAATTGATAGTGCGCATAAACAAACTGCGGTTTCGGTTTATTCATTGCACAGGAGTTTTTTATCAGCAATGTTGTTTGCAACAGATCATTTTTATGATCATTGTTTCTTTTTTCGTAGGAGGCGAGATCTTGTTTTTTGATGAACTTTGTTTTTAGTTGGGAAAAGTTCCAACCAAGATCACGGTAAACTCTTCCTGGTAATGTTTGATAGAAATAGTTCATGTACAACATGTCGGGAAAAAACAAATCGCCATTCCAGTCCTTATTTACAAATGAAACAGGTTGATATTGTTTGATGTCGTAACCTGCCTCCTTTAAGTAACGTAGTAATGAATTGTCAAGAAGTGAGGCAGCTGCTTTAAAATACAGTTTAGTTTCATCCTGGTATAGATCAACGGGTGGAGTATAATCCATATTAAGCGTACTGCTTACTGATAATACCGTGAGGTTATAATTACTTTTTGAGCGAGGGACAACGTAAAAGCTTTCGTTCTGCAGGAAGCTGTCCAAAATATTGTTATTGAAATTCCACGCTTGCTGCATTGCTGCTGTAGAAGGTAATGCATCAAATACGAGAAAATAGATATCTGGTTTTGCTGTGTCAGGCTGTTTGATATTTTTCTCAGCTTGATAATAAACACTGAAGCGATTGTCAAGCAAGTGCTTATCCTTCTTGTAGGCAAGAAAATTATTTATGCTAGTAAACAACTCATATCCAATGAACAAAGGCAGCAAGATATTAAGGAATAAAAAAAACCGCTTAAATGTACCATTGCATTTCTTGATAAATAGCCATATGGCGATGAGTATAGTAAAAATCAGCGGCAGAATAATTTTATAGCTGCTGAAAAAATTGGTACCGACTATTTTCTTCAAAGAGTCATGCAGAAAGCCAAAGGATAAAAGAAGCAGTAATATCCAGAAAGAGAAGATGGCCGCTTTTCTTTTATTTTTTATTAACCAATAACTTAATAAATAAAGTAGTACGGTTGCAAGCAAGGTGATTACCAGGTTCAGCAAAACAAAATGAAGAGGAAAGAAACTAAAAAAAGCGTTATAGCCATGAAAAATAAAGAATAGCGGCAAAAGCAAAAGGAAATATGTTTTCTCCTGAAGGAGTGCATTCAGCTTTTCTTTCATGGTGGTTATGAAGAGAGTTACTTTTTCCTGTAAACATACATTGTCCGTTCGCTTCCCTGCACACTCATTTTCTTTTCTAATTCAAACAGCTGCGAAAATGCCTGCTCAAATAAATCTTCGTTATAGTTGCCAAATATATCCTTCCGCCACTGTAACATCCCCGCAACTTTTGGATCATTTTTCGGCACAAATTCAATTATGAGCACTTTGCAAACAGAAGCAAAAAAAGCAGCCAGCTGTTCAAACGTAATATTCTTCGCAATTGCAAGGTGATGGATAAGTGCCAACGCCATACATACGTCTGCTGTTGTACGTTTAAAAAAAGCGGGCCGTTCATTATTCATCCATCCCAAAGAAGGAGAAGGATAGGTCAGATCTATTACAACTGGATAAATGTTTGTTCTTTTTTCTTCTTTGATGCGTTTATACAACCTGTTGATGCAATCACTATCAAAATCAGTGGAGATCACCATTGCTTCATTTTTGCACAGCAATGAAAATTCACCTTCATTAGCACCGAGGTCAAGAACTGAGTTGTACTCTATACTTTCTAAAAGTGAACTTACCAGTTTCTTCTTCTCCGAAAAATAAGTTTCGCTCAATATTGTTTCTGAGTAGTAATTGTTCCATGTAGTGGCTTTAGCCGGAAGTGAAAGGTTAGTGATTAAACTGTGCAGGTTTTGCAATATCTGATCAATATTTTTCCGGGTGATCTTTCTTGCTGTTTGTTTCTGCTCAACTGATTGTTTTGCCCCCATCTTCGCTTGCAAATGCACATGCAGATATACCGACGCATTCAGCTTTGTTTTGAAGGGAAGTAAGCCGGAGGTTACTGCAGCAGGTACACCATCAGGATAGCTGAGCATGAGTTTATGCACTTCCATTCCTGTATGAACAGCAATAAGCAACGGGTTTAAAAAACATTCGCAAAACTGCCGGTAAGCGATCCAGGATTCACCTTCATTGTATGTTTCAAATGAAAGTGTATCGATCATCTTATATCTGCCATCAACTAACTGAATATTGGTTGGTGTTGCATCTTTCAGGATCATGCCTTTTTGTAAAGCCAGTCTGCAGATGTTGAGTGTGCTTAATGCTGCGTCTTTCAGCTGTTCAAAACTCCATTCCCAGGCATAAGAGATAAACGGAAGTTGTTGCGGCTGTAATGATTTATACCAATCTGCTCTTCCCGTATGATTTTCGGAAAGCTCGGTAAAAGGGAGCAGTAATCTTTTTTTGAGAAGTTCCTCTGCAAGACCACTCTTCATCAACAGATCATAGTCTTGACGGTAGTCAGCAGCAACGAAACGATAGAACGTTCCATCCTTTTCATAAATAAAACCGGAAGGATCACGAAAAGAGGCAGGATGATGATTAATCGGTTGACTCATTCTTTTCCTCTTCTGTTTTGGGTGGTGTTTTTACAAAGAAGCTTTTGATCCAGTTCCAACCGCTTTTAAAATAAAAGATCACACCCAGCACTGCAGCTATAATAACCTGTATCAGGTAACTGCCACTTCCAGGATCGAGGTATAACAACTGCATCATAAATAACGGAGATTGGTTTTTGGAGTTAACGCCAGCAACGTTTCATACATCAGGTGAATCGTGTTTTCAATATCACTCTTGTGCAACATTTCAACTGTTGTGTGCATGTAACGTAATGGAATGCTGATGAGCACCGAAGGGCAACCATCATTGGCATAAGCAAATGAATCAGTATCGGTACCCGTGCTGCGGCTTAATGAACGCCACTGTACAGGAATTTTTTTCTTATCAGCAACATCTGTAACAAAGTCGAGTAATTTATTGTGAATAGCCGGGCCGGTTGCCAATGAAGGGCCCTTGCTGCAACTGATATCACCTTCAACAATCTTGCTGATCATGGGCGTGGTGGTATCATGTGTTACATCTGTAACAATGGCAATATCGGGTTTAATACGACGAGCGATCATTTCTGCACCACGTAAACCAATTTCTTCCTGCACAGCATTTACAATGTATAAACCATAGGGAAGTTTCTTTTTATTTTCTTTCAGCAAACGTGCAACTTCAGCAATCATGAAACCACCAATACGGTTGTCAAATGCACGGGCTATGTAATAATCATGCGCCAATTCATCAAAACCTTCTTCATAGGTAACCACACAACCCACTTTTACACCAAGAGCCTCAACTTCTTTTCTGTTGCGGGCGCCGCAATCGAGCCAGAGATTGTCAACACGTGGTTGCGGTTCTTTTGCTTCTGGATTACCAAGACGTGTATGAATAGCCGGCCATCCAAACACAGCTTTTACAATTCCTTTTTTTCCATGGATCAACACACGTTTGGCAGGAGCGATCTGGTGATCAACTCCACCATTACGCTTCAGATAGATCAATCCTTCCGGTGTAATGTAATTCACAAACCAACTGATCTCATCGGCATGTGCCTCTATCACTACTTTAAATGAATGTTCAGGATTGATTACACCAACAACGGTGCCATATGAATCGCTGAAATGCGTATCGATATATGGCTTCAGATATTCTAACCAAACTTTCTGTCCGCTGGTTTCAAAACCAACAGGTGAATGTGTATTATGATAGTTCTTCAAAAACTCAAGAGAAGTGTCTGTAAGAATTGATTTTTTCTTTGTTGCTTTTGCTTTTGCCATCGTTTTAGTGCTTTCAGCAAATGTACGGTTTCGCTTCTTTTAAAAAGTGGGGTATCCGCATTTTTTACCAACGGGTAAATCCAAGTACTACAACAGGAGAAACAAACTGAGCACAGAAGACAGGATGAGTAACCCGTCAACCCAGCCTAGGTAAAAGTAATCGCTGTTTTGTCTTTTGGAAACACGCAACAGGTAAATGGCAGCAACACCTGGTATTAACTGGAGTAAATGAAGATACGTTTCGAAGCGGATGGCTAAGAATACAACCGAAAACGAATAAAGAACAACATTGATAATAAAGAACACCTGGAACTGTTGCTCGTTCATGATGTTGGCAGGCGTATGAACACCCATTTCGAAATCCCGGAGCCGGTCACGGTAATCGAAGATCATAGTAGCAAGTGCAACCAACAAAAGACGGCTGATGAAAAGAAACACTTCGTTTACATTGGGCTCCACTTCAAAAAAAGCAAGCGGCAATACAACTGTTGCATAGGCCCAGACAAAACCAATAAAATAACTCTTGATAAAGGTGAGGATGGAGGGCAGCTTAATTGGTTTCTTCAATAGAAGAGGAGCTGTGTAAGCTGCATTAAAAACAATAGCTAATATGATATGTATGTTGATGCTACGGATCTTCCACCAAAACCATAATGTAGCAATAAGTGATAAAATATTTAAAAGGAATGTAGCAGTCTTTGCTTCCCGAAACCATTCCAGTTGTTCTGATGAAGTGCTTTTGTTTGCTGCAAAACTGAAATGAAGATTATAGCTAAGAAGCGTTGCAAAAAATACAAATGCAATAAGTGTTAACGGGTATTCAAAAAGCGAATAAAATAACTTGGTCTGCACACAAAGTGCCCCTGCACTTACAGCAATAACAATATGGTAAAAAAGAATAAACCGGGTAAAACGTGACATTTTAACCGATACTTAAAAGGGCAACGTAATGGGATCTGATTGCGCCGCATTACTGGTATCGCCTCCTTTATCTACTACTCTAAACCTGAATATTGCAATATGCGGTTCTAAGGGAGAAGTACATAAACTGGCTCCTAAATTACTATAACCTGTAACACTGCCGCCATAAGCGTATTTCACTTTTACTGTCACTTTTTGATTTGTCTCGGAAGGAAATTCCGGCATTGGAAATATTTCAGTAAATGAGTTCTGTTGGCAGGCTGGCAAAGGAGCATCTAGTTTATCGATAATAATCTCTCCTTGCGCATTACCTTCCTTATCGGTAACTGTTAACTCAAATTCATAAATTTTAGCCATCCCCCCGGTCGAGCTAATAATCTCTGCCGTTTTTACTGACTTTATTTCTACCTGTGGCTTTGTTGTAAAATCCGACTTTTTGCAGCCTGCTAATACAGCAGCGAATACAAAAAGAAATAATAGTTTTGCTTTCATTCGGAAGTGTTCTTATTCAAATTTAAGCATTAATACCCCACTAAAAAATTGATTCCTCCTTTTGTTAACAATCTTTTTAACGTAAACAGCATTTCGTTCAACGAAGTGGTAAAAGAGTTGTTTCAATTTCAGTACAATAATAACCCTGTTTACAGATCATTTTGTGAGGCATTACATGCTGAACGCAACATACCTGCGGCAATTGAGGCCATCCCTTTTTTACCCATAAGTTTTTTTAAAACACACCGGATCGAAAGCACAGAATTTACACCGGAGACACTGTTTGAAAGCAGCGGCACATCTCAAACTATCCAAAGCAAGCACTATGTAAAAAGCCTCGCCTTGTATAATGAAACCTTTACAAAAGGGTTTGTGCGGCAATATGGTTTGCCGGAGAACTATTGTTTTCTTGGTCTGTTGCCATCTTACCTTGAGCGTAGCCATTCATCGCTGGTGTACATGGTGCAAAAACTGATGGAGAAAAGTAACCATCCCATGAATGGTTTTTACCTCAATAATTTTCAGGAGCTGTTTAACAGATTACAGCTGCTGGAAAAAGAAGGTCAGCCAACTATTCTCATTGGTGTTACATTCGGGTTGCTTGATTTTGCTGAGCAATACCAATTACCGTTGAAGAATACGATCATCATGGAAACGGGTGGAATGAAGGGAAGGCGGGAGGAGATGACAAGAGAGCAGGTACATCTGCAACTAAAAAAAAGTTTTTCTGTTGAGACCATTCATTCAGAATACGGAATGACGGAATTGCTCAGCCAGGCTTACTCAAAAGGTAATGGTATTTTTCACTGTCCGCCATGGATGAAAGTTTTGGTGAGGGATGAAGATGATCCTTTGCACATCAGCACAACAGGTAAAGGCGCCATTAATATTATTGACCTGGCGAATGTATATTCGATCAGTTTTATTGCAACCGATGATGTGGGAGAAGTATTTGAAGATGGAAGCTTTCGTGTATTGGGCCGCATGGATAACAGTGATATAAGAGGTTGCAGTTTGCTGGCATTATAAATAAGATCCACAATACAAAGTCCAATGTCCAATACAAAAGCCACAACTCATCACACATCGTTCATCACTCATACTTATGCTTTCCAATAAATTACAAATGTTTCAAAACCGGCTTACGAAAGTGTATAAGCACCGAAGTAAGCAGGCAAAGCGAATGGGCATCAGCTGTTATCGTTTATATGACAAAGATCTGCCGGAATTTCCTGTAAGTATTGATGTGTATGATACAAGGGTTTGTGTGAGTGAATACAAAGCCAAACATAATTTAACGGAAGAAGAGCATCTCGATTGGTTAGAGGGAACAGTTGATGTAATCGCAGAGGTGTTACAGATGGATGAAGAACTTATCTATACCAAAGAACGTCGCAGGAAAAGTAATCGACAGGCGCAATACCAGAAAACAGCTGAAGAAAAAGAGTTTTTTGAAGTGCAGGAAAATGGATTGAAATTCCTAGTGAACCTTTCTGATTATTTAGATACAGGTTTATTTCTCGATCATCGTACGACACGTAAGATGGTAATGGAAGAAGCAAATGGTAAAAAAGTATTGAACCTGTTTGCATACACTGGTTCTTTTAGTGTATATGCAGCTGCCGGTGGTGCTGAGGAAGTGGTTACAGTTGATCTGTCAAATACTTATATCGATTGGGCAAAGAAGAACTTTGAAGTAAATTTTCTTATCGATCATAAGAAATACAAATTTATTGTGGCCGATGTGAAGCAATACCTTGAAACGCTTACACCCAATACCTTTGATATCGTTGTGATGGACCCGCCCACTTTCAGCAACAGTAAAAAGATGAAAGACTTTCTGGATATTCAGCTCGATCATGTGGAACTCATTAATCAAACATTAAAAGCAACGAAACCCGGAGGCATTTTATATTTCAGCAACAATGCCCGGAAGTTTGAATTGCATGAAAGTGAAATACAGGCTTCAATTATTAAAGACATTACCAAAGCAACAACTC
The DNA here is from genome assembly GCF_035299325.1 of Lacibacter sp. Classification (GTDB taxonomy): domain Bacteria; phylum Bacteroidota; class Bacteroidia; order Chitinophagales; family Chitinophagaceae; genus Lacibacter. The sequence goes on along the minus strand of NZ_DATGWT010000001.1, from coordinate 64,173 downwards.
CATTCGATTTTGAAGGTAAACTGCAACGTTGGTGTTGGCGTATGATACGATAATCGTATTTACACTAGTAGTTTTACTTATACTGTATAGGGATAAAACATGCACGCATGATTGGATTTGAGTTGGAATAGACGTAATTTTTCAGTCTGTAAGTCCTCAAAATCCAGTACTATGAAACCAATTCTTCTCCTGCTTCGGGATCATCCCCGATTAAAAAAGGTTCTCGCATTCACATTTGTTGCTGTTATATTGCTGGTTGGTATTGGTACTAACTATGCAATAGAATCAGGTGTGTTGCAATCTGTACAGGAACATTCTGCGCAAAGTGATTCTGTAATTAAACATCAGCAGTATCAGCAGGTGGTTGAAAAAACGATGTTTCTCATAACACAAAGTGATCACAACCTGGAAGATTATGTGCAAACAGGGGATATTCAAAAGAAAGAAGCTTTTTCAAAAAACATCATTACAATAGAAAAAAATCTCAGGGAAGTAAAAAGCACATACGGAGGTTATATTCCAAAATATTTAGTGAACATATTTGTTCATAAAGCAGCCAACCGCATTCAATTAAACCGTGATATACTTTCTGTTTATGATACAGAAGGACAGGTAAGGGCACTTGAAATGATCAATAGTGTTGCTTATCAATCATCGTTCAAAGAAATTACGTTTGGCGAGCAGGAACTCATCAGTGCATTGGGAATAAAGATCGAACAACTTAATAATAAGATCACCATTGAGAAAGCAGAGATGGTAAGTCTCGATCGTAAATGGAATTTGGTTTCACTCATTTTTATGTCGCTTATAGCCATGCTGGTAGTGTATAAAATGGTTGAAACAAACCGACTGAATAATACATTGTCAATTGCAATTCAAAAAGGGCAGCAGGCACAACTGGTGAAAGATCAGTTTATTTCAAACGTTACACACGAGTTGCGTACACCATTGAACTCTATTATCGGTTATACAAATTTGCTATTAAAAAAGGAACATTCCCCTGAAACAAAGCAATGGATCCAGTCGATGAAAATATCCGGTAATTTGTTGATGGAAGTGATCAACGATGTGCTCGATTATTCTAAACTCGAATCGGGCCATTTTCAGTTTTCAAACGAGGCGTTTGATGTAAAGCAGGTGATCAGTAATCTTAATAACGTATTGCAAAACCGTGCTGAGGCTAAAAACATTTCATTACATATTCAGATGGACGAAAAATTGCCTGAGTATGTTTCAGGCGATGCAAAGAAGTTGATGCAGATACTGGTAAATCTTACAGGTAACTCCATCAAGTTTACAGAGCAAGGGTCTGTTTCAGTTGCAGCAAAAATGGTAAAGCAATCGGGTGAAAAAGCATGGATACAGTTTACAGTTGAAGATACCGGCATCGGTATCGAAAAAGAAAAACTGCCTTTTGTATTTGAACGTTTCTACCAGATAGAAAGCAAAACAGCTAAAAAATATTACGGAACAGGTTTGGGGCTTCCCATTGTTAAGCAACTCGTGGAAATGCAAGGCGGCGAAATTGAAGTATTCTCCACACCGGGAGAAGGTACTCAATTTGTTTTGCTGATGCCTTTCACAATTGCAACAGCAATAGAAAGGGAAATTGAAGCAGAGTTGATCATTAATAAAGAAAAACTAATTCAGAAGCGTATTTTAATTGTTGATGATAATGAGATGAACCGTGATCTGATGGGTTATCTTCTTGCAGAACATCAATTCTTGTTCGATAAGGCAGAGAGTGGCATAATGTCACTGCAAATGTTGAAACAAAGGAGCTACGATTTTATATTGATGGATATCCAGATGCCTGGCCTAAGCGGTATTGATACCACTAAAAAGATCAGAGCTGAGTTGCATATGCAAACGCCCATCATTGGGCTGAGCGCATTTTGTCAAAGCCTTGAACAGCAGAATGCAATCAACGCAGGCATGAATGCTTATCTCACCAAACCTGTTGATGAACGCAAGTTGTTGGAATTACTCAACCACTACAGCGATTGGGATACAGAACCTGCTACACCTCAACATTCACAATTGAAGCTTGTGAATATCGATTATCTGCATCGCTTAACAGGTGGTAACAAAGAAAATATCCAGGATCTGCTGAATAAAGCATTTGACTTTTTACCAAGTGAAGTAGAAAAACTGAAAGAATCATTTGCAGCTGAAGATCCGGCCATGTTGAAAGCAACTGCACATAATATGAAATCAACTTTGCGAATCCTTGGTGTGGCAGAAGAACTTTCAGGAAAAGTGATCCTGATCGAAAAAGCTGATATTTCCAAGTACACGGAGAAAGAGCAAACAAAGAATCTTATTGCTGAGCTTGATAGTTCTGTGCAGGTTGTATTACAGGAACTGAGAGAATATCTTGCAGCTGCCTAGTTAAGCGTGCGTCACTTGCTTATTTTGGGAGGGGTTTGCCCGCAGCTTTTAATCGTGCGTTCATTTCTATTCTTCGCTTATCTTGCAATCAAATACGATTGCAATGAATAAAGTTGTTTCCAATGCCGATGAAGCAATAAAAGATATTCCCGATGGAGCAACCCTTATGCTCGGTGGTTTTGGTTTGTGCGGCATTCCCGAAAACTGTATTTCCGCTTTAGTAAAAAAAGGAACAAAACACCTTACATGCATTTCCAACAATGCAGGTGTTGATGATTTTGGTATTGGCTTAATGCTGAAACAAAAGCAGGTAAATAAGATGATCTCCTCTTATGTTGGGGAAAATGCAGAATTTGAACGTCAGTTGCTGAGTGGTGAATTGGAAGTAGAACTAATTCCCCAAGGAACATTGGCTACCCGATGCATGGCAGCCGGTTATGGAATGCCTGCTATTTATACACCAGCTGGAGTTGGAACAGAAGTAGCCGAGGGAAAAGAAGTCCGGAATTTCAACGGGAAAGATTATTTACTTGAATATGCGTTTGATGCAGACTATGCCATTGTAAAAGCATGGAAGGGCGATACAATGGGCAATCTCATATTTAAAGACACCGCAAGAAACTTTAATCCATTAATGGCAATGGCAGGCAAGATCACTATTGCTGAAGTGGAAGAATTGGTTGAACCGGGAGAGTTAGATGCAAACGAAATTCACACACCGGGCATTTATGTGCATCGCATTTTCAAAGGAACGAATTATGAAAAGCGGATTGAACAGCGAACTGTAAGAAAGCGAATTTGAGAATGTGGCAATTTGAAAATTTGAAAATGACTGTTTCAACTTTTCAAAACTTACCACAAGGTAATCCCCGCAATTTTCAAATTATCTGATTTTCAAATTTTCAAATTGTATTTATGCCGCTCTCGAAAGAACAAATCGCACAACGCATCGCCAAAGAATTAAAAGATGGATTCTATGTAAACCTCGGCATTGGAATTCCAACCTTGGTGGCGAATTATATTCCTGCAGGTATTCATGTAGAATTACAAAGTGAAAATGGATTGCTGGGCATGGGACCCTTTCCGTTTGAAGGAGAAGAAGATCCTGATCTTATCAACGCAGGTAAACAAACCATTACCACCTTACCCGGCTCTGCTTTTTTTGATAGCGCCATGAGCTTTGGAATGATCCGTGCAGGAAAAGTTGATCTCACGGTACTTGGTGCAATGGAAGTAAGTGAGCAAGGTGATATTGCCAACTGGAAAATTCCTGGCAAGATGGTGAAAGGAATGGGTGGTGCGATGGATCTTGTTGCCAGTGCAAAAAATATTATTGTGGCCATGATGCACACCAATCCAAAAGGCGAAAGCAAATTGTTACCGCAATGTGCATTGCCGTTAACCGGAATAAGATGCGTGAAAAAAATCGTCAGCGATCTCGCCGTTTTGGATGTAACTCCCGATGGGTTTAAATTACTGGAACGGGCTCCCGGTGTTTCAGTGGAAGAGATTGTTTCAAAGACCGCAGGAAAGTTGATCGTAGAAGGTGAAATACCTGAGATGACATTTTGAAAAATGAAATTATAATGCAATAAAAAATCCCGGTTACTGCAACCGGGATTTTTATTTGAACGCTGACAATTAAACCAATTCAGCTTCCAATTCCAGTTCTTCTTTTGGCAATGGTTTCATACAGAAGAACCAATCTTTACAATACACATCTTTCTCTTTCCCGGCCATGCGTTCCTTTGCAACACCGCAACTGTTTGCCGGTGGCACAATCACATCTTCACCCGGAATCCAATCGGCAGGAAGTGCCACTGCATGTTTGTCGGCTGTTTGCAAACCCATCAACACACGTTTCAATTCTTTAAAGTTGCGACCTAATGAAAGTGGATAATAGATGATGGCTCTGATGATGCCTTTTGGATCAATGAAGAACACAGCTCTCACTGCTTTAGTAGAACTTTCTCCGGGTTGTATCATGCCGTACATTTTGGCAATTTCCATTGTAATATCTTCAATCAAAGGAAACTTTACTTCTACATCTTTCCAACCACGAAATTCAATTTTATCCTTGATAGTTCGCAGCCATGCAATATGACTGTATAATCCATCCACACTCAATCCTACTAATTGTGTATTGAGTTTTGCAAATTCAGGCTCCATTTTAGCGAAAGTCATAAACTCAGAGGTACATACTGGTGTAAAGTCGGCCGGATGGCTAAACAGTACGATCCATTTACCTTGATAATCGTTGGGGAAATGAATATTGCCTTGTGTGGTTACTGCAGTAAACGAAGGAGCTGGATCGCCGATGCGTGGCATACTCATTGCAGTTAGGTTTTCTATTTCGTTGAACATAAAAATTAGTTTTAATTGAATAAACGGTTAACTATTGAAGATACAGTTATGATACCCTGTTTTCCAGTGAGCGAAGTCATGGATTATTGTGATTGTGGGAAGGAAATTCCACTTCAGATAGGCATACTTTGCAATAAGGCGTAGACATTTCAATAGGAATTCAAAATAAAAAACAGATTCTTGGATTTTGTAGTTTTGACGGTTCCATTTAAAGTTTGGCAAGGTTTTTATCCTTCTTTGTGCAGCACAGCAATTGTAATTGCTGAAACTATCTGTACAGGCGTATAAGTAATCATTGATGAATGTATGTTGATACATTTTCGTCGATTAAATTATTTATGGAATTACGTCTGCATGCCCGAAAAGCATCTGCATTAATCATTTATTAAAAAGAATGTTATGAAACTGAATTACCTGGTTGCAGTTATCTGCGCCGCACTATTATTTACATCTTGTGTTAGCAGTAAGAAGTTTAAAAAATCGCAGGCCGACTATGCACAACTGCAAACCCGTTATGTAACGCTTGAGGGAACATTGGCTGATTGTAATAACCAGAAAGCCGGACTGGAGCGGGAAAAAGCAGATCTCAACAAACGCATTACCGATCTCAACAAAGAAATTGAAAACATCAAGCAGAATTATACACAGGCTGTAATGCAATTAGAAAATCTGTCGGTAATCTCCAAACAACAGGCCGAAAGCATCAAACAATCGTTACAGAATATTGGTGCAAAAGATGCATACATTCAAACCTTGCAACAACAAATGGCTTATAAAGATTCGCTCAATATGGTTTTAGTGATGAACTTAAAAGGAGCCATCGGCAATATTGAAGACGAAGACATTAACATTAAAGTAGATAAAGGAGTAGTGTACATAGATATCTCCGACAAATTATTATTCAAGAGTGGTAGCTATGATGTAACAGATCGGGCAAAAGAAGTATTAGGTAAAGTTGCATTGGTATTAAAGAATCAACCCGATATTGAATTTATGGTGGAAGGACATACCGATAACGTTCCTTTCCGTGGTAATGCATCATTGATCGACAATTGGGATTTAAGTGTAAAACGTGCAACTGCTATTGTTCGTTTATTGCAGAAACAATATGGTTTAGATCCGGCGAAGATGGCAGCTGCCGGTCGTGGTGAATATCACCCAGTGGGGACTAATGATACAAAAGAAGGAAAGGCATTGAACAGGAGAACAAGAATTGTGATTCTTCCACAATTAGATCAGTTCTTTAAATTATTAGAGCCGCAGAAATAATAATCAATCAGTATAAATAGAAAAGGCCACGTTAACGTGGCCTTTTCATATACATAAAGCAAATGCTTTTATCAGTTTGTAGAGTACACTTTGATAAAACCATCCGTTTCACTACTGGCAATAAATAAACTTTTACCATTTGGGCTTTTATCGGCTGATACAAATAACACACCTTCAGGTCCAACACCTGTATTGAGCCATTGACTGAACACCGGTTTAGTTGGGTTTGTAATATCGTAGATCATTACGGCATTGGCTCTTTCCAAACCAACAAACAAAAGGCTCTTGTTTCCAACACGACCTGTGGTAATGCCTTCCGGTTCGCAACCTTTATCATCACTACGGCCATCAGGATATTTGCCGAGTTCAGCAGCTTTGGTATCGATCTGGTTTTTGCTATCGTAAACCAATTGACCTGTTAAACCATTCCAGATGCTGAACGAACGTGCACCATAAGAATACAGTTCATCATAATCACCATCACCATCAGTATCGCCCAATGTAGTGGTGATATTTAAGCGACCCAACTGTGCATTTGTTTTTAAGGCTGCTGCATTTGGGAAAGCAACAGGGTCGAGAATAACTGAAGCATGATTTACTCTTCTTTGTTCAACAGGCGTCAAACCTGCATATTCTCTTGCGTCGCCTTCGTTTGCTGAATAAACAAACGGCACACCGTTGTGACTGTTTACTGCAATTGCATCTGGCAAATACATTCCTTTTACTGGCCACGCACCAAAGTTGATGCCACCATCCTGATCACTTGGATCAATTGTATTCATCGGGTTGTTATAATCCTTAAACCCTAATGGAAAAATATCCGTAATGGTTTTTGTAGTGAGATCAATTTTAGCAATACCATTGTTCTCTTGTAGTGTAACCCATGCAGTGTTGCTGTTGGTTGATACAGCAATGTATTCAGGTTCTACATCCTGTTCAAAACTTGCATTTTTACCAAACAAACGAAAACCCTTTGTTTTTAATTCAGCTGCTCTTGATGCAAACATGCTGAAGTCAAGCGTTGTGGCTGCATAATTATTATTTACATCAATAATCGAAATTGTGCCCAGCGGGTCAATGGTATAGGTATCATTTGGCTCACCTTCGTTTGCTGTAAGAATAAAATTTCCATTAGGTGTAAAGGTGATCATATCCGGTAATGCACCAACGGTTACAACGGCAGTAGCATCATGCGTTGTTGTATTAAACACAACCACTTTACCGTTATTTGTTTTAGGGATTGCTTCAATTGCTGCTGCAAGTTTACCATTGCTCACACTCACACTATTTACCAATCCGCCATAGATCGCAATATTGATGTTGCCAGTAATTACTGGTGATGCTGGGTTACTCAGATCAACAACTTCAATACGGTTATTACCTGCGCTGTTGTTTACCACGAACAATTTTTTTGTTTCAGGATCGAACGTGCTGATCTCGGCAGCACCTGTTCCGCCGCCAATAGCCAGACTGCTTATTTCTGAAAAGCTGGGTGACTCCTGGCGTGCGGCAAAGCCATTATTCTGTTTCGAATTTTCTTGTTCTGTGCTGAGCTTTTTACAGGCATTCAGTAATACAATGCTGCTGATGAGTAAAAGGGGTTTTCTCATTTTGTAAGTTTATTAGTTGAGCGACAATGGTAGCGGGAGATTGTTAAGGGAATATGACGGAAAGGTTATGAAAAGATGAAGGAAGGCTATAATGAAGATCTGATATTTTGCAGGCGCTTGTTTGCAAAGCATAATTTTTCCTGCTATTTTGGTTTTCCAAAAACACCTGCTTATGCAAATCATCAGAAGTATTCAAAACCGTATTTATGAAATCAGGGGAGAACGGGTGATGTTAGATTTTGACCTGGCAGCCCTTTATGATGTTCCTACAAAAGTCCTTAATCAGTCCGTAAAGCGGAATATTGCAAGATTTCCCAAAGATTTTATGTTTCAACTGACTGTTGAGGATTATGAATCCATTCGTTTTCAGGTAGAAACACTGGAGGGATCTAATTCTTCAAGGTCACAAATTGTGACCTTGAAAACTGGCCGTGGGCATAACAGGAAATATATGCCTTATGCTTTTACAGAGCAAGGGATAGCTATGCTAAGCGGTATCCTAAGTAGTGACAAAGCCATTCAAATGAATATCGCTATCATGCGGGCATTTGTTGAAATCAGGAGAATTTTATTGAAAGAATGTGATCTTAAAGAACAGCTGAAAGAAATCAGGGAACGAATAGGTGAACATGATGTGCAACTCAACCAGATTTACGATGCTATGGAAAACCTGCTTGATGAAAAAGCGGCGGAACGGAAGTGGGATGAGCGGGAGAGGATCGGCTTCAGGAAAAAATAATGGCTGATACAAATATTCTGCTTACGGGCTGCCGGATTGCAGCGGCACCGCAGCGTAGCGGAGGTACAGCGAAAAGCCGGAACCGCAGCCGCCCAAAGATTCATAGTCCACAGCCCCAACTCCTGATTCCCAATCACCAATTCCCCAAAACTTCAGGCCGGCCCAGCCCCAACTTCCCCACATCCATTCCCCAAATTGCCAAATTTTCCGCTTTTCGAACATTATCTATACTTTTTCGTATAGATTAATCTGTACTTTTGTGTATAGATAGTAATTGTTCAAGATTTTAGGTAAACAGATTAAACAAAGCGAATCATGAGTGAGATGCTCAATACACTGGAGCAAACGGCCCTGAGTGAGTACAAATATGGTTGGGTAACCGACATTGAAGCCGACGAGGCGCCTCCCGGACTAAGCGAAGACATTGTGCGTTTCATCAGCGCCAAAAAGAACGAACCCGAGTGGATGCTGGAGTGGCGACTCAAAGCCTACCGTCATTGGTTAAAAATGACCGAGCCGGAATGGGCGAATGTGAAATACCCGAAGGTTGATTACAATTCCATTAAATATTACAGCGCTCCCAAGCAAAAGAAAACGCTCAACAGTTTAGACGAAGTAGATCCTGAGTTACGAGCTACGTTTGAAAAGTTGGGTATTTCGCTCGATGAACAAAAGCGTTTGAGCAATGTGGCGGTGGATGCGGTGATTGATTCCGTTTCCATTGCAACCACCTTTAAAAAAGAACTGGCTGAGCTCGGCATTATTTTCTGCAGCATGAGCGAAGCGGTGCAGGAACATCCGGAACTCATCAAAAAATGGTTGGGTTCGGTTGTGCCGATGACTGATAATTATTTCTCTGCATTAAACAGTGCGGTATTCAGCGATGGTAGTTTCTGTTACATTCCAAAAGGAGTGAAAAGCCCGATGGAGTTAAGCACTTACTTCCGTATCAATGCAGAAAACACCGGACAGTTTGAGCGTACATTGATCGTTGCAGAAGAAGGCAGCTATGTAAGTTACCTCGAAGGTTGTACAGCTCCCATGCGTGATGAAAATCAATTGCATGCTGCTGTTGTTGAAATTGTAGCACTCGATAATGCAGAAGTAAAATATTCAACCGTACAAAACTGGTACCCTGGCGATAAAGATGGCAAGGGTGGTATCTTCAACTTCGTTACAAAGCGTGGTATTTGTGCAGGTGTAAATTCAAAGATCAGTTGGACACAGGTTGAAACCGGTTCTGCTGTTACATGGAAATATCCATCTGTTATATTAAAAGGCGATAACAGCCAAGGTGAATTTTATTCTGTTGCTGTTACTAATAATCATCAGCAAGCCGATACCGGTACCAAGATGATGCACATTGGTAAGAACACGAGAAGTCGTATTGTATCGAAAGGTATTTCTGCCGGCTTTAGTCAAAACTCCTATCGTGGTTTGGTGCAGGTTGGTAAGAACGCCACCAATGCAAGAAACTTCTCGCAGTGTGATAGTTTGTTACTTGGTGATAAATGCGGCGCACACACGTTCCCTTACATTGAAGTAAAGAACAGCACTGCACAGGTAGAGCATGAAGCCACTACTTCTAAAATTGGGGAAGACCAGATCTTCTATTGTAACCAACGTGGTTTAGATACGGAGACTGCAGTTGCATTGATCATTAATGGTTTTGCTAAAGAAGTAATGAATCAACTGCCGATGGAGTTTGCTGTGGAAGCACAGAAACTGTTGGCGATCTCATTGGAAGGAAGTGTTGGTTAATCAAATTTTCAAATTCACAATTTTCAAAGTATATGTTATCAATCAAAAATTTACAGGCAAGGATTGAAGAGAAGGAAATCTTAAAAGGTATCAACCTCGATATTAAACCCGGCGAAGTACATGCCATCATGGGACCAAACGGAAGTGGTAAATCAACCTTGGCTTCTGTATTGGCAGGTCGTGCTGATTACGAAGTAACGGACGGTAGTGTTGAGTTCTTAGGAAAAGATCTGTTAGAACTTTCTCCTGAAGATCGTGCACGTGAAGGTGTGTTCCTTGCATTTCAATACCCGATTGAAATTCCCGGTGTAAGCACCACCAACTTTGTAAAAACAGCGGTGAATGAAATTCGCAAGTATCGTGGTCAGGAACCAATGGATGCAGTTGCGTTCTTAAAGTTGATGAAAGAAAGAATGAAGCTTGTGAATATTGACCAGGCTTTATTAAGCCGTTCATTGAACGAAGGTTTCAGTGGTGGTGAAAAGAAACGTAACGAAATTTTCCAGATGGCAATGCTTGAACCAAAGCTTGCTATACTTGATGAAACAGATAGTGGTTTGGATATTGATGCCCTGCGTATTGTTGCAGAAGGCGTGAACAAACTCAAATCAAAAGACAACGCCACATTGGTGATTACGCACTATCAGCGTTTGCTCGATTATATCGTTCCTGATTATGTACATATCCTCTACAAAGGACGTATTGTAAAAACAGGCGGTAAAGAATTAGCACTTGAACTGGAAGAAAAAGGATACGATTTCATTAAAGAAGAATTGGGAGAAGAAGTAGAAGCGTAAGTTAACCACAGAGACACAAAGACTCAGAGAAAATTCTCTGTGAACTCCGTGCCTCCGTGGTAAAAAACAAAAACAAGATGTCAGAATTAAAAGAATTAATACAAGATAAGCTCAGCAAAGAATCGTTCAGTGGCAATGGTTCATTAAAAGCGTTGAGTCAAAAAGGATTGGAGCTGTTCAATGAGCAGGGCATTCCTACGGTGAAGCACGAAGAGTGGAAGTACACACGCATCAGTGCAGTACTTAACAAAGATTTTTCTTATGCAGAAGGTGCAACAGCAATCACTGCAAAGGATGTGGAAGAGTTTCGTTTGCCCGGTCACGAAGCGGCCAATGAATTGGTATTTGTAAACGGTATTTATCATGCTGAACTTTCGAACATCCGCTCATCTGTTGATGAATTGGTAATTCTTCCTTTAGCCGAGGCGGTGAAAGGCGAATACAAATCAATTGTTGATGGCAATCTTGGTCATAGTGCCGGTTATCATAAAGATGGGATCAATGCCTTGAACAATGCGTTTGCTTACCAGGGCTTGTTTATTTCTATAAAGAAAAATAAATCAGTAGAGCATCCATTGTATTGCTATTATATCAACGATGCAAGAACAGTGAATGTATTATCGCAACCACGTACATTGATTCATGTGGCGGTGAATGCAGAAGTAAAGATCGTTGAAGAAGAAGTGACCATCGGTACAAGTGATTCATTCATCAACAAGATCTCTGAAATTGTAGTTGAAGAAAATGCACAGGTACATTTATATAAAATTCAGAACGAAGACAGCCACAGCAGTTGTGTGAAAACAACACATGTGCGCCAGGTGGGAGTAAGCAAGGTGAATTCCGTAACCATTACACTCAATGGTGGTGTTATACGTAACAATCTCAACTTTATTTTAGAAGCGCCGGGTTGCGAAAGCAATATGTATGGTTTGTATTGTGTGAAAGGCGATACGCATGTAGATAATCATACCATCGTTGATAACAAGATGCCTAACAGTTTAAGCAATGAACTGTACAAAGGCATTATTGATGAAAATGCAACGGCGGTATTCAATGGTAAGATTTTTGTACGTCAGGATGCACAAAAAACGAATGCTTATCAAAGCAATAAGAATATTTTATTGAGTGATACTGCGACTGTGAACACTAAACCACAGCTGGAAATTTTTGCAGATGATGTAAAATGTTCACATGGTTGTACCATCGGCAGACTGGATGATGAAGCATTGTTTTATCTGCAGTCAAGAGGTATTGGTGATAAAGCTGCTAAAGCTTTATTGCTTCATGCATTCGCCATTGAGGTTTTGGAGAAGATTGAACTGGAGCCGATCCGTCAGTACGTCGATCAGATCATTTCTGAGCGTTTGGATTTTGAAATATAATCATCAGCGGGTAAACCACCCTTGGGGTGACTCACCCAAATAAGAAACATATGTCAACAACAGCTTTACATATTGCGTTTGATGTAGATCAGGTAAGAAGGCACTTTCCGATTTTGAAGCGTGAGGTAAAAGGAAAGCCTTTGGTTTATTTTGATAATGCAGCCACTACACAGAAACCTGTTGAGGTGATTGATGCGTTAACAAGCTACTATCAATATTTTAATGCAAATATCCACCGTGGTATTCATTCGCTGGCTGAAGAAGCAACTGCTGCTTACGAAGCAACAAGAGATACGGTGCAGCAATTCATCAACGCCAAGCAGCGTGAAGAAATTATTTTCACACGAGGTGTAACCGAAAGCATCAATCTCGTTGCATACACATGGGCACGTACAAATCTGAAAGCTGGTGACGAGATCATCATCAGCGGTATGGAGCATCACAGCAATATTGTTCCCTGGCAGTTGATCACTGAAATGACAGGTGCAAAACTGAAAGTGATTCCTGTTGATAATAATGGTGAACTGATGATGGATGAATTTCATAAACTGCTGAACGAAAAAGTGAAGCTGGTTTCTGTGGTGCATGCATCAAATTCATTAGGCACCATCAATCCTGTAAAAGAAATTATTGATGCTGCACATAAGGTTGGAGCAATTGTAATGCTGGATGGCGCTCAATCAACTGTTCATTTGGATATTGATGTTCAGGAACTCGATTGCGATTTTTTCGCCATCAGTTCACACAAAGTGTATGGTCCCACAGGTATCGGTGTGTTGTATGGTAAAAGAGCGTTGCTAGAAGCCATGCCGCCATTCATGGGTGGTGGTGAAATGATCAAAGACGTAACGTTTGAAAAAACAACCTGGAACGAATTGCCTTATAAGTTCGAAGCGGGCACACCCAACATTGCAGATACTGTTGCATTAAAAGCAGCGATTGATTTCGTTCAACGCATTGGCAAGAGGCAGATCCGTTTACACGAAGAAGAACTGTTACGATATGCAACGGAAGAATTGCAAAGTATAGATGGTATCCGTTTAATTGGACAGGCAAAGCATAAAGTAAGTGTAGCATCATTTGTAGTGGAAGGTGTTCATCCGCAGGACTTAGGTATTCTGTTGGATAATCAAGGTGTAGCAGTACGTACCGGTCACCATTGTACACAGCCCTTGATGAACCGCTTTGGTATTCCCGGTACCACAAGAGCAAGTTTTGCGATGTACAATACCAAAGATGAAATTGATGTGATGATTGCAGGGTTACATAAAGCAATTAAGTTATTAAGATGAGTGAAGTGAAATCGATAGCAGAAATAGAAGAAGAAATAGTTGATGATTTTTCTCTGTTCGATACATGGGATGAAAAGTATGAATACATCATCGACATGGGAAAGAAGTTGAAACCATTGGAAGACGAGCATAAGAAAGACGAGAATAAAATAAAAGGTTGCCAGAGCACTGTATGGATGGTGAGTGAGTTGAAAGATGGGAAAGTGGTCTACCGTGCAGAAAGTGATGCAGTAATTGTAAAAGGGTTGGTGAGTTTGCTCATTCGTGTGTTGAGCGGACATGCACCGAAAGAGATCATTGATGCAAAACTTGATTTTATTGATAAGATCGGTATGAAGCAACACCTGGCGCAGACAAGAAGTAATGGTTTGCTGAGCATGGTGAAACAAATGAAATTAGATGCAACAGTTTATTTAGCACAACAAGCAAGTAAGAACTGATGAGTTTAAACAAAGAAGATATCAAAGAAAAGATCATCGAGAAACTGCAAACGGTATTCGATCCCGAGTTGCCGGTGAATATTTATGATCTTGGACTGATTTATAATATAGATGTGAATGATAAGGGATATGCAAATATCACGATGACATTAACCGCACCAAGTTGTCCGGCAGCACAATCATTACCTGTGGAAGTAGATCAAAAGACAAGAGAAGTGGAAGGAGTGACTGACGCAAATGTGATGATCACCTGGACGCCAAAGTGGGAGAAGAGTATGATGAGCGAAGTGGCGGCACTTGAATTAGGATTTATGTAATGACTTACTCCTGCCTGAAGGCAAGAGAATAAAAAATAACAATCACCCATAGATTTCATCTGCGCAAATCAGTGAAATCTGTGAGAAAAATTTAGAATATGGCAATGATCTCTTTAGATAGTTTAATGGGTAACCAAGGTCCCAGCTATCCAGAACAAATAGCTGCACCTTACCGAAAGGAATTGGTAGATGCCGGCTTTGAACAAATGATGACGGTGGAAGAGGTAGAGAAAGTACTGGCAGGTAATCCCGAAAAAACAATATTGGTTGTGTTGAACAGCGTATGCGGTTGCAGTGCAAGAGTGAGTCGCCCTGGTGCCTTGCTGAGTTTCTTTAATCATGTAGTGCCGGATATAAAAGCAACACTTTTTGCAGGGATGGAAAAAGAAGCGGTTGTGCATTTTCGTGAGAAATACCTCAGTGGCGTTACACCTTCTTCACCAAACATCATTTTGTTGAAAGACGGACAGGTGTTGTTACATCTTCAACGTCACCAGATTGAAACAACCGATGCGGGAACCATTGCCGATGCATTGATCACTGCTTACAATGAACATTGCACAAAGCAATCAACCGAAGCAGAACGTGAAGAGTTAAGAGCTTATTTCAAAAATTTATACCAGGTAGATCCATTAGCAACACAAGCATAAACCATCTCACATGAAAATTACTTCATCAGAAGAGTACGGTATCAGGATCCTCATCCGCATTGCATCGGCTAATCCCGTTGAAGGGCTGAGTATTCCGCAGTTGAGTGAAGCAGAGAAGCTGACAGAACCACATGTGGCAAAGATCTGCCGCACGCTGCGAATGGAAGGCTTCATCAACAGTACGCCCGGTTACAAAGGTGGTTATGTGTTGGCGAAACCTGCTGAGCAGATCATCATCAACGATGTGTTGAAAGCATTGGGTGGTATGTTGTTCGATCAACAGTTTTGTGATACACATACAGGCCTCGGACGTTTGTGTACCAACTCGGTTGATTGCAGCACCCGTTCCTTATGGAAAATGATTCAGTACACGCTCGATAATCTTCTCAATAAATTAACGCTGAAAGATTTGATGGTAAATGAAAAGGAAGTGGAGTTGAAACTGGAAGCAATACTGCAGCGTAATGTTGAAGAGTTGTTGAAGTAATAACGAAATCATTATATCAAAAAAGGCTTTCAAATCTGAAAGCCTTTCGCTTTTATATCTTCCAATCCACAATCTCATTCACCCATTCTTTCTTCTCAGGTACAGTGATCTTAATATAGTTATCGGTATAACCTTCCATCATCCCATTCTTACTATGACCCTCAAATAACACAAGTCTTGTTTCACCTGCATGTTGCTGTGTGAAGTATTGCATCTTCATGTAAGAAAGATTGCGGAGTGATTTGTTACGTTCATAACGGGTGGTCATAGGTACCACAGGCCCGAGCGTTAATGCATGTGTATTGTCCCGTTCAGAATAAGTGAATACATGCAGGTACGATACATCGAGTGAGTGCAGGAATTCAAATGTTTCCTGAAAGAGTTCGTCTGTTTCGCCGGGGAAACCAACAATTACATCCACGCCAATACAGCAATGCGGCATCAGTTCTTTAATCAATGCCACACGTTCGGCATAGAGTTCACGCTTATAACGACGGCGCATCATGCCTAAAATTGTATTGCTTCCACTTTGCAAGGGAATATGAAAATGCGGCATGAACTTTTTGCTCCTGCTTACAAATTCAATGATCTCGTTGGTAAGCAGGTTGGGTTCAATGGAAGAGATGCGGTAACGTTCAATACCTTCCACTTCATCCAGTTGCTGAATAAGATCAAAGAAATTTTCTTTACGGTTATAAATGGAAAGCGAACCATTGCCATCAGCACCTTTACCAAAATCACCAAGGTTCACACCCGTCAATACAATTTCTTTACTGCCACCTGCTGCAATTTCTTTGGCGTTGGCAATTACGTTCGCCACATTATCACTTCTGCTTTTACCTCGTGCCTGCGGAATGGTGCAGAACGAACAGGTATAATCGCAACCGTCCTGTACTTTTAAAAACGTACGTGTACGGTCGTTAATGGAATAAGAAGCATTGAAACCACTTACATCCTCAATGTCGCAACTGCTGATCTTTGCACTATCACCTTTCGCCAGTTCTTTAATGTGCGAAACAATATTGAATTTTTCTGCAGCACCCAACACCAGATTAACACCGGGTATTTCTGCAATTTCTTTTGGTTTCAGCTGTGCATAACAACCGGTGATCACCACTAAACTTTCAGGTGACTTGCGTTGAATACGACGAACAAGCTGACGACATTCTTTGTCTGCATTATCCGTAACGGAGCAAGTGTTGATCACATACACATCGGCCAGGTCATCAAACTCTTTTTTCTCAAAACCTTCACTCTCCATCTGACGACTGAGTGTGGATGTTTCGGAGTAGTTGAGTTTACAACCGAGAGTGTGAAATGCGACTGATTTTGCTGCTGCCATGAGGGCTGCAAAGATAACGAAGAATGGAGAAAGGAGCGCAAGGAAGAGTGTGGATAGATTTACCTGCTTGTCAGCTTTTAAAAGGTTGGCAACCATAATGTAACCCCTTATTTTTGCCCCCTTCTTTTCTATGGACAACCGCAATACCAAAACATATTTACTCTTTCAGCCGAAACATCTGTTTACCAAGCGACCGATGCTGGAGATCAGGCAATTGATCAAAACGCCCTCCGGTGTTATGCCGGGTGAGCAACCGCTGAACCGTGCACAGCTAAAAGTTTTCTTTCCCAACTTAAACGATGACGGAATGAAAACGCTGCTGAGTTTTTCAAAATGGGAATGGCAAAAAACAGAAGCTGATATTGTTGGTCAGTCGCAATACATCAAAGATGAAAAGGAACGGGCCTTGATGCAGAAAAAAGTTATGACCCGTAAACTGCAATCGATGATGAGTGCTGTACGACAATTGAATGGCGTTGAATTTTATCATCCCGCAGCACAAACGGTGAAATGTGTTTTTTATAAATATCCTGTTGAACTTGCATTTCATCCTACAACAAACGAAGATCGGTACGAGCTTGAAGTATATGTGGTGAAGGGAAAAGAACGTATGCCGTTAACTGCATTCAAACGTTTTCATTTCTTGTTAGAGGTGGATGCATGTTATTATCAACTCACTTCAAAAAGTCATGATGCCATTGAATGGCTGCAGCAACAGGATGCAACAACGTGGACAACAAACGATCCAACTGCGTTTGAACAGGTACTGAATAAATTAAGAGAATGGGAATTGAAAGTGGATGCATCGATCATTGCAAAAGGTGAAGAGCTTATTGCAGAGCCGCAGCCACAGGTAATGTTGAGTGAACTAAATAATACATTTTTAAAACTCGAACCACGTTTTGTATATGATGGATATGTTGTTGATGGTCCGTTTGAAGAAGTGACCAAGCAACAATCGGCTGATAAAATTATTTCGATCGTCCGTCATAAACTGAAAGAAGAAGAGCTGGTGGAATTTCTTCGTTCACTGCATGAAAAGTTCGCCAATCAAAGCAATGGGTTTTTCTATCTCAATTTTGCAGAAGCGCAAAAGAAAGGTTGGTTTCTGAAAGTATATCACAAATTGCTTGAGTTGAATATCGACCTGCTTGGTATTGATCTGATGAAGCATTTCCGTTACTCACCGCACATTGCAGAAACAGTAATCAGCAAACAGGAAGTGGAAGGTAACTGGATATGTGTAGCAATGACGGTGAAGTTTGGAAAGGAAGCGATACCATTGAACTACCTGCAAAAGAGTTTAATGAACGGACAGAAAGCTGTGATGTTGAAAGATGGTAGTCTTGGTGTGTTGGGTGAAGAATGGTTGAAGCAATACGGCATGATGATCCGTCACGGTAAAGTGCGCAAAGAAGAACTGCTGGTGCCGAAGTGGTTGCTGATGAGTGAAGCAACGGAAGAAGCATCATTAGGCGACGCATCAATTAAAACAGATATCAGTGCGGCGTGGTACAGTAAATGGAAGCAATGGGAAAAACAAGAGGATGCATTGTATGCATTACCCAAAGGATTAACTGTTGAGCAATTGCGACCTTATCAGCAGAAAGGATATGAGTGGTTACGTTTGTTATCCGAAATTGGCGGCAGCGGTTGTTTAGCCGATGATATGGGTTTGGGTAAAACTTTGCAAACGATCGCTTTTCTCTTACATAAAATTGAAGAGCAACCAATGGATCAACACCTCGTGGTTGCTCCTGCAAGTTTGTTATACAACTGGCAAAAGGAATTAGAAAAATTTGCACCCGTTGTAAAGGCTGTTGTGTTTCATGGTGCAGGCAGAGACGAAGAGGAGTTGAAAGATGAAAGCAACCGCATCATCATTACCAGTTACGGTACGTTAAGACAAGATGTTGAGTTGCTGCAAACCATTCCGTGGAATACGGTGGTGGTGGATGAAAGTCAGAATATCAAAAATCCATCTGCGCAAATAACAAAAGCAACATGGCAACTCGTTGCAAAAACAAAAATTGCTTTGAGCGGAACACCGGTGATGAATGGCACTAGCGATCTCTTCAGCCAGATGCATTTTCTGTTACCCGGTTTATTGGGCAGTAACGAATTTTTCAGAAGAGAATATGCCATTCCCATTGAGCAAAAAGGCGATGCAGAAAAAGCTGCTGCATTGCAAAAGTTGATTCGCCCGTTTGTATTGCGCAGAACCAAAGAACAGGCAGCGCCTGATCTTCCTGCTAAAACAGAATCGATTCTTTGGTGCGAAATGGAAACCGATCAACGTGCAGCGTACGAAAGCATCAAAGAAAATGTGCGTGGAAATATTTTAATGGACATCAGTGAAAACGGGTTGAACAAAGGCAAGATGAGTGTGCTGGCAGGATTGACAAAACTTCGTCAGCTCTGCAACAGTTGCGAACTGGTGAATGATGAAGATGTGTTTGCTTACGACAGTATCAAAACAAAAGTGCTCATTGATGAATTAAAAACCATCATACCGCAACACCGTGCATTGGTCTTTAGTCAGTTTACTTCCATGCTTGATCTGCTGGAACGTGATTTGCAAAAAGAAAACATTAAATACATCCGCCTTGATGGACAAACAAAAATTTCAGAACGACAGGAATTGGTTTCAGAATTTCAGCATGCAGAAAGTGATGTAGCGGTATTTCTTTTGAGTTTGAAAGCAGGTAATGCCGGTCTTACATTAACTGCTGCTGACTATGTATTCCTGTTTGATCCGTGGTGGAATACTGCTGTCGAAAACCAGGCCATTGATCGAACACATCGTATCGGTCAGCAATCGCAGGTTTTTGCTTATCGAATGATCTGTAAAGACAGTATTGAAGAAAAGATCATGAAGATGGCCGCAGGTAAAAAGAAATTAGCCGAAGATCTTATCACGGCTGAAGAAGGTTTTGTAAAGAGTTTAACGCTGGATGATATTAAGTATTTGTTAGAGTAAGTCTGAACCATGATTTATAGGATTTTTAGGATTCAGAAGATGTTGTGATGAACTCATTTCGAATTGTATCAATCAGTTTAATTCTGAAACCGCAGTTCATAGAATTTGTAGAGTCGTTCATCAAGGCGTTATCCCTTCCTTGGAGGTAAACGAGCGAAGAGAAGGTTAGGAACATCGTTCGGGGGTGGGTTTCATCAAAAAACAATATTATTGTACAGCAAATACAAAAATGAAAAAATCACTTCCTTATCTCTTACTCATTGTATTACTGCTGGCAGCAGTCATGCTCCGTCGTTGCAACAGTACCGATAACAGCAGCGACAATCAAAAAACAAAAGACCGTACAGAAGATACAAAGCGGGAAGAGGCGAAGACAGATAATCAAAAATCAAATCTTGATGTCTTTCGTGATCCTTCGTCGGAATTTTATTTCACCAAGCATGCACGTTGCAGAATGAAATGCCGGCACATCACACAGGAAGAAGTAAAGGAAATTGTGCAGAAGGCTGATGTGAATTATAAGAAAAGTGAACTGGATGCAGTACAAGGTCCGAAGTATGCGTTGGAAGGGTATACGTCAAGAGACAACCAACATGTCCGTATCATTGTGGCACCGAAGCAACGACATTTAACCATTGTAACAGTGATTGATCTGGATGAGGAATGGGAGTGCCCGAGTTGTAAGTAAGTGATCTGCCGATCATTCGCACAAAGCCAAACAGATGTCTCCTTCGTCGACATGACAATAAATACATGAAAATTTTACTTAAACCACTGCAAATCATCTACGTCATCTATGCCATGATCCTTTTTGTGGTAACGATGTTCATAGTTATTCCCTTTGTGATCATTGCATCTTTCTTTGGAAAGATCAAAGGCGGTAACGCTGTTATGCGCATTGTACATTGGTGGGCCGATGTGTGGTTATTCATGATCGGCATTTTTCATATTCGCATTGTTGAACATGAAATACGTGAACATCAACCTTATATTTTTGTAAGCAATCATAATTCGTACATAGATATACCGCAGATGCTGAAAGCAATCCGCAGTCCATTACGCATTTTGGGCAAAGCAGAAACAGGTAAAATACCACTCTTCGGAATTATTTATAATGCAGCCGTTGTGCCGGTGTTGAGAGGAAGTGCTCAGAACAGGGCGAAAAGTGTAAAGACATTAAAGAGCGTGTTGAGTAAAGAGATCTCTATTTATATTGCTCCAGAAGGAACCTTTAATATGACGGACAAGCCATTAATCGATTTCTATGATGGTGCTTTTCGTTTGGCTATTGAAACGGAAACACCCATCAAGCCGATGTTATTTCTTGATTCGGTTGATCGTTTGCATTGGAGTAGCGTTTTCTCAATGACTCCGGGCAAACTAAGAACTGTTTATCTCGAAGAAATTTCTCCTGAAGGTTATACGCCTTTTGATGTGGAGCAGTTTAAACAAAAAGTATATACGCTGATGGAGAAGAAGTTGATTGAGTATAAGGCAAGCTGGATAAAACCCTCAATTCCTAAAGGGGAGTAAATACAAACTCCGAGTGTTCCCCATCTTCCCTAATTTTATTGGCTCATGAATTTATTTGTTGATGATAGCGATGGTGCAGATAAATCTGCGGAGTTGTTCACCCCTTTAGGGGTTTGGGGCTTGCTTTACGCTGAAGTCATCATACCACTTGCCCTTCCAAAAAACTATACCTGGAGTATTCCTGATCGATTGCAGGAACAAGTGCGTGTAGGTGTGCGTGTGGAAGTGGAGCTGCGGAAAAAACGATACGCAGGTGTGATCAAAACATTACACAATAACAAACCTGCGGCCTTTGATCCCAAGTATATTCTAAATGTGCTGGATGTTGAACCCATTATTCACGACGAACAATTGAAGTTGTGGCAATGGATAGCCGATTATTATTTGTGTACCGAAGGGGAAGTGATGGCCGCTGCATTACCAGCGCATTTTAAACTCAGCAGCGAAACCATTTTGGTTTATAACGAAGAGATCGGGGAAGATTTTACTACACTCGACCATGATGAATATTTAGTGGCAGAAGCATTGTTGATACGTAAAGAATTGAAGTTGCCCGAAGTACAACAGATACTTGATACATCGCATGTA
This sequence comes from Lacibacter sp., assembly GCF_035299325.1. Taxonomy (GTDB): domain Bacteria; phylum Bacteroidota; class Bacteroidia; order Chitinophagales; family Chitinophagaceae; genus Lacibacter. Next base: position 42,228 of record NZ_DATGWT010000001.1, on the reverse strand, counting down.
TATCCTGTGGTGAAACGATTGATTGAAAAGCGTGTATGCTTTGTGTGGGAATCGCTGAAAGAAACTTATTCTGCTAAGAAAGAAACATTTGTTTTGCTGAATCCGCAATATGATAATGAAGATCAGTTAAGCGAGTTACTCAACAACTGGAGCCGTGCACCCAAACAAATGGAATTATTGCTTAGTTATTTGCATCTCATAAAAACAGAAGGTGAAGTAAGCAAAACAGCTTTATTGAAAAAGAGCGGTGCAAGTGATGCGCAGTTGAAAGGGTTGGTTGAGAAGGATATTTTGTTTTTAGAAAAACGTTCTGTTGATCGTTTGCAAAACCTGCCGAGAAATGTATCGATCGATTTTGAGTTAACTGCTGCACAGCAGAAAGCATTGGATGAAATACGCAATTCGTTTGAAGCGAAACCTGTTTGCCTGCTGCATGGTGTAACCGGCAGCGGTAAAACGTTACTCTATATTAAACTCATTGAAGAGTATATTAAAAAGGGAAAGCAGGTATTGTATCTGTTACCGGAGATTGCACTCACTGCACAGATCATTCGTCGACTGCAAAAACATTTTGGTGGCTACATCGGCATCTATCACAGCAAATTCAATCAGAACGAGCGCATTGAGATCTGGAATAAGATCAAGAGTGGCGAAATGAAAGTGGTGCTTGGTGCAAGAAGTTCCTTGTTTCTTCCCTTTGCTGATCTGGGTTTAATTGTGTGTGATGAAGAGCACGATAGCAGTTACAAACAACAACAACCTGCGCCACGTTACAATTCCCGTGATGCGGCAGTTTATTATGCAACTGTGTTCGGTGCGAAAGTATTGTTAGGTAGCGGCACACCATCTATTGAAACCTATTACAATACACAAACGGAAAAATACAGCCTCGTTGAATTGAATGAACGTTATGGTGAAGGTGAATTACCTGCCATTGAGTTGATCGATACCAAACCACTCTTCAAACAAACCAAAGAGAAAGTAATGATTGCGCCGGCTTTACAAAAAGCAATTGAAGAATCATTGCTGCAAAAGAAACAGGTGATCTTGTTTCAAAACAGGAGAGGGTATACGCCGCACCAGGTTTGTAAAGCCTGCGGCTGGATTCCCAACTGCCGTTACTGTGATGTGAGTTTAACGTATCACAAGTTCAAGAATAAATTGCAGTGCCATTACTGCGGAACAATTTATCCAACCGTTACAACTTGTGAAGCCTGCGGCAGTCATGATTTTATGCAGCAGAATTTTGGTACCGAAAAAGTGGAAGAGCAATTGCAGGAATTAATTCCGCATGCAAAAATTGCAAGGATGGATTATGATACTGTGAGTGGCAAAACAGCACATGATCAGTTGATCCAGAATTTTGAACAGCATCGCATCGATGTGTTGGTAGGTACACAAATGGTGGTGAAGGGATTGGATTTTGAACATGTGAATCTGGTAGGTATTCTCGATGCTGATAGTCTGTTAAGCTTTGCCGACTTTCGTGTGAATGAACGGGGTTTTCAGTTGATGGAACAGGTGAGTGGCAGGGCCGGACGAAAAGATGCACTGGGAAAAGTAATGATACAGGTAGCTAATACCAATCACCCGGTGTTGAAGTACGTGGTAGCGCATGATTACAAATCGTTTTATGCAGAAGAGATCCAAGGCAGGCGACAGTTTTTCTATCCGCCGTTTTCACGCATCATTCAACTTACATTCAGGCATAAGCACAAAGAAGTAGTGGAAGCTGCGGCTCAACTCGTGGCAGAAAATATGAAACCACTGTTTGTAAATTATATGGTTGGCCCGGCAGAACCGGTGGTGAACCGCATCCGCAATCAATACATCATGGAGCTGTTGTTTAAGTTACCGAAAGATGCACAACTTATTCATCAATGCAAAGAGATGATTCTTGCACAGGAAATAAATTTACATAATCATCCGAATTTGAAGAGTGTGGTGATCATACCCGATGTAGATAAGATCTAATACGATCGGGATGCTGTAAGCGGCCTGAACGATAAAAATTGAATCTCAATGTTGAGCCGTATTCAAATAATCAATTGGGTTCAAATAAAACATCTTTTTCCATCCCTGGATGGAATCATCTTTTCTCCAGGGTAATGGTATAATTGATTCAATAGAATAATGAAGATGTGGCGCCTTCCCTTTTGCATTACCTGTTGTGCCAACAGTGCCAATTATTTCTTTGCGATTAGCCCATGCAAGTGTTGAAGTTTTGATTTCTTTCAGGTGTGCATAATAATGTAATCTCCATTTTGGTCCCAGTATCAATATAATATTTCCACCTTTTTTTATTTCTCCTGTGTAAAGAACTAAGCCACCTGTTGAAGAAAGCACATCAGTTCCTTCTTTCGAAAATATGTCAACACCTTTATGTGTTATAGAGCTTCCCCATGGATAAGCCCAGAATGATTGTTGATTATAACTTTGTATGGTTGCGTTTTTAACCGGGTTCACAAACCTTTCGGGTATAAGAAATCCCAAAGCGAGTATAACAGCTGCGCCAAGAATAAATTGTTTAAACAATTTCATGTTGTTAGATAACGGTTGATGCTAAATGATATTTTTTCATCGTATTCTTTTTGCAATCTCTTTGCATTTTTATCATGCTGAGTAAGATCCAAAAGCAAATCCCTCCATTTTAGCGGAGGGACTTGCAGGAATTTTGTTCCATCAATTCGGTAAATGTGTCTCTTGTTTTTTGTTTTTTAATAGGGTTGATGGATCATCGGTTTCACGGATACGAATTCATTTTAGTTTTCAAAGGATTTAAATTTCTGTCAGTTCTTATAGAGTACGGATTTTCTACAGGTATTGGATTCTTAATTACTGATGTAAATCTCTGAATAGTTTTTAATAGTTACTCGGGTACATTTGACCGATTTTTTTGCGGAAAATATCATCGTGGTTTTACGACATATTATTTTTATTCATCAGCCTTATATCAGTACACCTCAAAAAAATCCCTCTGGGAAGAGGGATTGTATCAATTTAGTTTGACTGCGTACAAATTAATAACGTCGGCCACCGCCTCCGCCACCACTATAACCACCGCCGCTTCCGCCGCCATAGCCACCGCCACCACCTGGGCGACCGCCACCATAACCACCGCCGCCACCGGGACGACCACCGCCACCACCGTAGCCACCGCCGCCTCTGTTACCACCACCGCCACCGGGGCGATCTTCAGCCTGCTTCACAACCAATGGTTTTCTGCTGCGTCCGAGAGTAATATCATTGAGCAATTCAATTGCATCTTTGCCATCCTGTTCTTCCTGCATCGTTACAAAACCAAAGCCACGGCTTTTTCCGGTTTCACGATCGATCGATACTTTAGCAGAAACTACTTTGCCAAACTTTTCGAAAATTTCTTCCAATTCGGCATCGTCTACATCATAGGGTAAGCCGGCTACAAATAAATTCATTGTTTTAATTTTTGTAAAGCTAATTAATCTGTTGATTCCGTCCTCAAGATAGTCAGTTTAAGTCATATTTCAGCCTGTTTCAGTTCATTTCAGTCATAGCATTGTCCGTTTTCAGCATCAATTACCGAATTCATAACGAACAATTCATATCAACAGAAAAATACAATTCGGAATTTACGATCGACTGTTTTGATTTTTTCGAAGCGTTCACTTGGCAGGCAGATAAATACATAAAAAAAGCGCAGGTTATAACGCTGCGCTTTTTTTCGTGACGCCTGATGATTAGTGCATAGCTGTTACTTCTTTCTTCTTTTTCAATGCTTCAATTTCTGATTTCAGTTGATCGATCTGTTTTTGTTGTTCAACAATTGAAGCAACCAACACAGGAATCAAACTGGTTTCATTAATGTTTGCAATGCTTGCACTTTTATAATTATTCTTACCCTGCATGTATGATACTCGTTTTTCTTTCACCAGTTCAGGAAAAACTGCTTGAATATTTTCTGATAAGAAACCATACTGCTTACCACTTTGCAGGTTCAGGAATTTGTATTGCTTGGTATTGTATTCAAAACTGATGGGTTTCAGTTGAGAAAGTCTCTCAACCGGGTTGCTGATGCTGGCAACGTTCAGTTTTGTTTGCTCATCGTTAATGGTTTGTGCAATTGTTGCAGTAGAAATAAATAAACCTAATGTAATAAGACCGATATGTTTAATAGAAGTGAACATGAGAATATTATTTAAAAGTTTTGTAATAAGATCAGCGTGCAATATCCGTGAGGATAGTACCACAGATCAGTAAACTGTAGAACGTAATAATTATGCCTGTTCGGGAGGAGGAGTAGGATTCTTAATATTCACCTCTTCAATAAAAGCAGATTTGGAGAATGCAGTTTTATTCTTTCGTCCGTTTGTATCTAAGACGATATTGTTCATTAAAATAGAGTAAGACTGAAAATTTTCCTTTGATTCAGAATCAGTCTTTTCTTCTTTTTGTTCCTGTTCTGTCTTGTTTTCCGGATTGATGGAAAATTCAATATCAGAATACAAATCAGTATACGGAAGTACAACCGAAACACTGTTTAAAGCAAAAAGAAGGATAAAAAATATAGAAAGAAAATACTTCATCAATCGCTAACTATTTTCAATGTGCAAATGTAAGTATAAACTGGCTTTTAATGATTATTTCCACACTTGTATTTAGAAAGTTTTATAAAATTTAACTCTTATTTTTCTATCTGCAGGCTAAGCAATCATTTCATTGTAATAGTAAACACTTAGTCCTTCTTTTTCTTGTTTTGCAGCTGTTAACATGGCCTTCGCAACAGTGGCTCCGCTAATTGCTTTATAGTTTGACGGAATTAAAAATGAAAAGACCCTGAACAATGAAGTGAGCAATGTTTCACCTGTGCGTTCGCTTTGTTTCCTTCCTACTAAAAATGAAGGACGAAACACATGAAAGCTTTTGAATTTGTATCCGGCGATCATCTCTTCCACTTCACCTTTTAACCTGGTGTAAAAAAAGCGTGAACGGGCATCGGCACCAATAGCTGATACAAGTAAAAATTGTTTAAACCCAGCTTCTTTACCAAAACGGGCTGCATTAATAGGTATATCAAAGTCAATGGAGCGGTATAACAATTTATCGCCCTTTACATTTGCATTTGTAGTGCCCACGCAGGAAAAAATACAATCGCCTGTGCCAAGATTTTTCTTGTAGGTATCGTAATCCGTAAAGTCGGTGATCAATACTTCAAGTTTGGGATGCTGTATTGCAATTGGCCGTCGTACCAACACCCGCACTGTTGAAAATTTATCGTCAGCAAGTAGCTGTTCTACCAATGATGATCCAATTAACCCCGTTGCGCCTAATACAACTGCTGTTTGTCCGTTCATAATTTGTTTATTTTGCACCCAATGCAAATTCACGAAAATCTTTCACTCCGGCAATACAATACATTTGGGATAGATGTAAAAGCAAAACACTTTGCCGATTTTTCATCAGCTGCACAGTTACAGGAAATATTGATGTACATGCATCAGCTTGCTCCCCGTATCAAAAAACTCATACTTGGTGGTGGTAGTAATATCCTTTTTACAGGCGATGTAAATGCATTGGTTTTGAAGAATGAAGTTTCAGGAATTAATGTGGTGAAGCAGGACGATGAGTTTGTATATGTGCAGGTGGGTGCCGGCGTTAACTGGCACAGCTTTGTACAGCATTGTGTGCAGCAGGGTTGGGGAGGTGTTGAAAATTTAAGCTTGATACCCGGCAATGCAGGCGCAAGCCCGATGCAGAACATTGGTGCTTATGGGGTGGAGATTAAAGATGTGTTTGAAGAACTGGAAGCCTATCATCTGCACGATAAAACTGTTGTGAAATTTTCTGCTGCTGATTGTGCATTTGGTTACCGTGAAAGTGTGTTCAAACGGAAATATAAAGATCAGTTTGTTATTTTATCGGTCACATATAAACTCAGGAGGAACCCCTTGTTCAATACCAGTTATGGAGCCATTAACCAGGAGTTGGAAAAGATGGGTGTGAAGGAACTGAGCATTGCAGCCATCTCACAGGCAGTGATCAATATCCGTTCATCGAAATTGCCCGACCCAAAACTGATTGGAAATGCAGGAAGTTTTTTCAAGAATCCATCTATAAGTAAAGAACAATACGATCAGTTGAAGAATGAGTTCCCGTCATTGGTAGCGTTTACAAATCCAGATGGAACAATGAAACTTGCAGCCGGTTGGTTAATTGAACAGTGTGGTTGGAAAGGATACCGCAAAGGCGATGCAGGTTGCCATACAAAACAGGCATTGGTATTGGTGAATTATGGTGCAGCTACCGGCAAAGAGATTTATGATCTGAGTGAAGAGATACTGCAAAGTGTAAAGGCAAAGTTTGGCGTTGATTTGGAGAGAGAAGTGAATATTTTTTAGCCGCTGGTTTTTGATGAAGCAGACTAATGACTTACTACTAACAGCTATCGGCTACCGGCTTTCATCAGGCTTTCTCTCAACTTACCACCCAACTCATCACCAACTCTTTCATAAAACGGTATTGCACAGTTAACGGCAGCGGATCAAATTTTTGGAAACTGCAAATGAGTTTACCCTCTTCATCATTGCCTTCTATGTTTTGAATGTGCATATGCTCACGAAAATCAACACCACCGTCGCCAAACCATTTAAACATCGATTCTTTGGTGCTCCAAAGCAAAGTGGCTAATTGCAAAAGTTGGGCAGCGCTCATCTGCTCATCCAAAAACATTTTTTCCTGCGGCGTTAAAAATTTATGACTGATGCGTAAAATCTTATCGCTGGGTTGCTCAATATCAACACCCACCCGTTGTTTACTGCTCACAATTGCCGCTGCATAATTACCACAATGCGAAATAGAGAAATGGTACTTCTCACCGGGTAAGAATGGTTTGCGTGTATCAGCAATCAAGATTTCTTCCAGCGGAAAATCTTCAAACAATGTCGGCAGCAAATAGCGACCGGCCAGGTGTTGTAACCGTTTATGTGGATGGGATACATCCCGTTTTAATGGAACCTTCTCCAGGAAAAAATCTTCCGGTTCCTCAATGAGCCAAAGCCCCGCTTTTGTGTTGCTGTTGATAGTATGTTGATAAACGAGCGGCAAATTAAGATTTAAGATTTTAGATTGCAGGTTTCAGAGTTATACTTTCGCACAAAGCTAAAGAGAACAAAATGATTTTAAGTGACAAGCGTATTTTAGAGGAAATAGAAAAAGGAACAATTAAAGTTGAACCATATGATCGTGAATGTTTGGGCAGTAACAGCTACGATGTACATCTCGGAGGTACACTCGCTATTTACAAAGATCATATGATCGATGCAAAAAAACATAACGAGATCGAGTACATTGAAATTCCTGATGAGGGATTTGTATTGTATCCGCATATTTTTTATCTAGGGGTTACACTTGAATATACCGAAACACATGCACACGTTCCTTTCCTCGAAGGGAAATCATCAACCGGTCGTCTGGGTATCGATATTCATGCAACCGCCGGTAAAGGTGATGTTGGTTTTTGTGGTAACTGGACATTGGAAATATCTGTAAAGCAGCCGGTAAAGATTTACAAGGGAATGCCCATTGGACAGCTGATTTATTTTCCTGTAGATGGAGAAATTGAAGTGAAGTACAATCAAAAGAAAAATGCAAAGTACAGCGGTCAGCATAATAAGCCGGTGGAAAGTATGATGTGGAAGAATAAGTTTTGATAAAAGTTATCAGTAAATAAGTAAAAAGTTGATATGGATACTTATCAACTTTTTTACTTTTGATACTTCTTCCTGTACGAAATCAACCAACCCGTTACCTCACCATAACTTTCAATTCCTTTTCGCTGGCGGTTTTGTTTGAGATAGTAATCATATAAAAAATCGGTCCAGTTGCTGATGAACGTACGATGCTCCTCCACATACTTACGATATGTTTTTAAATCTCTCTTTACGCCATCATGCAATTTCGTACCAAACTCTTTTGCTGCTGTTGAATCAACGGCCCTCAAATTTCCCCATGCATACATGAACATATCGAGATAAGAGGAGTATTGCATGAGTGTATCGCTTGAATGTGTAGCTGCCAGAAAACCTACAAAGTTTGCTTCGCTTTCACTGGCATAACCGATCTGGTGCGCCATTTCATGACAGGTAACATAAGGTTGCAGAAAATTTGGAATAGCGGTGTTTACCTGTCCCTCTCCGGTGAAAGGATTATAATATCCCTGGAAGCCGATGTAGTTACCAACTCTCCCAAACATGGAAGGTTTTAAGGAAGAATAACGGTAACGCATGTAGGGAAACTGCTGCTCCAGTTGACTGTAACCATCCCTTGCCGATTGAAACATACGTTCACGACTCATGATGGTATCTTTTTTCTGCAGGCATATCTCTTTTCGGTTATTGAGTTCCGTAAGCAGAAAGCTATTCAGTTCGATCAATTCCTCTTTTACAAACTTGGCGTTCTTTAAACCAAGCTGGTGTTCAATGCCTTTGCGGTAGTAGTTTAATCCCCAGAACAGGTAGAAATAAACATACACCGCCAGTAGAATAATACCGGCAGTAAGCAACGGTGTGAGCTTTTTTTTCCAGCTATCGGTTTTATGAAATAGCCGCACTACAAATTTCCCGATCTGCCAAAGCACACTGACGGTAACAATGGAGTAAATAATGTCGCCGAGGCTAAAAGGGAACCAGCCAAATAAGATCCGCAGTGTGGAAGCCAGCTTTGGGTAAAACGTGGTGGCATAGTTCTTCTCGATCCATTCATGATTGCCTGCAATAAAAAAGATAAATAGGGCAAAGATGGATAGTGTGCTGATGAGTGCTATGCGTATAAGTCGTCCGTAAGTCATTCGGCTCAAATTTACGGGAGGAAGGTGAATGGTCAATTGGTAATGAGGGTAAGGCTGGAATTTGGATTTTGGAAATTGTTTATTGGGTTTTTGCAAATTGTTCAGCCTAGCCCCGACCGCCGTGGATGCCCCGAAGGCTTTGCAAATCAGCAGAATAATAGTACGAAGGCTTAGCTTTGCAGTACCGGACACAGTAATTTAGCAGCGGAGCAGGAACAAAGGGCGGGAAACCGCAGCCCAACAAGGAACGGAACGCTGCCGCTCCTGAAAATAAACCTGCTTTTCCTTTTGGCTTGAAACTGTATTTCGGTTACCTTTGCAAACTCTTTAAAATAGGGGTGATATGGCAAGCCGCCGGGAATACGAAATAGCATTTGTGGGTTTAAAGCCCGGCATTCATCAGTTTGATTATGAAATTGATGACAGGTTCTTTGAGGAATTCGAAAAACAGGACTTTAAAAACTGTAAGGCAAACGTAAAGCTGCAACTCGAAAAGAATACCGGGTTTATGTTGCTGAAGTTTGAGGTGGTTGGTACCGTTGGCGTTCTTTGCGACCGTTGTGGTAACGATCTTCCATTAGAACTGTGGGACGAATTTGAGATGCTGGTAAAAATGACCGATGAACCGGAAAAGATGAATGATGAAGAAGAAAGTCCGGATGTGTTTTACATATCCCGTACCGAAAGTCATCTACATGTGAAGAGCTGGATCTACGAGTTCATTGTACTTAGCATCCCCATGCAAAAGATGTGCAGGGAAAGTGAAATGGGCGGACCGCATTGCAACAAAGAAGTGCTTGCACGCCTGGCTCAACTGAACCTGCAAACAAACGAAAACAAATCAATCTGGAAAGGATTGGATAAATTCAGAAACGACTAAAATTTAAAGATATGCCGAATCCAAAGCGCAGACATTCACAGCAACGCAGCGCAAAGCGTCGTACACACTACACAGCAGTGACTGTTACTTTAACAAAGGATAGCACAACGGGTGAAATTCATCCACGTCACCGTGCACATGTGAGCGAAGGTAAACTGTACTACAAAGGAAAATTAGTAGCTGAAAAAGCTCCTTTAAAAGCGTAAGCTTTTTATAATTAACTTACCTGCATGGTCATAGGTATTGACATGATGGGTGGCGACTACGCCCCTCAGCAGCCGCTGTTGGGCGTAGATTTGTTTTTAGCCGATGCTGCCCCCGGAATAGAATTGCTGCTGCTTGGTGATGAAACCATCATGCGCAGGCATTTTGTTACTGTACCTCCAACTATTTCGTTTGTGCACACTACTGAAGTGGTGGATATGCACGAACCCCCAACAAAAGCTTTAAGGGATAAGCCCAACTCATCCATGAACAAAGGATTGCAGTTGCTGGCCGAAGGAAAAATTGATGCCTTCATTAGTGCAGGCAACACCGGTGCTATGATGGTGGGCGTGTTTTATACCATCCGAGCCATTGAAGGTGTGCAGCGACCAACCATTTCAACCGTTATCCCAAAAGTGGAAGGTGGTTATGGGCTGATCCTCGATGTGGGTATGCAGGCCGATTGTAAACCGGAGAATCTGTTGCAGAATGCCATCCTTGGCAGTATCTATGCGCAAAATATTCTTGAGATCGAGAATCCGGCTGTGGCGTTGATCAATATTGGTGAAGAAGAAGGGAAAGGTAACCTGTTGGCACAAGCTGCTTATCCATTGTTGAAAGAAAGTAAACTGATCAACTTTATTGGTAATATTGAAGGCCGTGAAGTATTGACTGGCAGGGCTGATGTGATGGTGTGTGATGGGTTTACAGGTAATGTTATTCTGAAATTAGGTGAATCGATCTTTGATATTGCGAAATCACGCAGTCTTGATGAGGACGATTACTTCAAGCGTTTCAATTTTGAAACCTACGGTGGCACACCCATTCTTGGTATTGATAAACCGGTAATTGTTGGTCATGGTATTTCAACATCAAAGGCATTTTTGAATATGATCCATCTTGCCAGCAAGATGATCGAAACTAAACTGCTGGAGAAAATGAAAGCCAAGTTTGTGAGTGAAGAAGAAGTAGAGTAAAACAGCGATGGGATGAACAAACTGTTTAAACAGAATTGTTTATTTCAGGGAAAATAAAAACATTTTGTTTGAAAAGTTGGGAGCGAATTCTAATTCTCCTATTTTTGCACTCCCAAAAAAACGGAAACGTTTTGAGATTCCGTAGCTCAGTTGGTAGAGCACGACACTTTTAATGTTGGGGTCCTGGGTTCGAGTCCCAGCGGGATCACAGAAACAAAAGCCTCCATACGGAGGCTTTTCTGTTTATATTACTTTTGCAAATAAATCAACAGGCATGGATTTTCAGAATAAGGTTGTGGTTATCACAGGTGGAAGCGATGGTATTGGTAAAGCATTAGTTCAGCTTTTTTTAAGCAAAGGCGCAAAAGTTGCTACTTGCGGCAGAAATGCCGACAGATTGTATTCATTGCAACAGGAGTTTGCAGGCCAAGCATTGCATGTGTTTGTAGCTGATGTTAGTAATGAAGATGATTGCAACAGGTTTATTGAAACAACAGTAAAAGCATTTGGTGGTATTGATGTGCTCATTAATAACGCTGGCTTATCCATGCGTGCATTGATCATTGAATCAGAAACAAGTGCTTATAAACGTTTAATGGATGTAAATTTCTGGGGCACTGTTTACACAACCAAAGCTGCACTTCCATATATTATCCAACGCAAAGGAACTGTTGCAGGTATTTCATCCATTGTTGGTAACAGGGGCATACCGGGCCGCAGTGCTTATTCAGCTTCAAAATTTGCCATGCAGGGTTGGCTCGAAGCGTTGCGTGTAGAAATGTTTGATCATGGGGTAAATGTATTGTGGGTGTCGCCGGGCTTTATTGCTACGAATATCCGTTCAGTTGCACTGAATGGTGAAGGCAACCCGATTGGTGAAACGCCAATGGACGAATCAAAATTGATGAGTGCGGAAGATTGCGCACAGCATATTTTTAATTCCATTGCTAAACGTAAACGTGCAGTAGTGCTTACTGCAACAGGTAAAGCAACGGTGTGGATGGGTAAACTGTTGCCACGTGTTGCTGATAAGTATATTCACAAGTTTTTCTTTAAAGATGGAAAGCTTATTAAATAATGCATCAGCTCTTTAACAGGGCTTGTTTCTTCCACTGATTATTCTTTATCTTTCGTTCCAATTCTTCTACGCATCAATGGCTTTACTAACCCTCACATCAGACATCGGAGAACAGGATTACCTGGCCGGAGCCGTGAAAGCCGTGTTGTTACGACAAAACCCATCGTTTCAATTAGTTGATATTACACATCAGTTGTCACCGTTTAATGATCCGCAGGCAGCATACATCATCCGTAATGCCACCAAACAATTTCCTGCGGGCAGCTTTCATATCATTCTTGTAAATCTCTTTCAATACAGGCCCGATCATTTATTGCTGGTGAAACACAATGAACAGTATTACCTGTTGGCCGATAATGGCCTTATCACCATGATACTTGAAGAAACACCGCAAGAGCTGGTGGCGTTGCCGATGGATAAATCCATTGCACGTAATACCCTTGCCTGTGCTGATGTATTTGCAAAGGCGATTGATGAGCTTGCAAATGGTAAAACATTGGAAGAACTGGGTGATGCCACTGTTTCAATACAGGTACGCAATCCGTTACGACCTATTACAACCAGTCAGTATATTGAAGGGCAGATCATTTCCATTGATCATTTTGAAAATGTGATCGTAAACATTACACATGAAGAGTTTGAAGCGCAACGCAAAGGCCGCCGCTTTAAAATTGTATTCAAGCGTGATGAAATGATCGATCGTATCAGTGAAACCTATGCGGATGTGAACGAAGGGGAAAAGCTGGCTTTGTTCAATGCAGCAGGTTATCTTGAAATTGCCATCAATAAAGGCAATGCTGCCGGTTTGTTTGGATTGCAGGGCTTTTCTGAAAAGAGCACCAGCCAGTACACGCAAAGCCGTTTGTTTTACCAGACAGTGAGGGTTTATTTTGAATAAATACAGCCCGTCAAATTATCCTGTTAAAAGAAAGTTGAAATACTTGTTTATACCCTCATCTCCTTATTTTTGCCTGCCTCCCATTAGGGTAGGCTATTTCTAAACCAAAGCTTCATATGAATTTTCAAAAGCTCAACAACATTACAGGCTGGATCATTGGTCTTGTATCCTGCGCTGTTTACGTGTTAACGATGGAACCAACCGGTAGTTTGTGGGACACAGGCGAATTTATTTCCTGTGCTTACAAGTTAGGCATCCCTCACCCTCCGGGCGCACCTTTGTTTATTATGCTGGGTCGTTTGTTTACACTCTTTACACCCGGCGATGCCGCTATTGGTGTAAACCTGCTGTCAGCATTATCAAGTGGTTTCACAATCATGTTCCTGTTCTGGACCATTACACACTTTGGCCGCAGACTGGTACAAAAAGATAATGAGGAGTTACAGGGTAACCAGTTGTTTACAGTAATGGCTGCTGGTGTTATTGGTGCATTGGCCTACACGTTCAGCGATTCATTCTGGTATAGTGCTGTTGAAGGCGAAGTATATGCGTTGTCATCTTTCTTTACCGCAGTTGTGTTCTGGATGATCCTGAAATGGGAACACGAAGATGCAAAAGCAGGTGACGATGACCGTAAGCGTACGTTTGCTGAACGCTGGATCGTACTCATCTTCTTCATCATGGGCTTGAGTATTGGTGTTCACTTATTGAACCTCCTTACACTTCCTGCCATTGTGATGGTGTATTATTTCCGCAGGTATAAACCAACATGGACCGGTGGTACAGTAGCCTTTCTGATTGGCTGCGTTATTACAGGTGTTGTGCAGAAAGCGGTGATCCAGTGGAGCATTTCAAGTGCGGGCTGGTTCGATCGTTTGTTTGTGAACAGTTTTGGTTTGCCTTTCTTCACAGGATTTATTTTCTTCTTTGCATTGGTAGCAGTGCTCATATGGCTCGGTTTGCGTTATGCAAAACAAAATCAATGGCGCTTTTTGCGTTTGGGTTTGTGGAGCTTCGCATTTATGCTCATTGGTTTTTCTACTTATGTTACAACCATGATCCGTGCAAATGCCAATCCCGGCATTGATATGAATGATGTAAACAACCCGATGGCTTTGGTTAGTTACCTGAGCCGTGAGCAATATGGTGATGTGCCATTATTGAAGGGACAAAAGTTTACAGCAGAAGCAGAAGAGTATGCTGATGAAGGCGATTCTTACCAACGTGTGGGCGATCGTTATGAAGTAACGGGGCAAAAAAGAAAACCTGTTTACCCTGCAGATCAAACAATGATGTTTCCCCGTGTATGGGATGCAAGTAACGACCAGGGACATGCTGATTACTATGCGCAATTCCTTGGCATTGGTAAATACCAGGATCGCCAAACAGGAAAAATTTCTTACGAACGTGATCCTGATATGGCCGATAACTTTAAGTTCTTCTTCGGTTACCAGGTAAACATTATGTACTTCCGCTACTTCATGTGGAATTTTGCAGGAAAGCAAAATGATGTACAGGGTTTGGGTGAGCGCAGAAACGGTAATTGGGTGAGTGGGATTGCTCCTCTCGATAATGTAAGATTGGGTAATCAGAAATTAATGCCCGACAGTTTGAAAGATAACAAGGCACATAACAAATATTACCTGCTTCCTTTCATTCTTGGAATACTGGGTGTTATATTTCAATTCAATAATAATAAAAAAGACGGACTCATTGTTGGCTTGTTGTTCTTCTTTACAGGATTAGCAATTGTGTTGTATCTAAACCAGGCAGGTCCTCAACCACGTGAACGTGATTATGCATATGTAGGAAGTTTCTATGCATTTGCCATCTGGATAGGTCTTGGATTTTTCCAGGTGAAGGAGTGGTTAGAAAAATTAATAAAAGGTGCTGTTGGTTCTTATGTTGCAGCTGCACTTTGTTTTGTTGCCGTTCCTGTACTCATGGCTTCTCAAAACTGGGATGATCATGATCGCAGCAAAAAAACAATTGCACCTGATCTTGCTACAAACTATCTCGAAAGTTGTGCACCAAACGCCATCCTGTTCACCGTTGGTGATAACGATACCTATCCATTATGGTATGCACAGGAAGTAAAAGGTATTCGTCCTGATATTCGTGTTATAAACACAAGCTTGCTTGGAACCGATTGGTATATCAACCAGCTTCGTTATAAAGTAAACAGCAGTGATCCAATCGATGTGATCTGGAGCGAAGAGCAGATAGCCGGTGAAAAACGTAATGTGGCTTATCATATTCCACTTTCACAAACAGATACTGCTTACTATGATCTTTACACGATGATGAAAGACCAGGTGGGTAGTGATGCCGATAATAAAATGTATCGTTCACAAGGTGGTGAAATGCTCAACTATTTCTACAGCCAGCGTTTTAAAGTACCGGTTGATGGAAATGTTGTTCGCCAGAACGGAACTGTTACAGCAAAAGACAGTGTGCTGAATGAACTTCGTTTCCAGGTAGGTAAAAGTTACCTGTTTAAAAACGATGCAGCTATTCTCAACATCATTGCTGCAAACAACTGGAAGCGCCCGATCTATTTTACGCAGCCATATCAATTAGGGTTTGATGATTACCTCCGCCAGGATGGTTTAACTTATCGTCTTGTTCCTGTTGCGAATGCAAGAGGTACAGCCAATATGGATTGGATGTTTGATAAGATCATGAACAAATTCAAATATGGCGGTGCAGATAAGAATGAGGTTTATTTTGATGAAGAGAACCGCAGGCACATGGTGAACATCCGCAATGCACATACCATGCTTGCAATGAATTTGATTGCTGCAGGACGTAAAGATGATGCAAAGAAAGTGTTGCAACGTGCAGACCAGATGATCAAAGACAAGAACGTGCCGTATGCACTTGCATCACGTTATGGTAATGATCATAATGAAAAGAGTTTCTATTTTGCCATGACTGCATTTCAGGCGGGTGATATTGAATTAGGAAAACGTATTATGGAAAGTGTGAAGAAAGATTTGCAGCAGCAGATGGCATTTTACGAATCGTATGTAGGTGCTGAAGGCACATCGCCTTCAGAATATGAATACCAGGTAGCAAAACAATTGGTACAGGGTATTGATAACGCACTGAAAGAATTTGTACAGGGAATAAAACCCGGCTCTGATACATTGCAGAGCAAGGAAGTTCCGCAGACAATCAAAAACGCAACAGATACGCAGAAATAAAAAAAAACAAACCCCGGCTAATTGCCGGGGTTTGTTTTTTTATTGTGCTTTTGCTGGCTCAGGTAAATTTTTATTCTTCCTGTATTCTTTCTCCACACTTTGCACAACCGATACAACATACTTCACAACCTTGGTGCTTTGTCTGTCGATCTGTTTGTCTAACGAACGATACATTCCTGTTGAATTAATTGAAACACGCTGAAAGGTTGCAAGATCGCTGATGTCTTTACTTAACCCCGGTTGCAAACTTGTTTTTGCACTTGGAATATGTATCCAGCCAACAGGTACAGGAAATCCGGTTGCAATTAAGGTGGCAGCTGTACCAATACCCACTACACTTATTGCTGTGCCAATGATATTTTCTTTTCGTCCAATAAATTTCACACGCACAACTTTTATGTTGCAGTTGCTGGTTGTTGAGCCGCTATTGAGCGCCAGTTTAAACGGATGATCTTCTGTGTTATACACTTCGGTGAACTTTTTCATTTTCTGCAGCAAAGCCTGTTTGTATTCGTATTGCTGAACAATGCTGAGATCAAGTTCAAGATGGAGTGTGTCGAACGTTGCTGCAGGTTTCAGCAGCAATTTTGGCTGGCTGCAGGAGCTGGTTAGAAACAAAATGAGGCAGAAAAAGATGACAAAATTGGTAAGCCTTTGCATTTATTGTGTGTTTTCAGACGGTAAAATAAGAAAACAGCGGAAAAACTGTCAAGAACTTTTCGGGTTCAGTTTTTGTTATCTTTTATTCTCCGTTCCCCCGCTTGAAAAGTAGTATTGGATTTTGAAGTAAATTGTATAGTTATGATTGGACACTTTTTTTCGAAATATGATCCGTCGCAAAATGACAAATCGAAGTTTGAACAGTTGCTTGATCTGTTTACGCAACTGTTGACTTATACCAGTGGCGATGTAACGGAAGCAATGGATTGGCTGAACCAACTCGATCGTAAATTTCAACTCACGAATGATGAGTATGGGATGGGTGATTTTATTGAGGAACTGAAAGAAAAAGGCTATCTCAATGAAAATCCTGTAACCGGTCAGTTTAATATCACCTCAAAAACAGAACAGACCATTCGCAAACAATCGCTGGAAGAAATATTCGGTAAGCTCAAAAAAACCAAACAGGGCAATCATCAAACATTTAAACCGGGTATGGGTGATGAGATCAATCCTGAAACAAGACCATTTCAGTTTGGTGATACGTTGGAGCAGATCGATTTCACCAACTCTATCCGCAATGCACAGATCAATCATGGCATTGATAGTTTTATGATGCGTGAAGATGACCTGGAGATTCGTGAAACAGATTTCAAAACTCAAACATCAACTGTGTTGATGATCGATATTTCACATTCCATGATCTTGTATGGTGAAGACCGTATTACACCTGCAAAGAAAGTGGCGATGGCATTGAGTGAACTCATTCAAACAAAATACCCGAAGGATACGTTAGATATTGTGGTGTTTGGTAACGATGCATGGACGATTGAAGTAAAAGATCTTCCGTATTTACAAGTTGGTCCATATCATACCAACACTGTTGCGGGTTTGGAACTGGCGATGGAAATTCTTCGCAGAAGAAAAAATCCCAACAAACAAATCTTCATGATCACTGATGGTAAACCCACGTGCCTGAAGATTGGCAAGAAATATTATAAGAACAGTTTTGGTTTAGATCGAAAAGTAGTGAACCGTTGTATCAATCTTGCAGCGCAATGCAAAAAACTCAAGATACCCATCACGACTTTTATGATTGCTACTGATCCCTACCTGCAACGATTTGTGCAGGAGTTTACAGAAACCAATCATGGCAAGGCTTTCTTTGCATCATTGGATAAATTGGGCGCATTTATATTTAAGGATTTTGAAAGCGGGAAACGAAAGACAGTATATTAAAATCAGCAAATCATTCTAAAATATTATAACAAATCATGGTTCAGACATTAGGCGAATTAAAGAAAAGTGGCTATCAATCAAAAAGTATTAAAGAAGAAGTACGTCAAAACTTAATTGCAAAACTTCAGCAAAACGAAAATGTATTTCATGGCATATTGGGTTATGAAGACTCTGTAATTCCGGATGTGGAGCGGGCATTGCTGTCACGTCATAATATATTGTTTCTGGGTTTACGTGGACAGGCAAAAACAAGAATGGCAAGATTGATGACGGAGTTGCTCGATGAACATATTCCGGTAGTGGCAGGCAGTGAAGTAAATGATGATCCGTTCAATCCTATTTCACATTATGCAAAAGAATTAATTGCAGAGAAAGGCGATGCAACACCAATTGAATGGATCCATCGTTCACAGCGTTATGGTGAAAAATTGGCAACTCCCGATGTAAGCGTTGCCGATCTTATTGGAGATATTGATCCTATTAAAGCTGCCAACCTGAAATTAAGTTTTGCCGATGAACGTGTGATTCATTACGGCATCATTCCACGCAGCAACCGTTCGGTATTTGTCATCAATGAAATTCCTGATCTGCAGGCACGCATCCAGGTATCGCTATTCAACATTTTAGAAGAAGGCGATGTGCAGATACGTGGTTTCAAATTACGTTTGCCGCTTGATATTCTTTTTGTGTTCACAGCAAATCCTGAAGATTATACTAACCGTGGTTCAATAGTGACTCCTTTAAAAGATCGTATCGAAAGCCAGATACTCACGCACTATCCCAAAACAATTGAAACAGCATTGGCCATTACTGAACAGGAAGCAGCCGTACATCCTGATCAGGCGAAGAGAGTGGATATAAGTGATTTGATGAAACGCATTATTGAGCAGGTAGCGTTTGAAGCACGAGGAAGCGAGTATGTTGATAAGAAGAGTGGCGTAAGTGCGAGGCTAACTATTTCTGCCTATGAAAATGCAGTTAGCACCGCAGAGTTGCGTGCAATTCAAAATAAAGAAAAAAATACACAAGTGTGGATGAGTGATCTCATTGGTGTTATTCCATCTATCACTGGTAAAATTGAATTGGTGTATGAAGGTGAGCAGGAAGGACCTTACCAGGTAGCATTTCATTTATTAGATAAAGCCATCCGCACACAGTTCCTTCAATATTTTCCTAACCCGGAGCAATTGAAAAAACGCAAACAGGAAACTTCGGCAGATAATCCTTACAAATCCATCAGCAATTGGTTTGATAAAGGAAACCAGTTAACGCTGTTGATGAACACGAAAGACGAAGAGAAGATACAGCAACTGTACAGTGTTGATGGTTTGTATCCATTGGTGAAAAAATATTTCAAAGGAGCGAATGAAAAACAAACAGCTTTATTGATGGAGTTTGTATTGCATGGTTTGTCTGCTTACTCTGTCATCAGTAAAAAAGTGGTGGAAGGAAAAATTGAATTCAGTGATCTTATGGGCAGCATTATCAACCTTAATACAAACAGGGGAGATGAGGAGGAAGATTTTGATGGCGAAGATTTTAATTAATAAAAAGCCGAAGTAATTACTTCGGCTTTTTTATGTTATTCTATTGATTTTATTTGAATTTATAACCAACAGAAAACCCACCATAGAAAGGCCAGAACACTCCTTCTTTAAACGCAATGATTGGATTAATTGAAACTCTGAAAGTAACTCCACTTCCAATTGGTTGATAACGGTATCCAAGTGTGAGATGACCAAAAGTGTTTGATAGGTTATTGTCAGGGTCTGCGGCTTCGCCATCAACAGTAGCCTTTACGTAAGTAACACCTGCTCCTAATTCCAGATAATTTTTTGTGCCATCTTTTCCAATAAGATAGTTAAGGCCAGCGGGCACAAATAAAAGACCGGTTCCATCAATCGAAAAACCGCCAATACCAATACGGCCCCCAATTCCTTTTTCACTTTTAGTAAAGCGTGAATCAAAGTTAAGACCTGCTAAGCTGGGTCCACCTAACTCAGCATAAAGTTGCGGAGCCTGTGCAATAGCTGATGATGAGACTAAAACAATAAACAATGTAGCAAATGCTAGTTTTTTCATTTTTGTAATGGTTTAATTGATGACAAGATAAAAAGATTATTGATAATTAAAAATCACATGTTGATGTCTGAAACTCATTTTACAGACAGGGATCTGTAAACGTGAAGAGAGGGAACAAAGCAGGCGCTGTTCGAAATTCATTGATAAGGTTTATGTCGTTAAATAAAGTTGCAAAGATGCAGTAACAATGACGAACAGTATTTGAAAATTATGTTAAAGCAAAAATAAAGCTCACATAGCGGCAGTATCCTGGTTAAGCACAATCCGTAAACTTTCATACAAATCCGGGTATTGTGTTTTTAATTCAACTGGTTTTTCAAAGAAAAGCTCAACAGATGTTGCCCAGAATTCGTTCTTATTCCGCAATGCATTTTCATCAAACATTCGCTTGTTATTAGTTTTTTCTGCATTCAATACGTCATCATCAATACGATCGTAATGTTCAAAATCTTCTTTGAATGTATTGCTGCGTTTTGGATTACGGAATAAGTACTGCACCTGTAAAGCATGCGCCATTTCATGCAGACCGACATTTTTCCCGTCGGTGGGGTTCTGGTAATCCTGTAAGAAATGTTTCCATGAAAGCGAAATTGAATGTCCCTGTACATTACCAACCAGTATGCGAAAGGGATCGTATGCGAAATATTCTTCAGGGTGAATAATAATGTTTGAGAAATGCGGAAGCAGGAAATCTTTTAACCCAAAGGTGATCTGCACTGCTGATGCTGAAATAAGGATCGGCATTTCTTTGTATCCTTTTGGTGAGCAGATATAAAAATCTTTGCTGTGAATAAATTCCTGTACACGCTCAACAAAAACCGGCTGTTTATCAGCATTCAGTTTTTGATAGTATGGATTATATTTTTTGCATACAATATGTACTTCATCATCACTGAATTTTAATTCCTCTCCTTTGTAAATAAGATAGCGTACGGCAGGCTCCGGTTCATTTCCTTCATCGGTTTCAAACGAAGCTGCATTGGCCGGATCGTTTTGTTCTTTGATCAGCTGACGGATTAAACGATAAATATTAAATGCAATAATGCCAAACACAACGATCATCACAATTGAAAACCCTGATTCTCCTGAATTGTCTTCTTCTGTACCAACTTTGGGTGCATTAACATATTGTAAGGCGTTATAAATCGAATCAACATAGTATTGCTGTTCATAACTACCTTTTAAGGAGTCGGGCAATTGATTGTATTCTTCCAGCGAATAAACGGTGAAAGCTGAATCTTTATAGTGTAATATGATTGGTACGGAATCCTGCGGCATAATTATTCGTCAGTTAATAGATCAGGTGAATCTTCAAGCAATGCAATGTTTACGTCGGTACCGGCAATGCCTTCTACTGATCCACGGATATGTGCGGCATTCAATAATACTTTCTCCAGTTGCTTTTCACGTTGTTTCCATAATTTTTCCATTGCATCACGTTCTTTTTGAATAGAAATTTTCATACTCATAAAACCTTCACGAATAGCTTTCCATTGCTCGGCAAATTCATTTCCTGTGAGGTAATCATACAGCATGTGCATTTTTTCGCCTTTGTTTTCCTGTCCGGTTGTGGCTTGAGCAATACGTACAATACTATCTCTCAATACATGTGTCAACGCTTTTACTTCAGCAAAGCTGCACACCCACACACCGTCTTTTTCACCAAAACGGTCTAACCCTTTCGGCATGGCCTGTGTAACAATGACAGCAATATCGGCCGCTTGGCTGCGCATGTCAGCTTTTAATTTTTCGATCCATTGCTCCGAAAAATCTTTAGTTCGTTTACTTTCAAAAATGATCTTACCACATTCCTGCCCGAATTTATTGCGTACCAACAACATACAATCGGCACCCTTTACACCTTTGCCCACTTCTTCAATAGAATCGTAAGGAAATGATTGACGTAGCAAATCTTCCAGCTCCAGCTCCTGCGCCTCTCCTTGCAATTGCATAGAGCCTTGTTCCGATTTTCGCTTCATTTCGTCCACGAGTCGTTTCTGTGCTTCTAATTTTTCTTCCAGTTCTCTGTTTTTAAGTTGATATTCTGTTTCACGCAGCGAAATTTTTTCTGCTTCTTCTTTGCGTATAATATCAGCCAGCTTGTTACGTTCTTCCAGCAACATTTTTTGCAATTGCAGATCAAGTTCCTGTTCTTTGGAAAGCAAGGCCTGTTCTTTTTTCAGGAATTCAATTTCTTTTTCACGGGCTTGTTTTAGTTTTTCCTGGTTGTCTTTATTATTCTCTTCCAGTAAACGCAGTTTATTCTCAAAATCAGCCACTATGTTTTTGCGTAACGATTCTTCGGTTTCTTTTTGTGTTCTTCTTTTCTCTTCCAGCAACTGTGCATCAAATTTTTGCTGTTGCTGTTTCTGCCATTCGCTCATTTTTGCACGCAGTTCTTTCTGCACTTCTTCACGGATGCTGTCGGTTGGTTCAAATTCGTGACCACAATTGGGGCATTTTATTTCGGTTGACATACTTTCTCTTCTTTTTTGCAAGTTTACGTTATCGGCTCAATGATTTTATCAGTGAAAAGTCTTTTTGTGTGGTGAGCAGGTACATTCCTGCATCAGCAATGGTTTTCAACACAAGAAATAAAACACTGGCAGTGATACCAAGAAACGATGGAACCAATATCATCAGATGCATTGGAACAATGCGCAGGTAAGGAGTAAAAAACATCTTGCCCACGTTTGCCTTCTCAGTTTGCAAGCTGTTTCTTTTGCGGATCAACTGCATAGTGCTTTCAGTAACAAAAATACCGGCGGTGATCAACATGAGTTTGCCATTTACTCCACTGCTTTTATCAACCAGGAGAAAAATTGCATACACAAAATGAAAAAAGCCATAATGAAGCAGAAAAAACCAGGCGGCACAACCCATGCTGCCTTTGGTAACCGGTTGGCTGTTCAGTGACAAGCTTGTGCTGTCGGGATTGTTCACTGACAGAAGTTCAAAGAAATTGAAAAGCCCTATCAGCACGCTTTGCAGCCAATAGATCCAGATAATGGTATTAAACTCTCCGGGCTGCTGCTGGTAGTAATAGATAAGATACCCATTCATTAGTAAAAGGAACCAAAAGCCCGGATCTTTGATAATACGTTGCAACAAGTTGATGATTTTCTCCTAAATTACTCATCTCCTGTTAGAAAGAAAACAGGAATATCCCTTATTTTGCACAGGCATAAATCGTAACTTTACAACTACAGCAACAAATACTTACAGATTGGCCATAAGAGGCATACATATTTTCTTATAACTCATGCAGCCTAACGCAGATTCTAAACTATTTCAAACGCTTTTTGATCACGCCAGTATTGGGATCATTGTTGTCAATTCTTCTGCAGAGATTGTTACTGTTAATAAATTTGCGCTGCATCAGTTTGGTTATGCCCATGAAGATGATGTAACAGGGAAAAAGATTGAATTATTCATACCGACCCGCTTTCATCACCGTCATGAAAAGCACAGGGATGGTTATATGCACGATCCTAAAAGCAGGCCAATGGGCATTGGGCTGGATCTGTTTGCTATTAAAAAAGATGGTTCAGAGTTTCCGGTGGAGATCAGCCTTGGCAACTACCATGTAGATGAAAATAAATTTGTGGTTGCGTTTGTGAATGATATTACACTAAGGAAACAGGCAGAGCAAGCCTTGGTGAAGCTAAATGAAGAGCTGGAGAAAAAAGTAGAAGACCGCACCGTTACTTTAAGAGATACAGTAGAAAAACTGAATGAGCAGATACAGGAAACAGAGGAGAAGGACAGGGAGTTAATGGCGGCACTCAGCAAAGAGAAAGAGTTGGGTGAATTGAAATCGAGGTTTGTATCGGTAGCATCACATGAATTCCGCACACCGCTTAGTACGGTATTATCATCGGTTTACCTTCTGCAGAAATATACCACTACAGATGAGCAGCCGAAAAGAGAAAAACATATTCAACGTATTATTTCATCGGTAAACCTGCTTACCGACATCCTGAACGATTTCCTGAATGTTGGAAAGATAGAAGAGGGAAAAATACAGGCACGTTTCAGTTTATTTGATATTGAGAAGAACACAACTGAAACCATAGCTGAAATGCAGAACGTTTGTAAGAAAGGCCAGCAGATCGCTTACAAACATGCAGGTGATACTCAAGTAGAACTTGATCCCGGTATGTTTAAACATATCAGTTTGAATTTATTATCGAATGCCATCAAGTTCTCTCCGGAAAATTCAGTAATTGAACTGAATACAAGTGTGTCTGAAAAGGAAATTGAGTTCAGGATAAAAGACAGCGGTATCGGCATTTCAAAAGAAGACCAGGAGCATTTGTTTGAACGGTTTTTCAGGGCAGCCAATGCTATTAATATACAAGGAACCGGTTTAGGTTTGCATATTGTGTCGAAATACGCTGAGTTAATGAACGGGCATATTTCCTGCAAAAGCGACACCGATAACGGAACCGAATTTACCGTTACCTTTCAAAAACAACACTAACTTCATACCACATCAAGTTTAACCTTTAATAAAAGTGATCAGATGAAAAAAATTCTGCTAATAGAAGATAATGATGATATACGGGAGAATACCGCCGAGATACTGGAGCTGGCCAACTACAAAGTTGTAACTGCTGCCAACGGTAAACTGGGTATTGAAACAGCATTAGCTGAACAACCCGACCTGATCGTTTGCGACATTATGATGCCTGTTTTGGATGGGTATGGTGTGTTACACACTTTGCACAAGAACGAAACGGTAAAAAATATTCCTTTTATTTTCCTAACGGCCAAGACAGAACGTAGCGATCTGCGCCGGGGTATGGAACTTGGTGCAGATGATTATATTACCAAACCATTCAGCGGAACAGAATTGCTCAATGCAATTGAAGGAAGGTTGAAAAAAGCTGATTTGCTGAAAGAAGAATATACTTCAGGTCTTGATGGCGTAAATAAACTGCTGGCAGCAACCGGGTCAAAGGATGCGCTTGAATCACTTACAGCCGACAGGGACATCAATAAATACAAAAAGAAGCAGACTGTTTACAATGAAGGCAATCGGGCTGCACGTTTGTTTTACATTGTAAAAGGGAAAGTAAAAACGTTTAAGACAAATGATGATGGAAAGGAGCTGGTAGTAGGGTTGTATAATGAAGGCGATTTTTTAGGTTATGTAGCACTGCTGGAAGGTGGTTCTTATAAGGAAACCGCTGAAGCAATGGAAGACAGCGAACTGGCTATTATTCCAAAAGCAGATTTTGATGAACTGATGCACAGCAACAGCCAGGTGTCGGAAAAATTTATTCAATTGCTGGCAAGGAATGTGGCTGAAAAAGAAGATCATTTATTAGGACTTGCATATAATTCATTACGCAAAAAAGTAGCCGATGCATTGATCAGTCTGCAGAAAAAATATCAAACCGGCGAAGGGCATTTCTCTATTAATATCAGCCGTGAGAACCTGGCAAGTATTGCTGGTACAGCAACAGAATCACTCATTCGCACATTAGGCGATTTCCGTTCAGAAAAATTAATCGAGATCAAAGAAGGAAATATTGTGATCCTTAACGAGAAGAAATTAGAAAACCTGATCAATTAAGATTCAGGCTTGGTATAAAAAGAAACAGCATCTGTTTGCATAATGCAGCAGATGCTGTTTTGTTTTTTGTTGCCTGCTATAAACTTTCAGTAAGGTAAAGATTGAAATCTGATTTCAGTTTATTGAACTGACGTTCGACTATTTCCATATCCTTATGCATTTTCTTTAATCTCTTCTGTAATTCTTTGATGGTGTTTGCATCTTCAGGCATCTCTTTTGAGAGCATGTTATCCAGCTCATGAATATCCTGGCGCAGCATATTCACAGTGTCATCTTCGGCAATGAACTTGCTCTGGAAATATTCTGCACGTTCCAGGAACTGTTCATCCGTATCATGTTGAAGCACCTGCGAAAGACGGGTCTTTAAATGATTATTTTCCTGCTGTATAAATTGCAGGTACCGTTTCCACGTATCACTCTCGTGCCGGAACTGGGTAAATTTTTTATTATGCGTCATAACGATTGTGATCATTGTATTTCAAAGTGAACAATAGAGTTACACTGTTTAGCAAAGCTAATTTTTGCCGCTGCCCTTGTAAATAACTGCTATCAATAGCCCTGCTGATACTAATCATACGGTTTGGCATTAGTGACAAGGTATTGCGGCAGCCGGTTCGCCAGCCATTACCGGGCTTATGAACGGGATCCCAAGGTTCATTCCACGCAGTATTAACAATACGGCCATCACGGTCATTAAATAAGGAACAACTTTTTTAATACGTCCACGTATCGTGAAAGAAAAACTGCTCCCTGCTATGCTTAACAATAACATTAACGGAATAGTACCGGCACCAAAGGCACTCATGAACAATACACTCTGCTGCACTTCACGAAAATTTAATGCTGCTGCAAGTGCCACATACACCATGCCGCAGGGCAGCAATCCATTGACCATGCCGAGCAACAGGTATGCTTCCTTACGATCGGTACGCAGCGTTTTGATCATGAGTTGTTGTACAGCTCCATGCAACTTCAACGTCCATTTTGGTTGCCAGGCTTTTTTCAACAAATAGTAATTAATGATGAACACAAGAATAACAGCACCACTGATGATGGATAACCATTGCTGGAAGCCTGCCATATACAAACCACGTCCCGCAATGCCAAACAGCAAACCGAACAATGCATAGGTAATAATGCGGCCTGCATTATACATGAGTGCTGCAATACGTTGCTGCCATAAAGGTAAATGCTGTACAGGCAGTGCTAATGCCAGCGGTCCGCACATGCCAATGCAGTGCAGGCTGCTGAATGCACCCAGGATCAAACCACCTGTAATTGCTTCTGTTATCATTTTAATTCGATGTGTTGTTCATTGTAATAACTCAACTCGTCTGCTTTCCATGTAACTTTTAATAAATAGTTTGCAGGCAACATGTTTTTACTGTTGATCACCTGCTTACCATTTTCATCAACCGCCAGTTCAAGTCTGCGATCTTTCTTGTCATCAGAAGAGCAATAGAGCCAGATGTTGCCACTGATTGCCTTCCCCCTCATCTCTGTTGGCAGTTGAATAATAAGTTCATTATTCGCCTGTGTTACCACTACACTGCCGCTCAACTTATTTGCACGGTTTGTGCCGTCGATCACCTGCTGATAAGCCAGCTCATCTTTATAATATTCTTTGGTCACCAACTGGAAATCAGTTTTCATGCTTTTGTAAACCATTACAAACATGAACACAACAAATGCAGAGAATGCCAGCGTTATCTTATGTCCCCAATTCAGTGTCATTGTCATTATTTTAGTTGTTTGAATAAAGTGGCCCGAGGAAACTTGTTTTTACAATATCAATTCGTTTATCTCCCTGGTAGAGTCCAATTTTTAGAACCGTTTTCCGTTGCTGAATACGTGTTTTCGGAATAGTGATAAAAAAAGATCCTGAACCTTGTCCTTCTTTTTGCACATTGATATTCTTACCTACCACTTGCACATTGCCATCACCATCTTCTAGTTTCACGGTAAGCGGAATATCATTCATGGTTTTATTCACCACTTTAATGTTGTACAGGTTCGAAACACTGTCTTTCCCTTTTTCCTGGTACAATAAACCCGGCGTACGCATTACAGTTGCTTTCACATCTTTTTGTGACAACAGTAATGTTGTGAGCAAAATGAGCAATACAGCCAGCAAGCCTGTGTACATTTTCATACGACGTGTGTAATGCAGCTTTTCATGATTGGCTATGCCGTTCTCACTTGCATAGCGTATCAACCCTTTTTTAAAACCTACACTTTCCATCATATGATCGCAGGCGTCAATACAGGCCGTGCAACCCACACATTCCATTTGTGTACCGTTGCGAATGTCAATACCTGTAGGGCAAACCTTAACACATTGAAAACAATCGATACAATCACCTGCTGTACGTTCTTCCTTTTTATCGAACTTTTTCCGTTCTTCCCCACGCTTATAATCATACGCCACCACCATTGAGTTTTTATCAAGCAATACACCTTGTAATCGTCCGTAAGGGCAAACAACCGTGCAAGCCTGTTCACGAAAAAATGCATACACTGCATAAAACACAAATGAAAAAACCATGAGTGCTGCAATGGTGCCAACATTAGCAGCAGGATGTTTCATCATGGCCCATAATTCCTGCACACCTATGATGTAAGCCAGGAATAAATTTGCAATAATGAACGCCAGCAAATAGAATACAACATGTTTACTTGTTTTGCGAACGATCTTTTCGGTTGTCCACGGACCGGCAGCCATTAACTTTTGTTTGGCAGCACTGCCTTCAATTGCATATTCCAGTTTACGGAAGAGCATTTCCATAAAGATGGTTTGCGGACAGATCCAGCCACAGAACAAACGACCGAAAGCAGAAGTAAACAATACAATGAACACAATGAATGTGATCATGATAATTCCGAAGATGAAAAAATCCTGTGGCCAGAAGACTTTTCCAAACAGAATAAATTTCGCCTGCGGAATATTGAACAGGAACAATGGCCGTCCGTTCATTTGAATAAACGGAAGTGCTACAAACAGCAGGAAGAAAAAGAAACTTACATAAGTACGTATGTTATAGAATTTCCCCTTTGGTTTTTGCGCAAAGATCCATTTCCGTTTTCCCTGTGCATCTATTGTTGCAAGCGTGTCACGGAACGATTCTTTGTTTGATTGTGTCTGTATGTTACCGTCTGTATTCATTTATGTATTCCTCAGTTGCTGACTACGTCTTTTTTTGCAGTTGCTGAATCCTGTGCAGGAGCAGCGTTTTCTTTGTACAGATCGCCTTGTTTGTCTTTTGCGTTTGGTGGATTAGTGCCGTGTAATGATTTGATAAAACTTGCCAGTTGTGCAATTTGCACAGGCGAATAATCATCCTGCCAGCTCTTCATTCCTTTTTCAGGACGGCCGTATTTAATAGTTTTGAAAATATCTTTTATGCTGCCACCATTCAGCCAGTAATCATCAGTTAAGTTTGGTCCAACAATGCCTTCGCCGGCTTTACCATGACACGCAGCACACATTTGAATGAAATTATTTTTACCTGCATCAATAGCTGCTTTGTCGGTGATGAGTGTAACCGTGTTCTCATCAATATTATTCGCTGCTTTTGCGAGGTAAGCTGCTTTCTCTTCTTCAGCATGTTTCATGGCAATTTCAAATTCCTGTTTGCTGAGCGGAGCTGTTTCAGCAATATGATAACGCCAGATGTAAATTCCTGCAACAATAATGGTTAAATAAAAACCATAGATCCACCACGGTGGCATTCGGTTATCAAGCTCACGGATGCCATCATAATCATGACCTAGATCAATATCAGCTTCCTGTTCCATTGGTTTAAAGCTATTGAGCTTATCCCACCATACTTTAAAAGAAGAAGGTTTTGCAGCAGCTGTTTCTTCAACAACAGCAAGTGTCACTTTTTCTTTTGCAAGAAAACTTTTTACAAATAATCCCATCACAATAATTACCAGGAACTCTATTGCAATAACTGTGGAAAGTAACCAGAATGTGGTAGCTGATAAACCGCCAATAGAAGTTGGACCTTCAGGTGCAGCAGCTTCTGCAGTTTCCTGTGCTGATGCCATCATTGGTAAAAGAAATAACGCAATAGCTGTTATGGTTTGTGCAGCATTATTTTTTTTCCTTTGTTTATCGAAATGAAGACGGGCCGTTCCCAACACCACATTTGCCAATAATGCGATCACCAGTAGTAAAACAAAGATGATAGCCAGCATAGTAAGTGCAAGTGGGTTGTCCCAAATAGAGGGAGCAGGAGCACCGGATGTTGTTTGAGCAGTAACCACGCCGCCTGCTGTTAACAGCGGCAGCATAAGCAACAGCTTCCGTAAAAATGGTTTCAGATAATTTGATCTGTATGTGAACATGGCTTTAAGTTTATTTTATTAGTCTAATGGAATACGGCTGCGTTCATTCATTTCTTTTTTGCTGGCACGCAGCACATAAATGAACACGGCGCAGAAGAAAATGAAGAAGATGAGAAAGGAAGTCAAACCGTAAAAACTTACGTTGCTGATCTTTTCGAGGTAGTTGATAAATTTCATATTACTGTCTTTACGTGTTTGAATTAATCAGCTGATGCTGTTTCTGTTTTCTTCTCAGCTTTAATGTCTTTACCTAACCGTTGTAAATAAGCGATCAATGCAATGATCTCTTTGTTTGCAGGCGTTTCAATCTTATCCATTTTTAAACTGATGCGTATGCTGTTGGCCTGTGTCATGAGGTCTTTGTTCGCCTGCTGATCATAACCTTTTGAATAAGGCACACCCAGTGTTTGCATGGCTCTTATTTTGGCAGGTGTTGAAGCTGTATCAAGATTATCATCGAGCAACCAGCCATAACGTGGCATAATAGAACCGGGCGACATTAATGATGGCTCCATCATGTGATTGTAATGCCAGCTGTCAGGATATTTTCCACCAACACGGGCAAGATCCGGTCCTGTGCGTTTACTTCCCCACTGGAAAGGATGATCATACACAAATTCACCTGCTTTGGAGTATTCGCCATAACGGGCTACTTCATCACGGAACGGACGGATCATTTGTGAGTGACAGGTATAACAACCTTCACGTATATAAATATCACGACCTTGTAATTCTAATGCGGTGTAAGGTTTTACACTCGTAATAGTTGGAACGTTTGATTTGATGAGGAAGGTTGGTACAATTTCAAGTATACCACCAATAGCTACCACGATCAAACTGAAGACTAATAAAGTTGCCGGTCTTCTTTCGATCCAACGATGCCAATGTTCTTTTACATGCGATTCAGGTTTTGCCAATGGAGCAGCTTCTGCTTCCTCATTGGCAATGAATGTACCTTGCTTCGCTGTTTTATATAAATTGTACACCATCATGAACGCACCAATGAGATAGAGCGTTCCACCTACACTACGTGTAATGTACATGGGGATGATGTTGGTAACCGTTTCTAAAAACTGGAATTTCAACTGACCTGATTCAGTAAACGTCTTCCACATTTCTGCCTGCGCGAAACCTGCCCAGTATAAAGGCACTGCGTAAATAACAATACCAATTGTTCCTAACCAGAAGTGGTTGTTCGCCAGTTTCTTTGAATAAATATTGGTGCCCCACATTTTTGGTACAAGCCAGTAGAGCATACCAAAAGCCATAAACCCATTCCAGCCTAAACCACCAATGTGTACGTGTCCAACGATCCAGTCAGTAAAGTGCGCAATAGCGTTTACACTTTTTAAACTCAGCATTGGTCCTTCAAACGTAGCCATACCATAACAGGTAACAGCTACCACAAAGAACTTCAACACGGGTTCTTCTCGCACTTTATCCCATGCGCCACGCAGTGTAAACAAACCATTGAGCATACCGCCCCAACTTGGAGCAATCAACATCACGCTGAAAACAACGCCAAGTGATTGTGCCCAGTCTGGCAGGGCGGTATACAGCAAATGGTGAGGGCCTGCCCATATATAAATAAATATGAGCGCCCAGAAGTGGATGATGGATAAACGATATGAGTAAACAGGTCTGTTAGCAGCTTTTGGTAAGAAGTAATACATCAAACCAAGTATGGGAGTTGTTAAAAAGAAAGCAACGGCATTGTGGCCATACCACCATTGTACCAAGGCATCCTGCACACCTGCATACCAGCTGTAACTTTTGAACAATGAAACCGGAATTTCAAATGAGTTCACAATGTGCAGCATGGCAACAGTGATCCAGGTAGCGATGTAGAACCAGATGGCTACGTATAAATGACTTTCTCTTCTTTTGAAAATAGTGCCGAACATGTTTATACCAAACACAACCCAAACCAATGTGATCATAATATCAATCGGCCATTCAAGTTCTGCATATTCCTTACCGGTTGTAAAACCGAGGAATAATGTAATGGCGGCAGCAACAATGATCGATTGCCATCCCCAGAAATGGATCCAGCTTAATTTATCGCTGAACATTCTTGCTTTACACAAGCGTTGGAGCGAATAATAGATACCTGTAAACATACAGTTACCAACAAAGGCAAAGATGACAGCATTGGTATGAATGGGGCGAAGGCGGCCAAACGTAGTACCTGCATAATCAAGCGATGCTGCAGGATAATAGATCTGGATAGCTGCCCATAAACCAACAAGCATACCTACCAGTCCCCAAATGGCTGTTGCATTGGCAAAGTATTTTACGATCTTGTTGTCGTAGTAAAATTTTTCTAGTTGCATAATTTCAGTTTATCTATGGTTTTGAGTTGTTCGTTGTTTGCGTTGGCCTGGATTCAGTTTTTGCCGGTACGTTGTTGTCGAATAAAATGCGCATGGGGGGTGATGTTTCATCATCGTACTGACCCGTTTTAACGCTCCACAAAAAAGCACAGAGAAAAAGGGCGGCTACCGATATGCTGGCAATGAGTAATAAAATAATGACGCTCATATGTTCTTATTTCGGGTGTAAAACTATTTTTAGTGCAGGGGACAAGGACTGACTATGATCAGACAAATGGTTGACATTGATCAAATCGGCTATGATCGTAATCAGTTTTTTTCTAGTTCAGCCTCAGAAAGCGGGCATATAGTGAAGAAGCACCAAACGTGAGGAGGATAATACTGATGGAACTTGAAGGCATGAGGATAGCTGCAACAAGGGGGGATAAAATTCCCTGCAATGCAAACGTCAGCCCGATGATATTATAAACGATCGATAGTACAAAGCTGGCGAGCACCACCTGTTTGTTGGCTTTGGAAAACTTGAGGTAAGATGAAAGACGGTTCAAACGGTCGGCTTCAAGAATACCGTCACTGGCAGGAGTAAAGTTGTTGGTACTTTCGGTAACGGCAATACCTGCATCGCTTTGTTTCAATGCGCCGGCATCGTTCAGTCCATCGCCGATCATAATTACTTTCTGGCCTTTCTGTTGCAGTTCTTTGATGTAATTGAGCTTGTCGTGTGGATGTTGGTTGAAGAATAATTTCACATCCATGCCCAGCTCTTGCTGCAGGTTCAGGCGTTCGCTTTCATTATCGCCTGAGAGAATAGAGATACGGTATTGTTTCCTTAGTTCACTGATCTGTTGAAAGATAAAAGGCCTGTAATGATTACGGATGCTGAAATGGCCAAGCAATATTCCATCAACAGAAACATACACGGAACTTCCATTGAACACCGTTACTTCTTCGCCTGTTACAAATTCTGCTGAACCAAGTGTAATGATGCGGTGATTTACGATACCACTGATACCTCTGCCGGTTGTTTCGCTAAACTGTCTTACTTCATAGGTTTCGCTAGTACGTAATTCTTTTGCCAATAATTTACTCAACGGGTGTGTGCTTTGTGCAGCAACTGCTGCCACGCTTCCTGCAATTTCATCACTGAACGGTTCGCCGGTATAAGAAATTTCTTGTTCTTCTGTTGTGGTGAGTGTGCCTGTTTTATCAAACACCAAATGTGTTGCCTTTGCCATTTCTTCAATGGTTTGAGCATTGCGAAGGTAAAGTTTGTTTTTGCTGAGGATGCGTAACACATTTCCGTTGGTAAAACTGTTGCTGAGTAATAATGCACAAGGGCAGGCAACAATTAAAATAGTAGTCACCACATTCCATGCTTTGACCCCATCATAAAAACTCCAGTACAAAGCACCTGCGGCAGCCAATGCAAAAACGATCCAGGTGAAATAACGGCTGAGCCCATCAACAAAAGAGGTCTTCTCCGGTTTTGTTTTTTCTCCGTTGTTCCATAAACGGGTAAGATAACTCTGCGATACTTCTTTCATCACCAGCAATTCAATATTGCTGCCGGTTTGTTTACCACCTGCATATAACAATTCACCCATTTCTTTTAATACAGGCAACGATTCGCCGGTAACAAAACTGTAATCAATAAATGCTTTGCCTTTGGTGAGTAAACCATCAACGGGAATTAATTCTTCATTGTGGAGGAGAATGGTATCACCTGCTTTAATATCGGGCAAAGCTGTGGGGATTTCTTTTTTATCTTTTAAAACAGTAACAGCAATCGGGAAGTAAGAAGTATAATCACGTTCGAACGATAATTGCTGGTAGGTTTTTTCCTGCAGTACACGACCTACGAGCATAAAGAAAACAATACCGCTCATTGAATCGAAATAACCACCACCAGTGTTGCTCAACACTTCATATAAACTTCTGCCAAAGGTCATGATGATTGCTAAGGCAATAGGCGCATCAATGTTGAGGTATTTGTGTTTTAAACTTCCCCATGCACTTTGATAGAAGGGGAGAGAGCTGTAAAGAAAAACCGGGATCGCTAAAATGAGATTGAAATACCTGAACAGTGATTGCATGCTCTTCTCTGCTTCCTCCAATCCCAGGTATTCAGGAAAACTCATGAGCATGATGTTGGCAAAACAAAAACCGGCCACACCCAGTTGATAGATGAGGCTGCGTTGAATTCTTGGTTTCGCCTGTTGCAGGTTTTGCAGGCTGATGTAGGGCTCGTAACCAATGCTGGTGAGTAATTCTGCAACGCTGCGTAAAGATGTGCTGCGGTGATCAAACACAATGGCTACTTCTTTCCTGGTGAAATTTACACGGGAAGAAATAACAGAATCATTCAACCGGTGCAGATTTTCCAATAGCCATAAACAGGAACTGCAATGGATCTGCGGTAAATAAAAGGTTACATGCGTTTGCTCAGTATTGCGAAAGGAGATGAGCTGCTGCTCGATCTTCTCATCATCTAAAAAAGAGAATTTGTCTTTGCGAACAGTAATGCGTTGGCTGGTGCCGGGGTTTTGATTCAGTTCGTAGTAATCGCAGAGATCACTCTGGTTGAGCACCTGGTACACGGTTTTGCAACCCTGGCAACAAAAGTTTTTGTCGGCGAGTTGAATTGTTTCGTTGATGCATTCATCACCACAATGATAGCATTTCACCGTTGGCTTTACAGACGTGTTCATAACAGGCTGCAAATTAAAACGGGGCTGTTTGCTGCTTTCTGACCAATATCAGAAAATAAACTGATGATGCTCATCTGCAAAAAAAGCCCTGCCACAAATCTATTGCGACAGGGCCCGGGTTACAATCCCACCATCGGTGAGACTATTTCACAGCGATATGTTTGCCCGCTGCCAGCCTTTTTGCTTCCTCTCTTTTTGGAAGCATAAGTTTCAACACACCTTCTTCATACTTTGCTTCAATTTTTTCTTTGTTTACCTCTTCTGGTAAAGTAAAACTGCGACTGAAAGAAGAATAGCTATACTCTCTTCTTGTATATTGTAATTCCTTTTCTTCTTTGTTTGCTTCTTTTTCGCAGCTAATGGTTAGCATGTTACCTTCTACATCAATGTTGAAGTCTTCTTTTTTCATGCCTGGTACAGCTAAAGACACTTTGTAGTCTTCTTTATTTTCAACAATATTAACTGCAGGCATTGTCATTGTGCGGCCTGAAAACGCACCTCCATTATCAAACCATTCGTTCCAGGGTTTGAAGAATTCATCAAATACTGTTGGCAGCATGCCGGGTTTTGAAAGCGCTCTTGTTGACATATACACCTCCTTGTTTTATGATGAGTGAATAATTTTAACTTGTTTAAAGATAGTTTTCTGAGTAGCGGATTTCAAGAACCTGCGTCAAACGCAGCGCTGAGAGTTGTCAGTAAAAAAATAGTTGCATTTGTTTGTTTTAACATCAATGACAGCACTTATTAATTTACTGTTGATAGAAATGATCTGTTATAAAACATTCTGTGGAGTTAACAACCAACATAAAAAAATGATCCATGCAGGAAAACAGATCCTGATCATTTTCTACCAAATGCAGATCACCAACGAACTATTTGTTTTGAAGTAAACCACAATTTTTGTGCTACTTTTTTTTATGTGCCATCCATTCTGCCACTTTTTCTTCTGCTTTTTCCACGCCAATTTTTGTAAGTACTGCGGCCAGTTGAGATAATGTATTGGCTAAAGAAGAATCTCCATTCTGTTGTTCTTTGGTAAAGATGTGTGCAAACACCTGGCCTGCCACGTTTTTTGGTTTTATGCTGTCTTTCACATCAAGCCAATCGTAACGAATAGCTTTTTCTAATTCTGTTTTTCGTTGCTCCAGTTTTTTTTGCCGGGCTTTTAGTTGTTTTATGGATCTGATCTTATTCATCTTCATCGTCTTCATCATCAGAAAATAGTTGTTGCAGCAACGCATTCATGATAGGCAGTTGAAGAATACGGTCTCTCAACAGCCAAACGAGTATACCGAGCAGCAGGTAAAT
Source organism: Lacibacter sp. (assembly GCF_035299325.1). Lineage (GTDB taxonomy): Bacteria > Bacteroidota > Bacteroidia > Chitinophagales > Chitinophagaceae > Lacibacter. The sequence goes on along the minus strand of NZ_DATGWT010000001.1, from coordinate 5,900 downwards.
GCCTCCAACAATTAAAAATCCCAACCATAGTTCACCGGTGAGTCTTGAAAAAACAAATGCCAAAGCAGTACTGGCGAAAAACATAAAAGTGATAAAGAACATTGCTACTACAACAGACGCAATCACTGTTGCTGCAAGTTTTGAACTTTTTTCGGCAGTATTCAACTTCACCGCATCCATGCGGTTATTGATGTACTCTTTTACATGTTCGGCCAGGTCTTCTGCTTTGGCAAATGTATCTTCCATGCTCCGCTGTTTCGGGGTTATGCAAATTCTTCCATTCCTTCTTTCACAGCTTCAGTTTTGCCCTTGATGTTAACTTTCAGGGTACCCATTTTTTCTTTTACAGTGTCTGTGAGTTTTTTTCCACTGTCAGCAATTTTTTTGCGGGTGTTTTCACCTTTGTCAGGTGCAAACAAAATTCCCAATACGCCTCCGGCAACTAAACCTGCTCCGGCTGCAATAGCGATTTTAGCTAAAGTGTTCATGTGAAAAATTTATAGGTGAACAATATTGATCTAACGTTTCTAAGGTACTGTTTCCACAAAGCCATTACAATGATGTTCATCATGGTTGATAATGAGAGTGGGTTATTCTTTTTCGTAACGACCGGATTTTTCAGTCAGCAGAATGCGATAGATCACCGGCTTAACACTTCCATGTGTGCTGTGTAAACGTTCGGGTTGTAATTCAGGCGGGTGTGCAGTTGTGCTCACTTTTAGTTTGAGCATTTTGTCTACAAATAATTTCATGGCATCATAGCGTTCACGCTCACCAATTATTTCCTGGTAAACGCCTTGTGCTATTACGCTCTTCCAGTTTTTGTTGTTCTGCACTTCATCCACTTCAAAACAAACAGAAGGGTTGTTCCGCATGATGCGGATCTTCAACCCCTCAACCGAATGTGCGATTACAGACCTGCCATCATAGATATAATTCACCGGCACCACATAAATTTTTCCGTGGTGGCTGCAACCAATGCGGCCAAGATTGCACTGGTAAAGCAGGTCTTCAATGTCAGATGTACTTAATGAACCAAGCATGGCAAACGCATTAACGGCACATCAAATGTATTTCAACAGTTCAGGAAGAACGATGATGTTTGTCAGCACATATTTTGATGCTGCTCACTTTTACCGGATGAAGCCGGGTAACTCTTCAAAGGCTGCTGCTTCTTTTTCAGGAAGCAGCAGGTCTTTTACAGCAAGGATTAACGATTTGTAAGCAGTATATAATTCACGGTTGTAGTTGATAATGGTGGAAATCTCTGTTTCACTCAGGTGATCGATAGTGCCCTGTTTATACAAATGACTCAGTTCATCGGTATAACCTTTGATAATTTCATGATAGAGTTTTATTAATGCATCCGCATTTGCTGGTGCCGGCTCTTTTTCTGTAAACACATGGCCGATGGTTGAAATGAAATGAGCAGTGCGGTTGCGGCTTTCCTCATAATAGGCAAATTTTTTATCGTTCGATGAGTTTTTGAGAATGAGGGCATCATGCCAGGCGTCTTTCAGACTTTTGGCCGCATACATTCCGTTACGCACCGACGAGATGAGCAGTTGAAACCTGGCAGTTTCTTCATGTTGCATATGATTCGATTGCATTCTTACATAAAATGCAAGTATATCGCCGTGCAGGTGTTTAATGAACTCGTATTTTTCTTCCGGTGTTTTCTTATAAAATTCGTTGCCGTTCTTTTGTTCAGGCTTCAGTTCAAAAATATGTTTGCAGTAAGCAATGATGAGTTGCAGAAAATGATCCGTTTCTTTTTGCATGGCCTGCAATGCCAGCTCTGTTTCTGCAGGTTTTATTTTGTGAATGAACAGGGTTTCATCATTGTTTTTTGTAAACCTTGCTGCTAAAAATTTCCCGAACGGATTCAGGAATGGGTAGAAGAGGACAATGCTGATGATGTTCACAAGGGTTTGAAAAACTACCAGTGCCAGTACATGACTTTTTACGCCAAGTGTTTCGTTGATAAAAAACGAAAACGGGCCGAGAAAAAATACAAGCAGCAGGGAAATGATCGTGTTCATTAAAAAGTTGCCCAACGCCACCTGCTTTTTTGCAGGAATACCTTTTGCAGAAGCCAATAAGAGTTTAATGGTTGTGCCAACTTCTGCACCAAGTACAATCGCCATTGCCGGTTCCAGGCCAATGGCATTGGCGTGCAATGCAGCAAGTACCAACGCAATAGTGGCCGAGCTTGCCTGTATAAGGGCGGTGATCAAAATACCGATCAATAAAAACAGTAACACCGAGTATTCATTAAAGCGGCTGAGATCGGTTTGTTGCACCATGGCTTCAACAGCCGTCTTCATAAAATTTAATCCCACAAACAAAAAGCTGAAGCCAAAAAAGAATTTACTCAGTTGAAACCATTTGCTGTGTTTGTTCAGAAGGATCATAAAAATACCCGCAATACCTGTTACAGGTAACGCAAAACTTTCGATGTTAAATTCAAAACCAACTGTTGCAACAATCCAACTGGTAAATGTGGTGCCGATATTACTTCCTAACATCATGGCCAACCCGTTCTGCATTTGTATAATGCCGCTTCCTACAAATGCAAGCAGCATCAGGTTTACAATACTGCTGCTTTGCAGCAATGCAGTAACAACAGCACCTGCACCAATTGCTTTTAATTTATGCTGGGTGTGTTTTCGCAGAAATAATTTAAACGGCCGGCCCGCCAGTTGCTGCAATGCTTCTTCCAGCATATTCATCCCCAGCAGAAAGATGGCAACGCCTGCAAGTATCTTCCAGATATCAAATGATAATTCCATGAACGATCAAGGTAATAAATAATTAGTGCAAAAAAAGCCGGGCACAAGGCCCGGCACACACAACTTGGTTCGAAAGTCATTCAGCTCATCACCGTATTCAGGTGCTCCAGAATTTCATGGGCAGGAACCACACCGCTTTTCCTCCAGATTGGCTGGCCATCTTTAAAGATGATAAGCGTAGGAACTGCCTGCACACTGTAGCGATGAGTAAAACCCGGATTCTTATCGATATCCATTTTCAGAACCGTCACACGGTCGCCCGCAGCTTCTTTTACCTGCTGCAGCACCGGCGTCATTAATTTGCATGGTCCACACCATTCTGCAAAAAAATCAACAACCACCGGTTTACTTCCGTAAATATGTGACTCAAAGTTGTTCATGTAACCAAAGCTAGTTTTTTATATCAGCGATTGCTATGAGAACAGTCAACAATGCAATTGATGTTCATCAGTAAGCTCACCTTCAGGCAACAGTAACTTTAAATGATCATTTCATCTTTTAACGATTTGCCATGCTTGGACAACTCAACGAACAACAAATGAATAACCTGCTTGCCAGCCAGGTTGTAGGGCGGCTTGCCTGCACAGATTCAATGCAACCGTATCTTGTTCCTGTTACGTATGCATTTGATGGCAATTATATTTACGGACAAACAAATGAAGGGATGAAGTTGAGTTTGCTGCGCAGCAATCCCAATGTTTGTTTTGAAGTGGATGCCATGACGAACATGGCGAACTGGCAGAGCGTGATTGTGCGTGGAAAGTTTGAAGAGTTAACAGGCAATGATGCAGAAAATGCCCTTGTTATTCTAAAGAACCGAGTGTTCCCCATGATGACCAGTGCCACAATTGATGGCGAACAACATGAAGTGGAAACAGAGCTTGACGACAGCAACCGGTTGAAGCGTGTGATGTACCGTATCTCCATTGCTGAAAAAACAGGAAGGTTTGAAAAAAGATAAATAGTAATTTGCCATGCATGTCGCCAGGCAAACAATTTCCCGTTTCATCTGCATACAGCACGCACAACCAGGTACAACTGGTGAGAGGCGGGCGTGATTTCTTTTCGATCCTTTACCGTTTATTGGAAGAAGCAGAACACAGCGTTCATTTACAGATCTATATTTTTGAAGATGATGAAACCGGTACTGAAGTAGCGGCGGCCTTAATGAAGGCTGCACAAAGAGGCGTGAACGTATACCTGTTGCTCGATGGATATGCATCGCAACATTTGCCGGATGAGTTTATTGCGCAGTTAAAAGCAGGTGGTGTACAGTTCCGTTGGTTTGAACCGGTTTTCAGAAGCCGGTATTTTTATTTTGGCAGGAGAATGCATCATAAAATTGTAGTGGTGGATGCAGTGCATAGTCTGGTGGGCGGTGTAAATATTTCAAACCGATACAATGATATGCCCGATCAACCAGCCTGGCTCGATTGGGCATTATACAGTCATGGCGAGGTTAGTGCCGAGCTCTACAATCTTTGTGTGGAAGTATGGAACAAATCGGGCTGGGGTAAAAAGAAAAATCAACTTCTAAAATCAGAAGCATCATTTCACTTACATGGAGAAGAATGTTTGGTAAGAGTGCGGCGTAATGATTGGGTACGTCGTAAGAACCAGATCAGCCGCACTTATCTTGAAATGTTCAGAAAGGCAAACTCGTATATCAGCATCATGTCGAGTTATTTTTTGCCGGGCCGTGCATTTCGTCGCAATATGACGCAGGCTGCAAAGCGTGGAATAAAAATTAAAGTGATTGCAGCAGGCATCAGCGATATATCGATGGTGAAACATGCTGAGCGCTATCTCTACCGCTGGATGTTTAAAAATGGAATTGAACTGTACGAATATCAGCCGAATGTATTGCATGGTAAGCTAAGTACTTACGATGGTAAATTTGTAACCGTTGGTTCTTATAATGTAAATAACATCAGTGCCTATGCCAGTATAGAGTTGAATATTGATATTCAAAATAACCGTTTTGCTGAAGATGTGGAACTAACATTGGAAAAGATCATGCAAAAAGATTGCATCCGGATAACGGAAAAAGAATTTGAGCGCCACAACACATTCATCAAACGAATATGGCAACGGCTTTGCTACGAAATCATCAGGCTTATCTTTTTCCTCTTTACTTTTTATTTTAAACAACGGGATTAATCGCCCCTCATTCGCCTGAGCAGGATCTTTATTTCTTCTTTGTTCCAACCGGTGAATCGCCCACGCTGCACCACTAATTTATTTTCGTTGGGGTATTGCAGGAAATAATGAAACACGAATCGTTCTTTCGGATTATGCCAGCCCAAAATTTGTCCGAAACGAAGATCATTAAATACCAAGGTGTCGCCCCATCTTTCTAACGTGTAGAATTGTTGTGAAAAGCGCACGAGTTTTTGCAGATCTTCAAATTGATCAACCGGGTGTAACAAAGAGTCATTACGTGGAAAGAAATTAAAATCCATTCCCGGTTTTTTGTCAAAAATGGAACGATAGCCAATATAGTAGCCACTATCGTTACCAGCCACCACATACCAAAGCCAGTTGTTGAGTGGTGTTGGTGTGGTGAAGTAACGTTGATGCGGAATGTTCTGTGCCACCATTATTTGTTTTACTTCCCGATCAATACTGAATTTGTTGTAGCTGCAATAAGTGAGATACAGAAAGGGAATAAAAATGCCGATCCTCCACCATAATGTACGAAGCGGATGAAAACGATTCAGGATCAGCAGTGCAACAAATGCAATGCCCGGCCATATAGAAAAGAAAATATCAGCAACATACAATGTATTAAATGAAAACCGGTGATCGTTAAAGGGAACCAGCCAGCCAATACCGTAATTATTAAAGGCATCAAGAAAAAGATGCATCAATACTTCCACCAAAAAAAATAGCGTCCACTTTTTATACGAGATATCATGCGGACGGTGAACTCTTTCCGCAATCAGTGCCATAATGGGTACAATCAGTACTGCAAACAAAAGCGAATGTGTAAAACCACGATGTGCCAGCAGATCATCGGCAGTGCCCATCCAGAAGGAAGCAACAAAATCAATATCAGGAATACTTTGTGCCAAAGCACCCCAAAGCATTGCTTTTTTACCAAACCCT